>JAIXYN010000078.1 GCA_027490195.1 Verrucomicrobiaceae bacterium | reverse complement strand
GTGATAACAATAAGACTCTAGCGGCCCCTTGCCAAGAACCCGAAACCTGCCGCCCGACCACGACCGCGCGCCGGGATAGAGTCCTGTTTTCGCATTGACACCGACGAGCTGTTCTTCGAGCGGGAGAGCTTGGCGATCAGAGGTTTGGGCGGTTTTCATCGGGCGAAAAGTGGGCGAAAAACGAATGCGGTCAATCAACTAAATGCCTGGCATCTTTTTCCGGCAACTTTTTACCAACTGGTATGGCCAGGAGAAATAAGTGCTATTTATCCTATTCCAGGTAAATCAGGCCATGCCGACATTGAGTTTACGGTTACAGCTCCCCCCAGCACCATTCGACATACCTTTAAAGCAATAGATATTGATGGATACGTGGGCGATTATGCAAAACTTCAAAAAGGCTATAGAATAACAGACGAACTTCTCAAATTTGGACGCTCTTACAAACCCTAAAAATTTACCGCATGAATGCAGCATCATTGATATTGTCCCGCAATCATGAGATCCGGAGATATGCTTCTTTTGCTCCCCGTTATGCTTACGAGATCCAAGAAATGGTGGATAAATATGAGGATATATATCCTCATGAAAAATTCGATGACTGCGTAAAGATTGTTTCCAGCTTCCAAGGCAAAGGGGATCAATTCCAGACAACGGTCCTGGATGTCAAAAATCTTGTCGCTTATGGCAATGCTGATCTCACCGAATTGGAGCGATTTGTCGGTTCCCCTTTACCTCTTTGCCTGAAGGAATTTTATGCCTATATCAATGAGTGCATGCTAGTGCTTCAATATCCGATCAGAATATATAGCCCAGCGACTCTTATCATGGTAGAAAAGGAGATTCGTGAGACTGAGAAGAAGGCAGGTTTTCAAGTTCCAGATGAAGTTACTTTGCTTAGACTTGCCGTAGTGCCCAAAGCTCCCTCATGTTTCGCGCTGAGAAGGTTTATTTCAGATGGGCAATGGAAGATGGTAGTTTGTACTGATGAGCTAACAGCTGAACTTCAAAATGATGATCATCTTTGGCTGCCAGAGACTTGCGAAGACTTCGACATATGGTTTAGCCGAATTATTGAAAGCGATGCTTTCCCTTTGGCCAAAGGGGATCCAGATTTATTTAGAGGCCCCTTAGCTAAGCGAGTTTATTAAACGAAAAAGAAGCCAGGCATGAATGGCACTTGATTAAGCACAGGGTTCGTGGATTTCGATGGCTGGTGGACTTCTGGGGGCAACGGGTACGCGGCGGAGTTCCATGCAGGCGCTGCTGGTGAGATTGGTGTGTCATGAGTGCGCTGGGTTTGCTTCCCGGCATTGCTGGCGGTAACCCAGGGCGGCGCTCGCTGAAGCTCGCTTGCCTTGGGCTACGTTATGCCGCCCTTTCAGGGCTCAAGCAGACTGAGACTGGAGGGCCGCAAAGATACGAAACTGCCTCTTATTTAAGTGCCATTCATGCCTGGTATCTATTTTTTGCACTTTTTGAATGCAGGTGCTGGGTGCTTCGCATTGGGCATCCAACTGTTTGGTGGTTTCAATTCTGATCGACTCGGATGTCTCGTTGCGTATTTTGGGGATGTCTCTGATCTCCGCAGAAAACGCCAAGCCTGGTTCTCATGACTGGCAGCTTACCCGCATGCGCCTCGACAAGAATGAGGGCTTTCGATCTTCGGTGATCGAAGGCTACTGCTCGCGGCAGTCGGTGAAGGCGGGCGAATCGCTTGATATTTTTGTCAGCACGAAGCCGTCTGCGCGCTTCAAGATCGAAGTCTTTCGCACCGGCTACTATGGTGGCTGCGGTGCGCGCTTGATGGCGGAACTCGGGCCGTTTGAGGGGAAGGAGCAGCCTGTGCCGGAGATTGGTGAGAAGAGGCTGCGCGAGTGCCGCTGGGAGAAGACGACGACGCTCACGATTCCGCAGGAATGGGTCAGCGGCGTGTATCTGGGCAGGCTGACGACTTTGCCCGCATCACCGGATGAGCCTTACTGGCAGAGTTACATCGTTTTCATTGTCGCCGACGACCGGAAGGCGGATATTCTTTTTCAATGCAGCGACAACACCTGGCAGGCCTACAACAGGTGGCCGGACAATTATTCGCTCTACACGGATCCGAAGGGCAATCAGGGGCCGTGGTCGGATGTGAGCTTTGATCGTCCGTATGCGAAGTATGCGCAGATCTACGAAAATCCGCAGTCCGTTGGCAGCGGTGAGTGGCTGTGCTTTGAGTTTCCTGCTGCCTACTGGCTTGAGAAGGAAGGCTACGATGTGACCTACTGTTCGAATGCCGACATGATCACCCCGGATCACGGGTTGAAGTGCAAGGCCTTCATCAGCATCGGGCATGACGAGTACTGGGACATCCGCCAGCATGACAGCGTGGCGAAGATGCGTGATGTCGGCGTTAATCTGCTCTTCCTTTCCGGCAACTCCGTCTGCTGGGTCACGCCTTTTTCACCGAATCCCGACGGCATTCCTAATCGGCGGATCTTCCGGGGCGGACCGTACGGGGGTGACTACAAGTATGCGGTGGATCGCGAGAAGGATCATGGTCCTTATCCGCATCGCGGGCCGGACGAAGGCTATCTCATGGGCGTGCGCAACATTGATCCCGTGAACGGTGGTGGCGACTGGGTCTGCACCAAGCCCGCGCACTGGGTGTTTGAAGGCACCGGCATGAAGCAGGGTGACACCATTCCAGGCATGATCGGCTGGGAGTATCATGGGGATGCACCGAAGGACCTGCCCGGCCTCGAAATCGTCGCCGCAGGCACCGCCTTTCAGGGCGGGAGTAATCCGCAGCAATGGCAGGCGGTGATCTTCGATGGTCCGAAAGGGAACTTCATCTTCAATGCCTCCACCATCTGGTGGGCGCAGGGCTTGAGCAAGCCGCCGGGCCACATGCCGGTGTGGAGCCACTATTCACGACCGCATGGCACGGATGCGCGAGTGCAGCGCATCACGGCGAATCTGCTGAAGCGGGCGATTGGCGGCTAGCAGCGGCTCGTGTCTCTTAACGTAGGTTGGGCGTGTTTGCAGCCCCCTGCTTTCCCATGTTCCAACGCGACCTTCGCCAAACCGCCCGACTCTCAGCGGCACCGAGCCCGCATGGCATAGTCAAGTTGGCATACGGTCGGAGCTTCGCCACACCCATCACGCCAAAATCGCCTTCGCCACCTCGCCGCTCACATCCGTCAGTCGGAAATTCCTTCCCGCATAGCGATACGTCAGCCGCTCGTGATTCATGCCCAGCAGATGCAGCACCGTGGCATGCAGATCATGCGTCCCGATGATTCCGGTCTCCGCCTTGTCCCCCATGTCATTCGTGCTGCCGTAGGTGAAGCCGCCTTTCACGCCGCCACCGGCCATCCACATGGTGTAGCCGCCGCCGTTGTGGCCGCGGCCGTTGTAGGGCTCGTTGTCATAGCCGCTGCCGCGACCGAATTCGCCGCCCCAGATGATGAGGGTGTCTTTGAGCATGTCGCGTTGCTTGAGGTCGGTGATCAATCCGGCGATGGGTTTGTCGATGGAGGTGCATTGGCGTGCGAGGTTATCGCGCAGGCCGTTGTGATGATCCCAGCCGGGGGAGGTGAGCTGGATGAAGCGCACGCCTTTTTCTGCCATGCGGCGGGCCATGAGGCACTGGGTGCCGAAGCGCTCCGTATTGCCATCGTCGATGCCGTAGAGTTCGCGGATGTGCTGCGGCTCTTGGTCGAGATCGAGAACTGCGGGAACGCTGGTCTGCATCTTGTAGGCGAGTTCGTAGCTCTGGATAATACCTTCGATTTCGGGATTGCCGGGATCGCCGCTGAGCAGCTTGCGGTTGGCTTTTTGGATGAACTCGATCTGCTTGCGCTGCTGCGCATCGCTGAGCCTGCCATTGCTCAGGTCTGGTACACCGCCACCGCCGCTGCTCAGGCGTGTGCCTTGAAAGGTGGCGGGTAGAAAGGCGGAGCCGTAGTTCATCGCGCCACCTGAATCGGCAGCGGGATTGATGGTGACAAAGCCGGGCAGGTCCTCCGCCTGGGTGCCGAGTCCGTAAACGATCCACGCGCCCATGGAGGGGCGGACAAAGGTCTCGCTGCCAATGTGCAGCGCCACGGTGGCCATCTGGTGGGCATTGGTGCGGGTCTGCATGCCGTTGAGCATGCAGAGGTCATCGGCGTGTTTCGCGAGTTCGGGAAAGGCGTCTGAAATCATGAGGCCGCTCTTGCCGCGTGGCTTGAACTCAAACACGCTGCCCATGTACTTCTGCTCCTTGTTAGCCTCGGCTTTGGCGAGCTCGGGCTTGTAGTCAAACGTGTCCAGATGACTCGGCCCACCCTGCATGAACATGAAGATCACGCGCTTGGCCCTTGCGGGGAAATGGGGTTCTTTCGGTGCGAGGGGATTGAGGGTCTTCGGCGGCGCGGCGGCGTTGGCCCACTGCTGGTGCAGCGCATTGAATGCGAGCCAGCCGAATCCGGTGCTGGTGGATTGGAGAATGGAACGACGGGTGGTCATAACTGAATGAGTTCAAGTGCTGGTATCGACCTGGGAATAGACTTCTTCGTGCCCGAGCAGCCAATTGAATGCCCGATGGCGCTCTCGGGCTGTGCTCATGGCAATGGAGACATGCTCGGCGGAGGCCTTGGAAAGGGGCTGGCGGTTGATGGAGAGGTCACCATCTACCAGAGCAACCTCCTCAATATTTAGTGGGCCAAACCAAGCTGTTTTGGCAAACTCGCCGAAGTTGATCGGCCTGCCATCGAGTTGGAATTGTCTGAGACGCCAGTGTATGGCTAATGCCTTGTCGGACTCGGATTCGGTCTCTTCCGTGTTTCTCAGCTCAGCTTCGTGAAAAAGTTCGGCTGCCTCTGGATGAAGAAAGTCGAGTTCGTTCGACACTTCCTGTGGATCAATGCATTCATCATGCGGGGCTAGGTCATGAAGATTGAGCGCCCATGCCAGGATGCCGAGTCCTTCGGATAGCCAGGATGCATTGGTTCGAATCTGGGGTTCCAGGCTGCCAAGGGGTGCATGGATGCAGTCAGCTTCCCACAGCTCAAGTTCTTGCTCAGCCCCCATGTCATGCAGCCACGACTTCATGGCAGCTTGCAGGTTGGCGCAATGTTCGTTGTCAGGTTCATCAATGAATGAACGGCACACCACCGCTGCTAGGCAGAACGCACGACGAAGGACTCTTTCCATCGCTGGCGGATTCAAAGGCGGGTCTTCGTCATTGTCTTCTTCAGTCGTGATCATGGAGTTGATTATTGGAATCAATTAGAACACATACCTGAACTCCGCTGTACCCAGAAGTGCCTGTGCTAGCACTTCAATGCCGGTTTCACGTTTCAAAACCTCGGCATCCGCAGATTCTTCAGAAGTCGGCTCTCTGCCCAGAATCAGTCTATAGACTGCCTTCACATCCTTCCCGGCTTTAACCGCGATCTCAGCCGCCAGCTCTTCCACCATCGAGTTGTTCATGAAGAACAGCGCCTGTGGGGCCACGGTGGTGACGTCGCGCTGGCCTTTGATTTGGGTGGGGCCGGGGAAGTCGAAGGTGCTGAAGAGTTCGGGGATGTTATCGCGGACGACGGGAAGATAAATGGTGCGAAAAGGATCCTCGGGACTGAGTAGTCCGCGTGTCAGGCCATGCCGCCCTTTGCCTCCTGTTCCCACCACCTGAATGCCTTCAGGACGCTCAAACGTAAGCTTTCCGGCGAGCTGCAGCAGGGTGTCGCGCAGGGGTTCGAGTTCGAGGCGCTTGGGGTTCATGCGCCAGCGCAGTTTGTTGCTGGCGTCGGGGTGCTCAGGATTGCCGGTGCTCGCGAGGCGGTAGGTGCGGGTGAGCATGAGGGTGCGGATCATTTTCTTCACGGACCAGCCGCCTTCGACGAAACGAATGGCGAGGTGGTCGAGAAGTTCGGGATGGGTGGGATCGCTGCCGGTGATGCCGAAGTCATCGACGGTGCGGACGATGCCTTCGCCGAAGAGATGCTGCCAGAGGCGATTGACAGCGACACGTGAGGTGAGGGGATGCGTGGGCTGGGTCATCCATTGGGCGAGTTCGAGTCGGCCAGAGGAATGGGGTGAGATATTTGGTAGTGGGGGCAGGGCAGGCATGCCGAGCTTGCCGCGCTCTGGGGCAGCTTTGCGATCATTGGGATCGCCGCCGATGGCGAGTTCGCAGTCTTGGATCTCGCCTTCGATCACGCCCATGCAGAAGTGCGGGTCGTGATCGTAGCGGACGGTGGTCTTCGGATTTCCAAGGGCGCGAATGTCATCCATGGAGTGAATGCCTTCGGGTAGTTTGGATGGTGGGCCGACGGCTTCATCAAGCGTGGTGGGAAGATCCACGAGCGCCTCTGCGCTGACATAGCCACCGCGGGCTTCATCATTTCGGTTCGGCGTGCCGCTGAGCGTGCGGCTGCTGTAAAAAATGCCGGCTAGGGCATAGTAGTCCTGCTGGCTCACCGGCTCTGTTTTGTGATCATGGCAGCGTGCACAGCTCAAGGTCAGGCCCATGAAGGCGCGTGAGACGACATCGATTTGATCATCGACTTGATCGAGCAGGTGCTGCTCATAGTTGCCTTCCTGCAGGTTCATGCTGCCGAGCGCGAGCATGCCGGTGCCGACGATTTGATCGCGCTTTTGCAGGACGGTTGTGGCGGGAAGTAGATCGCCTGCAAGCTGTTCGGCGACGAAGCGGGTGTAGGGTTTGTCGGCGTTGAGTGAATCGATCACCCAGTCGCGATAACGTGCTGCGTAGAGGAACGGGGCATTCCACACGCGGCCCACGCTGTCGGCATAGCGCACGACATCAAGCCAGTGCCGTGCCCAGCGTTCGCCGAAGCGTTCGGACTGGAGGAATGCGTCGATGACTTTGGCAAAGGCGAGATCATCGGAGGCAGCGTCATGCACAAAGCGGTCGATCTCTTCCTGCGAGGGTGGCAGGCCGCGCAGATCAAAGGAGGCGCGGCGGATGAGGGTGAGGCGTGGGGCGTCGCCGATGGGGTGGAGGTTGTCTTTTTCGAGGCGGGCGAGGATGAAGCGGTCGATGTCGTCCTTTGACCATGCGGTGTCTTTGACGGCGGGGACTGACGGACGCAGGATGCGCTGGTAGGACCAGGGAGTGGGGTTTTCGTAATTCTCAGCGGCTGGGAGAGGTGAGGCACAGATGATCACACCAGAGATCAGGAGAACGCAGAGATGGAAAGCTCTGGGACGTGAATGATGGGACTTCATGGCGGATGTTTGTTAACAAATGGAATGCCTCACTGCTTCGCCTTGAGCCAGGTGCTCAGTGCTTTCACATTTTGAACGAAGTCGAGGCTGTAGATGACACCACCGGCGGGTTTCGTTTTCTTGCCACTCGCGTCGCGCATCCAATTGCGTTCGTCCTCGGTGACGGGCCAGGAGCCATCGGGCTTTTGTTCTCTCAAGATGGTTGCGATGTCCGCTTCGTTGGGCGGGGATGACCAGCGTTCTTTTTCGGTGCGGGGAGAGGTGACTTTCTCGTCGCGTGAGATTTTTTTAGCGAAGGACTCGATGGAGTCGAGTTCGCTGTCCCATTTCCAGCCGTAGTTGGAAGAGGCATTTTTGTCGGAGTAGGTGAGGATGAAGCCTTTGCCGCCTTCGCCGCGCTCAAAGTAGAGAGGCTGGTTGGTTTGCAGTTCGTAGTAGCGGGCGATCTGGCCATTTGGGAGTAATGATTTGCGCAGGTAGGCAAGCGCACGTGGCAGAGGGGCGAGGTATTTTTTGTCACCTGTGGCTGCGGCGAGCTTGAGCAGAGCCCACATGGCCGACTGGCTTTCGCGGCCGCAGATGGCGCTGGGTTCGAAGGCGCGGCTCCAGGATGGGTGCATGTCGGAATCGTACTGCTGGGCCCAGGCGGGCTGGGGATCGGGCATCTGCGCGGTGATGAGGAAGTCGCCGCCGCGTTTTGCGGCAGCGAGGTATTTGGCATCGCCACGGAGCTGCCAGGCGAGGAGGAGCGTGCTCACCAGCGTGGCGTGAGTGTTGTCGTTGAGGACGTAGCAGCCTGTGAAGTCCTTGGGCCACTTGCGCGGCCAGTCGGCGGGATAGCTGCCGGGTTTGATCGGATACTTGGCGAGAGGTGGCGGTGAACTCGGCCAGGTGTCCCAGTTGGCGCTCCAAGCGCCCGCTGGATATTGAGTGGCGATGATCGCGCTCAGGGCGAAGTCGGCGGCTTCTTGGATCTCAGCATCTTTGCCGCCGAGGGCGTGATCAACCCGCACAAGCAGGCGTGTGGCGGCCTGCGAGACATCGTCATCAAAGGTGGAGTAGTTGTTTTTGTTCTGGTGCTTGATCCAGGCGTGCCAGCCGGCTTCGCCCTGCGGTGCTTTTTTGCGCTCGATGAGTTTGCCGTCAGCGTCGCGACGATAGAGCTGGGATGCGCGGTTCTTCGCATCGAAGTGTCCTGAGTAATCCCAGCCGCCGGAGGCGAGTTGCGTGCGAGATACCGCATGCGCTGCGGCCACGGCGGCCGCGAGACATGTGGCATCCTTTGTCGCCTCGTATGCGTCGAGCATCGCCATGCCGACGGCTGGAGTGCCGGGCGGCTGGATCCAGATGGTGTCGGGGGCGGGGATGCCTTCCGCTTCGCGCAGGGTGAAGTCGGCGCTGTAACGGTAAACGTAGCCGCCGTGGGAGGCCGCGTGGGAGTGGTAGAAGGAGACGGCCTTCGTTACTGCTGCGGTGACTTCAGTGGTAGTCGAGGCTTGTGCGGGCGGCGGAATGACGAATGAGGAAATCAGAATGACGAATGAATGACGAAGGCCGAATGGTGAAGACTTCATTGAGTGAAGGCTGGTGGCGGAGTCCGTCATGATTGCCGAAACGCTGCGGACAGCGTGGGCGTGAGTGTCATCCAATATCTTTGTTCGGCTCCCGCCTACTCCGACTTGATGCCGACGTTTTTATTGCCGTTGTCACGGACGGCATCGACGGTGTTATGAAGGGCTCCGAGTGGGATGTTGTCGTCGCCGGTCACGATGACCTTGGCTCCGGGGTGGTCGGGGAGAAAGGTGCTGAGGTGGCCGCGGAGGCGGTTCATGGAGACTTCTTCATCGCCAACCATCACGGCTTCGCCGTTCTTGATGACTTTGAGTGTGATCGTTTCGCCGGAGGAGGTGGTTTTGTCGCCATCGCGAGAGCTGGTCTTTTTGCCGCCTTCACCATCACGATCTCCCGTGCGTGGCTTTTCGCCATCGCGCATGCCGGTTTTGCGAGAGCCTTCGCCATCGCGCTCACCTCCGGTGCGTGGTTTTTCACCTTCGCGTCCTGCGCGTGGCTTTTCGCCGTCGCGCATGCCGGTTTTGCGAGAGGCTTCGCCGTCGCGTTCACCTCCCGTGCGTGGCTTTTCACCATCGCGTGCGCCTGTCTTCCTGCTGCCTTCTCCGTCGCCCTCGCGCATCCCCGTTTTCCTGGTGCCGCCGTCGCCTTCGCCGGTGCGAGCGGGAGTGCCCGCTTCACTTCGGGTGGTCTTGGGCTGTTCGGCCGCTGGAGTGGGTGCGCCTTCGCGGGTGCGCTCTTTGGCGGGGACTTCTTTTTCCACCGCACGCGCGGTCGTGAATGAGTAGCAAACGAGAATGCTGAGCGTGAGAACGAGCAGCAGTTGGAGCATTGGCTGGCGGGCGGTTGGATGGGCGATCATGTGGATGCGTTGGCGCAGGGTGGGGTGGTTGCGCACACATGGGGCCAACCCTGCCATGGCCGGTGGTGCGAAAAAGGTTTCCTGAATGCGGAGGAGAGTGTGGCCGTAGTCGAGGCGCTCGGTGGGGGAGAGGATGGCGAGAGCACCGGCATCGCAGCGGAGTTCGCGATCAGCCTGGAAGCGTGAGACAACGAACCAGACGAGGGGATTGAACCAATGGAGCGCCTGCACGGCGATGGCGACCCAGTTCCAGATCAAGTCATGCTGCTTCACGTGGAGGAGTTCATGGAGGAGGACGTGGCGCAGGCTGTGCTCGTCAAAGCGCGACTCCCAATCTTCGGGGAGAAGGATGCTGGGCTGGACGATGCCGACGACGGCGGGCGTGGTGCCTGCGGGCATGAGGAGGATGCGCGTGGACGCATGGATGCCTGCTTTTTGAGAGAGGCTGGCGATGAGGGCGCGGAGCAGGGGTGCCGTGGCGAGCGGGCGCTGGCGGAGGGAGAGATTGAAGCGGCGCTGACGGTAGAGTGCTGCGGCGAGGACGATGACGGAGCCGCTTAGCCAAAGGGCGAGAAGGGAATGCCGAAGGTCGAATGACGAAGGTTGAAAGACCCGAGGAGCCGTGGCTGATGAAAGTGGTGTGGATACCACCGGCTGATGAGCGGGTCTGGCGGCTGCGGTTTGGGTGATGGCGGGCGCTGTTTTGTGCTGCATCCAGCCGCCGAGGCCGAAACCTGCGGGGATGAAGGCGGGAAGCATGAGCTTGGCACCGACTACCATCCAAAGGCCGATACGCCATGCGGGACTGAGGCGGGTGCCCAGCATCAGCCGCAGCCCCAGCACGGCGAGAATCAAAAGGCTGGCCTCAAGCGAGGTGCGCAGCAGCCAGTGGAGGAGGGAGTCGGCATTCATGGTTCGGACTATTTTTTCAGTTTCTTCTCGGCCTGATCCAGCACTTCACGCAGCGCGGCTAGGTCATCTTGCGAGACATCTTCGCGGTCCATGAGTCCAGCGACGAAGGGGGTGAGGCGGCCATTGAAGACGCGATCAAGGAAACTGCGGCTCTCTTCGTGCTGGCAATGGTCCTGGGCCACGGCGGGGGAGTAGCGGAATTCACGGCCCACGGTTTCGACGGCAAGGGCACCTTTGTCCGTGAGGCGGCGGATGAGGCTTTGCACGGTGCGGGGCTTCCAGTGCAGGCGGCCTTCAAGATCTTTGACCACTTCGGCAAGCGTGCTGGTGCCGCGCTCCCACAGGACTTTCATGACGGTCCATTCGGCATCGGAAATCTTCGGGGCTGGGGGAGTGGGTGCGCGGCGTGGCATGGGCGGATTACAAACGTGATCCTAGGATTACGCATGTAATCCGAACGGACAAGAACTTTTTTCAATCGGTCATTCTTGTGTGAGGAAATCGAAGAATGGCTTGCCAGGGTCTCATTCCGCAGCACAAAGCATTTATACATGGAAAAACTCATCGTTCACGGCGGCGCACCTCTTAAGGGCCGCATCAACATCAGCGGCTCTAAGAACTCCTCGTTGCCCATTCTCGCGGCCACGCTGCTGACCAAGGACACCTGTACCATCCGCCGCGTGCCGGATCTCAGCGATACGAACTACATGGTCCGCATTCTGGGCGAACTGGGTGCCGAGGTCGAGCGCGCCAGCGGCGTGGTGGTGGTGAAGGCGGAGAAGATCAAGTCTGTGGCGCCTTATGATCTCGTCCGCAAAATGCGTGCGTCGATCTGTGTCCTTGGGCCGCTCACGGGACGTCTGAAGAAATGCACGGTTTCACTGCCGGGAGGCTGCGTCATTGGGGATCGCCCGGTCGATCTGCATCTTAAAGGACTCGAAGCGTTGGGTGCTCAAATCCTCGTGGAAGGTGGCGACATCTTTGTGAACGCCAAAAAGGGTTTCAAGGGCGGGCCGATGAATCTCATGGGCAAGCATGGATCAACCGTATTGGGCACAGACAATGTCATGATGGCCGCTGTGCTTGCCAAAGGCGTCACGACTATTGAAGGCGCTGCGGCTGAGCCTGAAGTGGAGGATCTGGCAAACTTCCTCGTCAAGATGGGGGCGAAGATCGAAGGCGCAGGCACGAACCGCATCACCATTGAAGGCGTGAAGGAACTGCACGGCGCTGAACATACCGTCATCCCGGACCGGATCGAGGCAGGCACCTTCCTCGTGGCGGGTGCGATGCTCGGCGAGGGGGTGACGCTTAAGCGCGTCATGCCGGAACACATGAAGGCTGTCACGGATGCTTTGATTAAATGCGGCTTCCCCATCGACATCACCAAGGACAGCATCACGGTGCGGCCGAATCCGAACGCCAAGGGATTTGATCTCACGACGCTCTGCTATCCTGGATTTCCCACGGATATGCAGGCGCAGATGTGCGCGCTGGCCTGTGTGATCAATGACACCAGCACGATCACGGAAACCATCTTCCCGCAGCGCTTCATGCACTGCGCTGAGATGAAGCGCATGGGGGCTAATATTGATCTTCAGGGGGCGACTGCGCGTATTCGTGGTGGCAGCCAGATGAAGGGCGCGCCGGTGATGGCTTCCGATCTGCGTGCGTCAGCCGCGCTGGTGCTCGCCGGGCTGGTGGCAGAGGGCAAGACGGAGATCAATCGCCTCTATCACATTGATCGTGGGTATGAGCACCTGGATGACAAGCTGGCCGCACTGGGTGCGCAGCTTGAGCGTGTGCAAGATAGATAATGGGGGCTGCAAAGAGCTGCCGCAAAACCTGAAGAAGGTAATTCAAAGTCTGAATGAAGTGCTGGCCATGGTGGCGTTTAATCACGCATGACCAACCGACGCCGCTTCCTGCAATCATTGTCTGCGCTTGCCGTTGCACCTGTGTGTGCGGCGGAGGTGCCGTGGAAGCTAAATTACATGCTGGCTTCTTCAATGTATGGGAGCCTGCCGCTGGCTGAGATATTGCCGGAAGTGAAGAAGACGGGGGCCACGGCCATTGAGCTGTGGCCGAAGAAGCATGGCACGCAGCGTGAGGAGGTGGATGCCATCGGCCATGACAAGTTTGCGGCCATGCTCAAGGACCAGGGGCTGAGCTTTGGCGGCACGACGCGTTATGATCTGGGGCCGTTCAAGCTCACGGAGGAGATTGGTTTTGTGAAGAAGATGGGCGGCTCGTTGATCGTGGCGGGTGGGGCGGGGGACTGGAAGGTGTCGCCGGAACAGCTCAAGCTGAACGTGAAGGCCTTCGTGGAGAAAATGAAGCCGCATGCGGCGTTGGCTGCGGAGAATGGTGTGACGCTTGGCATCGAGAACCATATCAACAATCTGATCGATACGCCGGATTCACTGCGTTGGCTGGCAGATGGCATTCGTGATACGCCGGGCATCGGCATTGCATTTGCGCCGTATCATCTGCCGCAGGATGCAGCGCTGCAGGCGGACCTCATCCAACACATCGGCCAGAAGATGACGCTCTTCTATGCTTGGGAGTATGGCATGAGCTGCTCCAAGGCGATGCCGAAGGCGGAGGAACTGCAGCAGATGCCCGGGCGTGGCAAGCTGGACTGGAAGCCGCTGCTGCAGGCGCTGAAGGCGATCAACTTCACCGGGCCGACGGAGATCTTCATGCACCCCACGCCACGTGGCATTCCCATTCTGCCGACCGCCGCAGAAACGACGGCGGAAATCGTGCGCGGTAGAGATTATTTAGATTCAATCGTCACGCAGATGTGATCATCATCAAATGATGACTTACAAATTCAGGCATTGGGGACTTTGGACATTGATGGCAGTGATCGTGTTTTTCGCGATGACTGCTGCCAGATGTGCCAGGCCGACGATTGAGCGCCATGATGTGCCAATGTCGCGTGATGAAGCTCTCAAACAAGGCATCCAGTTCCCATTCCCGAGCACCGCGCAAAAAATTCATGTCGCGCGTTATTCATTTGGATTTGCCTTCGAGTTGCTGGTGCGATTTGAGGCCCCGGTTTCGGTTTGTGAGCAGCATGTCGCTGAAGTCTTGAAATGGCATGATAAAAGCATGCCGAACCAGGAGAAGCCCTCAGTCGAACAAGTTGATCATGTTGATTACGTGGAGAATTCCATGCTCAAGCCAACGCCTTGGTTTAACCCAGGAACGCTCAAGCGAGGACTGCATGTAGGAGAGCCTGGCTGTTCCGTTCCCGAAATTTGGATCGACCAAGAAAAAGGCATTTTCTATTTCAGAGAGACAGATTAACCCAAACAACTAACTTTAACCACCACACTACACACCATGTCCGAAGCCAAAGTCCTTATCATCGTCGGTGACGCCACCGAAACCGTTGACACGCTCTATCCTTTTTATCGTCTCATCGAAGGCGGCTACAAGCCCGTCGTCGCCGCGCCGGAAAAACGGAAATACCAGATGGTGCTGCACGAAATCAAGCCCGGCTGGACTATCACCAAGGAGTGGGAAGGCTACAGCATTGATGCCGACATCGCCTTTAAGGACATCAATCCCGAAGAATACGTCGGCATCTTCTTCAGCGGTGGCCGGGCACCTGAGTACATCCGTGAAGACGCTGACCTGCTGCGCATCACGAAATGGTTCTGGGAGCAGAAGAAGCCCTGCGCCAGCGTGTGCCACGGCGTGGAAATCCCGGCGCGTGCGGACATTGTGAAAGGCCTCCGCATGGCCACCGTCGCCAAATGCAAATTTGACCTCGAAATCTGCGGCGGCATCTACGTTAACGAGCCGTGTGTCATTGATCAGCACATGTACTCCGGCCGCACGTATCATGATTCGGGCCATTTCATTGCGCCGTGGATCAAGGCGCTGGATCAGGAAAGAACGCGTATGGGCGTTTGAGAGCGGGCAAATGACGAAACCAGAATTCAGAATGACGAAGCAACAACCCATGCCGGAATCCGAAATCATGCCCTCGTTCGTCATTCGAATTTCGTCATTCGTTCGTCATTCCTCATTCTGGTTTCGTCATTCAGCACTGCTGCTGGCGTCCTTTCTTATCAGCACGTCGCCAGCGCTCTCTCATCCTTTGCAGGCGGAGCCGATCAATCATGCGTTTGTTTACACGTTTGATCAGTTTCACATTCCAGAGGACCCAGATGAGTCGCTGGTGAATGGTGGGCTGCTGTTGATGGCGGAACTGAACTGCACGACCTGCCATGCGGTGCCAAAGGCATGGGAAGAACGGCTGAAGCCCAAGGCGGGGCCGGATCTGAGTGCGGTGGGTTCGCGGCTTGATCCCGACACGTTGTGGCAGATGATTCGCAGTCCGCAGTCGCGGAAGAAGGGCACGCAGATGCCGGGATTGTTTGCGGGGGCGGAAGGTGATGAAGAGAAGGTGGAGGCGCTGGTGGAGTATCTCAGCAGCCTGAACCAGGCCCTGCCGAAGGTGCCTGCTGGGGATGTGGAACGCGGCAAGGAACTGTACCACAAGGTTGGCTGCGTGGCCTGCCATGAGCCTGCCAAGGATGTGCGACCACCGAAGGTGGCGGCGGATGCGGAGTTTGAAAAGCCGGGGAATGCGTCCGTGCCAATCGCGCTGGCGGATGCTTATGACTTCACAGCGTTGTCGCATTTTCTGAAGAACCCGCTGGCGGTGCGGCCTTCAGGGCGCATGCCGGACATGCGGCTTTCGGCGCAAGAGGCGTCTGACATTGCTGCCTATCTGCATGTGGGGCGTGTTAAGGAGAAGGCAGCGGCGCGTGCGGCTTTGAAGATCCCGGCGCAGGGGGTGGAGAAAGGGCGGAAGATTTTTCAGGAGATGAATTGTGTGGCTTGTCACAAGATGGGTTCAGTAGTCCCGGTCTTATCTGGAACCCCAGAACCGGCTAAAGCCGGGACTACAAAACGGGTGGCAGACCTGGTGCTGGACAAAGGATGTCTCGCGGAGAAGCAGCCTTCGGGCTCGCCGCGCTTTGATTTGAATGATCTGCAAAAGCGTGCGCTCAAACTAGCGCTGACGATGGTGCAGAAGGAGGAGGTGCCGAAGCTGACGGCGCAGGAGAAAGTGGACTGGCAGATGACGCGGCTGAACTGCTACGCGTGCCATGACCGCGATGGCAAAGGCGGGCCGGAGGATCCGCGCGCGCAGTATTTTGGCGTGAATGATTCAACGGCGGAGTCGCTGGGCCAACTGGGAAATTTGCCGCCGAATCTGGACAAGGTGGGGCGCAAGCTGACGCGGGGTTGGTTTGAAAAAGTACTGTGGGGCAAGGATGGCAGTGTGCGGCCTTACATGGATACGCACATGCCCAGCTTTGGGCGTGAGCACACGGAGATGATGATCGCGTGGCTGAATGAGGCGGATGCGCTGGAGAAGCCGTTTGAGATTGATGTCAGCGGTTTGGCCAAGCACCATCGCGCGGAGGCGGGGCGTCAGTTGCTGGGTGCGAAGGGGCTGGCGTGTGTGTCTTGCCATGGACTGAAGGAACGTAAATCGCTGGGCCCGCCGGTCATCCGGCTGACGCATACGGCGGAGCGGTTGCAGCCGGAGTATTTCAAGGAGCTGCTGCTGAATCCGCAGGTGACGCAGCCGGGGACTGTGATGCCGCCGATGTTTGTGGGTCGCAAAAAAGCAGATCAGGAGATTGAGAGTATCTGGACTTATCTGCGTGAAGTCGAAGGTCAGCCGCTGCCGGAGGGGCTGATGTCTTCGGAGGATTTTGAGTTGAAGCCTGAGGTGGAAAAGCGTGTGATCGTCTTCCGCAGCTTCATCGAAGGGGCTGGCACGCATGGCATTGGTGTGGGCTTTCCGGGCGGGCTGAATGCGCTGTTTGATGCGAAGACGAGCCAGTGGACGGTGATTTGGAAAGGCCGATTCCTGGATGCGATGAGCAACTGGCAGGATCGATCCATGCCGCCGATCAAGCCGCTGGGGACGGATGTGAAGGCGCTGCCTGCGGCCACTGGAGAGCGTGTCTATGGCGGCTATACGCTGAGCAAGGATGGGGTGCCGACGTTTCGCTACCGGGAGAATGGCCAGCCGGTGGAGGACACGCTGCGTCCGGTGAAGGGTTGCTTTGAGCATGTGATCAGCAAAAACGGAAAGCTAACAAAGGAGGTTTTGTCATGGTGATGGAGTTTCAGGTAGGGCGGGCTGTCCTCAGCCCGCAGCATGAGGTCATAGAGCCTTCGAAGGTCGAAACCCGTCAACGAAGCGTTTCCGGCCTGCGGCGGCGCTTGCGGGAGCAAGCGCCCTACCTCGCTCTCGCGCTTTTGTTAATGGCATCTTCAGCCATCGCGCAGGAGCAGTCGGACTACTACCGCACGGAAACTTATGAGCTGCCAAAGGGGGTGAACTTTGAGGCGAGCGGTATCGCGGTGCTGCCGGATGGCAGGCTGGCGGTGGGACTGCGCAAGGGTGAGGTGTGGATTGCGCAAAATCCGGGCGATGTGGCGAAGCCGGAGTTCAAGCTGTTCGCGAGCGGGCTGCATGAGATCCTGGGTCTTGCTTGGCATGACGGGGCGCTGTATGCGACGCAGCGCGCTGAAGTGACGAAGCTGCGGGACGTGGATGGCGACGGCAAGGCGGACGAGTATCTCAGCGCATCCACGGGCTGGGGCGTCTCGGGGGCATACCATGAGTATGCGTATGGGCCGGTGTTTGATGCAGAGGGAAATCTGTACACCTCGCTGAACTCGAGCATGGGCAAAGCATGGAAGGGCGCGGGCGATGAGGAGAAGCATCCGCTGTGGCGCGGATGGGTGGTGCGCATGACGCCGGAGGGCAAGCTGGAGCCGTGGTGTGCGGGTTTTCGCAGCCCGTGTGGCATTGGCCAGAATGCGGAGGGCGACATCTTCATCACGGATCAGCAGGGCAACTGGATGCCGACGACGCCGCTGATGCATGCGCGTAAGGGGGCCTACTTTTCGCATGCGGAATCGATTCCTGATGCGATGCGCCCGGAGTCGCCGGTGAAGATCGCGGCGAAGCAGCCAGACGGCATCACGGTGGCGGAGGCCATGAAGACGGTGCAGGGCTACACGCCGCCTGCGGTATGGCTGCCGTATGTGAAGATGGGGCAGAGCGGGACGGGGATCGCGTGCGACAAGAGCGGCGGCAAGTTTGGCCCGTTTGAGAAGCAAATGTTTCTGGGCGAGTTCGTGCTGAGTGGGGTGAACCGCGTGTTTCTGGAAAAGGTGGGCGCTGAGTATCAGGGAGCGTGCTTTCCCTTTGTGGATGGGCTGCAATGCGCGTCGCTGGGGCTGAATTTTTTGCAGGACGGCTCGCTGGTGGTGGGGCAGTCGAATCGTGGGTGGAACAGCAAGGGGAACAGGCCCTTTGGTTTGCAGCGCGTGGTGTGGACGAAGAAGACGCCGCTGGAGGTGCAGAAGATGGAAATCATCAAGAGTGGCTTCCGCTTTACCTTCACGCTGCCGGTGGACAAGGCGAGCGTGGGCACTCTTACTGGGCAGAGCTACACCTATCCCTTTCATAGCAAGTATGGTGGGGATGAGCTGGATGCGAAGCCGCTGGCTATCTCCAGTGCGAAGCTGTCTGACGATGGGCTGGTGCTGGAGGTCCTCTGTGCGGAGTTGCGCACTGGCTACGTGCATGAGTTTGAGCTGCCAAAGCTAAAGGCGCGGGATGGGACAGCGCTGTGGCATCGCATGGCATATTACACGGTGAACAAGCTTTTGGCTGACTGAGCCCGGTAAAAAAAGGTCTGGCTTTTGATTAGTCGCCTCGGGTAAAAGAGGGGTATGAATTTTTGGAAATGGCTACTGCCGTGCCTTGGGCTCCTGGCTCTGCGGAGTTCGCTTTCTCAGGGAGTGCCGGAGGTTCGCCACGCCACCTACCGGGGCAGGGTGGTGCAGTTTCCGAAGGATGCGCGTCAGTTCAAAGGCTGGCGGCACTACGGGCACAATGCGCCGGTGTGGAAGGTGTCTGACGAGCTGCCGGAGGATGTCTTTACCTTTGCGCGTTTGTGCTATCCCTTTCGCCGGGGCGGGCGCTGGACGGCGGATTATCCGGAGGCTGATCTGAATTTCTCCTTCCGACTTCATCAGCTCACGTCGGTGCAGGTGAATCCGTATCCGGTCATTCTCGACATTGATGCCGAGCAGCTACGTCATCATCCCTTCCTCTATGTCTCCGAGCCGGGTCACATGAACATCAGCAATGAGCAGGCTCGGGTGCTGCGCGAGTACATGCTGAATGGAGGCTTCATCATGATCGATGATTTCTGGGGCGGGGATGAGTGGAAGGGGTTTGAGCCTGTGTTTAAGAAAATCTGGCCGGATCGCGGCTTTGAGGAATTGAAGCCGGAGCATCCCATCTTTCACTGTGTGTATGATCTGCCTTCACCGCCGCAGGTGCACAGCAATGTGTACTGGGCGGAGATGCGAAAGCTTGGTCGCACCAAGATGTACAACGAAATCCGCAAGGACTCTGCCACACCGCGCTTTCGTGCGGTGTTTGATGATCGTGGCCGCATGGTCATGCTGATTTGCTTGAACAATGATCTTGGCGACGGGTGGGAGCAGGAGCAGAGTGATCCGTGGTATTTCAGCCATGTGTCGGAGAAGCATGCGTATCCGCTGGGGATCAACATTGTGTTTTATGCACTGACTCATTAGAACGAGACATTCACTCCATTCATCATGCGTACTCCTGAATTGACTTCCACCTTGCCCTTGCGTTGCCGGCTTGCGGCCTGGCTGATGTGCCTCATCGCCTCGGTCTCTCTGCAGGCCTTGGCGCAGACGTCTGCTGGCACCAGCTTGCCGCCTGCGATTACTGCTGAAAAGGTGCGTGCCGAAGATCCGGAGGTGCTCCGCGCTCTCGCGGGGTGGCGGTTGGAGTCATTGCTGGGGAAGCCGCTGGCAGAGGTGCCACTGGAAGGAGGGCAGCCGGGCAGATTCCGCGCTGCCTTGCTCAGAGACACGGTGTTGCTGGAGGATCTGCTCACAGCCTTGCCAGACACTCCGGATGCCGCCACGCGGGCCATTGCGGTGCTGCACCAGATTTGGACGGATGACCCCGCCTGCCGGCAGCAGGGCCTGTGGCGGAGATTTGCTGTGGGGACCGCCGCCGCTTACGCCAAGGACGTGATCTGGTGGGGAGACAGCAAGACGCCGCTCGATCCGCTGGCGATGTACCATGATTTCAAAACGGCGCATGCTGAGAAGAAGCTGTTCGCCTGTTTCAATTCATTGCCTGCCTGGCAGATGGTCTTTGTGGCGGGTACCTGGGCCAAGCCGGACGAGCTGCAGTGGGCACGCGCAGACAAGGACGTGCAGCCCTACCGCACCTGGAAGAAGGTGTTCGATTCTTCGGATTTGATCACTTATCAAGATGTGAACCCGAACAACGGAGTCAGTCTCTTCACCGACTCGCTACAGTTTTATGAAGGGCATCCCTACACCCTGCAAAGCATGCGTCAGTTCGGCGGTGTCTGCGGCACGGTGGCACGCTTTGCCGTTGGGGTGGCCCAGGCAAACGGTGCCCCTTCCATGCCTTCAGGTCAGCCTGGGCACTGCGCTTATCTGCAGTTGGCGCCCGGTGGCCAATGGCTGATCGGTAATGACATTTCGGGCTGGGAGCAGTCGTATGAGCATCCGGGAATCCTGATCCCCTGGGGGCCGCATGCCTTGTTCCTGAAGCTGCACACGGACGCGCGTGTCGATGAAGCGGCCTTCCGCAAGGCGGAGAGGCTCTGCTGGCTGGCGGCGGGCACCTCCGGCCAGGAGAAGCTCAGCCTGCTCAAGGAAATCACGGAGCAGCACCCCTTGTACTATCCCGCCTGGCGTGCATGGATTGAGGTGCTGGCCAAAGACAAGCGCATGAATCCTATCCGCAAATGGCATGGGCTGGTCAAGCCTGTGCTGAAAGACTATTCCGTGCCCTTGCTGGCTTTGGAAAAGCTTTCGGGACTCCCGATCCCCCAGGAGAAGAGATACAAAATCGTTCAAGTGCAGACCGGCAAGGTGCTGGCTGTCGAAGGCGGCAGCGCGGATTCCGGAGCGCGGGTGGTGGTGGCCGATGATGACGGCAGCCCCAGTCAGCAGTGGCGCTTTGTTCAGAAGGGTGGCGGCATGCAGGTGTTCAACGTCCAGAGTGAGTGTGTGCTCAATGTGACTTCCAACTCCAAAGAACCGGGGGGCGCGATCATCATTTACAATGCCACCGCAGACCTCAACTCTTCCTGGACCTGGGTGGGGCGGCCAAAACACCGGCGGCTCAAATCTCAATCAAGCGGTTTGCTGCTGGATGTGGGCGAGGACGGTAAAGTCATCCAGAACAAAGGCCGTCCGAATGATGACAACCAGTCTTGGCAAACGGTTGCGGTGCCATAGTGGGGGCGCCGGTACGCACGCGGTATGCTCCTGCTCATTGACCTGGGTGGGGTTGGCCAGCGCTGGCCGAATGACAAGAACCGTTGCGCTGCGAAGATAGGCAGCCGGAGGCTGTAAGAAATGCGCCCTGCTGGGGCGATGAAGGTGCAGAGTATGAGCACGGGGATGAGGAGGAGCGCGGAGGCCTGGAGGTAGTGGCTCGTGCGGCGGAGAGGCGGGGCAGGTAGGCGGCGAGGGCCTGGGTGAGCGAGCAGCAGGGAGCTAGGCAGGGTGACATCGATTGGGGAGGAACTGAAAAGATGGGCACACCGCAGAGGCTGGAACGCCGCAGGGATTTTCCAGAACCCATCTCTGCGGCGTTCCCAACTCTGCGGTAAAAATCAGGGGGCCCGGCCCGCATTTCTCACACTCCATGTAAAAAGGCGTCTTTTTGAGGAGGGACTCAAGCGAGGTCATCCCTATGATCGGGTCTGGCCATTTGAGAATGCGCTCGTGATGGATTTTTCGGCTCGATTCAGACCTGTAGAAGCCCCTATTGCTCCCTGAGCTGTGCCCGAGGGCATGGGCTTTCCTTGCGTTGTTCATCCATCCATCCATTCACTCGCGCGCTCCTCTCAACTCAACGCTCGTAATCTGCCGTGCGAGTGGGCGAACACATCCCGCAGCGGACACGCGCTGCACAGCCTCACTTGCACACGCCGAACGCTCACCGTCACCTGCGCGGCGATCTTCATGACACTACGAAGAAGACTGGACGCGGAGGCTCGTCGTGGACTCGGTACTGGGGGCTTTGCGGGGTGGTAGGATCGAGGACGAGTTCGAGGAGGAGGAAGCTCGGCGACCCAGGACAAATGGGGCGTAAGAGCAGGGGTAAGAGCAAGAGGAGGATAAAAATCGTTTCACTTTTAACTTCTCGCGCTAGTTGAGACGTATCCCAACTCCCATGCCCACCGAACAAGACATCCGCACCGCCCTTGGCAACGTCCGCTATCCTGGTTTCAGCCGCGACATCATCTCGTTTGGCCTAGTGAAGGGCATTCAGATTGAAGGCAAGAATGTGACCATCGACATCTCGGTGGCGACGCGTGATCCGAACATCCCGCGCCTCATTCATGAGCAGGCAATGGATGTGCTGAACAAGGTGGCGGGTATCGGTGAGGTGAAGCTGAATTTTGATATCAAGGACCCGCCGGGAGCGGGCGTGACGGCGTCTGAAAAGCTGGGCAAATCGAGCATTCCGGGGGTGAAGAAAGTGATCGCTGTGGCCTCCGGCAAAGGTGGCGTGGGCAAGAGCACCGTGGCTTCGAATCTGGCCATCGCCATGAGCCAGAGCGGTCTGCGTGTAGGCCTGTGTGACTGTGATTTGTACGGGCCGAGCATCCCGCACATGTTTGGCACGGACGAGAGGCCGTATCAGAATGACGAGCAGCAGATCGTGCCGATTGAGAAGTTTGGCGTGCAACTGATCTCGATGGGCTTTTTGCTGGATGATGGTTCGCCGGTGATTGTTCGCGGACCGATCGCCACACGCTACACGCAGCAGTTTCTGCGGCAGGTGGCGTGGGACAATCTGGATGTGCTGGTGCTGGATCTGCCACCGGGCACGGGGGACATCCAGCTCACCATCGTGCAGACCGTGTCGCTGGACGGTGCGGTGATCGTGACGACGCCGCAGGAGGTGGCGCTCATCGATGCACGCAAGGCGGTGGGCATGTTTCAGAAGGTGAATGTGCCGATCTTGGGCATCATCGAAAACATGAGCTACTTCCTGTGCCCGAGCGACGGGGTGGTGTATCACATCTTTGGCAAAGGCGGCGGAGAGCATGAGGCCAAGCGCCTGGGTGTGCCGCTGCTGGGGCAGATCCCCATCGAGATGCACGTGCGCGAATGCGGCGACGAGGGCCACCCCATTGCGCTGGAGGATGCGGAGAAGTCGGCGTCTTCGAAGGCGTTCCGGGAGATTGCGGCGAAGCTGAAGTAGGGAGGGGGCATTTTCATAGCCTGCCGACAACTTCTGATCCAGCACAAAGAGAGCCGGTAGCGCGGACCTCCGGGCTGAGCTTTTCCCACAAAGTTGAAGATATTAATTGTACCCCGGCTGCGAAGGGTAAGTTCGGACGGGTCTTCTAGTAGCAAATAGAAGCAGGGTGTTTCCCTGTGAGGCGGGCATACTGTCTTCGCAGCAGCATGGCTGCTTGAGAAACTCTGGATGGCAGGGATGCGCTACGCGTCTCTGGAATCTTTCGCCCGAACGCTGGCTGCTTCCACATTGCATACTCTCTTTCCAAACGACTCCGATTTCTGCTGTCGAAGGCCCCAAGGACGCGGACCTTTTTGAGCGCCTGCGGGCAGCACAGACCCGAAATTACGGACCCGCACAGCGGTTCCTGACCAGTCCTGCGGCACGCGCTGCTCTGGACCGCCACTGGGGGGGCTGCTTCGCGAGCCGATAGAAAAACGCTCCACCTTTGAAAAGGAACCCTCCCCCCCCTGGTTTCGTTGGTTTTGCTGGTTTTGAGGGTCGCCTCAGCACGCTCTGCTTCTTTGCAAAAAGATTGTCACCCTCTCAAAAAGCACTGCCAAAACTGCTCCCTCCCCCTGTCTGGCCTGATGACTTCCACGTGATGCAACTCCCTGCCACTTCTTCCCCTGGCGGAGCCATTTTATCGAGTGGGAGGACGAGGACGTTTTAGCCAGCGTGGCTCGCCTTGACCACTAGCCCCCTACTTCTGATAAATCGGCAAAAAGTGATGATGCACGCTCAGGCTAAGTAACGCCAGCGACGTTGCATACACGGCTCCGGCGCTCTTCTCGTTGCCATTGCGCGGATACCAACTGCCGTCCTGACCTTGGGCGGCGATGAGGGTTTGCTCGGTCTTTTGGCGGGCGGTGGCGGCAAAGTCGCCTCCGCGCTGGTACATGCCCTGGGCGTAGTAGTAGCAGCCGTAGAAGTACCAGGGCTCATTGATTTCGGGCGGGGATTTGAGCAGCCAGTTGGCAGAGCCGAGAACTTCGGCGGTCTCATACTGGCCGCAGACCTGGAGGGAGAGAAGTCCGGCTGCAGTGGTGGAGAAGGTCTGGCGGCCGCCGTAGGGCTCGTAGCTGAAGGCGGCGGCATCGCTCTTGGGATTGCCGTTGGAGTCGCGCTCCACACGATAGCTGCGTTTGATGTAGGCCACGGCGTTGTCGATGGCACCTTTGGGCACCTCAAAACCAGCGTCTTTGGCCGCACGCAGCGCCATGACCTGCCAGACGCTCACGGAGATGTCGCTGTCGCTGGAGCTTGGCTCATAGCGCCAGCCGCCGCGGTTGGCCTCGCTCTTGGGCACCTGCTGGGAGCGAATGATCAGCTTGACCGCGCCCTCCAGTTGTTTGTGCAGACGTTTGTCCGTGGCTTCATCAGGCGCATGGCCGATCATTTCGGCCATCATGAGAGAGATGATGCCATGGCCGTACATGCGTGAGCGGTCGCTGCGCCCGAGGTAACCGTTTTCATCGGGCTCCACGCCTTCCACGACAAATCGCAGGGCCTTGCCGCAGGCGATGCCTTCCGGCGTCGGGTCATCAGGCATATGCCCCACGGAGGCCAGGCCCATGAGGGCGAGCGATGTCATGGCCGCACTGTGGGAGGGCAGATCGCCGCGCTTCGGCTTGGCGTCCGTTTTTTCATCCACGATAAAGCCGGCCGATTTCTGCTGCCGGATCAGCCAAGCAACGGCTTTGTCCACCGAGGCTTTGACCTGCGGGGAGATCAGTTCCGGCTTGGGAGACTGAGCTGCGGCAAGAGTGGTGGCCGCAGAAAGGATGAGAAGTGGTCGGAGGAGGCGCATCAGGGGACGAAAACAGTCCAATGCACTCTCAACGCGCATTCATCCACGGAATTTGCGGCTCATTCTGCAACTCCTTCCAATTGTTCCAGGCCAGCATGCCGAACATCAGCAGGGTGAAAATGCCGCTGCCCACGCGAATATCCGAGTCAATGTCCAGCAGGCTGAGGATGCTGTTTTGCAGGCGCACCCAGAGATCGCTGGTCACCGACAAGATCGCCAGGGCCACCGCACACGTGATGCTGATGGTCAGCACCTGCCGCTTCTTGCGCGGTCCGAGGTAGGCCTGGCAAAGGTGACCGCCATCCAGCGGCAGCACGGGCACCAGATTGAGCAGCGCCCAGAAAATGCTTACCACGGTGAAGGCATCCATCATCTGATGCAGCCAGAGCGAAGAGGGTGGCCAGAGAGTCATGGACCAGCCGACGGCCAGACCGGCAAGAATCTGCAGTCCCGGGCCTGCGGCACTGACGAGGAAGTCCTCCTGCCGGGTGCGAAGCTTGCTGCCAATCGCCAAGCCCCCGAAGGCATAAAGCACGATGCCCACGCGGCGGTCCCCGTAGTTGCGCATGGTCAGCGCATGCCCCAGTTCGTGAATCAGGATGGACAGCAGGACCGCCACCACCCAGGCCAGCAAACCGCGAAACTGCTCGGGGGTATTGGCGCTCATGCCTCCGCCCATGAGTGCGGTGTTTAGCCAGAACATCCCATGGATCTGGATTGGGAAGCCGAAAAGGGTGAAGCGCAGCATGGGTGTGGAGGAAGAGTGGGGGGATGCTCTCTCACAAGCGAGGGCTTAAATCCACCAATTGATATCGCAGGGTGTTATTCGGGGAATTCGATTTGATCGAGGTCACGGGCAGAGTGAATCACGCGAATGACCTCAATGCCATTGTCGATAGGTCGGAAAAAGAAACAGTATTTGCCGAAGGGATAGCTGCGGCAATTCAGCGCTATTTCTGGTCGAGGGCGGCCAATGGTGTTCCATTTGGCAAGGTGCTCGAGTTTTGATCGAAATCGTTCGATGAGCCGATCAGCCTGTAACAGGCTGTCGTCAGAAACATGGTCCCAAATCTCACGCAGATCAGCCTTGGCAATATCTGAATAGACGACTCTGGCCATGACCTATGAGGCACCGTGACGATCAGCATAGGCGCGGTGACGATCTGCGAAAAACGCATCCCAATCCATTTCGCTTCCTTCGCCACGATCAAGTTGATCGACTCCGACTTGAATATCACGGCGGAGACTTTCGAGCTTTTTTTGTTCAGCTTCGTTGAAGCCTTCTTCGACCTGATCCTTATACATTGAAACGACGCTGATGAAAAACTCGTCCGCAGTTTTAAAATCACCGGCCAGAACCGATTTGTTCACGAACTGATTCAGCTCATCGGGAAGTTGAATGGCTACTTGGGTCATCGTGGTTTGATTGTATCAAGGCTGGTGCGGTTTGTCGAGAATCTGATTCAACGTTAAAAGTGACGAAACATCGCGCATCAGCCCTTCGTTACGCGTGTTCGATTTCCCATGAAAAGACTCCTGACCTGCTTCCTTTTTTCCACCGCCCTGTTGGCTGATGATGCCGCCGACTTGATCTCTCAATCCGGGGTCAAAGGAGGAATCGTGGTGCATGTGGGCTGTGGTGACGGGAAATTGACACAGGAGCTGCGGGCCAGTGATCGCTACCAGGTCCAGGGATTGACGAAGGATGCAGCGGCGTTGCCGGGGATTCGCGAAACGATTCATGAGTCAGGTAAATACGGCCCCGTGGCGGTGGATTCCTGGGATGGGACGCATCTGCCCTACATCGAGAATTATGTGAACCTGCTGGTGATCGAAGACGCAGCAGCCGTGGCGAAGGAGGAGATCGACCGGGTGCTGACGCCGCTGGGGGTGGCGATGGTGCGCAAGGCAGGCGGGGGCTGGGAGAAGATCGTGAAGCCGTGGCCGAAGGCCATGGACGAGTGGACGCACTTTGCGTATGACTCGAAGGGGAATCCCACCTCCAAGGACATGCTCACCGGGCCGCCTTCGCGCATGCAGTGGGTGGGGAATCCGCGCTGGAGCCGCCACCACGACCGCATGTCCTCCGTGAGCGCCGAGGTGAGCGCGGGCGGGCGTCTCTATTACATCATGGACGAGGGCAGCCGCATCTCCATCCTGATGCCAGCCAAGTTTGCGCTGATCGCACGCGATGCCTTCAATGGCACCGTTCTGTGGAAGAAAGCGATCCCGCAGTGGAGCACGCACCTGTGGCCGCTGAAGTCTGGCCCCACGCAGCTCACGCGCAGGCTCGCGGCGATTGGTGACAAGGTGTACGTGACGCTGGGCATTTCAGACCCCATCACCTGCCTCGATGGTGCCACGGGTGTAGTGATCCGTGAGTATCCGCAGACCAAAGGTGCGGAAGAGCTGCTGTATAGAAACGGCACCCTGTATGCCTTGGTGAATCCCGAAGCGTGGCGTCTGAATGAGGAGTTTGCCGTGAAGCAGCAGAGCGATCAGAAGCGTGTCGAGACCGAATTCAACTGGGATGGCAAGACGCGACACCTGATGGCAATCGACGCTGACAGCGGCAAGACGCTCTGGAAGGTGGACGACAAGGTCGGCCCGATCACCATCGCCCTCGATGACAAGCGCATGGTGTATTATAACGGTGACGGACTCACGAGCCGGGATGTGAAGACGGGAGCGGTGCTCTTTGCCGATGTGCCGGAGGCCCGCCGCAAACTCTATGAGTTCAACTTTGCGCCGCGTGTGGTGCTCAACAATGACGTGATCCTGTATGCCGGTGGCAATGGCTTAATGAAGGGCATCAATGCGGATACGGGCAAAGAATTGTGGAGCTCATCGCACGAGAAAAGCGGCTACCGCAGTATGGAAGATGTGATCGTGTCGCAGGGGCTGGTATGGAATGCTGGCACGACGCAGGGGAATCAAACCGGCGAGTACACAGGCCGCGATCCCCTGACGGGCGAGGTGAAAAAGCAGTTCTATCCTGACGTGCCGCAGGGCACTTACTGGTTCCACCACCGCTGCTACATGGCGAAGGCCACGGAGAAGTTCATCATGCCCTCCCGTACCGGCATCGAGTATGTCGATATGGAGAAGCAGCACTGGGATCTGAACCACTGGGTACGCGGTGCCTGCCTCTATGGCGTGCTGCCTTGCAATGGGCTCACTTACGCTGGACCGCACAACTGCGCGTGCTATCCCGAAGCCAAGCTGGACGGCATGGCCGCCATGGCCTCCGCGCCGCGCTACCCCATGCCGCCGCACACGGCAGACAGCGCTCGTTTGACCAAGGGACCCGCCTATGCCGAAGTCATCGCGGAGACTCCCGCCGATGCCAAGGACTGGCCCACCTACCGCTCTGACAATGGCCGCAGCGGCTATTCAAACCAAGATTTGAAGAAGGACCTCGGCATGGCCTGGGAAGTAAAGCTCACACCACCGCTGAGCACCACGACGAGCGCTGCAGGGCTGACCTTTGTCTCCGAAGTGGACAAGCACACGCTTCATGCTTTCGACTCCGCCACTGGCAAGGAAGCCTGGCATTTCATCGCAGGCGGTCGCATGGATTCACCGCCCACTTACTGGCAGGGCAGGGTGTTCATTGGCGGCAACGACGGCAATGTGTACTGCCTGCGCGCCAAAGACGGTGCGCTGGTGTGGAAGTTTCAGGGCGCACCGGTCATGCTGAGCCATGGCGCATGGGAGATGATGGAAAGCGTCTGGCCCGTGCATGGCAGTGTGTTGGTGGAAAACGGTCTCGTGAGCTTTATCGCCGGTCATTCCTGCTTCCTTGATGGCGGCCTGTGGTTCTACCGCGTGGATGCGAAGACCGGCGAGATGAAGGTCAAAATCAACTACGATGACCGCGATCCTGAGACCGGTGGCGACTTGAACGACCGCCACAAGACGCTGCAGATGCCGGTCGCTTTGAATGACATCTTGAGCAGCGACGGCAAGTGGACCTTCCTGCGCACGCAGAAAATTGGGACCGATGGCAAGCGCGTGGAAGTCGGCCCTGTGAGCGGAGACTTCGACAAGCAAGGCGGCGCGCACAAAGGCGAGGGGCAGCACCTCTTTGCGCCGATGGGCTTCCTCGATGATTCCAACTTCCACCGCAGCTACTGGGTCTATGGCAAAAGCTTCGCCGGTGGTCACGGCGGTTACTTCCAGGCCGGCAAGTATGCCCCGGCTGGCCGCATCCTTGTGCACGATGACAAGAACGTGTACTCCTATGGCCGCGAGGCGCAGTATTATAAGTGGACGACGACGATGGAGTACACGCTCTTTGCCACGCCCAAAGCACCGCCGGAGCAAGCCTACGACACCGAGTCCGCCACCACCGAGCGCAAGGGCAACAGCGTGGTGCTGGATGAAAAGGGCGTGCCGCTCGCGGTGCAGCCCAAGGGGGAAACGCAGGTGGGCCACGCAGAGACTTTGAAGGCCCAGGCTGAAGCGAAGAAAAAAGGCAAGGGCGGCAAGAAGGCGGAGGCCAAGGCTGCCGCAAAAGCCGGTGGCGCACCTATGCCTGGCAGTGTGCAGTTCCCGGATGTCCCGGTGCTGGACCCCACCAAGACGCCGATCACCGTCGAAGCCTGGGTGCTGCCGGACAAGCTGAGCGGCACGATTTTGAATCATGGCGGACCTCGCCTCGGCGTGGGCCTGGACTTCCATGACAAGAAGCCGCAGTTCCACATCCGCAGTGACTCCAAGATCAGCAGCATCGTTTCTGCCGAAGCATTGAGCGACGGCTGGCACCACATCGCAGGTGTCCTTGCTGCCGATAAAAAGATGACGCTCTACATCGATGGCAAACTTGTCGCCGAAGGGATGGCGGGAGAGCTAGTGGCGGGCAAGCCGGCGAATCCGCTGATCGTGGGGAATGGCAACGGCGTCGCTGACGAAAATGCCGGAGCTTACAGCGGTCTGCTGGATCAACTTGCCATTTATCACAAAGCACTGAGCGCCGCCGAGGTGCAGCAGCGTTTCGAACAGCCGGAAGCGAAGCCGACAGAAGCGGTGCTTTTCTGCAACTTCGACAATGGCGACTCGCGCGACAGTTCCGGCCATGAAGTGCACGGCGTGGGTGCTGGCGTCGAGTCGGGCAAAGGCAAGGTGGGTGGTGCGCTCTGGTTCAAGGGCGGCAGCGATGCCAAAGGCGGCAAAGCCAGCGGCAGCTTCGTCAAGCACACCTGGGACCGCTTTGTACCCATCGTCGCCCGCAGCATGGCACTGGCCGGCAAGACGGTGCTCGTCAGTGGCGCGCCCGACACGATCGACGAAGAATATGCCTTTGAACGCCTGGCCGCCAAAGACCCGGCGATTTTGGAAGAGCTCAAGGCTCAGGACGAAGCGCTGGATGGCAAGCGCGGTGCCAAGATGTGGGCCGTGAACACCGAAACCGGCGAGCAAAGCGCGGGGATTGAACTGACGAGCCCCGCCGTTTGGGACGGCATCACCGTCGCGCAGGGGCGCGTGTATGTGAGCACCATGGACGGCAGGCTGCAGTGCTTTGGAAAATAGACATCATGCGACTCGCCACCCTCATCATTGCCATCTGCACCAGCGGTGCCTGCGCCTGTACCATCCCGGTCTTCCGCTATGCGCTGGACCGCTGGGAGGCGGACAAGTTTCATCTGGTGCTGCCGCAGGATGTGTCGAAAGAACCTGCGATTCAGGATCTGCTGCGGCCGCTGCGCGCGAATGGGAAAGCGAACCTCGACTTCACCACTGCGGCTGACCCGACGCAGAAGCACGCCGTGCTGCGCTATTCGCGGACAAGTGACAAGCAGGTGTGGTCCGGCAAACTGGACACGGCCACGCTCAGTGCCGTGCTGGATTCACCGGCACGAAAGAGACTCGTCCAGCAACTGCTGGCGGGGGATTCGGTCATCTGGGTGATTGCCGACAGCGGCTCACCGGTTGACGTGCTGGAAGTGGAGCGAATCGAAAAGCGGCTCAAGTTTCTAGAGCAGGTGGCCTCCTTGCCGATCCAAGACCCGAATGATCCCGACAGTCAGCTCGGTCCGGGGCCGCCATTGAAGCTGAAGTTCACCACCCTGAAGTTGCGGCTTGATGACCCCGCTGAACAACTGCTGCTGCGCATGCTTGTTGGTCCACGGGCAGAGATCGACCCTGCCACCACCAGCTTTGCCAGTGCGGTCTTTGGCCGTGGTCGGGTGCTGGGTGCCTGGCCGCTCGCCATGCTGGATGATGCCTCGCTGGAAGACGCCTGCATGTTTCTCGTGGGCCGCTGTGGCTGCCGGCTGAAAAACGAAAATCCCGGCTGGGACATCCTGCTCAATCTTGACTGGGAAAAGGCCCTGCCAGCCGCCGAAACCACCGCTGCAAAACCGGCTGACGTTGAGACATTGAGCCCACCGCCAGCGCAACTCCGGGCAACGATCGAACCCGCCACGGGTCCGGACGTGCTGAAAATCATTCCCGACGAGCCCCAAAAACCCGCCAATAGCCGCAGAGGGCCGGTGCTCCTATGCTTGGCGGCAGCGCTGGTCCTGCTGGTGCTGATTCCGCGCTGGTTGAGAAAGTAGCCCATGCATTCGGTTCTCGGGGCTGGGTGTCTGATCGAGGTCATATAGGTCTTATAAGACCTATTCAGAGCAGCGTGTGCAGCATTCAGCGGCAAGCGCTCTAGCGACTGAATTGAATCAAAATCTCAAAACTGAAAAAAAGATTTGCCGAATCCATTGATTTAAGAGAATATTTAACTTATCTAAATAATCAATAGATGCCCCACTTCTCATGAAAAGGACCTTAATTTACGCTTTCTGCGTCAGCTTTACCTTTTGCCAAAGTGCTGTGGGCCAGACTGGCTATGGTGTCATGGGGGTTCCTCCGCCTGGTTATGGTACGCCTCCTCCCGGCTACGGCTCACCGCCGCCAAACGTACCTGCCTATCCCAACTCGTTGCCACCAGCTACCGTCTCCTCAAACGTGACGGCCCCGCCTCCGTATGCTGATCCGTATGCGACTGCGCCAGCACCCGGGCAGATGTCTTCTTACACGCCACAGGGAGTCAGTAATTACAGCTCAGGGCCAGCCAGTGCTGCCAACTATGGTGCCAAGCCAGCCGGTCCTAACATGGTCAATTTCAACAACGTGGAAGCCTTCTACCGCTACGTGGCACCCAAGGCCGATAACCTCTCAGGAGCCAATACCATTGGCGCAACGCTGACAGTGGCCCTGTTCAATCCACTGTATTTGAAATTTGGTGCATCCTGGGGCAGTGGCGGTGGTGGCAGCGTCACCGGAGCCACCAAGGGGAATTACGACTTCGCCAGCATCCAAGCCGGCGCAGGTTTCCACACTCCTTTGATTAACGACAAGCTCACTTTTGTGGCTGAGGCCGGTCTTTCTTATGCCAGCTTGAAGGCACAGGACACTTCTGTCAGCTTCAGCGATGGCTCCATCTATGTGCGTCCCGCCTTGCGATTCACTCCCATTAACTGGCTGGAAGTGCAGGCTGGCGTGACAGTGAGCAGCGCGGACAAGTATGACAGCAAGATGATCGATTTGACGACCTACTTCCGCGTGTTGCCAATGTTTGACATTGGTGTTGGTGGCGATTTTGGCAATACGACCCGCGCTTTCCGCACCAGTCTGCGTCTGCGCTGGTAATTTGAAATGTACTCCCGAGCTTTAGCTCGTTCTGGAAAACGCATCGCGATACCCCAGATTGAGCTGAAGCTCATGAGTACTCTCTTCAAGCCTTTTTGGTGCTGACGGGCTTCCGGCGTTTGGCAAAGCAGGTACGGCAGATCTCACACAACGTGCCATCACAGCCACGAGCGCTGCAGAACTCCCTGCCGTAGAAGATGATCTGGAGATGCAGCTTGTTCCAGGACTCGACCGGAAACAGGCGCTTCAAATCGCGCTCTGTCTGCAGCACCGATTTCCCATCGGTCAGAGCCCAGCGCTGGGCGAGGCGATGGATGTGCGTGTCCACGGGAAAGGAAGGAATGCCAAAGGCTTGCGCCATCACGACTTGGGCGGTTTTATGGCCCACTCCGGGGAGTCGCTCCAAGGCCTCCAGCGAGGCGGGGACCTGCCCTTGGTGTTCAGCAATCAGGATGCCGGAAAGCTGCTTGATGGCCTTGGCTTTCTGGGGGCCTAGACCGCACGGGCGCACAATGGACAAGATTTCATCAAGGGGGGCTGCGGCCAGCGCTTCCGGCGTGCTGCCAAGACGAAACAAGGCCGGAGTCACCTGATTGACGCGGACATCGGTACACTGGGCAGAAAGCAGAACCGCCACCAGCAGGGTGAAAGGATCCGAATGATCCAGTGGAACCGGGGTCTCTGGGTAGATCTGCCCCAGCCGACTCCGAACGTAATCCGCCCGCTCCTGTTTGGTCACTGGGTGTGATAGTTCTATGAACTGCTCTGAATGCGGCCCACCATGCGGCGGATGTGCTCATAGCCCATGCGCTCCCTCATGATGGAGAGGCTCTTGGAGAACGATCCCCATTTAATGACGCGAATGTTCACATTGCGCACTCCCCACGCATTCATGGTAGCCTTGTCCGGCTTGTAGAGGTCGATGGTGTTGGTTCCCACCAAGGCGGAGCCATAGTCATCGACCTGATAAACGTAAGGCAGGCCTTCGATCTGGAAAATGGTGCCTACAGGATACACCGACCAGTCGGCGGCGGCGCTGCGAACGTTGCCATACTTGAGCTGAGTCCCGACGGCCGTCTTGGCACCGTAAATGATGTGGTCAGACTCGCCATGGGTGTAGGCTGTGGTGCGAACCGAGGTGATGCGCGTGCCGCCTTTAAAGAGGCCCGAGGAAGAGCAGGAGGCCAGAAGGCAGGCGAGAAAGATGGGAAGCAGACGGATGTGATGGCGCATTGTTATTAGCAATATGCTGATTATTAACTTTCCTTTTACACCTTCTATTGTGGGGTAAATCGAGTTTGAAATCAATCTTTGATTTTTATAGCAATTTAGACAGCGATTCCCGGTCATCCCGAAAATAGACTTCAAGAGGCGGTCTTTTCTCCAGAACGCAACGCCTCTGCCTGCACCACCAGACGTCGCCAGCAGGTCCACAAGCCGCCGAAGAAAATCACCGTCAACGCCAGCAGGATGCCGAAGCGTTCGTAGCCGGCCAGGTGTTGGATCATTTCGATCAAAAGTCCGCCGCTCAGCACGGCCATGCGGTGCTGTTTGGCCATGGGGCCGCGAAAGTCGTGCTTGCCGGTCAGTGAGGCTCCCAGCACGCGGATGTAGGCCGTCCAGACCGCTGTCACTGCGCAGCACCAGCCGAGGGGAATCACATGGAAAAGCTTCACCACACCGGGATCACCCGCGCCGCTGTAGCCTGCACCTACCATAATCAGCACATCAGCCACGCGGTCCGGGGCATCGTTGTAGATCGCTCCCACGGGCGAGCCTTTGCCGCCTTCGACGGCCACCATGCCGTCCATCAAGTTGCACACCAGTCTCATCTGGATGCAGACAAGGGCTCCCATCCAGGCGGCGAGTATTCCAGCGTTGCTGGTTTGATCTCCGGCGACCATGAAGCAGGCCATGGCCCCACCGGCAAAGAGGGCGCTGAGCAAAGAAATGGCATTCGGTGTGATGCCGGAACGCGCCAGCAAAGCGGCCAGCGCGTGCGCCCAGCGGGTGTCGCGGGATTTCAAACTGCGGCGTGAAGCCAGGTGTTCTTCGGGCACGCTCATCGGCGAAGGGAATGCGGGATCAGCGTGCCGTTGACTTCCAGCTCACCACCCGCCCGTTGACAAAGTCCGCCGTTCCAGCGGTGTAGGGGATGTAGGTCACTGAAGTGCCGCTGCCGAACATGGGATAGCCACCGTAGCCAAAGGGGCCGAAACCACCCAAGCCGGGGTATCCAAAGCCACCATAACCAAAACCGCCGAAACCAAAACCCATGTTCATGTTCATGGACCGCACGGGGCGCTGCCCCTCATAGCTCCAGTTTTCGCTTTCCCTGCCACGATTGATTCCAATCGAGACGCTGTCTGGTCGCCCCCAGGCGAGAAACACGGCATCGCGACTCATGCCCTCGCGGATCAGGCCATGGGTAACGAGCTGGCGGTCCTTGGTGCTCAACTGGGCAAACATCTGCGGGTTATTCTCGATGCGCGTTTTGGGCGTGGAGGAACACTGGACGAAAAAGAGGGCTGCTATCAGAGCCAGACAGAGGCGGATGAAGTTGGGCGTTTTCATGGTTTGAAGCATTTTGCTGCCGGTGAAGTTGTTTGTCGAATGCTGTTAATGACCTGCAGAGACTACGTTTTGTTCATCTTTGCGGGTGGGAAAATCGCGCAGCAACAGCCAGCCGCCCGCCACCAGCGCAGTGCCAGCAAACCACCACGGCCATAGCGTGAGTGCTGCGGCAAACACACGTGCATCATCTGCACTCAGGTGCATATCACCAGCAACCCAGCTGGTCTGCCATCCGAAAAGCAGCGTGAGGGTTCCGTAGGCCAGATTGATCGTGAGTCCGCGAAAACTCAGCGCCGTGGCCCGCTGTCCTGAGTCCACGATCTCATTGAGGTAGTTCGACAGGAAGAATTGAAGAAAGCGCATGCTCAGGAACAGCGGCATGACGAGGGCGATGCCCGTCCAGCCCGGCTGCGGATGCGCCGCCACCATCAAGCCACCAAACACCACGAGGCCCAGCCAGATAAAATTCTGCCGGGCATTCATGACCTTGACGCTCTTTTCCATCAAGCCTGCTGTCACCAAGCCCAGCAGCGAAACAACTGTGCCGATCACCCCATACCAGCCTTCTTCGATGCCTATGAGGCGATAGAAATTACTGGCCACGGTCAGAAACAGGCGAATCACACTGTCAAAGACCAGCCCGAAAAGGATCAGCGTAAAGGCTGCTTTCGTGCGCCAGATCCAAGCGCCGGTTTGCAGGATGGAGACCCAAGATTCACGGATGCTCTGCAGCAGAGAAGTCTTGGGGGCAGGGGGGCGCACTTCGGTCATGCGCAGACTCACCCCCAGGCAGGCCAGCGCCGTGCCCAGGCCAAGCAGCAGCGGCAGTTTCATGGCCACAGGTTTCGCCACCGTTACATCCAGGCCCATCCAATGAAAAGCTGTCGTCAAACTGTGAGCGTCATACAGCACCGATCCGGTGATCGAAGATACGATGAAGCCCAGTGCCATCCCGCGTGATAGCTTGGCCATGATCTGCGGCCATAGGATCGTGCGCTCCGCTGCTGGCAGGGAGTCATAGGTCAGGGCCTCATCCGCACCGCTTGCGCAGGCTTCGGCGGCCCCGCTGAGCACGCGGTTTGCGACAAACAGCCATAGCACGAGGTCATGGTGGCCCGGCTGCATCAGGCAAAGGACCGCCATTTCTAGCACCATGAGCACCCCTGCCGCCACCACCAGCGGCCTGCGGCCAAAGCGATCTGCCAGCGCCCCGGAGGGCACCTCCAGCACCACGCTGGTCAGCGCCCAGATCACGTTCAGCGCCGCGAACTCACCGATGTTCAGCCCCAGATCGAGGAACAGAATCGTGAACACTGGGTAGTAAAACCGGCAGTTGAACAGGATACGGAACCACACAAACAGGCGTGCATTGGAATGCTCTGGCATGTTTCTCTCTACGCTTCAAATCCGAACGCAGGCAAGGCAAAGCGGCAGAAAAGAGAACGCAGGGCCGTGTCTTGTGCCATCAGGTGCTTCAGGCATTTCTTGCCTGCTCCGTTCGCGTCGGGAATTCTCTTCAGCCGACTTTCAATCTTGCCACGGGACACGGGGCCATTCATTATCCTGCGCATGTCTCTGAGTGATTTTTCTATTCCAGATGGTGATGTTTCTTCGGCCGCTGCCGTGATGACCACCGTGGTTTCCAAGATGCTCTCACAGCGCGATTGTTATCTCCGCCGGGCCAGAGCATGGATCGCATCACCCGCTTTTGAGGAGGTTTATCAAGATCTTCACCACGGGTTCATTGTTAAAGTGATACTCACCCTCATGGGCAAAGGAAAGGCGATGAAAATGCGCAGTTCAAAGCTGCGTCAAGGCTATGCGCGGCTGGCGCAGGAAGGTGAGCTCTTGTTTGCGGGAACGATTATTGGCAACAAGAGTCTTTTTTCAGACGATGCGGACAGGCGTTATCCCATGGCCATTGTGGCTTCAAGAAGCCAGAACGTAGAGTCGGTTGTACTGACTGCCCTATTGGCAGAACTCATGGCTGAAGCCTACATCAATGGTGGATCTGAAACCATGCCGCGATGCGCGCGCATCATTGCCAATGACAGCTACAGGGCCTTGCGCCGACAGGTGCTGCCTGTCGAAGAAACCATGGGACTGCAGGCTGCCATGTTCGATGTCCGAGTTTCCATGAATGAGCTGGTGGGAGATGGGGAGCCGTCTTTGTTTGTTCCACTTTTGGTTCATCCAGGTGGAGGTCCCTTTGCGGTGGTGCCATGGCCCATTTTGCATGGCAAGGCGGTCCCGGCTAAAAAATCGCCCGGTCAACCGCCACCTCTTCCTGGTGCAAAACGATAGCCCGCTGCGGATTTGAGTGCAGCCCTAGAATCTCACCCGCAGATAGGTGACCAGTACGGATTCGCTTTTCCAGGCTGTCTTGGTGCGCTTGGAGTCGATCATGTACATGAGGTCGAGATCCACCGAGTTGCTGAGTTTGAACGTGAGCCCAAGGGGGATGAGGCGGTTCTCTGTTGGGCGGCGAAGATGCAGGTCCATCAGACATTCATCACTGGCAAAGATCCGAGTCAGAGGCCCAAGCGGCTGCGGCAGTGTCCATGCGACCTGCAGGCGGTGCCGGGTGCGGTTTGACGTGGAGGGGACACCTTGGTTCTCGCGCCATTCCATGCGGTTGCGCCAGTCCAGGCGCACCTGCTGCAGCTCGTAGTGGGGATTGATTTCCAGCTCCGGGCGGAGCTGGTCGTAGCGATCGTGCTTGGCGGTGTTTTCGAGCCTGAGCATCGACAACCCCAGTCCGAGATCCAGCCACTTGGCCGCTGCATACTTCACGCGCGGGCTCACCATCTGCGCGTAAGAGCCGTCCGCTTCATCGGCAAAGTTGCCCATGAACACACTGCCAGTCCATGGTGGTTTGCGGTAGTAGTCCACATTCGCCCAAGCCCACCACTCGTCGGCTTGTGCGGTCAGAGTTGAAAGAAGGCAGAGGAATAGCAGCAGGCGCATCCGGTGAATCAGTAGGAGGCACCGATGATCTCGTTGGTCATGGCATTGATTCGTTCGATCACTTCATCCGCTTCTTCCTGGGTCACCCCCATATCGAGCAGTGTCTCAATCAGATGATTGGTAAAGCTGCTGAAATGATGCCGGGTGATGCCCCGCCCATGATGCGTGTGTGCCAGGGGGCGGCCGCTGTACTGGATCGGTCCGCCGGTGGCCATGACAAAGAACTCGCGCTGCATGGCGTGCAATTTCTCCAGTTCGGTGTGGGCGAAGAAGGGCCCGAGTTCAGGGTCGGCAAGCACGCGGACATAAAAGGCAGGGATGAGGGCGGAGATCATGTCTTCGCCACCGAGACGGTCATAGAGAGAGGGTTTGTTAGCATTCATGCAGTGATGCTTTAAGCACAAACAGCGCCGCCATGCCGGAGCAAATCAGCTCAGGCCAAATCCGGCGCAGCGAATGCCAGCCTTTGCGTGATGCCCACACAAGAATGGCACACAATCCCGTCGCGCCATTGGCACTAAACATGCCTATGAGAAAGGAATGTCATTTCTTCAGCAACTGCATCTGGACAATCCCGTGGCCTGCGACCTGCTCACCTTCAGCATCGTCATTCTCGGTGGCATTGGCCTGGGCAACATCCGCTTTCGGGGAGTCAAGCTGGGCACCGCAGGCGTGCTTTTTACCGGTTTGGCCGTCTCCCATTTTGGGATGCGCCCCAATGCGGAGGTGGCGCACTTTATGAAGGAGTTTGGGCTGGTGCTCTTCGTCTTCGCGCTCGGCATGCAGATGGGGCCGGGCTTCTTTGCCTCGCTGCGGCGTCAGGGACGCATGCTGAACGCCTATGCCTTTGCCTTGGTGTTTTTGGGTGCCTTGGTGGCTTTGGCGGGTGGCTGGATGCTTGACATGCCGCTGCCAGCCGTGGCGGGTTTGTTTGCCGGTGCCACCACCAATACGCCCGCACTAGGTGCCGCGCAGCAGGCGCTTGCTTCAGCCCATGTGGATTCTGCGCTGATCACGCTGCCAGCGCTTTCCTATGCAGCGTCTTATCCATTGGCCATCGTCGGCATCATTGTCTCACTCATTATTCTGCGGGCGTTTTTCAAGGTGGATGTGACGGAGGAAGCGGAGACCTTCCGCCAAGAGCAGGGGGCTGGCATCGAGCCGCTGCAACGCATGAATCTGCGGGTGGAGAATCCAAACCTTGAAGGTGTCGCCATCGCCAGCGTTCCCGGGGTGCAGGAAACCAGCGTCGTCATTTCGCGGCATCGCTCAGCTAAAGAGATTGAAGTGACTGCCGCCACGCCGGAAACGAAACTGCATGTGGGGGATGTGATCATGGTCGTGGGGACACAGCCGCATCTGGAGCTATTCCGTCTGGTCATCGGCAGTGTGAGCGAGGAGAACCTCATGAAGGCACCGGGCAGGATCACCTACCGCCGCGTGGTGCTCACCAACAAAAAGCTGCTGGGCAAAACGGTGCGCGAACTCGGCCTCGATCACTTCGATGGCGTCGCCGTTACGCGTGTGAGCCGTGGGGATCTGATCTTCACCGCGCTGCCCGATCTGCGCCTCCAGTTTGGCGACATGCTCCAACTCGTTGGCGACGAGGATTCTCTCAACGCGGCCACGCATAGGCTCGGCAATGCGGTGCAGATGCTGCAGGAGACCAAGTTTGCGGCCATCTTCGCGGGCATTCTTCTCGGGGTGTTGCTCGGTCTCTATCCTATCCGTATTGAGGGGCTGCCAGCGCCGGTGCGTCTCGGGCTAGCCGGCGGACCGCTCATCGTGGCCATCCTGATGAGTCATCTGGGACGTCTGGGCCCGATGGTGATGCACATGCCCATCAATGCGAACCGTGCCCTACGTGAGCTGGGCATCATCCTCTTCCTGGCCAATGTCGGCCTGCTCTCAGGCGAGCATTTTGCCGCTACCGTTTTCTCAGCGCAGGGGCTGCAGTGGGTGCTGCTCGGCGTCATTGTCACCATGCTGCCGCTGCTCCTGGTTGGGTTTGTGGCGCGTAAGTTTCACCGTGTGAACTTCATGACGCTCTGCGGTCTGCTTTCCGGGGGCATGACCGATCCTCCCGCGCTCGCCTTTGCCACCACCATGGCACGCAGCGATTCACCTGCGGTGGCCTATGCCACGGTGTATCCGCTGACCATGCTGCTGCGCATTGTGGCGGCGCAGGTGATTGCCCAGCTTGCCTGAGAAGCAATGCGTTTCGTTTCAAGTCCACGCTAAAAACACAAGACTTCCGGCGCACTTGGCGTTCCTTGCGGCCTGCCATGAAGTCAACCATCGTCGCTTTTCATCTTGCCGTTCTCCTGTCGGGTTCTGCTGTCTTGCACTCTGCCGAGACACCGCCTGCTGAGGTCAAACTGCCTGAAGATCTACCGGAGGATCTCAAAAAGCAGGCGCTTGAGTTTAAGAAGCAGCAGGCTTCTGTGCGTGAGTACATGGAGGCTGGCAAATACGCAGAAGCCGAGCCTCTGCTGCGCTCTCTCATCACTGCATTCAAGACCTACTTCGGTCCAGGCAATGCCCTGCTCCCAGAGTGCCAGGGGGCGCTGGGCACCTGCCTCCGCGCGCAGGGGAAGCTGGCCGAGGCGGAGCCCGAATTTCGCGCTGCATGGGAAGGGCACGTCAAGTACCTAGGAGCTGATAAGCCTGAGACGCTGCGCATGCACAATGCCTTGGCTGAGACTCTGCACCAGGAAGGGAAATTTGAGGAAGCGGAGAAGGAGACACGGTCTTTGGTTCAGGAGATGACCCAAGTCTATGGCCCTGAACATCCCGCGACCTTGCTGAACCGGACCAACCTCGCCGTGGTGCTGGGCGATGGGAAGAAACACGCCGAGGCGGAAAAGGAGCTGCAGGAGGTACTTAAGATCGACCTGCGCGTGCTCGGTATTGACAAGCAGCCGACCCTCATGGCCCGTGGAGCTCTGGCCATCAACCTGCGGGAGCAGGGCAAGCTGGCTGAGGCCGAGAAGGAGTTTCGCGCCGTGCTGCTGTTCATGGACATCAATCCTGGGGAGGCACACCCGGACACGCTGACGTACCGCTATCATTTTGCCCTATGCCTGACGCTGGAAAAGAAATATGCCGAGGCCAAAAAGGAAGCCGAAGCTGGGCTGGCGATGGCGAGGAACAAGCTGGGTGATGATCACCCCAACACGAAAGAGTTGCAGCAACTCGTCACGAATCTTCAAAACGTTCCCAAGTGAGCTGCTTCAAACATGCAGCAATGACACGGAGACCTTGCCGCTGAAGCAGGTCTCCACATCGGAGCCGGGATCACGCGGACGTGAGGCATAGGAGGCTGAGTAGGTATAACCGTGCTCCTCTTTGCGATAACTCACATTGAGAGGAGAGCGCGCCGGATGGCAGAGAATGCGTGGCGGCAGGTCGCTTTGATCTGCGGGTAAATGGGGAATATTGATGTTCCAGAAGGTGCTGCGCGCGTGGTCTTGGGCATGCGTTTCCCGCACGATCTCCGCCATCCAAGCGGCGGTCCGCTGCCAGTCCAAGGTGAGTTCGCGGATCATGTAGTGAGAGAGCGCCATCGAAAGTACGCCATGGTAGGCCGCCTCGCGTGCCGCAGCCACGGTGCCTGAGATGACGATGTCCTGCCCCATGTTGCCACCGGCATTGACGCCGGAGAGTACGAGATCAGGTTTCAAATCCAGCGCAAACAAGGCCAGACGCACGCAGTCGGCTGGTGTGCCATGCACCGCGTGACGGTTCTCCCCGAGCGTCTCCACCCGCAGAGGCTGATGTGTGGTGACGCGGTGTCCGCACTGGCTCTGCTCTGTGGCCGGAGCCACGATGGTGTAGTTCCAGCCGAGCTGCTGCACCGCATTTTCCAATGCGTGCAATCCGGGTGCCGCAATGCCGTCGTCGTTTGTTAGGAGGATGTGCATGGGTTACGCGAGATCAAGAATGACTTTGCCGCCGCGTGAGCCTTCCTGCGCACGCGCGATCGCCTTTTTGAAATCAGCCAGCGGCACGATCTCGTCGATAGCGGTGACGAGTTCACCCGATTGGATGAGGGCAGTGAGGGGTTCGAGCACTTCGTAAAGTTCTGCCGTGCTGGCTTTCTCAAACCACTTGGTGATCCACAAGCCGTGAAGTTGCAGGTTTTTGAAGATGAGGAATTTGTTGGGCACCTTCAGGCTGCGGCGGCTCATGGCGCCATAGGTGACAAGGATGCCTTCAGAGCTAAGCATGTCCATCATGTGGATGGCGCTGTCACCACCCACGGCATTGGTGGCCAGCATCACGGGCTCGTCGCCGATGATTGATTTGGCTTCAGCGACACCTTCGTCGGTATCGAGCATGACGAGGTCAGCCCCCAGCGTTTTCAATTCATCGAAGAGCTCAACGCGCCGCACGAAGTTGATCGTGCGCAATCCGAAATGATGCGCCAGCTGGATGAAGGCACGACCCACACCGGAGTTCGCCGCGTTCTGCGCCACCCACGCACCTTTCGGGAGGTCGGTGTAGTGCTTGAGCAAAGCCCAGGCGGTGACCGGATTGATGCGCAGCATGCTCGCCTGCACGGCGTCCATTTGAGAAGGCACCTTGGCAAAGTGATGTTCTGCCGCCGTAAGATGCTGCGTCCAGCAACCGGTGCCCACCAGCGGGATGACGACATCGCCTTTCGCCAAAGATGTCACCGCGCTACCCACCGCCTCCACCTCGCCACAACCTTCATGCCCCGGAATGCAAGGCAGATGTGCCGCACGACCGTAGGTGCCTTCGATGAAATTGAGATCCGCCGGATTCACCGGCGCATAACGCATGCGCACCCGCACCTCATGCCCCACAGGCGATGTGAGCGTGCGTTCGTGAAGCTGCAAAACTTCAGCAGCATTGCCGGTGCGGTCAAATTGAAGAAACTGGGACATGGTAAAGGGGATTACGTCGCGGAAAGGGATTGGGGCGGTGGTTTCTGCACAGTGATGGTGGAGTGGAGGAGTGGCAAATGGATGCTGATTTTGTGCGGAAAGAGGATCTTGCGGTTTTGGTCTGCAGATTCAAATTAGCCACATGCCAAGTCGTGAACTCTCCAAGCCTCAGCAGATCACCGAATGGATTCATGAATGGGGCGGGCTGCTCAAAGCGCCTGCGTCCATGACTCTGATACAAGGTTTGATTCGAGCCATGCCACTCTTCGACTAGTTTCCATCATGAGACGTATCATTTATCAGGATGAGGCCCGGCTCGAATACGGACGTTTGTTCTGGAAAAATCCTGAACGAAAGGCTCGCCTGCTCGCGCACTGGCAGGATGTCCGGCATCCCTATAGCGAACGCTTTCTGGAGAAGTGGATGCCGCAGGTGGACCGTGTGCTGTCCGCAACTCCAAAAGATGATGATGCGCTTGACGCCGAGTTGCAGTCCGAAGGACTCAGTCTCCGCGTGGTGGTAAAGGAGATACCGCCTTTATTTGGCAGCTTTTGGTGAATTTTTCATTTTCACCACGCATGCCCACTCTCACCAAGAAGCGGATGCTCTGGGCCACAGCAGCCGCCATGATGCTGACGCTGGGTTTCCTAGCTTGCCAGTGGATTCTAGAGCGTGGCAGGGCTCTGGCGACACTGGAAAAGGAATGTGCTGCAGGACTGCAAGTTCAATGGCGCGTGCCCTCTTGGGCGGAGGATCAGCCTTATCTGGCACGGCTTTGGCCGGGGGCCTATTTGGGCAAGGTCCATATTGACTACCCAATGAAGGATGCTGCTGCCTTGGGCGGTCTTCTTTGCCATTTTGGCAGATTGGAAACACTTTCTATCGGTGCTGGAGCGGCGGATGAGATTCACCATCTGCTCTTTCATTGTGGCGACCAGCCTCACTTAAAGTCGCTGATGATTTTCAATGTCGAGGTGGATGATCGCATCCTGCCTGTGCTGGCAAAATGGCACTCCATAGAGACCCTCGCGATGGTGCCGAATGATCTGACAGGTGAAAGGTTTCCGTCGATGCCAAAACTTCGCAGCATCGACATGTCGTACTCTCGCGTCAGTGACAAAGGACTCGTGCTGCTGACTTCCTGTCCCGTGTTGGAAGATTTGCATATTTCCTCCACGAGCCTGACATCATCTGCCATCATTCAGGCAGTTAGTGCTGGTCGCGCGCATTTACGCAGGGTGAGTCTGAGCAATATCGAATTGACGGACGGCAAGACTGCCAATGACCAGAACAAGCTGATCGAGGCGGTGCACCAGATGGCACCAAAACTCAAATTCGACCTGAGTTTCTGAAGTAGATGGCTGCACCCAGAGTGCTCCCAAGTTTCGTTATATTCGGATGCCAATCTCCTCCACCGGTATCGCTTTGAATCCCAGCTTAAACGCAGGTGACTCCGGCTTCAGCCGGAAGTCGTCGTTCTTCCAGTCGATGAACAACGGATCAGCAACCATGCTGTGCTTGTCCCATCCGGCGTTTTGCCAGGCGGCCCATTCGTCGAGGGGTTCGGCTTCGGTGATGCGGACGTCGTCGAAGAAGACCTGGCCTTTGGGTTCGTGGCAATCGACGCGGAGCCAGAAGGCGGTCATCCAGGGTTTCCATGTGGACTCGTTTTCACGAGGCATGCGGCCGGTGGCTTCGACTTCCTTCCATTCGCTGGTGACGGTGATGCTGGTGCTGCCGGCCTGCCAGTAGCCTGCGCCGTTTTTGAAGGAGGCAAAGGCGAGGCTGATCTTCGCGGTGGGTTCGCTGGATCTGACGCGGAGCTTCACGCGATACGCGGCACCGGGCTTGATCGGCAAATCGGGGCTGTGGAAGACGCTCTTGGGGTTTTTGGGATCGGTGCCCAGAGCGCAGTCCACGCGCAGAGCGCCATCAACGGCAACGAGTTGCACGTCTTTGTTGGGGCGGTGATTGAAGCCCCAGCCTGGAGGTGTTTTGCCAGGTGCGACGGTGTCAAAGTTCTCGGTGGCGAGCGGTACGCCTTTGTCCGGGCCGACTTGATTGATGCCGGTGACGATGGGGTGGCCGCTGTTCCAGGCGATGTTGTGGTCGATAGTGTTCCATTTGGGCGTGGCATTGCGGATGTCTCCGTATTTCACGCCGGGGGTGTCGCCAAACATGATGTTATGCTGGAAGCTGTTGCCGCTCATCATGGTGCCGTCTTCGCGGATGGCGTCCTTGGGATGCAGGTCCATGTTGCGCATGCTGGTCCAGGCGAGCTGACCAGCCACGGATTCGTAGCCTTTGATCATCTCATTGATGTGGCTCGTGTAGAACCGCTGGTCCTTCGTCCAGCCGTGGAGGTCGAACTGAAACTTGCCGCCGAGGGCGAAGATGTTGTTCTCCACGATGCAGTCGCGTGAGTTGTGCATGTGGATGGGCGTGTGAGCCACGCGATAGACAATGTTGCCGATGATGTCGATGCCGCCGCTGTTGTCGTCCGGATAGAGGCCAAAGGTGAACCACGGGTGCTTGAGGCCGCCGGATTCCTGGCCGCAGCCGATGACGTCGTGGATCAAATTGTAGCGCCATTTGCTGCCGCGGCTGCTGATCCAATCCCGCCCGCCGGTGTAGATGGCGCCGCCGTCCTGGGTTTCGAGGCAGAGGTGGTGCAGGTGATTGTACTCCACGATGAGGTTGTTTCCGCTCATCTGCACGCCCATGCGCGGGCCGTCGTGGATGTGGTTGTGCGCAGCGGTGTTGTCCACACCATACATGCTGATGCCGCAGGCGTTCTTGTTAAAGACGCCCATGTGGTGAATGTGGTTGTCCTCCGCGATGTGCCCCGGCCCGGTGAGTGTTTTGCGATCACCTCCACTGAGGCTGATGCCGTTGCTGCCGGTGTAGCTGATCTCATTGTGTGAGAGGCGCACGCTCTTGCCCTCGCTCACGCCAATGCCGCTGCCATTGAAGGCACCCACCTGCGTGATGACACAGCGTTCAACGAGGCAATCCTCCGCACGCTCAAAAGTGATCGCAGAGCCATGGCAGCCAGTGAGTGTGAGGCCGCGAAGAGTGATCTTCTTCGCGCCGGGCTTCACATTGAAGAACCTGTCGAGCGTGGGGATGCGGACGTCGGATGTTCCTGTCTCACCTTCAAGCGGCCAGAAGTAGAGCGTGCCGTTGTGCTTGTCGTAAAACCACTCGCCGGGTGCGTCGAGTTCTTCGAGGGCATTCTGAAAATGATAGCGGTTGTGCGGATGCAGATCATAGCCGCAGTCCTTCTTCAGCGTGAGCATGCGTGTTTGCGGATCGAGCGAGGCCACGGGCTCGATGAAATTCCACCAGCCGTATTGCGCGAAGATGTCGAGTTCCACGTCCTCAGGGTGCGACCACGTGCGCACGTCCTCGGGCTTCACATAGAGCGTGCATTTCCACAGGTGGCCTTCGGGAGCACCTGCAGGCGGGAATTCGGCCACGAAGGCCCAGCCGCCGTAGAGGGGATCTTTGGCATCGAAGTTCGGGTAGCGCGCCAGGATCTGCCGCTCGCCGTTGCTGAGGAGTTGTTTTGGGATGAAACCTTTCGGGAGCAGCTTGGAGACATCTGCCTTCACGATCTTACCCTCGTGCGGCTGCCAGCCGGTGACGAGTGGGGCGCCGATGAGTGTGCTCTTTGGGCCGGAGATGGTGAGATTGGAATCCTCCGCGTCGAGCTGAATCGGCTGCGTCAGTTCGGTGGTGCCCTCGGGGAGAAGAATCGTCGCTGGGGAGTTGTCGCCGCCTTTGCGGGCGGCGCGCACTTGTTCGAGCGCCTGAGGCAGTGTGAGGGCAGGGGAGATCTTTACCTCCAAGGCATGAGTGGTCGTGAGTGCGGCTGCGGTGACTGCGAAAAACAGAGAACGGGTCAGGAACATGGTTCCTGAGCGATACGCCATGCGGACGGGAGGGCAAATGCGTGTTGTGGGCGGGAATTGTCTCATCCCGAATCTTAGCCGGACTTGGAGCACTCAGGCCCGAGGCAGAATCGACCTATCCATCGTCCACACGCGGACCTGACGGCCTTGTTTGCGTAGCAGTGGGGCGGTCATTTCCTGCAATTTGACGACGGCGCGGACCTTTTCGGGGAAAGTCATGGCAGCAAGACGATGCCTGCGCTGATCTTTTGCGCCGATAATACGGTTCATCTCCGCGCTCATTGAATCCATAGCTGGAATTTCGCCTCCAAACCGTGTCTTTGCAAGATATCTGTCAGAAGCGACCGATTCAACGACGCCTGCTCCATGAAGGTGCGGACACGCTGCCGGTCTTTATCACGCCCTGTCTGCACGCAAATGGCAATCAAGTGTTCGGCTCGCAAAACGCGCGCTGGCGTTTCTTCATACAGGGTTTCCTGTGCCTCCTTTAGCGCCTCTTCCAGCAAAGCATTGTAGGCTGGCAGAAACTGCACGGGCACGCCTTCGATTAGCACGCACTCTGCGTCCTCTTGGTAGCCCCGCGCTCGCAGGGCCTCATACAGGGGAGAAAGTGTGATCAGTCCTGAGTCGCTCTGAGGAAGCAGGATGAAGACATCCAAATCAAAAGTCAGAAGCGGCTCGACATAAAACGTGGCCCCCATGGCTCCGCCAATTGCGTAGCGCCCCAGCACGCCATCGCGTTCCAAGGCATTGAGAATTTGCAGGGTCTTTTCCATCGATTGTTTCTGGCTTACCACGTAGTCAGAGACCGGGCATCCTGATTTTAGGTGTTTCTTATTCCATATCTGGGCATGCCGACTTTCGTTTCAGGTATGGCACTTCCTCCCAACCTGAAACTTCTCCCCCCGCCCTCCGTCCTTGCCACGCGCCCCCATCTTGCTAGGGTTCGCGCTCCTTTTCCCGAACCATGAGCGCCCCTGACACTGCCAAGAACTACAAAGACACCGTCCTGCTGCCGAAGACCGACTTTCCCATGAAGGCCGATCTCGTCGCGCGGGAACCGCAGCGCCTGGCGAAGTGGCAGGAGGGGAAGCTCTACCAGCGCATCGTGGCGCAGTCGAAAGGCAAGCCCACCTTCATCCTGCATGACGGCCCGCCGTTTGCGAATGGCGATGTGCACATGGGCACCGCGCTGAACAAGATCCTCAAGGACCTCATCGTGAAGTCGAAGACGATGGCGGGCTTTCACACGCCCTTCATCCCCGGCTGGGACTGCCACGGGCTGCCCATCGAATTCAAGGTCGTCAAATCCGCCGCCGGTCTCACCCCGGTTGAGGTGCGCCAGCGCTCTGAAGCCGAGGCACGCAAGTACATTGACATCCAGCGCAACAGCTTCAAGCGCCTCGGCGTCTTCGGCGACTGGGACAATCCCTACCTCACGCTCGATCCCGGCTACGAGTCCGGCATCCTGCGCACCTTTGGCAAGGCCGTGGAGCAGAAGCTCGTCTATCGCATGAAGCGCCCTGTGCTGTGGAGCTACGGCGCGCAGACCGCTCTGGCCGAGGCCGAGGTGGAGTACAAGGAGAAGACCTCCCCTGCGGTGTACGTGAAGTTTGCGCTGGTGAATCCGCCGCCCGGCTGTGATGGCGCATCCCTCGTCATCTGGACCACCACGCCGTGGACGCTGCCTGCCAACCTCGCCATCGCGCTGCACCCCACGTTTGACTACGTCAGCGGCACCTTCACGCATGACAGCGACCGGGTGGAGAAACTCGTCATCGCCAAGTCACGTATCGAAGCCTTCCAGTTGGCCACCGGCTACAAGCTCAACACCGAACACGCCAACGATGAGATCAAAGGCGCCGCGCTCAATGGCCTCGACGCGCAGCATCCCTTCCTCCCGCGCACCTCGAAGGTCATCAATACTCTGTTCGTGACTGACGACACCGGCACTGGAGCAGTGCACATCGCCCCCGGTCACGGTGCGGACGATTACCAGGCCGGACGCGAGCATGGTTTGGACATCCTTTCGCCTGTCGATCCCGATGGCAAGTACACCGCTGAGTGCGGACTGCCCGAGTTCGTGGGCAAGCATGTGTTCCAGAGCAATGACGGCATCGTCGCGTTGCTGGAAGAAAAAGGCGCGCTCCTCGGCAACGAGAAGTACGTGCATCAGTACCCGCACTGCTGGCGCTCCAAGACGCCGATCATCTACCGCGCGGTGGAGCAGTTTTTCATCAAGATCGACGACATCCGCGCCAAGGCTCTTTACGAAATCGACACCGTCCACTGGATGCCCGCCTGGGGGCGCAACCGCATCTACGGCACGGTGGAAAGCCGTCCGGACTGGTGCATCAGCCGCCAGCGCACTTGGGGCGTGCCGCTTCCCGTGTTCTACTCCGCCAGTGGCGAGATCATCATGCAGCCTGAGGTCATCACCAAAGTTGCCGCCATCATCGAGCTGCACGGCAGCAATCTCTGGTTTGAAAAAGACGACGCGTGGTGGGCTGAGGAAGTCGGCCTGCCTGCGGGCACGAAGCGTGGCAATGACACGCTCGACGTCTGGATCGACTCCGGCTGCTCGCACTTCAGCGTGCTGGACCGCCACCCCGAACTCCACGCTCCGGCTGATCTCTACATCGAGGCCACCGACCAGCATCGCGGCTGGTTCCAGAGCAGCCTCATGATGAGCATCATTGCACGTGGGCACGCGCCATATAAGGCCGTCATCACCCACGGCTTCGTGGTGGACACCAGCGGCAAGAAGATCAGCAAGAGCGACCAGGGCGCGGGCAAGAGCGCCAAGCCCATGACCGCCGACCACTACTACAACACCTACGGCGCCGACATGGTGCGCCTCTGGGTGGCCAGTGTGGACTATCAAAACGAAGTCCCGTTCTCCGAAGACCTCTTCAAGCAGAACAGTGAAAACTACCGCCGCATCCGCAACACTCTGCGCGTGCTGCTGGGGAACCTGAGTGGGGAGAAAGTAGAGCAAGCGTCCCGCTTGCAGTCTGCAACCGAGACGGTTGCACCACAATACACCCTAGTTGATCGCTGGATCCTGGAGCGCCTGCACGTCGTGACCAAGGAGTGTGTGGACGCCTACGCGCACTACGACTTCCGCAAGGTCTTCAGCGTCATCAATAGCTTCATCACCGGCGACCTCAGCTCCCTCTACATCGACATCACCAAGGACCGGATGTACTGCGACGCCGCCACCAGCCCGCGTCGCCTCGCCACGCAGGCCGCCATCCGCGAGATCACTGAGACGCTGTGCCGCCTCCTCGCCCCCATGCTCGCCTTCACGGCGGACGAAGCCTGGGAGCACCTCGGCCACACCGACAGCGTGCACATGGAAGTCTTCCCGCAGCCCAATCCTGCCTTCCCCGGCAGCGATGCCACGCTCGCGGTGAACGAACTGCTCAAGGTCCGTGGCGTCATCCAGCAGGCCATCGAAAAAGCCCGCCAGGAAAAGAAGATCGGCTCCAACCTCGAAGCCACCGTTGCCCTCACGCTCCCCGCCGAAGGTTTTGATCATCCCGTCTTCACCGAGCCTGCCACCCTCCACGAATTCCTCATCCTCAGCGACCTCAAAATCACCCGCGGTGGCGATCTCTCCGCCGTCGTGCAAGAGTCCACCCACTGCAAATGCGGCCGGTGCTGGAAGTATCTGCCGGATGTGGGAGCGAATGCAGAGCACCCGACACTGTGCGGCCGGTGTGTGGAGGCGGTCTCGTAGGTTCGAGTGGCGTTCAGATCCACTCCCCCCTTAAAACCCGCTTTTCAAGATGGACCTCAATCAGTTTGATCACCTCGAACTGCTTGGGGGCTTCCTCGTTCTGAGCGTCAAAGCGAGCGAGGAGTCGATGATGGATGCCATCGGCAGGGAGGCCCTCGCCCGCACTTCTATTGTCGGGCGTGAGTTTGAAATCACACTTGCGATCGGGATGTCGGATAAAGAACTTTCCGTCACACTCTATCATGAGGTGCTCGAAGCTGCTGCCGTGGCTTCCGATGATCCACCGGAAAGCATCATGGAGTTCAACGAAGCCGACTTTGACGCCGCTGCCTATGCCGCGCATGCCGAGTTCGGTCCCGCCAGCCCGGCCACCCTGAACCACATGTTGCGTTTCCACGGTTTTGACGAACTTTGATTCCATGCACGCCGACAACATCCAGATCACCCTGATCAAGCTGAAGAACGGCTCCCGTCTTCTCCGTCTCACTGAGCCGGAAACAGGCTTGGCCCTCGAGCGCGCCCTGAACCCCCAGCGCCCGCTGGTTTCACAGAAGCAGCAGCTCAAGGCCCTGTTTGAATCCATGCTCCAGCGTGCCGATATTCTGCTGCCGGCATGAAAGTGCTGCGCCGACAATCTGTGATGCTCAAGGTCCGTGGCGTCATCCAGCAGTCCATCGAAAAAGCCCGCCAGGAAAAGAAGATCGGAGCCAATTCCGAACACCCGACGCTTTGCGGGAGGTTTGTGGAGGCGGTATGAGTTTCTACACACTCAAATAAATCCTCCCAAAGCGATGAGCGATTACGTCAATTTTGATCCAGAACCCGAAAATCGGGTCTCGACGAATCCATGCGCGCTGACTCCAAGCTTTAGCCGTCTCATAGCATGTTCACAGGGGAATTGGGTTGCTGTCGGCTATGCCGCACTTTTTGCTATGGTGGCATGGGCTATCGGGAAATGGACATGGTGGTGGCTTGCAGTGCCCGTTTGGTGTGTATGCGCCATTTTTATGTTGATCCTCATTTTAGGATGGATGGCTAAAGTCGTATTTTACTCTCGGGCTGACTTGGCCGCTGGTGTTGTCTATTCGAGATATCCTTTGCACACTGTGGCTTTGGTGGACTTATTGAGACTTGCATAATAGGCTGACAAAGGTCGAGAACTGTTGTAGAATGGCTGGATGAGCAAGAGAAGAGATCACCAGGAAATGGAAGTCCGTCGGTTGAAGGCCGCGCGGCACT
>JAIXYN010000033.1 GCA_027490195.1 Verrucomicrobiaceae bacterium | reverse complement strand
CATCAGGCCCGGCGCTCCATGCTGGGACGTAGGATGGACGTGGCGATAGCCCGTCCGTCCATGAGCGTGGGGCAAACGTCTTGAGCCTGCGAGCGTTCGGGCAGCCTTGAGCGCACCGTGAGCGCTGGGGCGTGCGAACGTCCTCGCAGTCGGGCGGTTTGGCGGAGTGAGCGCTGGAGCATGGGCGGTCCTCGACGCCAAACACGACCGACCTACGTTCCAGAAAGCACGCATGTCCTCTCAGCGAACAGACCATTTTTCAATTGAGCATGGTATTACTTACAGTCTCGCTGGCTGCAGCAGGGCATGGCCCACGATGTTGAGTAGTTCCACCATTCCGAAGGGCTTTGGCAGAAAATTTTCGCCGGCTTTCAGCTCCTTCGCGTTGCTCAGCGTGGTCGGAGAGTAGCCGCAGGTGAAAATGACCGGGAGCGTGGGGTCTTCGGCGGCCAGAGCTTTTTCCAGATCGAAACCGCTGACGCCACCGGGCAGCTTAACGTCAATGAGCGCGAGTTTGATGATGGCCGCTTTTTCGCGCCATATGGCCCAGGCTTCATTGGCATCTGCGGCAGTCAGCACCTTGTGCCCCTGGCTGGTGAGTACGTATTCCATCACCTGCCGCACAGAATCCTCATCATCAACGATGAGAATGGTTGATGCCTGGTCTGCAGCGTTGTTACTCAGGAGTTTTTTCTCTGGCGCGGCAGGTGTGAGCGCGGTTCCGCTGGCGACTGGCAGGTAAATGGAGAACTCCGTGCCGACTTCCAAGACGCTCCTGCCGTCAATCCAACCACCTTGCAAACGCACCAACGCCTGCACCAGAATCAAAGCGATGTCCGCACCTCCAGGCTGATCCGAAGTGAGCTTGGATGAGTCAAACAGACCTGCCAGCTCGGCCGGGCTCAGCCCCTTGCCTGTGTCAGCAATCGTCATGACAACATATTCTCCTGGTTTTGCCTCTGCATGCAGCTGGCAGGCTGCCGCAGCGTCTGGGATGAGTATGGGCCTGGTTTGAATCATTAATCTGCCACCCGTCGGCATGGATTCGCGTGCGTGGATGAGGAGATTAAAAAGGATCTGCTCCAAGGCGGCCTGATCTGCCATGACACTAGGCAGGCCTGGGTTATGGCTGATCTGGATGGCGAACTGCTCTCCCATCGCTTTCTGCAGCATTGCGGCCTGGCCATCGATGATCTGAGCTAGATTCAAAGGAATCGGCTGTAGATATTCGCGCCTGTTGAATGACACAAACTGTGAGGTGACGCCCGCCGCGCGCTGCGTGGCAAGGACGAGTTCTTTTAAAGCAGAGGTCGGCAACGCAGTTGAGCCCGTGCCGTTCTGGTTGAGCTGAGCAACCTCCAGATTGCCTTGAATCACTGTCAGGTAGTTGTTGAAAAAGTGCGCCATCGCATCGGCGAAACGCCCCACGGTTTCCAGACGCTGGTTGCGGCACAGCTGGTCCTCCAGCTGCTTGCGGTGGTCCTGCTCAAGCCGGAGCCGGTTGCTGACGTCTTCGAAACGCGTGGTCACCTCGAGCAACTGGGCATTCAGGCTGAGATTGCGATGTGAGGTTTGATTCTCCGCACCGTGCCGGACCGTGAGGGTGCGAATAAGTTGGGTGATCTCAAAGGGAACCAGCCTGAACTTGAAGACTAGAAGATGAGGATTGGACCCCAAGTCGATCGGGATCTGTTCGAATGATTCCAGCTGGGAAACAGCATGCATCACGATGTGCAAATCGCGCTGGGACTGCCATAAGCGATTGATGATATACCGATAATCTTTGCCGTAAAAAAGGCGGCCATCCATGATCACCAAGGAAAATGGTTTGTGCCCTTGCGCTGCGGTTTCTACCAACACTAAGGCTTCCTTCTCATTGTCAGTGCAGACAACCTCGGGGGCGGAAACTGCAGCTCTAGATTTGATGCTGCCATGCTCATTACCCAGCGAAGCAGAGGAACTGCCACTGTAGCTCACGTTCTGCAGTGCGTGGGAAATATGCAGATCCTCATTCAAGGAACGCTCTTCGGTCACCATCAGAATCCGACTGCAGGCACTGAGGTTGTGCTGAATGGTATTTAGATACATGTGCCGAATGCTAGCCTCAGATTTTTATAATATTAATAAAAATAGGTTTAGTTTCATAAAGAACCATACTTTTGAGTTTAATTCGTAAATTGACATGATGATGTCAATTTAGAGTTGGCCTAAACATTAAATCTACATTTAGGTGCTGCGCGCCGATGAATGTGGTTCTCCTAAATGCAGCGACATAATAATTAAATTTATTTAGCCCCACTAATGCATCCGACCGCCCTTGAAATAGAAAAAACCTCTGCCGCATTGATGCTACAGGCTATGAGCTGTCTGTTAAAAGAGGAAGATGCACAGAGAGTCGATCTTGCGCATTTACTGCACAAAGACATGGCTGGCGGCCTGGTGGCCTGCGTCTCACTGGGAGAAATGATGCGGCATGAACTAGCCAACGGTGGAGATACGGCGAGCGTCGGCAAATTGCTTGGCAGCCTGGATTCGACTCTGCGGCAAACGCTGCAACTGGTTCGCGACATGACGGAAAAGCAGTTTCCACCGGTTTTGAAAGCCTTCGGGCTGCATGTAGCGCTACAGCAGCTAGTGCGCAATGTGAGCGAAAATTTCGCCGGCTCTCTGGTACTCCACATCAACGGTGATGAGCCATCATTCGATCTTACCAGCAGGCTCAATCTGTTTCGAATCATGCAGGCACTGCTGAAACATTGCGTGCGATTTGCCAACACCTCATGGGTGGAGGTGACGTGCAGGGCGTCTGCTGAGAAGCTGGAGATCACCATCGATCACGATGGCGGCGACAGCATCTGGAAGGAGACGGGTGCCGGATCAGAATTGGCCGTCATCGAAGCCAGATGTGCCCTGCTGGGATCCCGTATGCAGGTCATGGGGGCCGGTCCCGGCGGCAGTTCTCGCCTTTGCCTGATGGCGCTGCCATTACCAGCGCAGGCCGCAGCATAAACCTCCAACCAGCATTGAACACTCTCATGCAATCTCTTCCCCCCTTCCGCATTCTTGTTGTCGATGATCATGCTTTGGTGCGCGAGGCTTTCACGAGCATGCTGAAGGGGGAGTTTCCTCAGGCCACCGTGGTCTCCACCGGCACCTGTGCGGAAGCGATGATTGAAGCCCGCCTGCACAATTATGAAATCGCCCTGGTGGACATTGAGCTTGGGGATCGGTCAGGCATGGAACTGACCACGGAACTGCGCACACTGTCCACCCCGCCTAGAATCATTGCTGTTTCGATGCATCAGGAGGAAACGTTTGTGTCACGCACCATGCAGCTCGGAGCACGCTCCTATGTGACCAAAGATGCCCCGCCGCATGAGTTGTTTGATGCGATTCGCTGCACCCTGGAGGGACGCAGCTACATTTCCAGGGAACTGGCGCAAAAGTTTGCGGACCGGTCCATCCGCAAAGGCTCCTCTGCGCAGGTGCATGAGAAGCTTTCCAACCGTGAGCTGGAAGTCCTCATGCAGCTGGCACGCGGCAAAAGCCTCAAACAGGTGGCTCTGGATCTGTCTCTCAGCCCACGAACCGTCGCCGTGCACAAGCACAACCTGTGTCGCAAGACCGGACTCAAAGGAACCGTGGAAATTCTCCGATACTGCCAGTCCAACGGACTGGCTTGACTCAGCCCAACCCAACCATGAATACTCGCGTCGCTTCTATCATTCTTGCCCTGGGTTTGACCTCAGCGGTGGTGCAGGCATCCGAAACCTTCTCAGTGGTGCCCGATTCCGCGCAGGCACTGAGCATCGTGGGAGGCAGGTATGCCAATCTAAGCGACGCCTCCGCCGTGCGGGTCGCACCGGCCAACATCTTGAAAATCGAAAAAAGCGAGCTGCTAATCAACACGGCGCTTTGGCACGGTGACATTTACTTGAAGCAAAATGGCGGGCAAGGAGTTCCGATGAACCGGCCCTGGGTGTTTCCCGCGAGCATGTATTTTGTGCAGCCCGTCATTCCTGGCAGGTTGTCTTTCGGTCTCGGTGTCAGCACCCCCTATGGCATGGCCGCCTCCTATCCCAGAGGCATGGGCGGCGGCCTGCGCTACGCACTGCCTTATGAGGCGACTTTGCTCACGGTGGACATCACCCCGGCGGTGGCTGTGAAGATAACCGATGATCTCAGCTTTGCCGTCGGACTCGACATCTTGTATGCCGACCTGACCATGAAGCAGTTCTACCCTTGGGGTGCCTTGGTTCCCGGTGCGGGCGAAGGCGATATCAAGATACACGGCCAGGGCTGGGGCATGGGCGCTTATGCAGGCATCAACTGGACCTTTGCCAAAAGGCATCGTTTCGCAGTGATCGGACGTCTGCCGGTGAAGGTCAATCTGAGTGGTGATTTCAAATCCACCAACATGCCGCCAGCGCTGATGGGAGCCGGCTTCAGCGATTCCAGCAGCTTTAAATCCGACACCACCTTTCCGGGTTCCATTTCCGTCGGCTATGGGTTTGATGTGACAGACCGCTTCACCTTGGGTCTGGACTTCAAATGGGCCCAGAACTCATCCCATGATGACCTTCCCATACTAATCGGCAACAATCAGGCTCTGCTGGGGGGCTCGACGGGAAGCGCCTTTGGCTGGAGAAACTCCATCGATATCGGCACGGGGATGTCGTATCAGCTGAATGAAAACTGGGCGCTGCGCGGTGGTTATCTCTTTTCAGAAAATTCCCAGCCACAGAACAGCTATACGCCGCTGGTGCCTGGCAGTGACAGGCATGTCTTCAGCCTGGGTGTGGGCTGGCGGGGTAAAACGCGGGGAGTAGATCTCAGCTATGCCTACGTTTACTATCCCACTCGCGTTATCAGCGGGGCCGCCTCCAACCCGGCCAACCAGTACGATGGCAGCTACACTCATCAATGGCACGTGCTGTCACTCAGCATCACGCAGAGGTTTTAAATCAAAATAATGACACCATGTTTTTTGTCCTCGTACGTCTCCGGCACCCTCGCTGGGCCATGCCAGAACACGCGGCGAACTTTTTCCAAAAGGCTTGTGTTGTCATGAATGAACAAACCGCTTTAGCAGAGGATTCGTAACATGGAGAACAACGACAACGCACTGCCCAATCTCGCTTCCACAGGGGAGCGGCTCAGTTTCATCATTTGCCGCAACAGCCAGGGTGCTGAAGTGCGCGGCACGCTTCACCGGCTCACACGCTATTTAGGCGTGTTCGAAGTTTATAATCCTTACAGCATTGTTCAGCTCTCTGAAGTGCTGAATGATTTCAGGATCATGATGAACGACCGCGTGGTGTACACCGGAAGGGCTACCATAGCCAATCTGGTGAACACCGGCATCATGCTCATCTGCGAGGCATCGCTGTCAGATGAAGGCTGGATCGACATCGACATCCTTTCGCCCTCGCAGAACAAGGGCCGCCTGCTGACCGATTTTGCCGACTTCCTGCGGGAAACAGAAAAAAGCTATCGAGTCATGCCCGATTTCAAAATTGTGGTGGCGGACATGCACACCATGCTTTCCGACCTGCGCCGCTGGATGGAGCAGGTGGAACTGGGCGTGCGCTCCCTGCCTACAGGAGACCGCATTCAGGCGGAGCGTGAAGTTCTTCTGCAGATGGATGAGCCCATCGTTCCCACGGTGTATCCTTTGATGAAACGGTTTGAGGAATCAGCCGCCATCATTCCGATGGATCAGCAGCCGGTGCATCGCAGCTACATCAAGCGCCAGCTGCATCCGCTGGTGCTCTGTGCCCCGTTTGTGTACCGAACTTACCACAAGCCGCTGGGCTATGCTGGCGACTATGAAATGGTCAGCATGATGCTGCGCGATCCGTACGAAGGCAGCTCGATCTTTGCGAAGCTGCTCAACAAGCTCTATCTGGACATCCCGCCGGTGATCGCGCACCGCAACCGCATCGTGTACCTCGTCGAGCAGTTGAAGGCTGAGACGACGCGCGCGTCCTCCGCAAACCGTGTCGCCCGCATTTACAACTTGGGTTGCGGCCCGGCCCAGGAGATTCAAAATTTCCTCACCCATGAGCCCATCTCCGATTCCGCAGACTTGCTGCTGCTGGACTTCAATGATGAGACCATCATGCACACGACGCGGTCGCTGGAAGAACTGCGCAACCGACATCGTCGCCGCACCGGCCTGCGCTTCGAGAAAAAATCCGTGCATCAGGTGTTGAAAGAATCCGGACGTGCGGCGGCCCAGGCGGGCACCTATGACATGGTCTATTGCGCCGGTTTGTTCGACTACCTCTCGGACCGCATCTGCCGGCGGCTTCTGGAAATATTCTATGATCTGCTCGCACCCGGCGGATTGCTGATAGCAACCAACGTGCACCCTAGCAATCCATGGCGGAACTGGATGGAATATCTGGCCGAGTGGCATCTCGTGTATCGTGACGAAGAACAGTTCCTCAAACTCGCGCCTGATCGTGCGCCTCCCGGGTCCTTTGTAGTGAAACCTGACGCCACGGGCGTGAACATCTTCCTCGAAGTACGCAAACCTCTCGATGCCTGATGCTTCTCCAGCTTTAGCTAGTGGCCTGAAAGGAAACTTCCAGGCCTACGAGCAGGACATCCGAGTCCGCAACTATCAGCTCTGCGGTATTCTCGCCGTGGTCTTTATGCTGGCAGGGAGTTCACTGGACTGGGTGGTCTTTCAGGAGGAGGGCGTGAAACGCTTTTTTCCCGCGCGGGTTCTTTCCGCCATTGTCAGCGTCCTCGTCTGGCTGGCTTTGACCACCGCGTGGGGCAAGCAAATGCACCGCCTGCTCGGCCTGCTCATGGCCATGCCTCTTATTGTCGGGATTGCATGGATGATTTACGCCAAAGGGGGTGCTGACTCACCCTACTATGCCGGGCTGAACTTAGTGATGCTGGGAGCCGCAATTCTCATGCGCTGGACACTGCAGGACAGCATCTTGGTGGTGGTCCTCACGGTGACATCCTATTTGCTGGCGTGTTATTTCCACGGGCCGATCGTCAACCGCAGCATCTTCTTCAACAACTTGTACTTCCTGTTCGTCACGGGGGTCTTCACCACGGCCGGCACCTGGTTTTACAACAGCATCCGCTTCTCTGAGTTCAAGCTGCGTCACGATCTGGATCTCAACCGTGCCGAGCTGGAGGCCAGCAACCAGAAACTGCGGGAGCTCGATGAGGCCAAAAGCCGCTTCTTCGCCAACATCAGCCACGAACTTCGCACGCCGCTGACCCTGCTCATTGCTCCTCTGGAAAGCCTGATCCAGAGCGCTGAATCCACACGTCCGCAGGAAGAGCGTGACCTGATGGCCACGATGCATGGCAACTCCATGCGCCTGCTCAAGCTTATCAATGATCTGCTGGATCTGGTGCGCCTTGAATCCGGCCGCGCGCAGGTAAACACCAAGCGCGTGAATGTGAACGATTTCATCAGCGGTCTCGCCAATGCGGTCGGCAGTGTCGCGAAGGACAAGCGCATCCATCTGCATGCTCATGTGGATGAGGATCTCGGCAACGTGCTTGCCGATCCAGAGAAGTTGGAGCGTATCTGCCTCAACCTGCTCTTCAACGCCCTGAAGTTCACTGCCGCCAATGGTCATGTCAACTTCAGCGCCTTCAAGACCGACGGCTGGCTGGCCATTGAAGTGCGTGATTCCGGCATGGGCATTCCGGCGGATCAACTGCCGCACATTTTCAACCGCTTCTGGCAAGCGGACACCTCATCTCAGCGCAAATTCCAGGGCATGGGCATTGGCCTTGCCCTCGTCAAAGAGCTCGCTGAAGCGCAAGGCGGCAACGTCGTGGCCGCCAGTGAAGTCGGCAAAGGCACGACCATGACGGTGAACATTCCTCTCCTCCAAGGCGAGCCGAGCGCCACTGAGGATGAGGCCGAGGAAGCGACCGAGGAGGCAGACGCCGACAGCCCCAAGAACAAGGACTGGATCGCCGAACTCTACCGCCGCGCCGAACTCTTCCCGGCCATGACCTCGCTGCAAGCCACGCTACGTCCGGTGGAAACGGGTGTGGGCCGCAGCCGCAAGCCCAAGCTGCTCATTGCTGACGACGAGCCCGACATGCTGCGCTTCCTCAAGAGCCAGCTCAGCGGCACCTTCGAAATTCTGGAGGCCGTGGATGGACAGCAAGCCGTGGAAAAAGCCGCGCAGTTTCTCCCGGACATCATTCTCTCTGACATGATGATGCCGGAAAAAGACGGCCTGCAAGTCTGCCGCGAGCTTCGCGAACGCAGCATCACGCGCGCCATCCCCGTCGTGCTGCTCACCGCACGGGCGGATGAGAAAACCAAGATCGAATGCCTTGCTGCCGGAGCCAGTGACTTTCTGGCCAAGCCGTTCTCGCTCACTGAAATCATGGTGCGCTTGAAAAATCTCGTCGATTCGCGCCTGTTCCAGAAGGAACTCGTGGTACAAAAGCAACAGCTCGAAAACGCGCTGGAGCAGATCAAGGAGACCGAATCGATGCTCGTGCAGAATGAGAAGCTCGCCTCCCTCGGACGCCTGAGCGCTGGCTTGATCCATGAGATCAACAATCCGCTCAACTACGCCCGGCAGGGCCTGGGCATCATCAGCCGTTCCACCAAATCCCTGCCCGAAGAAGAACGCGCCGACTTTGCCGACACCATCAAAGATGTGGAGGAAGGGGTGAATCGTGTCATCCAGATCATTTCTGATCTGCGTGGTTTCACCCGGAACACCAACCAGCTCAATCACGCTTTTGACCTGAAGAACGTGGTGAACACCTGCATGCGCTTCTTTGCGCATGTCTGGAAAGACGGCATCCAGCGTGAGGTGGACATTCCCGACCAACTTGAAATCCGGGGCGACAGCAACCAGTTCGTGCAGGTGCTCATCAACTTCATCCAGAACGCTTTGGATGCCATGGAGACCAAGACATACCCAGAGGGAGAGTCGCCCTCCATCAAGCTTTCTGCGTTCGCCCGAGGAGACAGAACCATTTTCTCCATCAAGGACAACGGGCCCGGCATCCCGCAGGAGATCCGGGACAAGATCTTCGATCCTTTCTTCACCACCAAAGACGTGGGTCAGGGCATGGGGCTAGGACTTTCCATTTGTAACCGCATCATTGCCGACCATGGCGGACGCATTGAAGTGCGCAGCCAGCCCGGGCAGTTTACCGAGTTCATTCTCGAACTACCATCTACCGACAGCACCCACAACCACCACGCCGACACCTAGAAGGACTTCCCCATATGCAAAACCAATACGACCTCAAACGCTATGCCGTTCTCTATGTTGACGATGAAGAGAAGGCCTTGAAGTACTTCGAAAAAACTTTCGGAGACGAATTCCGCATCTTCACCGCCATCAGCGCAGCCGACGGGCTCAAGCTCATCGAGCAGCACGGTGAAGACATCGGTGTGCTGCTGTCTGACCAGCGTATGCCCGGAGAAAAAGGGGTGCAACTGCTTGAGCGCGCCCGCCAGCTCCGTCCCCGCCTCGTGCGCATGATGATCACCGCCTATGCTGACTACGATGTCACGGTGGATGCGGTCAATCTCGGCAGCATCTTCCGCTACATCTCCAAGCCCATCCAGATGGACGATGTGCGTAACACCCTCCACCGCGCCATGGAGTTCTACATCCTTCAGCAGGAGCGCGACGGACTGCTGCAGGAGAAACTCTCCGTGCTGCAGAACCTTCTCATCACCGACCGCGTCATGGGTCTGGGCGTCGTCGCCGCCGGGCTGAACCAGAAACTGAACCAGCCTCTGCGCGCTGTGCATGCCTTCCTGGACATCACGCCAGGCAGACTCGGTCAGCAGAATTTTGACTTCGACCGTCTGCGTCAGGCCACCTTCTGGCGCGACTTCCACGCTCATGTGGTGCGTCAGGCCGCCCGCATAGCCGATCTCCTCGGTGAACTGCAGTCCGCCTCTGGCCCAGAACACAAGATGGATGCGGCGAATGTGCTGACGGCTTTGATCGACCAGCAACGCTCCGCTTTCACCGCCAAAGGCATCGAACTGAAATTCGAAGCCGTCGGCGCACTTCCATCCCTCCAGGCAAGCCGCCCCGCATTTGAGAAAATGCTGCACCTCCTGCTCCAGACGGAACTGGCGCTGCTTTCCTCCGGCACGCATGTTACTCTCTCGGCCAAAACGGCGGCCGAGGCTGCCGACGCCGGTGCACTGCACCTCACCCTCACCGACACCGGTCCTGGACTCGCAGGCGAAGTGCTGCGCTCTGTGTTTGATCCCTTCTTCACCCACGCGGACACTAGCAAAGATGGTCCCGGCCTCACACTTATGGGCACGTTCTTCCTCGCTTACCACCTCGGTGGGCGCATCACTTCCCAGCGCACTGCCAAGGGCCTGATTCTCGACATTGTCGTGCCCGCAGTGGCTCCCGCCCCGATCGCGCCTGTGGACAGCAGCCGTGAATTCATCACGAACGTGCTCATGAATGACGTCCTCTGGGAGCGTCTGCTGCCCAACGGCTGATCCCCGCTGCACAACACGATATGCCATTCTGCCGCACCGGTGGAATGGCTATTTTTTGCCATTCAAAAGTTTGGAGAAATGCCCGCGAGCACGAGATTTGGGAGCCGTGTGTGCGTGAATCCTCATTGCTCCCCGCGTCTTCCCATCTACCACTCTTCATCACCATGAACCGACCCACGCTTCACACTCTCGCCCTGTCCCTTCTCACCACTGCTGCGCTGGCTGACGGCGCCTTCTACGGCGATCCGCCGGACAAGACGCATCCTTGGGCGATCCACGACATGAACCGGCCACAGCCCGTGCGCGTGGAGCCGGGCACGTTCAGCTCGCAGGAAAAGCCGGGCACACCGCCTTCGGATGCAGTCATCCTCTTCGGCGGGAAGTCGGAGGAGATTGAAAAATGGCAGGCGGACAAAAACCCTGCCGAGCCGACCAAGTGGGAAGTCAAAGACGGTGTGCTGCAATGCGTGCCAGGTAGCGGTTACGTGCGCACCAAGGAGGAATTCTCCGACTGCCAGCTTCACATTGAATGGAGCGCCCCCTCCAAGGTCGAGGGCAACAGCCAGGGCCGTGGCAACAGCGGCGTCTTCCTCATGGGCCAGGTGGAAGTGCAGGTGCTGGATAATTACAACAACCCCAGCTACCCCGATGGCATGGCTTCATCTATCTACGGGATCAATCCGCCCATGGCGAATCCGCTGCGCGCGCCCGGCGAATGGCAGACCTATGACATCGTGTTCCGCCGTCCGATCTTCAAAGACGGCAAGGAGCTCGATCCGGGCTACATCACCGTGTTCGTGAACGGCGTGCTCACCCAGGACCACACCCCTCTGGAAGGCGGTGGCGGCCACATGAAGCGCTCGTCCCCCCGTGCCTTCCCAGACAAAGGCCCACTCAAGCTGCAGGACCACGGCAATCCGGTGCGGTATCGCAACATCTGGTACCGCCCGCTGCCCAAGCGCGCGATAGACGGTGGCGAATCCAGCCACATGACCGAAGCGATGACCGCTGCCAAGCGTGCGGAGATCGCCAAAAATATCCGCGAATCGGCCGCCAAGCTCGAAGGCAACGAGAAGATGCTGCACCTCTTTGAGTCCCTCTGCTACGAGGACAATGCCGAGGCCCGGAAGTCCGCCCTCGCCGCTGTCAACGATTTCGCCAGCTTGGTGAAGGAAGTGCCTGCCGACAAGATTGATTCGAAGAAGGGCGAGATCCTGCAGGTGACCAAGGCGCTGCGCTACCTGACTAAGTTCAAAATCCTGCCGGAAGACATCGACGCCAAGAAGGATTTGGAAGCCATCATCAAGGTGGAGGATTGGGAGCCCAAGCCGAAGAAAAAGTAGTCCGGTTACTGCGTAACAAGGAAAGCCCTGTTCCACAGGAACAGGGCTTACCATTACGCCGCGTCTGCGGCCAGCGCGGCATTGCCGATAATGCCGGCCTCATTGCTGAAGCGAGCGGGCAAAATTTGCAGGCGTTCCCAGACCACGGTGCTGAGCATGCTCTGCACCTTGTTTTTCAGCGGCGTGAAGATCAGGTCTCCTGCCTGGGCCACACCGCCACCGATCACGAAGGCGTCGGGATTGAGCAGCCAAGCGATGCTGGAGATCGCGGTGCCGAGCCAGTCGGCCACCTCGCCCCAGATCTGGCGGGCGATGTCATCTCCGGCCTGCGCGGCGTCGGCGATCTTTTTGGGCGTGCATTCGGCGATGTCCTTTTCGATGCCTGCCTCAGAGTAGCGTAGCACGGCGTGCTCGGCGATCTGCTGGTTGCCGGTGTACTTTTCCAGTGCGCCCAGATTGCCGTAGTGACCGGCCTTACCGTTGTAATCAATGCTCATCTGGCCGATCTCTCCTGCCACAAAACCGCTGCCACGGAACATCTTGCCATCCAGCACCAGGCCACCGCCAATGCCGGTTCCCATCGTGAGACCGATGACGTTTTTCAGGCCGCGCGCCGCCCCGTGGCGGAATTCGGCATAGGTCATTGCATTCGCATCATTTTCCACCAGCACAGGCAGCCCGGTTTTTTCGCTGAGGATGGTCTTCAGCGGCACATGCTTCCAGCCGGGGACGTTGGTCAGCTCATGCACAAAACCATGATCGAAATCGACAAGCCCAGGAACCCCGACGCCAATGGCGCAGATGGCAGGGTAAGCCTTTTGCAGCTTTGCAACGCGTGCGGCCATCTCCCCAATGAGCGCGGCAGGCCCGTGGAACTGCGTGGTGGGGATGGGCTCGTCGGTGACGAGCAGTTCATCGCCACGGCACACACCGAGTTTCACGGAGGTGCCGCCAAAGTCGATGCCGATGGAAGTTTTGTCAGTTTCAGCCATAACGCGTTCCGCCTCAAAGCGGGGCGCGGAGATTGCCTACCAAACGCAGTCCGTGCAAGGTCAAATCGGGGTCGGTAATGATGTCTTCGCCCATGCCGGAGATGATCCATTCGGCATCCCCTCCCGTGGCGACGATGCTTACCTTCTGCCCGCCGAGCTCTTTTTTCAGCGCCTCCAAGATGCCTTTCACCATGCCGCGATACCCGATGGCAGCCCCGGCGAGGATGGCTCCCTCAGTGGACTGGCCGATGGCCGTGGTGGGCTCGCGCAAATCGACCCGAGGCAGCAAGGCGGTGCGTTCGTGCAGGTAATCGGTCATCAGGCGCAGGCCCGGCGCGATCACGCCGCCGATGTAGAATTGGTCTGCGGAGAGGATGTCAAAGGTCACAGCCGTGCCGAAGTCGATCACGATGCCGGGGGCACCATGCATGTGCGCCAACGCGACGGCGTTTGCCAGCCGGTCAGGGCCGATGCTCGCAGGTTTCGGGTAGCGAATGCCGATGCCCATGGGTGTATCGTGCCTCAGTTCAATTAACTGGTCACCAAAGACTTCATGGAAAGCAGGCACCGCCTTCGGCACGACACTGCAAATCACGGCGCTATCGAACTGCCAGCCCTGCGTGACCTCACGCACGGCGTCGGGCGAAAGCTCGCGCGTGGCATGCTCCCGGCGTTCGAGGATCGAATCAGTCGTGGCTAGACCGAACTTGGTGCGACCATTACCAACATCAATGAGCAACTGCCTCCGGCTCATGGCTTGGCAGGCTCGGCTTCCGTCTTGGCCTCTTCCTTCTTCTCCTCTTTTTTGTCCCCTTCCTTGGGGGCTTCGCCGAAGGTGTTCACGTTGAACATGCCTTCTGGAGCGCCCTGGGGCTCAGGAGGTTTGGGGCGAAGAGGATCCCCTTCAACGACGAGGGCCTTGGGCGGGTCCTTCACGTATTTGACGCATTGGTAGAGGAGATTGTAGTTGTGACGGAGGGCGGCGGGGTAGGCGATGCGACCGGGCTCGGTGACGTTTTCCCGCAGGAGCTTGCCGGCGAGGCTGGCAAAGACGTTGCTGCTGAGCTTGGCGGCTTTTTCCACCGTGCCACCGGCGAGTTCGCCTGCAGCTTTGGCAGCAGAACTGCCGCCGCTACGAAACATGTCGCTGCTGATGCGGCGCGCCTGAATGGAGATGGCGGCCTGCGAGGAAAGGAGGTTGCCGTCTGGCGCGAAGCTCATTTCAATGCTGGCATGGTCATCGGAAGAGAACATCCCGCGAAGGTGGTCCACCCGGACGGAGATGAAAACACCCCCATCGGGCGCGGTGGTGACTTCCGGCTTGTAGGTACGGAAATAGACCTCGGAAAATTTGTACTCGGCGGCCTTCTTTTTCTCCTTCGTCCACCCGCCAAGACTCTCGCCGAATTTTTCGATGTCCACCTCCACGCCTGCGCGGGCAACGCTGACTAGGAGAAGGAGCAGGGCAAAGGGGCGGAGATTCATGCGACCCCACAGTGCTGCAAGAAACAATATTTTCAACTTCGGGGTATGCGGGCCTCCCGTAGAGCCAGCCTCCTCAGGTAAGCCGCCCGGTGATGTAGGCCTCGGTCTGTGGGTCGCGCGGGTGATTGAAGATGTTCATCGTGTCGTCCTCCTCGATCAGACGGCCTTTGTAGAAGAACGCCGTGCGGTCGGCGATGCGCTTCGCCTGTTCCATGTTGTGCGTGACGATGACAAAGGTGTACTGGCCGCGCAGCTGATGAATCAGCTCCTCAATGCGTGCAGTGGCGATGGGATCAAGCGCGGCGCAAGGCTCATCCATCAGCAGAATGCGCGGCTGCAAGGCGATGGCGCGGGCGATGCACAAGCGCTGCTGCTGACCGCCGGAAAGCCCGGTGGCCACTTCGTGAAGGCGATCCTTCACTTCATCCCACAGGGCGGCGGAGCGCAGGCTGCGCTCGGCGGCTTCTTCGAGATCGTGGCGGTCTTTAATGCCGGCGACACGCAGGCCGTAAACGGCATTCTCGAAAATGGAGCGCGGGAAGGGATTGTACTTCTGGAAGACCATGCCCACATTGCGGCGCAGGCTGATCACATCGACGTTGGGCGCATACAGGTCGATGCCGTCGATCTTGATTTTGCCGCTGACGACGCGGGCAGAGTCCACGAGATCGTTGATGCGGTTGATGGAGCGCAGCAGGGTGCTCTTGCCACAGCCGGAGGGGCCGATGAGGGCCATCACATCCTCGCTGTGCATGTTCAGATCGACATCAAAGAGCACCTGGTTGTCGCCATAGGCATAGTTGAATTTCTCCACCTGGATGAGCGGCTCTGCGGCAGTGGGTGCTGGAGTGTCGGCGGCCATATCAACTGAAAGTGCCACGTAAATAAGCCTCGGTGAGCTTTTCGCGCGGATTGGTGAAGAGCTCCTCCGTGGGGGCAAACTCAATCAGTTTGCCAAGGTGGAGGAAGGCCGTGTAGTCCGAAACACGCACGGCCTGCTGCATGTTATGAGTGACAATGACCACGGTGAATTCGTGGGCGAGTTGGTGCATCAGCTCTTCGATTTTGAGCGTCGAGATGGGATCAAGTGCCGAGCAGGGTTCGTCCATCAAAAGCACATCCGGCACTGTGGCGATGGCACGGGCGATGCACAGACGCTGCTGCTGGCCGCCGGAGAGAGCGAGGGCGTTCGCTTGAAGGCGGTCTTTGAGCTCCTCCCAGAGGGCTGCGTGGGTCAGCGAGCGCTCAACGGCTTCATCGAGCACGCTTTTGTTTTTCTCACCATGGATGCGCAGGCCATAGGCCACGTTTTCGTAGATGCTCTTGGGAAAGGGATTCGACTTCTGGAAGACCATGCCGACCTGCTTGCGCAACTGCGTGAGATCGACGTCGGCATCGTGGATGTTCTTGCCTTTGACGAGCACTTCCCCCTTGGTCACGCGGGCACTGGGCACGCGGTCGTTCATGCGGTTGATGCAGCGCAGCAGGGTGCTTTTGCCACAGCCCGAAGGTCCGATGAGCGCAGTCACGCGGTGGTATTCGACCTTCAGATTGATGTCGAACAAGGCCTTGCTGGCTCCGTAGCAAAAATCCATGTCACGCACCTGAACAACAGGCGGTGGTGTGGACTGGGCGGTGGAATCGGCGGACATGAAAAGAAAAGCAGTTACCAGCGATACTTGGCGCGCAACCGTTTGCGCAGCAGCACGGAGCTGGCAGCCAACGAGGCGACCAGCACAAGGAATACAAACACAGACCCATACTGCGCACGCTCAGCGTACTCGTTCTGCGGGATCTTGGCGGCGAGGGTGTAGATGTGGTAAGGCAGAGCCTGCACAGACTCGGTGAAGATGCCGAGGAAACGTGACACGCTCTGCTCCCAATGTGCGAAGATGGATGCATCTGCCGGCAGCGGAGGCAGATCCTTCTGCCAGGGCAGCTTGTCTTTGAAAGCCAGCGCAGCGGTAAACATGATCGGAGCAGTTTCACCGGCTGCACGGGCGATGCCGAGGATGCTGGAGGTCAGAATGCCGGGGGTGGCGAAGGGCAGCACGCTGTAGCGGATGGTTTGCCAGCGTGTGGCACCGAGAGCCATGCTCGTTTCACGGAATCCCTGCGGCACCGCCTGCAGGCACTGCTCGCTGGCGGTGATGATGACTGGCAGGATGACGAAGGCGAGCGTGAAACCGCCGGACAGCACGCAGGTGTCCCAGCCTTCAAAGCTGAGCGTGGTGAAGCCGAGCGGAATGGAAAACACGGAACGCTCCGCTGGCACGTCCACAAAGGTCGGCGCGGTCAAAACGAACGCTCCCAGGCCAAACAGGCCGAACACGACCGAGGGCACACCCGCGAGATTCAAGATCGCCAGCCGCACCATTTCGAGGAACTTGCCGTGTTTGGCATACTCACTGAGATAGATCGCACAGGCGACTCCGAGAAAGAGCGCGACACCTACACTCACAACCACGAGCAGCGCCGTGCCGACGATCGGTCCCAGAATGCCGCCGCCGGAGTAGGAGATGGTTTTTTCCGCACGGAAGTCTTCACCCAGCTTCTTTTTGACCGCGTCAGCACCATTCACATCGGTTTCAATGTGATTGCCCTGCTGGTCTTCGATGACGTGCAGTGTGGCGGGGAGTTCGGTGAGAAACTGCGTGTTCACAAACGGCCACTTCGCCTGAAAGACCACGGGAGCACCCTTGACGAAGATGTGCAGCATGATCGCCAGCGTGATGAGGACGACGATATAGCTGCCGACGCGCAGCGCCCAGCGCGCAGCGGTCTCGCGCTGCTGAATGCCGGAATTATCGCCGGCGAAAGGGTTGTCGTTGGTTGGGGCGGGATTCATGCCTTGTGGGGTTCAAAGCGGCGGGCCACGGCGCGGGCGCACCAGTTGACCAGCAGAGAGATAGCAAACAGCACGATGCCGACCATGAACAGTGCCTGCCAGTGCGAGCTTCCGCGTGACACTTCGCCGAGTTCCTGCGCGATGATGCCCGTCAGTGTGTGAGCCGGCTGGAAAATGACACCGGGCCCAGCGCTGAAGTCGGGAATGGCGATGCGGTTGCCCGCGACGAGCAGCACGACCATCGTTTCACCCACGACACGGCCGAGGCCCAGCAGGATGGCCGAAAGAATGCCTGAGATGCCCGCCGGAACGATGACGCGGAAGACGGTTTGCAGCTTGGTGGCTCCGAGAGCGTCCGAAGCATCAATGTAGGCACGCGGGACGTTGTTCAGCGCATCTTCCGAGAGACTGAACATGGTGGGCACGGCCATGAAGGCCAGCAGGCAGCCCGCATTGAACATGTTGAGCCTCTCCTGGATCGGAAAGCCGGGAACCCATTGCAACCAGCCCCATTCGCTGACGTCTTTGATCAGATTCCCAACCAGCGAGATGCCAATGAACCCGAGCACGACCGAGGGAATGGCCTGGATGAACTCGATCACCGGCTTGATCAGCTCCTTCTCCCTCTCACTGGCGAACTGGTTCGTGTAAATGGCGGCCACCACACTGACTGGCGTGGCGATCAAAATGGCAATGGCGGCAATGACCAATGAGCCGGACAGCAAAGGGACAAAACCAAAGAAGTCCTGCCACGAACTGTTCGTGATCCATTGGGTGCCAAAGAAGAAAGCACCGATGACACTGAAAATGGAAACCGGCTTGTCCCAGCGCCAGCCTTCGAGCGTGGCAGCCGCAGCCCGCATTTCACGTGCATGTTCCGGGATGCCTTCCCGCACTTCATTGACCAGCTTCCTTGCGGCACCGGTTCCCGCTTCTTTGGGCAGCACCGCAGCAGCTTTTTCAATGACCACGGCATACTTTTCGACCTGCTCACGCAGTTCGGCGGTGCGTCCGGTGATTTCCTTGATGCTCTCCTTCAGATTGACGGCTTCAGAGACGGATTCCTCCGCCTCCTTGGTCAGACTGGCTTTTTCCTTCGGGTCGGTTTCCGTGGCGGCAGCTTCGAGGAGGCGCTGACGGTTGGTTTCGAGCACCTCAAACTCAACGGCTTTCTCCTTCGTCTCCAGGGCTTTCGCCTTGAGCTCGTCCACCACTTCCTGAAGCGGCTCCGTGGCTTCTTCAAACTCCTCCTGCGCCTGCACCAGTGCGGCAAATTTAGTGCGCGCTTCACGATCTTTGGCGCTGAATTCTGCCACCAGCGTCTGCAGCAACGGCGGGAGATCGGTCACCTCGGGGGTGAGTGCTGCGAACTCGCGCTGCAGTTGCTCACTTTCTGCGGCACTGAAAAAGGCTGGATACACCAACGCTTTCGCAGCAGCTACCGAGGTCTCACCCAGCTCACGGCGAAATACCTCGATTTGCTCTGGCGCTGGAGGGGTCTTCTCAAGCGCCTGTGTGAGCGATTCGCGCTGCTGGACGGTTTTATCCTCCACCTGGCGCTTGAGCAGGAAGGCAGCATCACGCCTATCACGTGCGGGCTTGCTCAGCGTTTCCAAGGAAGCACTGACGGCCTGGCGCAGGCTGCTGGAGAGCGCCTGATTGCGCTGCAACGGCTGGTCGATGATGTCACAAAACTCCAGACCTGCACGACGATAGGTTTGGAGCTCGCGCTGGTAAGTTGGCAGAAAGTCGATACCCTCACGCAGCAGGAACACCATGATGAGCACCAGCACGATGATGGCAACGCTGGCATTGCTGCCGAAGAAATACTTGATCAGCTTCTGGGGATCGAGCCCGAGAATCGTTCGCTTGCGACTCATGAGCAGGACGCTGCGCAGCGGCGGTCTGCTGGGAGGCGGGAGGCTGTTCATGCGGCGGGAATCTGGTGCACCGGAGATCAAACAAAAACCGGCGGTCGAGAACATGTCTCTTCCGCCGGACTGATGAATCGGTCAACCAACAGTTATTTTGCAATGCTGAGGGGAACAAAACCGGCCTTGCTCACGATGGCGTCACCGGCAGGGCTAAGGCAGAAATCGATGAATGCCTTGGTAGTTCCGGTGGGTTCGCCGTTGGTGTACAGGAAAGTCGGACGGGATAGCGGGTAGGACTTCACTGCTGCTGGGCTGGGCGAGGAGCCTGCGATGGAGACGACCTTGATGCCTTTGGCACCTGCATAAGCGTAGCCGACGTAGCCAATGCCATTGGGATTGGAGCCGACTTCGGCTGCAATCTGCTCATTTCCAGCCATTTTCTGGCTGTTTTTACCATACTCACGGCCTTTCATGGCCAGGGCGATAAAATCTTTGTATGTGCCAGAAGAAGTATTGCGGGTATACAGCGAGATGGGACCAGGGGTGCCACCGACTTCGCTCCAGTCCTTGATGTCACCTGCAAAAATCTGTAGGAGCTGCTTTTTGGAGAGATCGGCTATGGGGTTGTTTTTGTTCACCACGACCGTGATCATGTCCCAGGCGACTTCAAATTCCGAGAGGCTCACCCCTTTGCTGCGGCAGAGGGTGCGCTCGTCTGCCTTCACCTTGCGGCTGGACATGCCCACTTCTGCAGTGCCGGAAGCCAGGTTTGTGAAGGCGGTGGAGGAGCCTTCCGCCGCGATGTCAAAGCTGACTTTGCCCCCTTGTTTCTTGAAGGTTTCTGCCAGTTGCGGGACGAGTTTGGCTCCGAGGGTGTCCGAACCGCGAATGCGCAGCGTGGTCTGCGCCTGAAGCGAAAGCGCTGCGGTCAGTGAGGTGACAATAGTAAGGAAGGCGATCTTCATGAGGGTTGTTGGATAGGATGGGACGGTAAACTTGTCCGCCGCCAATTTGCGGATGACGAGGCGGATATTGGAGGAATGGGGCAATGGGTCAAAATGCACACTGTGACGAAAGTGTCACATACAGATTACTGAGGCAACAACCCTCTCTCAAGTCGCTTTGTGCTAGTGACTAAATCGACTTCGTGACGAAAGCGTCACATTAAGAATCTAGAATGGTTGTCTGGTTACAGGCATGTGACATTTCTTCCTGGGAGGTGTAACACCGCTCAGGGGGGCTAATTCAACTCATCTGAACACCTCACACATGCGCCTCAAACATTCCCGCATCTCCCGTGCACTGGCTGCGCTTGCAGCCGTCTCCATCGCCTTGCCCCCATCCTTGCCAGTTGCCGCCAGTCCGGCTATGGAAAAGCTGTTTTTCATCCTCAAAGCCAAGGGCTCTCTGACTCAGGACGAGTATGACATGCTCGTCGCTGCATCGCGGGCGGATGAGAAAGAAAAGGAAACAAAAGCCGCCGCAGTAGCCTCTACCCCGCCGCAGAACACCGGCACGACCACCCTGGAAAAGCGCCTGGCGCAGACTGAAAGCAAGGTGGGCAATCTCGAGAACGCCATTTCCAACACTCGTGGCCAAGTGGAGGAGATCTCAAAAGTCACTGACAACACCTCGCCATCCACGATGTCTGCCGCTGAGCTTGACGTTCTGCTGGCGGATAAATGGTATGAGCGACTGAAGATGAAAGGCTACCTGCAGGTGCGTGCAGATTCAGTGATGTACGAGGATGGCGGTCAGCTGCATGTTCAAAATGACTCTTTCGCCAATGACCAGTCGAGCCTCGGCATCCGCCGTGGCCGTCTGGCCTTCAGCGGTGACTTGACCAACCACGTCTATCTCTATTTACAGGCAGATTTGTTTGGCGGCGTCAATGGCAACGGCGGAGTGCAGGCGCGCGACTATTACGCTGATGTCTCGCTGGATCCGGCTCGTGAACATCGTGTCCGCTTGGGTCTGTCCAAAGTTCCCTATGGCCATTCCATCTTGCAGTCCTCCCAGAATCGGCTCGCATTGGAGCGCCCTGAAGCCCTCAGCACGGCTGTGGAAAGTGAGCGTGACTTTGGCGCATACTACATGTATGCCCCTTATGTAATCCGCGAACGTTTCAAAAATCTGGTCAAAATGGGTCTGCGCGGTTCGGGTGACTATGGTATGATCGCTCTTGGTGCGTTCTCCGGTCAAGGCATCAACCGACCCGACACGAATGGACAACCACATTGGGCGGCCCGCGCCACCTATCCGTTTGAGTTCGAAAGCGGTCAATTCCTCGAGCTCAGCGTCCAGGGTTATGCGGGGAGATTCAACACCACCACGGCGAACATTCCCGGCGTGGGCACACCTGCCAATGGGAACGGAGGCAACCGCGGTTTTACCGATGCACGCGTCGGCATTTCCGCCATTCTCTATCCGCAGCCGTTCGGCATCGAAACCGAATGGAACTGGGGCAAAGGCCCTCAGCTTTCCAAGGACATGCGCACCATCACCTCTTCCAGTTTGAGCGGCGGCTATGTGCAGACGAATTACCGCCACGTGTTTGCCAACCAGAGCGAATTTATTCCCTTCGCCCGCTGGCAGACCTACGATGGTGGTCGTAAATTTGCGGCCAACGCTCCCAGGGACAAGGTGAACGAGGTAGGCGTCGGCTTCCGCTTCATCCCCTATCCGGAACTGGAGCTCACAGCCATGTTCATGCACGGCGTGCGCACGAACACGAACGTGGCTCCCTACAACAATGTGAATTACGACTACCTCGGCTTGCAGGCGCAGGTCAATTTCTAAGCGCTATCTTTTGGTTAAGGTTGAGTGGGAGGCCGGATGCATCGGGAGTGCGTCCGGCCTCTTCGTTTTCAGGTGGTTAGGACGAATGGATGCAGGGTTGCTTTGTCTCACGTCATCCCTTAGTTTCACCTTCGCTCCAAACCAAGCGGCCTTATGGAAACAACACTCCAGCAGATTCTGTATGTTGCGGCGGTCCTCGTCTTTGCCGTCGCCTGCCGCTCCTTCAACAACCGCTTCATCCAGAAGCTGGGCTGGCTGGCTTTGCTGGGCGCCTCGTATCTTAGCGGCTACTTCCTGACCTACTCGCACGTTGGCGGTGCCATCTTTATCGGAGCCTGGTTCATGCTTCCATGGATGGAGATCGTCTTCCGCGTGCGCCGGCTGCGCTTCCCGATCAAAAGCGAGGTCAAACACCGCTTCCCCCCATCGCGTGAGGTCTTCCCTGAACTCTCTGAACTCAGCAGCGAGGCGGATGATGACGGATTCACCGAAGTCGGTGACACCGGCTGGAAGTTCAGCCAGACGGACTATTTCATGCGGCTGTTCTATCACGCAGAAAAGCGCATGCAGGCCGCCATAGCGCTGGCGCAGCAGGGCGAGTTTGGCTTTTCGTACGTCAGCCTCACTTCACGCGCCACGAGCGGAGTCACCTTCACCACGACGAACTATCCCTTCGCCGCCACGATGAAGCACTCGCCCAAACAGCGGCTGAACCGCTTCACCCATGCGGGCTCGTTCGCCGATCTGCTTGAGCGTCATGAAACCTTCCTCCAAAACGAAGGAATCCGCCTCGAAGATCTGGCGCTGCAGGACACCGAGTACCTCCACGCCTACATCGAGCGCGACATGAGCGTGCTGATTGACCACAACATCACCACCGGCGTCATCGAACCGACGGGCAACGGCGAGTTCCGCTATTCCTGGCGCGGCTGCATTTTCCTCTACTGGCAGGTCGTGAAAGACATGCTGCGGGTGTGAGTCAGGGGCGGGGCAGCCACTCGCGCAGCTTTGCCATCGTCAGCGTCGTGTGGGTGAGCAGGAAGAAATGATCCGCCTCCGGCACGGTGAATGCCTGTGTGACGGGTGCCTGCTGCCGCACTTTCGCGATGCGCCGGGCGAAATCTCCCGACTTCACGAAGTACTCGTTGCTGCCTGCGATGAATGCCGCCTTCGCCTCTCGCGGGAATTTCAGCAGCAGATCCTCAGGCGGGTACGCAGCCATGCAGACCAGGCGGTCAAAGCGCTCCGGGTGCTTTGTGTAAACATCACAGGCGCCAAAGCCACCCGCTGATAGCCCCATCAATACCGGCTTCAGCGCCGGTCGTCCCAGTCGTACGCCCACGGCTTGCACGCACTCCTGCAGATACTCACTGGAAATGGTGGAGGTGTTGATGCCGTAGGCAGGGCAGATGATGATGTGAGAGGTGAAATGTTCGGCCAGCAAGTGCTGATACCAGAGAAAACTGCCGCCATACCCGTGCAGAAACAGCAGCACCGGCGTCCGTGCATCTGCACCCATGGGCAGATGCACCAGCGCAAGCCCATCCTGCTGGCGTTTTTCCGCGAAACAATACGGCAACGCCGACGCCACGCCGGGGTACGCCGGTGACTTGGCGATCAATGCATACCGCTCGGCCACCAAGGGGCGCATTGTGGCTGCCTGCGCAGGTGTCAGTCCGAGCAGCGCCGGTTGGGAGAGCGCCAGAGTGACAATCGCAGACTCAGGCAGCGTGTTCAGCGCCAGCCGAAACATCGGCAGGAAATCAGCCGCCGGACGGTTAAACTGCGGCGGTGCTGCCGCAGACGCCGTCTTCCAGGTGACCCGGATGACTTCATCCGCACGCAATGCCAACGCACCGCAAAACAGGAATATCGGCAGCAGCCAGCGCATTCCAAATGCTACCACTCCGGCATGCCGCATCTCAAGAAAGAAGTGCCACTGGTCACGATCCAGGTGCAGGCTGCGGCTGATTGCGGGCGGCTTCGGCGGCAGCGCGTTGAGCTTCTTCCTGCGCACGACGCGCTTGCTCCTCTGCCTGACGCTGAGCCATCTCCTGGGCACGACGTGCCTGCTCTTCGGCCTGACGCTGGGCCATTTCTTGTGCCCGTTGTGCAGCCTCCTGCTGAGCACGCATCTGCTGTTCTTCAGCGGCACGACGGGCCTGCTCCTGCGCGCGCTGCATTTCAGCCTCCTGCTGGCGGCGGGCCTGCTCTTCAGCCTGGCGCTGGGCCATTTCTTGCGCCCGCTGCGCTGCCTCCTGCTGGGCGCGCATCTGCTGCTCTTCAGCGGCGCGGCGGGCCTGCTCCTGCGCGCGCTGCATTTCAGCCTCCTGCTGACGACGCACCTGCTCTTCCGCCTGGCGCTGAGCCATTTCTTGCGCCCGTTGCGCAGCTTCTTGCTGGGCACGCATCTGCTGCTCTTCAGCGGCACGGCGTGCGACTTCCTCCTGCTGGCGCTGCTGCATGGCTACAGCTTCAGCCTGCTGGCGAACGCGTTCAGCTTCGACGACGGCAGCCTGTTCAGCAGCCATGCGCTCAGCCGTGGCACGCTGTTGCTGGGCGGCCATGTCCTGTTGCTGCTGCGCAGCGGCGGCTTGCTGGCGCGCTTTTTCAGCCTCGGCGGCAGCTTGTTCAGCGACCATGCGTTGCTGTTGGGCGGCCTGCGCCTCCTGCTGCGAAGCGGCGGCCTGCATTCGGTTTTTTTCCGCTTCGGCATTCGCTGCAGCCTGCTCAGCAGCCCTTTTTTCTGCCATGCCTCGTTCTTGCAGACCCTCCTGCTGGCGCTGCTCCATGGCTGCGGCACGGGCCTGCTCCCGGTCAGCACGCATTTGAACTCTCTGAGCTTCGGCAGATGCAGCGGCGGTCACTTGGTCAGCCGCCATTTTCTCTGCGGCAACTGGTTGCTGTGCAGTGCTGGGGTCAGCAGGCGTCTGTGGCATGACTGCGGGTGGAGCGGTCACCACGGCAGGGGCGGTCCTTTCAGGCTCACTGACTGGCACGACTGCGGCAGCCGCAGGTTCAGCGGCCTTGTTCACGACCATGCCTGGCACATCAGAGGGTGCTGCTGGCGCTACGACAGGAACGCTGCTCTCAACGACCTTGCTCTCAGGCGGCATTTCCGGCGTGCGCGGCGTTCCCTTCGTGGGACGTTCCTGATTCCTAGATTCCCTGGCTGCTCCCGAATTGGGCTCCGCAGCGACGGCCGGACGCACGGTCTCCTGAGCCGGAGCGTCCGTCACAGATGGCATGCTGGCGGCAACTGGGGCATCAACTGCATGACGAGGAAATGGGTGCGGCATGTTCCCCTGCCCCGGCCGGTGTTGCCCCGCAGGTGCAACGACTTGAGCAGGTGCCTGATTTTCCGGAGCGCTGGCAGAACTCACGGTTTCCTGCTGCGGAGCGTTCGGCACTCTTGGCTCACCATTCACGACAGCCGGGGCTTCGCCCGAAGGCTGGCCAGCTTGATGCGGCATATGCCCATTTGCCGGCGGCTGCTGGACTTGTGCAGTCTCTTTCTCCCTAGCAAGGGTCTCACGAATCTCCGTGGCGACGCGCTGAGAGACGCCGTCAAACCCGCTCGTCCTTACTGGGCGTTGAATGTGTTCTTTAACGTCGGGGCGACTTACATGGGATCCGGGGGCCACGGCGGGAAGTTCAACCATGGCCACGGGCGCGGTGGCGTCCCTGCGCCAGTGATGCTGCGGGTGCGCAGGCATCTGCTCGGCGTGCATCGTTTGCACCTGGCGCTGTGGTACAGGGCGGCCGCAGGCCTGCTCGATCTGCGTGCGGGGAGGTCCTCCATGATGAGTAAAAGCATGACCCTGGCCTCGGCTGGGAACGATCTGCGTCACATTCACGCTGTGCTGGAAGATCGTGGTCTGCCGCGTCACCGGCGCATAGACATTGATGTAACTCGAACTCACAAACTGGTTCGTGTTGATGAAGGTGTAGCTGTTTGGCCCGAGGCCGTAGCGTGAGTCACAGTCGCGGTAAACTCCGCTGAACGTGCCCGGCTCTGGCGGCAGGGGGGCCCAGCCCACGCAATCACGGCTTTGGCGCCAGGCGACCCACGCCGGAGCCCAATCGCTGCCCGGCACCCAGATCCAGCCGTAGCGCGCCAGATTCACCCAGCGCCCATAGTGATAGGTGGCCCATCCAAACGGCTCGTTCGTCTGCCAGGCCCAGCCGTAGGAAGACCAGACCCAGCAGCCATCCACATAGGGCCTCCAGCCCGCCACGGTGATCGTAGGCCGCCAGCAGTAGCCATAACCATTCACCTCAAACCAGCGGCCATAAGGCTCAAGGCGGTCGTAAAACAACGAGTAATCGGGCAGCGCCATGGGCTGTTTCACCACATTTTGCGGTGGTGCAACGGCGATGCGCTGGGTGATGGCATTGCTCTGCTGCCGCGCAGCATCCGCCTGCACACGGAGGGCTTCATTCTGCCGCTTGAGAGCATCCAACGAGTCGCGCAGTTCCGCGTTGTCTCGCTCCTTGAGGGACTGCGCCATCTCCGCCAGCTGCTTGTCCATCAAGGCTGTCTTCGTTTCAATCTCCAAAGCCTGGCGCTGTAGGGCGTCGCGCGCCTCAGCGAGCTGGTTGTCTGTCTCAGCAGCGACGGGTGCGGCTGCAGCAGGCGGCAGGGGTTTGTCACAACTCGCCAGCGGCAAGAAGGCTGAAACGACGAAGAGCAGGCGAACACAAGATTTCATAGACGTGGATTATGGCTCTGACTCCCACGCAGTGAATTGTATTCAATCCCTCTGCTACTTCCGCCGCTTTACCACCTGCTGTGTCTGCCTTGTCTTGAGCATGAGATCGGCCTCCAGCACACCGCTGAAATGCGACAGCGGATAAATGATGCTGCGGCGGCCGATGATGCTGCCGGGACTGATCACGCTGTTGCAGCCGATCTCGGCGTAGTCGCCCACGACCGCGCCGAATTTTCGCAGGCTTGTGGGAAAGACATCCGTGTCGGTCTTGACGGTGACCTCCAGGCGGTCCAGCCGCACGTTGGATAGGATCACGCCGGCGGCCAGATGCGCCTTGTGGCCGAGGATCGAGTCGCCCACGTAGTTGTAATGCGGGATCTCGCAGCCATCGAAGACCACGCAGTTCTTGAATTCGCAGGAGTTCCCGAGCACGCAGCCGTCGCCGATGATCACATTCTCGCGGATGTAGCAACCCGACCGGATCTGACAATTGCGGCCGATCCACGCCGGACCTTTGATCACCGCGCCGGGCTCGATCGTCGTGCCTTCATCAATGAAAACATCCTCCCCGATGAACGCCCCTGGCGGCACCTGCACACGGATTTCGCGCTGCAGCCGGAAGTCCAGATAGGATTCGATCCGCGTCAACGCCGTCCACACGGGCGAGTCATCCGGGAAAAGGATGCCATGCTTTGTGTGGGTAAGGTCGAGGTAGTCGCGGGCGGGAAACATCAAGGAAGTTCAAAGTTTCAGGTTTAAAGTTTCAAGTGCTCCCAAGGCTTCCTTTCAAGTGAACTTGAAACCTTAAACTTGAAACTTGGAACCCGTTTTGGCTAGACCGTCATGATCTCTTTCTCTTTCGACGCCACATGCTGGTCGATTTCGGCGATCTTCTTGTCAGTCATCACCTGGATTTCCTTCTCCATGCGGTGAAGGTCGTCCTCGGTGATGAAACCTTCCTTCTCACCTTTCTTGATGGTTTCGAGGCTGTCACGGCGGGCGGAGCGCACGCGCACACGAGCGTCTTCACCGAGGGTCTTGCACATCTTCACCATCTGCTCGCGGCGTTCGGTTGAAAGGGCTGGGATCGGCAGGCGGATCACCTTGCCTTCAATGCTGCCGTTCAAGCCGAGGCGTGATTCACGGATCGCGCGGTCGATGTCCTGCAGCGTGGAGGAATCAAAGGGCTCGATGCGGATCAGACGCGCGTCCGGCGTGGTGATCATGGCAAGCTGCTTCAGCTTCATGTGGCTGCCGTAGCTCATCACATGAATGTCCATGTTTTCCACCAGCGTCGGCGACGCCTTACCAGTGCGCACGGTGGCAAATTCGTGGATGGCGTGTTCCACTGCCTTGGTCATGGCCTCGTCGGCCTCCATCATCGTCAGTTCAGGGTCCATATCGGTCTTTCGTTAAATTGTTCAGCCATTGGCATCCACCATCGTACCGATGTATTCGCCGATGAGTGCCCGGCGGATGTTGTCAGGTTCGTTCATGCTGAAAACGCCGATGGGCATGTTGTTCTCCATGCACAGCGAAAATGCGGTCGAGTCCATCACCTTGAGCTGGCGCGTCAGGCACTCGTGAAAGCTGACGCGCTCGAACTTGACCGCGTCCGGATTTTTGTTGGGATCGGAATCGTAGATGCCATCCACCTTCGTGGCCTTGAGCACAATCTCGGCATTGATCTCGCTGGCACGCAGCGCCGCCGTGGTGTCGGTGGAGAAAAACGGATTGCCCGTGCCGGCGGCGAAGATGACCACGCGGCCCAGCTCCAGATGGCGCATCGCTTTGCGGCGAATGAAGGGTTCGGCCACATTGTCCATCTTAATGGCGCTCTGCACGCGCGTCGGCACATCCATCGCTTCCAGCATGCTCTGCACCGCCAGCGAATTCATGACCGTGGCCAGCATGCCCATGTAGTCGGCCGTGGCGCGTTCCATGCCCTTGTTGCTGGCGGTCACACCGCGCCAGAAGTTACCACCGCCCACCACGAGGGCGATTTCGAGGCCGGTTTGATGCGCGGCTTTGATCTGCGCCGCCATGTCTTCGACGATGGGCGGGGAAATATTGTCATGGCTGCCCGGCTCTCTCAGCGCTTCACCGCTGAGTTTGAGCAGAACGCGACGGAATTTTCGTGGAGCAGTGGAGTCAGGCATGAAAGAACAGATTATAACTCATAAAGCATGCGCGCAGGGGCCTTGCAAAGCTAAATCTGCATGTCACACATCCCGTTATGAAGGACGACCCAACCATCCCCGCCGACGCACGCTTCGAAACACGTGCCATTCACGTGGGCCAGGACTACCGCAGCGAGACCGGCGCCGTGATCCCGCCGATCTACATGACCTCGACATTTGAGACCGGGAATCCCAATGGCTTTGACTACACCCGCTCAGGCAATCCGAACTTCCGCAACCTGCAGACCACGCTCGCCAGCCTGGAAAATGCGAAGCACAGCACCGTCTTCGCCAGCGGCCTCAGCGCCATTTCCGCCATCCTGTTTTCCCTCAAGACCGGCGACACGATCCTCTCCGAGCAGCAGATCTATGGCTGCACCTACCGCATCTTCGAAAAGGTGCTAAAGCGCTTCGGCGTCAAAATCAAATACGCCAACCTCACCAATCCGGAAAACTACGACCTCATCACGCGGCTCAAGCCCGCGCTGGTCTGGCTCGAATCACCGACGAATCCGCTGCTGAAAATCCTCGACATCAAGACCATCAGCGAAGCCGCACACACCGTGGGCAGCATCGTCGCCATGGACAACACCTTTGCCTCCAGCCTGCTGCAGCAGCCGCTGGATCTCGGTGCCGATCTCTCCCTGCTCAGCACCACCAAGTACACTAACGGCCACAGTGACGCCCTCGGTGGTGCCGTCTGCACCAATTCCGACGAATGGCAGGAAAAAATGATCTTCGCCCAGAAGGCCATCGGCCTGCAGCCCAGCCCCTTCGACACCTGGCTCATCTCCCGTGGTGCTAAAACTGAGGCCATCCGCATGGAACGCCACTGCTCCAACGCCCTCGAACTGGCCCAGCGCCTGGAAGGCCGCAAAGGCGTCAAGAGCGTCAAATACCCCTTCTTGAAGAGCCACCCGCAGCACAAGCTCGCCAAAAAGCAGATGACCGCCGGTGGCGGCATGCTCCTCGCCGATTTCGGCCTCAGCTACACCGACACCCTCGCCTTCATCCGCCGCCTCCGCCTCTTCACCCAGGCCGAAAGCCTCGGCGGCATCGAAAGCCTCGTCGCCCATCCCGCCAGCATGACCCACGCCTCCATCCCCAAAGACGCCCGCGAAGCCGCCGGCGTCACCGACGGCCTCGTCCGCTTCTCCGTCGGCATCGAGCACGTGGAGGACCTGTGGAAGGACATTGATTCTGCGCTGAAGAAGAAGTGATCTCGACTCAAGCCCCTCAGGGATTAAGGCCGGGCATCAAGTCCGTTGAGATGGGCCTTCTGGGCCCGACCAACGGCGGAAGAACAACCATGTGATAGCGGGTGCATTGGCATGCCATGAACGTGTTCTGGACTTCCACCATCCGCGCATACCGAGCCTCGGCCTCGACCCAAACGACAACCTTCACAGCTTCAGGCTTGAGGCAGTGAGCGAGAATTTTCTTTTTCAAGTCTGTCAAACTCCTGCTCGATCCGTCACTGAGAATCTGCCCCTCCCACTCCAGGCGGTCGTCTGCCCGGATCACAATCTCCGGGGATTGTGCCCGATTGGGCAGCTTTTCGGACGATCCGGAGGCATGCAATCGCAATGGGATCTCTTTTTCCCATGACTGATTCACGATAGAGAACATCAGCATGCATAGTCCGATCCAGGACACCGCTATCGCGAGGACTGCCAGCGAAGGCATGAACAAATGAAGCTCCAGCGATTCAAAGTCGATGCATCGTCTTGTCTTCATCACTGTGATGTGACGTACGCAGCCGTGGATTCTTGGGATGGCGCAATACAGATGTGTTTGCTTCTCTATTCCCGTTGCCTCCCGCCCGGGCGTGAAGAAAAGTGCCCTCCCCAAAAATGACCGACCTATTCACCCACCCTCTCTGCAATGCCGAGGACCTCGGCAAGGCGATCCCTGACCACGACCTCGGCGTGTCCGTGTGCCTGCCGCTGTGGGAGCATGTGATCGGTTATGAAGAAGGGGATCAAAATGTGGTCTCGAAGTTCAAATCCGGCTACCCGCGCTTCTGCTGCCCGCCTGCCATCTCCCGGCTGTTTGCAGCAGCCGAAAAGGAATTCGCCGCCGCAGGCGAGCGCTGCCTCGTGTTTCCACGGGTCGTGCATGCGGAGCGCTGCGTGAAGTTCATCCAAACCGGCCGCGCCGTCGAATGGACGGCGCATAACCTCGGCGTCGCCGTGTTTCCAGCGGACAGCTACGTGCAGGCCCGCAAGTTCTGGCGCTTCTGCGGCGAATGCGTGAGCACCCGCCAAGCCTGCGATGCTCTGGGCGAACGCCAGAGCACCGCGAGCGTGGAGGAAGGCAAGGCCGCCAACCGCACCATCCGCGAGCGCATCGCGCAACTCGCCGGGCAGCAGCCGGAGGACGTCTTTCTCTTCCCCTCCGGCATGGCGGCAAACTTCGCCGTGCATCGAATGCTCACGCAGCTTTTCCCCAGCCGCAAAACAGTGCAGCTCGACTTCCCTTATGTGGATGTGCTGAAGCTTCAGCAGTTCTTCGGCACCGGCGTGCATTTCATGCCGCTCATCAAGGACAGCGAATACGATGACCTCAGCGCCCTGCTGCAAAGCGAGCCGATCGCCGGCATCTTCTGCGAAGCCCCAAGCAATCCCCTGCTCCGCTGCGTCGATTTCGAACGCCTTCTCGCGATCCGTGCTGCCGCACAACCCGGCGTCCCGATCATCATCGACGACACCATCTCCACCGTCGCACATGTGAATGCCCACCACGTGGCCGATGTCGTGACGACAAGCCTGACCAAGAGCTTCTCCGGCGTAGGCGATGTTCTCGCAGGCAGCGTCGTTCTCAATCGCAACTCACCGCATCACGCCACCTTCTCCGCCTTCCTGACGGCCCATGCCGATCACGAGCTCTGGCGCGGCGATGCCGTGGCCCTGGAACTCAACAGCCGCGACTTCGCACAGCGCGCCGCCAAGATGAGCCAGAATGCCAAGGCCCTCACCGAGCATCTGCGCACGCACCCGAAAGTGGACCGCGTCTGGCACGCCAGCAGCGAAGGCGGACGCGGCTACGAATACATCCGGCGCGAAAACGGCGGCTACGGCTGCCTCTTCTCCTTCACGCTCAAAAACCCCGAGCAGACCAGCCCCAAAGTCTTCGACGCCCTGCGCGTCTCCAAAGGCCCGAGCCTCGGCACCAACTTCACCCTCGCCTGCCCCTACACCCTGCTCGCGCACTACGATGAACTCGACTGGGCCGAGTCCTGCGGAGTCAGCCGCTGGCTCCTCCGCGTGTCGGCCGGCCTGGAAGACACCGCGGATTTGATCGCACGCTTTGACGAAGCGCTGGCCAAGGCCTGATCACTTCCGCGACCGCCACAGGTAGGTCAGGAAGTGCCCCAGCCCGCTGAACTTGAACTGCGGATCCACCCAGCGCTCGATCACATAGAACGCGAAATAATACGCCCGGCAAAATCCCCACACGCACAGCGCGAGCAGCAACGCCGTGCGCCAGCTCCAGTTCTCCACCAGCAGGATGGCCGCTGACATCAGCCCAATGAGCAGAAACAGCCAGCCCTTGAGCCACATGGCTCTCGTGGAGTGCAGGTCCTTCATGGCTGGGGCTTTGGTGGCAACAGGACGTCTTTGATGCGTTTGGCTTTTTCGATCACCTTCTGCGCCTTTTCGACCTTCGTCGGCGGTGGCGAAGCCGATGGCTCTGGCATCGCAGGCTTTTTCGGCCACGCAAAATAAAAAACCACGGACAACAGACCCAACGCCAGCGTCGTATGTAGGCAGCTGCGAATGAGATACCGTGCCTCCTCAGGCAGCTTCCTCATTCGACGCGGCCCGGCGAACTTCGTACAGCGGCAGAGCCAAAGCACACCGTAAACGATGTTCTCCACCACATAGAACAGCAGCTGCAGAAGCCGGATCACCAGCTCCACCGCTGCTTGAGCCAAGGCAGTGAAAATATCGCCTACCGCGTCCATGGAGCGGAACCGTAAGCCGAGGCGCAGCCGATGTCGAACGTCTACTTCTTCTCCAGCCTCACATAATCCAGCCCCACCATGTATCCCGGCACTGCATCCGCATGCTTGCCAGTGATCGTGAGGGTGAGATGATGCTCCCCGGCGCTAAGCTCATGCGTGCCCCAGTCGAGTTCATCACTGTGAATGACTTTGGGTCCATTGAAGCCGTCCCAGCCCGTGGCCACGGGTTTGTCATCGAGTGACACGTCGATGATGCCATAGTCACGAGCCAAGGTGAGCGCGCCTTTCAAGGTGTACTTCCCTTTCTCCTGCACCGGCAGCGCCAGCGTCAGCTTCTGCCCCGGCTTGGCACCCGTCCACCAGAGCTGGGAACCCCCGCTCCACTCGCCACCAAAACCGCCCATGCCTTGCGGCTTGGCATTGCCGCCAGTCTTCGCCAGAACCTTCAGCCCCTCTCCTTCAAACGCTCCGGGCACTTTCGTCCCGGCTTTAGCCGATCCGGAAGCCCCGCTCTGCAGATACTTCACCAGATCAATCACCTGCTCCGGCTTGAGCGCATCAAAAAGCCCCTCCGGCATCGTGCTCAGTTTCGACACCTCACGCTTCGCGATGTCCGGCTGTGGCAGCGTAAACTCCACCCCGCCCATCATCGCGATCTTCACCGCCGCAGGACTTTCCTCCTTGATCACGCCGCTCATCACGCGCCCGTCCTTCATGGTGAAGAGGTTGAGCTGGTAGGCCTTGCCGATCACCGCATTCGGATCCAGCACATTTTCGAGCAGGTAGTTCAAGTCAGCGCGATTGCTGCCCGTGATGTCAGGCCCCACGTTTTGCCCTTCGCCAAAGAGCTTGTGGCACTGACCGCAGGTCATGGTGAAAAGCATCTTGCCCTTCGCGAGATCCCCCTTGGCCAAAGCCGCAGTCGTGAGCAGTTCACGAAACTTCTTCGTCCTCTCGCCCAGATCCGCCTTCGGCGCGTTCACATCGCCCCAGGCAGATTTGATCAGCGCATTGATCTCCTTGTCATCAAAAGCCGTGAGCTGACGCACCAGGAAAGGCGAAAGCGCCGTGGCAGGCACCGTCTTGGCCTCTACCGCCTGCAGCAGCACCTTGGAGCCCTCTTTCGTCGAAGCGAGCGTGTTGACTGCATCAGGCAGTTCATTGGCAGAAAGCTTCGGCAGCAACGCCCCAAGCACTTGTGGCGTTCCCGCATCTTTGAGCGAAGCCAGCGCCTGAATGGACTTGCTCCGCAGCGAAGCAGGAGCGTCCTGCGTGAGGATCTGCTGCAGCAGCTTCGCCGTGGTCCCATCGCCCGTCTGGATGAGAACGCCAAGCGCCTTCTCGCGCTCATTCACCGGCGCGCTGACGAGTGCCAGCCGCTCGCGGAACGTTTGCAGCGCCTCCGCATCGCCAAACAAAGCGCTGAGTTCGGTGACCAGTTGTTCTGTAGTCCCGGCTTTAGCCGGTCCGGCGGATCCAGAACCGCCTGAAGGCGGGACTACAATACCCCGAAGCTTCGCCGCAGTCGCAGCCCAGTCCGGCGGCATGGTGAGCTTACCCGAACCGCGAGCGCTGTTCAGAATCATCGCCAGCGTGGTCTCACGCTTGGCCGCATCGGGTTCCTTCGTGAGTTCGGAGAGTATTGATGCACGGCCTGCGTCATCCGACGACAGACGGCGGTAGATGAACTCGGTGACCTTCGGCAGCTTCGACACCCGCGCGAGCTCCAGTCCCACCTTCGGATCGGCCCCAACCAGAGGCTCGATGCCATACCAGATCAGCAGCGGAATCATGGGGTCGTCTTTGTCTTCGCCGTGGGCGAGGAGGGCGGTGGCGACGAAATAGCGACGATCCATTGGCAGCTTTTGAATAGATGAAGCGAGTTCACGACGAACGACCGCGTCAGCTTCATTGCTTGGTCTGGCAATCAATGGTTCTACTGTGATACCATGTAGGCCACCCATGCCGTATCCGATCATCTGAGACATAAGCCGGGTTCCCCAGGCTCTGACTGGCGGTGAAACATCATCCGCAGGAAAGTCTTCATCCTTTTTCATTAAACCAAGTTGGTAATGAAGCCATGTCGCACGAAGTTTCGTGGGAACGTTGTCTTTAGTTTTCAAAAAGCTATTAAACATGCTTTTCCATTGGTCAGTGAAAGCGGAACTCAGTAAGTCCCCAAAGGCTCCTGCCTTTTCCATGAGCACCCTCCTCGCCATCCGTGACTCCCACTCGTTCTCCGTCTGCACAGCGAGCTTCGCCAGCGCTTCATCACTCTCCTTCGCAAGATCCCCCTTCCACGGCTTCCAGCCTGCATAGCTCACGCGATAAATCCGCCCATTGCTCCGGTCCCAGTTCTCCACCGCATTGCTGCCGCGATGGCAGATCTGTTCATCGCTCCAGTCGCTGACATACAGCGCTCCATCAGGCCCCACCTTCTGCGTCACGGGGATGAAGTGCATGTCGTTGGCGCGCATGAAGTCACTGCCATGCTTGCCGACATACGTGCTCGCATGCGGATCCGTGTAGTTCGTCACCAGCCGATGCCCATGGAGGTTGCCGAAGATAAGCTGATTCCGATACGTCGGCGGAAAAAGGCTGCTCTGATAAATGGCCAGCCCGCAGTGCGCGTGGCCTCCGCCCAGAGCATTGGTATCGTCATTCACGATGCCGGCACCCGTGGTTTTGTCGAAGGCGAAATCAGGACGCGCACTGCCCGCATAGTGCGCATGATCGGCGATGGTCTTGATGTCCTCATACGTGTAAGGATTGAAGTGCTGCCCGGCCTGCCGCTGGTAACGCCCGCCTGGCACGATGTGGTAGAGATGCGGGATGACGCAGGCAGTGACGAAGAACTCACCATACTGGTCGTAGTCCAGCCCCCAGGGATTGCTGGTGCCCTCCGCAAAGATCTCAAACTCATGCCTCACCGGATGGTAGCGCCAGATCCCCGCATTGATGGGTTTGCGCTGATCATCCGGCGTCCCAGGCTTGCCGACCTTGCTGTGCGTAAAAACTCCATGGCAGCCGTACAGCCAGCCGTCCGGCCCCCAAATAAAACTATTCAGCGTCTCGTGCGTATCCTGGCTGCCCCAGCCATCGAGCAGGGCGTAGGCAGTGAAGTTGAGACCGGTGACATTGGGAGCGATGGGAGACTCGTGTTTTGCCAGCACATCCGGTTTGTCATCGTGATCCTTGTCCGGGATGAACATCAAATACGGTGCCGCCCCCACCCACACGCCGCCGAAGCCCAGCTCAATGCCGCTGACAAGATTCAGCCCTTCGCAGAAAATCTTCTTCGTCTCAAAGACCCCATCACCATCCTTGTCTTCGAGAATCTTGATGCGGTCCTGGCCTGAACCCACCTCGCGCGGTTTCGGGTAGCTGTTTCCCTCCACCACCCAGATGCGCCCACGCTCATCAAAGGTGAAAGCAATGGGCTGCACAAGATCCGGCTCGCTGGCGATCAGCTCCGCCTTGAAGCCTCCGGGCAATTGCAAAGCCTTCAGCGCCTCCTGGGGAGACAGCCCTTTGGCGTAATCCTTCTGCGGCTTCAGCGAAGGTCCATACATCTTTTTCGGCGTCAGGTCCGCCGTGGTCTCCTTACGCTCCTGCGTGAGGATGAACACACCCGCTTTGTTCCCCACCACGATGTCCGGCAGCTTGTCGCCATTCGCATCGCCCACCTGCACATCCACACCCACGCCGCTTTCGGCATCCACGAGGTGCGGGACGAAATCCACGCCGCCCTTGCCGTCGCGTTTGGTTTGATACCAGTAGATGACGCGGTGGCCACGCTCATCGGGATCGTGCCCGTTGTGCGCCCAGTAGCGCTTGCCGGTGACGATGTCTTTAATCCCATCGCCATCGATGTCGGCAAGATACGCCGCATGCGGCTGGGAGAAGACGATGCCGTACTCGTTGTCCTGCGGCTGCTCACTGGCCAGCATGACGCGGGTCCAGTGTGGTGCAACCGTCTCGGTTGCATTCGGCAAGCCAGAGGCTTGCTCTACTTTGTTCTGCAAATACACTGCCACGCCATAACGGTGCGCAGCCAGGCTGGTGAAGACATCATTCGTGCCGTTGCCATCGAAATCATAGGCAAACATCTGCGCCCCACCGCCGATCCCGGCAGCGAAGTTGTGCTGCTCCCACGTCGCCGTTCCGGGTTTGTTTTCCCACCACCGCCGCGCCTCCAGCAGGTCCATCTTCCCATCTCCATTCACATCCCCCACCCCCAGCCCGTGGGTGAACTTCGCCACCTTCACGTCCTCCGTCACCGCCACAAAGGGCCATTTCTCCGTCGGCTTCTCCCAGTTCGGCGCGAACCAGCCAAACTTGCCCCCGGTGCTGCACACGATCTCCGGTTTTCCATCACCCGTGATGTCAGTCAAGACGGGCGATTCATTGTCCACGACATCAGCGACGATGTGCATCGGCCAGGGCTTGTCGTCATGCGTGCCGGGATTCAGGTAGAGCCGCGCCTCTTTGCCGGGGAAGCCGAGGATGAGGATGTCGTTCTTCTGGTCGGCGTTGAAATCCTGCACGTAGGCGAAGAAGTTGTCCGAGTAGCCATTGATGCTGAAAATCTTCGGTTCGTAGTAGGCGTGCTTTTTCTCAAACGCCGGCCCCTCCCACCAGAACGGCCCGGCCACCACGTCCGGTTTGCCATCCCCATTGATGTCACCGATGGCCGCGCCTTCGGAATAAAAGTCACCGTGCAGCTGCTGACGCTTCCAGGTTATCTGGGTCTCCGCATGGAGCTGGGTGGCGGCGAGGAGAAGAAAAAGCAGGCGTTTCATGGAGGGAGAATTGAAACGCTATCAGAAACCCGCACCAGCGGACAAGTTTTATGAGCAATCAGCCATACCGCTGTTTATCCTTCGCCCATGCCGCCCGTCGTCATCCTCAGTGAAGATCCCATCCAAATCGCCCAAACCGTGTTCAAATCCGGTGAAGGCGCTGAGGCGCAGTTTCTCGGCGTCGTACGCGGCATGGAAGACGACAGGACGATCTCCGGCATCGACTACAGCGCCTACCTGCCCATGGCAAAAAAAACGCTGCAGGAAATGGTGGAACGCGGCCAGCGCGAGCACGGACCGCACCGCGTTTTCATCCAGCATCGCCTCGGCTTCGTGGCCGCAGAGCAGCCGAGCATCGTCATCCGCGTGCGTACCAAGCACAGCGCGGAGTCCTTTGAGCTGTGCCATTGGTATTTGAAGGAGATCAAAACCAGCGTGCCCATCTGGAAGCGCCCGGTGTTTGTGGAGTAAACGCCCTGCTATTCACCTCACTTTTCACGCCCCGGGAAGACGCGTGACTTCACCTCTTCCCACGCGGCAAGGGACTCAGGACTGGCATCATGGTCAGCGAGACGCCGATCCAGCAGTTGCAACACCGCAGCCTCGTCCATCACCTCAGCCTCCTCGGCATCGGCGGCGTTCCAAAGCTCCTCGGCCAGCAGCCGCTTGTCCCGGGAACTGAGCTGCTGGACAACGGGCATCGTTTCCAAAATCATGGCACCATGATTATCCCCGCCAGCACCGCCTGACAACGTGCAAAATGCTCCTTTCCCTCGTTGCCCGAACTCGTATCCCTTTCAAATTCCCCTCCCCATGCCCACGCCCCCCTTTCACTACCAGGAACTCCTCGAACTCGGCACCGATGACACCGAATACCGTCTGCTGACCAAGGAACACGTCTCCGTGCAGAAATTTGGCGAGAAGGAAGTCCTCGTCGTGAATCCCGAGGCGCTCACCCTGCTGGCCAACCAGGCCTTTCATGACATCAATTTCTTCCTTCGCCCGAAGCACCTCAAGCAGGTGGCTGCCATCCTCGACGATCCCGAGGCGAGTGAAAACGACCGCATGGTCGCGCTGACCATGCTGAAAAATGCCGACGTGGCCTCCGCCGGGCTGCTGCCCTTCTGCCAGGACACCGGCACCGCCATCATCATGGGCAAAAAAGGCCAGCAGGTCTGGACCGGCGGTGGCGATGAAGCCTCTCTCTCCAAGGGCGTCTATCTCGCCTACACCGAGAACAACCTGCGCTACTCCCAGAACGCCGCGCTGAACATGTTCGACGAAAAGAACACCGGCACCAATCTCCCCGCGCAGCTCGATCTCTACGCCACCGATGGCGATGCGTACAAATTCCTCTTCATTGCCAAAGGCGGTGGCTCGGCCAACAAAGCCTACCTCTATCAGGAAACCCGCGCCGTGCTCAATCCGAAGAGCATCGTCAAGTTCCTCAGCGACAAGATGGTCTCCCTCGGCACCGCCGCCTGCCCGCCCTACCACCTGACCTTCGTCATCGGCGGCACCTCCGCTGAATCGACGATGAAGCACGTCAAACTGGCCTCCACCAAGTACTACGACAACCTCCCCACCACCGGCAACGAACACGGCCGCGCCTTCCGCGATGTCGAACTCGAAGCCCAGATGCTGCAAGCCGCGCGCGAGTGCGGCATCGGCGCGCAGTTCGGCGGCAAATACTTCGCGCTAGATGTGCGCATCATCCGCCTCCCACGCCACGGCGCCTCCCTGCCCATCGGCATCGGCGTCTCCTGCTCCGCCGACCGTCAGGCCAAAGGCAAGATCACCAAGGATGGTATCTTCATCGAGAAGCTTGAAACCAATCCCCTGCCCTACATCCCCGAAGAACTGCGCCACCGCAAAGACACCAACGCCGTGCGCATCGACACCAACCGCCCGATGGCCGAGATCCGTGCCGAGCTCAGCAAGTATCCCACCACCACCCGCCTCCTCATCAACGGCCCCATCATCGTCGCGCGCGACATCGCCCATGCGAAGCTCAAGGAGCTGATCGATTCCGGCAAGCCCCTGCCCGACTACTTCAAGAATCACCCCGTTTACTACGCCGGCCCGGCCAAAACACCCGCCGGCATGCCCAGCGGCAGCTTCGGCCCCACCACCGCCGGCCGCATGGACAGCTACGTCGATCTCTTCCAAAGCCACGGCGGCAGCATGATCATGATCGCCAAAGGCAACCGTGGACAGCAGGTCACCGACGCCTGCAAAAAGCACGGCGGCTTCTACCTCGGCAGCATCGGCGGCCCCGCCGCCATCCTCGCCAAGGAAAACATCAAGAAAGTCGAAGTCGTCGAGTTCGCCGAACTCGGCATGGAAGCCATCTGGAAGATCGAAGTCGAAGACTTCCCTGCCTTCATCCTCGTCGATGACAAAGGAAACGACTTCTTCCAGACCGTCGGCCCGGGCTGCTCGGTGAAGCATTGAGGCCAAATAGTACTGCGAACTGAATCAATAACAACCTGCTTACAAATCGACCTGTCTCAGTTGTGCCCAACTGGGCAATTCCCTATTGTGAAAAAAGCTGTCAAACAGTTGTATTGCCTGCCAGCGGCTCAAGACTTCCGAGGTCCGCACAATCACTGCGCCTTGAGTCATTTCTATTGAAGTGGTTTCCGACACTGTTGGGGCTAATCCCACGACAGAATGTTTGTATGTCTTCCGAGTTTGATCCTCGTATCGCCTGATTTCGACAGTGCATCGTTCCCTTCCGCCTCCACATTGAATATAGTCTCCATTTGGTGCCTCAAGAATATAAAACGAATTTCCTTTTTCGTTTAGGTAGTTGAATGCCTGCGGAAAAGTATATTTGGGGGGCAGCGGAATCGGATCAGTTTTTTCGCAGTAGAAGCGCCATTCATCCATCGGTCTTATTTACCCAAATACTTACTCGGTGTCATCAAACAAGGTGACTTTCTGAATCACGCGGGCCGGAGGCTCGCAAGAAATTAGCCGGTGGTGAAGGGAGCGCAGCGACCGGGAACCACCGGACAGTAACAGCCTCACCGCTTTCAAAAAGGATGCGCCCCGGCACGGGCGCGAGAAGCGTGTTCACTCCCTGCGCTTTGTCCCGCCTCACCTCACTTCACCATTTGCCAACACTCGCTCTCCATTCCATCATCCCACGATGAGTTACATCATGGTAGATATTGAATCGGATGGTCCGATTCCAGGCGATTATTCGATGATCTGTTTTGGAGCGGTGGTGGTCGAGGCGGGGCTGGAGCGCACGTTTTACGGGCAGTTGCGGCCGATCTCGGAGAAGTTCATTCCGGAGGCACTGGCGGTCAGCGGGTTCACCCGCGAGCAAACCCTGGCCTTTCCAGAACCCGAGGGCGTCATGCGTTCCTTCGCCGAATGGCTGGCCTCCATTTCGAAGGACCGGCCGATGTTTATCGCGGACAACAACGGGTTCGACTGGCAGTTCATCAACTGGTACTTCCACCACTTCACCGGCAAGAACCCGTTCGGCTTCTCCTCCACCAATCTCGGCAGCCTTTACAAAGGGATGGTCAAAGACATGTCCCCCAATTTCAAGCACCTGCGCCGTACCAAACACACGCACCACCCCGTGGATGATGCGAAGGGAAATGCGGAAGCGCTGCTGACCATGAAAAATGAGATGGGCCTAAAAATCAAGCTTTGAGGCAGCCTTGAAGCAGTGATACACCCCAGCAGGGTCTGATCCAGCCCGGTTGAAAATGGGAGTTTAAATCTCTCTCAATCGGCGTTTTTATCATCCATGCACAATCCCCTCATCCGCGTCACCATCTGGAACGAATTTGTCCATGAACGGCAAAATCCCACCGTGGCAGCCATTTATCCCAATGGCATTCACGGGGCGCTGGCGGAGGCGCTGTCAAAGCATGGCGACTTCAACGTGCACACCGCCACGCTGGATGAACCAGATCAGGGTCTGCCCCCATTGGTGCTGGATCAAACCGATGTCCTGCTGTGGTGGGGCCATGCGGCGCATGATCAGGTGAGCGATGAACTCGTCACCCGCATACAGGAGCGGGTGCTCTCCGGAATGGGGCTGATCGTTCTGCATTCCGGCCATTTCTCCAAGGTCTTCAAGCGACTCATGGGCACTAGCTGCGCCCTTTGCTGGCGCGAAGCGGGCGAGCGCGAACGCGTGTGGAAAATCAATCCCGGCCACCCCATCGCCGCAGGCATCGGCGACTGCATCGAGATCGAGCAATCAGAAATGTACGGCGAGCCCTTCGGCATCCCCACACCGGACGAGCTGATCTTCGTCTCCTGGTTCCAAGGCGGCGAAGTGATGCGCAGCGGGGCCACGTGGACACGCGGCAGCGGCCGCATCTTCTACTTCAGCCCCGGCCACGAAGTCTATCCCATCTACCACCTGCCGGACGTGCAGCGTGTCATCGCCAATGGCATCCGCTGGGCACGCCCGCAAGGAGCTGCGGCCAACACCCCACGCCATGTGCCAGTGGAGCAGGCGCGCGAGAAGATCGGAGTACGCGGTGGCACCGTGCATGTGGAAGACGGCAAGCTCGCAGGACAGTGAGGAGGTCGGGCCTCTGGCCTGACTACGGCCTGGGGCGTCTCGCCTTAGTTTCTGAATCAAAGGCAAGACGCCTCGATCCGCGCACAAGCCGGAGGCCTATCCTCCATGCGTGCAACTACTGCGCAGCGATGTTCGCCCGCCCTCCCCGCAGCACATACTTCTGAATTTTCCCCGTCGCGGTCTTCGGCAGCTCAGCAATAAACTCAAAACCATGCGGCACTTTGAAGTGCGCCAAATGCTCGCGACAAAACAGACGCAGCTCCTCGGGCGTGCTGGTGGCACCGGGTTTGAGGACGATGAATGCCTGCGGTGTTTCACCCCATTTTTCATGCGGCAGCCCCACAACAGCAGACTCCTGCACCGCAGGATGACGCAGGAGCACGCCCTCGACCTCGACCGAAGAGATGTTTTCGCCACCGCTGATGATGATGTCCTTCCAGCGGTCGCGGATTTCGATGTACCCATCGGGATGCACCACTGCGGCATCACCGCTGTAAAACCAGCCGTTGCGAATGGCCTTGGCGGTCGCGGCGGGGTCGTTGTAATAACCCTTCATCACGGCATTGCCGCGAATGATGATCTCGCCCATGGCGGCACCGTCCTTGGCGACCTCCTGACCATCGTCATCGACCACGCGGACCTCGGCATTCGCGAGGTATTCCACTCCCTGCCGGGCCTTGATGACGGCACGAGCCTGCAGCGTGAGCTGCGCATGCTCGGGGCGCGATTCACTGATGGTGACGATGGGTGAAACTTCAGTGAGGCCATACACATGCGTGATGTCCCAGCCGAGCTCGCCTTCCATGCGCTCGATGGTAGCCGCAGCGGGCGGCGCACCTGCGGTGATGACTCGAACACCGCGCGGCGCATTCCGGCGGAGTTCCTCCGGCGCATTGGCCATGCCGATGAGCACGGTGGGCGCAGCACACAGCAACGTGACCCCTTCCCGTGTGATCGCTTCAAAGATGAGCCGCGGGTCCGCCTTCGGCAGGCAGACATGGCGGCCTCCCACAGCGGTGATGGTCCAGACGAAGGTCCAGCCATTCGCATGAAACATCGGTAGCACCCACAAATAGCGGTCCGCGCTGGTGAGATGGGTGTGCATGAGGTGGCCCATGATGTTGAAGGCCGTGTTGCGGTGCGAGACCATGACGCCTTTCGGGTTCGCCGTGGTGCCGCTGGTATAATTAAGCGCGATCATCTCGGTCTCGGAGACCTCGGCAGGTGTGAAATCGGGCAATGAGGCTGCCAACGTGGCCTCGTAATCGGTCCAGCCGGGCTTGCTGCCCGTGAGTGCAACGAAATGCTCCACCCCCGGCACCTGATCGCGGATGGAATCCACCGCGTCGAGGTAATCGGCATGCACACAAACGACTCGGGCACCACTGTGATTGAGAATGTAGGCGAAGTCAGTGGCAGTAAGCCGGAAATTGATCGGGACAATGACCGCCCCAATCTGTGGGATGGCGTAAAATGCCTCCAAATGAGAGTGCGTGTTGGGCGCGATGGTGGCCACGCGCTCTCCAGGCTTTACCCCTAGCTGCTGCAGCGCCGCTGACCAGCGGTCACAGCGCTCAAAGAACTCGCGGTAGGTGAAGCGGCGTTCCCCATCGACCACGGCCTCGCGATCAGCATAAAGTCGGCGGGCGCGGCGGGCGAAGTCGAGGGGCGAGAGCGGTGTTTCCATGAATTCGGCCGATCATAGGAAAGCATGCCCCACAGTGGCGAGCGAAAAACATGCGCACTCTTTTCCGCTGACACGATGATTCTTGCCACGACTTTGCCGCCAAGGTGGCTTAAAGTCGAATAACCATGATTGACATTGACCCTGAAACACTCGCCGTCCGCATCCGCCAGTCACTTGGTTGCAGCAAGGATCTGGCCGCAGACTACGTAAAGGGCATCAGTAATCCCCCCGAGATCATCCACGGCAAAATCGTCGTGCGTGATCCCGAGGGTCGCATTGTCGCCCGTGTGCCGGAAAGCGTGCTGGCTTAAGCCGGACGGGATTCGATACGGGCGACCATTTCGCGCACGTGCCAAGCTTTGTAGGCCCGTGGCTTCAAGATGGCGAGGCTGCGGATAAACGAGCCCCACTTGAGGACGCGAATGGTCACGCGGCGCGTACCCCAGTTGTGCATCATGCCAAACGTTGGCTTGTAGAGATCGATGGTCTTTGTGCCCACAAGGGCGGAACCGTAGTCATCGACGACGTAGATCGAGGAGTCTCCCTGAATTTGGAACACCGTGCCCACCGGGTAGATGGACCAGTCTGCAGCAGCGCTGCGAATCTGACCATGCTTGAGCAGAGTACCGGCAGCGGTACGGGCACCGTATTCGATGTGGTCGCTTTCGTCGTGAGTGTAGGCGGTTGTCTTGACGCCTGCAATGACCTGGCCTGGAGTGCCAGCTGGGATTGTGGTTGAGCTTTTAACTTCTACCGCAGCAGCGGAGACGCACATAGCAGCGAGGCACAGGAGGGTGGTTGGATTCAATCGGTCGGTTGGTTGTTGGGTCACGCTCGACCAGATGGGGGGCCCGGTCGGAGGGGCGCGCATGGTGTCGAGTTCCCCGTACCTGTCAACGCGGGGATTTGTAACCGGTAAGGGCTCAAAAACAGGACCTTAGCTGCCACCAAGGGCTATTTTGGCGCCATTACGTCACTTTAGGCGAAGAACTGCCCCGTAAGCCTCGGCCCCGCCGGGGGACACCATGGTCTGACCGCCGAATGTCGCAGGTGCGACACAAGACCCCGAAATAATTAACCTGCCAGAGGGGTGCCAGGCCATGCAGTAGGCATTGTCACCCTTGATTCCGCCGCTTTGGACGAGCCACTCGAGGCCGCCTTTGGTATCAAAAGCAGCAGTGAAGATGTCGGTGGAGCCTTGGGTTTTGAGCTTCTGCCCAGCGAAGGTGGCGGTGTCGGAAAACTCGCCGGTCACGAAGCAACGCCCGGTGTTGTCCGTGGCGACGCCGAGGCAGTAGTCGGTGGCTGGTCCTTGGAGGACGTGGCTCCAGACGAGCTTGCCTTCGGGACTGAAGTGCGCGAGCACGCCGTCATTGTCTTTGTCGCCAGTGGTGTGAACTGGGCCGCCATTGAGCAAGCCTTTGAACATGCCTGCACACCAGGTGCGCCCCGTGGCATCGACGGTGATTTCATGGAAGCCTGCGCTGGGCACACCCGGCATGGTGGCTGCCCAGACGCCTTCGCCTGAGGATGTGAGTTTCAGCACGACTCCGGCCTGGGATTTGGCATCCAAGGTCACGCCATCGATCATTCCCGCCCCGCCACCGCTGCCTCCTATATAGATGGAGTCGTTGGCATCGACGCCGAGGCCATGCCCGCTGCCGGAGAATTTGCCACCCGTTGCCTTCACCCACTTCAGTTTGCCATCTGAGTCATACTTGGCGCAGAAAATGGGCCGTGTGGTGCTGCCCGCATTCACAGTGACAGCGCCGAATTTTGCCTCGCCTGCTATGGCTCCCGTGACAACGATGTCGCCCTTGGAATCGACCACGATGCCGTGGCCGTAATCGTAGCCTTTTCCGCCGGCCGTTTTGATCCAAACCAGCGTTCCGCTTGTGTCGTATTTGGCAATGAAGATGTCATAATCACCCGCATTCGGCAGCGTCTGGCCGTTTGCCTGGGCATCGGTGCTTTGGTAATGGCCGGTGACGTAGGCATTGCCTGCTGAATCCGTCGCCACGCCATAGCCGCGGTCCACTTGGCTGCCGCCGAGACTGCGGACCCAGAGGAACTTTCCTTCCGGGGAGACTTTGGCGAGGAAGAAATCCATGCCGCCGAGTCCGGTGCGCTTTTGGTCGCCAAAGGTGCCGTCATCGGTCGCTTCACCCGCTAGGAAAACGTTGCCTTCGCGGTCAAAGGTCACGGCACGGGTTTTGTCGCTCTTGGCTCCGCCACCTGCGGCGACCCACTCGAAGGTGGGAGTTGCGGCGTGGAGGGAGGTGGCGAGGAGGAAAAGGCAGAGCGTGCGCATGGGCTTACTGGATGGGTGAGAAGTCGGTGGCCTTCATGTAGATGCTCTTCACGCCTTCGGCCTGGGGCTGGATGGTCAGAGGACCACCGTTGGCTTCCTCGCTGGCGGCTTTGGCTTTCACCCAGACTGGATCGGCACGGAATGCAGTGAAGGAGGCGAGCCCGGCTTCGTTGCTGTCGTGGGCGAGGATGTAGATGAGCTTGGTGCCGGCACCTTTGTCCGCGTCCGTCGGGGTCCAGTAGGCGAGGTTGGTCATGCCGTGCTTGGTGAAGAGCTTCACGGTGTGATCGCGGAAGCGGGCGTTCAGAGCGTCGAGCTTTCCGGCAGGTGTGGTGTAAGTGCGCATTTCAAACACTCGGGGCTTGCTGCCTTTGGAAATTGTCAGAGGCGGAGAATAGTCCGTGGGGGTCATGAAGATCGACTCGGGTGCCTTGGCGAGGATCTTGCCGCCCTCTTCGCTGGCCTTGCGTGCGGCCTGCCATTCGGGATCAGCGCCGAAGGCCTTGAAGCTTTCCTTGGCGGCTTCGCGGCTCTTGTGTTCGAGGACGTAGATGAGCGTGGTCTTGGAGCCGTTCTCTTCATCCACCGGCACCCAGTAGCCGATGTTTTTCATGCCGTGCTTTTCAAAGAGCTTGCAGGTGTGGTCGCGAAAGCGGGCGAGGAGTGCGTCGAGTTTGCCTTCGTTGCAGGTGTAGATGCGCAGTTCGTAAACCCGCCCTTCATCGGCGGCGTGGATCAGCGGGGCGAAAAGACTGCCGAGGGCAAGGGCGAGGAAAGTGAGGCGCTTCATGGGAGATGAACATACGCCTTGGAAAGGAATGCTTATCAAGAAGCCGCTGCTCATCCTGAAGGCCCCTCCCCTTTTTTGGTCTTTTAAACCCGCAGGCGTCCTGCTCTAATTTTCGTGTGCCTTGCGACGGTCACAGTTCTTGAAGACGTGTCCCAATTCTTGAGCTTGGGGAAGACAGCCAATGAAGTTGCCAAGCGGTATGGCCAACAAATGCTGCCAAACCTCGTGAAGAGATGGAACAACGTGAGTATGGAAAGAACTGTTAGACCATCCATGTCTTGTTCAAGAACGGGCGCTCAGTGTGGGAACTTTTCAAGCGCGAGGACAAGGACATCATTGGGCACTGAGTTTCGCTGGCTCAGGGCAACGGATGTGGGACATCAAGGACGCCGGATCTCAGGATCGCCCTGGCGGCGGAGGGCTTGAAAGTCGGTGAGGTTAAGCGTGTAGATGACTGCTGCCCCATATTTCCTGGCTGCCACAAGGTGAGCGTAGTCATACACAGCTCCACCACGCACGCCGTGCTGTCTTGCTTGCTGGAGCGCTTCCAAGAGTTCATCTGCATGGAGTTCAATGAAATGGACCCTTGGTCTAATGGTCAGGTTCAGAAGTTGTGCCGCAAAATCAGCGTTAACTCGTCTGCCAAGCCTGCCGCCGGTCAGTGTGGTAAAAGTTTCCATCAGCGCATGTGCATAGATGACACAATCGCCATGCAATAATATGTCCAAGCACTCTGCGTGCCGGTCTTCATCACGCATGAGAGCTGCGACGAGCACTGAACTGTCAAGCAGGACGCTCATCGCCTTGCTGCGCGAAAGGCCAGTTCATCACGTTCCGCCCTCACTGCGGCGGCGGCATCCATTTTGATGCCGAGCCTAGGAACCACAAGAACTCCATTCTCGTACTCTCCTGAGGTTACTTCAGGCAACTCGTCTTTCACGATCTCAATACGATCCTTGGTAACCTCTGCCCGAATACGAACACCAGGCTCTGCACCAAAGAGATGTCGCAAGGATTCCGGCAGATTAATCTGCCCGGCTTCATCGATGGTCAGCGTTGCGGTCATGAGACCGAGTTTGCCACTGAAAATGCCGAATCGCAAGCGCGGCCTATTGCCTCAGCCTGCCTCCATGAACAGAGTCTAAGATGCGTCACGCAGAGGTGCCGTATTCGGCCCATTGCGATTGTTGATATTCTTCATCCAAAATGCGCTTTATCTCTTCCTTGGATTTGTTGATCAAGGGTTCTGTCGGGGGATCAACCGCATCAACATCAACAAGCCGTAAAGTGATTTCATCTCCAACTCTGAGATTGGCGCAAAACCATTGGAGATGTTTGCTGGTCGTGTGGTCAAGTCCAGCGAGAGAAAACGAAGCACCCCAGTCTGTTGCGGGATCAACCGCAACATCACTGGGAATGAAGACCCAGTTCGCAATGGCAGAAATCACCCCATGTGAGAGACCAGCGGTCGCAACCGGCTTTCCATTGAGATTAACTTGATAAGCGATCATGTAGTTTTTCGTGGTCTAACGACTCGGAACAGGCGACGGCGTGAGTGACGCGTCGAAGACACGCCAGATGCCATACGAGCCGTTGTCTGTACCCGTTTTTGTTCGGCCACTTGTTTATCTTCAGGTCTCCGGTGGCCATGACTTCAACATTGGAAGTATCTCCGCCCAGATATCAGGAAGTGTTTTGCGAGCCTTGATCTGGTCAACCAAATGAAAAACCCACTCAAGTTCACCAAGTGCTGTTGCTGTGTCGAGGACACAATCACTGTCAATGGCGGCGGAGCCGAGAGATGGCAACTGCTCCAAACATGACCAAATCGCTACAGGCGCATTACTCCGCAAACCACTTCCTAGCTCAAGACATTCTTTTATGCACACAATGGCATACATCACAGCAAAGCCGCCCTCTCCATAGAGCCGGGCATTGTCGTTCATATCTGGACACTCCTCATTTAACTTATTGCACAGCGACTGACGGGTCTCGATGTCTAGCGCCCCGTGCGCCTTGTATGCAGCTTCCCAGGCATCATCGACCATGTCGAGTGTCTGAGTGTGAGCTGAAAGCCATTCGGACGCCCATGAAGAAGTTCGTAAAAGGTGAGACACCCTTCGGTGGATGATGTGCGCAGCCAATCTAGCATCATCGTCTTGTAGCGCTAACAGCGGATTAGCTTCGTCGAAATGTCGCAAATCGATTGCAGGCATATTACTGTTGCGTGGAAGTTGGCCGAAGGCTTCGGATTGATAGGGATGTCTCAATTCCAATAAATCGAGCAGGTCCTTTAGCGAGTCCACTCGGTCGCCGTCGGCGGCGGAAATCAGAAAACAATAGTCCCGGTTCAAGTCGTCGAGAAGATCAAGAACATGACCAGGAGGGATGGCGTGGTCCTTTCTGAATGAACTCTCTCGCGAACAGATCGTAAAGTCTACGCCAAAGGCTCCTTTGAGCGCTTGGCATATCAATCTGAATCGCCCTTCTTGATTTTCTGCTTCCCGAGGCGGGGCGGTAGGTCTCGGAGGTAGGTAATTGGGGTCGGCCAACTGGAGAGTCTTCATGGCTCTGATGGCCCCAAATGGCCGCCCAAATACCAATGGTGCCCATGCCAAGATTGCGAGCCGCTGACTCAACGTAGATGGATGACTCCAAAGAAACAGACCCGTGAAGAGGTAGTATCCACCAAGCACATCGGGCCACCAGCCATTGGGTGGGGCAGCGCTCGAGTGGTGCCTCGCGACAAGGATGATGGCTCCGATAAAAATTAGCGGTAACGCAAGGCGTGTCGTCTTTCTCATTTCGCGAATGGCTTCGTTTCTTGGCCGGACGATTAAGTGTAGGCAACCCCGCCGAGCCAGCGGTTTGACGACACAAAGGATTTTCGGGTTAAAGTGAGCATAGAAATCGGAAAAGAGAGCGGGGGGGCCAACCACGCTTTGTTCGCCCTTGGGTTAGTCATCCTCTACGGCATCACCTCGGAGCTCAGCTTCTTCAATAGCATCCATCAAGGCGGACTTGGGGTGCCAACCTGTCCCGCACTCTCCACACCCCCACTCATCGGTCCTGCGGTCCAAGCAGGCAACATCACCCCAACAATCCTCAACTGGGCACCTATATATCATCTCGCTTCCATCGCGTATCAGCTCCATGATCCCCTGCGAATCCAACCCCAACTCAGGGTGCTGCTGAAGAAAAGAGTTCACTAATCGCTCCTGCCAGAACTTCAATTCTACCTTGCCTTGGGGATTTAAGTAAATGGCCTCCATAAACTTATCGAGTCTAGCACCACAATGCCCCTGAAATAGTTCTTTGATAGTTTTCACGTGACGCGTTGAGGTAGGGCGCTTCGGCTCAGGCGACGGCGAGCGGGAAGCGTCGATGACATGACAGATGCCATACGAGACGTTGCCTGCATCCGTCTTTTCGGCAATTGGTGTTCCTTGATTTGCATCTGCATGGTCGGCTACGACAAGATGTGAACCAGCCTTCTCCACGCGCGCCAAAGCACAATTAAGAAAAGGAAAAGCCATATCAAAATAGGTATCGACCATGACGGCAGAATCTCCCAATAGCGATGGAGCTTCCAAGCATCAACACCTCCGGTCGGGTCTCGGTCGATGGCCATGAGACGGCTGCTAATAAGCTCATCAATGATACTTATGACCTCTGCACCGATGCATAGCAGCAAGAGCGCCAAAACGATCAGTCCGAGGAGCGCAAAGACCGAAGCGAGCTTCGACCCAGGATCATTCTGTATGGCGCTGGAGATCGCGTTGGTTGGCCGAATTACTTGATGAGAAACGATTTTGTCGAGTGCGTCAACGGTATTATGGGGAACAGATTTGTCGAATACCAACGGCCCCCAGCCTTCGTGGGAGCTGTTTGACGCAAATAGGCGTCATAGGCAACATCCTTGTTAACTATGACGCGCATACGCCTCATATTCTTGTTCAAAGCACCAAAAGGAACCTCGAAGGACAACTCAGATAAGGTGCTAGCTAGCATGGGCAGGATCATTTGAAATGAGCGAAGCTACCAGCACCGAACTGTCCAGGTACTGGGCTCATTTTCGCAGAGCGCGGGAGGCATAGCTGCATCAGGGCTTTGCGAATGAAAGGGCCTATCACAGTATTGAGTGGCGTCTGAAGGACAGAAAGGACGGAAGGAACTTTGAGGAGAGCTTATTCGAGGGCAGGCGTGATTAGGACTTGGTTGGGTGGTGTTTCGTTCTTTTTGGCTGGGCGTACGACAGGCTGAGGCTGAAGCATGCTCTTTACCCTGCGAAAGCGGTAGCTCCGATGCAGGCATGCGCCTTGCATCTGCGCGGCCGCACTCCAAAACGCTGGTGCGTACAAGGCCGTGCTAACCGGCCGCCGCTAGGATCCCCGCTGCTTTGTGCAGGGTCTCTTCGTACTCGTGCTGGGGGATGGAGTCGGCGACGATGCCGGAGCCGACGTGGAAGGTGATATGGTCTCCTTGTTGCACGGCGGTGCGGATGGCGATGTTCCACTGGCTGCGGCCGTCGAAGCCGAACCAGCCGATGGCGCCGGTGTAGAGGCCGCGGGGGTGGGGTTCGAGTTCGGTGATGATTTCGCTGGCGCGTTTTTTGGGGGCGCCGGTGATGCTGCCGCCGGGGAAGCAGGCGCGGAAGGCATCGACGTGATCGACATGGGGCCGGAGGGTGCCGGTGACGGTTGAGACGAGGTGAAACACCTGGGCGAAGCTTTCGACGCGCCAGAGTTCCGGCACGGCGACGCTGCCGAATTCGCAGACCTGGCCGAGGTCGTTGCGTTCGAGGTCGGTGATCATGAGCAGCTCGGCGCGTTCTTTGGGGGAAGTGGTGAGCTCGCGCACGGCGGCGGCGTCGCGGGCGGGATCATCGGCGAAGCGGGGGCGAGTGCCTTTGATGGGCCGTGTGGCGATGCGTGAGCCCTGCATGCGGAGGAAGAGCTCGGGGGAGGCGGACAGGACGGTGGTGCCGGCGAGCTGCATGAAGGCGGCGTGCGGCGCGGGGGAGACGGCGCGGAGTTTTAAATAGAGGGCGAGGGCATCAGCGTCCTGCGGCCAGGGGGCCTGCCAGGGGTAGGAGAGGTTGACTTGGTAGATGTCTCCGGCGGTGATGTAGTCCTGCGCACGCTGGACCATGCGGATGAAATCGGCGCTGCTGACGCCCGGAGTGAACTGGAGGCGCGGGGCGGTGGCGGGTTTATGGGCGGAGGGCTGCCATTTGAAATCGCCGAATTCGAACCACTTGGCCGTGTCATGATGATAAACAAGGCCGTGGGGGTAGATGCCGAAGGTGAAATAACCGTCGTAGCCGACCCAGCCGTACAAACCGCCCGCCGAGGCGCGGGGAATGCGCAGGGCGGTGCGTACTTTTTCCCAGTCCTGGTCGATGTGACCCCGCAAGACGGCGACGGGCTCGGCGGTGAGCACGGAGACGGCCCCAGGCGTGGTGAGGGAGGAATCCATCCAAACCAAGCCCTCTCGATGGCACAGTTGTGCCGCGATTTCGGCGGGAGTGAAGGAAAATGCACACGGCCGGTAGTGCGGTGACGTTTCAATGGCATGAGAAAACAGCGGCAGGGAGTGACCTTCCGGCATTTTGAACGAAGAACCCTGTAGCATTGACACTAGAAGGCCTAAATCGTACCATGGGTGTCTTTTTCAGCAACTTGTGACTCCTCCATCCACCATTCTTGCCTCCGAACGTGATCGTGCCTCAATGATCGCCATGGGAACGCTATGCGTGCTGGCGGTGGTGCAGATGGGCCTTGCCTTGAAACTGCTCAGTGCCCCCCCCACCCCCACCTCTACAGAGGGAAGCAGGCCCACCATGGCGGCGGTGCCAAGTGTGGTGCCGGAGATCGGCCAGATCTCCACGCCACCGAGTGCCAACGCCCCGCCACTGCCGGGTTCGTCCATGCCACTGCCGGGTTCGTCCATGCCGATGCCGTCTGCTGCGGCACCCGTTTCGAATGCTCCGCCTCCCATTGGTTCATTCAGCAAGCAGGGATCTGCGGCGCCAATGCCTGCGCCTGCGTATGTTCCCCCAGCTCCGCCTGCCGCCGTTGCACCGCTCGTGCCAGCGGCCACTGCGGCCACTGCCGCTCCGATGCCTGCGGCTTCTCAGTCTTTCACACCTCCCTCAGCACCAGGCCTGACTGCTGCTGGGTTTGCAACGACTGCACCGACCGGACCCACCACCAAACCCGATGCGGCCACAGCACTGCTGCGGGATGTGAATTATGTTGTCTCAGCGGCCCAGGAACTCCGCGGCCTAAGCGACATGCAGGGAACTTTGGAACTGCTGCGGAAGGCGGACGAGCTGACCCCTGATCATCCAGCGATCATTGCCGAAATGGCGCAGACCTACGAACAGATGGGGATCACTGCCAAGGCCACGGACGCCTGGCGGCGCATTCAGCTTCTCGGAGCCACGAAGGCGGGAAGTTACTTTGAACTCGCTTCGCGGCGGCTGGGCTCGGGCTCAGCGGCGGTGGCTGCACCCGCATCGGCGGCTTCTGGCTCTGATGGCGAGAAGTTTCTGCGACTGGGTGCCTGCCATGCCGTCCGTGATTTCTCGGTCAACACTGGCGAACGCTACGTACTGCGTGTTCCCATTTCCCGTGCGGGCAACCGTCCCATCAACTCGCAAGAGTTGAACCTTGAGGTGTTCTTTTTTGACCGTGTGAACAACGAAAAAGTGGCGCTGACCATCGCACCTGAACCGGTTGAGTCCTGGCAGTCCGCCCCGGTGGACTGGAACGGCACCGGTGAGGAAGTGCTGGATGTCGTGTATCACCTGCCTGCCCTTTCCGCCGCCGAAATCCAGCAGCATGGACGCCGTTCGTATTACGGGTACATGCTCCGGCTCTACTACAACAACAAACTCCAGGATGTGGCTGCCGAGCCCCGCGATCTCCTGGAGTTCGGATCCACACCCGGCGCTGCTCCTGGGGGTATGAATCCATTGCTCCCGCCGATGGGAAGATGATCGCCACTGACATGCCTGCATGACTCTTTTGTTTGTCGATTCCAATGCCGCCCTGCGCGGCGCACGAACCACTTGGCTGAGGGACAATCTCCCTGGCTACACTGTGGTCGATTTTCCCAGCCCGTCGCTCGCGGCCGCATGGGTCGCGAAAGCAGACTCGCTGGACATCCTGGTGACCGAGGCGATTTTTGAAACGCAGGAAACCGGTTTCTCATTGCGCGACAGGGTGCGCGCACGTTTTCCGCAAACACGCGTGCTGTTCAGCACGCGCTATGACCTGACCGGATTTGAAGATCAGATCGCCGATGGCCTCGTGCTCAAAGATGCCCCGTACACGCCGGAAAAGCTGCTGGACGGCGTACGCGCCCTGCTGAGCCTGCCGGTGGAGTCCGATGAGCCACCGCCGGTGATGGTGCCAGGCACGGTGCTGGGGAACTACCAGGTGCTGGAGCGGCTCTACATCGAAAAGGAGGCGGAAACCTACCGGGCGCTGCAGATCACCGTACAACGGCCGGTGGCGCTGGTGCTGCTGAAACCAGAGTATCTGAAGCAGCCGGACGTGGTCGCACAGTTCAAAGAACGTGAGCGAGTGAAGGCCTCGCTGATGCATCCGCGCATCGCGCCGCTGTATGAAGCGGGTGAAACGAACGGCTGGCTGTTTTACACCCGCGAACTGCCACGCGGCCGCAGTTTGTCGGAAATCGAACTGACGCATGAAATGCTCAGTGAACGCCGCCTTGCGGAGGTTTTGTTTGGGGTGGCAGAGGCGATGCAGTTTGCCACGGAGCGTGGCTATCATCACCGCAGCATTTCGCCACGAGACATTTACATCGATGCCGACCACCAGTCGAGCATCGTGAATTTCTTCCGCCCGGCGGTTGCCAAAAAACGCGATGCTCAGGCGGATGTGAAGGCCTTCCTGGACTTGATGCGACAGGTGGCCGCAGAGGGGAAATCCCGTGGACTGCTGCAGTCGCTGGCAGATGCCAACCACGACTGGAACGGGCTGCTGAACGCCCTCGATGATGTGCGTGATGACATGCGTGAACGCAGCATCGTGCGAAAAATCGAGGCGGAGTCCATGCCTGTGAGCGTCAACGGCACGAAGCCATGGTGGGTTTGGATGATGGTGGTAATCATCCTCCTCGTCGTCGCAGGTCTTGGCGCCATGATGAACGGCAGCCATGCCCCTCAAGCCGCCAATGCTTCAGCACTTCCTATCGAGCTGGTGCACATTCCCGCCGGCACCTTCGAGTATCAAAAGAATGAGAAGGTGAAGCTGCCGGAGTTCTGGATCAGCAAGCATGAGGTCACCATCGGTCAGTATGCCGAATTTCTGAAAGCCTTGAAAACCGCTGCGGCGGGAGCCTTCGACCACTCCCTGCAACCCAAGACCAAGACCAGCCACGAGCCGGTGAAGTGGGGCCAGTATTATGCAGCGGCCAAAGCGGGCAGCACCTTCAATGGCGAGAGCATCACACTCAATACACCTGTCTCCCAGGTGGACTGGTGGGATGCGTATGCCTTTGCCAAATGGAACAACCAGCGCCTGCCGACCGAGCAGGAGTGGGAAAAAGCCGCCCGTGGTGAGCACGGCCTGATCTACCCCTGGGGCAACAAGCCCAACAGCAAGGCCGCCAATCTGGGCGATGATTACGATGCCTCGCCTAAAGGCAAAGGTGGGAAGATAGACGGGTACAATCTCTGGGCCCCGATCACACGCGTCACGCAGGACGTCAGCCCCTACGGTGTGTGTGACATGGCCGGCAATGTCAGCGAATGGACTGCGGGCGAGACCCAGTCCGGCGAATGGCCCTCACACCCAGACTACATCGACATCAAAGTGCCCGTAGTGCGTGGCGGACACTTCGGCCTGAAGAGCAACGACCAGCTGCTCACCGACCGACGCTTTCCTGAATCCGCAAACGAGGCTACTCTTGCGCGCGGCTTCCGCACCGCCACCAGCACAGCGCCCGCTGCCAGCACCGCACCTCCAGTCAAACACAACCCTTGAAGCTTATGAACCGCATCTTCCTACTGTTGATCCTCTGCCTATGCTGCGGCCAGGCCCGTGCTCAGTACGTCACGAATCTGACCCTGCTGAAAAATCAATTCATCACGGGCGAACCAGTCGTGGCCGTGGTGAGTGTCACCAACCGTTCCGGTGCCGATGTGATCGTGGGAGGCCATGGCGCCAAGGACTGGCTGCAGTTTGAGATCACCCAGTCCACCGGACAGCGGCTCTCTCCCGTCACGATTGGTTCGGAGGAGCCGATCACCCTGCCTGCGGGCGGCACGACCAAGCACAAGGTCGAAATCTCCGGGGGCTATTCCACTGCAAACCTCGGCACCTTCACCATCCTTGCGAACGTGCTGCATCCGCTCTCTGGCCAGTACTTCATGTCCAATAAAGTGCGCATGACCATCACGGACTCCAAGCCGAACATGTTCGACCAGCCGTTTGGTGTACCGGAGGGTTTCGCGGGCACCGGGCGCCAGCGTCGCTACCAGGTCATCCTGTTTCGCGAACTCGATGACTTGCAGCTTTACTGCCGGATCACCGATGATCGCAGCGGTGCCTACATCGCCACTTTCCTGCTGGGGCCTGCGATGATGGCGGTGCAGCCGCAGATCAGCATCGATGTGCATAACAAGCTGCACGTCATGTTCCTGGCGATGCCGCACGTGTTTTGCCACGCCGTGGTGAACCCGGATGGCAAGATCCACCAGCGCACTTATTACCGTGATCCTGAGGGCAACAGCCCTTCGCTGGTCATGACCAAAGACGGGGCGCAAGTGGTCGGCGGAGAGTACTTTGACCCCAGTGCCCCCCCTCAGAAAGGGAAAACACTGCGCAAAGCCTCCGAACGTCCTTCGGCGGAAATGGACAGCGTACCGAAAGCCAAGAAATAACGCTAGGACCCAACGTGCAGCAGGCGTTATGCATGCCCATGCACTTTCGTTTCTCTCTCTGCCTTGCCCTTTGTTTTGGACTGAGTTCCCTGCACGCAGCTGACGCCAAACCGGCGGCGAAGACCAAGGCCAGCGGCCCGAAGTGGAAAAAGCTCACGCCGCAGACTCCGTCCGGATTCACGCTGAAGACACTCGAAGTCGCGAAGTATCCTGAGCACACCGTCGAGCTGTACGTTTATGTGCCAGATGCGGTGGGAACGTGGCCCTGCATCCTGGACATTCATGGCGGCGGCTGGAAGGCGCGGCAGGTGGAGGCTGACAAGCCGATGATGGAGCGCCTGGCGCAGCGGGGTTTCGTGACTGCGCTGGTGAGCTACCGCCTATCAACCGAAGCGAAATACCCGGCAGCATTGCACGACTGCAAAGCCGCGCTGCGCTGCCTGCGTGCGCATGCGCAGGAGCTCAAGATCGACCCTGAGCGCATCGGCTGCATGGGTGGATCCGCCGGTGGACATCTCTCTGGCTTGACGGGGATGACGACGGGATTGCCTGAGTTTGAAGGCGCAGGCCCCTTCAAGGAACAATCCAGCGGCGTGAAAGCCTGCATCGTCATGGCCGCCACACAAAACCTGGTGGACTCCAACTATTTCAAAGCCAACGAGAGCGCGATTCTCTTTTTTGGCGGCAACGCCCTGGAAAAACCGGAAATCTACAAGGAGGCATCGCCCATCAATCACGTTCGCGCCGGCGTGCCTCCGACAATTTTCATCGAAGGCGAAAAGGACTCGCTCAAAGTCGGCCGTGCCGAGATGATGGAGAAGCTGAAGGCCCTCGGCATCGAAACCGCCGTGCACACGCTGAAGGAAGCGCCGCATCCGTTCTGGATGAGCGATCCCTGGTGCGCGGAGACCGTGGATATCGCCGCGGCATTCTTCAAGAAGCACCTTGGCGAGCCAGTGACCAAGTGAGCCGAGCTTACTTGCCGACCTTGGGCAGGGCCTGCACCAGCAGGCTGTAGAACTCGTTCTCCTCAGGCGCTTCGCCGTCGCTCTTGAGGATGTTTTTCACCACGCCAAGGACTTCCTTCTGCGCAGATTTCGTCGTGAAGGCCTGCGCCTTCTCGTTGATGTAATCAAAGATGGCATCGTCGCTCTCCGCCGCCTCGCGGGCGCGAGCTAGGGACTCTTCGATGAAGAGACTCTTGGGATACTTCGAATCCCATCCTTCAGCGACGAAAGCGGACTCCAGCAGGCGCTCCTCGGTCAGCGAGATGTGGGCATCGGCATAGATGGAGAGACTGAGAAGGTCGAACAGGGCTTCGCGCAGAGGTTGTTTCATGAGGTTCTATTTTGCAAACATGCCGCGGCTGATCAAGCACGCACTTGTTTACATTGAAATCTTCAGTGTTTGAAAGGCACCGGCATTTCATCGTTCACTCGCTTCGCACGGCTCCGAATTTGTCATTCGTCATTGCTCCATCTTGCACTTCCGTCCAACCTCTTGACTCCTTAAGCCCGCCCATGTCCGACGCCAGCACCACTCCCATGATGAAGCAGTATCTCGCCATCCGGCGTGAGCTGCCGGAGGACGTGCTGCTGTTCTTCCGCTTGGGGGATTTTTACGAGCTGTTCTTTGAGGATGCGAAGACGGCCTCGCCGATCCTGAATGTGGCGCTGACGAAGCGCAATGGCGTGCCGATGTGCGGGGTGCCGCATCATTCATCGCAGGGATACATCGCGAAGCTGATCAAGGCGGGCAAGCGGGTGGCCATAGCGGAGCAGACGACGGATCCGGTGCCGGGGAAGATCGTAGAGCGTGCGGTGTCGCAAGTGCTGAGCGCGGGGACGATCAATGATCTCAATCTGCTCGACTCGAACCGCTCGAACTACCTCGCGGCGGTGTTTCGCGAGGGGAAGAAGCTGGGACTGGCGTATGTGGACCATACGACGGGAGAGTTTGAGGTGGCGGAGTTTAAGGACGTCACGGAACTGGCGGATGAGCTTGAGAGACTGCAGGCGAGCGAGATTCTTTATAGCGAGGAGCAGGGGGACTTGATCGCGGCGCTGGGCAGTCCTAGCTGTGCGCAGGCGATTGAGAGTTATCTGTTTTTGATTGATCAGGCGCAGCACAGTCTGACGCAGCATTTCAAGGTGCAGTCGCTGGATGGCTTTGGCTGTCAGGGGCTGAGTGCGGCGATTGGTGCGGCGGGCTGCATTTTGCAGTATCTGCAATTTCAACTGCGGCGGAGTGTGGAGCACATTCAGCGGCTGCGATATGCGCAGATCAGTGATGTGGTGCTGATTGATGCAGCGAGTCAGAGTCATCTGGAGCTGGTGACCGCGCGTGGTGGCAGTGCGCACACGCTGCTGAGCGCGCTGGACCGTACGTGCACACCGATGGGTGCGCGCAAGCTGCGGCACTGGGTGCTGCATCCGCTGCGCGATCTGGAGACGCTGACGCAGCGGCAGGACATGGTGGCGGCGCTGCTGGAGGAGTCGATGTTGTTTAGCCAGATCCGCACGCTGCTCAAGGAGGTGCGCGATTTGGAGCGCACGAGTTCACGGCTGAGTCAGGGCAGTGGGAATGGGCGTGATTTGCTGATGCTGGCGTCATCGCTGGAAGTGGTGCCGGCATTGCGGGCGGCGCTGGAGCAATTGATCGTGGGAGGAGATAAGGAGGATTCGTCGGCTGAAGGAGGGATCAAGATGATCCCTCTCCTCCTGGCGCGGCTGCATGATCTCACAGGGATCTCGCAGGAGATTCAGCGGGCGATTACGGATGAGCCGCCGATGCAGATCAAGGAGGGTGGTGTTTTTCGTGAGGGCTATCTGCCTGCGCTGGATGAGCTGCGGGCGGCCTCGACGCTGGGGCGGCAATGGATCGCGGATTTGCAACAGCGCGAGATTGAGCGCACGGGGATCAAGAGTCTCAAGATCAAGTACAACGCGGTGTTTGGGTACTTCATTGAGATCACGAAGGCGAATGTGGGCAGTGTGCCGGCGGATTACCATCGCAAGCAGACGACGGTGAATGGCGAGCGCTATATCACGGATGAGCTCAAGCGGATGGAGGACAAGATCCTCGGCAGCGAGGAGCGCAGCAAGGCGCTGGAGTATGAGGAGTTTCTGGGGCTGCGCGGCCGTGTGCTGGAGCATCTGGCGCACATTCAGGAGACGGCGGAGACGATTGCGATTCTGGATGCGATTGGCTCGCTGGCGGAAACGGCGCGGTTGTTTAACTACACGCGCCCGGTGCTGAATGAGACGCGCAACTTGTTCATTCGAGATGGGCGGCATCCGGTGCTGGATCAGAACCTGACAAGCGGTGAACGTTTTGTGCCGAATGACATCACGCTGGAGCCAGAGGAGAGCCGACTCATTCTGATCACGGGGCCGAACATGGCGGGTAAGAGCACCTACCTGCGCATGACGGCGCTGCTGACGCTGATGGCGCAGATTGGCAGCTACCTGCCGGTATTCAGCGCGGAAGTGGGGCTGGTGGATCGAATCTTTACGCGCATCGGCGCGAGTGATGACCTCGCGCGTGGGCAGAGTACCTTCATGGTGGAGATGAACGAGACGGCTCTCATTCTGAACAACGCGACAGAGCGGAGTTTGGTGATCTTGGATGAGATCGGGCGCGGGACTTCGACGTTTGATGGACTGAGCATCGCATGGAGCGTGGCCGAACACATCCATGACAAGGTGGGCGCGCGGGCGTTGTTTGCGACGCACTACCATGAGATCACAGCGCTGGCGCAAAGCCGCAGTGCGGTGAAGAACTACAATGTGGCGGTGAAGGAGTGGAACCAGCAGATCATCTTCCTGCGCAAGATCATGCCGGGCTGCGCGGAGAAGAGCTACGGGATCCAGGTGGCAAGGCTGGCAGGATTGCCGGAGGGCGTGATTGAGCGCGCGAAGGAAGTGCTGCAGCAGCTCGAAGCAGGGCATCAGCCAGCGGAGAGCGTGAAGGAAGTGCCGGTGGCGACGAGTGTGCCGGCGAAGGTGCGGAAGAAGGCAGTGAGTGACGCGGACGCGGGGCAGATGGTGCTCTTCGGCTAAGAAAGCCGCTTGCAAATCGAGGTGCCGAGTTACGATCTTGCCATGCGGCATTTCGACTACCAGCGCACCATCATCGCCTACCACGGCTGCGATGAATCCGTCGTGCGCCGCGTCCTCTTGACCGGCGAGCATCTGGCCGCGAGCGAGAACGACTACGACTGGCTCGGCTACGGCATCTATTTTTGGGAGTTCGGGCCGGAACGTGCCTTCGAGTGGGCCGTGGAGCAGAAAAAACGTGACCCGAAACGCATCAAAAAGCCCGCTGTGATCGGTGCCGTCATCCAGTTGGGCAATTGCTTCGACTTGCTCGATACTCGGGCCACGGCGGTTTTGGACTCTGCCTACGAACGCTATCAGAGCCGACAGGTGTCACTCCTCCCTCGCAATCAAGGCCCTTTGCATCGCCTCGATTGCAATGTGCTGAATTTCGTCATCCCCATGATGGAGGCGGTTGAAGGCCAGTCGATCCAGACGGTGAGGGGCGTGTTCCAAGAGGGGCCACCCGCCTTTCCTGGCTCGGAGATCCGCCAGAAATCACACATCCAAATCGCCGTGCGTGACTCGGAGTGCATTCTGGGCTACTTTCGTCCACCTCAACCCCGCTAAACACCATGCCTGACACTAAGCCCAAGACCAAGAGCGCTGTCCCTCGGCCCGTGAAGCGCAGCCCATCTATTAAAACACCTCGGTTCAACATCCCTGGCCGTCTCTCTGATGAGGTGTTTGAAAAAGTGGAACACGCTATTCGCACCATGACCCCTGAGGAGTTTAAGTCGAAGCTCATCGAATTTGGCATCACCGACAAAAAAGGCCGCTTCTATTCCGCGATGGCCCGCAAGTGATGCGCACCACCCTCTCCGAAAACGCCATAGCCCGCACCAAGACAGTGCTGCGGCAAGTCGAAGCGGGGCATCAGCCTGCGGAGAGTGTGAAGGAGGTGCCGGCGAAGTTGAGGAAGAAGGCGGTGAGTGATGAGGACGCGGGGCAGATAGTGTTGTTTGGGTGAGGAGATTCTGGTGGGGCGATTTGGTCTAGATATACATTCTCTCGCCTTTGCGTGAATGCCAGCATCTCCGAAGCCCCTCAGGGCGACCGTTTCCATCTGGCGGTCTTAAATTCATCAGATTTGGACTATCATGTGGAACCTCAAACATACGCGCGAGAATTATCTGGTTGAAAGCTTGCTCGGCCAACTCAACGACCTCGACGATTAACACTCTAAAGCTGACCAGGTTAGGATCGTTTAAATCCATTAGCTCCAACAACAGTTGCCCCTCCTTATTCAAGGCAGAAAGCGTCCCATCATCATTAAATTCAAGACACTCTCCAAATGCGCACTTATGAGGATCGGGGATTATGCTGGTACTTTTTGTTAAATTACATCTGTGACAAGCATAAACCAAATTATCATATAGCAATTCAAGCCCTGGGTCAATTTCTCTGGGAATGAAATGATCTATGTCAAAGCTGCCTTTCAAGACGCCCCATTGCTCACGGTTGAGGCAATAAACACATCTAAAATCAAAATCATCACGAAGCCACGGCCTAAATCCCGAATAATCTTTATAGCCTCTCGGCCCATGCTTTCTTTTACGATGATCGTCATCGTAATTAAATAGGCGCGAAAGAAGAATCTTGTCTGACATCTTGATTAAGTTCTTGCTGAAGATTCTGTTTTAGAAAACGAAGTTCTTCGATGGGCAGTGGCGCTAGTAAATTTCTTTTTCTTCGGATGTGTTGACGAAGGCTTGCGAATTCTAGCGTTTCACTAGGGGTCAATGTAGATGCCGTTTTTTTCAAGGCAAGTAACTCGAACCGTTCTTGATGTTCATTCTGTAATTCGAAATCTGTCGATGATTTTAAAACTCGTAGCGCCTTCGGAATAGCGTCTTCCTTCTTCTGCAGGACACGGCGGAGCTTGCGCAGGGCGATGTTTTGCAGCTGACGAATACGTTCGTGCGTGACGCCGAACTCCTGACCGACTTCTTCCAGCGTGCGGGGCTTTTGACCGGCAAGGCCGAAGCGTGCATCAATGATCTTACGTTCGCGCTCGTCGAGAACGGTCATCGGGCTATCAAGCTGGCTGTGCATGTTCTTCTGCGAAAGCAGATCGAAAAGGGCCTGAGCGTTTTCATCGCCCACGATTTCGCCAAACTCGGTGCTGTCGTCGATGGTCGGAGTATCGAGCGAGCCAGGGCGTATGGAGGCGCCCTTGCGCTGGCCGAGCTTGGCACGATCAATGCCGATTTCTTCGGAGAGTTCGTCGTCGGTGGGTTCGCGGCCAAGTTCTTCGGACATCGCCATGGCGACACGGCGCATCTTGCTGATCTCGTCCACCATGTGGACAGGGAGGCGGATGGTCTTGGACTGATTGGCGACGACGCGCTTGATGGATTGTGTGATCCACCAGGCGGCGTAGGTTGAAAGCCTACCCCCCTTGTTCGGGTCGAAGCGTTCCACGGCCTTCATGAGGCCGATGTTGCCTTCGGAAATGAGGTCAAGAAGCGGCAGGCCGTAGTTGGCGTAATCCTGGGCGATCTTCACCACGAGGCGCAAGTTCGCACGAATCATGTGCGAACGGGCTTCGGGGTCGCCGCGTTTGATGAGTTCGGCAAGCTCAACCTCCTGGTCGGGAGTCAGCAAGTCAGTCTTGCCGATCTCACGCAGGTAAATCTTGATGCCTCCGTCGAGTTCCATATCTCACGCAAACTATAACCGCTTGTCGATGCGTGCAACCCTCGAGGTAGTAGCAACAGTTGAAAGCGCCGACAGATCAACTACCTTCTCTCCATTGACCGATCCACGAGGCCTTCGCAGATTAGAGGCCTTCTTCTGCCACTAGCCAGCAACATTGATGTCTTGCTCCATTTAACAACCCTCACCCCATGCGCACGCTTCTCTTTCCTTTTGTTCTTTCGTCGATCGCTTTTGCGGACACACCCAAACTTCCTGGCATTGGCGAGGCGATGGGGGAGATGATCGCCAAGGGTGAAGTGGCGGGGGCGGTGACGGTGGTGGCGAACAAGGAAGGGCTGCTGCATCTGGAAGCCAGCGGGATGGCGGACATGGAAAAGCAGAAGGCGATGAGCGTGGACACGATGTGCTGGATTGCCTCGATGACCAAGCCGGTCACGGGGGCGGCGATCATGATGCTGCAGGATGAGGGGAAGCTGAACATTGCGGATCCGGTGGCGAAGTATCTGCCGGAATTTGCGGGGCTGAAAACGCCTGCGGGCAAAGCGGCGAATCTCACGATCACGCAGATTTTGACGCATACCTCGGGCCTGGGCGAGGCGGACGGGGCGAAGGCGAAGGAAGCGCACACGCTGGCCGATCTGGTCCCCATCTGGCTGGCGACGCCGATGCAATTTGAGCCGGGCGAAAAATGGCAGTACTGCCAGTCCGGCATCAATGCGGCAGCACGCATCGTGGAGGTGATCAGCGGGATGACGTTTGACGAATTTTTGCAGAAGCGCGTGTTTGATCCACTCGGCATGACGAACACGACCTTCTACCCCACGGATGCGCAGTGGAGCACCGTTGCCACGGGATATGCGAAGAACAAGGAGACCAGCAAACTGGAGGCGGTGCCGCCGCGCGGTGACTTCGGGAAACGCGGGCGCCCACCTCAGGGCAATGGCGGCCTGTATTCCTGCGCGAAGGATTACACACGCTTCTGCCAGATGCTGCTCAATGGCGGCACGCTGGATGGCAAACGCATCCTGAGCCCCGAGGCGGTGAAGATTCTCTCGTCGGTGCACACGGGGGATCTGCCCTGCGGCTTCTTCCAGAAAGCGGAATTCGGCAGCCATGGCAAGAACTACGGCTGGGGCATCGGTGCGTGCGTGCTGAAGGAGCCGCATGAAGGTCTGGCGCAAATGCTTTCGCCCGGCACCTTTGGTCACGGCGGTGCGTGGGGCACGCAGGCATGGATTGATCCGAAGAAGGAGGTCATCTACGTGCTGATGGTGCAGCGCGCGAACTTCCCCAACAGCGACGCCAGCCCGGTGCGCGAGGCGTTTCAAAACGCTGCGGCGAAAGCGCTGTGGAGGTGACGAAGGCTCAGCGCGGAGGTGAATGAACCGCGAGACTTGCGCGTGGCAGAAAGCCCCCCTCACCCCAACCCTCTCCCCGAAGCGAAATATTCGCTATCGTTGTGTGTCAGGGGCGGGAAGAGGGAGAGCCGCGTTTGCTGTCCTCGTTTCGTCAAGGCGCTACCGCCCCTGCAAAGACCGCTCCACCAGACCTTCGTAGATTTTGCGGCGTTCGTCGAGGCCGAGGCCTTGGTTGCGGTGATTGAGCATTTGCTGGTTGATGGTCTCGCGCTGGGAGGTGCTGAGGCGCCTGAGTTTGGCGACCATTTCCGGTGGCGGAGCCTTGGGGTAGCCGTCTGATGAGAAGCCTTCCTTGTAGTTCACGGCGGCGGCTTTCGCCTCGTTCATCTGGGAGGAGGTCAATGCCGGGGCGTTGCCGCCGGAAATGCTGCCGCCTGATTTGGTGCGCGCGGGTTTGGGTGGTGGCTTCTGGTAGCGGACGGAGATGACTTCGCCGCCGGGGATTTGGATCTTGGCGGACCAGGTCTGAATCTCAGCACTATGGCCGCCGACGGCGACGAGCTGCCAGCCTTGGAAATTGGGGGCTTTGGAGACGACGTGGGACTCGAAGGTTTTGGTGTCGAGCAGGGTGGCGAAGGTGTCTTTTTCGAAGTGCGCAACGCCGGTGAGGATGAGGGAGTCGGACACGCCGAGGGAACGGGTGAAGGGGGAGTTGGTCACGAGGGCTTCAAACTCCCCCATGTTCACCACACGGGGGATGGCACCGTCGTCGCCAGGTGGCAGACTTTGTGGGGCTGTCTCTGCGGCAGGCAGCGGCAGGGGTATCGAGAACCCCATGAAAAGTCCGCAGCACAACATCTTCACGGCCTTTGTTTGTGTCCTGTGCAGCAGACGACTCATGAGGTGGAGTACGGCGAGTGATGGAGGGAACCATCACTGCAGTCCCTGAAAAATTGTCTGCATACGGCAACTGGTTAAAGCGGGCGCAAGCTCGGAGTAGGGGGAGATGAAAGTTCCTCGGTTCATCTCGTGAGATTGACGGAGCTCGGCTTGAGTCTCATCATCCGCTCACAAATTCAGTTTATACCCATCCCATGAGAGAAAACCTGCGCATTGGTTCCGTCATTATGATCATAGCGGGACTTATTCTTGCTTATGTCTCAGTCAACCGAGGCAAGGCAAGAGGCACGCTTGAGTCCACTGGCATTGAGGTGCCTGGGAAGGTGGTCAATGCCCACGTCGTAACGAAGGTTGGGCGGCGGAGCGGATCTAAAAACTGGCTTGCTGTGGAGTACACCCCCAAGGGCCAGGAAACCATCACCCAAGAGCTTGCAGTAACCACCGGCTATCTCGCCTCCATTTCCAAAGGTGATGAGATTACCGCCACCAGCGTGCCGGTTGTTTACTCCGCCAGCGATCCAAAAAATGCGATCATTCGAAACGGCTCACCTTCTGAAGGGGGCAGCGGAGCGACCAAGATCATGCTGTTGATCTCCGCACTGGGAGGAGTGGGCTTTTGGCTGTCGTTTCTCTTCCGTGGGAAACCTTAGTTGTCGAAAGATGCGGCATCCATTAGTTGTCGAAAGACCATAGCCAACCACCCGCCATTCCCCATGCCCACACGCCGTCATTTTCTTCACACTGCTCTGGGGTTTGCCGCCCTCCCAAATTTCGCACGGGCGGCTGCGCCGAGAGGGGTCAGCCTGGGTTTCAGTCTGTATGGGATGAAGACGCTGACTTTGAGCGAGGCGCTCAAAACCTGTGCGGACATTGGCTATGCGAATGTGGAGCTGGCTTTGAATGCGGGGTTTCCGAGTGAGCCGAAGGTTTTCACGGCGGAAGCGCGGGCTGAGGCGAAGCAGCAGCTTGCGGCGCTGAAGCTGGATCTGCCCTGCCTGATGGTGAACCTGAGCCTCACGGCGGATGACAAGGCGCATGCGCTGAATCTGCAAAGCATCCGCGATGCGGCGCAGGTGGCGCGCGACATGAATGCGGCGCAGCCACCGATCATCGAGACGGTGTGCGGTGGCAAACCGGCGATGTGGGAGCAGCAGAAGACGGGCATGGTGGAGCGCTTGCATGGCTGGGCTGAGACGGCGGAGAAGGAGAAGACGGTGATCGCAATCAAAGCGCACGTGGGCAGCGCGGTGAACTCGCCGGAGCGTCTGCTGTGGCTGCTGGAGCAGGTGAAGTCACCGGCCATCCAGGTGGCCTATGATTACAGCCACTTTGAGCTGCAAGGCATCGACATGGAGGAAAGCATGAAACTGCTGCTGCCGCGCACGAAGTTCATCCACGTCAAAGACGCGAGCGGTGATGCGGCGAAGTTTCAGTTCCTGCTGCCCGGTGAAGGGCGCACGGATTATGTGAAGTATTTCACCGCGCTGAAGCAGCACGGCTACCACGGCCCCGTAGTCGTGGAGGTGAGCGGGCAGATCTTCAGCAAGCCGGGGTATGAGCCCGTCGCTGCGGCGAAGAAATGTTATGGGGTGCTGGCGGGTGCATTGGCGAAAGCATGAAGGCTGCTGACTGCTCCGAGGGTTTGTGAAGAAACGTGGTTGAGAGTCCGGCGGCGACGTTCAATGTTGGTCCGCATGCCTTTACCGAAGAAGCCCAGGCAATCCATCGTCAAGGCGGGTCATGGATTTGACCGGCTGCTGAGCCAGTTACGCGGGCTGATTCTGGAATCCCGAGGGCAGCTGCTACGTGCTGTGGATGTGATGCAGGTGCGCACCTGCTGGGAGGTGGGGCGTCATATCGTGGAGTTTGAGCAAGAGGGAGCGCAACGGGCTGAATATGGAGCGGGCTTGCTAAGAAGTCTGGCAGACAAGCTGACAGCGGAGTTTGGCCGTGGATACGATGCCTCGAACCTTTACAAGATGAGACAGTTTCATGCTGCCTTTTCAAATTTAGACGCAGTGCGTCCTGAATTGAGCTGGACGCATTACCGCCTTCTGCTGCGTGTGGATGATGAGGAGGCCCGTGAATGGTATGTGCGTGAATCAATCGCGCAGAACTGGAGCACGCGTGCTTTGGAACGGCAGATGGGCAGCCTTTACTATGAGAGGTTGCTGAGGAGCCGGGACAAAAAAGCCGTGAAGGCGGAGGCGTTGAAAAATCTGGCCTTGGAAACGCCCAGCCCGCGCGACTTTATTCGTGATCCGATCGTGCTGGAGTTTCTCGGTCTGCCTGGCAAAGGCAAGCTGCTGGAGTCGAATCTGGAAGACTCGCTCGTCAGCAATCTGCAGTCTTTCCTGCTCGAGCTGGGCAAGGGCTTCGCGTTTGTGGCGCGGCAGCAACGCATCAGCACGGAAACAAAGGACTTCTACGTGGACCTGGTTTTCTACAACTACGTACTGAAATGCTTTGTCCTCTTCGATCTCAAAACCCGGGAGCTGGAGCATCAGGACATCGGCCAGATGGACATGTATGTGCGCATGTATGACGAGCAGCATCGGGGGCCAGGCGACGGCCCCACCGTGGGCATCATTCTGTGTGCTCACAAGGACGCCAGCGTAGTGCGCTATTCGGTGCTGCACGGTCATGAACAGCTTTTTGCCAGCAAATACCGACTCGTGCTTCCCAGCGAGGACGAACTGCGTGCCGAACTTAATCGCGAAATGGAGATTTTTTCACGCGAGCAGAGATTGCAAGACAAGCACACCCCGACACGATCCAAGAAAAAAACTCCCAGCCGTACTCGACGTGCTCGCTGATCAAGGCTTAACCGTTTCTTTTACCAACAATCAACTTACCTACCAGCCATGACACGTAGCACTTTCCTCAAATCCACCGTGGCAGCCAGCGGGCTGGTCGGAGCCATCCAAGAACTGCATGCTGCTGATGCACCAAGCAGTGCAGCGCGAGAGTATTTTGAAATTCGGAAGTACACGCTCAAAGCACCCGAAAAGCAGAGTGTGCTGGAGGCTTACCTGAAGGATGCGGCGATTCCGGCGCTGAACCGTCTCGGCGTTAGCAATGTGGGTGTGTTCGTGCCGGAAAAGCCGGAAGCGGCAGCCGTGGTGTATGTGGTGCTGCGCTACAGCTCGCTGGATCAGTTCGCCAAGAGCTCAGAACTGCTGGCAGACACCACCTTGCAGCAGCAGGGCGCGACTTACCTCGATGCACCGGCGACCGATGTCGTTTTGGAGCGCGTGGAAAGCTGGCTGGCGCAGGGCATCGCAGGCATGCCAGCAATGACGGTGCCAGCCAAGGGCAGCCAAGTTTACCAGCTACGCATCTATGAAAGCCCCAGCGAGAAGACGGGGAAGAAGAAGATCGAGATGTTCAACATCGGCGAGCTGGAAATCTTCAAGCGCAGTGGTCTGAATGCGGTCTTCTTTGGCGAGACCATCGTCGGGCCACTGATGCCCAACCTGACTTACATGCTGAGCTTCAGCGATGCCGCTGCGAAAGATCAGGCATGGAACACCTTCCGGGTCGATCCTGAATGGACGAAGCTCAAGACGACACCTGGATTCACGGACAAGGAAATCGTGTCACGCATCACGAATCTCGTGCTGGTGCCGGCTCCGTATTCGCAGATCTGAGGAGCCGGGAGGACCCCGGCTCCGTGATCTCATCGGTTCAAGATTTGTTCGTCTTACTCAGCACGCTTTGAAGCGTCTTGGCGAAGTCCTTGGAGGAAGTGCCGCCGATCTGTTTGCTGATTTGTTTGCCCTCAGCGTTGAGGAACTCGATGTGTGGGATGCTGTTGACGCCGTATTTGGTGGCGGCGCTTTCATTGCGCGGATCATCGATGTCGATGTAGGCCCAGACGAACTTGTCGTGGAAGGCCTTCACCTCTTCGCTGGGATAGACGTCACGCTTCATGGTCTGGCAGGGTGGGCACCAGGCGGCGGAAAAGACCAGGATGACCGGCTTGCCGGATTTTTTCGCGGCGCTCATGGCGGTGGCGCTGCTGTCTTTAAAAGACGGGCTGCCTTTCGGGAAATCGCTGGCCAAGGCGAGGCTGGTAGCGGCGGCGAGAAAGAGAAGGATGGTTTTTTTCATGGTTTGGAGGATAATAAGAGAACGAATGGTGTGATGCGCTAGCGGTGGTTTTTATTCCAGGATTTTGCGTCTGGGCCAATAATTACTGTGGAATCCGCCACTGTTTTTCAGTGCATCAGTGAGCACAGCGGCGTCCGATGTGCATTGACTTGCGATGAGGCTGATTTAAACCCTGCCCCATGAGCATCTCCCGACTGCCGGTCCTTTTCGTCAGTGCTTCCCTTGCCCTGACTTTTTTGCTTCAACCCAGCGCGGCCAATGAGGCGTTCTTTTCGAAAGATGGCAGAACGGTAACGATGGGTCTCGGAGGCAGAGGCCGAACCGGGCTGGTGCAAGTGGACATCGCCACGGGAAAGATCACCCCGGCACCCTTGCCTGCTGAGCTGAAGGACGAGAGCATCGACAGCGTGGCCGCAGGCAGCGAGGGTGAAGCCTTGTTTCTGGCAAAAGATGGCGTGTGGGTGTGGAAACCCGGTGCCGCCAAACCGGTCAAGCATGTCTGCGCCACCGCACCCGTCGTGGGTGCCACGGATCTGTTCGTATGCACCGTGCCGGGAACGCCGCTCACGGATTGTCTCTTTGTGAGCGGGAATGAAGCCGCTGACGCGACGAGCATGGGAACATTCCACGGTCGCAAACCGGGCGGCAAACACACCTTTCTGTCAATTTTTTGCCGACGTGTAAGCAGTGCAACCGGCGGTGTTTTTTCCGACGATGACCGTCTGTTTTTCATCACCCAAGGCGATGTGTGGGAGGGTGGTATCCAGGTGGATGACGATACGGGCGCGGATCGGCTGGGAACGCTGGTCGGTGCACGCATCGCCCCGCTGGGCATCCTCAATACAGATGAGGCCAACTCTGGCGGCATGTGGGTACAGCATGTGGCCCCTGCGGGAAAATGGATCTACGCCCAACTGCGCGGACGCCACATGGCCGCAATCATGCGCGTGCCGTTGCCGGCCAAGCCGCTGCACTCGCCCACATCCGGCGATTCATTCACGACGCAAGATCAGCTCGATGCCATGTCCTACTCGCTGAACAAGACCGAGATCATCTCAGAAGACATGGAATTCGCGGCTGGCTTCTGCGCCACCGAGGTGGGCGGCACGCCACGATTGTTTTATTTTGGTGATGCAGATGAAGACCAAGGTCTCGCGATGATGCTGTGGGAAGGCGCGGGCAAGCCGCGTGTGATTGGCCATCTGCCGAAGGAGTAAGTCGGATCAGCGACAAAAAAACGCCCGGAGATGAACTCCGGGCGCTGTCTTGATCAGATCTCGCGGCATTCTGTTCCAGCATCAATGCAAGCCATGATGACTGCTGCTGTGGTGACCGCCACTGGTGTGCCTGGGTGCACCACCCGATGAATGGCTGCTGTGGTGGGATGCACCGCCAAAGCTGGAGCCGCCTAGCGAGCCACCGCCAAATCCGCCGCTAATTCCACCACCGGAGCTGCCGCCGGAATGATGGGAGCTTCCACCAAAGGAGCCAGGAGCGCCAAAGCCACCGCTGGAGTGATGCGTGGAATGGCTGCCGGACGGTGCTGATAAGTAGCCGCCGCTGGAGTGGTGCGCTGGTGCACCCGAGCTCCCGCCATTGAAACCAAAGCCGCGCATGGATGATGCAAATGACGTCGAGGGATAGGAGCGGTTTGAATGGCCCGAATAGGAATAGGGACGCGAGTTGTAGCTATTGAAGCTGTTGTATGAAACCACCGGCCGTGAGTTGTAGCCACCGCCGTAGTAGTTAGGCCGCGATGCATACGAGGAGCCATACCCTGACCCATAGCTGGAGGTGTAAGGGCCGGCGAGCTGATCACAGGAAGTGAGAGAAACAGCGACCGTCAGCGAAGCAAGAAGAAGGAGAGTTTTGGTTTTCATAGTCCCCAACTCCGACGCAAAGGTGCGAAGCATATTCATATGAATGTTGTGGCAGGCGACAGCCATTACCCCGCCAGCTCACTCGCCAACGCAGTCGCTTCCGCTAGAAAAGCCTCGCCCAACGGCGAAAGACGACCTGTCCAAAGCGCCCCGAAGCATAGCGGAGGAAAATCATCCAACGCGAGTGCTTTCACGTTCGCAGGCAGTTCCATGCGTGGATGGCGCAGCACTAGGCCCGCGCCGAAACCTTCCACAACGTAGCGTAGCACGAGATCGAAGCTGCCGACTTCGAGGCTGGGCAGCCATTCGAGACCACGCTGGCGCAAGGCAGTCTGAAAGGAACGTGATACCACATCTTTGGCTTCCAGCGCCACGAGCGGCAGATCGATGCGATCCTTTTCAAAAATCTGTTCGGCTTTCGTGATGCCGCTCTGCTTTGGCACGATCAGGACCATGGGCAGCCGAAGCAGTTCACGTGACTCGATGTTGGCCACCGTCTTTTCCATCAACGTGCCGAATCCAATATCCACCTCCTGCGCGGCCAGCAGGGTCTCGATCTCCTGCTGTCGGCCATGGGTGAGCGTGAAATGAAAACCCTTCACGCGCCGGCGCATGCGTGCGCAGAGCTCCGGCAGGTAGTCCCGCTGCACGACCTCGGCAGATGCAATGCGCAGCCGGTTTTCACCACCGCCACGCAGGCGGTCGCCCATCTCCGAAAGGCCAGCGAAAAAGGGTGCGATGAAGTCATAGAGCGTCTGTCCTTCCCGCGAGAGTTGAAAAGGGCGCCGCTGGTACAAGGTGACTCCGAGCGCATCTTCAAGCTGCAGAATCTGGGCGCTGATGGCTGGCTGCTGGATGCCATAGGGCATCGCCCGTGCCGCCGCACTGACGCCGCCGTGACGTGCCACATAGTAGAAGAGTTCGAGGTGATGGACGTTCATGCTGGCGAAAGGCTATACGGTTTATCAATGATGCCACATGGAAATATCAATTTCCCTTGTCTGCGGACTCTGAGAGACTGCGCAGCATTATGGATGAAATCATTCTTGTTCTCGTGATCATCGGTGGCGCGGTGCTCATCATGCCCATCGTCGCCCTCGTCTTTGCGACGAAGGCCCGCAAGCGCACTGAGGAGCTGGACCGAGAAATCGGCTCACTTCGCGAAACTGCTGCGCGCAATCTCGAACGTGAGGCGCGGCTGGTCCGGCGCATCGAGGCGCTTGAAGCCGTGAACATGCCGCCACCGCCGCAGGAAGTTCCTACTGCTGTTGTGGCCGCCATGACTCCTCCGGAACCTGTCGCTCCACTTCATGCGCCTGAACCCGTCTTTGTCACAGCACCGGCTGCACCGCCGCCGATTCCCCAGCCTGAACTGGTTGCTGCCAAAACGCCCGAGCCATCTCCTGCGGTTCGCCCTCCGGCCTTCAGCCCGTCTGTCGCAGCCAGACCGCGTCCCGCGCCTGCTCCCAGCATTTCTCTGGAGCAATTCATGGGCGCAAAGCTCTTCGCGTGGGTCGGTGGACTGGCCTTGTTTCTCGGCGTTATCTTCTTTGTGAAGCTCAGCATCGAGCAAGGCTGGATTTCGCCCGAGCTGCGCACCGCGATTGGCTTTGTCGTGGGCACAGGGCTGGTCGTCGGTGGCGTGGTGATGAATCAGCGGAAACGCTATGTCACACTCGGAGGCACACTCACCGCCACGGGCGTCGTGGTCCTCTACGGCATGACCTTTGCCGCTCACTCTCTGTGGAAGATTCCGCCATTCCATCATGCACTCGTCGCCTTTGGCCTGATGACGCTCATCACCGCAGCGGCGTTCCTGCTCGCGGTGCGCATGGAGGCGCAGGTGGTCGCGGTGCTAGGCATGCTCGGGGGCTTTCTGACGCCGATCCTCTGCTCCACCGGTCATGACAATCCCTTCGGACTGTTCAGTTACATCGCCTTGCTCGACATCGGCGTACTTGCTGTGGCTAAAAACAAGCGCTGGCTGCATCTCACCGCTTTGGCGGCTGCTGGCACGATCCTCATGCAGGCGGGGTGGATGGTGAAATTCTTCCGCTCATCCCAGTATGCCCTTGGTTCGGCCACGTGGGTGCCAGTGATCGTGTTTCTCGGCTTCGCCACGCTGTTCATGCTCGCCGCCTGGTGGTCGCGGCAGCGTGAGGATGAGGATGATTTCCCGGCTGGCGCGGCGCTGGCGCTGTGCGGCAGTGCGCTCTTCGCCGCATTTGTCTTCCTTGGGTTTGGGGCCATCACGGAGCGGCCCACGCTGCTCTACTCCTTTGTACTCGGCATCAACGCCGTCGTCTTGATGATCGTCTGGCAACAGCCGCGTGTGGCCAGGGCTCAGGGCATCATCGCCACACTGACCTTCCTGCATTTGTCGATTTGGACCACGACGAAGCTTAATGCCGAACTGCTGCCCTACGCACTCGGCATCTATCTCGGCTTTGGCCTTCTGCACACGACCTTCGCCGTCTTGTGGCAGCGCCGCAGTCAGTCCGCCACGCTGTTCATGAGCTGGACGCCGGTGATCACGCTGGTGCTGATGCTCATGCCTGTGCTGTGTCTTGATTCGATCAGCCTCATGATTTGGCCTGCGATCTTGCTGGTCGATCTGCTCATCATTGGCCTCGCGATTTTCACCGGCGCATTGGTTCCGGTGCTCGCCGCGCTGGCGCTCACCCTGTTCACTGCCGGAGCTTGGTTGTTTGGTCTGCCAGTGAACACCACGGGAAGCCTGAGCCAGTTCCTCATCGTACTGGGTGGTTTCGCGGTGCTGTTTGGCATCGCCAGCAGTTTTCTCTCTCGCAAAATGCCCAAGGTGCCGATGGCGTCGATGTTGCCCGTGAGTTCTGCGGTGCTGCCGTTTGCGCTGCTGATTTTGGCCACGCTTCATCTACATGTGGCGGATCCTTCTTCGGTGTTTGGACTCGCGCTACTGCTCACGGTGTTTCTGCTTGGTCTGGCCCGGATCAGCGGCATCACCGTGCTGGTGCCCACGGCGCTTGGCTGCGTGCTGGCGCTTGAGTGGGCCTGGCATCAGCAAAGCTTCAGAGTGGAGTATGCCGACACGCCGCTGCTGTGGTATATCGGGTTCTATTTGCTGTTCACGGCATTCCCGTTCGTGTTTCACAAGCTCTTTGCTAAACGCAAACTCCCATGGATCGCGTCTGCGGCTGCAGGCTTGGGGACTTTTGGTTTGGTCTATCGCGCCGTGAGTCTGGCTTGGCCGAATGAGATGATGGGGCTGCTTCCGCTGGCCTTTGCGATCACGCCGCTGGCGTGCCTCGTGTTTGTGTTGAAACAGCACAGCGCAGACAATCCTGCACGGCTCACTCAGCTCGCGTGGTTCGGTGGTGTGGCGCTGTTTTTCATCACGCTCATTTTCCCGATCCAGTTTGAAAAGCAGTGGATCACGCTGGGCTGGGCGCTGGAGGGTGCCGCGCTGTGCTGGCTCTTCCGCCGCGTGCCGCATCCGGGACTGCGGGGTACCGGCACGGTGCTGCTCGTCGCCTCTTTCGTGCGCCTAGCGCTCAATCCTGCGGTGCTGGAATATCAAACGCGCGGAGAAACGGCGATCCTCAACTGGCAGCTTTATGCCTACAGCCTGTCGGCACTCGCGATGTTTGCCGCTGCGCGCTGTCTCGCGCCGCCGAATGATTGCTGGAACAAGGTCAACCTGCGCGGCCTGTTTTGCGCCCTTGGTGGCATCCTGCTCTTTTTGCTGCTGAACATAGAGATCGCGGATGCCTTCACGCCTGCGGGTGAACGCTCGATCACGTTCGACTTCGACGGCAATTTCGGCCGCGACATGACCTACACCATCGCCTGGGCCTTGTATGCGCTCGTCCTGCTCATGATCGGCATCTGGCAACGCAACGCACCCACGCGGTATGCAGGCATCGGTTTGCTGGCTGTGGCGCTGCTGAAGCTGTTTCTGCATGATCTCGCGAACATCGAAAGCATCTACCGCATTGGAGCGCTGATCGTGGTTGCCATCATTGCGCTGGCGGCCTCGTTTCTATATCAACGTTTTCTTGGTGACGACAAAAGCAATCCTGAACTTTAACCCGAGCTCCATGCGCCCAAAATGCGCTAAAGCTCATGAGTACTTTTTCCCAATCATGAAACCGCATCTCCTGTTCATTGCCTTGTGCATGCCCTTGGCAGCCAGTGAGGCTGACTTTGCCGCCTGGACGCATCGTCAAACGGTACGAATCACTCAGCCCGGCCTCACCCGGATTGAACTCGAACCGGCGTTGCTGGATGCTTCAAGTGCGGCGGGCGGTGCGGCATTTCATGATCTGCGGGTCGTCAGTCCTGCCGGTACCGCGATGCCGTACGTCATCGCTTTGCCACGCATCATCCGGCCTGAGATGATTAACGCGCTCGGATTCAAAATCACGCTCAATCCGAGTACCACCGTGCTCGAATTCCAGCCACCTGAAGGCAGCACGACCACGGAAGTGCTGCTGCAAACTCATGCCTCCGAGTTCATCAAATCCGCAACGCTGGAGGCCAGCCATGATGGCACCAACTGGCAGGCACTCGCCAGCAATGAACTGCTCTGCCGCCAGAACGGCACGGAGCGCCTGCGCTTCAACTTCGCTTCCGCAGCATGGACGCATTTCCGTGTCACCATAGACGACGCCCGCAGCAAACCTGTTGTCTTCACTGGCGCGCAGGTGCGGCGTGACTTGCCTGAATTGCGCACCCTGGCGCAGCCTCTGACGATCCGTGGGCGCACGGAAAAAGCGGGCGAAACACATCTCAAACTCGATCTTGGCAGCGCCAATGTTTTGCTCGGAAACCTACGGGTGCACACGCCAGAACCTGTGTTTCAACGTGAAGCTTCCTTGCTGGATTCACATGCCACAGTTTTCCGATTCCAGTACGAAGGTCGCAGCGCGGAGGATCTCGACATCGCGGTGCATCAATTGGCCACCACGCGCGAAGTCGAGCTTGTCATTCGCAATGGCGACAGCCCTCCGCTGCGGATCGAGAGCATTGAGGCCACACGGCATCCGGTGCCCGTGGTGTTTCAAGCCGATGCTGCTGGCGAATGGCAGCTCTACATTGGCAATGCGCAGGCTGCCGAGCCGCGCTACGACATCGCCGCACTCGGTGACAAGCTGCGTGACGCCTCGGCGCAATCTGCCATGGCCAGCGCCGTGGAGGCCAATGCGGATTTTCGCAAGACTGCCACCGCACCGGAGGTGGGCGACGTCGGTCCGGCGATAGATGTTTCTCCGTGGTCGTTTCAGCGGCCCGTACAGTTCAAAGAGGCCGGTGTGCTGGTGGTGGAGCTGATTCCCGAAGTGCTCGCACGCACGGCGAATGATCTGCATGACATGCGTGTCGTGCGCGATGGTCATCAGCTCCCGTTTATCGCCATCAAACCGGGCGTGGATCGCGAGGTCGAGGTTCCCATTGTCGAAGTGCCCGATCCCAAGGCACCAACGTGGTCCAAATGGGACATCCAGATGCCGTTTGGCAATTTCCCGGCCAGCGAGCTGCTGCTGGACTCTCCCACGCCCTTGTTCGCGCGCACGCTCACTGTTTCCGAACAGCATCTGTCCGAGAAGGGTCATTTCGAACGCATCCTGAGCAATGCCAACTGGCAGCGCCTGCCCGGCCAGGCTGCCAACACGTTCCATCTGGCACTCTACACAGCCCCACGCGCCGCCTCGATCCGCCTCGCCACGGACAATGGCGACAATCCGCGGCTGCAGATGACCGCCGCCCGCGTCTTGTATCCCGTGGTGCGGCTGCTGTTTCGTGTGCCGGACACCACGCCCGTGCAGCTCTGCTATGGCAACCGCCGCGCTCCCTACACGCGCTACGATCTCCAGCTGGTGCGGAATGATTTTGAAAATGCCACGAAGGTCGCCGCCACACTGGGCGAGGAAGAAAGGCTGCCCGGCTACGAGGCCGATGCCAGCGGCCCCTCCGGCAAAGGCAGCCCCTGGCTCTGGGCCGCACTGGCGCTGGTGGTGGGAGCGCTGCTGTGGGTGGTGGCGAAAATGCTGCCGAAGAAGGTGGAGTGAAGAGCTTCGCCCCTTGCAACCCCGGCCCTCATGCGGACGTTATCTCATTCCCCCCCACCATGAGTGATACGACCGGCCAGCCCCCTAAATTTACCAACGCCCTCGCCAAAGAGCGCTCGCCCTACCTGCTGCAGCACGCCCACAATCCGGTGAACTGGCTGCCGTGGGGCGAGGAAGCGTTCAAAAAAGCGAAGGCGGAGGACAAGCCGATCTTCCTCTCCTCCGGCTACTCGACCTGCCACTGGTGCCATGTGATGGAGCGCGAGTCGTTTGAGAACGAGGAGACGGCAAAGATCATCAATGAGAACTTCATTCCCATCAAAGTGGATCGCGAGGAGCGGCCGGATGTGGACCTGACGTACATGACCTATGTGCAGGCGGCGAGCGGCCACGGTGGCTGGCCAATGAGTGTCTTCCTGACACCGGAGCTGAAGCCGTTTTACGGCGGCACGTATTATCCGCCGGAGAACTCGCCGGGACGCATCGGCTTTAAGAACCTGCTCAACGAACTTCACAAGGTGTGGACGGAAGATCGCAAGGGCATCGACGAACGTGCCGCGCGCTCGGTGGAGAAGCTGCAGGACCACTTGGACAACGAAAACACCGCGCTGGATGAAATCAATCATGAGACGCTGGTGCAGAAGGCCTACGATGATCTCTCGGGCTCGTTTGATTATCATGAGGGCGGGTTTGGCAGTGCGCCAAAGTTTCCAAGACCGACATCGCTGAACATGCTGATGCGGGTTCACCGCATCCTGGCGGAACGGAAGGGCAATGACCGCGAATCCGAGAGCAACTGGGCGATGGAGATGACGGTGAAAACGCTGCGCGGCATGGCCAATGGCGGCATGCGCGACCACATCGGCGGCGGGTTTCATCGCTACAGCGTGGATGGCTACTGGCACATCCCGCATTACGAAAAGATGCTGTACGATCAGGCACAGCTGCTCACGGCCTATACGGAGGCGTGGCAGCTCTCGCAGAATGTGCTGTTTGAAAACATCGTGCGCAGCACGGTGGCCTATGTGAAGCGCGATCTGCGGCAGAAGGATGGCGGATTCTTCTCCGCTGAAGATGCCGACAGCCTAGCAAGTGCCAATGCCGCGCACAAAACCGAAGGGGCCTTCTATGTCTGGAAAGCCGCTGAGATCGATGAACTGCTGGGCAAGGAAAACGGCAGCATCTTCCGCTACGCCTACGGTGCGCGCCGCGATGGGAATGCAAGGCCTGAAAGCGATCCGCAAGGGGAACTCAAGGGGCTGAATACTTTATACCGTGCGATCTCCTTCAAGAAGACTGCGGAGTATTTCAAGAAAACGCCGGAAGAGGTCAAAGGCATCATCGACCAAGGCACAGCCACGCTGTTTGAAGCACGTGCAAAGCGCCCGCGTCCCCATCTGGATGACAAGGTCATTGCAGCATGGAATGGGCTCATGATTTCCGGGCTCGCCCGTGCGGGGGCTGCGTTTGGGGATGCTGAGATGATCACACTCGCTGCGGATGCCGCGCAGTTCCTGCATGACCAGCTTTGCACCACACCGGGCAAAGAGCTGCACCGCTCCTGGCGTGATGGAGAGCGCGGGCCGAGGGCCTTCGCCATCGACTACGCCTGCCTGATTCACGGGCTGATTGATCTCTATCAGGCTTCGTTTGAAGTGAAGTGGCTGCAGTGGGCCACGGCTTTGCAGACGGAGATGGATGCGCTGTTTCTCGACACGAAACACGGCGGCTACTACAGCGTGCACACGGACATGCCGAACAGCGTGCTCCGCATCAAGGAGGACTACGACGGTGCCGAGCCTTCGCCGAACTCGCTCGCCGCGCTCAATCTCGTGCGCCTCAGCGCGTTGCTCGCCAAAGACGAGTGGAAGAAGCAGGCCGAGAAGATTTTTGCGCTCTTTGGTTCGACGCTGCAAAGCACTCCGTCCTCGGTGCCGGTGATGGCCATTGCGTTTGACATGCATCATCGCGGCAAGCAGCAGGTTGTATTGGCGGGAGATGTGAACAGCGCGGCGTTCAAGGCTCTCGCCGCGAGTGTGCATCGCCGGTTTCTGCCCACTGCGGTGATCCTCTGTGCGGATGGCGGAGCTGGTCAGCAATGGCTCGCGACGCACAATGAAGTTCTAGCAGACATGAAGCCGGTGAATGGTCAGCCTGCGGCGTATGTGTGCCAGAATTTTACGTGCCAGGCGCCGGTGACGACGGTGGAGGGGTTGGAGAAGGTGCTGGGGAAGTAGTCTCGCATGAAGAAGTCACATTTTTTGCTCCTTAGTTTGAGCGTGATCACCGGATGCCATTCGGCAGAATACAAAAAGAAGTCCGAGTGGAAGCGCACTTATGAAGCCGAACAAGCCCGCATGCAGAAAGAGGCCGCTCAGTTACGGGAACGCGAGGCCAACGCGAAAGTTCGATTTTTGGAGCGTTATGGCCGCTATCAGTGTTCGCGAGAAGATGTCCCAAAGATTGAAGAATCCAAAGGACCCGGTCACCGGTTCAAGTCCATGCAGCTTGGAGATTATTTGACGTTGAAGTTACGACTCGGAAAAGCCATCTACGCCGACGGGCATCCTTACGGCCCGACACGCACCGAGTCACGCTATCAGCTTCTGTGGGATAACAAATTGGTCGCTGAGGCGGAAAGCCTTTTTTCTACCCCAAATGAAGGGCCAACCGAGAATCGCATTTTCTACAATCCTGAAAGTCACACTCTCGTAGTCTTTGAGGATCTGTGCGGCGGAACCACACGGTTCTTCGTTTTCGAAAGATCTATACAACCCGGCAAAGCCCCCGCATGGACGACGAAGTATTTTGGAGTGCCTGATCCACCGAGTGCCGAGCCTTTTCCTGACATGGGCCGGATTTTAGGTGTCGGGAATGGAAACATTTACGTGGAAATAAATGGCCAGCCCTATGCCTTTCCGTTCGTCGATTTTAGCCATACGAAACTGGAGTTCACCGTAGGCTGATGATGCTTCACATGGCTTCAAATTCGACCTTCGCCTAAGGTTGCTTGGACCACGATCCCGAAGGGATCGCAGAAGGTAGCCAGGGGTCGAAGACCCCTGGAAAGCGCATCCACCCGGCCCCCTCTCACGGGCGCATGCCGGAGGCATGCCAGCACCTCTCTTCCCGCGCCTGACTCACGCCTCAGTCCAAATAGCGCTCCTCAAACTCCACGCCTGCACGCCGAAGCATCGCCACCAGTTCCTCGCGGAAGGTTCGGACACGATGATGTTCCTCCTGATCATTGACGTAGTCCCGCACGGATTCAATCGCCGTCGGGCTGACGGTGAAGGCGGCATATCCTTCCTGCCAGGCGAAGTGGGGTTGTTGGAGGGTCTCCTTGGTCCAGTTCGTCGCGTCCTTTTTCAAATCGCGCATGAAGTCGGACAGGCAATGCGTGGCCTTGAGTCCAAAGAGCAAATGCACGTGGTCCGCCACGCCTCCGATGCAGAGCGGCGTGCCACCCAGGCCATGGATCATGCCGCCAAGGTATTCGTGAAGTCGTGATCGCCATGCGGCGGCGATGAGAGGTTCCCGGTTCTTCGTTGAGAAGATCACGTGATAATGCAGCGAGGTGTAGGTGCCGGGCATGCGGGAGAGATGGGTCGTCACATGATGCCGTGGGAGTGGCAGAATGAGCAATGATTTTTCAGGAGCATTTTATCCTGCGGTGAGCGCGAGGGGGCTTTGCCGCAGGTTCGAGGGCGGTGGTAAGTCTGCATCGTGCTAGCATCCCTCCGGGATGCGACCTTGAGAGAGCGTGGGGTGGAATGGCTTTCCAGGGGTCTGCGACCCCTGGCTACCTGCTGTGATCCCTTCGGGATCGAGACGATAGAACCGCCGCCTTGTTCAAGCCACCTGCAATAATCCCTTCGGGATCGAGACTCTGCCACCGACATCGCGGCCTTCCTTGATCCTCCAATCTGAAAACAACGAGGAGATGCGCTTTCTTTTCTTCATCACGAGCGCCCGTTTGCCAGACCGGGGCGTATCGTTACTCTCGCTCCCCCATGTCTCGTGTTGCCAAAAAATCTGCCGCCCGGAAGTCTCTCAACGATGTCATTCGCATTCGTGGGGCGAGGCAGAACAATTTGAAGGGGATTGATCTCGATCTGCCGCTGGGGAAGCTGAATGTGATCACGGGGCCGAGCGGGTCGGGGAAGTCGTCGCTGGCGTTTGATACAATCTATGCGGAAGGGCAGCGGCGCTATGTGGAGACATTTTCGCCATACACGCGGCAGTTCTTTGAGCGCATGGACAAGCCGAAGGTGGATTCCATCGAGGGCATCCCACCGGCAATCGCCATCGAGCAGGTGAACAACATGCGCAGCACGCGCTCGACGGTGGGGACGATCACGGAGATCAATGACTACCTGAAGATGCTGTTCCCGCGTTTGGCGGAGGCGACGTGCCCTTCCTGCCATCGGCCGGTGCGGCCGGAGTCGCCGGAGAGCATTCTCAATGAGCTGCTGAACGCGCATGCGGGGAAGCAGGCGCTCATTCTGTTTCCGGTGGCGGTGCCGAAGGATGCGGTGACGGCGGACTTTGCCGCGTTTCTGCAAGCGCAGGGCTTTCTGCGGGTGTGGCTGTATGGGAACCTGATTCGTCTGGATGAGGCAGACGCGCTCAAGGGCCGCAAACTGCCTGCGCAAGTGATGGTGGTGCAGGACCGCGTGGTGCTGGAGGCGAAACAGCGGTCGCGTGTAAGCGAGGCGCTGGAAGCGGCGCTGCGCTATGGCAAGGGCAAGGTGGCGGCGAGCATCGACGATGAGACGCTGCATTTTTCCACCGACTGGAGTTGTGCGGACTGTGGCATCACGCTGCCGGCACCGACGCCGGGGCTGTTCAGTTTTAACAGTCCCATTGGGGCGTGTCCGACGTGTCGTGGCTTTGGTCGCACGCTAGGACTCGACATGGGCAAGGCGATTCCGGATGAGTCGCTGAGCATCAATCAGGGGCTAGTGCGTCCGTTTCAAGGGAGCACGTATGGCGAGTCTCAGCTCGACCTGGAAAAGGCGGCGCGGAAGCGTGGCGTGGACATCCACAAGGCGTTTGAAGATTACTCGAAGGAGGATCGCAAGTGGCTCATTGAAGGCACGCGGGATGATCCTGAAGACGCGTACAATCGTGGCGAGTGGTATGGCGTGCGCGGCTTTTTCAAATGGCAGGAGTCGCGCAGCTACAAGATGCATGTGCGCGTGTTTCTGAGCCGCTACCGTGCATACACAGAGTGTGGCGACTGCGGCGGCGGGCGCTTGAAGAAGGAGGCTTACAACTTCCGCATCGGTGAGCACACGATTGCGGATCTTTCGCGGCTGCCGGTGGATGAGCTGCACCCGCTGGTGCAGTCGTGGCCGATCAAAGCGAGCGATCATGTGGCGACGATGCTGCGTGGGGAAATCGCCAGCCGCATCAGCTACATGGACCGTGCGGGGCTGGGCTATCTGAATCTGGACCGGCAAACGCGCACGCTGAGCGGTGGCGAGTTGCAGCGCGTGAATCTCACGACGTGCCTTGGCGCCTCACTGGTGAACACGCTGTTTGTGCTGGATGAGCCGAGCATCGGCCTGCATCCGCGCGACATCGGGCGTCTCATTGGTGTGATGGAAGGTCTGCGAGACAAAGGCAACACGCTGCTCGTCGTGGAGCACGAAGAAGCGGTGATGCGCAGCGCGGACAACCTCATCGACATTGGGCCGGGCCGTGGGGAGAAAGGTGGAGAGCTGGTATTCAGCGGACCGCTGGAGAAGCTTGGCGCGAAGGTGAAGTCGCTGACGGGGGATTATTTGTTTGGGAGGAAGAGTGTGCCCATTCCGGCGCAGCGGCGTTCTATCAAACGCGACAGCGTCCTGGAGTGCGCCGGTCCTCCGGCGCTTTCGAAAGCCTCGCGGTCAGCGAAAAGCTCCAGAGGAGTGGAGCACTCCAAAAAGCTGTCGCGCGATGTCGCACGCTTTCTCAGCATTCGTGGCGCACGTCAGAACAACCTCAAGAAGCTGGATGTGGACATTCCGCTCGGCGTGTTTTGCTGCATCACGGGCGTGAGCGGTTCAGGGAAATCGACGCTGGTGCATGATGTGCTGTACCGAAACCTACAGCGGCTGCGCGGTGAGGTGTGTGAAGAAGAGCCGGGGCGCGTGAGCAAGATCACGGGCTGGGAGCAACTGCATGAGGTGGTGATGGTGGACCAGTCGCCGCTGGCGCGCACACCGCGATCGACCCCGGCGGTGTTTCTGGGGGCGTTTGATCACATCCGCACACTGTTCAGCGAGACCGACGATGCGAAGGCACAGGGCATCATGCCAGGCTTCTTCAGCTTCAATTCCGGCGAGGGGCGCTGCGAGCGCTGCGCGGGCAATGGCTTTGAGAAGATCGAGATGCAGTTCCTGAGCGATCTGTATGTGACCTGCCCCGAGTGCGAAGGGAAGCGCTACCAGCCGCCTGCACTCAAGATATTGCTGCATGGCCAGAGCATTCACGATGTGCTCGGCATGACGGCGGAGGCTGCGGTGGAGTGGTTCAGCAGCCCGTTATTTGAGTCGTCGAAAAAGGCGAAGCAGATCGTGGCGCAGCTGCATCTGTTGAATGAGGCCGGACTTGGCTATCTGAAGCTGGGGCAGCCGCTGAACACGCTTTCGGGCGGTGAGGCGCAGCGTTTGAAGCTCATCGGGCATTTGATTGAAAACCCGGCGGGCTCGGCAGCAGGCAGTCTGCTTCTGCTGGATGAACCGACGACGGGCCTGCACTTTGATGACATCGCGCTGCTGGTGAAACTGCTGCAGCGCCTTGTTGAAGAAGGCCACAGCTTGCTCGTCATTGAGCACAATCTTGAAGTCATCAAATGTGCCGACTGGGTCATTGATCTCGGGCCGGAAGGCGGAGAAGCGGGAGGCGGTCTGGTGATCGCCGGGACGCCGGAAGAGGTGGCGGAATGTGCGGCTTCGCATACGGGGCGTTATCTGCATGAACTGCTTTCAGGTTCGAAGGAGCATGGTGCGAGCCGTGTGGCGGAGACTCCAAGGAGAGACCTCTCACTGCCGCAGGAGACGAGCAATACAATCAGCATTCGTGGCGCACGTGAGCACAATCTGAAAAACATCTCGCTGGATATTCCGCGTGATGAATTCGTGGTGGTCACGGGACTCAGTGGTTCCGGCAAGTCCTCGCTGGCGTTTGATCTGATCTTTGCGGAAGGGCAACGGCGCTTCCTAGACAGCATGTCGGTGTATGCACGCACGTTTGTGGAGCAGATGGAGAAGCCGGAGGTGGATCTCATCACGGGGGTGCCGCCAACGGTGGCAATCGAGCAGCGCATCTCGCGCGGCGGAGGCAAATCGACGGTAGCGACGGTGACGGAGGTGTATCACTTTTTCCGCCTGCTGTTTGCCAAGCTGGGCACGCAGTACTGCCCCTCATGCAACGTGCCGGTGAAGAAGCAGAGCGTACAGGCCATCCTAAAAACGGTGCAGCAGCATCTGCGCACTGGCGGCGGTCATCTGCTCGCGCCGTTGATCAAGGCGCGCAAAGGTTTCCATACCGATGTGGCAGAGCATGCGGCCCGGCATGGCATCGAGACGCTGCTGGTCGATGGCGAGTTCCGCGATACGATGGGCTTTCAGAAACTGGAGCGTTTCAAGGAGCACACGATTGATGCAGTGATCGGCCGAGTGGCCAAGAGCGATGATGCCGAGAAGCTGCGGCCTTTGATCGAAGCGGCACTGAAGATGGGCAAGGGCACGATCAAGCTGCGGCTGAATGACAAGACGATGCACGTGCTGAGCACCGAGATGAGCTGCCCGTCTTGCGGATTGTCATTTGAAGAGCTGGATCCGCGTCTCTTTAGCTTCAACAGCCCGCATGGCTGGTGCAAAGACTGCCGTGGCTTTGGCCTGAAGGGCCACAAAACTGATCTGAGTGATCGCGCGCCGGATGTTTCGGTGCTGGAAGCTGAGCTCGAAGAGGAGCGTCGTTTTGAAAGTGCGGATGATGAGGGTGAGAAGCCCCGTGAGATTTGCCCAAGCTGCGAAGGCAGCCGCATCAATGAGATCGGTCGTGCGGTGCAGCTGCAGGGCACGAAGATTCAGCAGTTCGCCGGATTGACTGCGGGAGACGCGGGCAAGCTGCTAGGGAAATTTAAGTTCGAAGGCACGGAGGCGATCATCGCACTCGACATCGTCAAGGAGATTGCCCAACGCTTAAAGTTCATGCAGGAGGTGGGTCTTGGCTATCTTCAGCTGAATCGCAGCGCGGACACGCTCAGCGGTGGTGAGGCGCAGCGCATTCGCCTTTCAGCGCAGCTGGGCAGCAATCTGCGTGGCGTGCTGTATGTGCTGGATGAGCCGACGATTGGTCTGCATCCGCGCGACAACGAGAAGCTGCTCGATACGCTGATGGCGCTGCGGGACAAAGGCAACTCGCTTCTCGTGGTGGAACACGATGATGAAACGATGAAGCGTGCGGACACGATCCTCGATCTCGGGCCGGGTGCGGGCAAGTTTGGCGGTCAGATCGTTGCCCAGGGCACGATGGCGCAGATCTTGAAGAACAAGAACAGCGTCACGGGCGCAAGCCTGCGCACGCCGCTGAAGCATCCGGTGCGCGGCTCACGCCGGGCACTGCCAGCGCTGAAAGCGAAGGAGGGCTGGCTGCGCGTGACAGGAGCGACGGCGAATAATTTGAAGAACATCGATGTGTCCATTCCGCTGGGTCGTCTGACCGTGCTGACTGGCGTGAGCGGCAGTGGCAAGAGTTCCTTCATGCACGGCGCGCTTTCGCCCGCGGTGCGGGAGAAGATCAGCAAGTCGAAGATCAAGGTGGTGAAGGCATGGAAGAGCATCAGCGGTTTTGAAAATCTGCAGACGGTGCATGAGGTGGATCAATCGCCGATTGGCAAGACCAGCCGCTCGTGCCCAGCCACGTATGTGGGCATTCTCGATGACATCCGCGCGCTGTTTGCGCAGGTGCCGCTGGCGCGTACGCGTGGCTACACGGCGAGCCGTTTCTCCTTCAACACCGAAGGCGGTCGCTGCGAGACCTGCGGCGGCAATGGGGAGATCAAGGTGGAGATGGCCTTCCTGCCGACCACGCGCGTGCATTGCGAGGCCTGCAACGGCCTGCGCTTCAATTCATCCACGCTGGAGATCGAATACAACGGCAAGCACATCGGCGATGTGCTGCGCATGAGCATCACGGAGGCGGCGGAGTTTTTCGCGCCGGTGCAGAAGATCGCGCGTCCGCTCAAGCTGCTGGCCGACACGGGCCTGGGCTATTTGCAGCTCGGGCAGCCGAGCCCGACGCTGAGCGGTGGCGAGGCGCAGCGCATCAAGCTTGTGACCGAGCTGCGCAGTGGGGATGGCCGCACGAACAAGGAGCGGCTCAAGGGCATCACCGTGGCCGGGAAGCGAAATCTGTATCTCATCGAGGAGCCGACCATCGGGCTGCACATGCAGGACGTGGCGCGATTGATCGACGTGCTGCACCGGCTGGTGGACGAAGGTCACACGGTGGTGGTCATTGAGCATCATCCGGATGTCTATGCCGAAGCGGATTATCTCATCGACATCGGGCCCGAAGCCGGGCCTGAGGGTGGGAAGCTGGTGGCTGCGGGAACGCCGGAGCAGGTGAAGAAGTGCAAGGGAAGCGAGACGGCGCGGTTTTTGTGAAGGTGCTGGCTGTCTTAAAGCGAAATCGCCTCTTTAGCGCGGTCAGAGGTAAAGAAGTGTATCTTCGTGCCTTTGGGCACCTTGTGTTTTTTCAAGATCTCCGTCACGATTTTGAGGCTGCGATCTCCATCATAGATCATGAAATCCATGTAGCAGTTTTTGAAGCCGGTTGCGCCTCCGATTGAGACACCGCTGGCGGCTCCTTCCAGAGCCTCCATGATTTCATCTTCGATTTTGCTGCGTCCGTCGACCTCAGCCCCTTTGGGGAAGTGACTGGTTTGAACAGGAACAAAAATGCAGTCCACGCCCAGACCCGGAAGCGGATGCGGGCACGGACCATGAGCATCCATGTAATCTCCAATCAGACGAAAATAGCGTGATGAACCGGCAATGACATCGTGACGCAGCCATTCCGTCTCTTGCTCTTTCACCTGATAACTGATGTATGTTTCTGTTGGGGGATACTTGTCCCATCCATGACTCTTTTGAGTCTCTTCGATCAATTCAGGCAGCTCAAAGATGGGAATCGACTGCTTGAGCTGATCTTCGGTGATCTTGATCTCCCCGATCCAATTTTGAGTTCCATGTTCTCCCAAAAGCTCGTCTAGCATCAAAAACAGCGCTTGGAAGCGTATCCGCTGGTCGAGTCGATGAATGCTTGGATGCCAGACTGCGATGTCGATTTTTTCTTCTTGAACATCCACATACGGACAAACCCAGAATTCGCCGGGTTGAAACTTCTCATTTTGATTCAACTGCAAAGTAAATCCCCTGGACTCGTCCGACGGTTGTCGAGAGGCATAAAAAGTCCAGCTTGGAAGCTGGGGAGCTTGTTGCAGCCAGTATTCGGCCACAAACTGTTTTGGGAGGATTCCTTCACCCGACAAGGTGAAGGAGTGGCCCTGCTTGTTCGCACCCGGGCCGAATACCCATGCCATGCCGGTCAGCCACCGATCCACAGCCTCGGAAACTTCGGGTTGTAGATCTGAACACCGCTTGTTTTCGATCGTTTGGTAGAAGCGTTCTGCGTTTTTTGCATACCAACTCCAAAATTCAGCGACGCGCTGTTTGAGCGTGGGGTTGGTATTCGCTGTTTTCGTAAAAGGCCACATGGTGCAGATCCTGCCTATGTGGATTCAAATTCGCAAGAACGATGGTTGTGCTTTTCGGCAGCTTGCATTCGCACCGCTCCCACCTTTGATTGGGGTCTAACTTTGAACTGAAAGACACATCATGGGCGCACAATGGAAACAGAAATGGCGGGAAATGGCCGCAGACCAGAAGGGGAAGATCACAGGGAAGCTGGTGCGTGAAATCCAGGTGGCGGCGAAGCTGGGCGGGCCGCACCCGGAGTACAACGCGCGACTGGCGGCGGCGGTGGCGATCGCGAAGAAGCAGAGCGTGACGCGGGACACGATTGAGCGCGCCATTGCCAAGGGCTCGGGCACCGGACCAGACGCGGTGCAGTTTGAAACGACGACGTATGAGGGCTTCACCCCGCACCGGGTGCCGGTGATCGTGGAGTGTCTGACGGACAACAACAACCGCACGTCCTCGGACATCAAGGTGCTGTTCCGGGCTGGCACCATGAGCAAGGTGATGTGGATGTTTGAACACGTGGGCCTGATCGAGGCGCATCACGCGGACAAGTCGCTGGACATCGAGGAAGCAGCGCTGGAAGCCGAAGCTGAGAACGTGGAGCCGATGGATGTCGAGGATGAAGAAGCGGCGGGCCACATTGGCGCGCGGTTTTTCACGCAGACGACGACGCTGGATGCCGTGACAAAGGCGCTGAAGGCGGCGGGCTGGGTGGTGACGACCTCTGAAATGAGCTACGTGCCGAAGGAATATCCGGAGCTGACCGATGAGCAGCGCGAAGAAGTGACAGGGTTTTTGCAGACGCTGGATGGACATGATGATGTGCACCGGGTTTACGCTGCGCTTAAATGACGAATGAATGCACAAACCAGAATGATGAGAGGGGAAAGCATGGACTCGTGAAGCGTCTCTTTCGAGCTTCGTCATTCGTCATTCTGGTTTCGTCATTGCTGTTATGCGGCTGCGGGAAGAAAAAGGCTGCCGTGAAGCCGCCGGCGGAGGCCCCAGTAGTGGTGAAGCCGACGCTGCTGACGGAGGCGGACAGACTGGGACTGGCAGGCCGCGTTCCGGCGGATGTGGAGTTTTGCGTGAGCAGCGTGCAATTCAAAAAGCATGCGGAGGCCTTGCAGGCTTCGCGCTGGTGGGGGCAGATATTGGCATTTGTGGAGGACAAGGCGCCGACACCTGACAAGACCGGCAGCGTGAAGGTGGATGAGGCGTTTCTCGCCTTTGGCAAGGACAGCGCCAAGAGCCTCGTGCTTCTGCGACAGTTAAACGATCTGTACAACGAGACGGCCTATCGCGGCATGATGAGCGGCGGCGTGCTGGCGGGTCTGGGCACGAGTTTTGATGCGAAGAAGCTCATGGAGGTGGCGCTGCGTGACCCCGCCGTGCTGGAGGCACTGATCCTGCTGCTGGAGCGTTTTGAAATGCCGCCAGTGATGATCGGCGTGGCATCGTCGGAACCGGGGCAAGTGATGAAACGCTTCAGTGATCTGCTGCATCTTTCGGACTGGCTGGGAGATGCGCCGCAGTCGCGCATCGTGACGGCCCAGGGGGAAAAGATCACGGTGAATGCAATCGCGATGGATCAGGTGCTGACGGCGGAGAGACGGCGGCAGTGGCTGGAGGTGCTGGCGCAGGCCGTGCCGGGGATCACGCCAGAAATGAAGGACCGGATGGCGCGTGGTCTGGAGGTGCTGGCGCGCAAGAAGTGGGTGCTGGCTCTGGGCCTGGGAGCCCAAAGTGCGTATGTAGCAGTGGGGAAATCGAAGGATCAAATCCGACTGGCCAACTCGGTGGAAGATTCAATGCTGGCGCGTCCGGAGCTGCGCACGCTGGATGCGCATGCGCTGAAAGGACTTGGTTTGGTTTCCTGCTGGGATGGCGTGTTCTTGGATGTGCTGCAATCGGACCACCCGTTTCAACCCATCGTGCGCGGAGTGCTGGTGGGATTGCAGACGGAGAAAACTTTTGCAGGCATGGCGCGTGCCTTGGAACCGCAGGTGATCGAACTGGCGGCGGCCGAGCGCGCCTACTACCGGAGCGAACATACGAATGGCGCAGCGGTGGCGTGGTGGGACGGTGGGGTGCAGGTGGAGATGGCCGGTGGTCTCTCGACCGCAGACACCGCAATGCTAGCAAAGGCATCCCAGTTCTCGGTGGTGCTCGATGAACCGGAGCTGGTGTTTGGCATGAGCGGTCAAGGATCGGGAACGGGCACCGGCAGAGCCTACTTTGAAGCGTGGATGCGCACGGCACATGCAGCGGCTCATGAACTGGTCAAGGCAGGTGTCGGAGGCGAGCAATCAGCAGCAATTTTCAAGCTGGCGGATCATGCGGTGCTACCAAGCGTCATTGAGCTGTATGACGGCACGAAGACGATCTGGCAAAAGGCGCTGAGCGGCGACGGAGCCTTCATCCTTGATGTGGGTGGGAAGATGCCGCCGCTGCCGGGCCTGCCGCCGGGGGGGGAAGCCGTGCCGCTGCCGCGCTTTGCCAGCGTTCACGAGATCAAAAACCGCGCACTCATCGGTGTGTCATGGCAGAACATGGAATCGGCACTGCAGAAGCTGCTGAAAAACGTGCCTTCACCGCAACCGATTGAGCTGCCGAAAGTCGTGTTGAAGCGGAGCAGCGATCTGACGAGCTACAGCTATGAGCTGCCGTTTGATTCGAGAGAGCTGGGGCCGTCTGCGTCGCTGAATGATCAGCTCTTCATGCTGGGCACGTCGCGTGTGCAGCAGAGCCATATGGCAGAAATTCTCAAACAACCGAACGCCAGTCCGGCCGCAGGCATGCGGGTGAAGCTAAGCATCACCAAGCTGCGGGAGTTTTTGAAGTCCTTTGCTTCGGTGCGGGCGCAGAGCGGTGGCGTGGCAGAATTGAAAGCGGCATTGAAATGGCTGGAGCCTTTTGAGGTGCTGGACCTGCGATTGTGGAGCGAAGAAGGAATGGGGAAAGGGCGCATGTCGTGGCAGATGCACGATGTGCTGAGCTATGACTAAGGCTGATCAAGCAGACCACTTCATCACTTCGATGACGAGGTCACCGGCTTGGGCGCGGGTTGAGCACGCCAGGTGAGCAGACCCTTCTCATTTATGAGGTAGAGGACAGGAACGGACTTTCCTTTCGGACCATCGGGCTGGAGCCGGCCTTCGGCGTCGAAGTTGGCGATGCGTGCGTCGGCGTAACGGATCCAGCCCTGAAGTGCGCCGGAGGTAGCATCGTAGCGATAGACATCGCGCCATTGCTTGGGCGTGGTCAGGCGCGGACTGACGTAGGCGGGGGCGGTGGAACGTTCGAGGACGTCCGGAAAGAGCACCTGGCTGAGCAGGGTGATGTTCAGGCCGCGGAGCATGTAGCGCTCCCCAAGCGAGAGCTTGTCAGGCGGGGAAATGGTATCGATCTGGCCGGAGGCCTGCTCGATGAGGACGCCTTGCATGATGAGGCGGTGGAGTTCAGCACGGACATCGGCAACAGCGGTTGGTTTGGACGAAGCCGTCGCCAGTGCATCGAGTTCGCGCTGTGAGCCAATGTAGAGGGGATGAAAGTTGGCGACGGCGTTGAGCACTTTGTCGATGGTGGCACGCACGGTGAGGTCGGATTTTTCCACGACAGGTTTCTTCAAGGCCGCGCTAATGGACTCGCCCAGCTTTGTCAGCAGCCGGGCCGCCTCATCCTTGCGTTTGTCAGCATATTCGATGGCTCTGAAGGCATCGAGCATGGGTTTGAGCACGATGTAATGCTGCTGCAGTCCGCTGCGTTCTGCGGGCGTGAGAATTTGTTCGAGCAGCCGGCTGCGGAGGTTGGTGTCCTTCATGCTGAACGCGAGGAGGATCTTCACCCAGCGCGGATCGGTGTCCGTGACGGGCAGACCGAAATCCGGATTGTGAGTTTGATAATGGATTTCAGAGACGCGGCCCTTCTCATCGTAGAAGTGCATCTCGTTGGGCAGCATGTAAAAGCTGATGATGGCGGGAGCACTGATGCTGGAACCATTGTCAGCGAAGACGCCGATGTCGATGCGGTGGCTGCGGATGCCAGTAGCGGTGATCACGGGCGGTTCCCAGCGGATGCGGAGGCGCATGACATCGGCACCGGGTTCGGACTCAATGTGGACGAAGCGCGGATCCCCCTGCAGCACACAGGCGCGCATTTTCAGGGGGGCTTTGAACAGGTTCACCGTTTTATCAAAGCCGATGAGCATGCCGTGCTCGGCTGCATTGCCACGCATGATGCGGGCGATGGAGACGGGAGTGTCGGAGAGCTGCCAGGGATGAGATCCGGTGAGCTCAAAGAAATTTTTGCCAGCCTCAATTTTGGATTCCTCAATGACACGCAGGAGCACGAGCGGGGGGATTTTCGCCGGCGTCATGTCATGGGCCATGCGCACCATTTTTTCCTCGTCGATCTGCGTACCCTCAAAGACGGGCGGATGGGCTTTACCCGTGAAGTAGTCCTCGGATGTCTGCACGACCCTGTTGGAGCGGCGAAAAATGGACTGCAACGTGGGCATGAGCAGGCGCTTTTCGATGAGCAGCTTCTGCGTGTCTGGTGGAAAGGCAGCGGTGGTGGAAAGCAGAGCTTTCAGGAAAGGCTGGTCGGAGAAGGAGGAGCCCTGGGAGATAAGCAGACAAGGCGTATTCAGTGGCAGCAGATCGCCATACCCACCGATGCCGTTGGCACCGATGTCATAGTCCTGGTGCTCTGGATAGATGAAGAGGTTGTTGGAGAGGTACTGCTTGGCCAGGAAGAGGTTGCCACCCGGGTCCATCATGATGATCCGCGGCAGGCAGCCCATCTGCGTGGCTCCTGAAGACATGGAGCTATTGCCCAAGGTTGGCTGGGAACGGAGCTGCATGGCGGCACCTTTTCCATTGTCTGCACCATGGTACACCTGCAACTGCGGGTACTGCGCTGTGTTCAACGGCGAATGCTGGCCATCACGATTTTCATACATGATGGCCTGGAGCCCCGCCGCAGTGCCTTTGGCAAACCAGTCATTGAGCAGCTCGGCGACTTTGTCCGTTTGTGTAGTGACGGGCTGCGCAACGACACCGGTCAGGCCAAGCGTCAGAAACGCCAGGAGGTTGAAGCAGGCCGTAGATGAGGTCAGCACACTCCATTGTCACGGCAGTGCTGCAGTTCGCAAAAGGAATATGCGACTCTGAAGGTTTAACCCTCCGGCGAGGCCAGCGGGAAACGCAGCTTGATCTCGGTGCCTTGATCAGGATTGCCCCGAACAAAGAGCTGGCCACGCATTTGATCAGCAAACACAGCGAGGATTTTGAGGCCAAGGCCGCTGCCTTCGCCGGGATGAAACTCGGCGGGCAGACCCACGCCATCGTCACTGATGACGAGTTCGCCGCTGCTCTGGGTGTAAGTCAGCATGGCGGTGATCAATCCCTGACGGCCATGCGGGTAGGCGTGCTCGAAGCAGTTCGAGAGCGCTTCATTGAGCGTCAGGGCAAGCGGCATGAGCCACTCCTGCTCTATGGGGCCTTCCTGCACTTCCAGGTGCACCTTGATATGGTCGGACTTCACCTCGTAGCATTCACGCAAGTGCGCGACGAGATCGCGCGAGAAGTCGCTGAAGGTGTCGCCCTTCCCGAGCGCGACCTGATACAAATGCTGATGCAGCGCGGCGATGGCACGCACGCGGTTCTGGCTGGAGCGCAGGGCATTGCGCGCATCCTGATCGCTCACGCCATTGATCTGCATGTTGAGCAGGCTGGAGATGATCTGCAGATGATTTTTGATGCGATGATGCGTCTCGGTCAGCAGGAGTTTCTCGCGCTCGAGATCGACGACCGGCCAGCGTGCGCTGGAAGGTGACACCACCTGGAAAGCCAGCGGGATGGCAGCTTTCAGAATGGCTGCGGGTAGAGGGGGTGCTTCTGATGTTTTGATCCCAGTGGTGAAATGGGAGGTGAGTTCAACCCCGCCCTGCTCAAGCACACGCACGCTGGTTTCCACTTCGCCGCGTTTGCCATTCCCGCCGAAAAACGGACGCTGTATGATGCTCTGAGGATTGGTCGCCTGCTTGGCGAGATCTGCAAAAAAGCCGGTGGCGTCCGATGGGCGGAAAAACTGATGCAACGGCCGCCCGATGGCGGCAGCCGCCTCCAAACCGAACACCTGATGCGCATGCTCGGTCCACGTGCGCACGCGGCCATTGGCATCGGTGGTGAGAAGCACGGCTCTGGTGGGCCTGGAAACTGCGGCAGGCGTGTGCGAAATGGGCGCTGCAGGAAACACCGCCTGCGGCAGGGTGACGGCGGCGGGTTCCGTAACTTCCTGCAGGTAGTGAACGGTACAATGGGCTTCACCATGCGCATCTGGAACGGCTGCAAGATGCAGAATAGCACGCGAGAAGGAACCATCGACGCGCTTGATGCGAACTCCCAGCGCTTCAGCCTGCCGACCGCTGCTTTGCAGAGAGCGCAGCGCATCACGGCGTGCCGTGGCGCTTTCAGGATCCAGCCAGGCATCCAGCGGATAGCGCCGCAGATCGGACTTGGCATGACCGAGCATCTCTTCGGCGTGCTGGTTGACCTCGAAGATAACCCCGGCTTTGTCGGTCATGACAATGGCGATTGGGCTGCCTTGCATCAGCGTACGGAGCTTGGCCTCCATGCTGCGGAGCTGCTCTTCATGACGGGTGTGCTCCGTGGCGTCCTGAATGCTGACGAGCAGACCACCGCCAGGCAAGGCAATCGGGTGAAACTCCAGCTCTTTGAGCAGTCCATCCGCCGTGGCGAGGGACACCGTCCGCGTCAACTGACGCCGCCAGACGCTTTCACGCCATGCAAGCACGACCTGCGCGCGATGTTCCTCGGTGGGACATGCATGCGCCAGCCAGCTTTCGACGGTTTGATCGGTCTCGAGCGGACGCCCGAGTAGTTTGGCCAGCCCTTCATTTTGAAACACCGGAACGCCACGCTCATCCAGAACGAAAACGCCACAGGGAATGCCTTCGAGATAACTGCGCAGACGGGCTTCGCGCCTGCCAAAGGCCTGCTGAGCCTCGGCGAGAGTGCGCAGTTCCTGCCGGGCACGTGAAAGCTCGTTCTCCAAGCGCTGCTGCGCGGCATCATCCACTGGTGCTGCCACCGGAAGCGGAAGGGGGAGCACCACAGGGGCTGGCGGAGCCACCGGCGGAATGAAGCGAGGAACGATCTCCACAGCTGGCGGGGAAGGAAAGCCCATCACCATGACCTGCCGTGGGGAATCATCCGCCCCTTTGCGTGCCAGAGCTGAAACCAGCCAGCGCGAAGGGATGGAAGGATCCGGGGAGAAATCCTTGTGCGTGGTAATATAAACAGGAACAGGCGAGTGAGCCAATGCCACGCGGGTGAGTGCATCGAGTGTCTGCTGACGCAGGGCGCTGTAGTCCCGCCCTTCACCAAACACTTCCCAAAAGCAGGTAATTCCCTCCTGAATTCCTTTGTCCAAGGTCAAGTGCGCAGCGGCGACGTTGGCGCGCAGGATCGCTCCGTCCAGATCGAGGATCAGCATCGGAATGGAGCAGTCCAGCGGATCGGGCGTTTTCGCCACAGGCGGTGCCCCGTCTTTGTCCTCAGAGGAAGGAGCTGCTTGGGCAGCATCTTTGCCGGAGGGCTGGGAAGAGCTGAATTTCTCACAGGTAACCATCAGGCCACCAACGGCGGCATCACGCTTCTTGCGCCAAGGCCGCACTTCCCAGCGATAGACCAGATGCTGGCCGTCAGGTCCGCTGAGAGAATCATGTTCGCTGCGGACGATGTGCCCCTGCAGCGCACGCTCATACACTTGTCTCCATCCTGGATGCAGACCCGGAAAAATTTCATACTGGCTCTTGCCGACGAGTGGCTGCACCTGCTGCAGCCCGAATTCAGTGATCCACTGGCGGTTGGCCAGCATGTAACGCATTCCGCGGTCAAACATGGCCATCGCAACCGGCGCATTTTCCACCAGGACACCCAGCACCAGCTCCATGTCCTCTGATTCGTGTTTGCCGAAGTCCGCGTTCATCGGAGCTCCCACGCGCTGATCCCGCGCCTCATCACGAACATTCTCCAGCGGCGCCGTCTGCGCCTTGGGATGAATGACGTTTCTAAGGACCGAAGATGACATGGTGTGATTAATTGAGAAAATTTGAAATTTAGGTTCTCCCAAGTTATCAGCAAGGCGAAACTGCGAAGATTTGCGACTCAGATCAGCAATAAATGAGCCGGGAGGAATGTTTCATCAGTGTTCATGTAAAATCATTCTCGATGGTAAGGCTCTCCGCGAATGATGGTGTAGGCGCGGTAGATCTGCTCCATGAGCATCACCCAGGCAATGTCATGCTGCATGGTGAGTGTGGAGAGTGACCAGGCCATTTTGGCCTTGTCGCGAAATTGCTTCGAGTGCCCGTCTGCCCCGCCAATGACGAGGCAGATGCGTTTGCGGCCGCAAACCTCCTCATTCTCAATCCATTTCGCCATATCAAGACTCCGCAGCTGGCGACCACGTTCGTCCAGCAGGATGCAGAGATCACCCGCACACGCGGCCTCGATCTGTTTCTCAACTCTGTCCAACGGAGCTTCCTTGATCACCACATGTTCGAAGCTGCTGTAGTGCTGAAGTCTCTTCCAGTAGAGATCCACAGCCTCTTTGACCCAAGCGTGGCCGGGTTTCCCAACAGTGATGATACGCCATTGCATGGGAGCAAAACCGCACATTCCAAAGAAATATACAAGGCATGCATGATATTATTGTCATTTTAATAAAAGTGGTTTTTGTTGCCCATCCTTACCATCCTTGTTGTTGCATAATTTAAAAAGATCGTTAAAATGAGAATGCCACTTCAAAAAATTAACCGTTCGTCAAGCCTATGTCCAAATCACCTCGCTCCCCGGTTCATCTCGTCGCATCCTGCCTTGTGACGCTCATGCTGGCATCCTGTGCTATGCCCCCTCGTGAGGCATGGCAGGCGATCCAAAGTCGTGGGCTCATCACCTACTACATGGGAAAAGAAAGTCGTCCGCTGGGATCCACTGCTGGATCACCTACGCTGACTCAAAGCACGACGCCGGTGCAGACGCCTAGCCCAATCGTGGGTCCTGATCGTCCTGCCACGCCACCTCCTGCGATGCTGAATGCATCCACGATGCCTGTTGCGCAGTCGGTGCCAGACCTTCCAGGCTATGTTCGCACGCCGTTCACCAATCCACCACGCCTTGTGGATGTGCGCGGAATGTCCGCCGGCTCCAAAGTCGTCTGCCCCTACACGCAGCGCCCCTTCCTGGTTCCAGGCAGCGTGACAGCCACCTCCAACAACGTCGCCTCGTCTCGTCCAAAGACTCCTGCAGCCCCTGAGCGTCCCCGCACCACTCCTGTTGCACCCAACAGCAACGTGGCCGCCATGACTACTCCTGCACCTTCCACTCCATCGGTGGCCCCGAAAACTCCCGCGCCTACGGCCGAGCTGCCTTACGGATCTCCCATCACTGGACGCCCCGGCTTCGTGAATAGCCCGTTTGCCGCGAAGCATCAGCTGGTGGACGTCACCGGTCTGCCCGTCGGCATGGAAGTCAAGTGCCCCTACACCGGCAAGCTCTTCCGCGTGCCGCCGCAGTAGCATTCGCTGCTGCAAACAGCCGCTCAATGCCTTTGCCCCGTCTGGACCTCCTCCAGACGGGGCTTTTCATTTTCGCCTCCAAGGGCTGCGTTGATTTGCCTTCACGCCACAACATGCGATGATGAAACCGAAATGGATTTTTCTTCAGGCCTGCTGACCCTGCCGGGCCGCACCTTCCTACATTTTCTGGTTTATCTCGGGCAGCTCACTGCGCTGATGCACGAGTTGCTGATCGCTTTCCGCTCTGGTGTGTGGCGTCTCAAGCTCGTGGCGCAGCAGATCGTCGCCATTGGGTATGGCTCCCAGGCGGTGGTCATTGTGACCGGAGCTTTTACGGGTGCTGTTTTCACCTTTCAAAGTTACGCCAAGTTCAAGGACTTCGGCTTTGAAACCACTGTAGGCGCCGTGGTCTCCGTGGCGCTCTGCCGGGAGCTGGGCCCGGTGCTGGCCGGGCTGATGGTGGCTGGCCGCGTAGGCGCTGCGATGGCCGCTGACATCGGCACCATGAAAGTCACTGAGCAGGTGGATGCCTTGCGGGTCATGGGCGTACATCCGGTCGATTTCCTCGTCCTGCCACGATTTCTGGCGATGATGATCTCCATGCCATTCCTCGTGGCAGAGAGCATTTCCTTCGGCCTGTTCGCCTCCTACCTAGTCACGAGCTTTGGCTATGACATGCCCGCCGCATGGTACCTCACCCACATGCTCGATCACACGAACATGGAAGATCTCAGCATTGGCATGATCAAAGGCTTCGTGTTCGGCATGGTGATCACCTTGATTTCATGCCATCAGGGATTGTCCGCTGAAAACGGCGCTGTCGGTGTCGGCCTGGGAACCACCCGCGCGGTGGTCATCTCCTCGCTCGTGCTGCTCATCGTTAATTTTTTCCTCTCCATCCTGCTGAACTACGTCTTCCCCATCGGCACCGTCTAAAGTCATGGCTGAACCCACCACCTTCACGACTCAAGCCTCTGGCAACGGCACTACGCATGCGTTCATCGAACTCCGGGGTGTTTATAAACGTTTTGGCAGCCAGGAGGTGCTGCGGGGGATCAACCTCACGCTCCAGCATGGTGAAACGCTGTGCGTCATCGGCCCCAGCGGCGAGGGCAAGACGGTGATGATGAAACACATCATCGGCCTGATTAAGCCCGAAAGAGGCGAGGTCTATGTGGATGGCGTGCACGTCAACCGCCTGAAAGAGCGCGAAATGGCCCCCGTTCGGAAGAAGGTGAGCATGCTCTTTCAAGGGGCGGCACTCTTTGACAATCTCACCGTCGAACAGAACGTGGCCTTCCCGCTGCTGGAGCACGGCGTGCGTGATCGTGCAGAGATTGACCGCCGGGTGCGTGAGGCCCTGCAAGCCGTGGATCTCGACGAGCACCGGAACAAATACCCGACAGCCCTATCGGGCGGCATGCGCAAACGCACCGGCATCGCCCGCGCCATCATCGACCACAGCGAGTGCATTCTTTACGACGAGCCCAACTCCGGCCTCGACCCAATCGGTTCCGACGTCATCGACCAGATGATTTTGCGGATGCAGCGCCGCTACAACATCACCTCGATCATCGTCACCCACGACATGCGCAGCGTCTTCAAGATCGCCAACCGCGTAGCCATGCTCTACCGCGGCGAGATCCGTTTTCTGGGCACCCCCACGGAGCTGCGTGAGTCCACCGATCAAATCGTGCAGGACTTTATCAACGGTCGTTCCGACATCACCGGTTGAACCCTCCCCTTTCCACCCTCATTCTCCTTACCTCATGATCGACAGCGATAAAAAAACCGAAATGCTCGTCGGACTCTTTCTGTTCATCGGACTGCTCCTGCTTGGCGGGCTCGTCCTCATGTTCGGACGTGTGCGCGAAGTCTTCAAGGACACCTACCACCTGCAGGTGACCTTCCCAAACGCCTCCGGCATCAAAGAAGGATCGCCCGTGTTCCTCGGCGGCTCACGCGTGGGCAAAGTGGACAAAAAACCACGGCTTAATGATACCTTCACCGGCGTCATTCTCGACTTGGAGCTCTTCAGAGATGTCATGGTCCCCGCAGATGCCACGTTTGGCATTGGTTCAGCCGGCCTCATGGGAGATGCCCTGGTGGAAATCAAGCCCACGGGCAAACAAACGGATATCTTCCTTCCCCATGATTATGACAAGATCATCGAAGGTGAAAAAGGCGGCGGCCTCAATGACTTGCAGAGCCAGGCTGAAAAAGTCGGCAAAAAAGTCGATGTCGTGCTGGATGATGTGCGCGTAGCCCTCAAAGATATCCAGTCGGCGATGGGCAAGGTGAACAAAGATGCGCTCTCCGATGCCACGATTCTCAATTTCAAGGAGGGCATGGAACACCTCAACAACACACTCAAGCGCGTGGATGACAAGGTGCTGGGTGAGGAAAACGCCGCGACCCTCAAGACCGCCCTCTCGGAACTCAAGGACGCCGCCACCAGTTTCAAAGGTGCGGCGAAAAACATGGAGGAGTCGAGCAAGAAACTCGGGCCCATGTTTGACAAACTCGACCCAGCCATCGCCAAGGCAGACAAGTTGATGGCGACGGCCGATGAATCCCTGCAGTCGATCAAAAAGGCCGCCGACACCTTCTCAGTGGTCGGTGCCAACATCTCTTCCGGCAAAGGCTTGCTCGGCGCGCTGATGAACGACGAGCGCCTGATGACAGACTTCCGTGACTTGATTTATAACTTCAAAGTCAACGGCCCCCTTTGGTACAAGGACACTGCGGAAAAACTCCGTGCTGAAGAGGCAAAAAAGCACCTCGAAGAATCACCGCCAAAACGCGGCATTTTCCGCTGAGCCTGTCAGGGTGCTGATACCACGATTGGTAGAAAACAGGTCTGTTCTCCACTGGCAGCAGATTTCTTCTGGAACAGGCGGGCAGCGAGCCGCTCCGGTCGTCGGTTGGGGGTGTTTGGTGTCGAAAGAGTGCTTCGCTCCATGAAACCTGTTCCCAAACAGATGCAACGCCCGGCGCTCGGGGCTGTAGGTTGGTCGTGTTTGGCGTCCAAGGCATTTCATCGCCCAGCGCCATCTCCGCCAAACCGCCCGACTGCGAGGACCTTCGCACTCCCCAGCATTTACCGTGCGCGCACAGACACCT
>JAIXYN010000015.1 GCA_027490195.1 Verrucomicrobiaceae bacterium | reverse complement strand
CTCGCAGTCGGGCGGTTTGGCGGAGATGGCGCTGGGCGATGAAATGCCTTGGACGCCAAACACGACCAACCTACAGCCCCAAGCGTCGGGCCTTGCATCTGTTTGGGAAGAGGTTTCCGCTGCGTCCGGAATACAGACCTGTTTTAAGTTGTGCGTGCCATGAATAGGGAACGGAGGAAATGGCAAGGCGGGATGGGAGGAGAAAGGAGTGTGATATCGGGGCGGGCGTTTTCCTGCGCCCCTTCAGGGCGCGGCCTTGGGAGGTGTGTGTGGCATGTGTGTGGCCCCAGGGCTTGTCGCTGCGCGACTGCGCCCTGGGCTGAATCCTGCGCCCCTTTGGGGCGCGATCCACGAGGTGTTTGAATGCCGCTGGTTTGTGCGGCAGGCCAGTTACCTGAACTTTTAACGCGAATGTAGAGAAATGACCGCGAATGGTCGCGAATCAGGGATACCTCGAGGAGGTTAGTGTGATATGCGTGGGAATGGTGGTTCTTGGCAGGATGATGCGTTTTACTGAAGCTGCTCGAGTTTGAGATTGTCGATGAAGAAGGCGGTTTTGGTGGTGCCGAGGGCGCTGAAGAGAAGGTAGCCGGCGTTGGTCCAGGCGGGCTTGCACTTGAGGTCGGGGTAGGAGTGCTTGGTGCCGTCCTGACGGGTGATGTCGAGGGACCATTGGCCGGAGGCGGTGGTGGCGGTGAGGGAGACGCGGAACCATTCGCCGGCGGGGATGCTTACCAATTGGACTTTGCCGTCGGTGCTGGCGGTGAGCTGGCCTTTTTGCCAGCGGAGGTAGGGGCCGTTGCCGAAGTCGATGTTTTTGCCGCGGATCTCGAAGAACCAATCGGCACCGGGCTGGGCCATGACATCGAACTCGATGTGGAAGGTGCCGGCGTCCCAGGTGGTGGGGTAGATGTCGAGGATGGGATCGTAGGTGTGCTTGAGGTCGGGGGCGTCTTGGACTTTGAGGGAGCGGACGGATGGGGAGGGGGAGTTTGCGGTTGTTGGCGGTGGTTTGCGGTTGTTGGCAGTTGTTTTGTCGGAGCTAGAGTTGAGGGGGAAGGGGGAGGAGGTTTCGTTGGTGACGGCGATGGATTCGCCTTTGTTTTCTTGGGTGTATTTGGCGGCGCGAATGCCGAGGGTGCCGAGGGCGGCGTGTTCGAAGTCTTGATTGATTTGGTAGGCGGGGGCGGCCCAGGGTTTGGCGTCGGTGTCCCAGGTGGGGTAGTCGTGGCCTTGTGCGGCGAGGGTGCGCCATGCGGTGTCGGTTTTGCGCACGCCGGCGAGGGTGAGGTCCCAGGGCTTGAAGCCGATTTTTGCGGCGGGGGAGTTGGGCTTGAGGCGGAAGTCGCGCTTGGAGATGTCTTCGAAGAGGGGATCGGCAAAGAGGCTGTCTTTGTCGCGGCCGAGCTTGCGCCACTCGTCCCAGGTGAAGTTTGTTTTGGTGAGGGTGGCGGGGATTTTCCCATTGGTGGGCCAGTAGAGATTTTTGCGGAAGACGAGGCTGTCTTTGGGATCGCCGCGCTCGGGTTTGTCGAAGAATTTCCAGTTCCACTCGCCGCCGTCGAGGAGGGGGGATGCGGGGTCCCAGACGACGATGTTGTTCATGTAGCGGAAGCGGAGGCGGGCTTCGTTGCGGGAGGCCTGGATCTGGGCGGTGTGACCGAAGGCGAAGATGTTGTTCCGGACGGTGTTGAAGTAGCCGTAGTGCTGGTGGAATCCGGCGTTCCAGGTGTCGTGCACGAGGTTGTTTTCCATGAGGGTGTCGGCGCTGCCTTCGTCATTGTAGAGGCCCCAGCCGCCGTAGCGATGGCTGGCGATGTGGTGGACGTGATTGCCACGGATGATGGTGCCGGGGGAGGTGCCGAGGCCGTAGTAGCCGCCCATGTCGCTGAGGTAGGCCCAGCCGAGGTGGTGGATGTGATTGTTTTCGACGAGGGTCTCGCGTGAGGCGGTGTCGCCGTAGCCCCAGTTCCATCCGGCGCTGACGCCGGTGTAGTAGAGGTCTGCGATGTCGCAATGGCGGACGGCGCAGTGCTGGGTGTGGGTGAAGACGACGCCGCAGGCGCTGGGGTGAAGGCGGCCGCCGTGGTGGATGATGGAGTCGTCGATGATGATGTGATGATTGACGCGCTCCTCGGCGGGGCGTGAGGTTTCACCAACGTAGACACCGCCGCCGCCGAGATCGTGCAGGTGGCAGTGGGTGACGGAGGAGTCTGAGCAGCCGTTTTTAAACCAGAGGGCGTGGAGGCCGGTGTGGGAGACTTCGCACTTGTTGAAATGGATGGATCTGGAGTCTTCGATTTCGATGCTGCCATCGCTGGTGGTGGCGGCCTGGCCATCGTGCAGGCCGTCGGCGGGGTAGAGGTGATTGCTGTATTGAAAGGAGATGTCTTCGAAGCTGACATCGTGTGCGCCTTTGATGGAGAGGAATTTGTCGATGACGGGGGCGATGACTTCCGCCTTGGTGATGTCTTCGCCGGGGAGGGGGAGGTAGAGGACTTCGCCTTTGGCTTGATCGAGGAACCACTCGCCGGGGGCATCGAAGGCGGCGCGGAAGTTTTCGACCCACCAGCGTTGGTCGGGCTCGAACTCGACGAAGGGATAGCGGGAGCGGCCTTTGATGTGGAGGGCGAGGGAGTCGTCGTTGAGGTCTTTGATGCGGCACTGGGCGACGGCCCAGGCGTGGGTGACGGTGAGGAGGACGGAGTCGCGCTCGGGGAGGGGGATGGATTTGAGGACGTCGTACTGCTCCTGCGCGATGGAGAAGGCGTGGAAGTTCATGTTCTCCTTGAGGTCCGGGAACACGCCAGCGCCGACGGCTTCGGTGATGTGGTAGTAGCCTTTGTTGGGCGAACGGGCGAGGGTGGCGCGGCGGCCGTTGATCCAGAGCTGCTCGAACTTCCAGGCTTTGTCTGGGAGGGGGGCTTTCCAGAGGCCGGAGTCGGTTTTTTTCCAGCCGGTGATGGGCTTGCCGGCGGTGAATGTGGCGTTGGTGCCGGTCCAGGTGACTTGGGAGTCTTCTTTGCCGAGGGTGAGGGTTTCGGTGAGGGGAAAGACGCCGGGGGCTACGACGATGCGTGCGGGCTTGGGGGCGGTGCGTGCTGCGTCACGGGCGGCCTGAGGGGTGGAGATGGGGCCGCTGAGGGAGAGGTGGATGTCTGCGGCGGAGGAGAGCGAGGCGGCGCAGAGGGAGAGGGCGAGGATGCGGGGGAGCATGGGCACTTCTTCGCGCCAAGGGCGGAGGAGGGCAAGAAAACGGTGTGATTGTAAACTGCGAACTGAAAACTGAAAATTGCCAAATGGAGGGAGGGATGAGAGCGGCAACTGGCGGCCGATGACTGTTGCCTTCTGGACGAGTTGGCAGCCCGTAGCACGAGATCAGAGGAGCATCTGGCGGACGGTGGTGGCGACGGGGTAGATCCAGACGATCTCTTCGGGGCTGAGGGTGACGGGGGGATAGAGGGGGTTCAGACTGGAGAGGACGATGGAGTGGCCGTGATCTGCGGTGCTGTAGATGCGGAAGAGGACGTCGCCGCCGAGGCTGTTGCTGAGGCGCGCGATGACGCGGTTGCCGGTGTGAGGCATCGTGTTGGGATAGAGGACGGCGAGTTCGCCATCGTGGTGCTGCGGGAGCATGGCGTCTCCGGCGAGGCGCAGGGCGAAGGCGTCGGGATCGCTGACGGTGAAGGCGAAGTGTTCGGTGGCGGCGAAGGCGGCCTGAGCAGGGGCGGTGAGTTCGCGCGCAGCGGGGATGGTGAGGACGGGCAGGGCGGTGATGCGTGGTGTGCCGTGCACGGGGGCAGCAGGAATGGTGAAGGCCGGAGCGTCTGCCACAACTGGAGCGGGTACTGGCTGCGGGGCTGGGGTGGCAGCGCTGCTGCTGCTGTCATGTATTGTCGTAGGAGCCGTGGCGGCTGATGCCGTGTTAACCTCGGTTTCGAGTTTTTCGATCAGCTTGATGACGGGCAGGGAGGCATGGGCACCATTTTCGATTTTGGTGACGTACTGGCGGGAAACGCCGAGGCGCTGGGCGAGCTTGGGGCGGGTGACGCCCATTTTTTCGCGCAGAGCGGCGACACGGAGTGCGAAGGCGTTTTTTGTGCGGATGACGGGGATCTCAACGACGGTGGGGGCGGGCGCTGCGGGTGCTTCCTCCTGCTGGACCAGGCGGTCCAGGGCTTCGATGGCTGCGGGCGGGAGGCCTGCCATTTCGGTGGGTGCAGAGGTGGTGTCAGGCTGGGGCATGTGCATGGCGAGCTGTTTGAGATTGGCGGCAGCTTCGAGTTTTTCGATCAATTGGTAGACAGGTCTGGAGGGAGCCTGGCGGCCTTGCTCCAAGACGGTGACATAACTGCGACCTACGCCGAGCCAGTGGGCGAGTTCGGGTTTCGAGACACGCAGCCTTTGACGCAGGGAAAGACAACGGGCGGGGAAGCCGACAAGTTTTTCTTCAGAGACTGGGGAGTGTGGCATAGCAGGTGAAGGTGAAACCGCAGGATGAGGCGGAGTGTTTTGACGGACACGCGCCGGGTGGAATTGGCGCGTCTGACTCCTATGCATTATCTGCGCCAAAATCGTGGCGGGCTTCTGCGGCAGGGATAAAAGTACCAGACGCGGGCACAATGAGCCGTCTCAATTTCATGCTGAGTCTCTTTTTGTGCGTGATGGGAAAGCGGGTAGTGTTGATTTTACTCGCTGTTCGGGTGCGTATCGGTAACAGTCTGCCGCCTTTTTCATGTCCCAGGAATCTCCAGTCGAGCATCAACCCCCATTTGACGTCCCAAGCGTCGAGGAGATGGCTGCATTGCTGCCGCAGTATGCGTTTGAAAAACTCGCAGCCTTCGGTGGCATGGGGGCGGTGTACCGGGGACGGCAGGTGAGCCTGGACCGGCCGGTGGCGATCAAAATTTTGCCGCCGGAATTTGGCAGGCAGGAGGACTTTGCGGAGCGATTCAAATCCGAGGCGCGTGCGATGGCGAAGCTGAACCACACGCACATCGTGGGGGTTTATGACTTTGGGATCACCAGTGAGGGGCATCTGTATCTGGTGATGGAATGGGTGGAGGGGCAGACGCTGCACACGCTGATTCACAAAGGCAGCATTCCGGTGCGCAAAGCGGCGAGCCTGGCGATGCAGCTGTGTGATGCGCTGGCCTTTGCGCATCATCACAAAATTTTGCACCGCGACATCAAGCCGGGTAACATCATGATCAGCGAGGATGATCAGGTGAAGGTGGCGGACTTCGGTCTGGCACGGCCGATCACGGGTGAAGCGGAGGAAAATCCGTTTGGTACGCCGGACTACGCGGCTCCGGAAATTCTGGGCAAGGGCGCGGTGGACCAGAGGGCGGACATTTTTGCCGCCGGGGTGGTCTTGTACGAGATGCTGACAGGGCGTGTGCCGCAGCAGCCACGGCGTTCGGTGCAGGAGTTTGCGCCGCTGTCTCCGAAATGGGATGAGCTGATCGACCGGGCGACGCATGCGGATCCCACGAAGCGCTTTCAGGATGTGGGAGAATTTCGTGCGCACATTGCCATGCTGATCAACCAGTCTTCGCAGGCTGTGGGAGTTGTGGCGGTGGTCGAGGATGAGCCCGAGGCCAGAGCTGGATTCAAGCCACTGAATCTTGTGATGATCGGGGCGGCGGTAGTCGTCATTGGCATTGTGCTGGGCACGATGTTCAAAGGGGGCGATACCCCCGAGGCAGCTCAGAAGCAGGAGAATGCGATATCACTTCCCAAGGCGGATGAGCCCGAGAAGAAAGCTAAGGAGGAGAAAAAGAAGGGGCCCGTCGTGGTGGTGCCTGTTGTTGAACCGGAAAAGAAACAGCCGGAAGCTGCGCCACCACCTGCTGAGAAGATGATCGTCGTGGTGCCAGCGCCCACTCCCATGCCAGCGCCTACGCCTACGCCTACGCCGCCACCAGCGCCAGTGGCAGAGGTCATGCCAAAGGTTGCGCCGGTGACACCGCCGCCGGAAACACCGCAGGATGTGATTTTGCAGCTGGAAAAGCTGGATGCTGAACTGGCGCTGATGATCACTGAGTTTGCTGCTGAATGGCTGGCCAACACCGATATAGGCACTGGATCTGACATGCAGAGCCTGGCAGACAAATACATCCCGGCGCTGCAACGCAGCCTGAGCGGCCTGATGCCGCAGCAGCGTGATTTTGTGCTCAGTGAAATCTCCCATATTGCGAATCATGAGCCGCTGGGTGAACCCGACCCGCTGTGGCCGGAAGTGCTCAAGACGCTGCGCAAAGCGTACGAGGCCCAGAGCGAGGCGATTCAAAGCCGTGGGGCCATGGCCGCGCAGAAAATGCGTTCAGCGCAGTGCGAGCTTGTTTTGCAGAAGGCCCGTGAACGTGCCACCGCAGGTAAAGACAAAGCGGCGAAGCGTGCGGAAATGGTGGCGGCGGAGCTGGCGAAGCTGAAGACGGCCCCATCGCTGAGCGCGCTGAGACAAAATGTGGGTGGCGCTGCGGGTGCGGGCGCTGCACCGGAGACGGCCGCAGAGCCGGTGCGCTGAGCCGCCATTACAGTACAACACCGTTAAGATTTTTTCCTCGCGGCAGAAGCTGCAGAAGGTTATGGATCAGGAATGTCCGAAGAAACTACCCCCAGCGAACTGCCTTCGTTTGATGTCCCGAGCCTGGAGGCGATGAACGCCTACCTGCCGCAGTTTCAGTTTGAAAAACTGGCGGCATGCGGCGGGATGGGGGCTGTGTACAAGGCCTATCAGGAGAGCCTGGACCGGCGGGTGGCGGTCAAGATTTTGCCGCCGGAGTTTGGGGCCGAACAAGCCTTCACCGATCGTTTCAAGATCGAGGCGCGCGCGATGGCGAAGTTAAATCACACGAACATTGTGGGTGTGTATGACTTTGGCATCACGGCGGGGGGGCATTTGTATCTGGTGATGGAATGGATTGAAGGGCGCTCGTTGCACGATCTCATTCACAAGGGGAGTCTGTCACTGCGGAAGGCGACGAACCTGGCCATGCAACTGTGTGAGGCGCTGACCTTTGCGCATGATCATCAAATCATTCATCGAGACATCAAGCCGGGCAACATCATGGTCAATGACAGCGACCATGTGAAGGTGGCGGACTTTGGACTGGCGCGGCCAGTGTCCGACGAAGCGGAGCAGGAGAACCCTTATGGAACGCCGGATTATGCCGCGCCGGAGATTCGTGGTGGCAGCGTGGTGGACCATCGGGTGGACATTTACGCCGCAGGTGTGGTGCTCTATGAGATGCTGACCGGTACGATTCCGGGGGAGCCGCGGCGGTCGGTCACGGAGTTTGCGAAAATCTCGACGCGGTGGGACAGCATCATCGCCAAAGCCATCGATCCCGATCCGGAGAAGCGGTATCAGGACGCGGGGGAGCTGCGTGCGCACATCAATGTGGCGATGAAGCAGTCTGCGGAGCCTGGAGCGGTTCCGAGCGATGTCATGGCCATCGATCTAGGCATTGGCGTGGGAACAGCTTCGAGAGCAGGCATGGGGACGGGCTTGGGGGCGGGCTTGGGTGCAGGGTTACGTGCGGGTGCAGGCTCGGGTACGGCAGCACCGGCCACACCTGCTGTCGCGGCTGTTCCGGCAGTGCGCGCGCCGGGACCGAGTGTGCCGCGCGCGCCGGGTGTGCGTGCGCCCGGTGCGCCGGCAGTGGTGGCGAAACAGAAAGCTGCTCCGCCACCCAAGCCGGCGGTTCGAATGACGCCGCAGCAGCAACAGCTTGTGCTGGTGATCGGGGTGGTGGCTGCGGTGGTGGTTGGTTTTTTGGCATTGATCTTCTGGCCATCGTCCAAGAGTGCGTCACGCAGCTCGTCCGTCAGCGCCGAGGCCACACCGGATGAAATTCATGAGGTGATGCAAGACCTGGAGAAGGATGATGCCGAGCTGGCGATGTTGGTGAACTCGTTTGCCCAAGACTGGGCGGCTACGGGAGCGGATAGGAATCCAGCCTCGCCTACGGCTGAAAAACTGCGCAAGGCGGAGCTTGCTGCGGTGCTGGCCAAGGCGAAGGACCGCATGGAGGCGGCAAGGCGCGCGGAGATTGTGGCAGCGGAGATGGCGAAGCTGACTGGGGCACCGTCATTGAAGGCGCTTGAGCAGGCGTCGGAGAGGTAGGGGCAAGGCGCGGTTGCGAGCGGTGGTGGAGAGACCTTGCTTTGGGGAGGGGCAGGACGCGGACGCTTGTTATACTGCCGCGCAGCACAACCTTTCCGAAGAAACCCTTCTCGAACTGGGTGGGTGCTGTGTTTCCGTCTATCGGCCACGACAAGGACGGCGGACCTTTTGGGTAGCCTGAGATGGGACAGACCCGAAATCACGGACCCGCGCAGCGGTTCCCTACCAGCCCTGGGTCACGCGCAGTTCTGGAGGGTAGGGATACGCTGTGCGCGTCCCTGAAATCCTTCGTCCCAGCGTGGGCTGCGGACTCGGTGTTTTATACCCAGGACAGTTGAAAATGAGTCTGAAGGAAGAGGCCTGTTTTCCAAGCAGAGTATCAGGCCCGGCGCTTCATGCTGGGACGTAGGATGGACGTGGCGACAGCCCGTCCGTCCATGAGCGCG
>JAIXYN010000066.1 GCA_027490195.1 Verrucomicrobiaceae bacterium | reverse complement strand
GAGCATGCAGGCGACAGCTGCCCTGCGAAGAATGCGCCGCAGACACAGAATCCTAACTGCCTGCTTCGCCCAAGCCGAACTTTGGCCTTAACGTCAGTCTATTATACAAGTCTCAATAGGCTTTTAAATCCAGAGGCTACCGACATTGATTTTAAGAGATATGCAAAAAAAGGATTGATCGACAATGCAGAGCTTTATTCAGGACCACTGCCTGTAGCTGCCGCCATAAGATTAGAATCCATGGGAATCACAACCGTTGCAAAGTTATCGGAAGCTATTCGAGCGGGAAACATCGATCTTGCTAAGTTCAATCATATTGGTCCCAAAAGGTGGTTAGCCATCATGAAATGGGTCAGAATCGACCTTACCAACGAGATAATGATCACTATAAATTTAAAATTACCTAAGCGCATTGTTATAGAGTTGTCTCATATGGCACACGCGTCGGACCCTAAACTACAACATCCGGCCATTTCTCACATTGTTGATAGTGTTCTGGCAGCCTACCAGACTCAACCCAACAAACTAAAGGTGACCAAGGGGATTTAGGGTGTGATGGGCGTGCGTGTAAGAGTGGGCTGGCACATGCGCCATGAACGCATAACTGTCCGGCATAAGGGGGCAGTGCGAGAGAACCTCTCTGGCGTTGGCCGTAGCGATTGCACAACGGCGTTCCAAAGAATGAAGAGTAAAAAGACCTTGAGCACCAGTTGCCAGGCATTTTGCGTAGAGAGTGGTGATTCAAGGCATTGATGACAAAAGTGTCTGATGGATCTTTCGACCACCATACTGGGCGCTCTCGTTGCGGAAGAGGCAGCGGGCTGCGAATCAGATGCCGGGCATTCCGCGTGCGCTGCGCAACATCCGCCCATGCATCCCCAAAGGACGCAGAGCAGTGCCCCTGCCCTGCCCCCATGTTTCATCCTCAACCATGAAACGCAACGAACCCATCTCCCACGTCATGTCCCGCACAGTGATCACCGCCCACCACGGCGACCCCATCTCCAAGGTCCGCGCCTTGGTGCGCGAGCACGGCGTGCATCACATCCCCGTCGTCAATGGCGACCAGCTCGTTGGCATCATCTCCTGGAGCGACATTCTCCGCGTCAGCTTTGGCGATGCCTTTAAGACGGATGAACGCACCGTGGATGCCACGCTGGACCACACCCTGACCCTTGAGCAGGTCATGCAAAAGAGCCCCGTCACCCTGGCCGAAACCGGCACCGTGCGCGAAGCCGCCGAACTCCTTGCGGGGGGCACCTTCCACGCCCTGCCCATCGTTTCTGGCACCAAGCTTGTCGGCATCGTCACCACGACCGACCTCATCAAGTATCTGCTCGATCAGTTCTGATACCATCAGCAGCTAAAAAGGAGTCTTGATGCAGCCTCAAGTGGAGAGACAGAGATGCAGGGCTGTTTTCCACCGATGGTGGCATTTCATGCCTGCAAACCATCATGGCGACGGCCCGTGACGCCTGCCTTTCCACAGGCCAAGGAAGGCGCACCTTTTTGAGCGCCTGCGGGCAGCACAGACCCGAAAACACGGACCCGCACAGCGGTTCCCTACCAGCCCCTCAGCACGCGTTGCTCTGTGTGGTAGGGATGCGCTGCGCGCGTCCGTAGAATTCTTCCTCCAAGCGCGGGCTGCTTCCTCAGCGTTTACCCCCTTTTCAAAGCCTCTGGCTTCGGCTGTCGAAGGTCCCCATGAACCTCTCACAAGGCAGCGAATGGTCCCTGCATTCCTCTTTGCCCCGCGCCGATTGCTGAGATAGGCTCCTACAGCATGCCCAAGACTCGGAGCCTCCTTCTCGCCGCAACCCTTCTCGCACTCCCCACCGCCATCTTTGCGGCGGGGCTCGCAGAGGCGTCGGAGTATCTCTCTGCCCAGCAGGCCCTGGCAGACGGCCTACCCAGTGTGGCTGCCGTCAAGGCCGAGCGCCTTCTCAAACTCAAAGGCTGGACCCGCGTGGAGACGCGCCAGCTTGCCACCTTTGCGGCGGAAGCCTGGACCCGTGCAAGCGAAGGCACCCGCGTGCTGGCACTCGCTGACGCGCATGACATTGATGACGAGCCCTTCTGGCGCGGCCAGGGACTGGCCCTCACCGGAGACCTCAGCGCAGCACGCCGGGTGCTCAACGAGGATAACACTACGCTACAGCATCCACGCTCGCGACTGCTCCTCGCGCAGATCCTCGCCACTCTGGGAGAAAACGCCGCCGCTCGTGACGCCCTCGATCCCCTGATCACTTCCACCGACGCCGCGCTTCAAAAACACGCGCGGCTGCTGCAAAGCGAGATTGACATCAACGAAGGCAAGCCCGCCAGCGGCCTCCCGGCCAAGGCTGATGAGGACGATGCCGCCACCCGCTTCCTGCGCGCACGCGCCCTGCTACAGAGCGGCCAAATCATCCCCGCCAAGGAAATGCTCCAGTCCGTGCTCAGCGCGCCGCAGGGTGGGGAGCGCCTCCACCAGGCGGCGCAGTTGCTCCAGGTGGAGGCCCTCCTCCAGCAGCACCAGGCCACCGAAGCCCAGAAGCAGCTCACGAAGTTTCTGGATGCCACGGCAAACAGCACGCTCTGGGTGGAAGCCTTCGACCTCCTGAACCGCGCGCATCAGGAGATCCCCACCTCGGGCACCATTCCAGAAGGTGTATTGCGCTGGATCTCCGCCGGAAACACCGCCCAGCAGCAGCCCGACCCACCACCTGTGCTTGCTGAAGCCACCGCCGAATTTCGCGGCCACGCCATTTACCTCACCGCCCAGTGGCTTGCCGCCCAGCAGCGCGAAAATGAGACCGTAGGCCTGCTCGAAGCCCTTATCCAGCTCTATCCCGCCCACCCGCGCCTCAGCGATGCCATGCAGTTTGCCATGGAGATCTACGCCAAGCACCACATCGACGAACGCGTGAAGGCCCTCGCCGAAGCCTGGCACCAGAAGTTTCACACATCCTCCGTTCCCGTGGACTTCGCCGTCGGCGGCCTCCTCTACCGCCGTGGCCAGCCCCTCGAAGCATTCCAGATGTTTCAAACTGCCGCCAATGTGGCCACCACCCTGACCGAGCGCCGCCGTGCCCTCTTCAATGCCGGAATCTCCGCCATTTCCGCCAGCGACTTCACCCTGTACCGCAGCCTCCTCGGCCAGCTGGAACTCATCTCCAACGCCGCCGCCGTCGGCCCCGAAAGCAGCGACTCCGCCGCCATGCTGGAGCTGGAAAAAGCCCTCTTCCTCGCCGCCACACACAAGCCCGAAGCCGAAGCTGCTCTGCGCACCTTCATCCGCACCTACCCCAAGCACCCACGCTTCGCGGAAGCCTGCATCGCCCTCGCCGAATGGTTTCTCCTCACCACGCCCCCGCGCATCGAAGACGCCCTCAAGTCCCTCGACAACGCCACCACCGCCCCCGGCGAACTCGCCCCGCAGCAACAGCAGCGCATCCTTTACACCCGACTCTGGCTCAGTGATGCCGCAGGCGACTTGAAAACCCTCATCACTCAAGGCGCTGAGTTCCTCAAGTTGTGGCCCAAAAGCAACCTCGTGCCCGAAGTCCGCATGAAGATCGCCGGTGCTTACTACCGCCTCGAAGACTTCGCCAATGCGCGCACCGAATTCGAAATCATTGCCCGCGAGAACCCCGACACTGAGCAGGCCGACACCGCCCTCTACTTCGCCGCCATGTCCGCCACCTCCGTGATGAGCGAAGACGGACACAAACGCGCCATCGAAATCTGGGAGGAGCTCGCCCAGAAAAACGGCCCCCTCGCCGTCGCCGCCCGCAGGCAGCATGCCCTCTCCGAGCGGCTTCTGGGCAACCACGCCGCCGCTCTCGCCGTCCTCGACAAAACCCTCGCCATGAAAGCGCTGGAGCCCTCCGAGCGCCCCATCGTCCTCTGCGAAAAAGCCGAACTCCTGCTCCTCTTGGGCAAAACCGACCCCGCGCAGCTCGACGCCGCCGCAGACCTCCTAGACGCCTTCCTCACCGACCACTCCCTGCCCTTCATGTGGAAAGCCCGCGCTGGCTTCACCCTAGCCACCGTCCACCACGACGCCAAGCACGACACCGAAGCCCTGGAAGCCTGCTACAACGTGCTCCGTGCCGCAGACATCACCCCGCCCACCAGTCCTGCCGACTACATCTGGTTTGCCAAAGCCGGGTTCTTCGGCATCGACCTCCTCGAAGCCTCCCGCCAGTGGGAAGCCGCCGCCCGACTGGCGGAACAGATCGCCCAGCGCCCCGGCGACCGCGCCACCGAAGCCCGCGACCGCGCCACCAAGATCCGCCTTGAACACTTCCTCTGGGTCGGCCCCGCCCCCAAGCTCCCCACCGTCCTCAAATTCGAGGACCCGCCCGCCGACAAACCCGACCCCGAGAAAGCCCCGGCAAAGGGTACAAAGAAGAAGGCGAAGTAAATCAGGATGCTTGATTGGCAGTTTTTTCATTCGGTCCTCGAATAAGGCCCACCTGATGGCCGTGCACCAAATAATGCAGGGGGGGCATTGCACCCCGTTTTCAGCTCCCGCCACCTTCTTCGCAAATCCCAAGCCCTTCGCTTGCGCCAGATCCTACACCATCCCGCCGGAGCAGACGTTGCGGCCTTTATGATCTCCATCATCGCCGGGGAGCAGCGGCCGGCTCACAAGGATTGGATGCGCGGATCGTGCGCTGCACGCAAAACTGGACATAAAACCCGACTTCGAGGAAACCCAGGATCGCTTGCGAGCCATCGACCTCGATCAGCAGAGCTGGGAAGGCCGCTGAACACTCTAACGGGCGCAGTTCTACAAGGAGAACTTTCCATGGGTAAAAACCGAATGAGGCAGGCCATGGTCAAGCAAGGTCTCAAGATGTTTGCCGTCCTTAGCCAGATACATGCAACGGCTCAGGGGACAGTTTGAATCAAACACTCGGGGTCGAAATCCCGCCCCGGCTGCCAGTGATGCATTCCAATTATTTAGCATCGCTTTCGAGCGAGATGATGAGCTATGATTCCGAAATTCTGAACCAATTTCTAATAAAACAGTCTGCCAATTGTTAAGCCTGCGTACGCCTTCAACCTTCATGCGTTATCGATATTTATGGGTCTCTTTGGCAGCGCTCCTCATCGCTGCGCTTTATTTCTCTTTTTTGAAGGAGCCTGCAAACAAGGCGGCTCCACACATGCCGGGAGGGGCCAAGCCACAGGCGGCAAGGGCAAGCAAGCGCGACCGGCTGCCTGAGGTGGCGGCGGCCACGCCTGCGCAGGAGGCGCTGAAGATTTCTGCAAAAGTTCTGGGGAAGATTCCGGCAGAGGGGGAGGTAACGGCGTTTGCGTCGTGGACCCAGACCTACCTGGCGGCGGACCCGGCGGAGCGCGCGAAGATGGTGAAGGAGGGAGTGAAGCTGGCGGAGGCGCGCAGGCCGGTGATGAAGGCGCTCATCAAGCAGGATCCACGTCAGGCGCTGGCCTCGGCGGTGCCCATGGTGGTTCGGCAGCAACTGCCAGCGCAAGTGCTGGAGCAGTTGGAGCGCCGGGTGAACCAGCGCATGGCGGTGACGGTTTTTCAGGGCACGCCGCCACCGGGAGCGCCGCCGCTGGCCCCCGGGGAGACGCTGACGCACCGCATCGCCCAGAGTGTGAATGACGGCGCTTTCAATCTTTACGTCTATGGGCGGCGCGCGCAGATTGTGATCAACACCCCCAATGCGGCCATCTTGGGCATCGGCATCGACCGGGAAATCGCGGCGTATGAGTCGCCGCTGCGCGTGCTGGAAGTGGGAGAGGTTCCCGATCAATCCAAGCAGCAGGTCACCGTGTGTCCGATCAGCGGGCTTAAGACGGCGAACGATGAACAAACGGCGCAGCCCGTGGAAACGGTCCAGGCGGAAGCCGTGGTCGAAACACCGGAAGAGGTGGTGTATCTGTGCGGCGGTTATCACCGGGATAGTTATGCACAGCAGCTCATCTATGGCGAAGGCTCCACCGGCGGTCCGATCAGCATCAGCGGGCCGCTGCCTGCGGCGCCGACGCCGGCGCTGGGGCAGCTCAAGGTGCTCTACATTCCGATGACGTTTCAGGATCAGAACGCCGTGCCCTCCACTGAGGCGGCGAGCTATCAGGTGATGCGCGATGTGTCGAACTACTACCTGCAGTCCTCCTACGGCAAGCTCACGACGCTGACGACGGTGACGCCGCCGGTCAAGCTGCCCAAGAACGAGGCGTGGTATGTGCAGAAGGACACGTCCAATGGCGGCGATGTGGACGGACTGTCCCTGGAGATGACCCATGCACGGGAGGAGGCGCGGCGCCTCGGCTTTGACTTCAATGACTACGATGTGACCGTAGTGCGCCTGAACGGCGGCGCGCGCCCGACGGGCGGCTGGGGCGGCGGGGGCAATGTGTGGGTATATTCGGACAGCGTTGGCATTTGCGCGCATGAGATCGGGCACTCCTTTGGCCTCGGGCATGCGAACTACTGGGATACCTCCGGCACGAGCTCGATCGGGCCGGGCACCAATGCGGAGTATGGCGATCAATACGATGTGATGGGCAGCGGCGGCGTGCCGGTGGACCAATACAACGTCTCCGCCAAGAGCCAGATCAAATGGCTCCCAGATAATTTTGTGCAGAACATCACCACCAGCGGCTTGTACCGTTTGTATGCCTTTGACCAGCCGATCCTCGACCCGCGCAACCGCTATGCGCTGACGATCACCAAAGACTCCACGCGTGTTTACTGGGGCGAGCTGCGGCAGCAGTACACCGGCAGCACTTCCCGGCCCTGGGTGGACCAGGGCATGCTGCTGGGCTGGAAGTTCCCGCTGGGCGCCTCCGGCAGTCTGCAACTCATCGACTCCACGCCGGGCTCTCCCTACGGCAAGGATGACGCCCCCATTGCGCTGGGGCAGACGTTTGGAGACACGGAGTCGGGCATCTACATCACGACGGTGGGGGTGAGCAGCACCACGCCGAAATACGTCGATGTGCAGGTCAACATGGGCGACTTTAGCAGCAATCATGAGCCCACCCTGACGCTCGCTTCTTCGGCTGATTCGATCCCTCAGGGCGGCACGGTCACCTTTACGGCGACGGCCGCCGATGTGGACGGTGACACGCTGGCCTATCAATGGCAGCACTGGGGGGACACCTCGGTGAAGATCGTTTCGCCGAATTCGGCGGTGATCACCCGCACCTTCCCGACGACGGGCACCTACGTGATAAGCTGCACGGTGAGCGACATGAAGGGCGGCAATGTGACGCGGTCGAAGATGGTCACCGTGGGGGCATTCACCACCAAGTTCAACATCGCGGGTCGTGTCACGGCGGGCGGCGTGGGGCTGCCGGGAGTGCTCTTGAATGCGAACGGTACGAATCCGGTGATCACCGACCAGGATGGCTACTACACCATCACCAATCTGGCCGCCAACACCTATGCGGTGACGCCGCTGCTGTACGGCTATTCGTTCAATGAGCTGTTCAACAATGCCATCACGGTTGGGCCAAATTTCACTGGGGCAAACTTCAGTGCAGACGGACTGCCACTGGTAACCATCAGTGCGCTGGACAACTCTGCGACCGAAAACGCCGGTGCGGCCGATACGGGGACGTTTCGCCTCACGCGCACGGGCGACACCTCGCTTGATCTCATTGTGAGCGTGGCGACGGCCACCGGCACGGCCAGCACGGGCGACTACACCCTGTCTCCGGCGCTGGCGGGGGGCTCGCCCTTCAGCACGTTCACCATTCCGGCCGGCAGCGCGATTCGGGATGTGGTGCTGACGACGGTGAACGATGCCATCGCCGAAGGGCCGGAAACGATGACCCTAGTGGTCGCCAGCGGTTCAGGTTACCTCGTGGCCACCAGCACGGCTGCGGCGACGATGGCGATCATTGATGATGACACGGCGCTGCCGCAGGTGGGTGTGGTGGTGACGCCGGCGACCATCGTGGAGAACGGCTCTGCTGGCTCGCTCACCTTCACACGCACGGGGGTGACGACCAACCCCTTGAGCGTGGCCTACACGATCAGCGGTTCGGCGACCAACGGCACGGATTACTCCACGTTGAGCGGCACTGTCACGATTCCCAGCGGCTCCTCCAGCGCCACCGTGGCGGTGACCTCGGTGGATGACTCACTGGTGGAGTCGATGGAAACGATCATCGTGACGATACCGCAGGCGGCGGGCTACGTGCTGACCTCCGGACAGTCCACAACGACACTTAACCTCATTGATGATGACACACCGACGGTGACAGTGGTGGCGAGTGATCCCAATGCAGCGGAGGTCGATCTGTCGCAGTCTGGCGCCATCGCCAACACCGGCACGTTTTTGGTGACGCGCACGGGTGCCACCACCCAGCCGCTGACAGTGTATTATTCGGTGGCGGGCAATCATGGCTCAGGGACACCAGCGCTTAATGGCGTGGACTATGAAGGCTTGTCCGGGGTGGTGGTGATTCCGGTGGGATCCACCTTGGCGAGCATCTCGATTATCCCGCGCTGGGACAATCTGGGGGAAGGTGCGGAGCAGGTGACGCTGCAGCTCGGCGCGGGGCCGACCAATTATCTGGTCGGCGCTGCGGCGACGGCAACGGTGACCATCGCGGACGCCTCCACCAACACGCCTTACATTGAAGTGGAGAACATCTCTAGCGCCGCCGAGCCTTCGACGAACGGCGTTTTCCGCTTCACGGTGCGCGGCGGCACAGGGGTGCCGGTGACGGTGCGCTACACGCTGTCTGGCACCGCGACCAACGGCACAGACTACGACAACCTCGCGACCTGGAATCAGCGGACGTCGGGTGTCACCAGCGCATTGCAGGGAGTGTGGGGCAACAGCTCATCAAGCCTGTGGTCGGTGGGGGATGGCGGCACGATTTTGAGATGGAACGGCACGGCGTGGAGCGCGCAAACTTCGGGCGTGGCGACCACGCTGCGCGCAGTGTGGGGCGTGGATGCGAGCAATGTGTGGACCGTGGGTGACAGCGGCGTGATCTTGAGATGGAACGGCACGGCGTGGAGCGCCCAGACCTCCGGCACGACGAACGCCCTGCGCAGTGTCTGGGGCACGGATGTAAACAATGTGTGGGCCGTGGGGGATGGCGGCACGATTTTGAAATGGAACGGCACGGACTGGAGCGCGCAGACTTCGGGCGTGGCCACGACGCTGCATGGGGTGTGGGGAAGCTCGGCCTCGAGCATCTGGGCGGTCGGCGCCAGCGGGGTGGTCAGGTTCTGGAACGGCACCACCTGGGCGGCGCAGACTTCCAACACGACGCAGACGCTGCGCAGCGTCTGGGGCAGCTCCGCCACCAACCTCTGGGCGGCTGGCACGGGGGGCACCATTTTGAAATCGTCCGGCTCCACCTGGAGTGCGCAGAATTCCTCCAGCACGCAGGACATCTTCTCCATCTGGGGTGCGGACGCGAACAATCTCTGGGCCTCCGGCAACAACGGCACGGTGCTGCGCACCTCCAATGGCGGATCCAGTTGGGCCGCGCAGATTTCCAACGCTGCGCTGGCACTGAACGGTGTGCGCGGCACCGACGCGAACAACGTGTGGGCCGTGGGAGATGCAGGCACCATCGTGAGCAGCTCACCGCTGACGCCCAATCCTTTCACCGGCACGCTGGTGGTCCCGGCGGGAGCCACGACGTATGACCTGACGGTGCGCACGATCAATGACGCAATCGCCGAAGACATTGAGACGGTCGTGCTGTCGGTCACCACGGATGCGGCCTACCAGACCTTTACCCCCACCTCAAGCGCGTCGATGTGGCTGCGCGACGGCACCCAGCCGACCGTTTGGGTGGATGCGCAGATCAACACGAGCGGCAGTGTCGTCAACCGCATCACGGAAAACTCGTCCACCTCGCCGCGCAAATACTACATCTCGCGTACCGGATCGACGGCCTCGGCGTTGACGGTGAATTTTGCGATGCAGGGCACCGCAACGGCGGGCACGGACTACAGCATCGTTACGAGCGGGACGCTGACGTTTGACAATCCCTCCAGCACGGGCGTGCTGACGATACCGGCGGGAAGCACCGGGGCGGATGTGACTTTCAACCTCACTGACGACGCCGTCTTTGAAGGCACGGAGACGATGATCTTCCGCTTCAACAGTGGCGCGTATTCCAAGACAGCAGACGCGCTGATCTACATTGATGACAACGAAACGAGCACGCAGACCGTGCAGTTTGGCAGCGCCGGGGTCGGCTCAAACGGTGCCAGCGGAGCGGAGAGCGTGACCAGCGTGAACGTGCCGGTGACGCTGGCCAGCGCGGCCACTGCGCCGGTGACGGTCAATTATATCGTGGACACGGGCGCGCGCACCTCGACCACCCAGGCAGCCAGCACGACTTTTACACCACCGTACTGGGTGCGTGTAGTGCGCAATGGCAATGCGCTCAGCAGCTTCTTCTCCAATGACGGCGTCACCTGGAGCCAGTCAGGCAGCACACAGACCATCAGCTTTGCGGCCAACAACTACAGCGTGGGTTTGTGGGCCGCATCCAACACGACGTCCGCTACCTGCGTGGCCACAATCGACAGCGTCAGCATCACGGGACTTGATGCCAGCGTCACTCCTGGGTCGCTGGCTCAGCAGACCATCGGCACCTCCACCCCGGCCAGCAGCAGCAGCGGGCCGGATGTGAACGGTGTTTACACCATCACCGCAGGCGGCCTGGATGTGTCACAGTCCAGCACCACGGACGTGTGCCGCTACCTGTCCTTCCCTATCACGGGTTCGGCAGGTTGTACGATCACGGCACGCGTCGCTTCAATCACCGGTGGCGTTAACTCTTCCAAGGCGGGCGTAATGATTCGTGAGAGCACGGCCAACAACTCCAAGCACATGTCCATGTGCGCTGAGAAGATCGGCTCCGCGCGTGCGGTCTATCGGGTGACAACGAACGGCGCAACGGCCACCAGCGTGGTCATGCGGCCCTACTGGGTGCGCCTCACGCGCGCAGGCTCCAGCTTCAGCGGCTTCTACTCCATGGATGGCACCACCTGGCTCCAGGTGAGCAGCACGCAAAACATCCCGCTCAGCACCAAGCTGCAAGTCGGATTAGCTGTGTGCGCACGCAGCGACGGGCTGCTGCAGACAGCGACTTTTGACAATGTGAGCATCAGTACCGTGCCGACCCTGAGGCTCGTTGGGCGCACCATCGGTTATGTGAATGCCCAGGGCGCGGATGCGCTGAACAGCGGTGTTTACATGGTCAGTGGCTCGGGTTCACAGATCGGCGGCACGGAAGACGAATGCCACTTTGTGGCCATGCCGGTGACGGGGGACTTCAATATCACGGCGCGGGTGCTCTCGCAGAGCGGGGGTGCAGTGAACGCGCAGGCCGGGGTGATGATCCGCGAATCCAACACCTTCCGCTGCCGCAGTCTTTACATGGGGCTGGTGCAGAACGCCCTGGGCGAATTCATCTGCCGCAACACCACGGTGACGACGGCCTTTGGCGAAGGCCTTGACTACACGATGCCCAGCGGGTCTCTGAGCTTTGGCATTGGTGACCAGTCCAAGAACATCGCCATCGCCATCAGCAATGACGCGATGCCGGAGAATGATGAAACGATCACCCTCGTGATACGCAATCCCAACGGCGCAACGCTGGGCACGAACCCGACCTACACTTACACAATCATCGATGACGACGCGCCACCGGCACTGCCCAGCGTGGGCTTTGCCGCCACCACGGGCAGCGTCGCGGAGAATGCCGGCACGGGCTCCATCCTGGTGTCTCTGAGCGCGCTCTCTTCCTCCAGTGCCACGGTGGACTACAGTGTCAGCGGCGGCACGGCGACGGGCGGCGGCGTGGACTACACCCTGGGCAGTGGCACGCTGACGTTTGCACCGGGGGAACTGGTGAAGGCGATCCCCATCACCCTGGTGGATGACGCACTGATCGATGGGCCGGAGACCGTGATCGTGGGACTGGCGAATGCGGCGGGGGCCAATGCGGGCTCCGTGGCGGTGCACACGCTGACCCTCACGGACGATGATTTCCCGGTGGTCAGCATCGCGGCGACAGACGCCAGCGCGGCGGAGGCCGCGCTGGATCCGGGGACCTTCACCGTCTCGCGCACCGGGCCCACGACGGCTCCGCTGACGGTGTCCTTGGCGCGCAGTGGCACGGCGGTTTCCGGCACGGACTACAACACGATCAATACGCCGCTGAGCTTGGTGATTCCTGCGGACTCCGCCAGCGCCACTTTGACCGTGACACCGATCCAGGATGCGCTGACCGAAGGACCGGAGACGGTGATCCAGACCATCAACACGGACACAAACTACACGGTGGGGACTCCCGCTGCGGCGACGGTGACCATCGCCGATGATGACCGCAGCACGGTGAGCCTCGTGGCGAACGATGCCACCGCCACCGAGACTCCGGGAAACACGGGGCAGTTCACCCTCACGCGCACCGAGCCGAGCACGGCCTCGCTCACCGTGAATTTCACCATCGCCGGCACCGCCACCAATACGACGGACTACGCCAACATCGCCAGCAGCATCACCTTTGCCGCCAATGAAACGAGCAAGACCATCACCGTGACACCGGTGAATGACGCCGTCACTGAAGGCGATGAAATCGTGATCCTCTCGATCAACACCAGCACGAACTATGACATTGGTTCCGGCGCCTTTGGCGCGGTGACGATTCAAGACAACGACTACCCACCAGTGGTTTACATCACCAGTCCTGGTGGCAATGCGCCCTTGGTGGCCAGCGGGCAAGGCGTGATCGTGGGTGCCAGCGTGACGGATGACGGCCTGCCGCAGCCGCTGACGATGCTCTGGACGCAGGCCAGCGGCCCGGGCACGGCCACGTTTGGCACGCCGACGCTGAGCAGCACCCCGGTGACGTTCAGCGCGGACGGCGTGTATGTGCTGAAGATCACGGCGACGGACGGTCAGTTCACGGTGAGCGACCAGGTCACGGTGATCATGGGCAGCGCTGTCAATGCGGCGGACTTCATCGCGCAGGACATGAGCCCCACCACGCAGCAGCGCGGTGCCAGTTGGAAGATCGGCAGCAGCTACATCCTCACCGGCATGGGCCCCGGCTATGCCAGCACGAACACCGATGGCGCGCACCTCATGGCACGGCAGGTCAATGGGGACGGCAGTGTGGTGGCACGCCTGACGACGCTGACCGGCCCTGCCACCACGCCCCTCGCGGGGGTGGCGATCCGCGACAGCTTTGCGCGCTCGTCCAATCGCGCGGTACTGGGCTACATCGGCGGCACCTTGCAATTCCGCACGCGCACGACGGCGAGCACAAACGATACCGTGGTCACGCAAAGTGGCGTCACTCTGCCGGTGTGGGTCAAGCTGGACCGCACGGGCAGTGTCATCACCGCCTCCTACGCGCCGGATGTGGGCGGCGCGCCGGGGACGTACACGGCCATCGGCACGGCCACCACCATCACCATGGCGGATGCGAACACACAGATGGGCCTCACCGCCACGGGGAACAGCAGCACCGCCGGGCAGGTCTGCACCGCCACCTTTGACAATGTCACGCTCACCCCCGCCTTCACCGCCGGCAGCCCCGCCGTGGTGGCGGAGGACTTTGGCACCACCACGCCCACGGCAAGCACCTTCAGCGTGAATGCCGGCACTTACAGCATCGGCGGCAGCGGCAGCATTGATGGCCAGGGCGCTTTCTACGGCTGGCAGTATTATGGGGATGTGATGGTCACCGCCAAGCTCTTGACCGCATCGTCCTCGGCGCTCAGCGCCATCTCGGGCATCGAGCTGCGCGAGAGCATGGACAGCACTGCGGGATATATCCACATCGGGCGCAAGCCCTCCGTGGCCTTTGGCGGCTTCCAATGGCGCACGCTGGCCGGTGGCGGCACCGGCAGCGTGCCCGCCTTTAACACCGTCCCGCGCTGGCTCCGCCTGGTGCGGCAGGGGAACCGCGTCACCGGCTATCATGCCGCCGATGTCTCCGGCAGCCCCGGTGCTTGGACGCAGCTCGGCCAGCCGCAGACGATCATCATGCCCGCCGCCGTGCTGGTGGGCTTTGGCGTGGACAACAACGGCGGCACCGCCGGCGTGCTGAACGCCTGTACCTTCAGCAATCTCAGCATCGTGCCGCTGAACAGGGCGCCCACCGTGGCCTTTGCCAGCATGGCCACCTGGCCGCTCTCCCCCGTAGCCATCCGCGGCACCGTGACGGATGACAACTTCCCCGCCCCCGTCGCCCTCAGCAGCCTATGGACCCAGATCAGCGGCCCCGCGGCCGTCACCTTTGGCAATGTCACGCTGCCAGACACCACCGCCGTGCTGGCGCAACCCGGAGCCTACGTGCTGCGCCTCACCGCCAACGATAGCAGCGCGCAGACCTTCAGAGACCTTTCCTTCACAGGCTACGCCAAGGCCTTCGAAGTCTGGCAGGCCCAAAACTGGACCGCCACCGGCGGCTACGGCGACCCCAATGCCGCGCAGTCCCTGGACCCAGACTTCGATGGCCAGGCGAACCTCCTGGAATACGCCTTCGGCACCGGCCCGCTGACAGCCGCTGCCTCCCCGCTGATCTTTGACACCGCCACCGTCAGCACCGACAAATTCCTGCGCATCAGTGTGCCGAAAAACGCCGCCGCCACAGACGTGACCTTCACCGTGGAAGCCACCAGCGACATTAAAAATGACGCCAGTTGGAGCAGCGCCGGACTCGTCACCGAGCAGGACACCAGCACCCGCCTCATCGTACGCGATTCCCAGCCCATGAGCAGCGGCGGCCCGCGCTTCATGCGCGTGAAGGTCGTGCGCCAGTAGTGCAGAGAGGGAAGTTGGCGCAGAATGCCTCTAATCAGGAACCCAAAAGCCGAGGGACGCAGGCACTTGAGACAGTCCGAAGGACTAACCCTAATGGGTGAGTTTGCGTAGATCAGACGAATCAACCGCCAAGAAGAGTTTGGGTCAATACATTTAGCTTTTTTGCTATTAAATAAGCTTTTTTTGCAGTACTATGCCAAAAGCGGATTTAGAGCCATGAACGATTTTCAGCCGCAAGTTTCAAAACGTCAACTGCGAAGAACTCATGGCACTGCCCCCGAAAATAGGAGGGTTCAATAACCGAGCTGCGAAGCCCCACGAAGGAAGAACGCGTCCCGATTTCGTTGCTTCAAATAGGCCGGTACGTTCCGCGCCATTGGTTGGCTCGTAGGTTCATTTCATGATTGCAGTTTTCCAAGGTCCCGATAGCATCTAGGGTCTGCGTCAGTCATTTGTGATAATGCCCTCTTCACGCCCCCCTAGACGGTCATTCTGCCCAAAAATCGTCCGCGCGAATCATTCACCCCTCCGCATGCATTATTAGAACTCAAAACCCCATTTCGCGATTGGTGACAAACCCTCTTCAAAACCGCCCCACACCGACAAATGCCGGATCTGTCTTGCTGGCTGTTTTGTGCTTTGTGGCCATGCTCTCGTTTTTGGTCATCTTGACAGTGTCCGTTTCACACCAGCATGGCGAAATGCAGCAGGCACGATATGGCATGATACGCGCCCGCCAGCTTGCGGAAATGGGCATTGCCGTGGCGGCGCATCCCGTGATCAAGGTAGGCGATCCACTGCTGCGGCGAAGTGTTTCCGGCGTGGAGCGCTTTGAAGTCGTGCTTGGCACCGAAGAGAGCCGGTTGAATCTCAATGCTTTGCTTACAGAGCAACATCTACCTGTACTGGAACGGCTATTGCAGTCTTGGGGCATATCGGCGGCAGATGCGCAGGGCATCACGGCTACATTGATGGACTGGACGGACGCCGATGACTTGAAGCGTCGGCCTGACAGTGCGGAAAAGCTGGATTACGAGCATCTGGGGTTTTCAGACCGGCCGTTTAATCGGAAATTCAGCAGCTTCGATGAGGTGGATCTGGTGGCGCGTGCAGACGAAATCCAGTCGGTAAAACCAGACTGGCGTTCGTTTTTCACTCTCCGGGGCACCGGCCAGTTGGATGTGAACATGGCCTCTGCCGAAGTGCTGGCTGCGGCAACAGGCGCTTCGCTGGCGAATGCCAATCTGCTTGTGCAGCAGCGCAATGGTCTGGATGGTCTGCAGCAGACCGAGGATGACCAGCCGCTTAAAAGTCTGAATGAAGCACTGTCACTGCTCGGCATCACCGGCCAACAGGGAGCAGACATCCTCCCCTTGCTCACGCTTCAGGGGGCGACACTGCGCATTGAGAGCATCGGCACCGCAGGAGATTCACGCTGCGGCATCGCAGTCATCATGAGTAAGAATGGCGGCACGCCTCACATCACCGAGTGGCGCGAATTTCCTGTGAAAGGAGCACAACGGCTTTGAGATTTATGGTTTTTCAACGTCCATCACAGCAGGCGCTCAGCTTTCCGGGAGAGGAATCTCGTGAAGCCTGGCAGTGCGGAGCCGATGGTGTTTGGATGCCTGCAGAGCATGCAGTCCACGATGGTCTGATGGGGGTCGAAGCACTCGCCTTTGACAGCGCACCCTTCTGGTCTCTCACGCAGGAGGCACTCAATGAAACCGTTGATCTTCGCTGGGAAGGTCTGGGGATGAAAAACGAAAGCGGTTCGCGTCTCTGGCTAAACTGGCCGGTGCTGCGCAAGGGCAGACAGGCTCTGGTGGGCACTCTGGCGCTGGCTGAGGACTTTTCTGGCTGGGAGCAGTGCGTTCATGGTCAGTTTGAGCCCAGCGCCCGCATGCTCCCCCTGCCTGACAATGGCATTGCCCTGTGGAAGGAGCTCGGGCGCCATGTCGTGGCATTCACCCATGAAGCAAAACTGCTGCATCTCGGAGTACTCACAGCACGCAGTTTGGATGTGGACGCGGCCTTTGAACTTCGTGACATGTGCGCCACGTTGCAAACACACGGCTTCATCAACTTTGCCCAGGTGGACGCCATCCATCTGTGGACGCACGTTGAAACCGATTTCGCCCCGCAGCTCGCCTGCCTGTTTGAAGCTGCCTCCGTGATCAAGGAGAAACGTCCTGACCCGCGTCCTCCTGCAGAATCCAGCGGCCTGCTACCAGTGCAGGTGGCCGTGCGGCGGCAACAGCAAAAACACCGCCAGAATCAGTGGCTCATCCTTGCAGCAGCAGCGCTGGTTTACCTCTGCTTTTTCGGTGCCTGGTGGCTGCGGTTGCAATGGCGCACATCGCAGTTGAATCACGCGGCTGTCGTCATGAACAACGCGCAACCGGAAATCGATCTCGTGCGCGAGGCACAGAACCGCTGGCAAGAAATGGAAGCGGCGATCAATCCTGATTTGTATCCGGTGGAGCTGTTTCATCAGATCGTCTCGCTGCTGCCTCAGGAAGGCATCCGCCTCAAGGAATTTCAAGTCGACGGCGGCAAGCTCATCGTCAGTGGTGAAGCCGCGACGGTAAATCAGGCGCTCGCCTTCAAGGATCAGCTGGCCGCGTGCATACCACTTCAGCGTTATTCCTGGACGTGCCCGGTGCCCACGATTCGCGAAGATAATCGCGCAGAATTCCGTGCCCAAGGCACACTTACTGGAGGGCTTGAGCATGAAGGCCAGTGAACTCAGGCTGATCATGATTCTTGGCGTTCTGACTGCCCTGTGCATGGGTGTGGTCCTCTCGCAGTATCTGTTGCGGCAGCAGCGTGCGATTGAGCGGCGTCAACAAACGCTCGAACTGCAGCAGATGGAGGGGCGGGCGATGTTGACCGAGGCGGAAATGTGGAAGCAGCGCCTCGACTGGCTGCAATCTGCGCAGCCAGCAATGACCAGCGAAAACCTTGCCAGTGAAGAACTGCTGGAAATGCTGCTGAAATCTGCCACCGCTCAGGGATTGACGGTTCAGAAGCAACAACTGCATGAGCCAGTGACCGCAGCCTATTACCGCGAAGTGGGAGTGACGCTGACCGTTCGAGGGCCAATGGCATCCGTCTTCCGCTGGATGCATGGTCTGCTGGCTCCCGCAGCTTTCAGGGTGGTCTCCTATTTGAAAATGACGCCTGATGCCGCCAATCCGGCAGACGTCGTTACCATGATCCACATCAGCCAGCTTCATGCACCCGCCGTGGCGCAGGAGCCATCCCCGGAGGCTGCTGGCTCATGAAATATGGAGGCCTTCCAATCCTCCTGTTCCTGATGGCAGGACTGGCATACGCGCAGCAGGAAGCAATGAGCTTCCAGCCGCCCGTCCCACATGACGTGCAACGCTACGAGGCTGGCTGGAACAAGAATCCATTCACCTTGAAAACAGTGGCTCCCGTCGTGGATCAAATCTCCTTCGCATTGGATCTCACCATCGGCACCTACTTTGGCGACTCCAAAGATCCCACGATCATCATCGTCAATACGAAAACCAACGAACGCATCAGCCTCAAACAGGGACAGCCCGCTGCCAATGGCATGAAACTCAGCAGCGTCAAATTGGGCTCCAGTCGCAAGGACGTGGTGGCCGAAGTCACCCTTGGCACCGAGACGGCCACCATCCGCTACAACGACAGTTACGTCAAACAAATGGCTGCAGCCGAAATGTCCAAGGCCCCTCAAATGCAGCAGTCCCGCCAGCAGCTTGGTGCACCGTTGCAAATTCCTTTGCCACAAAACCCCTCTCAGCCGGGCAAGGCCACCGCACCGACCGCCGTATCGGCCACCGCGCATGGTTCTTCACAGCCCCACTCACAGGCTGCTCCTTACAATCCAGGCAGGCCAAGCTTGGTTCCTACTTCAGGCACACTCAATTCGGTAAACCCTTCTCCCTCCTCACCGCCTGTGTCGCCATTGGCTAATGAGCAAGGCGCTCCCCCAGTGCCAGTACGCCGCAGAATGGTTGGCCCGTCTCTCAACTCCCCAGTCATTTCTCAGTAATCTTCTGCACCCGCTTCCCCCATGAACCTGTTCTGCAAATTGGCTCTGCTTTTTTCTGCCTCACTCTGCCTGATTCCGGAATTCCTGGCGGCGCAGATCGCCCCTGTACCACCTCCCCGAAACCGCCCTCAATTGACTGCGCCAGTAAATCCTTCCTTACCAGCGCCCCCCCAGTTCAACGTGCCTTCATCAGGACGCGCTCCCGCTCCCGCGCCACTGCCTCCACCTGCCAGCCCCCCCCCTACGTCAACTGCCGCGCCTCAACCCTCCTCAGGCAAAAATATCATCGGTTTCACCGCCACACCGCTCTCAGAGGTGATTGGAGAGTATTTTCGAGTGACGGGACGCCGCGTTCTCAAAGATCGTGGTCTGGAAAACGCTACTGTCACCATTGAAGTCCCGGGTGAGTTCAGCGACGAAGAATACCGCACCATCATCGAAAAAGGCCTGCTGATGCACGGGTTCGTGCTGGTGCCCAGCGGGGAAAATCTGTTCAAACTCATCGCTGCCGAACAGGGCACCAATCCTTCCACCCAAGGCGTGCCGCTCGTCCTGCGAGCTGAAGATCTGCCGACAAACGATCAGGTGGTATCTCATGTCATTCAACTCAACTACCTCCAGGCGGAGGAGGCATCCACCGCCTTTCAGCAGCTCATCCCCCTGCATGCGTATGGAAAAATCCTAGCCGTGGCCAACGGCCAGTCATTGATCATCACTGAGGCGTCTCAGACCATCCGCGCTTACCTGGAGCTGGCCCAGCAGGTGGATTCCCCCCCCATGGAAACCATCCACAAAACAGTTCGGCTTGAGCGTGCGGATGCTGCGAAAGTGGTGGAGCAGCTCAATAGCCTGCTCGGCCTTGGCGATGGTTCCAGCAATCGTTCTGCCACACCAAAAACCGGCGGCACGGCCAGGCCACCGACCGCTCCAGGATCTGCTCCAGCCGCACCAGTCTCCGTCACCATGGGCAGTGGAGCCGGGGCCACCCCCGAGGCCTTCAAGCCAGTCATCGAGGCCATCGAACGAACCAACAGCCTCATCATCGTCGCTCGCCCTGTGGACATGCGGCGCATCGACAACTTCATCACTGACCTGGATGCGGAATCTCCCTCCTCTCGTTACTATTCACGCCGGCTCAAGTACCTCGACCTCACTGTCTTTCTCAACCTCGCCGAAAAGGCGTTGCAGCGAACTTCGCAAAACACCGCAGCAAGCGGCCTTCCCCAGCAGAACACAACCAACACTCCAACCTCGCCCACCAACAACTCCTTCGGCAGCAGTTCCGGGTCCAGCTCTGGATTCGGTGGCAGTTCGGGGATGGGCATTGGCGGGCAATCTGCCAGCAACTCCTTTGGCTCTGGCAGCATCACGCCATTGGAAGTCACCAAAAAACCCATCAGTGTATTGATCGGCAACACCTTCGTCATCGCCGATTCCGCCAGTTCCAAATTCATCGCCACCGGTCCGCCCGATCAAATCAAGGCACTGCAAGAACTCGCGGATGAAATGGACGTGCGTCCGCGTCAGATTTTGCTCTCTGCCATCATTGGTGAGTTCACGCTCGGCGATAACTTCAACTTCGGTCTCGATTGGATTCAGTCGCTCAAAAAAGTCGGCGACAACGGCCTGGTTGGCGGCGTGCTCAACACTCAGGGCACTGCCTTTGCCAATCCCGCCAATCTAAATGACATCGCGGGCTTTCTCGGTGCAGGTGGCCCTGCCGCGCTGGGTGGTCTCACCGCCTATGGCCAGATTAACAAGAACCTCAACGTCTTCCTCCAGACGCTTGAAAGCACGCAACGTTTCCATGTCCTGCAGCAGCCGACCATTACCGCACTGAACCACCAGCCCGCCAGCATCTACATCGGCCAGCAGATTGCCATCGCCGGGCAGAGCTTTACAAGCGGTGTGGTTGGCGGTGGGTTCTCCTCCACCACCCAGTACATTCCCGTGCGTCTGCAACTCGACATCACGGCGCACATCTTCAACGACAATGAAATCATGCTCGAATTCAAGCAGCAGAACAATGATGTCTCCGGCTTCACCACCATCAGCGGCAACCAAGTTCCCAATATTTCCGAACAGGGCATGCACAACAGCTTGATCATCCCCGATCAAGCCACCGCCATGCTCGGCGGCCTCATCACCGAGCGTGACACCAACAACAAACGCGGGCTGCCGTTTCTCGTTCGCATCCCCGTTCTCAAGCACCTCTTTGGCAACACCAACATCAAAAAAGAGCGCCGTGAGATGATGATCTTTGTGCAGCCTCGTATTCTCTCCGACTCGGCAGACCACATGCTGGAGCAGGCTAAAATTGGCGACAACATGAGCACTTATGAGCAAACTGAGCAGTTCGCCAGCATGCCCGAAGAAATCGTCCCTCGCGCCTTACCAGAGCGTAAAGACAAACCCAACGATCTCCTCCCGCCGCCGAATGCCGCCGCAGAACCCAAGCAGGGTCTCTTCGGTAAAATGAAGGGCTGGTTTCAAAAGCCTAAAAAGTGAAGCGCGGCGCCGTCCTTCAACGATCTTGCTTCACCAATCCATGGTCTCCATCCTTCGTCTTTGTCGGCGATTTTAAGAAGGCCAGACTGTAGGCTTGGTTCCTTGGCGGAGCGATCCTGGGCAAACGGGCATGCCAGCCAGTGCTCTAAATCCCCCAAAGCTGGGGCGGCACCAACAAGCACAAGCCTGTGGTGGACAAGGTGCTGAATTAGCGAAAACGAACCTCGCCGAAGTCGCTTCTCGATCACCCGCCTCCCCATAAAAATGACCTCAAAAATGCCGCCCAACTTCAGAATTCGGGTTGAGTGGCTACTGCTTCACAGGGATGGCTTTGGGGACAAAGTCGTCTTGAGGAAGTGGGATTGCGGCGGGTACGCCACCGGGGGCGCTGGTGCTTTGGTAGGGGTCTTTGCCGAGGACGACGCTGGACACTGGCGTCACAGGTATGACGCGGGCTTCGCCTTCGACGAAGAGAGCGCGGGGCGGTGTGGCGAGGAGCTGTGAGGCGGGTGCTTTGCCTTCCCAGCCTTTGGTCTTGCCTTCGGTGACCATGGCGAAGACGGCGGCCCATAGTGGGAGCGCTGCGGTGGAGGCGGTAGTGTTGGCGCTGATGGGGATGTCTTTGTCATGCCCGATCCAGACGAGGCAGGTGCGCTCGCGATCAGAGCCGATGAACCAGGCGTCGGTGCGGTCGTAAGTGATGCCGCCGTAGCCAGCGATGCTTTTGTTGGCGAGGCCGTGGGCGAGGAGGGGCTTGCGGTATTCGGGGCGCTCCATGCCGGTGATGAGGGTATTGCGCACATGGGAGACGGCGGCGGGCGTGAAGACTTCGGTGCTGCGGATGATGGGGGTGAGGAGGAGATGCGGGGCGGCGCACTGGCGACCGTCATTGGCGATGGCGGTGAAGGCACGAGCGAGCTCGACGAGGCGAAGCGGGCTCTGGCCAAGGGTGAAGGCGGCTTCGGTGCGGAGGGGATTGGTGAAGCCGCAGCGAGTGATGGCGGATCGGAGGGGCTCCAGCCCGACCTGATAACCGAGGCGGACGGTGGCGGCGGTGCGGCCTTCCAGTAGGGACTGCTTGGGCGTGATGGTGGTGCCGGTGTAGGCCACGGGTTCGCCTTCGGCTCCCCATTCTCCAAGGGTGCCGGTGAGCCCGCCGATCATGGCCTGCTTGTTGTCGAGGGGGCCGTCGATCTGGGGGGCATCGGTGATGTCTGGCTGGGCGGTGAGGGCAGCGGCGTAAACGAGGGGAAGAAAGGCGGTGCCGGGTGGGCGGATGCCTTCGAGGGCGCGATTGAAGGGGCTGGTGGTGAAGTCACGCCCACCCTGCATGGCGAGGATGGCCCCAGTGGTGTTGTCCAGGACGATGACGGCACCCTGGAGGTCTTTATCTTTGGGAGCGAGGGTGTCGAGATGCTTGCGGACTAGGGTGTCGAGTTTGTGCTGCCAGTCGAGACGGAGGGACATGGTCATCTCGGGAGGTGTGCCGGGCTTGAGGCCGAGGCGCTGGAATTCGGCGCGCGCGGCGGCGAGCATGTAGCCGGTGCGGACGCGGCTTTTGTCATGGCTCACGGTGACGGGCTGGGCGCGTGCGGCGGTGGCTTCGGCTTCGGTGATGCTGCCGGTCTCTGCCATGCGCTGGAGGGTGAGATCGCGCTTTTGTTTGGCGAGGGCGGGCTGGGTGATGGGGGAGAAGGCGACGGGGGCCTTGATGATGCCGGCCAAGGTGGCGGATTCGACGAGCGAGATGTCGTGGACGTCTTTGCGGAAGTAGGTGCGGGCGGCAGCCCCAACGCCGCTGCAGCCGGTGCCGAGGTAGATGCGATTGATGTAATGGGTGAGGATCTGCTCTTTGGTGTATTCACGCTCGATGCGCATGGCGAGGAATATCTCGGTGATCTTGCGCTCGTAGCTACGGCCTTGGAGGCCAAAGGCATTGCGGGCGAGCTGCTGGGTGATGGTGCTGCCGCCCTGACGGATGCCTTTGGCGGTGAAGTTTTTCACGGCGGCGCGGGTGAGGCCGATGATGTCGTAGCCGGGGTGGGAGAAGAAGCGGGCGTCCTCCGTGGCGATGATGGCTTGGACGAGAGTGATGGGGACGTCATTGAGGGTGACGATCTCGCGCTCGATCTCGCTGGCACTGCCGATGGGCGCGCCTTGGGCGTCTTTGATGAGGGTTTCATTCTGGCCGCGCGTGAGGGATGCCATGTCGTAGGTGGCGGCATGGGTGGAGTAGTGGTGCCAGATGAAGCCGAAGGTGATGAGGCCGATAAGCGCGAGCACGGCGCAGGTGACGCCGATGAAACGGAACCAGCGCGGGAGGCGGAGGTAGCGTGCGCGGAGGGAGGTGAGGAGGGCGCGGAGGGCGGGCATGAGGCGAATGGAGCTTTTTTATCTTCCTCTTCCTCCTACTCTTCCTCTTACTCTCGGATTCAGAGAAAAAAGGAGGAGGAGGAAGAGGAGGATTGGTTACCGGAAGATGCGCTGGAAAAAGCCACCGATGCCGGGGGGCTCGTTGTATTGAGGGCCGCCGTAGTAGCCGGGTGGGGGCTGATTGTAGTCGGGGTTTAGAGGGTCGTTTTCTTCGGGGACGTTGTCGGGCTGAAATTTGACGTCGTGGGCGGCTGGGCGGTCTTCGATATCGTGAAGGACTTTGGCGATGATGGGGGCTGCGGTGCCGCCGCCCGAGAGCCCCCCCTGCCCTGCATTCCCTTCGACCATGACGGCGAAGGCGAGGGGCGGATTGGTGTCAACAAATCCGCTGAACCATACGACGTTGGCTTTGGCACCTCGCAGCACCCACTGGGCGGTGCCGGTCTTGCCGAAGACGGCGACTTTCTTGAGTCGCGCGGCTTTGCCTGTGCCCCGGGCATGATTGACGACGCCAAACATGCCGCTGCGCACAGTTTCGAGATCCATCTGGCTGACTGGCATGAGGGCCTCACGACATGGGATGGCGACGTCCCCAAGCTGGCCGGTCTGGGACTGCGTGTGGGAGACGAGGCGGGGGCGCGGACGACAGGAGCCATTGGCAAAGGTGGCCATGACCATGGCCATCTGCAAAGGGGAGGTCTCGGTGACACCCTGGCCGATGGAGAGATTGGCGAGGTCGTGATTGGACGGGGCGCTTTGCGGGAGATTTCCGGTGGCGGCTTTCAGCGGGAGGACGGGGGCCACACCGAGGCCGAACTCGTGTGCCATGTAGAGGATGGGGCGGTCCCGCGTGATGATGGCGGACTGGTAGAAGTAGGTATTGCAGGAGCGGATGAGAGCGGCGCGTGCGTTGAAGAAGCCGTGATCGTCCTTGGACCAGTTGTCGAATTCTCGGCCGTCGATCATGAGGGAGGGGCCGCAATCGAACTCCTGCTGAGCGGCGACGGTGCCGGCGCGGAGTCCAGCGAGGACGACGATGGGCTTGAAGATGGAGCCGGGCGGGTAGGTACCGAGGAGAGCGCGATCAAAGAGCGGGCCGTCGATGTCCTGCGTGAGGGTGGTGAAATCGGTGGAGGAGATTCCGCCGGCGAAGGCATTGGGATCATAGTGCGGGAGGCTGGCCATGGCACGAATGTCTCCGGTGTAGGCATCGACGATGACCATGGCGCAGCGGCGCTTTGAATGCGCTAGGGCAGTCTCGGCAAGGCGCTGGGTTTCGAGATTGAGCGTGGTGACGACATCGCGCCCGGCGGCGGGCGGGGCGAAGACCTGCTGATAGGCAACGCTACCAGCATCTGCCATCATGAGGCAGAGGGTGCCATCCGTGCCGGTGAGCTGCTTGTTGTAGGCGGCTTCGAGGCCGGTGGCGCCTTTGGTGCGCTGCCAGAGGGGCTCGCTACGGAGGATGGGACCGGAGGGCGGTGCGCCGTCTGAGGCGATGTAGCCGAGGATGTGAGCGGCCATGCCGGCGTGCGGGTAGTGGCGGATGTACTCGGTGCGGAGGCTGGCGTGGGGGTGCTTGTGGGGATCGATGACAATGTCCCGGGTGAAGGCATCGCTGACGGAAATGGGGAGCTCGCGACGGGATTCGTAGTGGCGTTTGAGGGTATCAACATCGGGCAGACGTGCGACGGGGAGGTCGGCCTTGGTGTCGTCGATTTCCTGCTGAAGCCAGGCGGTGTAGGTCTCCAGGGTGCTGCGCTTGTCTGCGGGGACGGTGAACTGGAGACGGCGTACGGTGGTGTTTTGTGCGAGGGGTCGGCCTTTGCGGTCGAGGATCTGACCACGTGGCGCGGGGATGGCGAAGTAGAAGGGCTTGACGTCCGAGCGGGAGCCGGTGCCGGGGACGAAGGAGGCGGGCGGCTCTGCGCTGTGTGAAGAAACAACTGCAAGTGCCAGGGTGCAGGCAGCGAGGGCGAGGAGCCGCAACCGCCCGGTGGAACTGCCAAAGGGTCTTATGGTGACAGTGCACGCAGGCCATGAGCCATGGCTGAGCGCTGCGGGGTAGGCGGACGGCGAGGTGAAAATCACAGGCAGGAAATTGAAGAGGAGACTACCGCGAACCATGGCAGACCGCCAACAAAAGCGGCCTGCTTAAGGACTATCGTTTCTGAGTCGAGATTGGACGTGATGAGGGAGGCTGAAGTTCAATTTTGCTGGAGGAATTGAGGCCTGTTTGCGGGCTGGAGGGTGTGCCTGTTTAACAAGGCGGCGACGAGCAAGGCCGATTTGGACACCGTGGGGCGATGAGATCGCGCCCGGCATTGAAGTTGGCGAACCAGCCATCGGAGGAGAGTTTTCAGCGTGCGCGGTGCTGGTGTCGTAGAGCCAGGTCTTGCCGGAGGGCGTGCGCATAACGATGGCGAGGCCCGCGCCGCGCTGGATGTCAGGGATTTCGAGCACGGTGAATGTGAAGGTGGCCTCTGCGGCGGTGGCAGGGAGTGCGCTGAGGAAGATGAGGAGGAGGAGCGCGGTGAGGGTGTGGAGGGGCTTTGGGACGTAGAAAGCAGTATGGCGGTGGAAATGGCGGTGCCCGCGAGTGGAGCAGCAGAGGGTGCTTTTAGATTTCGTAGAGCAGCCGGGCGGCGCTCTTGGCACCGGGTGGAATGTCTGGGATGGATTCGAACTGGAGGCCTGGGATTTCGGCGGCTTCGGCGGCGGATTGGACGGAATCGGTAACGAGGATTTCCCAGGCTTGGGCGGTGTCTTCGCCGAGCTTGCTGGCGGCGTTGACTTCGCGGCCAAAGACATCGTGGTCGCCGATGCGGAGGACGGGGCCGTAGCCGAGGCCGATGCATTGCAGGATGTGCTCTTCCTGGGGCTTGCCAGCGTTGTAGGCTTTGGCGGTGCGCTGCATGTCGATGGCGCATTGGAGGGCGCTGGCGACGGTGCGAAAGATGATGAGCATGCTGTCGCCTTCGACCTTCAAGCGGATGCCGTCGTTTCTGTCCACGCAGGGGGTGAAGATGCGTTGCGCCTCATAGATGACCTGCAAAAAGTGGACGATGCCGAATTCGGCAACGTGACGGGAGAAACCGGAGAGATCGGTGAACATGACGGCCCAGGTTTCGCCAAAAAGATTCCAGATGCGTGCGTCCACGGCAGCGCGGTCTGCGCCGGGGGTGAGGCGCTCTGCGAGTAGCTTTTCCAGCCTCTCCTGCGAGGCCTGGATGCCGACTTCGTGGGGCGAGGACATGAGAGGTTCCATGATCAAAAAGCGAAGAGATGGGGGCGGGGCCGACGAGGCGATGGCTGAGAAGGAATGATGCGGGGCATGGATGGTTTCGAAAGGGGTGGATGCTAGCTTTCCCGGTGGGGATGCCAAGGTTTTCTTGGAGTGGCGCGCTCCAGAAGGAGCTTTGAATGGAGCTTCTATGGGCGCGCGCCCTGACCACAAAAAAATACCAGCCATGGGAGATTCCATGGACTGGTATTTGATGCTATCTCGGCGGGCCTGGAGCCCATGCTTTAGGCAGGCAGGGCGATCTCGGCTTCTGCTTCGACTTCGACCTGCGCTTCGGCTGAGAGGGCCTGATCGGCGGCGATTTCTGCCGGGGTGATGGCGGTGTCTTCAGATACCTCCGGAGCGCCGACTTCGGATTCGACTTCGAGTTCTTCCTCTTCGGAGGAGGCGGACTCGTCTGCGTCGATGGCTTTGGCGACTTTGGGCTTGCGGGGCTTTTTGACGGCGACTTTCTTGGCGACGACGGGTTTGGCGGTCTCGATAGCGGGGTCTGCCTCGACGGGTAAGGAGGGGAGGAGGTAGATGCTGCAGTTGCAGCAGAGGACGAGGTCTGCGTCTATATGGCGCATGTCGGCAAGCTGGCCGCTGGGGAGGGCGAGATTGCAGCCGCCGCAGGTGTTGTTGCGCATGCGTGCGGCACCGCGCTTGCCACGGGAGAGGCGGGCGTCGTAGTGAAGGAGGACGGAGGCTGGGATGCGGGTGCGCAGGCCTTTGGCCTCCTGGGTGAGCTCAATACAGCGGGCGCTCTTGGGCTCGAGGCGTTTTTTGGCGAGGTCGATGTCGCTGAGCTGGGCGAGGTCTGAGAGGAGCGTTTCGGTGGCGATGGTGGGGGTCATGGGCGGGGCTGGGTGCGGTCTGGGGGTGGTGGGGTTGTCAATGAGCAGGACACGAGTGGGCTGAGGGCTCGTGGTGTGAGCGACGGAATGATCTCCGGCGATGCCTGCGCGGTTCTTCATGCGCAGGCGGGTGCACCTGCGCGTACAAGGCATGGTGTGGAGGTGATAAGCAAGCGGGATGGCTGCAATGATGGGCGGGCGAAAATGGGCAGGCGAAATGCAACACAAATGATGTGGTATGAAAGTTGAAGCGAAAGTGTCCTGCAGTTTGGCGTAGTGGGTGAAGAGTGTGAGCTGTGGGTGGAACGGATGTATTTTGTGAGCCTCAAAGTTTGTTTATAGCTTTGGATCGTCTTGCAACGTACTTAACCCTCCCCCAGAGCGCGCTGAAGCTCGCAACTAATTTGACCGCCATGAATTCTTTCTCTGACTACCTGAGCAGCGGCCATGCGTGGCTGTATGTGCCTGTGGCGATTTTGCTGGGGGCCCTGCATGGACTAGAGCCGGGGCACTCGAAGACGATGATGGCGGCGTTTATCATCGCGATCCGGGGGACGGTGTGGCAGGCGGTGCTGCTGGGGCTCTCAGCGGCGATATCGCACTCGCTGCTGATCTGGGTGCTGGCGGCGGTGGCACTGCACTACGGTGGGGAGTGGAATGCGGAGACGGTGGAGCCGTACCTCCAGCTGGGCTCTGCGCTGCTGATTTTGGCTCTGGCGGTGTGGATGTTTATCAGGACGCGCCGTGAGGTGGCGGAGGCTAAGGAACATGGACACGGCCACACGCATGAGCACGGGCAGGATGGACTGCATGGACATAAGCATGCTGATGCACATGCGTTTGAGCATGAGGTGACGATGCCGGCCGGATTTAAGGTGCCGAGCCTGCGAGTAGCGGGCAAGCGCACGCATGGTGCCCATGGGGGGATGCTGCTTGACACCGGGCACGGGTGGCTGGAGATCGCGGTGCATGAAGACGGGGTGCCGCCGCGCTTTCGGATTTACCCCTGCACAGCGAGCGGTGCTGCGGTGCCGCTGCCCAAGGGCAATTCCTTGAAACTGGAAACGGCTCGGCTGGATGGGAGCACGCAGGTGTTTCAGTTTGAGCCGGGGGCGGGCTTCTGGGAGGCGACGGCGATGCTACCTGAGCCGCATGAGTTTATGGCGACGCTGACGCTGGGGCATGCGGACCATGCGCACACGTACCGGCTGAAGTTTGCGGAGGCGGCGCATGGGCATGAGCTTGGGCACAGCCACGCGCCGGTGATAGCGGAGGAGGTGCAGCCGGAGGGAGACGTGTACCAGGATGCGCATGAGCGTGCGCATGCGGAGGACATCGCGAAACGCTTCGGCAACAAGAACGTGACGACACCGCAAATTGTGATGTTTGGGATCACGGGCGGGCTGATGCCCTGCCCTGCGGCGTTTACGATTTTACTGGTGTGCCTACAGTTGAAAAAGGTGGCGCTGGGCTTTGCAATTGTGGGGGCGTTCAGCTTTGGCCTGGCGCTGACGATGGTGACAGTGGGCGCTGCGGCGGCATGGAGTGTGCAGCGTGCGCAGAAACGCTTCAGCGGCTTTGGCGAGTGGATGCGCAAGGCACCGTATGTGTCATGCGTACTGCTGACGTTGCTGGCGGGCTACATGGCCTGGGCGGGATGGCATGGGCTGGTATACGGGCACGGGCATGCGCACTGAGTGTGGCTGAAGTAAGGACGGGGGCCTTGCTCACTCGCAGTCTTTCTGCCTAGAGTGGATTAGTTCGTGCTGGGTGCGCTGCATGTGTTTCCAGAACGAACTCAAGCTCGAGAGCACTTTGTCACTGGAGCCTGCAAGTTGCCTTGAAGAAGGTGTGGCCATGCGCCACCCTACCTTTCACGTATTATCTACGTCTGATCTCTTCATGAAAAAATTTGCTGTCATCGTTCATGGTCAAAACTTCCTTATTCAGGACAAAGAGGACAAATTTCCGGGGCTGAGGGAATTTTACATTCATGCGTATCCAGAGGCTGAATCTGCGGAGGTGGCTGGGAGCCTGGCGCTGGAGTTGGTTAGAGAGCTGATGAAAGCGAGAAAGATGGTGAGGAATGCGCCTGAAAACGCGCCGGTGCTTTTGATCGATGAGTGCCTTGAGGTGGAAGATTGGCCGGACTGTTCCCGTCCGCTGAGCGGGTTTGTGTTTATCGAGAAAAAGTGAGACTGGCTTGGCCGCCTGTTGAAAAAATCCATCTGAAGTCATTGAGGCGGCGGAGCATGACTGGCTGTGCTGAGTAGCTTGCTGTTATCTCCTTCGATAGCGGCTGAGCCACTCGCCTTGCCATCCATGCTCCCGCGCTCTCAAATCCTCTCAGCCGAGTTTTTCAAGAGGTTTTTAGGTGGATGGAGCCTCATTCGAATAAGGCTGCCGGGGGTGATAAGTACCAGTCATGCCTGGCATCATTTTAGAACCTACCACCATCAACCATGAACTGCTGGGCGGTGCAGGCGGCACCATCGTCGGCGGCGAGGAAGAGGACCATCTGGGAAAATTCTTCGGGGGTGATGCGGCGCTTGATGGCTTGATCTCGCAGGGTGCCGGCTTCGCCTTCCGGGGACCACCACTTGGTGAGCTGGCGCTCGGTCGGCACCCAGCCGGGGAGGACTGTATTAACGCGCACGCCATGGGGGCCGAAGGTGCGGGCCATGGTGCGGGTGATGCCTTCCACGGCAGACTTGGCGATGGCGTAGCCCGGGAAGAAGTCTTCCTGCATCATGTAGCTGCTGGAGCCGATGTTGATCACGGAGCCCTGCGCAGCGGCGATCATCTGCGGAGCGAGGGCCTGAATGGCGAAGAAGTAATGACGGAGGTTGGTGTTGATGCGGTTGTCAAAGTACTCAGGGGTCACGTCCTGCCATTCATGGCGGTCGTCGTTGGCTGCGTTGTTGACGAGGACGGTGATGCTGCCGAGATCGCGAACGGCGGCGGCGCAGGCAGCTTTCAGCGCATCGATGTCGAGGAGATCGACCTCATAGAACAAGGGCGTGTGCGCTGCGCCGGCGTCGATGCAGCGCTGGATGGTGGCCTTTGCATAGGGCACGTTTTTGTCCACGAATGCGACGCGACTGCCCTGGAGGGCAAACTGCTCGACGAGGGCACTGCCGATACCATCGGCACCGCCGGTGATGAAAACGGTGCGATCAACAAGCGAGGGATAACGGGCGTATTGGGCGGGCATGAGAGGCCTTATTTATATCACTCTAATTTGCGACAGCCGTAAACACCAGCCGGATGAAGCGCCGGTTAGGATTGCCAGTCGCAAGCGTATCCCGCGCGCGCCAGGTTTGCACCGGACCATCGTTCACAAGTTCCAGAGTGATGGGAGTCCAGGTGCCAAAACTGTCGGTAGATTCGGCGGAGTAGCTGACATTGGGCAAATCTTTGGGGCGTGTGAAGGACAAAGTCAGACCATTGGCGTCCAAGATGGGAGCGGGCGAGGCATTGCGTACCCGCGGATCGGTCCCTAGCGCGTACTCGACCAGATTCTTCAAGCCATCGCCATCGGCATCGGCATCATCGGCGGCCAAGCCTGCTGTGATCTCTGGGGAGGAGAAGCGCTGCGTGCGCCAGCTTGCGGCAGACTGGCCCCTGATGGTCAGCGTGCCGCTACCCGCGCCGCTGTAGTTTGCGTCGTTGATACTGGCGGCAATGACATAGCTGCCATGATTGGTGGGCGCGCTTGCGGACCCGTCATAGGTGATGCTCACCGTGAGTCCGGACGGCGTGGTGGTGGCCGAAACGGGCTTCGGACTGCCGTCGTAGGTTTGCAATAGCCCGTTCAAAACAAGTCCGGCTGTCGCTTTGTTGATGGCCAGCGTACCCGAGGCAGTTCCGCTGTAGTTGCTGTCGTTGATAGTGGCCACCACCGCGTAACTGCCCGCGTTCGTCGGCGCAGTGCTGGAGCTGTCATACAGGTAGTCGACCGTGAGGCCGGATGGAGTGGTCGTAGCCGTGGCGAAACGTGGCGTGTTGTTGAATGTCTGCGTCAGACCGCCCAGCGAGACCATGGCGGCGGCTTTGGCAATAACGATGCTGAAATTCTGCGTGGCTGCAGTGCCAATGCCATTGCTGGCGGTCACCGTTCCTGCGAAGGTGCCGGCTGCCGTGGGTGTCCCTGAGATCACTCCGCCCGTGCTCAGGCTCAAACCCGTGGGCAAAGCTCCCGAGGTCACCGTAAAGGTGGGTGCCGGTGAACCGGTGGCAGAGTAAGTAAAGGAGGTGTAGGCCGTGCCGAACACGCCGCTGCCAGACGGCGGCGCATTGGTGAATGCAGGTGCCTGATTGACTGTGATGCTGAAATTCTGTGTGGCTGCCGTGCCAATGCCATTGCTCGCGGTCACCGTGCCTGTGAAGGTTCCCACCACAGTCGGCGTACCCGTGATCACTCCGCCAGTGCTCAAACTCAAACCCGTGGGCAAAGCTCCCGAGGTTACCGCGAAGGTGGGTGCCGGTGAGCCGGTGGCCGTGTAAGAAAAGGAGGTGTAGGCCGCGCCTAACACGCCTGCGCTAGACGGCGGCGCATTGGTGAATGCAGGTGCCTGATTGACCGTGATGCTGAAATTCTGTGTGGCTGCCGTGCCAATGCCATTGCTCGCGGTCACCGTGCCTGTGAAGGTGCCGGCTGCCGTGGGTGTCCCTGAGATTACCCCACCTGTGCTCAGGCTCAAACCCGTGGGCAAGGCTCCCGAGGTCACCGTGAAGGTCGGCGCAGGTGCGCCGGTGAACGTGTAGGTAAAGGAGGTGTAGGCCGTGCCTAACACGCCAGCACCAGACGGCGGCCCATTGGTGAAGGCAGGTGCCTGATTCACCGTAATGCTAAAGTTCTGCGTGGCTGCCGTGCCAATGCCATTGCTGGCGGTCACCGTCCCCGTGAACGTACCGGCTGCCGTGGGTGTCCCCGAGATCACTCCTCCTGTGCTCAGGCTCAAGCCGGTCGGCAACGCTCCCGAGGTCACACTGAAGGTGGGTGCTGGAAATCCCGTCGTGGTGTAGCTGACGCTGTACGCCCCATTCACGATGGCGGCTGGCGGCGGGGAACTCGTGATGGTTGGGGCTTGATTGACCGTGACGTTGAAGGTTTGCGACACCGTGCTGCCATCCAGATCCGTCGCAGTCACCGTCACGTTGGTCTGACCACCGGCGAGTGCATTGATTTGCACGTTCGTGCCGCTGATCGTGGCACTGGCCACGGCGGGGCTGGTGTTTCCCGTCACCGCGTAACTCAAGACCGCCACCGGCGCTGCCGAGGTGATCGAAACCACTTTGGTCGTGTCCATGGCAGCGCTTGAGGAGGTAAGCGGCCAGTTGTCCATGCTCGTGGAGGTTCCGCCAAGATTCACGCTGTAGGTTGCGTTTGGAAGGCCGCCGATGGCGTCGGCCACCGTCATGCCGTTCCCAGCCACGCGTGCGAACGCGGTGAACCCTCCGTTTGCATTTGGGCTGCCGCTGTCGCGGTCCAGATTGCTGCTGTTGTTACCCAGATTCACGAAAAACTGATTCGTGGCGCTGTTCGGATTGCCGCCAATCTTCGCCATCGCCACGGTCCCGCGTAGATTCGAGATGCCAGGCTCGTTGGTCGGAGAGGCGCTTGTCGGCGTCACGCTAAAATTGTTCGGTGCGGACTGCACTTTGAAAGCGCCGGCCTGCGCAACAAAGCCGGAGATCGCGCGATGGAAGACCGCGCCATTGTAGTTGTTCACCGCTGCATTCACATAGCTCAGGAAGTTCGCCACGGCCAGCGGAGTGGCGGAGTTGAAAAGGATGAAGTCCATCGTCCCGATGTTGGTGACGATGCGCACGGCGGATTCGGAGTCCGGGTCAGAAAATTTGTCCCCAAGCGCCACGGAAGTGTTCCCGCCCACAGCGAGGGTCTGCGTAGTGATCGTCGTCGCGGGCACCGGCGCTCCGGGCGCTCGTATCACACGCAGTTGCAGCGTGTTGGTGGCCGTCCAACCGTTCGCGAAAGTGGCGGACATGGGACAGTTGAATGCCCCCGTGACCGTGGGCGTACCGGTGATTGCTCCCGTGGAGTTGTTAAAGTTAAGGCCAGTTGGCAAACCCGTGATGCTCCATGAAGTCCGGGCGGATCCGGTGGTAACCACCGCCTGATATGAAAACGCCTGATTGAAAAAGATGGGCGGCGCTGTGCCACTGGTGAAGCCGTCCTTCGTCGTCGCGCTGGCCGTGTTGCTTGGTGCCGATTCGATGATGGTGGCGGATTGGAAAGCGGCGGTCACCCGAAAATCATACGCAGTGCCAGCGGTCAGCCCCGTCACCGGGTAGGTCGTGGCATTCGGGGCGGCGTAAGCGAGCAGCGTGTAGCTGCCGCTGCCGCTCAGCCGGGAATACACCCCATACCCGCCCTCGACGGCCGAGTTGTCCGCCCAGCTCAGATTCACCGTGCCTTCCGAAGCAGATGTGGCCGTGAGACTCGTTGGCGGCGTGAGCACCGGCGTCGTGAAGGAGGCAACGGATGAATAAGCCGTAGTCGCTGTGGGACTCGCCGACGTACCCTGAAAGCCCCTCACACGAAAAAAGTAAGTCGTGGAAGGAGCAAGCGCACTGATGAGTCCCGTGAAGTTCGCACCTGGGCTGCCCAACACCGTAAAGGGCCCGCCGGCAGCGGTGGCGATTTCCACAAAATAGCCCGCCTCCGAAAAGGCGTTGTCCGTCCACATCAAGATCACGCTTCCATCCGCTTGAATCTTGGAGAGAAGATTGCTAGGGGTACCAAACGTGGCAAAAGTCACATTCACGATGTTCGACACTGACGAACCCGAACCATTGGTGGCGCGGATTTGGAACGTCACAGTGCCTGTGAGGCCTGAAAGATTCGTGCTTATGGTGCCTGTACCAGGACTGGCGCCTAATGCGAAAGTGCTAGCGGAATTGATCACCAACTCAAAGTTGGTTTCATCCGTCGAATTATCATCCCAGATCAGCGCAAAGGCATTTGAGCCAGTGACTGCGCATCTAAGATTGGTCGGTGCATTCGGAGCCGCCACCGCAGCACTGGTGAATGCCAGAGCGAGGAAGCTGAAGATAAAAAGGCGGACAGCCTGGTGCGAGAAGGAGCAAGAAGCCATTGGCATTGGACGATCAGAGAAGAGAAAAACAGTGATGCTAGCGAAGCGGCCTGCTGGCGTCAATCCTTGAAGAGAAAGCGAGCATGGCGGCCCTCTAAAGACACCCTGAACCCGATTTTGTTCAGAGAACGGGCGATCTGCCTCACGCGATTATCCCCTGCAGCTTGCCGCTCTGCCAATCCATGATGTTGTTGCGGAGGTGCTTGTCCCGTTGCCTTATCAGGCAGATAATCTCACGTCTTGTCATGGAATCCCTCCCCCCGCCGAAACCCGAGATCCCGGATACCAACGCCGAATCCTTGATTCCCCAAAAAGGCGGCAGTCTCTCTTTGTTTGCCATACTGGGATGGGTGATGATCGGCTTGGTTTTGCTGGGAATCACCGTCGTGGTCTTGAAAAAGTTCGACGTCGTCAGGAAGTTCCAATCCAGCCAGTTCGTAGCCAAGGCAAGAGAGGCCTTGATCGCTGGTAATCTGCCAGAAGCACTGAGTGCGATTAGGCAAGTGCAGGGCCCCACCCGCGAAACACCAGACTTCCTCCGGCTGCTTGCCCAATACCTGCAAAAAGCTTCCGTTGAGCCAGCGCTGTTGGCGGATACCCTTGAAAAGCTGGCACTGGCAGGAAATGAACAGCCAGACGACGTATTGTGGCTTAGCCAAGCACGTTTTCGCACCGGAGATATTCGGCGGGCGAGAGCCGCTTGGGACCGTCTCTCGTCCTCCCAGCGTTCCGGCTTGATGGCGATGAAACTCAACATCGATCTTCTCCGAAACGAAGGCAACCTTCAAGAAGCAGCAGAGCTCGAGCTTCAACTCTTCCAGCTTTTTCCGGACGAGCCGGAGGTGGCGTTCCGCAAGGCAGTCAAAGACCTGGATGGCCCCTTCCCTGAGATCCAGGATGCGGCATGGAAGGTTCTCTTTAAAATGGCCGTAAATAAAGGCCGGAGTGGACTCGATGCCGTCAGGGCTCTGAGCCGACGAAGCGAACTGACTTTGGCCGAGGCGGAACAGTTGCTGAAACTGGCAGAAGCGCATCCCGACATCACGCTGGATGACCGGCTCGTGATCATTTCCGCCCTCATTCGCCTGCACCCAGCGCGGCGTGAAAAAACGATCCAGGCAGAAATCGACCGCTGTAGAACGGGCGGGCCCGTCATCCTGGCACAGGTCGCCGCTTGGCTGGCCAGGGAGAAGGAATACGCCAAAATTTGCGAACTTGCTCCGGCGAGTGTACTGCTCGAATCACCTGCCCTGTTTCCTATGGTTGCCCAAGGGCTGAAGGAGCAACAGAGGTGGCAGGAATTGATGGATCTGCTGAAAAAAGGAAAAAGACTTCCTGTCTCGAATTCACGTGCCGCCGGCTGGCGGGCACTGGCGGCACGAAATCTGAATCCTTCGGACATCAAAGCTGCCCGTGCGCATCTCGAAGAAGCCATCCAGCAGGGTGTTTCGGAAAAAGACGCCTTGGCTCTGATGGGCGCCGCCACTCTCGCCGAATCGTGGCATATGCCGGCGTTGGCGCTTCAGGCCTACCTAGCGCTGGCTCAGCCTGGCTCAGCAGATGAGGTGCAGATGCTGGAGAAGTGCTGGAAAATGGCCTCCATTCAGAACGACTCCGCGTTGCTGGCCTCCCTCGCCGCCAGACTCCTCAAGATAAAGCCGGGCGATCTTCAATTTATCAGAAGGCACGACTACCTGTGCCTCCTCCGTGGTGTGGAACTCGAGACCACCTTGTCGGATAGCGCAACCGCCACCAGAAGCGCTTCCGACCTTTTGCTGGAAGCACTCAAAGCCTACCGGCTGCATGACTTGGCACACGCTTCCGTTGTCCTTCAAAAGGTGGTGGATACAAGTGACTTTTCCATGGGTGAAAAAGCCGTTTATGCCGGCCTGCTAACCTCCGCAGGCGGTGAAGTTTCCCAAGCCTACCAAATCGCCGAAAAAATCCACTCCGAAGGGCTCCTGCCCGAAGAACGGGTGTTTTTGCAATTGGCCCAGTGAGCCTTGGCCCCCTACCCTTCCCAAGGTTGGTCTCAGAACCTGTGAAAGAAAAAGCCTGCTCGAACGAATCCGAGCAGGCTCATGGGAAATCAAATTGTAAGGCGGAATCAGCGACGGCGGCGGCGGAGAGCCAGCATACCAAAACCGATCAGGCCCAGCATCGAACGGCTGGGTTCTGGGACTGCAGCCACGGTAAGGGAGGCATTGCCGGCAGAAGCAGGATTGCTGCCGGGTCCAAGATTAAGACCGTCGGTTGTGTAAAATAGAAGACTGTGATCGGTGGTGCCATCAGCTGGAGTAATCCAAGGATCTGAACCATCGACTGCGCTTGCGTTGGTATACAAGCCATATTTTGTTCCTGCTGGAATCGTGTTTGAGCCAGCTGTAAGGGTAGGAAACCAAAGGAGAGCAAGTGGATCTCCGACGGTCCAGTTGGTAAGGAGGCCGGTATTGAGAGTGAGAGCGCCCGTTCCGACTTGAAGCACTCCATTAACGTTAGGACTCCCAAGCAAATCACCTCTGAATAGGATTCTATCATCCGCATTGAGGAGGCTGCCAACCGCAGTGAAAGAACCTTCGGTGATGGCATCAAATGTGCCGTTAGTGGTACTCGAAACGAGCATAAACAAACTCGATTGACCGAGTGCGCCACCAGTAGAATCCTTTAATGTATCACCATCGATCAAAAAAGCAATGGTTGCACTCGCGGGGGATATTACGAGAAACAGTAAGGCGGCGCACAAAAGGATTCGTCGAGTCATATCGTTGTTTGCAAGGTTTATAGTCAGAAGGGAACAATATCAATTGGCAGGAACATAGGGGGGCCGAACAGTCCAGAGCACTGAACCAGCTTGGGCCGTAGCCTTTTTACGAATGGCAATTGCTTTATTCGGACCAACGACAATGGTGTTATCAACAAGGGTACCAGAATCTCCAGATTTTCGCCACCCCTGGCCTGGCGGATTAGTACCAGTATAGTAATAATAAGTTGCGTCTGCCGCTTTGTTTTTCCCAGGGACTCCGTTGTCCCAAACCAAAACTACATCCTGACGTGCGGCTGTTGAGTGAGTTGCGCTGCCAACAAATGCACCCGATTCATACAGTTTAAGTTGGGCGAGAGTCATTTCGGTGGCAAAAGGCAACGCTACCGCGTTGTCCTGGTCTGTCGATGCAGCAATTGTTCCTATCGGTGTGGTCAGTTGTGCCATCTGGACTGTGCCAGAAAAGGTGACTGTAGTTGCTGTTGCAATATTATGTCTAACCGCGAAAAAAGTATCTGGAAGAAGAATATCGTCGTTGGCAATCGTCCCCGAGAACCCAGCGCGCCTCCATCCTGCCCCAGGGGCAGCAGTTCCTGAGTAATAGTAATATGAGATAGGGAAGGCCAAATTCTTACCTGCCGTTACGTGATCCGGTATTAACACCGAAGACAAACGCACGTTAGAGGAAGCCGAATGGGTAGCACTAGAATGAACCCCCACTCCCCCCGGAAAAATTGACCCCAAAGTATCATATGGGATGACTTCCAGAGTCGTGGTTGAATTGATCGCGGTGCTTAAATCGTCACCTGCGGTGTCCACGGTCAGCGAAGCGGCTGCATTGGAAACGACCGTGTAATACATGCCTGCCCGTGTGCCGGATTTCAAAAACACGTAATAGCGTTTGGGCTGCGTGACCGCAACGTACACGAATTGATTGACGGTCAGGCCAGGCGTTCCGCCGAGGGCAATGACGTTGTTGGTGTCCGTGAAGGCTTCTCCATTATCCCACGAACCACTGTTGTTGCCGTCTGTGAAAGGCTCACCGGAGTCGTAGGTGCCGTTGGCCGAAAGAGTTGAAGCCACCCCGACAAACTCAGGTGCACGCTTGAAGGGGATGTACACATAAGAGTCCGAGTTGCCAGCCAAGTTCACGGTCACGTACCCAAGCGGATCGATTTCCACAGCCTGCATGGTGAGAATGCAAGCAAACAGGGCGGTTATGGTCACGCAGAGCTTATTCATGTTTAGGATATTTTTTTCATTTATAGGAGACATCATTCGATTTGTCCAGTTACGGAATTGAGCGCGAGCATTTTTTTTAGCTTCATCCCATACCTCCCGCCGCCTTGCAGTGACGGGCCATCGCAACACCACCCCAAAAAATAGGAAATGCGCTTAATTTTATTCATCTGGACGCCGCGCTCCACAGACACAGCCCTTTCCCACCTTTTGCGATCATTTGCTGGCCGAACTTCCCGGCGTATCCTATGGGATGAACGTGATTGATTCCCCTGGTTTTAGCCATGTCATAAGCGACACCTCTTGCCCCTCCCTTTTCACCCGCCAGCAGTGTGTGGTGCCTCATTGGGGTGGTGCCTTGGCGCCCTTGGTGTATGGCAACTTGATACAAACGGCGTGAACTCAGAGCAGCTACCTTACCGTTCCATCTTCACGCGGCGCGACCGGCTCATCAATCTGGTCAGACCAGTGCTGGAGTTTTTTCGCATCGGGTGGCTGTCACGCCCAGCCCTGCACCAGTTGGATGAAAAACTCGAACGTCTGCTGCCACGCCATGGCGGATGGTTTGTCGAAGCCGGTGCCTATGATGGATTCCAGCAGAGCAACACCTACTATTTTGCGAAGATAAAGGGCTGGCGCGGCGTGTTGATTGAGCCCCTGCCGCAGCTTGCCAAGCGCTGCCGGCAGCGCCGCAAAGAATCGAGGGTGATCTCTTGTGTTCTCGGCGCTCCCGAAGATTCCGGCCGCACAGTCCGCCTGCGCCATGCCGGACTCATGACCATGGTCTGCGGTGCCCTGGCAGATGAAGCCACAGAACAGGCACGTGCTGATGCTGGGCTCAAAGGACAGGGCCTGCCGCCGTTGGAGCAATTTGTTGAATCACCCGTGCGCACTTTAACCGATGTGCTGGCGGAAAGTGGTACTCCGCCAGTTTTCGACCTACTGAGTCTGGATGTGGAAGGTGCCGAGGTCGCGGCTCTGCGCGGGCTGGATTTGCACCGCTTTCTGCCGCGCGCCATCTGCGTCGAAGTCCGACACGAAAATCTCGCGGCAGTCCAGAGCCTGCTCGCTGACCACTATGAAGAGCCTGTGACGCTGACCACGAATGCGAGTTATGCAGACTGCTTTTTTGCGCTGAAAAATCAGACAGCTTCCTCTCCTGCGGCATAAGCGGACCGCAACGCCTCAGCAACAGCCGCCGGTGAAATGAGGGTCATGCAATAGGGCTCAGGATGCATGCAGTTCCACTGGCATTGATAGCAGTTCATCGGGTGATTCAGCCAGACCTGCAGTGAACTGCGCCGCCAGGGGGCAAACATACCGTAATGCCCGCCCCCGAGCAAAAACACGCCAGGCTTATTCATGGCAGAAGCCAGATGGGCAGGCGCTGAATCGGGTGCCAGCACCAGCCGCGCGGCGCTGATGACCTGCAGCAGTTCTTCCAGATTCTCCGGCTGCACCCAGGCTGCCTGCGGTGTGATGCCAGCTTCTTTGACTGCATCTTTCCAAGGCGCTCGATCCATTCCCGGAGGGATGCAAAAAGTCACGCGCATGCCGGGTGCGGTTGACAAAAACAATGCAACTGCGTTGACCAGGCTCACGGGCGGATACTGCCGGATAGCGCTGCCAGTCATCGGACATACCAGCAACGTTGTGCTGGCTTCAAATTTGCTGGCCTTCAGAACTGGCAGAATGTCATGAACCGCCACGGGATGTCCAAGTACGCTCTCCACCACCCTGCGGTGCGCCTCCAGTTCCAGACACCCCTCCGCCGTCTGCTCCGGGTAGGGCAACCTGCGGCCTTGGGGATAGCTCAGGCAAACTCGTTCCCAGGATTTGGTCCAGTGGGTGGCATGCACCTGCCGCGCCTGCACCAACGCTGCAATGGCATGCAGATAATCGGATGCCTGATGACGCAAACAGACCAGATGATCTGCCTTGATCGTGCGTAATTCCGGCGCATGCCGAGCCATGGTCCTCACGAAATCAGGCCAGAATCGTTCGCAAAAAGGCGGCATCACCAAGAGTTTGACCTCTGGAAATTCGCGTCGAAACAAAGGCTCGGCCACCGTGGAGACAATGAGCAAAGTCTCCGAGGCCCCGAACTCCCTGACCAGGAGACGCACCGCCCCTAGCGCAAGCACGGCATCACCCAGCCGGTCGAGCTTCAGAATGGCCAGCCGATAACGACGCCCCCTGCCCTGCGGCAGGAGCCGCAGCACCGCCAGCGTCAGTCGATAGACCAGGAGTCGAAGCCAGTTGATCATGCCAGCAAGGTGGATCGCAGCAGTTCCAAATAGTGCGATCTGATGGTTTCGATCCATTCCACGGGTGGTGCCGCAGCGGGTAAGAGCAGCAGTTCTGCCACCCGCTCTGAGAATGAGTCAAGCACCTCAGACAGTGGCAGGACGATGAGCCCCGGGACTTCAGCCGCCGCGAGCAGACGAGTATCATTGCCGGTCAGCAGCACCTGCCGGCCCATCGCCGCCGCGACCACGGCCCCATGAACGCGATTGACCACCGCGATGCGACAACGCGAATAAGCCTCCAAATACTCCCGCCAGTCCAGGCTGTGAAAGCGCGGTATCTCAGGCAGCAAGCGCTCCGCTTCCGCCTGCTCCTGCCTGTCATGACAGATCAGCAAACAGGCATGGTGCCGTGCCAGCTCACGCGCCGCCTTGCAGAAGGCGTCCTCCCAGCGCTGCCGGGCCTGTGCTCCGTCTCCTGCGAGATCGTAGTGCCCCCCCTGGGGCATGTAATTGAGGGCTATGTATTCGCCCGGCCCGGGCTGAAGGTGCAGCGCTCCAGGCGTAAAGATGGACGGGCAAGGCAGCAGCGGCACCTGATGGCCGCATTGGCTCACAAGACGCTGTGCCAAAGAATCACGCACCGTGGTCAGGGCGCTCCAACGGGTAAAGCGGTCAATGAAGGAGCGGCACTCCGCGTCCTCGACGATTTCCGCGCCATCACTGCCCCAAGCCTGGCAGGAACCCGCCCCCAGGTTCAGCAGCGGCACTCTTCGTTCGGTCTTCCTCCACCGCTGTTCAATGAGGGGCCCGAACCACTCCGTCTGCGCGCATGTGGACCAGACATTTTTCCAATACACAGGAGCACCACACTGCACAACCAAGTCACTGCTCAGCACCAGGTCCGCCGCAGGATTCATGGGCAAAACATCCGCCGCACGTGAAAAATGACTGCGCCAGGACAACCAATTCGGCACCCCCCGTGTCAGTTGATCCACCTGCGACCACGGCTTACCACGTGCCGTGAGCGGGAAATGCTTGTGAATGACACTGGCATGGACCGGGCCGAGCACCGAACGCAGCAGGCACAAGATGCCTTCACGCACAAAGTCGTCGCCGACGTTGTGATTCACTGTCGAAATGAGACAAACGCGTTTCATCGTTGAAAAAGTGTGCGCAGGCAGCGACGCATTCCTTTGAGCGACCAGACCCTGTCGGGCAGCCCCACGGTCTGGGTTAAATAATCACGGTCTGCCGACTGCCATGCCATGATCCTGTCTGCATGGTGCCAGGGCGCAGAAAGTTCCTGCGTTGCCATGTCGGCCCGTGGGTCAGCGGAGTTTCTGGTGTGGGTGGCATCCGGTCCAAAGCCGATGTTGGACACCAGATTGACCGCAGGCACGATGTTCAGGCCTCCGCAGCGCAGTTTGGCAAAGGCCCACTGGTAGTCCCAGGTGTCCACTTCTCCACGATACACCGCGTCCAGCACCTCACGACGCCAGCCAGCTTCAAAGGGCTCGGGACAGAGGTGGCCCAGCTGCGCGGAATTTCTCAGCACGCTCCAGGCTTTCATTTCGACATCATATTCCTGCCAAGCGCGGCGCCAGGAGGCCCAGCCCCAGATGGGACCAAACCGCGAGAAAAAATAACTCTCCTGCTCAGGCCGCATGCCGGTCAAATTACAGCCACAGATCTGCATCACTTCGGGCTGATCTTTGAACCGATCCAGCATGGCCGCACAAAACGCAAAGAAACTCGGATGAGGCACACAGTCGTCCTCCAGAATGATCAGCTGTTCATGCAAACCAAAGGCCCAGTCCAAAGCGGAGGAGACGGCTCTGCGACAGCCTTGTTGGTCATCCAGAAATCGCGTTTCCACCCGACATGGCCAGTCAATGCTGTTGACCACTCGTTCCCTCACCTGCTCGCACTTTTCATCACCACTTGGCCCGTCTGCGGCGATCAGCAGCACTTCAGGCTGCGCCAGTTTCAATGCCTCCATAACCCGGGTGGCAGACCCGAGACGACGATGGATCAAAAAAAGCACGGGAATGTGACATGGGCTTCCGAGTGACATTGGCAGCCACTATTCTACCGGATGATTCCAAGCGAAAGCGTAAGATGAAATCATCTCACCCCCAACCCCATGAAGCGGCAGCTACTTGTGGATCAGCGTGACCTGACACTGAGGAACTACGGGAGGCGGGCGCGGAAAAACCTGCTTGGTTGGCCTGAGCTCATCACCGGAAAATCCAGTGTGAGGCTTTGCATCGTTCCATCGTCTCCCAGAATCTGCGGTGTCACGGTGCCCGTTTCCCACGTCACCAGATCGTTGCTGAACTCATAGAAGTAGTTGATGCCTGCGGCGAGGTAGTCTTTCCGCCGCCGGAAAATGGCGCGCATTTTGCCCGCAATATCAGGATCGGCCACCACCCGGTTGCCGACGTCTCTGGAACTGACATTGGGATTGAGGCCGAAGGCAAATTCAGCGTAGTTGTTGAGGCCGTCGCCGTCGGGATCGGCGCTGTCCAACGCAGCTCCGCTGGCCTGGCTGCTGCCGAAGTAGGTCTGGCGCCACTGCTGCACGGACGAAGCCGGGGAGATTTGCAGCGAGAAGGAAACCAACGCATGAGCTCCGGCCGAGTCTGAGGCAATGAGCTGCACAGTATTGGCACCGGCGGGAAGGCTGCCGGTGGCGCAGGTCCATTGCAGGTCGCCGGTGGTGTTGTTGCGGACGAACTGGCCAATCGGCTGACCACTGGTCACATTCAAAGCGCTCAGGGTCACACCGGCATTACCATCGGCATCGAAGAACTGGGCATTAAAGGAGGCTGTATCCCCCTGCACCACATTGAGGCGCGGCCCAGCGTTGATGATCTGCGTGGCGCGCACCGTAGCAGTGAGACAGGGGCTGAGGAAAAGCAGGACCAGGAGGGCCTTGAGGTGCTGAAGTTTCATGGCGTAGATCAGGATAAAGCGGAGAACTTAAAAGTAACCAGAATTTTACGGGGTGGGCATGTTGCGCAGCACGAGGATGACCGATTTACCATCGGTGCCGGTGGCAGAGCCTGCCATCCAGACATTGCCGTTGGGGTCCACTTTGACTTTCTGGATGCTGTCATTCTTGTTGTTGGCACCGTCAAAAGTTCTCTGCCAGCGGATGGTGCCGGGGACTTTGTTATGCTTGGCGAGATAGACGTCGGTGGTACCATCGGAGTTGGTGGTGTAGCCGCTGATGACGGGGTTGCCGATGCCATCGAGCGAGATAGTGAAGTTTTCGTCATTGGCACTGCTGGTGCCATTGTAGCGCCCTTCCCACAGCAGAGTGCCGTCGAGGCCGGCGTATTTCAAGGTCATGCCATCACGAACACTGGCGGCGCGGAAGGAGGCACCGGTGACATACACGTTGCTATCTTCATCGACGGCGAGATCCCAGGGGTGATCGGAGGAATTGAAGCTGCTGTTGTAGCGCTTGCCCCAGATCAGAGTGCCGTTCAGCGAGGAATACTTGGCTGTGTAGATGTCGTAGTTGGAGCCCTGGGAGAAGGCGGCGATGATGACGTTGTTGGCGGCGTCGAGCCCGAGGCCGCGCACGGCATCGGGTCTGTTGAGGAAATTATAAACGACCTGCCAGACGAGTGTGCCGTCTGCGGCCGCGAGTTTGATTGTCCAAGCGTCGCTGTTGGTAGCACCGGCAAGCGCCACGCTGCCATCCGTGCCGACGGCAACTTTGGCCGGGACGTCGGAGGTGGCACCGGTGCGGTTCCTCACGCTGGCCCAGACGAGGGCTCCGGTGGTGAGATTGAGTTTAGCGGCGAAGAAGTCATTGCTGGTGCCGGAGCCCACAGCGTATCCGCCCACGACCACGTTGGTGGTGCCATCAAGTGCCAGAGAGACGCCGACGTCGTTGCCACTGCCAGTGCCGCTGTAGGTGTAGTCCCATATCTTGCTGCCGGTGGTGCCGTTGTATTTGGCCACGTAGAGGTCACGACCGGTGCCGGTGACATAACCGGCGACGACCACGTCGCCATTGCCGTCAACGACCACGCTCATGGCTTCATCATCGCCAGAGGTGCCGCTGGCAACGGACCAGACGAGGGTGCCATCAGCGAGGTATTTGACCAAATAGAGGTCTTTACCAGTGCTGCTGGTGGTGGTGTAGCCAGCAACGAAGCCCGCCACGGCGTTATTGCCGCTGAGCTGCAGGGCGATGTCGTTGCCCACACCGGCACCGCTGCCGGCATACGTGTCGCGCCAGTTTTCCGCAATGTTGTCAAAGATGACCACCGGGGTGCGATTTTGCGAGGTGACTACGGCATCCACATTCGAGGCGGCATTGAAGCGCCCGTCGCCCGCCTGGCTGGCACGCACGGTGACATCACCCGCGCCGCTGAAACTCAGCACACCATCGGTGATGCTGCCGGGACCGCTCTGCACGTTGTAGGTGACCGCAAGGCCGCTGCTGGCAACTCCCGTCAGCGGCCACTGCGCCGAGGAGTTCAGGGTGGCGGGCAGCACGAAGCTGATGGTCTGCGCAACTTTGCCGACCGTGAAGGTCTGTTCCACCGGCGTAGCGGCTGCATACACGGCGCTGCCGCTCTGCGTAGCACGCACGGTGACACTGCCGCTGCCGGTAAAGTTGAGCAACGTGTTGCCACTGCTGTCGAACGTCGCCGATCCGCTGACCACGGTAAAACGAACGGTCAGCCCGCTGTCTGCACTGGCTACCAGAGTGAGCGGCACATTCGCGTTCTGCGCTCCTGGATTGGCAAAGGTGATCGTCTGCGCCGCTTGAACCGTCGCCGTGTTCGACTGGTAGTTCTTCACCAGGAAGTCCGTAGTGCCGGCTGCCTGAGTCGCGTAACCGGCGACGAACACATTGCCGTCAGGGGAAATGGCCACAGACGTTCCACTATCGTCCCTACCGGCAATACCGTCATACCGCTGCTCCCACATCAGACCGCCGTCATCAGCAAGCATTTTCGCCGTCAGAACGTCGTAATTGCCCGCCGCATTTTGCGAGTAGCCCGTGGCGACCACGTTGTTGAGCTTGTCAATTGCCACCGAGGTGATGAGGTCCTGCAGACCCGCCGGGCCGTTGAACCGACGATCCCACACAATGGAGCCGTCCACACCGCTGTACTTGACCACATACCCGTCCTGCACGCTCGCTGCACGGTAACTGGTGCCACCCACGATCACGTCGCTGTTGCTGTCGATCGCCAGTTGGTAGGCGGTATCAGACGAGTCAAACGGCCCGTTCCACTGCCTCTGCCAGACCAGGACGCCACTGCCGCTGAGCTTGACGGTGTAAAGGTCGTAATTGAAGGCGCGCGCATAGCCCGTGGCAATCACCTCGTCGGCTGCGTTGAACGCCACTGCATAAGCTCCGTCATCCGTATTGCTGCTGCCGTTGAACGTGTATTGCCAGAGCGTCGTTCCCGCCGTCGCATCCAGCTTCATCACCTTGAAGTCCATGTTGTTGGCGGCATTTCTAATATACCCCGCCACGGCGAGATCCCCCGCCGAATTAACCGCCACTGAGCTGGCCGAATCCGTGCGATTGCTGCCGCCATCAATGAGTCTTTCAAAATACGTTGTGGAACCATCGGAAGAGTAGCGCGCTGCAAAGAAGTCCATCCCTCCCGTCGCGCCGAAACCATAGCCAGCCACCGCCACATTGTCCGAGGCATCCACCGCCACGCTGACACCGGCGTCCAAACCATTGCCAGCACCGGCGTAGGTTTTCTGCCAGAGCAGCGTACCGTCTGCACTGGCGTATTTGGCCACATACACATCGGCATCTGTGGCGGTTTTGGTGGTGTAGCCGGTGATCACCACATTGCCACTGCTGTCCACCGCGATGGCGGCCCCTTGATCATTGAGATTGGCGGCACCGTTGAAGGTCTTGGCCCACAGCAGCGCTCCGGTCACCGGATGATACTTGGCCGTGTAAATATCCTGGCCACCGCTAGCACTGCTGGTGTAACCCGTGGCAAACACCGCCACTGCGGTATCGCTGGTCGTGCTCTTCTGCACGGCCACCGCCTTAGTCATCCCGTTGCGCAGGGTTCCTGGCGCGTCTGGACCGGCATAAGCGACGGTCCAGCCATCCGTCACATCACGTGCAATGGAACCCACACCCGTCAGGATGATGTTGAAGGGGTTGTTGGTCAGGGCGTTGCTATCAATCGCAATGGCCGCTGCCCGCGTGCCTACCCGGCTTGGGTTGAAGGTGACGGTGAAAGTCGTGCTTGAGCCAGGGGGCAACGTCGAAGCGGTGCCCGTCAAATCGATCGAGTAGTCCGAGGCCGCTGCTCCGGTGGGAGCATTCACCACGATGCCCATGAGATCCACTTCACCGGTGTTCTGGATGGTGAATGTCTTCGTCAGCGGCACGGCTGGCACCAGTTTGTCCACACTGCCAAAACTATACGTGCCACCCGCAGTCACGCCTGTGCCAGATTGCGTGACGGTCATCACTGGCGTCACCACTTTGAGCACCAAGTCCTTGCCGGCACCGCTGTTGTAGGCGATGCGCCCGTAGTAGCCCGACCCGAGCAAGCCCTCCACATAGTCCACTCCCGTGAGCGTGACCACCTTCGTCCCACCAAAGGTGCCCTTGGCAAAGGCTCCGCTGATGGTGTTGGTCAAATTGTTGGACACCAGCGTGAAGCTGTCACCGAGTGTCGCCGCATAGCCGCTGATCGCATTGAGCACCAGTTTTGCACCCGAGCCGCCAGCGGTGAGGTTGATCGAGCCAGTCGTGTTGAGTTGGCTGTGGCTGCTTGTGCCCCCGAGGTTGAACACCAGTTGCCCGTCCACAATGGCCAGGTTCCCTGTGCTAAGCGTCCCGGCTGTGGAGGCACCGCCAGGAGTGAGCACCCCGCCGCTGTTGAGCTGGATCGCCCCCACTGTGCCGGTGCCCAGCAAGGTGCCGCCATTAATCGTCGTCAAAGTGCTGCTGCCAATGCTGCCGCTGATGATGAGGTTACCGGCACTCAAGGTGGTTGCGCCGGTGTAACCATTAGTGCCGCTGAGAATCAGCGTGCTAGCGCCGTCTTTGATCAAACCGCCCGTGCCACCGATGCCACCTGCAAAGGTGGTGCTGCCGCTGGAGGTTCCCACCGTCAGGGTATTCGCATTGAGCGTCACCGTGGCTGCGCCTGCCGCAGTCAGGGAGGCCACGGACTGATCTGCTCCAAGAGTGAGCACCGAGGTGCCGGTGCCGTCAAAGGTCACTGCCGTGCGACCGTTGGCCGTCGGCAGGGCGTTGGTCACGTTCGCATTGAGCGTGCCGCTGTTGCGGATGAAGGTCGGGCCGTTGTAGGTGTTCGCATTGGTCAGGGTGACCGTACCACCATCAATGACCAGATCGGAGTTCGGAGAGCCGGTGTTGCCAGCGATCACCCCAGAGACGGTGATGCCATTGCTGCCGCCTTTGAGGGTGAGCACGGTGCCGGACTTGGTCAGCGTACCCGAAAGGGTGAGCAAGCCACTGCCGCTGTTCTGCACCGTGTCGCTGCCATTGCCCACCGCATTGATGTTCTTGGCCAGCGTCCCGGCCGCACCGGTGTAAACCAGCGTTCCGGACGATGTTGCCGCCACCCCAAGATCCACTGCCACATTCGTGCCCAGTGACTGGTTGGCACCGGCCGTGGCACTGATCGAGCTGATCGAAACCGTGCCCGCCCCTACCACCGTTTTACCGCTGAAAGTGTTCACGCCTGTGAGGGTCACTGTACCCGCAGTCGTCTTGGTCAGGCCCACGGTGCCACCCAGAATCGCACTCACGCTGCCAGCCTGCATGTCATAGGCGCTGGAGCTGGTGAGCACCCCTGTCGTCGAGGTGATGTTGCCCCCCGTGAGGGTGACCGCAGCAACCGTGTCGCTAAAGGTTGTCAAGGCCAAGGTCCCGCTGGAGACCGTCAGGGTCGAAGTATCGTCTAGAGAGCCGCCGCTGGAGTAGGTAACCGTGCCAGTGCTGACAGTGGCACTGCCAGCACCCAAATTGCCAGCCAAGGTACCGCCAGTCAGGTTGTAAGTCGCCGCAGTCAGTTTTCCACTTCCACTCCCGAAGAATCCTCCGCTCATGTTGAAGGTGCCCACAGTGTCAGTTTGGCTTCCCAAAGAAATAACGCCAGCAGTCACCGTGACCGTAGCACTATCCGAGAGAAGGTTGCTCCCACCCAGCCTCATGAAGCCTGAGCTGACGTTCACCGCCGATGCAGCTGACGTACTAAGCAAAGACCAAGTACCCGAACTATTCAATGTGCCAGTCCCTAGACTGAGCGTTGATGCAAACAGAGGATCTTGCCCACTACTCGAAGAAGAGCCAGTAATGTGGTAGGTTGTCGCCGTCAAGGTGCCAGTGCCAGTGACGAGGTTAGTTGCATTAGCGGCGCTCAGGGTAATAGAGCCCACCGTTTCGCTGAAAGCGCCAAGGCTCAAGACGGAGGCAAAATTGGAGATTCCCACCGCTGTGCTGTCGCTGATTTGATTGCTGGCCCCCAAAGTCAGCCCGCCCCCACTCATGATCAAAGTTGCAGCGCTATTTAGGGATGCACTGGCCCCGAGGGTCATCGTCCCCGCCGTCACGTTCACCGCCGTCGCCCCTGCCGTACCATTAAGAGCCACCGTGCCGGAGCTGTTGATCGTTCCCGTGCCCAGATTGCTGTTCACCGTGCCGCCGCTCAGGCCGTAGGTCGTTGCTGTGAGGGTTCCGCTGCCGGTGATGGACCCGCTGCTCAGGTTAAAGATGTTCACCGAGTCGCTGTTGCCACCCATCGCCAAGGTGCCGCCGGACACCGTCACTGTCGCGTTGCCGATCTGGTTAGAATTTCCCAGCACCAAGCTGCCCCCACTGATGCCCAAGGTCGTCGCGCTGTTGAGCGCACTGCTGGCTCCCAGAGTCAGCGTGCCTGCTGTCACGTTCACCGCCGTCGCTGCTGCCGTGCCGTTGAGCGCCACCGTGCCGGAGCTGTTGATCGTTCCCGTGCCCAGATTGCCGTTCACCGTGCCGCCGCTCAGGCCGTAAGTCGTCGCTGTCAGGGTGGATGAACCACCGATGGTGCCACTGCTCATCGTCAGTGTGTCCACTGTATCTGCTCCACCGACTGTGAGTGTGCCGCCCGCTACCGTCACAGCCGCTGTATTGGCCAGCTTGTCCGCTCCGCTCGTGGAGAGCAGGCCGGCGTTGACCGCGATCGCGGCGGAGGAGTTGATGCTTCCGGTGATGGAAAGCGTGCCTTCGCTCACCGTCGTCGTCCCGGTGTAGGTGTTGGCACCTGAGAAGATCTGGGTTCCCGCGCCGGTCTTCACCAGCGACATGCCAGCCGCACCATTGGCGACCACGCCGGAGTAGGTGTTGGAGACCCCCGTACCAGGATTGATCGTGAGGGAGGTGACTCCCAAGGTGTAGCCGGCGATTTTAGAAGCGAGATTGGTGCTGCCCGAGAGGCCGCCGAAGGTGGGCGTGGTGACGCCAGTCAATCTGAGGAGAGAGGACCCCGTGGTATCAAAGGTGCTGTTTTGCAGGGCCAGGGCGTTGTTGATTTGCAACTCGCCCCCACCCACACGGGTAGAGCCCGTGAAGGTGTTTACGCCGGTCAGAAGGACGTTTCCGCCGTCGGTCTTCACGAGGTTGCCTGCGCCGCTGATGACCCCGTCAATCTGGAGAGTGGCACCAAGGAAGGCCCGGAAAATGCTGTTTCCGCCCGCCGTGGTCAATTGGATGGCGCGGGTGCTGGGAAGAATTGCATTGCCACCCACCAAGAGGCCGGCACTTTGTCCGCTGGCCGCATTGAGCTGGATCACGTTGGCCGTATTTCCAAACGCCGTGTTTGAGCCGAAGCTCACAAGCCCGGTGTTCACCACTATGGTGCCGGTGAAACTGCCGGTGTTGCCCAAGGCAAAATTCGTCCCGTTCGAAGCTCCTGAATCTGAGGTGTTGCCGGCCACGTTGAAGGTGAGGGTCCCAGCGGTGCCGGTAATGGCCTTGGAAAAGTCTCGGCTGTCAGTGGCAGTGAACACCAGGTTCGAGCCACCGGACATCACGATGTCGCTGTTATTGCTGTTGCCTGCCCCGGAGAGATTGAGCGTTCCGCCACTGACTGTCGTTGTCCCGGAATAAGTGTTGGCTCCATTGAGCACCAGAGTCCCGCTGCCTGCATACGTGACTGCGCCGCTGCCGCTAATGACGCTGGCGAAGTCCGTGCCCTGCGTGAGGGTGTTGCTGCGATTGAAGGCCAGCGTGCCGTTGTTGGTGATCGCACTGCTGGTGGAGAGTGCGCCCGTCGTGCCGCCTGCGCCGATTTGCAGTGTGCCGCCGCTATTGATCGTGGTGGCTCCGGTGTAGGTGTTGGTGCCGGAAAGAACCAGCGTGCCTGTGCCTGCCTGCGTGACTGCGCCACTGCCGCTGATCAGACTGGCGAAGTCCGTGCCCTGCGTGATCGTATTGCTGCGATTGAAGGCCAGGGTGGCGTTGTTGGTGATGGAGCTGCTGGTGGAGAGCGAGCCCGTGGTGCTGCCTGCACCGATTTGCAAGGTGCCGCCACTGATCGTCGTCGTTCCGGTGTAGGTGTTCGCACCACTGAGGATCTGCGTACCGCTGCCGGTCTTGACCAAGTTTAAGGCACTGGTGGTCACGTTGTTGTAGAGCTCACCACTGGCGATGACACCGCTGAAGGTGGCGGTGTTGCTGCTCACGCCATAGGTGGCATTGTTCGTGGTGCCCTGCACGCCCAAGGTGAGGGTGACGGCACTCGCATTGAAAGCATTGCCGATGGTGCCTGACCCGGTGAGGGAATCGAACTGAAACGCCACATCGCTGCTACGATACGCCGCCCCTGAGGCCACGTTGAGAGAGCCGTTGTTGGTGGCGGCACTGCCGCGAGCCCAACCCCAAGCCCATTCGCCTGATTGGACGTCCAACATGCCGCCAGCGGACATGTTGGTGGTCATGGTTCCACTACCGCCTCCCGCCACCACATGGGGGCCACCGGTGGTGCCTAGGGTGACCAGCCCGGCCCCTGTAATCGCGGCATTCACCGAATTGAAGGCATTGGCGGACGGGTCGAAGACTGCCGCCCATGAGGAAGTGGCATTGCCCGGCATGAGAATGGAAAGGGTGGCCCCGGAAGCAGCAGACAAGGCGGTCGTCTTGTAGCCTGCCACGTTGTCCAGGGTCAAGGTGCCCGCACTGACGGTCGTCGCGCCCGTGTAGTTGTTCAGACCCTTGAGCGAGAGGATCTGCGTGCTCGCCCCGTCCTTGGTCAAACCGCCAGAGCCAATGATACCACCCGTAAAGGTGGTGCTGCCAGAGGTGGTGCCAATGGTCAACGTGTGCTCATTGAGGGCGATGCCCGAGGTGTCGGCCCCGGTCAGGGACAGCACCGCCTGGCTGGCTCCGAGGTTCAGGATGGAATCGCCAGAGCCGCTCTGATCCATGAGGATGGCCGAGCGCGCTGGGTTCGTCGGCAGGGCGTCCACCACATTAACAGAGAGCGTGGCGCCGTTGATGATGTAGGTCGGGCCGTTGTAGGTGTTCGCGCTGGCCAGCGTCACAAGGCCACCGTCCACGATCAGGTCGGAGTTCGGCGAGCCAGTGTTGCCTGTGATCGTTCCCGAGACCGTGATGGGATTGGCCCCGCCCTGAAGGGTGAGCGTGGTACCAGTTTTATTGATCGTGCCGGAAAGGGTGAGCAAACCGGTGCCGCTGTTCTGAATCGTGTCGCCGCCATTGCCCAAGGCATTGATGGTCTTGTCCAGCGTGCCTGCGCCGCCGGTGTAAACGAGTCTTCCGGATGAGGTGCTCGCCACGCCCAGGTTCACCACATTGCCTGCACCAAGGGACTGCGCGTTGGAGCCAGTGCCCACGGTGTTGATGGAAACCGTACCAGCCTGCACATTCGTCGGCGCGGTATAGGTGTTCGGAGCGGTGAGCGCGAGCGTGCCACCGCCGGTGATGGCCACGGGCGTCGTGCCGCCGATGACAGCGCTGTAGGTGACCGTGACCCCCGTCCCCGGCACAAAAGTTGCCGTCGTGGTGAAGGTGCCCGCGCTTGTGTAACTCGTCGCATCCGCATTTGTAACGTAAGCAGCGTAGGAGTAAGCCGTGCTGGCGCTCAGACCGCTCACATCGAAGGTAAAGACACCCGTGGTGCCGGTGCCCGCGACTTTCGTCACCCCCGTGCCGCCAATCTGTGGGTTGCTGTTGGTAGCCGTCAGCGCATACACCACTCCGCGCTCCGTCACCGCCAAGCCGCCATCGCTAGTCACATTGCCGCCGAGGGTGGCCGTCGTGGGTGCCAGGTTAGCGGTGGTGGCCGAGGCGATCACCGGTGCTTCGATCACGTTGGTAACCGTGACCGTAAACTCTTTTTCAAAGAATGCCCCACCCGCATCCGTGCTGCGCACCCGCAATGCGTAGCTGTTCTTCACTTCAAAATTCGCGCTCGGGGTGAGTCTGAGCGAAGAGCCCGCGATGGTGAAGCTGGCGTTGTCCGTGCTGCCCGTGCCGCTGACCAGCGTGTAGGTGAAGGTGTCGCTCACATCCGCGTCGGTCGTGCTCAGCGTGCCCACCGTGGCATTGGCCGCGTTGTTCTCGGCGATGCTCGAAGAAGAAAGGGCGATGTCGGTGGGAGCCGAGTTGTAGGTAAACAGCGTATTCGCCGCATTGCTGCCTCCCGCCGTGGTCACCACCACGCTGGCCGTGCCCGCTGTGCCCGCCGGGGTGGTGCAGGTAATGGAAGACGCACTAACCACGCTAACACCAGTCGCCGCAGCTCCGCCGATGGTCACGCCGGTTGCTCCGGTGAAGTTCGTGCCGGTGAGTGTCACGCTCGTACCGCCCGCCGTGCTACCGCTGGTAGGGGAGATGGCGGTCACGGTGGGTGCTGAGAGAGTGCCGCCATCCGAAATGAAGCTATTTTGGATATCCGTAGCAGACAGCGCACTGGAATAGACCCTCGCCTCATCGACCAAACCTGTGAAATTCTGGCTTAAGCCAGTTCCGAACCCCGAACCGACAGCCAAGGCGGACCCCTGCCCACTGACGTTCCATGTAAAGGCGGTAGAGAGGGCACCATCGATGTAGATCTTCGAGCCGTTGCTTACTCCGGATTGGAAAGTGAATGCCACATGGTGCCACTGATTGTCATTGAGCGAGACGCCCGTGCTTCGGTTGCCACCGCCGGCCCAGTCATAAACCATGAGAACGTTGTCCAACATGAACAGGCCATAAGCCAATTGCTTGACCACGATCCCCCGATAGCTGCTACCAGCGTTGCTGGTTTTGATCCAGGCCGAGATAGTGCCATTGGAAAGCTGAAGGCTGGGGTTGTTTCCGCAGATGACCGCCGTGGAGTTACCACCATCGAAATTGAAAGCCTGGCCGACCTTGCCAGCCGCATAGGTCACGCCGCCTTGAGCCGTGCCTGGGTTAGCCCCCAATGCATCCGTTGGAGTACCCTCAGCCCGATACCAACTCACCAGCGAAGGTAGAATATAAGTGTAAAGCGTGTTCGCCGCATTACTGCCGCCCGCCGTGGTCACGACCACACTACCCGTACCTGCACTGCCCGCTGGGGTGGTGCAGGTGATCGTGGTGGCATTGGTGACCACGACACTTGTGGCCGCCGCGCCTCCGATAGTGACGCCCGTGGCTCCGGTGAGGTTGGTACCGGTGATCGTCACGCTCGTGCCGCCTGCGGTGCTGCCGCTGCTTGGGGTGACACTGGTCACGGTGGGTGGGGGCGAGACAACCATCAAGACGACATCATTCCCCGTGCCGCCCACATAGGTGATCTGGCCAGACAAGCTGGAGCCGAGAACATTCGAGATCCGCTGGCCCTCGGTCAGGCCGGCAAAGTTGCCGCTGATCGCTTCGGTGAGGTCATTGGTGATGAGGGTGAAAGTGTCCCCCACTTGGGCGGTGTAGCCGTTGATGGCATTGAGGACCAACTGCGCGCCAGAACCGCCATTGGTCAGGTTGACCGCGCCGGTGGTGCTGAGACTGCCGTAACTGCTCGTGCTACCGACGTTGAACACCAACTGCCCATCCGTGATGGCGATGTTCCCGGTGCTCAAAGTCCCTGTCCCGAGATTGACTGCTCCCGCGCTGTTGAGCTGGATCGCGCCCACGGTGCCGGTGCCCATCAAGGTGCCGCCGTTGATCGTGGTCAAGCTGCTGCTGGCGATGCTGCCAGTGACCGACAAGGTGCCCGCGCTGAGCGTCGTCGCGCCCGTGTAGGTGCTGGCCCCGCTCAAGGTCAGCGTGCCTGCGCCGGTTTTGGTGAGTGCCCCGGCCCCGAAAGCATCCATAAAGACCGCCGAGGCGGTCAGCGTGTCCGCGCTCTGAGGTGTCGATAGCGTCAAGGTGCCGCCGCTCTGAATCCCCACATTCGCCGCGCTGATGGTATTGCCCGTGCCATTGGCTGTAATGGCTCCTTGAAGCCCGTTGGCATAAAAAGTGCCATAGGGTGCTTGGCCGCCCGCGCCGGCAACGCCCGTGAGCGTGCCGCCATTGAGAGTGACCCCCCCATAAGGAAGCGCCTGCGCCGCCCCACCGGTGGAGTTGACGGTGCCTGCCACGACCCATTGTTCCGCAGAGCCATGGCCATAGCCCAGCGCATTACTGACAGTGCTGCTCAACAACGCTGTCGCGCCGGAGGCGATTGTGACGGTCGAGGCATTGGCCGAATTGAGGATGGAACCCGTGCCCCCGATTTCCAAGGTTCCTGCTGAGACGGTGACGTTACCAGTGAAGGTGTTCGTGCCGGTGAGGACCTGCGTGCTCGCCCCGTCCTTGGTCAGGCCACCGGTGCCACCGATGATGCCTGCGAAAGTGGTGCTGCCGGTGCTAGTGCCCACGGTCAGGGTGTTCGCGCCAAGCGTCACAGTCGCTGCGCTAGCAGCGGTCAAGGAGGCCACGGACTGCGCCGCCCCCAGGCTCAGCACGGAGGTGCCGGTGCCGTCAAAGGTCACTGCCGTGCGCGTGGCTGTTGGCAAAGCGCCCGCCACGTTGGCATTGAGCGTGCCTGTGTTGCGAATGAAGGTCGGGCCGTTGTAGGTGTTGGCCACACCCAGGTTTACCGTGGTGCCGTCAATGACGAGGTCGGAGTTGGCCGAAGATCCGCTGATGGCCACGGTGTTGACGTTGATCGTGCCACCACCGTTGAAGGTCGCCACGGTGCCGTCCTTGACCACACCACCGGTGAGGTTGAGCACGGAGCCGCTGGCTGCCGAAATTGAACTGCTGGCTGCCACCGTGACAGCACCGCCGTAGGTGTTGGTGCCACTGACGTTGACCAAGGCCCCGGTTTGTCCGCTGGCCGAACCACCATTGAGCGAAAGCGCCTCCGCTCCCACCGTGATGCCACCCTGCAACTGCAAGGTAGCTCCATTGCTGACGGAGGTGCTCCCCGCCGTGGTGCCAAGGCCCGTGGCGTTCTGAAGATTGAGGATACCAGCGCTCACCGTCGTCGCGCCCGTGTAGGTGTTTGTGCCGGTGAGAATGGTGGTTCCCGTACCGAGCTTGTTCATGACGAGACTGCCCGTGAGGCTCGGGGCAAAGGTCAAGCTGCCGGTGTGGTTGAAGTTCACCACCGCCGTGCCACTGCTGCTGGTCACTGTGGCGGCGTTGAGCGTACCCACCGTGCCGCCGGTGCCGAGATTGAGCGTGCCGCTGCTGCCCAGCGTCACCGTGCCGGTGCCTGCCACGACGCCGACATGGACAGTTCCACCCGTGAGGTTGACCACCCCGGTGCCGTTGACGCCAACCGAGAGATTGCCGCTATTAGTCCAAGTCCCAGCACTCACGTTGGCCGTGCCGGTGCTATTAGTGTCGCCGCCAAGGGTTCCACTACCATTGCTGACGCTGCCTCCAGAGATGTTGAGTGTGCCGCTGTTCCCACTGAAACCAACGAGTAAACTGCTGGATGAGTGGCTGATGGAGCCACCCGTGGCCACCTCCAACGTACCGACACGGACCTGGGTAGCCTGCGAGCCATTGTAGGTATTCGCGCCGCTAAGGGTAAGTTTCCCAGCCCCAACCTTGATTAGGCCACCGGTGCCACTGATCGCCCCGGCGAAGGACGTATCGTTGGCATTACCCACCTGGAAGTTTTTTGTCCCGAGAACAACACTCGAACTGGCCACCCCGGCCAGGGAGCCGATGGCTTCGACCGTCGTATTGATCGCCGAGATGTCGAGGGTCCCCGTCGCTCCCGACAGATTCACCGCCGTGGTGTCCGCAAGCCTGCCGCCGCCGCTCAGCGCCACAGTTCCTGCGCTGATAGTCGTTGTGCCCGTGTAGGTGTTCGCACCAGCCAAAGTCAGCGTGCCTGCGCCGTCCTTGGTCAGCGTGCCGCTGCCCGTGCCGATGATGCTGTTGATCGTGGTGTTGCCAGCGCCACCCACGGTCAAGCCAAGGCCAGAACCGGTGATCGTGCCACTATTGCTCAGAGTCAGCGTGCCGGAGTCCGAGTTGATCCGCGACGCACTGCCCAGCGTGACTAGACCCGCGTAGGTGTTCGTGCCGCTGATGTTGCGCAGCGCGCCGTCGCTGCTCACGCCCGTGCCATTCAAGGTCAAATCTTCAGCCGCAGTCGTGATGCTGCCCTGGATTTGCAATGCGGCACCCGATGCCACACTCGTCCCCGCTGCGTTCGTACCTAGTGCGCTGGCGTTCTGGATATTAACCACGCCCGCACTCACCGTCGTCGCACCCGTGTAGGTGCTGGCCCCGCTCAAGGTCAGCGTGCCTGCGCCGTCTTTGGTCAGCGTGCCGCTGTCGGTGCCGATAATGCTGGCAATCGTGGTGTCTCCCGCCCCGCCCACCGTCAACCCAATCCCGAAGCCAGTGATGGTGCCGGTGTGGCTCAGCGTGAGCGTTCCAGAGTCGGAGTTGATCCGCGAGGCGCTGGCCAGCGTCACGAGACCTGCGTAGTTGTTGTTGCCGCTGATGTTGCGCAGGGCTCCGGTCGTGCTAATACCCGTGCCCCTCAAGGTCAGTGCCTCCGCTGCGGTCGTGATCCCCCCCTGAATTTGCAGCGCCGCGCCGGAGGTAATGCTCGTTGCGCCAGCCGTCGTGCCCAGCGCATTCGCGTGCTGAATGTTCAGAGCGCCCGTGCCCACCGTGGTCAGGCCCGCATAGCTGTTGTCGCCATTGAGGACTAGGGTGCCAGCCCCCTGCTTCGTCAGTGTGCCAGTGCCGCTGATGGAAGTGCCGAAGTCCGTGCCCTGAGTAATGGTGTTGCTGCGGTCGAAGACCAGCGCTGCGTTGGTAATGATCCCGCTGCTAGAGGACAAGGAGCCATTGGTGCCGCCATCGCCGATGGTCAAGGTGCCGGCACTGACAGTCGTCGTGCCGGTGTAGGTGTTGGCACCGTAGAGGGTGTAGAAGCCACTGCCGACTTTGACGAAGGAGCCAGAACCCGCACCCGTGACACCGGTAAAGTTGTCAGCAATGACACCGCCAAAGCCGTCATTGGAATTTCTTGCCCCCACCGAATAGGTGGCGGTCACCCCAGTTGCCGCGCCGAGGACGATACCTGAGCCACCACCGCTCGTGGACAGTGAGCCAAAGTTATAGGTGCCGGAGCTGAGCACCTGGAAGCCGGTCCCGGTGAACGCATCCCATGAGGCGCTGGCACTGGCAGCGGAAGGCGAGGTGAAGAAGGTCGGACCTGTCGAATTGTTGATGTAGGTGCCAGTAAAGCCACTGTTGTCGCCGCTCAGTTCCATGGCGGCGCTGCTACTGGTGCCGTAGCCCCACAAGGTCCCCGAACCGGTGATGTTGCCGGTGAGCTTGAGGTTGCCACCCGAGTTTGCTCTCAAGCTCGAGGTCGTCGCAGCGGTGGCGACAATGGCATTGGCAAGGGTGCGAGTGGATCCGCCATTGGAGAGCGTGCCCCCGCTCAGGGTCAGCGCTCCTGTGCCCAGTGGCCCGCTGGTGACGGTGCCGCTCGTGGGCGTGGAGTCAGCCCCGAGGGCGATGGTGCCCGCACTGATGGTGGTACCGCCGGAGAAAGTGCTGGCTCCCGAGAGCGTCAGCGTTCCCACCCCGTCCTTGGTCAGCGTGCCAGTGCCGGTGCCGATGATGCTGGCGATTGTCGTGCTGCTGGCACCGCCGACCGTCAAGCCGAACCCGGAGCCGGTGATCGTGCCGGTGTGGCTCAGTGTCAGCGAGTGGACGTCCGTGTTGATTCGCGCGGCACTGCCGAGCGTCACCAGACCCGCATAGGTATTGTGACCGCCAACGCTGCGCAAGGCACCGCCGCTGCTGATGCCCGTGCCGTTCAAGGTTAGCGCCTCGGCGGCGGTCGTGATGCCGTTCCCAATTTCCAATGCCGCGCCCGAGGTGACGCTCGTCCCGGCGGCCGTCGTGCCGAGAGCACTGGCATTTTGAATGTTCAGTACGCCGGAACTCACCGTCGTCGTGCCGGTGTAGGTGTTCGTACCATTCAGCACCAGCGTGCCGCTGCCTGCCTGCGTGACTGCGCCACTGCCACTGATCACATTGGCGAAGTTCGTGCCCTGGGTGATCGTGTTACTGCGATTGAAGGAAAGCGTGCCGTTATTGGTGATCGCGCTGCTGGTGGAGAGCGCCCCAGTCGTACTGCCTGCACCGATTTGCAGTGTCCCCCCGCTGTTGATCGTGGTGGCTCCGGTGTAGGTGTTCGTGCCGGTAAGCACCAGCGTGCCGCTGCCAGCCTGTGTTACCGCGCCACTGCCACTAATAACACTGTTGAAGTTCGTGCCCTGGGTGATCGTGTTACTGCGATTGAAGGAAAGCGTGCCGTTGTTGGTGATGGCACTGCTGGTGGAAAGCGAGCCCGTGGTGCTACCGTTGCCGATTTGCAGGGTGCCCGCGCTGATGGTTGTCGCGCCCGTAAAGGTGTTCGCGCCGGTCATCGTCACCGTGCCTGCTCCGGCCTTTGAAAAGGACCCAGCGGCAGCTACATCCTTGACGACCGCCGAGATAGTCAAAGCATCGCCAGCCAGGGGCGTCGAGACTGCGAAGGTCTTCGTGACACTCGTGCCATTGATCCCCACCGAGGCTCCGCTGATCGTATTGCCAGTGCCGTTCGCCGTGACAAGCCCAGAGTCATTCGCATAAAACACTCCGTAGGTAGCATTGTCAGTGGTGCTGTTCAGAGTGCCACCGTTGAGGGTGACACCACCGAAGGGAAGTGTCTGTGCCCGCCCACCGGTGGAGTTGATCGTCCCTGCCACCACCCATTGTTCGTAGGCTCCCGTAACTCCACTACCACCCCAGCCCAGCACGTTGTCAGCAGAGCCACTCAACAAAACTGTCGCGCCAGACGCGACGCTCACCGTCGAGGCATTGCTGGACTGAAGGATGGAGCCAGTGCCACCGATTTCCAGGGTTCCGGCGGAGACGGTCACGTTGCCGGTGAAAGTGTTTGCACCCGTGAGAACCTGCGTTCCAGCACCGGTCTTCACCAAAGACATGCCAGCCGCACCATTGGCCACCACGCCAGAGTAGGTGTTGGAGACGCCGGTCCCTGGATTGAGCGTCAGGGAGGTCACACCGCTGTAGCCTGTGGTGATGGCCGAAGCCAGATTGGTGCTGCCGCTGAGCCCGCCGAGGGTCGGGGTGGTGACCGATGACAAGGTGACGACACCTGATCCTGATGTGTTCAAGGTGCTGTTCTGGAGGGCCAGGGCGTTGTTGATTTGCAAGACGCCCCCACCCACGCGGGTCGTACCCGTGTAGGTGTTAGCACTGGTCAGAATGAGCGTGCCGCCGTCCGTCTTCACGAGGTTGCCCGCGCCGCTGATCTGCCCGTCGATCTGAAAGTTGCTACCGCCGAAAGCCCGGAACACGCTGTTGCCCCCGGCCTGGGTGAGCTGAATGGCGCGCGTGCTGGCCAGCGTGAGGCCATTGCCCATGAGGCCGGCACTCTGGCCGCTGGCCGCATTGAGCTGGATCACATTGGCCGTATTGCCAAAGGCGGCGTTGCTGCTGGCACTGACCAGACCCGTATTGACCACCACCGTGCCGGTGAAAGCACCGGTATTGCTCATGCCGAAGCTCGTGGCATCGCCGCCACCACTGTCGGAGGTGTTACCTGCCACATTGAAGCTGACGTTGCCGCCACTGCCCGTGATGGCTTTGGTAAAGCTGCGGCCATCAGTGGCGGTGAAAGTGAGATTGCCGGTGCCCGCGAGGGTGATGTCGCTGTTGTTAGCATTGCCAGCGCCGGAGAGATTGAGGGTGGCTCCGGTGCTAATGGCCGTCGCACCGGTGTATGTGTTGGCGGCTGTGAACTGCACCACGCCTCCGGTGCTGCCGGAACTCTGAATGGTCAGACCAGCCGACCCACCCATGGCGGACTGAATAAGCAGTGTCTTGCCAGATCCGCCTCCATCAAGCGTGGAGTTAGCGGCCACCGTCATGCCTGTTCCCTGGAGCGTGGCAACGCCACTACCTAGGCCGTTGGTGATGCTGCCGCCATTCAGACTCAGGTTATTAGCCGTGATGGTCCCCGAACCTTGGATCGATAAACTGCCACCACTATCAATGGTGAGCGAGTCCCCAGCGAAAGTCTGGTTACCCGAGCCCGTCGCCGTCTTCAAAGTGAAGGCTCCTGTCACGTAGTTGTTGCCGGAGGCCGGGGCAGCGGCGGTGTTCCAGTTGCCAGCAGCGGCAAACGAGGCACCCAAGGTATCAGAGGCGATCAATCTATCGCTGGCATTCAAGGCGATGCCGTAGATGTGGAAGCTACCGATCCCTGTGGGTGCGATCGAAATGGCCTGGGTGGTGCCGCTGGCGGTGAAGGTGTAGTCCACGCGGATGCCATTATTGTTGCCGTAAAAGCCCTGATCCACGTTCAGAGTATCACTGCCGGCAGTAAAGGCTACGGTACGCGCACCAGGCGCATCGAAACCCACGCTGAGGAATGACACGGTGTAGCGGTGGCCTGAAGTCAGACTCTTGAGCGTGACGTTATGGGTCACAGGGGGAACGCTGTAAAGGAAGGTGGCCCCGATCAATCCACTGCCCGTGCCACCGAGGGAAGTGAGACTGTTGGTGTCGCCAGTGAAGAAATTGTTAGGCCCCGTCACATCCACCTGTGAAGTCGAGATGGTGGGTCCGGAAACGCCCGTGACGGTGACGCCATTGACCGTGGCAGCGGAAGTGGAGCCGTAGTGCTGAGCCCAGGCCGTGCGCGCCGAGGAAATATTGCTGGTGGAGTCGCCAGTCCACGCTGTGTGGGACCAGGTGCCCGCCTGTGCCACGCCCGTCAGAGCCAGTAGGACAACGCCCAGAAGTGTGTGGGCGGTAGAGAGACGCTTCACGGTGGGCATGAGAACGGTTGTCATAGCGGTGAAGAGCGACAAGAGCTGGTCAATGGGGCCGACCAAGAACTGAAAAGCACCGCGCTCAAAACGAGGGCGTGACTGCGGGTCAGAAGACAAAGGCGTTTTCATGGCAAGGAAGGCTGGAGACGAAGAAAAACGAGAGGCGAAAACACGCCTACCCAAGGCTGGCAAAGCGCCCCTAAGGCGACCCAGACTGCTAAATAATGATTTAGAATTATTATCAAGAAAACGGAGAACCATAAATTGTTGCGACTACCTACTTGGGAGATAAGACGAAGGTTTCGCCTGTAGAAAAAGACACCGCTTACTTATAATTGGCGCATTAGAGGTGCCAAATACCTCAAAAACAGTCGAATACCGCGAAATTTTCCCACGAAAGTGAATCTGCCGCTTGGACCGCGAACAGATTGAGGCTTTCGGAAATTTCAAGATCATAGGTGAAAGGCCGACAGGGCACTGCGCTTATCGAGACTTGCAGAATCCTTTAGCGAACTGGCAAGCCAAGCCATCATTTCCCTAACCATGCAACTCCCTATGAGCAAGAGAAAAAGCCGTAACATTCAGTTAACCCGAATTCCAACCCACCCACACCAAAGATAAACTCAGGAACCGCGAATCTCGTGCAGCCAGCGGTTGAAGTCCCCGAAGCTCTGCGCACTGGGCAGATGCAGCCAGTACCGCCCATAACGCAGACGACGCCGAACCCGATCTCGATGGTGCCACCACCTTGCTCGAATACGCCTCAGGACATCTTCCCGCATTGAACGATGCCGTCCGGCAGTCCGCCGCCGTACCTGGCCCAGGCCTCGACTTCATCTACCCGAAAAACAAATCCTCCACTGCCCTCACCACTCCGTCGAATGGAGCGACACCATGCTCAACGACTGGAGCACCAGCGGCGTCAGCGCGCCCATTATCATCAGCGACAACGGTGTGACACAGCAGGTGAAAGTCACCCTAGCAGTGGGGTCACGCGGAGGTGCATGCGATTGAATGTCAGTCGGTTACCTGCGCTCTTCATCTACGAATGGGGCGTCCTCAATGTCACTGGCACCACCCCTGGCTTTGCCGCTCACTGCTACGGCACAACGGGGCTAATTGCCGGAGCGACCGCTCAAGGATGGCCGGGCGCGGCGGGCGGTGCCCCCGTCCTAGGCGGTGGCGTATTCCCAGAGGCTTTGTAGGCGGCGAGTTTTTTGCGGTATTCGAGGGCGGCTTCGGGACTGGGAGCGCAGATAGCTTCGGGGCCGACCTCGGTGGTGATGACGAAGACGTCGATGAATTTTCCGGCGCTGAGGGGGACGGTGGAGGGCAGGATGCGGAGGGTGGGGCCGAGGACGAAGGGGACATTGGTCACGGCCTGTTCGACGAGTTCGGGCTTGCCCTGAGGGGTGCGCTTGACGCGCTCGGTCTTGCCGCTCTTAGAGGGAATTTTGAGGGGGAGCCGTTCGGTGGCGAGAACGTCGAGGAGGAGGGCGTCTTCGGTGTGCTTGACTCGGCTGATGTAGCAGCGGTAGGGCCTGCTGCGGATCCGCTGGAGCTCAGTGGCGTCAGCTTCTTCCTGCTCGCGCACGGCGGCGACTTGGGCTTTTTGGTCAGCCTCGGTGATGATGGCTTTTTGGCGCTGGCTCTGCTTTTCGCGGAGGACGCTGATCTCGTTTTTGGGGTCGTAGTTAAAGAGTGTCTGGAGCTCTGGGGAGAGATCAGCAAGGGGGACGCTGGAGATGCCGTTGGCGTGGCTGAAGCGGACTTCATGAGCGTCAAACCGGGAGACTTTGACTTCGGTGTAGGTGACGCCTTTGCGGGTGGTGAGGGTGGGAAAGGTGAGCGGCGCGGCGTGAAGAGCCAGGCCCAAGGTGAGCACGAGCAGCGCAAAGAGGAACTGAAGCCGGGGCGCGACGCGGCGGGCGAGGGCGTGTTGGGTGTCGGTCAACATAGTCGCGGAGTGGGCGGAGTTACGCAGTGCGCCTAAGATTCGCGACAGGTCGGGTTGGCGCAAGGGTGAGTTTGGTGGCAACCAAGCGATGACGTAACTGAGAATGGCAAATGGGCCGGAGGGCTGCGAGACGAGCCGGGTGCTGGGGCCGTTCGCCAAGTTTTTCAGGGTGTCACTGAAGGATAGTGATCGCGTTCCATTCGCGGGGTGAATCAGCCCCTTGCTTTAAAGAGGTTCGAATGCGCGAGAGCACCGCATACCCGCCTCAATCTTCCATTGATGCGTGCACGGCTGCCACGAAAAACAAGAGTGAGGCATAGCTTCACTTCACCACTCCAAAATTTGGCATCCAGGAAACCAAGCGGTCGAACTGCCACGCGCTGAGCGCGCGAAAACCCCAGCCCCTCAATAAACCACCTGAAACTCTCCGCTCTGCATCAGCGCATGGCACAACTGCGCCCACCCGCTAGGCGTATCCCCAGCGCTGCTCAAAAACTCCTGCATCATCCCCCGCTCTTCCACCGTCGGCACACGGCAGCAGACCATCTTCCACGCATTCAAGATCTTCTCCTCAGTGCTCTTCCCGCCAAGCCGCTGCGCCAGCTTTTCCGCCTGCCGCATCACCTGCTCGCTGTTCATCAGCAGCAACGACTGCACCGGCGTGATGCTTGCGGATCGACCTCCCACCACCAGACCCGGGTCCGCCGCATTGAAGCACTGCATCATCGGCATCTGCGCACCACGCACGATCGGCAGATAAATGCTGCGGTGCGTCGTATCGTCCTGCAGATCATTGAGAAAATGTTTCCGCCCCACCTCACGCCCTTGCGGCGTGATCGCCTGCGCCTTGTCCGCCACCGGCGATCCCTCACGCGGCGTCAGATCCAGCGTGCCGCCCAGAGCCAGCACTGCATCTCGCAGCGGCTCGGCTTCCAGTCGCTTCCGGTTCGCACGCCACAGCAGCAAGTTCGCCGGGTCCTGAGCCAGCGCCACCTCCGAGCGCGTGCTGGAGCTCATCTGATACGTTCGCGTCAAAACCAGTTCACGGATCAGCATCTTCACCGACCAGCCATCCCTCACAAACCGCGCCGCCAGATCATCCAACAGCTCCGGGTGCGTCGGCTGCATTCCCATCCGCCCAAAATCATCCGGCGTCCCCACCAGCCCACGCCCAAACAAATGCAGCCACACGCGATTCACAATGACTCGCGCCGTCAGCGGATTCTCCGCACTCGCAATCCAGTCCGCCAGTTGCCTCCGCCCGCTCTCCTTCGGGCCGATCACCCCCAGCTTCACCGAAATAGCCGACAGTGCACCGCGCTTCACCGCCGCCAGCGGCTTCTTCACCTCCCCCTTGTCAAACACCGGGCAGTCCAGCGGCGTCTCCACATCACGCACAGACATCCCCACCGGCGGCGCAGTCGGCATGCTCTTTTGCTTTTCCGCCAGCCTCTTCTGCCATTCGCCCAAATCCTTATCCAGCACCGTCAGCGTGTTCATCTTCTCCACCATCTCCTTCGGCATCACCGCCGGTTTTTTCGCCGGATCTATTCCCGCCTTCACCAGTTCTTCACGCATCGTGTTGCGCTTCTTTGCCACTTCCGCGTAGTCCTTCTGCAGGTCGGCAATGACCTTCTCATGCTGCTTCACCGCCAGCATCCGCTGCACCCCATCAGGCCCCAGCGGCATCGCTTCCGCCTCCTTCTTCACGTTGTTCGTCTCCACCCCGGATAGATTTTGAGTGCTGCGGAAAATGCCTGCCAGCGCGTGGTAGTCCGCCGTGGGGATGGGGTCAAACTTGTGGTCATGGCAGCGCGCGCAGTTCGCACTCAGCGCCAGAAACGCATGGCACGTCGCGTCGATCTGATCATCCGCCACGTTCATGTCATACAGCATCAAGTCAGACTCCCCCAGCGACTTCACCCCCACATTCAGAAAACCCGTCGCCAGCAGTTGGTCATCATGCCGCATCGCATCACCCGCAGGCGGCAGCAAATCTCCCGCCAGTTGCTCGCGGATAAATTCATCAAACGGCGTGTCCCGGTTCAAGGACCTCACCACATAGTTCCGGTAACGCCACGCCAGCACATACGCCATGTTCCGCGTGTTGCCACTCGTCTCCGCATAGCGCGCCACATCCAGCCAGTGTCGTCCCCACCGCACCCCAAACTCCGGCGAGGCCAGCAGCCCGTCCACCACCGCAGGCAGCTTCGAAATATGAAATCCCTCCACCACCTCCAGCGGCGGCGGCAGCCCGATCAAATCAAAGTACACCCGCCGCAGCAGCGTCAGCGGCTCCGCCTCCTCATTCGGCACCAGACCCTCCTTCTCCAACCGCGCCAAAACAAACTGATCCACCCGCGAGCGCGGCCACTCCGTCCCCTTCACCGCCGGCACCCGCTGCACATCAAACGCTTTCAGCGACCACAGCCCCTCCGCCACAGGCGGACCACCTGCCAAGGCAAAAACCGGCAGGCATAGCAAAGCTGTGAAGCGCGCGATCACCCTCCGAATACGCTCTCCCAGCCTTATTCTTGAACCAGCCGGTGAAAAAAGAAGCGCCGTCATTTCCCGCGAGTCATCTCGCTCCGCCGTACGACTTGCGGTGAACGAATTTAAATGATGCAACCAAACCACTCAGCACTTTCACAATCCCCGACCTGCTAATCGTTCACCTCACCTTTCCTGTGCCAAATTGGATGAATCGCCACCGGATCGCCCGACAAGTTTGAGGCTTGAGCGAAAGCATACCAGAAAACGCATGCAAATTCTCCAACCGTCCACATCCATGTCCGTCTTGACAGGTTAGATGACTTGATGATCCGCCTGATCTACAAACGCGGTTGCCTCGAACCCGACTTTAGGACCGCAGTTATACAATCCATTATCCGCATTTTGATGCGTATGCCCTGAGAGAGACGCATCCTTGCTCGCTCAAATTGTTGAGCACCCCCTTATAAAAAAAGGTGGCCTGGACAAGCCAGGCCACCGACAACAACACGGCTACAAGAGGCAAGCCTTAGATCATTGACGCGAAGGGAAAATGCCTTGCGTAGCGATGATATAATTCATGGCCAGGAAGGGATTGCGAATGCCGACCGGTTGGCTACCACCTGCTGGAGTTGAGGGGAATGGACTGGAGGGAGCCATTTTAGTCACGTTATCGGAAGCGCCATAGGCATTAACGGAGGCACCCAATGTTGACTCAGAGGTCACCGCCGGAACGAGGTTTGCAGGAGACTGGCTGGTGCCAGCGTTTGCTGTCGCAGGGAGCGTGACCACGGTATTGTGGTTATGTGCCGGCAATTGGTTCACGCTAAGGGTCACGGATTCTGATCCCGCTTTGGTACCCAGAGTGAACGGGGTCAACCCCGGGACAGCTCCAGTACTAAAGCCGACAGCGGCACGGCTGCGCAGATCTGGCACAGCAAAGTTGGTGGTGCCATTTCCGCCATAGGCGGTGCCCAGCAACGAAAACAGCGGGGCGTATTGCTGGATCGGAAGAAGACTTCCATCGCACATCACAAAGCCTGGGGGTGCAAAGTTAAATCCAACGAGAAAGATTTGTCCAATATAGGGATCCATATGTTATTTAGTGCGTTGAGTGTTTGCTGTTTATTCTTTATGCTTAGGAATAATAAATTTGTATTCACTAAGATGTTCTATTTTTAGCAGTCTGGTTAAGCACTGGCAACGATTTATTTGGATATGTTTTGTGCACTTACATAATAAAGTTGCCAAAATGTTGCCAGAAATGAAGAGATTCGTCGGCAGAAAGCCACGCCAAAGTCATCAGAAAACGCAAGACCGCCCTCCCCTACCCAGCGTTGCCGATCTACGCAAATACCATCAGGCAAATCCCGCTGAAACCATGTGCTGCATGCACGTCTGCTTTCGCCCCGAAGACGTCGCCGTCCCCATGAAAACCATCGAACACAAAAACCTCGTCCCGCGCCTCTTCATCCCCTGCTACGGCGGCAAATACGACTTTGGCACGGACAAAGTCAGGGACACCTGGCTGATCGAAAGCCCCGACTTCGTGTGGCACTTCCGCGGCTACCACCTTCTTCCTGCTTAGCCAGACACTCATCGTTCGTGGGACCGTCAGCAACGACCAGGAAAGTCTAAAAAACGAGCCTCTGGTCGTTAACCGCGCTGACTTCAATCTGCTGGGCAGCATAGGAAGTGGCACGCACCGCTCCACGTGAGCACCTCAGCCGCGGCTAGCCAGGATCAATCAAAAGCTTGGCCGCAATTCGACAGTGATTGGCCTCGCGACCGACACGGCGCGCACGTTTTCGTATACGACAATCGCCTTCGAACGCATTCCTAGCCCTGAGGAGTTTCAGGAGTGAAACAAAAACGCCCCCGCCATGAAGAGCCACGGCGGGGGCGTGAGAGGGCGCGCGGTTTCAGCGCACTTCGACAGGCGAGGTGGTGGAGGCGTTGTTAGCTCCGGCGCTGGTGTTTACGACTTTGACGGTCGATGGGCAGACGCCCAGAATTGCGTTATTGGTAGGGGCGGTGGTGGTGCGGAAGGTGAAGGTGGCCACGCCGGGGATCAGGGGATCGACAATGGCGGTGCCGGTGCCGAGCAGGGTCTGGACGGTGCCATCTATGCGGTAAACAGTGATTGACTGAGTCGTCGCAGTAGGAGCGTGCAGAGTGGTGCAGGAGCCGCGGATTTCGATTTCGTCGCCACGACGATTGTTGGGGGTGCGCTCGCGGCCCAGGGCACGGGTGATGGTGACCTGGGGTGCCGCATTGACGGGGGTGCCTTGTTCGGCTTCGACAAGGAACGCATTGAAGACTCCGTTGGCAAAGTAGCCTTCAGCGGAAGCACCGGTTCCGACAGGAATCGAGGCAGGAATGATGGCAATGCCATTCACATCCTGCACCGGATTGGCGGGGATGCGTGCGTCGTTAAGAAGCACGATGCGCACGTTGTTGATAAAAAGGGCACCATTGGTGTTGGCGGTGACAATGCCGAGAACGACGTTTTCAGAGGGCTCCACAAAAACGTCGGTGGCGGTGATGATGCCATTCGCGGCCACATTGCCGCTGATGATGGCTGTGCCGCCGATGAATCCTGCCTGGGTACGGTTTGGCAGAGGTGCCACGTCCAACAACTGAGCGAAGGTAAGCGTGGCGCTTGGAGTGGTCACCACGGTGCCCACGGGGACGGTCACATTCATGCCCATGACGGTCATGCTGACGGAGCCGTCCACATTGGAGGAGACGGCGGAAATGCTTCCTTCAATGGAGGCGGGAATAGTCTGGGCGGTGGCGTTGATTCCGCTGAGCAACAGGGCTGCGGCGGCGAGGGTGGATTTGATCAGGGTGGTGTGTTTCATGCGCGTTGGGTGAGTTGTGTTGGGTGTTTGGGGTGATTAGCGGGGGGAGTGTGCGAGTTTGGTGGGAAAGGGGTCGAGGTCGCTGACTTCGCGGCGGGCCTTATGAGCTTCTGGTTTGTGTTTGAGGCGTGAGCGGTGAAGTACCTGCTCATGCAAGGGGCCTCGCTGGCTGGCGGGAACATCGATGAGTGGTTTTGAATCCGACTTATCAGCAACCACTGGCTCGGCCGTGGTGGCGGCACCTGAAACGCCGAGCCACAAGGCGGTGCTGCCACGCTGGAGGTGGATGCGGACGACTTGGCCGCTTGCGTCCCGTTTCATCTGGCTGATGCACCAGCCATTGGCCGTCTCGCCTTCGCTGAGGGTGAAGACATGCTCGCCGCCGTCTTCTTTCAGGTAGGCTGTGAAGCTACGGTCGATCTGCGTGGTGCCAACGAGTTGCAGAGGTGCAGCTTCGTCCGCGTGGCTGATGAGAGTGAGGCACGCCAGACCTGTGAGAAGGCGGGAGAGGCTCATGGCTGGCTGGCTGAGGCGGTGGTTTGCGGTTTCGCGGCCGAGGCGGCGTCTTTCCGGTTCTTTTCCAAGGCGGCATAAACATCCGCGTAGCGCTGAGTGTGGGTCCAGCCGGCGATGAGGCGCACTTTGCCCGCCATGCGCGGAGCTCCGATGCCGATGGGCATCATGCCCCAGCGCCCGGTGGCCTGGTTGCCGAGGATGAGCATGGCGGCGTGCTGGGTGGGGTCGGCGTCGATCTTGGGATCGACCTCGTAGTAACCGAGCTTGCGACGCAGGTCTTTGATGTCCTCAGGTTTGCCGGTGAGGAAGTGCCACTCAGGCATATCGGGATGAGTGGAGGGCTTGCGGAAGAAGCTGGCATACTCATGGATGGCGGGCACGTTATCGAGCTCAGGCTCGACGCTGATGGAGATGATTCGCACCGATTTCCCGAAGTCCTTGGCAAGCTGCTCACGCATCTCAGCGAGGAGGGCATTGGTGCCTGGGCAGGTGCCACGGCAGTTCGTGTAGAAGAAGCTGATGACGACGGCATGATCCTTCACGAGGTCGGTGAGAAAGCGGACGGGCTTGCCGTGATCGTTGACGAGGGGCGTGTCGGGCAGCTTGTCGGCAAAGTGTTTGCGCATGAGCAGCGCGGCCTGTTCGGCCTGCTCTGTCTCAGCGGGAATTTCCGCCGGGGTCGGCTCGGCTGAGTGGAGTGCTGGAGTGATGAGCAGCAGCGCGGCGGTGGAGCGCAGAAGGCGCGTCAAAAGGGTCATAGTCGTGGAAGTGGAACGAAGTGAAGCCGGATGGAACCGTCCCGGCGTGTGAATGCGCACGCCGGGACGGGGTGGTCAGATCCTCCTCATGGGAAGAACTGCTGAACGGGCTGCGGTGATGGCGTGGGCGTCACACGCGGGTCGAACTGGAACATCATGTCCAAGTCCTCGTGCTCCACGTTGTGGCAGTGGAAGACGAATGGCCCTTTGAAGGTGCGGAACTTCATGCGGATCTTGATCTGCGAGTTCGGGCCGAGCATCGTAGTATCCGACTTGAATCTGTCATGATACGGGATGGGCCTGCCGGTGCGCAGATCGGCGACCTGCTGGTGGGACTCGAGGTGGATGTGGATGGGATGCCACCAGCCGCCACTGCCGTTTTCGAGGGTCCATTCCTCCGCCGTGTTGAGCGTGGGAGTGACGTTGGCGAGCGCCTCGTCATAGAATAGGCCGTTGATGGCCCACTGGCCGTTTTTGCGCTCGAATTTGAAGTGACGGCGGGCGACGATCTCGTTGTCGCGGATCGGCACATGCGGGCGCAGCGTGGAGTTCGTGGTGATGGTGGCGTCCGGGTAGCGGGCATCGCGTGCACCGACGATGAATTTGATCAAACGATGACGGAAAGCGGGAGTGCCGCTGACGGTGGTACCGTTTTCGTCCTCGAGCTTGCTGCCGGGTCCACGAGGATCCGGCTGGTCAAGAATGTTTTCGAGGTAGAGTTCCGTGCCAACGGGATACTTGGCGAAATCAATAACGATGTCAGCACGGGTGGCTGGACCGGCGAGCCAGCACTGGGTCTGCTGGGGTTTCGGGAAGAGCCAGGTGTCCTTGGCGATGCGGAGGAAGGACGAGTTGTCGCTCAAGCGGAAGCGCCAGATGCGGGAATTGCTGCCAACGAGACAGCGGAAGCGGTACTTGCGGCGCTCGACTTTGAGATGTGGGTAAGCCTTCGCGTTGACGAGAGCGATATTACCGAGGTAGCCGTTGTGATCGTTGCCGTCGTAGCAGACATTTCCGTTCGGGTCGAAGAGGCGGTCCTGAAAGACAAGCGGGATGTCGTAGGGATTGCGATACTCCGGTCCAACATCCGAAACGCCCCGGATACCCGGAAGCACGCCACTGGTGATGAGGCCAAGCTCAAGGTCATCAAAACACGGGGCGATGCCGCTGAGTCCACGGGCCACATGCTGTGCGGTGAGGTGGATCGCGTGGTCATGATACCACATCGTGCTGGTGGACTCGGAAACATCGAAGGCCCCCGTGTTTCCGCCGTTCACACGCGGAAGCACGTTGGGGTAGTAGTAGTCACGGGCAGCCTGTGGTAGCACGAGGAAGTTCGGGTGACCGTCGCTGTGTGCCGGCCAATGGCCGCCGTGCATGTGGACGGACATTTCCTCGGGCAGGTCGTTGGCAACGCGAACCACGGATGGCTGGCCAACGCGGAAACGGAACATGGGCCCTGGAGTTGAGGCTGGGCGGAAAGTGCCGTCGGCATTACGACCGGCGTAGCCCCAGAAGTCCGTCCACAAGCCCATGCTGCTGGGAAGGAACTGCTGGCGGCCGGGGCGCATATTCATCTGGTAATACTGGGTGGGCTTGCCATCCCAGTCGGCGGGATGATTCGCCCATTCGGGGGCCACACCGTGCAGCACATTGCCCACCGGGGAGGTGTATTGCGAAGGCAGGGCTCCTGTGCTCATAGGCGGAAGATAGCTGGGCAGAGGCAGTGGATCGACCCAGCGCGGCACGGACTGCCCCTGAATCGCGTTCGGACAGTTGGGAGCACTGACGTTCATCGGGTTGTCCCCCGTGATTGCACCTCCCCCTGTGCTGCCTCCGGCCCCAGTACCTTTGGCGGCGATGATATGGGTCGTGAAGGCTGCGGCGGCCGTAGAGACGGCCCCTTGGATGACTTTGCGGCGGGTGGTATTATTTTGTTGGTTCATTGATGCGATAGAGGCAGATGATGCTTTTTTAAATGCGGTTTTTTACTGGAGGAAATTCCGGCGGATCGTGCCGCCGGTGCGCCCTGTGGCAGGCACCTCGATGAGCGTTTCTTTTGCGCGGCCTTGGCCGTCGTTAGTCACGCTGTTCTCATTGCCAAGGTGGCCGTTCGGAATGAAGAGCTGCGGGTGGTCAAAGGGAGCCGCATCCTTGCGCACGCGTTCATCGGTAAGAGATCTCATGAAAGCCACGAGGGCATCCTTTTCCGCGTCACTGAGGCCGAGCGTTTCCACATCAGGATCGAGATCGTTGATGTTTTGGTCGTGGAAGTCGCCGCCGCGATTGTAGAAATCGACGACTTGGCGCAGGGTCGCATGGCCACCGTTGTGGAAATAAGGTGCAGTCAGTTCAATGTTGCGCAGGCCGGGAGTTTTAAAGGCACCATTGGCAGCGGTGCGTGCGCCGGGGGAGACGCTTTCATTCGGGGCATGGCCGACGATGCTCTCAAAGCTGCCGTTTTGAGCTAACCGGGACTCGGAGAGCGGATTGCCAAAGGGGTCTGTGCCACCAACACCGATGTCTTCGCGCGTGGGACGCACGCCGATGTTGTAGAAGCCGTTGTCATAGGTGGCGACTCCTTTGTCTCCCATGATCATGGCCTCAATGCGCTCATTTTTCGCATGATGAACCGTGGCTTTGGTGAATTCGCCGGAACCGTGGCAGTTGGCGCATTTGGCTTTGCCGAAGAACAGACCCAGCCCTAGTTTCTGCTGTGCGGTGAGCGCCTTTTTGTCGCCCTGCACGTGCTTATCAAAGGGAGATTGGTCGGAAACGAGCGTGGATTCATAAAGCTGAACCGCGAGACCGAAGAACAGACTGAAGTTATAAGCCATCTGCGGGAATTGATTCGCTGCCGGTGTGAGTGTGGCTGGCACGATCCGACTGAAGCTGCCGTCTGGATTTGTCTCTACGAGGGGGGCGCCGTTCCACCACTTGGGTTGGAAGGCTTCTGTAATCATCTGGGCATAGTTTGCCTTGGAGAGGCCGGGCAATCTGCCGTTTCTTAGCGTGCCAAGCACACTGTCTTCCGAGTGGACGAGCTGCTTAGCCAGCGGGCGCAACTGGAGCATCTTTCTTCCGAGCTGCGAGAAGGTGCGACCATCCGCCGACATCTCAAAAGGACTGAGGGGTGGTCCTACAGCCTGTGAAGCGAGGCTGGCGTTGTTGATGGCCACTGCGACCGCTCGTAGGCTGGTTGGAGAATCAGCCACAATGACTCGTGCGTTCGCATCGCGCCGCCCCCACGGATTCACCCCGTTAAAGATGTCCTGGGCACGTCCGTCCCAAAAATTACGCAGGTTGAAGACCGCGTTGATCGTGCTTGGGGTGTTGCGCGGTTCCACACGGCGTGTGTTGATGCCGTTCACATTGAAAATAGCATCTGGCACCACGGTGCGACTATCCTGTGCGGAACAGGGAACGATGCTTTTGAAAAGCTCCTTGAAAACTCCTTGGGAACTGATCCTGTCGTTCGAGTCTGAGAGCACGTTCGAATTGCGGTCATTTATATCCGCCAGCTTGCGGAGCGGAAAATTCGACGCGGTGAGCTGTCCGTTGGGCCGCTTGGTCTGAAATGTGACGTCAGGGTCGGCGGCGTTGAGAGCTTCAGTCAATCTCAGCAGGCCGGGGCTGACCTGGTTTTTTGAGCGGTTGTCAGCTCCAGCGTGAAAATGGCAAGAGGCGCAGGAGGTGATGCCATCACTGCCTAGCTGCATGTCCCAGAACAGCGCTTTGCCCAGCGCGATGGCCGCAGCCCTGTTCTTGACGAACTCGGAGAGATTGGAAGGTGTTGGAACAGGCCGTCCACTCAGCGATTCAGGAGTAGGGGCTGGTTCTGGTATGACTAAGACATCTTGCCCGAACACCGAGCCACACAGGCTGATGCCAACAAAAACGGCTACTTTTTTGACCGGTTCTAAGCGAATCGCCAAAATCGCAGAAATGATTCTATTTGTAAATATGAGTCCCATGAGATGGAAATTATAACGACTAGAACCTTATAATTTCAACAATAATTCTTATTTATTTTATCATTCACATGTTTTAGACTCAGAATGAGAATGAAACCCGCACAAACGCCTTACATTAATATTCTTTTAATATCAGCAGTTTTTTTATTTACAGGCAAAGCGTTTGCACAAGCTGCCGACGGCAAAGTTTCCAGTGAAGTCATGGCCACCCTTGTGGTCCCTCAATCGGAACCCCCTTCATTGCTGCTGACGGGCATCGCTGCGATTGGCGAACAGAAGTTTGTGTACCTTTCAGATCCGGTGACTGCACAGTCAATCGAGCTGGTGACTGGCATGCCGGCCACGAACGGAATCGAACTGCTCAAGGTGCAGGACCAAGGTCTGGTGGCTGGTTGGAAAGTACTGATCAGGCAACAAGGAGCCGAGCACTGGCTGACCTTTGCAGCTCCGTCTCAACTGAACACGTCTGGCAGCCTCGCAATCTTGAGTGCCCCCACGAGTGTTCCCGCCGCTCCGCCGGCACATTACAAACGCCAGCCATCGCAAAACCCAGGCACAATGTCCAACGACACACCAAGCTCCGCAGTTCGTAAACGCCCACTAAACAGCTATCCGCTTCCAGGAGGCTTGTGATAAGCAAAAATCGCCACGTCACTGCACAGCTCGATGGGGTCGATGCGGCCTTCCTCGACATACCAGCCCCTGCCACTGAGGCCCACCAGTCGGCTGCACCGCACGGAGTACCGCACCACGAGTCGCCACCCCCATGAAAACCATCGCAGACAAAAACCTCGTCCAGCGCCTCTTCATCTCCTGCTACGGCGGCAAATAAGACCTCGCCTCCAACAAAGTCTGGTTCACCTCGCAGATCGAAAGCCCCGACTTCGTCTGGTACTTCCGCGCCCCCCACATACAGGGCTACATCCATCTGCCTCTTTAAAGCCCGTCACTCTTCCCTCAATTATTTGCACCCTAAACCCGTACAAGCTTAATGAGGATGTCCTTAGCTCATATTACAAAGCATCCCGAGGCGGTGCCAGCTCGGGAATCGTATAGCGCGTCTGCAATTCTTCACCTTCACCCACCGCCACGAGGCCATAGCTAAACTGGCCGGGTGCAAGTTTGTCCGCCACTTGGCGAAAACGCTGGGAGACGATGTGCATGCGATGCGCGTTATGCCCAAAGCCGATACGCTCTGCCGACATGATGACATCCACATCCGGCAGTTCAGTCATACCTTTTTGAAGATATTTCAGAACCATAGGAACATAAGAACCCTCATCGACAACACAAGCCTTGGTTTCATCTCCAATGAATAGCCCGCCTTGGCCATCTGTCAGCTTCATGGCCAGCGGCGGCATACGCACTCGGCTGGTGATCTGCCACAATCCAGATGCCTCGCTATTTTCAAGTTTCACCTCTTTGAAGCCGATGCCACGAAGTTCGCTGCAAAGAAACTTATTTTTCAACTCTTCTGAAAAAAGCATCATCCATCCCACATAGTCAGTGCAGCCGAAGGCGATTTTTTTTTTGCTCGTCACTTTTTTAATCACATAGCTGTCATCAGGCTCAACCGCCTTGAACTTTGCCATGGATAGCTTCGGTGCTGTCAAATAAAGCCATGGAGAGTCATCTAAATCCTGAACCTCAGGAATGCGCTCAACTTGAACACTATAATACCTATCTAGATGCTTTAAGGTTAAATGATGATCCGTTGAAGGTGACTTTTTAACTTCTCGCTTAAAAACATCAAAAATTCCAGTTGATAAAGCATCTTGAAAGTCAGTTTGAAGCACAAACCAATTCGGATTAATAGAATTATTTGGATAACGGCTGCGAAGTTGTGTAAATAATTTCTTATCTGATAAAACCACTTCATCTGTAGCAGTTGGATTTGCTCCTAAACTGACAGCGATACTAATTCGATATTTCATAATAGAGGCGGTAAATTGGTGACCCCCTTGGAAATTAAGGTCTGCCGAGCAACAGCCCAAAGATCATCCAATCCATGTTTTTTATACACAGTTTTCATCGCCAAAGCCACCTTATAGTGATCACCGGGGGCTATCTTGCCTTTAATAGCAGCCATAAGATCCCCAGTCACTGTTCCTGCGGGACTCCTGCCTTTACCCCAAGTATGCTTAGTAGAAAAAAGATGCCAGGCATTTTGTAGAGTCATGTTGCACAAATATCTCATTTTCAACATTATGACTCACCGTTGCCTTGGATGATCGAGGCGCAGGATTTGAGAGGTGGGGCAAGCTGGTTGAGGGAGCTGATGAGAGCTTTAGGGCTGCCGTTGAAAGGCTGACGGATTGAAGTGAACGAAGATGATGAGACGGCTACGCATGAACACCGGCCACCACTGCCGCCATCTGCGCGCGCCAGTGGCTGAGGTGCCAAGATCCATCAGACGCATTGTGAATCAATACGCAGAAGCATCCCCATTCTACTAAATGCCTGGCATGAATGGCACTTGATTAAGCACATGGTTCGTGGATTTCGAGGGCTGGTGGACTTCTGGGGGCAGCGGGTACGCGGCGGAGTTCCATGCAGGCGCTGCTGGTGGGCTTGGTGTGTCATGAGTGCGCGGGATTTGCTTCCCGGCATTGCTGGCGGAAACCCAGGGCGGCGCTCGCTTAGGCTCGCTTGCCCTGGGCTACGTTATGCCGCCCTTACAGGGCTCAAGAATATCGAGAAGGGCGGCGCAAAGATACGAAACTGCCTCTTATTTAAGTGCCATTCATGCCTGGCATCTTTTTTCTCAACAAGTTGGCGCGTGGGTTCATTTTCCGGTCAGGATATGGTGCCCGCTATGTGTTGGAACGTACGTTCATTTTTTTCGATGATCTCGGCGTAGGCTTTGAGCAGCCTTTCAAAGTCTTTCTTTTTCGTCCTTTCACCAAAGACATCAGCCTTTACAGGTAATTGTCCGAAAGACACAAGGCTCTTCAACTGATCGGTAAAGATTCGTTTCGTTCCATGTTTAACAAAAATCTCTGGACGCGTTCCATAGCTGCACCACAAACCTACCTCGCCACCTGCCTTGATATACTCAATCGTGCATTGGGACGGCACCACTTCTATCTTAGCCACGCGATATCCGAAATTAGTAGTCAGGAATTCAAATTCCTTAACCACGCGATCTTTCAACCAATCCCACAAATCATTAACATTGTTAAAATCGCTGGTGCTCATTTTTTTATCCATTCAAAAAGTTGGAACCATTCATCGTTCACTTTAATTCTCCCACGGCGTTGCATTGAATAACCTATTGAGACTTGCATAATAGCCTGACATATGTTGAAACCTGTTGTAAGGTGCTTGGATGAGCAAAGCAAGAGATCACCAGGAAATGGAAGTGCGCCGGTTGAAGGCCGCGAGGCACTTT
>JAIXYN010000005.1 GCA_027490195.1 Verrucomicrobiaceae bacterium | reverse complement strand
GCGGCGCATGGGGATGGTAGGGAACCGCTGCGTCGGGTCCGTAGTTATGGGGCTATGGCGTCGCAGGCGATGAAAAAGGTTCGCCGTCCTTGGAGCTTTCGACAGCGCAAGTCAGAGGCGTTTTGAAAGGGGTAGCGTTTTTAGTTATCAGCACACGCTGGGACGAAGGAATCCACGGACGCGACACAGCGCGTCCCTACCAGCCCTGCGTGCTGCGGCGAGTTCCAGCGACACGCTGCTCATTGCTTCTTTCGCTTCGTCTTGGGCTTAGGCTTCGCCTTGCCCTTTTGCATGAGCTTCATCACGATGTCGTCCAGCATGGCGAGACCGAAGGAGATCTTTTTGAAGAAGGACACGTTGTGCGGCACCAGGATGAAGTGGGGGTGCTGGCTCCACAGTTCGCGCAGCTTGCGGTCCAGCTTCACGGCCTGCTCCAGCGACTCGTTGCGGATGGGGTTGCCGCCTTCGATGCTCATGTGGCCCACGGCGGCGCTCTCAAAGAAAATCACCGCATCGTAGCGCGACATCTCACGCTCCAGCGTGCTGCCGATGTCTTCAAAAAAGCCGTCGCTGCCACTCGGCCAGTAGGCCGCGCCATCCACCGTGCCGCGATCACAAAGCAGGATCTGCTCCGGGTGCTGCGCCATCACCGCCTCCTCCAGGTGGATCTGCACATGGTAGATGGCCCGCTGCGTTGCATGCACGGCCTCTGGCAGATGCACACGCGGAAAGCCACCGCTGAATATCATGGTGGCAGCCTCTGGCACCAGCACCACTTGGTTTCCCATCTCGCGGCGAAAGAGATCTCCCGCCGTTGTTTTGCCGCCGCCGGGGCCTCCCGTCAAAACGATGCGGACGGGGCGCTGGGCCGGTGGTTTGGGTTTGCGGGGCATGCGCGTAATGTGGCTGTGCCCGCATGGCGGCGTCAAGCATCCGCGCAACTTTGCGCAATCTCGGTGTAGCTTGTTTTCAGCGCATTCGATAGGCTCGCTGCATGATCCTGCGCTTGATTCCCCTGCTATTCATCGTCACTGCCTGCTCACTTCTCCCAGGCGGCAGAAGCGAACGCGCGAGCTATTTCCACACCCAGGTCAAGCCGGTGCTGCAGCAGCACTGCCTGCAATGCCACAATGGCAGCCAGCCCGTGCCCGCGCTCAATCTCTCCAGCAAAGCCACCGCCTTCAAGCGCAGCGCCAGCGGGCGCGACTACATCCTGCCGGAAGATCCCGACTGCAGCCTGCTCATCAGCGCTGTGCAGCGTGGTGGCACGCACCCCAAGATGATGCCGCGCACGGAGGTCAGCCTCACGGATGACCAGATCGGCATGCTGCGCGAGTGGATCGAAGACGGTGCCTACTGGCCCGAGGGCGCAGCCGGTACACTGCATGCGCAAAAGAGCGCTGAGAATCCCTGAGCGCAGCCGCTTCCCGTGCGTGCAGGCCGTCTCTTCATCACAATCCTATTGCCGGTTAGAACATTCGTATGCGCACAAAAATACCGCCACATGCTGCAAAGCGAGTAGCAGCCCTATGCAGTCACGTGCATCATCGTGAATATGGGCAAAGAATTCAGCATCACACCACAGACCGTTCCACACGTCGAAACCAAGCATCGCCGCATCTGCACGCCATTGCCGCACCCGGACTCCGTCCCTACTTTGGAGAAGCTGCGCCACTTTGAGCCGCAGTCCATGCGCGGCATGCCGCCCATCGTGTGGGACAAGGCCCTGGACATCCACATCTTCGACAAATACGGCAACAAGTGGCTCGACTGGAGCAGCGGTGTGCTCGTGACGAACGCCGGCCACGCCGCGCCGGAAATCTGCAAGGCCATGATCGACCAGATCAACAGCGGGCTCATTCATAACTACGTCTTCCCCAGCGAAGAACGCGCCGCAGCCGCCGAGATCATCGCCTCCGTTTCCCCTGAAGGATTGAAGAAAGTCTTCCTCCTCAGCTCCGGCAGCGAGGCCACCGAGTGTGCCATCAAACTTAGCCGCGCTCATGGCATCAAAGTCGGCGGCAAGACCAAGATCGGCATCGTCGGTTTCACTCGCGGCTACCATGGCCGCACCCTCGCCAGCCAGCAGGCCGGCGGCATGGCCGGGCAGAAGGACTGGATCGTGAATGAAGACCCCGCCATCATGAACGCGCCTTTCCCGGATGGCTACTGGACGGAAGACACCAGCTTCGAAAGCTTCCTCAAAGCCATCGCCGACAAAGGCCTCACCGGCGACCACATCGCAGGCGTCATCATGGAAAGCTATCAGGGAGTCGGCCCCGACTTCGCCCCCGTCGAGTACATCGAAAAACTCCGCGCCTGGTGCGACCAGTACAACGTCGTGCTCACCTTTGACGAAGTGCAGTCTGGCTTTGGCCGCACCGGCAAGTTTTGGGCATTCGAGCACTACGGCGTCACGCCCGACCTCATCTGCTGCGGCAAAGGCATCAGCAGCGGCATGCCCCTCAGCGCCGTGATCGGCCGCGAGGTGATCATGGATCAGTTCGGACCCGGCAGCATGACCAGCACGCACACCGGAAATCCCGTGTGCTGCGCCGCCGCCGTGGCCAACATCAAGAAGCTCCTGGCCGAAGACCTCACCGCCAACGCCGCACGTCTGGGCCCCATCTTGCTGGAGCGCTGCAAGGCCATCCAGAAGCGCCACCCGCACGTCGTCGGTCACGTCACCTGCGCCGGACTCGTTGCTGGCCTGCAGATCATCAAGCCCGACAAGAAAGAGCCGAACCACGATCTCGCGCATCGCATCATCGAGCTCTGCTATCAGCGCGGCCTCCTGCTCTTCGCCCCTGTGGGTGCGTGGGGACAGACTGTGAAAATCTGCCCACCGCTTACTGTCACCGAAGAAGCCCTCATCGAAGCCTGCGACGTGCTGGATGGAGCTGTGGATGATGCGGTGGCTGGGAGGTAGGGGAGGGCACTCAGTGAGTAAGGGGGGACGAGAGATTAAAAGAGATCGCCCAAGCGAAATCCTACTCGTCCTCCTACTCGAACTCGATTCTAGCGCACCGCAGGCCTCGCCTCATGGCTGGGAGCGCCGATATTTTATCGGCTCTGGCGAACGTCTCTTGTGGCTTCGAGGTGGTATGAGACTCGCTGGAAATGCTGCGCTTCCTTTGCTGCGGAGCTTTCCAGAGCCGGTTAAAAACCGGCGCTCCCAGCGCAGAATGTCGCTCCGCGCCGGGCTTGGCTCAGGGCTGGGAGTGCCGATATTTTATCGGCTCTGGCGAGCGTTCCTGTGGCTTTGAGGTGGTATGAGACTCGCTGGAAATGCGGCGCTTGTTCGCATGGCGGAGCTTCCCAGAGCCGGTTAAAAACCGGCGCTCCCAGTCCAGAATGCCGCTCCGCGTCGGGCTTCGCTCTTGGCTGGGAGCGCCGATATTTTATCGGCTCTGGCGAACGTCCCTGTGGCTTCGAGGTGGTATGAGACTCGCTGGAAATGCTGCGCTTCCTTTGCTGCGGAGCTTCCCAGAGCCGGTTAAAAACCGGCGCTCCCAGTACAGAATGCCGCTACGCGTAGGGCTTCGCTCATGGCTGGGAGCGCCGATATTTTATCGGCTCTGGGCGAGCGTCTCTTGTGGCTTCGAGGTGGTATGAGACTCGCTGGAAATGCGGCGCTCGTTCGCATGGCGGAGCTCTTCCCAGAGCCGGTTAAAAACCGGCGCTCCCAGTACGGAGCTGATGCCAAAGCCAGTTGAAAACCTTGCCTCCAGCGGCATCCATGGCCGATGCTTCACGGATCTCATCGTGGCTGGTACTCTCGCGATTACTTGCCACACTTTGACCAGCCCGGCTTGATCCAGGCGATCACCTTTCGCCTCGCGGATGCTCTGCCGGCCGAGAAGCTTCAGCGCTGGGAATTGGAACTGGCGCATGAAACCGAGCTCGTGCGCGACATGGAAAGAAAGAGGCGCATGGAGTCCTGGATTGATGCAGGGCACGGCGCGTGCTGGCTGCGTGAGGAGACGATGGCACGTATCATGGAGGACGCCCTGCTGCATTTCGACTCCACACGCTACCGGTTGCTTGCGTGGGCCATCATGCCCAATCATGTGCATGTCCTGATCGAGACGCAGGAAGACTGGCCTCTGGGCGGCATCGTGCATTCATGGAAGACTTGGACCGCCAAGAGCATCAATGCGCATCTTGGGCGCACCGGCACCGTCTGGCAGCGCGACTATCATGACCGCTATATCCGAGACGGCGATCATCTGGCCAAGGTGACGCGATACATTGAACAAAATCCCGTGACGGCTGGACTGTGTGCTGAAGCCAAGGACTGGCGATGGAGCAGCGCGAGCAGGAAATAAGCGGCGTTCCTTATGGAAAGCAGGCGCAAAGCGAACCGCGCTTTCGAAGTCATCGCTGGGAGCGTCGATGTTTCGCTTCGCGGCTTCGCAGCATCGGCTCTGGGCGAGCGCCCCTGGACCTTCGCCATGGAAAGAAGCGCACAAGAAACACGGCGCTTGTTCGCATGGCGGAGCTTTCCAGAGCCGGTTAAAAACCGGCGCTCCCAGTACAGAATGCCGCTCCGCGTCGGGCTTTGCTCAGGGCTGGGAGCGCCGATATTTTATCGGCTCTGGGTGAGCGTTCCCTCGGCTTCGACGAGGAGTTTGACTCCCTGGCAATGCGGCGCTTGTTCGCATGGCGGAGCTTCCCAGAGCCGGTTAAAAACCGGCGCTCCCAGTACGGAATGTTGCTCCGCGCCGGGCTTTGCTCATGGCTGGGAGCGCCGATATTTTATCGGCTCTGGCGAGCGTCCTTGCGGCTTCGCCACGGAAAGAAGCGCACAAGCAACACGGTGCTCGTTTGCATGGCGGAGGTTTCCAGAGCCGGTTAAAAACCGGCGCTCCCAGTACTGATTCCATTCTCCGCCTCTCTGCGGCAAACTCGAACGTTCCATCGCACCCGATGGGAAATGAGCATGCCTGCATCACCCACGCACCTCACCCACCTGGTTAAACTTCGCCAGCCCCAGCGCCTTCACCTCCGCTGCCGTGTAGCTCTCAGCGCCCACGAGTTTGTGGCTCAGCCGCCCACGCAGCGCTTCCATCAGATCACGCCCATTTTGCATCCAGGTGTAGTAGAGGCAGATCGGCACGTAGCGGCCCTCACCAAAGCGGATGAATAAGGAGTTCGCCCGTGCCTCGGAAATGAAATCGTGCTCGCGTTGGCTCGCCCACAGCATCATGCGAAACCACCACGGCGTGAATTCCGGCAGACCAAACACGGCGGATTCAATCTCTACCAGCGGAATCACCGTGGCATAGCTGCCACGACCAATGCTCAGCGTGGAATCTGTCAGCTCAAAGTGCGGCTTCCGCCGTTCGATGTTTAGCGCAAACAAGGTGATGAGCGCCGTCGTGATGGCCCAGCCGCCGAGCAGTTGAGCGCCGGTGGGCTTGAAATCCAGCAGGCCGCCAAGGCCGAGGAGGAACATCTCACAGATGAAACCCGCCACCGGCATGACCAGGAGATAGCTCAGCCAGTAGGTCGGCACGGGTCGGGCGATGATGGAAGGGGCTGGCATAAAAAACGCTCGCTCGCCCCATGACATCCGCTTTGAGACCGCGATGCAAGAGCGAAGCGCAGCACCCCGTAATTTCACCCATGACAAGCCGCTCCCATTCACATCTCGCCCTCGTGCTGCTGGTAGCCGCGCCCGCCTGGGCTGCGGCGGCACCCGTGATGTTTGAAAAAGACGTGCGCCCCATCCTGAAAACGCACTGCTTTCAATGCCATGGCGAAGAAGGCGAAATGAAGGGCGGGCTGGATGTGCGCCTCGCGCGCTACATCCTCAAAGGCGGCAAGGACGGCCCCGTGATCGTCCCCGGCAAAGTGGCCGAGAGCCATCTCATCGACCTCGTCAAAAAAGGCGAGATGCCCAAAGGCAAAACGAAGCTCAAGGATCAGGATATCGCCACCCTCGAAGCCTGGGTGGCGCAGGGGGCCAAGACCGCACGCCCCGAGCCGGAGAAGCTCGGGCCTGAGCACGCTTTCACGGATGAAGAGCGCGCCTGGTGGTCGCTGCAGCCCATCGCCAAGCCGGCAGTTCCAAGTTTCAAGTCTCAAGTTTCAAGTTCCCAGAGCGCACCGCAGGCAGCCAACTTGAATCCTGAAACTTTAAACTTTCAACTCGGCATCGACGCCTTCATCGCCGCCAAGCTCAGCGAAAAAGGCCTCTCCTTCTCGCCCGAAGCCGACCCCGTCACCTTCATCCGCCGCGCCAGCTTTGATCTCATCGGCCTGCCACCCACGCCTGCCGAGGTGGACGAATTCGTCGCCGCTTACATCAAGCATCCAGAATCCAGCATCCAGAATCTAGTGGATCGCCTCCTCGCCTCACCGCACTACGGCGAACGCTGGGGCCGCCACTGGCTCGATACCGCCGGCTACGCCGACAGCGAAGGCTTTGGCGAACGCGACATCGAGCGCCCCTGGTCATGGAAGTACCGCGACTACGTCATCAACGCCTTCAACAAAGACAAGCCCTTCGATCAGTTCGTGCGCGAGCAGCTCGCAGGTGATGAAATGGTGCCGCAGCCGTACAAAGATCTCTCCGCAGACGCCATCGAAAAACTCGCCGCCACCGGCTTCCTGCGCATGTCGCCTAATGGTACCGCAGAGAAGAACGATGCCGCCACGCAAAACGCGAACATTGCCGACACCCTCAAGATGGTGGGCACCTCTCTCTACGGCCTCACCATCGGCTGCGCGCAGTGCCATGATCACCGTTACGATCCCATTTCCCAGGCCGACTACTACCGCCTGCGCGCCGTGTTTGAGCCCGGCTTTGACACCAAGTCCTGGCGCGCACCCGGCGGCCGCCTCGTCTCGCTGCTGACAGAAAAGGAGATCGCCGAATCCGCCAAGATCGAAGCCGAGGCCAAGAAGCTCGACACCGCACGCCTCGCCAAAGCCGAGGAGTTCATCACCGAAGTGCTGGAGAAAGAACTCGCCAAAGCCCCAGAGGCCGACCGCGCTGCGCTGCGCACCGCCTACCGCACGGAGGTCAAAAAGCGCACCGCAGATCAAACCAAGCTCCTCAAAGCCTGGCCTCGCGTGAACCAGCTCAGCTCCGGCTCGCTGTATCTCTACGACACCACCTACAAGACCAAGCACGCCGACACCTTGAAGAAGATGACGGACGAGGCGACCGCCGTGCGCGCCACCAAGCCCAAGCAGGAATTCCTCCACGCCTTCACCGAGCTCCCCAAAAAGCCCGAGGCCGTGCCCGCCACCTTCATCTTCAATCGTGGCCAGTTTGACCAACCCAAAGAGCAGGTGAAGCCCAGCGATCTCACCGTCCTCGCCGCCTTCCGCAAGATCGAGATCCCCGAGAAAAACGCCGCGCTGCCCACCACCGGCCGCCGCCTCGCCCTGGCCAATGAACTCACCGATGGCAAGCACCCCCTCGTGGCCCGCGTCATGGTGAACCGCGTGTGGATGCATCACTTCGGCAAAGGCATCGTCGCCAGCCCCGGAGACTTCGGCCTCCTTGGCAGCCTGCCCACGCACCCCGAACTCCTCGACTGGCTGGCCACCGATTTCATGGCACGCGGCTGGAGCTTGAAGCAACTCCACCGCCAGATCATGACCTCCCGCACCTACCGCCAGACCTCCACGCGGGATGCCACACGTGATCGCATCGACCCCGATAACTCCTACCTCAGCCGCATGAGCGTGCGCCGCCTGGAGGCCGAGATCCTGCGCGACAGCCTCCTCGCCGTCAGCGGCAAGCTCAATCCCCAGGTCGGTGGCGCGCCCGTGCCCGTCATGTTCAACGAAGAAGGACAGGTGGTCATTGGCATCGACACCACCGACACCGCAGGCCGTCCCTCCGGCAAAGTCATTCCGCTCAACGGCGCCGAGTTCCGCCGCAGCATCTACGTGCAGGCCCGCCGCTCACGTCAGCTCGAAATGTTCGCCACCTTTGACGCCCCCATCATGGAGCCCAGTTGCGACATTCGCACCGTCACCACCGTCAGCCCGCAGAGCCTCCTGCTCATGAACAGCACCACCATGCGCGTGCATGCCCAGCAGTTCGCCCAGCGCGTGCAGAGCGAAGGCGGCAAAGACACCGCCGATCAGGTGCGCTACGCCTTCAAGCTCGTCGATGGCAAAGTCCCCTCAGAATCCGACGTGCAGCAGAGCGTCGAATTCGTGCAGGCCCAGACCGAGTACTACAAGGCCAATCCAACGCCCCTCGAAGTCCAGCTTGGTGCCGCCTCCAAAACCCCCGCTGCTCCCGCATTCCTCGGGCTTACGGCTTTGTGCCACGCGTTGCTCAGCTCCAATGCGCTGCTGTATGTGGACTAGGCGCGGTGTTTGATATGGACTGCGGTCGCGCAGTGAGGAACGAACGCAGCTACCGCTTTCGACGTGCTGATCACCTTACGCATACCACGGGTTGTTCGAAGGCGGGAGCCGGTGGCCTTCCGCCACCCCGTCACCCCACGCGCACCACGAGACACTCGAAAGCGGCAGCTCCACCCTTTCAGGGTTGCGCAGCCGCACTCCAAAAACGCTGCGCACGCCTCCCATATGGACTGCGGTCGCGCAGTGAGGAACGAACGCAGCTACCGCTTTCGATGTGCTGATCACCTTACGCATACCACGGGTTGTTCGAAGGCGGGAGCCGGTGAACTTCCGCCAGCCCGTCACCCCACGCGCACTACGAGACGTTCGAAAGCGGCAGTTCCACCCTTTCAGGGTTGCGCAGCCGCACTCCAAATGCCTTGCCTCATGCTTACCTCTGTGGATCATCGTTACCATGCCCAAGACCATCATTACATGGCCGCATGCCCCGCCACATCGCCTTACAGCGGGCGGTACGTACTTTGTCACGGCGGGCACTTATCAAAAAGCACATCACTTTAAAGGCAGCGAACGGCTGGAGATTGTTCAGCGCGGCCTGCTGAAGACCCTGCAAGACGGCGGGTGGCAGCTCGAAGCCTGGGCCGTTTTTTCCAATCACTACCATTTTGTCGCTAGTGCAAAAGCTCCCGAAAACCTCGGCACTCTAATCAAAAACTTTCATTCCAAGCTCGCCATCTGGATCAACCATCGGGATGCAATGGCTGGTCGCAAAGTCTGGCACAACTTTCGCGAGACACTCCTCACCTATGAAGAGAGTTATCTCGCTCGCCTGAACTACACTCATCAAAACGCCGTCAATCACGGCCTCGTCCAAGTCGCCCGCGACTACCCATGGTGCTCGGCGCGATGGTTCGAAGAAGTGGGCGAGCCATCCCGCATCAAAACGATCTACGGTTTCAAATACGATCAAATTAAAGTCGAAGACGATTATTCCATTGCCCCTGAGTGGTGATCATCTGCCGTTGAACTGCGGTCGCGCAGTGAGGAACGAACGCAGTTACCGCTTTTGACGTGCTGATCGACTCACGCTCACCACGGGTGATTCGAAGGCGGAAGCCGGTGAACTTTCGCCAGCCTGTAACACTACGCGCACCACGAGACGTTCGAAAGCGGCAGCTCCACCCTTTCAGGGTTGCGCAGCCGCACTCCAAAAACGCTGCGCACGCCTCTCATATGGACTGCGGTTGCGCAGTGAGGAACGAACGCAGCTACCGCTTTTGACGTGCTGATCGATTCACGCTCACCACGGGTGATTCGAAGGCGGGAGCGGGTGAACTTCCGCCAGCCTGTAAAACTTCGCGCACCACGAGACGTTCGAAAGCGGCAGCTCCACCCTTTCAGGGTTGCGCAGCCGCACTCCAAAAGGGATCTGCCCACTCCCTCACCCATACGGCTTCAGCCACTCCGTGCTCTTCAATTCCAGCGCCGAGGTGAAGCTGGCCGTCGGGTAGGGTTCATCCGCTTCCGATTTCCAAAAGTTCTCCGGCACTGTGGCAAACTCGAATCCCAGGCGCATCTGTCCCTCCTGTGTCAGCATGATGCCGCTCGGAGTCAGTGAGACGGATTCACACCCTTCCAGCGGATGACCCTCCGCCAGCAACGAGCGCGTGGCGGCGTCGATCAGTTCATCATACCTCCCGATGAACTGCTGCCACAGCGCCGATTGGTCCGTCGTTGGGCCGCTGCCATAGGCGCTCAGTCTCACCGGCTTTCCCGTCGGCAGCACCGGCTTTGCATGCCAGGTCTTGTAAAACGCCGAGTGCTCATAATCACCGATGATGGGATGCTGCCCCGGTACGCGGGCCTCCTGCCGCCTGCGCCGCGCCAGATCCAGCACCATCACCGTTGCCAGCATGGCTCCAAAGACCGCAGCCACTTGAAAAATGACGCCGGCGGTAGAAAGCACCGTCACATCCCAGTCGGGGAGGGGGACCGCAGGCAGCCGTCTCAAGACTTTGACAATCAGCCACACAGCAAGGCACAGCACCGACCCGATGATGCACACCGTGAGAAAGCCGCATACAAAGACCACCAGCCAGCCCTGCACAGACGGTCGCGCAAATGCATGGGAAGTGTTGTAGTTGAAGATCTTCATTGCCAGGGTTGCCGGATTGGAGGCATGGCGTGCTGCATCCGCGCCGCTTCTAGGAGAATGCTAGCGTTTTATCACTTCGCCTTCTGCGGTGTCGAGATTATTCCGCAATCAAACAAAAGTGGCTGTGAGCGCGAGTGCTCACGGCACAGGGCCATCCAAATTCGTTTCAAAACCATTCGTCAATCCTCATTCTCACTTCATCATTGCAGCATGGCCCAGGCAATCATGAATCCCGAGGAAGTCCGGCGCTTCGCGCAGGAGTTGAAACGCTTCAACACGGAGATGCAGCAGCGCTCCGCTTCCCTGCAGAGCCGCTTCACCGCCCTCGGCGAGACCTGGCAGGACGCCGAGCATGAGAAGTTCGCCGCCGAATTCACCACCACCATGAAAGCCATCAAGCGCTTCATGGAGATGTCCGAGCAGCACACGCCCTTCCTCCTCCGCAAGGCGCAGCGCATTGAGGAATACCTCAGCCAGCGCTGATCCAGCATCAAGCATCTAGCAACTAGTACCCAGCACCCATGGCTGACCAGGCACGCATCTCAAACCTCGACTCCATCGAGTCCTTTCGCGTTGCCCTCATTGTCTTCATCAACAAGACCCGGCAGGCGCTCGACTCCGTGCAAGACGCGGTGAAAAAGACGCGCGGCTGGGTGCAGACCGAGCAGCCCAACTACTGGCAGCAGCAGATCCGCATGCGGCAGAAGAAGCTTGATCAGGCGCAGCAGGAGCTCATGAGCGCACGCATGTCCGAGTTCATCGACAATCCCACCGTCCAGCAGATGGCCGTACGGAAAGCCCGTGCCACGCTGGAGGAGGCCCAGGCTAAGCTGGATCGCACCAAGGCTTGGGGACGTGATTTCGACCGCACCATTGATCCATTGGCGCGCAAAACGGACTCCCTGCGCGACTACCTCGACAACGATCTGACCAAGGCCGTGGCCTACCTCGTCGAAATTCAGAAAATACTCCAGGCTTACAACGAAACTCCAGCCCCAGCGGCAATTTCCGATTCCTGACCGCTTGCTCCCATGAATCTCATCCAAAACGCCCGCGAACTCTCCGAGCACTGGCATGCCACCAAGGTGCACTGGCGTGACGCCAAGGCGCTGGAGTTTGAGAAAACCTACCTTGAGCAGCTGCCCGGCCTCATGACCAAGACCGGTGCCATGATCAACGAACTCGAAAACCTGCTCCGAAAGATCCGCAAAGACTGTGAACAGCTCCCTTGATCTCCGCTCCTCGCGCATAGCCTCCCTGCACCTCTCGCTGCGTGACACCATCGGCGACTTCGCCACGCGCAGCGAGCAGATCGCGCGCGAAATCCGCTCCAAGCGTTACACCGCCGAACAAAACCACCTGCAGCAGTTGGAGTTTTTTGATGCTCAGCACGCCACCACCGTCAACGAAGTCGCGGCGCAGTGGGATGAGTACGTGAAGACCATCCACGAACGCCACGCGCTACGCACCACCTCCTTCAAACGCTACGAGGACCGCATCAAACGCGACCTCAAGGCCATGACGCAGAAGGAGCGCGAGCGCTGGCTCGGGCGGCAGCAGATGCGCCGTGTGCATGCGGACGCCATTCGCAAACGCGGCCTGCAGCAGCTTGATCACAACACCGACGCCCTGCTGGTGCATCTGACCGCCGCCAAAGAGCGCCTGCTCGCGGTGCTGAAGGCCACTGGCGAACGCCTTGGCCGCAAGACCGCCCCCGAGCCGAACACGAGCCTCACGCTGGCAGACATCCCCGCCCGCATTGCAGACATCGAGGGCCATGCGCAGAGCCTCGAAGAGCAGATGGGTTCTGGCAAAAGCTCCGGCATGTTCAAGATGTTCTCCAAGCCTCGGGTGGATCTTCAGGAACTCAGCGCTGCAGTGCTGGATTACGAGACTTGCCTGAATGAACTGAATGCCGCCAAAGATGCCGCTGCTGCGCAGATTCAGGCCGAGTATGATCACACAGATGCCCTGGTCACTGCCGACTGGAACCGCACGGAAGAAGTGGCTGAAAAGTACCGTCTGGCCATGCTGCGGCGTCTTGCCACGCAGATCCCCGCCTGCCTCGCCCGCAATGAGCGGCTCCTCGCCCGCAATCTGCAACACTTCGAGGTGCAAAAAGCGGCCGCCATCGCGCAGGTGAGCGGTCCCCTCATGCAGCAGCGTCAGCAGCTCAACGACCAGCATGACGCTGCGATGCAGGCGATGCATGCCGCAGCACAGCAGCGCTGGCTCAAACTGCAGGCCGAGTGGAATCAGAAGATCCCGCCGCTGCTCGCCGCCGTGGACGAAATCAAACAAGACCCCGCTTCGCAGTTGTCCGACTGGAGCACCACGTATCAGCCGCAGGGCCTCTTCCCCTACGCAGTGCGTCTGGGGGCGCTGGAGCTCGACCTGAGCGCCACCGGTGCCATGCTTGCCAAGGAAACGCCTTTCGATCTCGGCGGGCATAAGCACATCACCCTGCCGCTCGCACTTGCCTTCCCGCAGGAGGGCTCGCTCCTCATCGAAACCGACGACGACGGCGGCAAATGGGTGGCCGATGTGATGAACAACGTCATCTTCCGCCTCTTCACCCAGGCACCTCCCGGCAAGGTCCACTTCACCATCATCGACGCCGTCGGTCTGGGGCAGAACTTCGCGGGTCTCATGCACTTGGCCGACTACGAACCCGCCCTCATCAACCGCCGCATCTGGACGCAGCGCGATCAGATCGAGGAACGCCTCATCGAGCTCAATGAGCACGTGGAAAAGGTCATCCAGATGTACCTGCGCAACGAGTACGCGACCATCACCGAATACAACGAGCAGGCTGGCAGCGTGGCGGAGAAGTACCACTTCCTCGTCATCGCCGGACTGCCCGCCGCGTTCAATGAATCATCCATATCACGTCTGAAGAGCATCGTCATGAGCGGCGCACGCTGCGGCGTCTTTGTGCTCATTCATTGGGACAAACGCCAGCCGCTTCCTGAAGGACTCAGCGCCGAGGACCTGCGCAAAAACTGCCTCCGCATCGTGCGTGAGAAGGGTGTCGTCACCTTCAATGGCATCCGCACTCTCGCGCTGGATGCACCGCCTTCGGATGTCATCGCAGCGGATCTCGCTCATCAGATCGGCCAGGCCAGCATCGACTCCAACCGCGTGCAGGTGCCCTTCAGCGTCGTCACTCCCAAGGAGCTGTGGGCCGATAACACCACCAACGAACTCCGCATCGCCATCGGCCGCACCGGTGCCACGAAGCTGCAATACCTCGCCATCGGCAAAGGCACCAAACAGCACGCCCTGCTCGCAGGTAAAACCGGTTCCGGTAAATCGACGCTGCTGCACATCATCATCACCAATCTCGCGCTCTCCTGCAGCCCGGACGAGGTCGAATTCTACCTCATCGACTTCAAGAAAGGCGTCGAGTTCAAATGCTACGCCGACAACAAACTGCCGCACGCCAAAGTCATCGCCATTGAGAGCGATCGCGAATTCGCGCTGAGCGTTCTCCAACGCATCGACGAAGAACTCCGCCGTCGCGGTGAACTCTTCCGCAAAGCCGGCGCGCAGGATCTCGCCGGATACAAGCGCGTCGGCGGCACCGAGCCCATGCCGCGCGCCATGCTCATCATCGATGAGTTCCAGGAATACTTCACCGAAGACGACTCCGTCGCCCAGGGCGCTGCATTGCTGCTGGACCGCATCGTGCGTCAGGGCCGTGCCTTCGGCATCCATGTCTTCCTTGGTTCCCAGACTCTCGGCGGTGCTTACACCCTTGCACGCACCACCCTTGGCCAGATGGTCATCCGCATCGCTTTGCAGTGCAACGAAGCCGATGCCGCCCTCATCATGGACGACACCAACACCGCGCCGCGTCTTCTCTCGCGTCCCGGCGAAGGCATCTACAATGACGCCGCCGGTGCCGTGGAAGGGAACAGCCCGTTCCAGGTCGTCTGGCTCACCGATGAAGAGCGGGATGCGAACCTCGTCAAAGTCACCCAGCTCTCCAAAGAACGCGGCTTCAGCAACAAGCGCCCCATCGTCTTCGAAGGCAACATGCCCGCCGATGTGCGCGACAACGCCCTGCTCACCACCGCCTTGGAGCATCCGCCCGTCAAAGCCCCTGCCGATCCCAAATGCTGGCTCGGCATGCCCAATGCCATCAAAGGCCCCACGGAAGCCATGTTCCCGCGCCAGAGCGGCCGCCATCTTTTGCTCGTCGGTCAGAACGACGAAGCCGTCGCCGCCATCATCGGCCTCGGCATGCTCGCCCTCGCCGCGCAGCATCCGCGCGCCACTCCGCCCAAGTTCTACCTCATTCACGGCGCACTCGCGGACACACCCGACTGTGTATTCCTCGAAAGCATTGCCACCGGGCGCGCCCAGATTTCACAAGGCCACGAAGCCCCCGAATTCATTGCCGAGATCCACGCCGAAATGAAGCGCCGCAGCGATGAAGGCAGCGCGGGCGATCCGCCGATCTACCTCTTCATCCACGGCCTGCAAAAGTTCCGCAAGCTGCGCTACGAAGAAGATTTCTCCTTCGGCGGAGATGACGCCCCCAAGCCCGGCAGCCAGCTCAACGAGATCATCTCCGAAGGCCCGCCGCTCGGCATCCATCTCATCACCAGCCTCGACACCCTCAACAACGTCAACCGCTCCCTCAGCAGAAAGTCCGTCAGCGAACTCGGCATGCGCGTCCTCTTCCAGATGAGCGCCAACGACTCCGCCAGCCTCATCGACTCCCCCAAAGCCAGCATGCTCGGCCTCCACCGCGCCCTCTTCTACAGCGAACACGAATCCCGCCTCGAAACCTTCCGCCCCTTCGCCCTGCCAGACGCAGGCTGGGTCGCCGAAGCTGTGGCGCAGATCGGGAAGTAGGAGCGTGGCGCGCGCAGCGAAACCTTGCGGCACCTTTCCAGCCACCAAACCGAACTGAAGTTCGTGAGTGCTTTGTCGATCCTCAAAACAACTCCATCTGCCCACCCGCATCCTTTGGCCGCCGAAACGCCGCCGCACTCACCTCGGGCCTCCTGTGCAGCATGCCGGCACGTTTGATCGAGACCTTAAACATCGCGGCGATCTGCTCTGACCACACACCCACGCCCTTAAGCCGCTTGCCAAATTCACCGTGAGACAAGGTCTTTCCCTGCGTCTCCTCGATGCGGCTGAGAATCTTGTCCCGCATGCCGGGGAAGTGCTGGTCCAGCCACGCACGAAAGACATCCTTCACCGCAAAGGGCAGGCGCACCACGGTGTATCCCGCGAACTGGGCACCCGCAGCACGCGCGGCTTCAATGAGTGCTGGGATTTCCGAATCGTTCAGGCCGGGGATTATCGGCGCTGTGGAGACTCCCACGGGGACGCCCGCCTCATGCAGCAGGCGGATCGCCTCCAGTCGCATCTTGGGAGATGACGCACGCGGCTCCAGCTTGCGGGCCAGTTCGGGATCCAGCGTGGTGATGGAAATATACACCGCCGTGGCCGAATGGCGCGCCAGCTCTGCGAGCAAATCCACATCCCTTGTGATGAGGTGGTTCTTCGTGATCAGCACCACCGGGTGCCGGCACTCGGCCAGGACTTCGAGGCAGCCGCGCGTGATGCGGAGCTTTTTCTCGATGGGCTGATAGGGGTCCGTGATGCCGCTGAGGGAAAGATTCTCCGGCTTGTAGGAGGGCTTGAGCAGCTCGGCGCGCAGCAGGGCAGGGGCGTTCTCTTTGACCATGATGCGCGACTCAAAGTCCACCCCGGCGGAGAAGCCGAGGAACTCATGTGTGGGCCGCGCGTAGCAGTAGGCGCAACCGTGCTCGCAGCCACGGTAGGGGTTCAGGCTTGCCTCAAAGGGCAGATCCGGACTGCTGTTGCGCGAGATGATGCTGGACGAAAAATCGCGCATGAACTTCGTGGCCACTTTCTCCGGCGCTTCACCGGGATCGTAGTCCACATGCAGCTCCGCGAACCGCTGGTCCGGATTATGCCCGGCCCCGCGCCCATGGATGCCCTTCGCGTTCGGCACGCCGCGCGGAGATTCTTCATGGGGCGAATGAAAAGACACAGGTGACCTTACGCCGCTCGCGCCGCAAAGGCCATGGCCCTCATTGCTGGGAGCACCAGTTTTTAACTGGCCAGCGCCTCCTCGCCTTGGGACGTTCACCCAGGGCCGGTTCAAAACCAGCGCTCCCAGCGAAAACCCACCGCTCCCAGCGAAAACCCACCGCTCCTCCTTGGCTAAGCTGCCGCAGCAGGAGCTGGCACCAGCGCACGACGGGCCAGGAATTCATCTGCCAGAGACCGGTAGGCCTGCGCGCCACGACCTGAGGGCTCATATTCGATGATGCTTTTGCCGAAACTCGGGGCCTCACCCAGGCGCACGGTGCGCGGGATCAGCGTCTGGTAGCAGGTCTCGGCGAAATAATTGCGCACGTCATTGACCACTTGGTTAGCCAAGTTGGCGCGGCTATCGTACATGGTCATGACGATGCCTTCCAGCAGCAGGTTCGGATTCGCCCCGCACTCGCGGATCTGCTGCACCACATTGACGATCTTGGAGAGACCTTCGAGACCAAAGTACTCGCACTGGATGGGCACCAGCAGTTCGTCCGCCGCTGCCAGCGCACCCGTCATGAGCACGCCGAGGGAGGGCGGGGTGTCCAAAATGGCGTAGTCGAAATGGCCGGAATCCCGCAGTGGGGAAAGCACCTCACGCAGGCGTGCCATGTGATTGCCAGCCTGGGCCAGCTCGATTTCACAACCGGCGAGCTCCTGATGGGAGCGAATGATGGAAAGGTTTGGCAGCCGCGTGCTGCGGATGGCCAGACGCGGGTCCGTGCCGTCCACAAGCGCGGAATACAGGCTGCCGCCGTCTTCTTGGGCCAGACCGAGTCCGCTGGTAGCGTTCGCCTGGGGATCAAGATCCACCAGCAATACCCGCACCCCGCGCTGGGTGAGGCACGCGGCGAGGTTCAAAGCGGTCGTCGTTTTACCGACACCGCCTTTCTGGTTGGAAATGGCGACAATCCTCATAGGTACTTGGCACTGGACTTTGCAGATAAACCATGGGACACGCCAGCACGAAATGGAAATCACAGAGAAATGGCTCGGAGAAATTGGTGGTTGGGCGGTGATGAAGTCCGCTCGCTCCCTGGTGGATGCAGGTTTGGCCGTCGTCACCAGCAGCAGTGACGGCATGATCCGGGGCTCCGCCGGCTCAGGAAAACTGAAATTCACCACCGGCCTGCGCATCCGCACCTCCTCCGATGTGGAAAACCTCTGCACCTGCCCCCACGCCCGCCGCAGCGGCATGATGTGCGAGCACGCCCTCGCCGTGGCCCTCGCCCACGTTCGCGAGCAAAGCGGTGCCAGCCGCCCGCGTTCCGGCGGATCGGGTAATGTAGTCCCGCCTTCAGGCGGTTCTGGCGGTCTACGCCCCCCTTCAGCCGGTTCTGGAATGGGCGGCGCATCATCTGCTGGCGGAGCTTCCGGACCGGCTAAAGCCGGGACTACAATACGGCCCCAGTTGACCCCGCTCAAGATCCCCGGCCACTACGCCCTCTACCTCCCCGAGCCCCTCTTCCAAGGCCAGATCCGCGAGCCCTTCGGCGTCTTTGTGAAATACCTCCCCGGTGGCGAGGGCGAAACCTCCCTCTTCGCCGCCTGGCTGGCCAGCGAGGGGATCAAGCAGCCCCAGAGCCTGCCCATCTCCCTCAAAGGCGCAGGCCTGAACACCTTTCTGGAGACCCTGGCCGAGCACCCCCGCGTCTTCGTCGGCAAGCCAAACGGCCAGGAGCGCCCCCTCCACGTCGCGCCGGAGCGCGTCCGTCTGCCTCTGCTCGTCGAGTCCGTCGATGCCCAAACCGTGCGCCTCAAACTGGAAGGCGGCCACCAGCGGCACGTCATGGGCCCGTGGTGGATCTGCCAGGAGACCGCCTCCCTTTTCCGCCACTTGGCCGATACCGCCGCCCTCAGCACCCTTGCGGGAGAGTTGAGTCGCTCAAACGTTATCAAGCCGTTACGTTGGCTGGCGGAGCAGGGGGAGTCTTTAGGCGAATGCTTTCAGATGGAACTGCGTGGCGCTGGCCTGGAGAAATTCCACGTCGCCCCGGTGCCCTGCCAGTTCGAAATCCAGCTCGATGGCTCCCTGCAGGTTGTGGATGCGAAACTCTCGGCTCGTTACAATTCTCACACCTGGCCCGTGCGCCATTCTGACGGTGGTCATTCAATCTTCCCAATTCAGGATGAATCGAATGGATTTGTATTCTACGTCCAAAACATAGAGGCTGAATTCCGCCTTTTGCGGCGTTTGGAGGGCCTCGGATTCAAGCCCGAGGGTCAAGTTCTGCGGCTGCAGGGCAGCGAGAACGTCCTCCGCTTCTACGCCTCCGAGCTCCCGCAATTGCGTAACCTCGCCACCGTTATCGAAGGTGAGCGCTGGCGCTCCGCGACTGGCGGTATTCAGCGCATTGCGCCCAAGACCAAGTTTGTCCCACAGGGCGGGCAGGCGGGTGGCGGCGGCGACTGGCTCAGCATGGAGTTCGCCTACGAGTCCACGGATGGCTTCCGCCTCCCCCGTGCCGAGGTCCTGCGCTTGGTCCGCTCCGGTCAAAGCTCGGTCAAAGGAGCCAATGGCAAGCGTTACATCCTCGACATCGCCGCTGTGGATGATTTGGAGGAATCCCTGCGGGATGTCCCCATGGAGCTCACCCCCGAAGGTGCCCGCGTCCACGGAGCCCATGCCGCCTATTTTGGCGATGAAGCTGTAGGTGCCGCTAACGAGATTACCGTTACAAGTTGTGAGGTGCAGGCCGAGATCGGCGATCTCGCTGGCATGCTCCGCCCTTACCAGATGGAAGGCGTCTGCTGGATGACCTCCCGCATCCTGCGCGGTCGCGGCGGTATCTTGGCCGATGAGATGGGCCTGGGCAAAACCGTCCAGAGCATCGCTGTGGCGCTCTTCCTCAAGCAGCGCAAAGGCGACCAATGCGGGCCGATGATCGTCGTCTGCCCCAAGTCACTCCTCGGCAACTGGCAGGCCGAGTTCGAGCGCTTCGCCCCCACCCTGAAGGTGCTCCAAATCCAGGGCGCAGGCCGCGAAAAAGCGCTCAGCACCATCCCCTCATTTGACGTGATATTGACCTCTTATCAATTGATCATCAGAGATATTAAACATTATCAAACCATCCGCTTTGGTTTGATTCTTTTGGATGAAGCCAGCTTCATTCGCAACCCCGATACTGACGCCGCCAAGACCCTCCGCAGCCTCAATTGCAGCGGCCGGATCGCCCTCACCGGCACCCCGCTGGAAAACGGCGTGCGCGATTTGTGGTCCATCTTCCACTTCGCCCTGCCGGGGTATTTGGGAAACCAGACCTCCTTCAAGGAACGCTTCGAAAGCCCCATCCAGTCCGGCCTCGACCTCCCCGCAGGCCGCGACGCCGCCCAGCGCCTGCAAAAACTCACGCTGCCCTATTTCCTCCGCCGCACCAAACGCCAGGTGCTCAAAGACCTGCCCGAGAAGATCGAGCAGGTGCTCTGGTGCACCCCCAGCGCGGCGCAGAGCGAATTCTACCGCAAGATCCTGGAGGAGGGCCGCGAGGAGATCAAGGCCGCCCGCCGCCGCTCCGGCCAGAACGGCGCCAAGATGACCATGTTCACCGTGCTCTTGCGCCTCCGCCAAGTCTGCTGCGATCTCCGCCTCACCGGCGTCCAGCCCGACGCCCTCAAAGGCCTCGGCCAGGACGACCTCTCCGGCAAATGGCCCGCCCTCCTCGGCCAGATCGAATCCGTCATGGAATCCGGCGGCAAGCTCCTCGTCTTCAGCCAGTTCGTCCGCTTTTTGCACCTCATGCGCGACCACCTGAAGGCCGAAAAACTCGACCACGCCTACCTCGACGGCAGCAGCCAAGACCGCTCCGCCCAGGTGGCCCGCTTCCAGAAAGACCCGAACTGCCGCATCTTCCTCATCAGCCTCAAAGCCGGCGGCTACGGCCTGAACCTCACCGCCGCCGACAACGTCATCCTCGCCGATCCCTGGTGGAATCCCGCCGTCGAATCCCAGGCCATCGACCGCGCCCACCGCATCGGCCAGCAGAAAGTCGTCAACGCCTACCGCCTCGCCATCCGCGGCACCGTGGAGGAACGCATCCTCAAACTCCAGGCCCAAAAACGCGGCCTCGTCGAAGCCGCCCTCAACGACCAAGCACCCATGATGGAAGGCCTCACCGAAAGCGATCTGGAGGAGTTGATCCAGTAGCCCCTTCTACTTCTCCAGCTTAGCCTTCAAAAACCCGAACAGGTCCGGGTACTTCATGTGCTCGTAGTCGTTGTTGTAATTGATCTCGTACTCAATGCCCACCGCCTTCAGTTTCTCAGCGATGCCGGCCCCGAAGTTCCCTGAATGCACCGGGTCTTTGGCCGGCGACTTGCCGAGGTTCGGTGCGCTGTCGTAAAACAGCAGCACCGGCGGATCGTCCGCACTGGCGAGCGCGTAGGGCGAGAAGCGCTCGATCCACGGCATGAGGCTGTCCCGTTTGTCCAGAAACTCCTGCATGCTGCCGAGCCCGAAGGCGTGGTTGCCGTATTCGTTGTTCGGAATCCACGCCTTCATTTGCATCGGGTCCAGGGAGGTCTGCGGCACGAATGCCATGACGCAGCGCAGTCGGGTGGACTCTCGCGCAATCGGGTCTGCACTCTTGGCGTCCGCCATGTCGGGATGAAACCCGAGCCACAAAACCGTGAAGCCACCGGCAGAACCACCGCAGCCGCCGATCCGCTCTTTGTCGATGTGCCACTCGGCGGCCTTGCTGCGGACAAACTGTAGCGCACGCGCCGCATCATCCAGGCAGGCCTTCACTGGCGGCGTGATCTGCTCCGCCTGCGCTTCCGCAATGAAGCGGTAGTTGATCGAGACCACCGAGATGCCGTTTTCGAGGCACTTGGCGAGGAAGTCTGGATTTGCCTTGTCGCCGCTCATCCACCCACCGCCATGTACGAAGAACAGCAGCGGCGTCGGCTGCTCAGCTTTCGCTTGGTAGAAATCGAGCACCTGACTGGCATGCTTCCCATAGGGCACATTGGCTTGTGTGGGAGCCGGGGGCTGGGCGAAGGCGGCGGCACCTGCCAGCAGGCAGAACGTGGCGATGAGGCGGCAAGGTGATGGCATAACACGAATCGATGAACCGGTGATCTATGCTGCGATTGGTGCTACACCTCCAACTGAATCCCCAGTTCAATGACCTGCCGTGGCGGGAGATCGAAGTAACCCGTCGCAGGGCGTGAAAGGCGCGACAGCATGACAAACAGCTTTTTCCGCCAAGCCGCCATTTTGCCGGGGCCATTGGTCAGCAACACCTCGCGGCTTTGGTAGAAGGTGATGCCGTTGCGTTTCACCTTGGTCTTCTCACTCATCGCCGTGCAGAGGTCATTGAACACATCCGGCGACTCGGAGAAGCCGTAGTGCAGCACCACGCGGTAAAACTCTTCGTAATACTCGCTGATCTCGTGGCGCGTGGCTTCGCCGGACACATAGGGGACATCCTCGAACTTCACACTCAGCAGCACCACCTGCTTGTGCAGCGCTTTGTTGTGCTTCAGATGATGCAGCAGCGCCAGCGGCAGTCCGTCGGCGCTGGCAGACATGAAGACCGCCGTGCCGGGCACGCGAATGATGCGGTCTCTTTTGATTTCGTCGATCAGATGCGCCACGGGCAGGCGTCCGCGCTGCATGGCCTGAAACAAGATTGCGCGACCATCTGTCCACGTTTTCATGATCACCCAGATGCAGGCGGCAACCGCGAGCGGGAACCACGCACCCTGCATGAATTTGATCAGGCTGCCGGAGACGTAGCCCAGCTCAATGGTGGTGAAAACCATCACGGGAAGGAAGGCTTTCCAGAACGCCCAGCCCCAGATGCGACGCGCGACGAAGAAGAACAAAATGCTGGTGAGGAACATCTCCATCGACACCGAGAGACCGTAGGCGGAGGCGAGATTGCTGGAAGTCTCAAAGCCGATCACCAGCGCGATGCAGGCGACCATGAGGAGGAAATTCACCTGCGGCATGTAGATCTGGCCGCGCACGTCGGGATTGGTGTGGATGATCTTCAGACGCGGCAGGTAGCCGAGTTGCACCGCCTGTTGTGTCAGCGAGTAAACGCCCGTGATCATGGCCTGCGAGGCGATGATGGTGGCCGCTGTTGCCAGGATGATCATCGGCACCAGCAGGGACGGCGGCACCAGCTTGAAAAACGGGTGCTCCAGCGCTTTCGGATCACTGATGACCAGCGCGCCCTGGCCGAGGTAGTTCAAAATAAGCGAAGGATAGACGAGCGTGAACCAGGCGCGCTTCAGCGGCTTCGCGCCGAAGTGTCCGATGTCAGCATACAGCGCCTCGCATCCCGTGACCGCCAGCAGCACCATGCCCATGATCACGATGCCGTGGTATCCATGGTGTATCAGGTAATAAAGACCCCAGTGCGGAGACAGCGCCACGGCGACTTCCGGATGCTCGATGAAACGGTAAAATCCCAGCGATGCCAGTGCCACGAACCACAGGATCATGATCGGGCCAAACGCCACACCAATCCGCGCCGTGCCGTGCTTCTGCACCATGAACAGGCCAAAAATGATCGCCACGGAGATGTACACGATCACGTGTTGGGGCAGGGTGGCGCTGATCTGCTTCATCCCTTCCACTGCGGAAAGCACCGAAATGGCCGGGGTGATCATGCCATCTCCGTACAGCAGGGCCGCACCAAAGAGCACCACCAGCACGACAAACGCGCTGGCCTTCGGAGTGAGAGCCTCCTTTTTGGAGCGCAGCAGGGACAGCAGCGCAAACATGCCGCCTTCTCCCTGCGCTGTCGCTTGGCTCAGCAGTCCGAGATACTTGACCGAGACCATCAGCGTGAGCGACCAAACCATCAGCGAGATCGGCCCGTAGATCATCTCCACTCCGTCACGGCCCGGTGTGTAGCCCGCATGCGTGAGGCACTCCCGCAGCGCATAGAGCGGACTGGTGCCGATGTCCCCGAATACCACACCCAAGGCGACGAGGGCCAGGGTCCAACTGTTTGAGTTTTTGTGTTCTGACATGGGGTGTCTTCGGGACGTTCCCGAAGCCCTGTTTGAATCAGGGACCACTGCTGTTATCCAGTGCAGCCCAAAATGCAAGAGACAGTTCGGCGCACAGGGCTGTGTGAATGAACAGCTCTGCTGGCTTTATTTGACCTCCAACTTCGCGATCTCCTCCTTCTTCAGCGCCCGGTCAAATACGGCGATCTCATCCAGCCGCCCTTCCCAATTTGAATCATTGTCGCTGCGCCCGCCGAAGAAACATTCATGCGGCGCTTGGGACGTCTCAATGACACTCTCTGTTTCAAACTCCAGCACCCCATTAAGGTAGCCACGCACCCTGTTCTTGTCACGGACCAGCACCACATGCTGCCACTGCCAGCGTGGGATTTCAGTCTTGCCCGCGACGATGCTCTTGTCGTTCGTGCCGCTAAAGAAGACCAGCTTTCCATTATTGCCACTCTTGCCCCCGATGCCGAGGTGGTCACCGAACACGCCCAGCCCATGATTCTCACCACGAGAAAACAACCAGCCGCTGGTATCCCGCCCATCATTCGGCATGCCATTCCAAAACCAAAGCGAGATGGAATACTGGCTCCCCAGCCCAGCAAGTCGTGACCGAATGCGTGCACCCACCAGATGCGGTGCGCGGTTCACCTCACCGGCACAGAAGCTCGCGGACTTGGGCCCTTCAAGGTAGTAGGCCACATCGCGTTCATACACGGCATCCTTCCCGTGAGCACTCGCATCTGCTGCCACCGGACCAGTGAATTCGTTCAGCCGCCAGTAGGCCGCCGGCTTCAGCGCCAGGACCGCTTTCGCTGCCGTGCCATCACTCAGCTTCCATTCGCGGCGCGGCTTCTCAGCCACCTTTTCCAGCGCAGCGATGGCCGCTCCAGCAATCTTTGGCTCTGCATTCACTTCCAGTCCCGCAGACCGTGCCGCCCAGGTGTTGTACCCACCCCACGCATGCATCTCCGGCGGCGGGATGTAGCCATCGCCCCCATTCGCGAGTTCGATCACCATGTTGCAGGGCAGGGGACTCGCCGCTTTGATCTTCAATCCGGTGATGGCATACGTTTCGTTCGGTGTCGTCGCGATGCCGATGTCTCCCAGACGCAGCGCCTGCACCACGATCTCCGTCTGCTGCCGCTCGTTCAGTATTATCTGCTCCAGCGCATACACTTCCGTGGGTGTCTTTACCAGCCGGTCACCCACCTCCGCCATCACCCGCTGCGCCCATTCCAGGCGCTGCTTGTCTGGCACGCGGTACTTCAAAGTCATGCGTGTCTCCGTCATCGCTACCGTGGGCTGGTCTTCATACTTGATGCCAGCGTACGCTTTCATCGCGATGTCTAGCAAACCGTTCGCATACTCATCCATGGTAGGCTTCGGCCTGTCTTTCTCCGGCACCGTGTAATCCACGCGATAGATGTCCCCGCTACAGCCATGCGACATCATGCCCACCATTTTTCCCTGCGGATCGATGCGCTTTTGCAAGCCATCCGAAAACAGACCGAAGTAGTCCGCGCCGATGTCCTTGTCGCCAAAGTAATGCATCGAAAAATTCGCCAGCACCGCCAGCGGTTTTCCATCCTTCGTCTGCATCGAGATCAGCGAAAGCTCAGGATCTTCCGGGCCGGACTCACCCGTCACATCATCCCAGTTGCGCCCCGCATGCATGTTTGCCCGCACCGACTTGTTGCCAAACGGATCTTCCGCCATGCGGTCCGGTCGGCGAATCCACTGCCGCAGCGCGGTGAATTCCGCCGCATCCGCTTTCGCAAAGCCAATGCGCGCGGGAACCATGGCCGCCTGCGCGGCAGCAATGGCCTCCACCAGTTTCTCCTTCAAAAACGGCACATAGCTCGGATCAGGATCCGTGCCCAAGCATCCCATGGAAGCCGGGGCAGAATGCGCATGCGTGGCAGAAATCAGCAGACGATCTGCCGGGATGCCCGTCTTTGCCGCAGCCATCTTCTTCGCATCATCCAGCACCTCGCGGCTCATCATGCAGCTATCCGCCACCACGATGGCGATCTCCGTCTTGCCATCACTTGCCACAAGGGCCCGCGCATGCACACGCGAGGTGATCTTGTCCACATAGCGACTGATCATCCCGCCATTCACCAGCACCGGCAGCTTTGGCGGCGTGATGTCCACGACTGCCGCACCCGCTTTGAACTCAGCATGGATCGAAGTGGCAAGCAGCAGAACGGACAGCGGGAGGATGAAGCGCATCATGGTGCGTGACAATACGGCGCTGGGTAGGGTGCTTATTGTGCCCAATTCGTTGCCTTTTGTGACGTTCCATCTTCGGCGCTCCCGTCCGTACTCCTCACTTCCCCATCTTCAAAAACGCCGCCGCATATCTCTTCCCCAGCTCACGATAAGCCGCCGAGTCAAAATGCACCTTGTCACCCTTGTGGTTCAGTCCTTCCGCCGTCACAAAGGCCGTGTGAGGCACCTCCTTTGGCAGTTCCCGGTGCGCCTTGTCCACCAAGATGGTTTCAGGCTTCCACGGCACCCCATCAAACACACCCATCTGCCCCGCGATGAACGGCACCTCCGGTGCTTTCACCAGCTCGCGCAGGCGCTTCACCAGATCACTCAGCTTGGCTGCATACGTCTCCGCCAGCCCCGGCAGTGAATCGCTCTCGCCTTGATGCCAGAGAATGCCTTTCAGCGTGCCCGCAGGCAGCGCGAGTTCCACACGCTTCACCATGTCATCCCACGGATGACTCTTCGTTGGAGGATAAAACACACCGGGCTTCCACGCATCAATGGGCGATCCACCCACCGCACACGGAATCAAACCAATCGTGACCCCAGGATTCGCCTCGGCGATGATCTGCCCAAACGTCTTGCCCAAACCCACACCTGCCGAGGGCTTGTCGAAGTGCATTGGATCCACCGCCGGCACCCACTTGCCCTCCTTGCTCAGCATCAGCACACGCGGATTGACCTCCTTGTCCTGGGCCTCCACCACACCACGCCCCGCCATGTTCGACTGCCCCACGAGCAGGAAGAGATGAAACTTATCCTTCGCAGGAAGGGCCGCATCTTCAGCAGCAGCGAAGACAGAAACAAAGAAAGCCAGCAGGCAGATGAGTGGTCGGATCATGGTTTGGAAGGTGAGAAGGGGAACGCTCGCACGAATCTCTTTTTGCAGTGTTTTACGCCACCCTCTTTCTATTCCGACTGCGCCTCGCGTATTAGAGTGACGGATACACAGGAAGATTCCGCCATTTCGACATCTCGCAGGTCAATCCTCATTGGCTCCCGGCAGGGAGCAGAGAGATTAGCCGGTGGTGAAGCGAAACCACGCAGTGGTGCAGCGAGAACCACCGGCCCCTGCCAAGCATACATGCCAGCTCAGAGCCGCATGCCGGAGGTATGCGAGAAGCGTTCTGCTACCCACTGCAGACGAGGAGTCTGTGCATGCCTCTCGCATACCTTCGGCATGCCTCCTTGATCTTAGATGCTGGTTTTGCGCTATCCGGTGGTTCTCGTTCGCCAAGCCTCACTCCACCACCGGCTAATTTCCGACCTCCCTCCGGGAGCGGATTCAGAACGTCCCCCCATTGCGACACTGCATCGGCAAGCACATGTTTTGAGCTATCAACCATCAACTTTTCGCGTGGGTTGGCCCCTTCACTTCAGCGTCTTCCTCAGCCACGCAATCATCTGCCTCTGATAATCCGAGCCCAGCTTCTCCCAACCACCCATCCCATGAATCCCGCCGGGCACCGTGATCGTCTCACATCTGTTCCCCGCCGCCTTCATCTTCGCTTCAAAATTCACACTCTGTGAGATCGGCACCGTCTCATCCTTGTCACCATGGATTTGCAAAAACGGCGGCAGCCCGCCCAGAATGTGATTAATCGGCGAAATCTCCGCCAGCTTCTTCCAAGCCGCATCATTCAGCTCTTCCGTGCCGATGAGTCCGCCGAGTCCTCCCAGCGCCTTGCGTCGCTCCACCTGCACCACCAGATCATGCGGTGGATAAAACGGCACCACCGCCGCCACGCGCGTCTCACCTTCGCCCATGACGCCCGCCCACGAAACAAGATGCCCTCCCGCCGATTCGCCGATCAGCGCGATGCGGTTCACATCCACCTTGTACTCCGCTGCGTGCGCCTTCACCCACTTGATCGCATTCGCCACATCATCCGCACACGCCGGCCACGCATGCTGCGGCGCGAGGCGGTAGTTGATCGTGAACCAATTGAAGCCCGCTTTCGACAGCGGCTCAAACAGCGGCTTGATGAATGAATGCTTGTCCCCCTTCGTGAAGCCTCCGCCATGCACCAGAATGCACGTCGCAAACGGCCCCTCTCCCTCCGGCACATAGGCATCCAGCGTCAGCGAGACATCCCCAGCCTTCGCAAACTCGATGTCCTGTTTGAGTCCTGGCATTGTGAAGGTGTCAGCCGCAGGAAGAGCGGTGGTCAGGATCAGGGCAAACAGCAGGGCAGATTTCATGGTGCGTAACAAACGGCCCGATACGCGGCGCTTTTCGTCAATTCATCCAACTCGACAATGCCGAGCCTTTGCGAAAGAAAACCACCGGGTTTGCTGTCTGGCTGGCGTATGCTCTAATGAAATATGAAACAACAGCGTGTCTTGATTCTTGGGGGTGGGTTTGCCGGTCTGGCTTGTGCGAAGGGATTTCCCGAAGAACGCTTCGCGGTCACACTCGTGGACCGCTGGAATCATCATCTCTTCCAGCCACTCCTCTATCAAGTGGCCACCGGCGGCCTCGCCATGACCGACATCGCGCAGCCGCTGCGCGCGATCCTCTCCGACTACAAAAACGTCACCACCTTGATGGACGAGGTGCGCCGCATTGATCTCGATGCCAAACAGGTCCACCTGAAGGAGCAGGTGCTCGACTATGACTATCTCGTCATCGCGCTCGGTGCCAAGACTGGCTACTTCGGCCACGATGAATGGGCCGAGCACACCCTCGGCCTGAAGAGCCTGGATGATGCCATGAAAATCCGCAAACAAGTGCTGCTCGCCTTTGAGCAGGCGGAGTGCTCAAATGATCCTCAAACGACCGCGCGTTTGCTGACGACGGTCATCGTCGGTGGTGGCCCCACCGGGGTGGAGATGGCGGGCTCACTCGCCGAACTCGCGCAGCAGGTGCTGAAAGAAGACTTCCGGCGCATTGATCCCAGCTTGGCGAAAGTTCATCTCATCGAGGCCGGTCCCAAACTGCTCGCGGCTTTCCCCGGCGGACTGCCAGACTACGCCTGCAAGCATCTCGAGCACCTAGGCGTGACGGTGCATCTCAATTCATCCGTCAAAGAAGTTGGCGCAGGCTATGTCATCACCGGCGATCAGCGCATCGAGACAGACACCGTCATCTGGGCCGCAGGCGTGGAAGCCAGCGGGATCACCCGCACTCTCGCAGGCGTGCCGCTCGATCGCGCCGGCCGCATCCAGGTCCAGCCAGACCTCAGCCTACCCGGTCATCCCGAAGTCTTCGCCGCAGGCGATCTCGTGGCGCTAACAGACACCAAAGGCGTCCGCGTACCCGGCGTCAGCCCGGCGGCCATACAGATGGGCCACTTCATCGCCAAGACCATTCTCAATGAAGGCATGTCCGTGCCCCGCTCAGCCTTCACCTACCTCGACAAAGGCACCATGGCCACCATCGGCCGCAGCGCCGCCGTCGTCAGCTTTGCCGGCATGCACCTGCGAGGCATGCTCGCCTGGCTCATGTGGCTTTTCGTCCATCTCCTCTTCCTCATGGGAATGCGCAATCGCGCCATTGTCTTCCTTCACTGGGTCTGGTCCTACATCACTTGGCAGCGTGGCGCGCGCATCATTCAGCCGTGAGGTTGCATCACGCACCGCAATGCGGACATTGGTCATCACACTTTGGCCACCGCTTTGGGCCAAACTCCGATGAGCTTGGAACAGTCCACAAACGAAATTTCGGTCTCCTTGAGTTGGAGATCCTTCAACATGACGGGCAGTTGTTTCTGAAAACGACGGTATTCAACGTCTTGTTTTCAATTCGCGTTTTTTCTGACCACTTGCTCCGCCGTGACTGCTTTCAGGACCGCCCTGCGCAGACGAGGAGTGAAGATGGGTGGTGACTAGGTGGCTTGCGGTGCTTTGGTGGGCAATTGGGAAGAGGAGGTGGTGGGGCGACCTGTTTGTGAGCTTCGTGATGAACTTGGCAGCTTCGTGGCGTTTGTTTGAACTCTCTCATTGCATCAACCATGAAATCCAAGCTGCTCCTCCTTGCCGTTCTCGCGTCGTCCCTTGTCCGTGCTGAGGACAGCCGGCTGCAGGCACCGAAGGATTTGAACGGGTATTTCCCTTTCAATCCGCCGTCTTCGCTGAGTGAGTGGGATGCGCGGAAGGATTATGTGCGGAGGCAGATCCTGGTGGCGGAGGGGCTGTGGCCGATGCCGACGAAGACGCCGCTGAATGCGGTGGTGCATGGCAAGGTGGAGGGGGATGGCTTCACGGTGGAGAAAGTGTACTTTGAAAGTGCGCCGGGTTTTTTCGTGACGGGCAGTCTGTGGAAGCCGAAGGTGATCAAGGGTAAGGTGCCGGGGGTGATGTTTGCGCACGGGCACTGGAAGGACGCGCGCCTGTCGATTGAGACGGATGCGAAGGTGCGGGCGGAGATCGCGGCGGGGGGCGAGCGTTTTGAGCGGGGTGGGAAGAGCATTTTTCAATCGCTCTGCATTCAACTGGCGCGGATGGGCTGCGTGGTGTGGCAGTGGGACATGCTGAGTGACTCGGATTCGGTGCAGTTTTCACGGGACGTGGTACACGCGTTTGCGAAGCAGCGGCCGGAGATGAACACGGCGGAAAACTGGGGGCTCTACAGTCCGCAGGCAGAGGCGCATCTGCAGTCGATCATGGGTCTGCAGACGTGGAACGCGGTGCGTGGGCTGGACTTCCTGCTGTCGCAGCCGGAGGTTGATCCGGAGCGTACGGCGATCACGGGTGCGAGCGGTGGCGGGACGCAGACGATGCTGCTGGCGGCGATTGATGACCGCATCAAGCTCTCCTTCCCCTGTGTGATGGTGAGCACGGCGATGCAAGGGGGCTGCACGTGCGAGAACACTTCTTTGCTGCGGATCAACACGGGGAATGTGGAGTTTGCGGGTCTGTTTGCACCGAAGCCGCAAGGGATGAACACGGCGAATGACTGGACGAAGGAGATGGCGACAAAAGGCTTCCCGGATTTGCAGAAGCTGTACACGACCTTTGGCAAGAAGGACAATGTGTTCCTGCTGCGCGGGGAGCACTTCCCACATAACTACAATGCGGTGACGCGCTCTGCGTTTTACACGTTTGTGAACAAGCACTTCAAGCTGGGGCAGGAGACGCCGGTGATCGAGAAGGACTTTGAGCCGCTGACGAAGGAGCAACTGACGGTCTGGGATGAGAAACACCCTGCTCCGAAGGCGGCGGACCCGGAGTTTGAGCGGAAACTGCTGAAGTACATGGCTGCGGATGCGGAAAAACTGCTGAGCGAGGCGGACCCAAAGGTGCTGCGCGAGGGCATCGAAGTGGTGATCGGCCGGACATATGACAAGGCGGGCGAGGTGGAGTGGACGCTGAAGGACAAGCAGGACCGGGGTGACCACTTGGAGATGACGGGAATGCTGACGAACAAGACGTATAACGAGGAGCTGAGCGTGGCCTGGCTGTACCCGAAAGAGTGGAACGGGCGGGTGGTGATCTGGCTGGATGACGCGGGCAAAGCAGGTCTGGCGAACAAGGAGGTAAAGGCGCTGGTTAAGGATGGCGTGGCAGTGCTGGGGGTGGATCTGCTGTTTCAAGGTACCGAACTCGGGAAGCAGAACCGGCTGGTGGCGAATCCGCGTGAGTTTGCGGGCTACACGTATGGCTACAACAGCGCGCTGTTTGCGCAGCGCGCGCATGATGTGCTGACTCTGACGACTTTCCTGCGCAACACGAAGGTGGGAACGCACCCGAGTCCGAAGTCGGTTTGTCTGGCTGCGTTTGGTGAGCAGACCGGGCCCATTGCTGTCGCAGCGCGTGCTGTGGCGGGTGAAGCGATCGACCGGGCGGCGGTGGACACGCATGGCTTCCGCTTTGGCAAGGTGCTGGATTATCGTGATCCGATGTTCCTTCCAGGTGGGGCTAAGTATCTGGACATGCCGGGCATGATCACGGTGCAAGGCACTGCCCTGCGCTGGGTGCGTGGCGAGGGCAAAGATCCTGAGAGTCCGGCAGTGGAGTGGCTGCTGAAGTAGCCGAGGCATTCATGCAAAACTTGGAAGAAAGTGTCATCGAATTTGTGGCATTCTTCGCGGGAGTTAAGCCTCAGCTGATCTACCCTCATACGACCTTGTACGGCGATCTCGGTGTTGCCGGACGCTGATAGTGCTTCTCGTTGCTTGTGCCGATTGCTTGTTGGTATCGTCCTCCTACTCGAACTCTATCGCTCTCGATTAAACATGCCGGCGCCCCAGTGACTGAGCGTCACGTTGCATTGGTAGCATCAATGGCAGCTAAGCTATCCTCACATTTTTGCATGCATAAAATCTCTTTCACCCGCTGCTGCACCTGCTCCTCGCTCCAGTCGGGATGTTGTTGGCGTAGGCGCGCGGCTTTGAGCCTCCGCGCCCCCCAGTACATCTGAAAGGCGACGCGCAGCTTCTGCGCGCCGGTCATGCGCCGCAGTGTGGCGATGTATTCAGGGGTGAGGTTGGAGGCCATGGCGTGAAAATAGTACAATGAGGTCCATGCGGCACAAAAAAAGCGGCTGAGTTTCCTCAGCCGCCTTCGTGAATTTCTATCTGAACCCGTTGCTGCGCAACGGGTCCAACTTTTACCCAATCACCTCAGGCCATTCCGTGTGGAACATCTGGCCCTCGGGCTTGTCCGTGCGCTCATAGGTATGAGCACCGAAGAAGTCGCGCTGGGCCTGCAGCAGGTTCGCTGGTAGGCGGGCGGCGCGGTAGCTGTCGTAGTAGCCAAGGCTGGCGCTGAATGCAGGGACGGGGATGCCGTTCAAGGTCGCGAGGCTCACCACTTCACGCCAATGCTGTTGCGTGTTGCTGAGCACGTCCTTGAAGAACGGATCCAGCATCAGGTTGGCCAAGCTGGCGTTCGTGCGGTAGGCGTCGGTGATGCGATTCAGGAAGCGGGCGCGGATGATGCAGCCCCCGCGCCAGATGGCGGCGATACCGCCGAGATCCAGCTTCCAGCCCTTCTTCTCGCTCATCGTCTGGATGAGGTCCAGACCCTGCGCATAGCTGATGATCTTCGAGGCATAAAGAGCATCGTGAACTTTCTTCACGAGTTCCTTCTTGTCCGTCGTGATGTTCGCGGTCGGTCCGGTCAGCTGCGTGCTGGCGGCCACGCGCTGCTTCTTCTGGGAGGAAAGAATGCGGGCCTCCACAGCGGCGTTGATGGTGCTGATCACCACGGCGTTTTCAGCCGCGTTCATCAGCGTCCACTGGCCGGTGCCTTTCTGGCCGGCCTTGTCCACGATGAGTTCCACGATGGACTTGCCGGTCTCAGGGTCTTTCTGCTCCAGGGCCTTGCCGGAGATCTGGATGAGGTAGCTTTGCATGTCGCCTTCGTTCCACTCGTTGAAGATGGCGGCCATCTCGTCGGTGGTGAATCCTGCGTGCTTGAAGATGTTGTAGGCTTCGCAAATGAGCTGCATGTCGCCATACTCAATGCCGTTGTGAATCATCTTCACATAGTGGCCCGCACCGCCGGGGCCGATGTGAATGACGCAAGGCTCACCGTCCACTTTCGCGGCGATGCTTTCAAAGATGGGCTTCATCACCTCCCAGGTGGATGCAGGGCCGCCGGGCATGATGGCCGGGCCTTTGCGTGCACCTTCTTCACCACCGGAAACACCCGCGCCAATGAAGCGCAGGCCTTTGCTCGCGAGGTAGGCGTCACGGCGCTCCGTCGTCTGGTAAAAGCTGTTGCCGCCGTCGATCACGATATCGTCCTTGTCCAGCAGGGGGATCAGTTGCTCGATCACTGCGTCCACCGCATCGCGGTCCGTGTCCTTCACCGCAGTGGATTTCACCATGATGTGGATCTTCCGTGGCAGGGCCAGGCTCTGCACGAACTCTTCCAGTGTGTGGGCACCTACGAGGGCCTTGCCGGGGTGTTTCGCCACGAACTCATCCGTCACGCTGGTGGTGCGGTTAAAGACACTCACTTGGAAGCCGCGGCTTTCCACGTTGAGAACGAGGTTTTGGCCCATCACAGCGAGGCCGATCAATCCGAAGTCACTTTTTTTGCTCATATTTAGGGCCCCAGACATAGCCCCCGGCCCTCATTTGGCAAAGGGGATTTTGCTCATGGCTGGCATGAGCCGGATTGATGGAAACGGCGCGATTTTAATGTTGTGCCGTCCCCATGGCTTCGAGTATCCCTGAAACGCCTCCATTTGCCCCCGCATCCTCATGACCTACCACGTTGCCAAAAACGGAGAGAAATCCGGCCCCCTCGAGAAAAACGAGGTCTATCGTCGCCTTGTCTCAGGTGAGCTCAGCGGCACCGATCTCGGCTGGCACGAAGGCCTGGCCGAGTGGCAGCCCCTGTCAAAGCTGATCCCTCCGCCAGTGGCCGGTTCATCTAGCGTCTTCGTCTCGGGCACGACTTTCAGCATTGGCTCGGCACAAGCTGTCCAAACTTCAAGTATGGCGATTGCCAGCATGATCTGCGGCATTTTGGGCCTGCTGTTCTGGCTGCCCTGCATTCCCGCCATCATTCTAGGACACATGGGCCTCTCGGCGATCAAGAAATCGGCGGGCGCTCTCAATGGCAAGGGCATGGCCATCACAGGTTTGGTCACCGGTTACCTCGTGATCGCCCTCATTCCTGTGATTGCAATTCTTGCCGCTATGGCGATTCCGGCCTTCAATAAGGTGCAACAGCAAGGCAATCAGATGAAAGTGGTGAGCAATGCCAGGCAACTGGTCCTTGGCATGAAACAGTATGCGGCAGACCATGATGGCAAATATCCGCCCACTCTTGAGACCCTGTTTGAAGAACACATTTTGACGGATCGCAGGCTGCTTCAATTCCCGAAATCCATGGATGTCCCCGGGCAGGGCTGGGACTATCGCGGTGCCGAGTTTAGCCATTCCGACGCAGGCAATATCATTGTTTTGATCACTAAAGAGGAAGACCAAACTCAAAAGAAGGTTGTTGCCCGCAATGACGGAGCTGCAATGGTCGAAAGAGTGAATGACATCCAATGACGGCGATCTCAAAGCCGCCATACCGCTTGGTCGAAATGTGTTCTGCGCAACTGCCCAGGCACAAAACGATATGGGCCGCACTTTTCAGGTGCGGCCCACTGTTTTGCTCTTTCAGCTAAATTCTTTCAGCACCACTCAAGGCACCGGCTGGCCCTTCGCGCCAATGCTATACAGCGTATTCGCCGTGCGCACATAGATCCGCTTGTCACCGATCGCAGGCACGGAATTCACCGGGCCATCCAGCTTGCTCGCTGCGAGCTTCTCAAACTTCGGCCCCGCCTTGATCACAATGAGATCACCCTGCTGGCTGGCGCAGAAAATTTTGCCGTCACCCGCCACCGGGCTGCTGAAGAACTTGGCGCTGCCCGCTGTTCCTTCGAGGCGTTCCTCATAGATCACCTTACCCGTCTTGAACTCCACGCAGCGCATGATGCCGCCGTCCCCCAGCAGGTACATGTGCTCGCCAATGACGAGAGGGGAGGGGACATAGGGCAGGCCCTTCGGAATGTCGAAAGGGACAGACACCGGCTTGCCGCTCTTGAGGTCCAGCGCCGCGATCTCCTTCACGCCGCCACCAGTGCCGAAGGTGCAAAAGTAAAAATCATCGCTGATCACCCCGGAGCCCAGGCTGCGTTGCTTGTAGCCCGGATTGTGCTGCCAGTTGATCTTGCCCGTCTTCAGCGCGATGCCCATTACCCCGCTGCCCGTGTCCGCGCAAATAAGTTCTTTCGCTCCGTCCTTCAGTTCATGCACCACCGGCGTGGAAAAAGTGTTCAGGCAGTTCGGGATGTCCAGCTTCCACGCCTGCTTGCCCGTGTTCGCGTCCAGCGCCACGATGCAGCTCTTCCACTTCTGCTGCTCAGGATCTTCCGTGTACGCCTTGCCATCGCGCTGCCAGTCGAATTCGCTGCGCACAATCATCAGGCCGTCCACCACGACCGGAGAGATCCCCGTGCCATGCTCATGGATGTAATCCGCCACATGGTCATTGCGCCACAATAGCTTGCCCGTGTGATCCAGCGCCAGTGCCTGGATGTTCGTGCCGCTGCTCCAGTTGATGTAAATGCGCTCTGCATCCACGTAGGCGGAGCTGCTCGCATAGGTGTTGTAGGTCTTGTGAATCGGGTGAGCGACAAACTCCTCCTCATGCTTCCACAGTTCCTTGCCGTCCTTTGCTGAAATGGCAATAATGGCGCGCTTCGTCGCGCTCGTTTCCGCAGTCACGATCACCATGTCCTGCCAGAGCACCGGGGAAGACCACCCTTTGCCCAGTGCAACCTTCCACACCGTCGTGCTGTCATCCACCACCGCCGGCAGGCCGGTCGTGTTGGCGACTCCGGTTCCGTTCGGGCCGCGAAAGCGTGACCAGTCCGTGGCTGAAAGCGCAGTGACAGAAAACAGGGTGATGAAGGCGAGAATAAATTTCATGCGAGCGGATAGAACGTGGCTGGTGGGAAAAAATTGCCCAAAGAATCCCCACTAAATGGGTGAAGTGCGAATTAAACTGGCGTCTCCGCCGCAGCAGGCGGCGGGACTTCTGGAGTGTGGGCATTTGCCACAGGGGCCTCTGCCATCAAGATGCCTGTCTCTGGAGCTGCCGTCATCGGTATGCCTGCTTCGTGGGAAACGGCCATCGGTAAGTCTGCCACGGGAGCCTCAACTGCAGGAACCTCCGCCACGGGCACCTCTGCCAAGGGAGCCTCCACAAGCGCAGCCTCATCCTTGGCCACCTCGATGCTCTCTGGCTCCACCGCCGGAGCCTCATCCGCCGCCGCCGGTGCTGGCTCAATCACGGGCGCATGTTCAACAACGGGCGCTGGCTCCACTATAGGCTCCAGCACCGGCGTTGCCGGCTCTGCCACCGCTACCGCCACCGATTTAGACTTGTCTTTGATCAGTTCATTCTTCACCGCCTCCAGCGCCTCGCTCAGGCGATACTCCAGTTCCGCGATTTTGTACCCATCTTCACGCGCACGCTTCCGCGATTCAGCTTCCAGTTGCGCCAGCTTCTCCTCCTGCTCGCGCAGTTTTTTGTCACTGGCACTCGCAGAGGTATTCGGACTCGGGGCAGTCGAAAGGCCCACCGCATTCATGAATTCCTTCTGCACCATCTCCACCCGCGCCTCCGCCGCCTTCAGCGCGCGCTGCAGGTTGGTGATCTTCCCCTCGGCCACCAGGGTGGCCTCGCGGGCCTTGCTTAGCTCCGCCTCGGCGCCACCCGCCGCTGCATAGGCTGCCTGCTCATCACGGACTTTCTTCAATTCCACCAGGCATGCCTGCATCTCCGCCTTGTGCTTGATCACCAGGTCCTGAGCCTCGATCATCCGTTTTTCAAAGTCAGCTGCACGCGCATTCGTTGCCGCGATGGCCTGCTCCTGCGCCTGCACCCGGCCCTGCTCGGCGGCCAGCGCCGTCTCAAGATCCTTGATGCGGCTCTGCGTGGGCACCAGTTGCGCCGCCACCTCGCGCGTTGCAGCCAGCTCCGCCTCTAGGCGCGTGATCTGCTGGGAGGCGTCGTTCGCACGGCGCTCCGCCACTTCCCGGTGCGTGCTAAAGCGCTGCTGCAGATCCGCAAGGCTCGCCGCAGCCGCAGCACTGTTTTGGGCATATTCCGCAGCCTCGGCGGCGGCTTTGGCCTGCGTTGCCTGCAGCGCAGCCCCAGATTCCGTGCGCAGTTGCTCCAGTGCCGCACTCGATTCACGCTGCGCGCGTATGAGTTTGCTCCGCATCACCAGCCATGTGATCAGCGGTGGCAGTAGGATGGCGGCTGCCGCCACACCGGCAAATTCTGCCAAAGAGAGTGGGCCGATCAAAGCGAGCACTGCTGTTGCTGACGAAGTTCCTGCAAGCATAGCACTATATGAGCCTGCCCCCTGTGTTCTGTCCAGCACGCATTGTCCCTTGAGCGGCGGATAAAGGTGGCTACTCTGCCTACCCCTTTCCCCCCAAACCAACCCCATGTCCAAGTTCAACATTCTCATCGCCGGCAATAACGACCCCATTTCGAGCAAAGGCATCGACCTGCTCAAAGCGGAGCCGTCCTTCTCTGTCGAGGTGAACATGAATCTCAAGGCCGAGGACGCCATGATTGAGGCCTCCCGCAACGCCCACGCCATCATCGTCCGCAGCGGTGCCAAAGTCACCGCCAAGGTGCTCGAAGCCGCCCCTAACCTCAAAGTCGTAGGCCGTGCCGGCGTCGGCGTTGACAATATCGACGTCCCCGTCGCCTCGAAGCGTGGCGTCGTTGTCATGAACACCCCCGGCGGCAACACCATTTCCACCGCTGAGCAGGCCTTCACCCTCATGATGGCCCTTTCCCGCAAGACCCCCCAGGCACATGCCACCATCGTCAGCGGCAAATGGGACCGCAAGAGCTTCCAGGGCACCGAAGTTTACGGCAAAACCCTTGTCGTCCTCGGCATGGGCCGCATCGGTGCGGAGTTCGCCAAGCGCGCCAAAGCCTTCGGCATGACCATCGTCGCCTACGACCCCTACCTCTCCAAGAACCGCGCTGAAAGCCTCGGTGTCACCCTGTGCGAAGACCTCGATGCCGCCATCGTGCAGGCCGACTACATCACCATGCACATGCCGCTGACGCCTGAGACGAAGCACATGATCAATGCCAAGCGCCTCCTCACGCTCAAGAAGACCTGCCGCATCATCAACTGCGCCCGTGGTGGCCTCATCGACGACGCCGCACTCGCCCAGGCCCTCACCGACGGTACCATCGCCGGCGCTGCACTCGACGTCTTCGAAGTCGAGCCACCACCTGCCGATTATCCGCTGCTCAGCGCCCCCAACACCGTCTTCACCCCGCATCTCGGTGCCTCCACTGAAGAAGCCCAGGAAAACGTCGGTATCGAAATCGCCGAAGTCATCAAGGCCCACCTCCTCCAGGGCACGGTCGTCAATGCGGTCAACATGCCCAATGTCGATCCCAAGGTGCTTGCCGAAATCGGCCCCTTCCTCAAGTTCGGTGAGCTCCTCGGCCGCCTCGTCTCCCAGTTTGCACCCGCCCGTGCCAACGTAGTCGGCATCAACTACAGTGGCAAAGTCGGCGGTGGCGACACCACCCTCATCTCCCGTGCCGTCCTCAAAGGCTTCCTCGAGCGCGCCGTCGGAGCCGAGCAGGTGAACTACATCAACGCCAACGGCGTCGCCGAAAACCTCGGCCTCCGCTTCACTGAAAGCCGCCTCCCCGATGCCAGCGAATTCACCGACCTCATCGAAGTCATCGCCAAAAACGACACCGAGACCGCCAGCATCTCCGGTACCTTCTTTGGCAACGAGCCCCGCATCGTCAAGATCAACAGCCACCGCATCGAAGGCCGCCCGGAAGGTACCCTGCTCTTCATCGAGAACATCGACCGCCCCGGCATGATCGCCGCTTACAGCACCATCCTCGGCAAGAACCAGGTCAACATTGCCGACATGAGCCTCAGCCGCGACAAAGAGTCTGGCACAGCCCTCACCCTGCTCACCCTCGACTCAACACCCGGCGCTGAAGTCCTGGCCGAACTCGAAAAAATCCAGGGCATCAGCAAAGTCCACTGCGTCGCCGTGTAAGCGCCAGCGAATTGTCCTCGTCCTCGATGCTGCAACTCTGCATCGAGGAATGAGGGGACGCCCGCGCCCTCTCGAATCGTTCTTGTTCTCCTAGTCAGCCTGCCCTCCTGACTAACCTCTACCTCTCTTTTCCCTTTTCACATCTCCGCAGATCTGAAACCACCCTGCTTAGGTATTTTAGGCTCGGCTTCACAGGCTGTGTGAAAACTCCTCCAGCGCCGCTCGCTGGTGCCTCGGGTGAAAACGTGCTGGCGGAAATAGGTAAACTCAGCACCGCAGAGCTGGTGCGACTCCGTGTTTGCTACTTCACCGACATCGTGGCGCTGGGGAGCAAAAAGTTCGTGGATGGCATCTTCGAGGTCCGGCGCGATCAGTTCGGCCTTGAGCTGCGCCTCAAGCCCCTGGAATGAATCAATCAGAATGAATCAATGAATTCACTAAATCAAGAGGCTGACGTCTTGGATTGAGCGAATGTCTTAGATGTAAAATCGCAATGATTTGAAATGAAATGTCTCGACATTGCTCAAGGGATTTCGTTTTTGATGTAGGATTCAGTTGCAAGGATGATCCGACTTGGGCAATAAAAAGGCCTGAATCAATTCACTGACCAATCACCATGAATGCCTCTGCGTCCCTTTGCACTAAAGTCCTGAGTCTGGCAGTCGTCTTGTGGGCGGTGATGTCCACCCATGTCCACAGTGCGCAAGGTGCTGGCTGGGTGCCGTGGGCAGCGTTTTTACTGCTCATGCTGCTGGAGGCTTATTCGAGCGATTCCAAGCCGGCAGCTTGGTCGCAGTGGGCTGCAGGCCTGAGGCGAATCGTGGGGCCGGGCATGCTGCCGTACTACGCGGTGCTGGCTGCCCTCCTGGCCTTTGGGCCTGACCAGGTGCGGCACAGCACCCCACCTGGCGTGCCTCCTTACTCTGGTTATCCGACTGGCCGACCGGGGGTATTTCCAAATCAGTATCCTGGGGGGCAACCCGCTCCAGCGCGGCAAATGGTTTTCCCTGGAAACAATGCGCCGCCACGCCCTACGACCTCCAAGCCTCCTGCTCCAGGACAGCCGGGCGTAACCTCAAACAGCGCTCCGTCCATCCCCTCCAAATTCTCTATCAACCCCACGAAAGTCGAATCATCGCCGGTGCCGGCCCAGCCGTCTCCCGGTGCTGCAAAGCCAGTTCAAGTGCTGCCCAGCAGTCAGCCTCCGGCTCAGTTGCTGCCCAGTGCGCCGCCGTCGGCGCAAGCTCCTGCATCACCCACTTCATCTGCCAAACCGCCGCCGTCCCCCGGCAAATGATGGGCGGGAGTGTGTGAAGGCACGCGCGAGTATGGAGGTGCACCTGACAGTTTCATTTACCAGTAGTTCGGAAATGGGGTATGCACTATGAAACTCTATGACTCGACTGCTCCCGTTCTTTTTGCTGGCCAGCTTGCATGCGGGCGACTCCACCACGCCCGGTGAAGTCACCTCTCCGTTTCCAACCATCACGAATCTCGCTGTCGAATGGCAGATCGAGGGCGATGACGATCTCGATGCGGTCTGTGAAATCAAGTTTCGCCCCGTGGGGGCTGCCGAATGGCGCAGGGGCATGCCGCTAAGGCGCGTCCCGGCGGGATCAAGCCAGAAGACCGATCCGATCATCTCCTGGACGAATCGTCTGAGCGGCAGCGTCTTTGATTTGGAAGCGGGAAGGGAGTATGAGATCGCGCTGGCGCTGCATGACCCCGATGGTGGTGATGCCACGCGCCTAATTAAGGCTAGCACGAGGACTGAACCCATCGCCGCAAAGGACGCGGTGACCAGAGAGGGCACGAGGGCCGATCTAAACAGCGTGAAGCCCGGAGAGGTGCTTTTGCTGGCTGATGGCGATTACGGCGAGGTGCGCTTCAATCGCGATGGTGAGCCGGGGAGGCCTATCGTGTATCGCAGCACGAGTGGGAACGCCATTTTCAAAGAAGCGGGGCTCGCCGACCGAAAATGGGTGTATCTGGAAGGCGTCACGGTGAATGGCCCGGTGCGCCTGAACAACACCGAGCACTGTGTGGTGAGGCGCTGCAAGATCACGGCACAATATGGTATCAAGGCATACAAGCCCGGCATGATGAACGCCTGCGTCGAGGACAACGTGATCACTGGCATCCGCAAGTGGGACCCCGCCATCATGGGTGCGGGTGGCGACAATGAAGGCGAGGGCATCGAATTTACCGGCAGCGGCAATGTGATCCGCCACAACCGCGTCAGCGGCTTCCGCGACTGCATCTCCCACATGGAGGATGGCGGCGCGGTGTCGCAGGCGTGCAATGACATCCTCAATAACGACATCAGCGCCGGACTCGACGACGGCATCGAAGCTGATTTCGCACATCACAACTGCCGCATCATGCGCAATCGCCTCACCAACTGCTTCGTCGGCATCAGCAGCCAGCCCGGCCTCGGCGGCCCAAACTACTTCATCCGCAATGTCATGTTCAACCTCACCTACGGTGCCTTCAAACTTCACCGCTTTAGCATAGGCGATGTCATCCTGCACAACACCGTTGTCAAAGCGGGCGATGGCTTCGGCAACTCCACGAGCGAGCCCTTTGATCACGCTTTGATTCAAAACAACCTCTTCATCGGTGGCAAAACGCCGCAGGGTGTGAAATACGGTGGCTACAGCCCCGGACGCGGGCGTGCTGCAGACGTGCAGAGTTTTGGCGAGCACTGCATCATCGACTTCAACGCCTACGCCACGCACGACCTCACGTTTGAAGGAAAGCTGCGTTCTTGGACCTTCAATAGACTGCCCGGCACCGAGTTTGAGTCCCACGGAGTGGAGGTCACGCTGGATGTGCTGGCACAGACCCTCTTTCCTGAAGATCCCGCCAAATTCTATGAGCCGCCCGATCTGCGCCTCAAGCTCGACTCCGCTGCCCAGGACATCGCGATGCCCATTTCAAACGTCAACGACACCTTCAATGGCGCGGCGGCTGATTTCGGCGCCCATGAAGCCGGAATGAGCCTGCCTGTCTATGGTCCTCGCGGCCTGACCTTCCCGCTGAATAGCGCTGCTAAATAGGCGGTGGTTCCGCTGAGCCCGCTCCTCAGTGCTGCCGCGAAGATGTACATACCTTTGCCGGAGGTAATCTCACAGGAGCATCATGACTCTCCGGTTTGAAACACTTCATGAGTGGCATCGTGGTCTCACCGCCCTGGTATGCGACCAACCAGACTCAGCCATTTGCTGATTGTCCTTCGGGGATGCCTCGAGTTCTTTGCACAACTTGACTGCGACTACTGCACACGATCTTCCGCTTTGCGATGCCCTGCGATTCACGGGGGCTTCACTGGAATTTGGACTCACAAGCGCAGAGGCGGCGGAAAGGCTGCGGCGGCATGGCGAAAACTGCGTCAAGGTGCGTGGCGGCACGCCGACGTGGAAGAGGTTGCTGCGGCAGTTTACCGCACCGCTCGTGCTCGTGCTCATCGTGGCGGCGGCGGTCACGGGTTTTCTTGGCGGGTGGGTGGATGCCTCGGTGATTTTCATCGTCGTGGTGGTGAATGCCGTCGTGGGCTTTTTCCAGGAGTCGAAGGCGGAGCATGCGCTCGAAGCCCTCATGAAAATGGTTGTCGCTGAGGCCGTGGTGCGGCGGGATGGTAAAAAAATCCGAGTGAACAGTACTGAACTTGTGCCTGGAGACATCGTCATGCTCACCGGGGGTGATCGTGTTCCTGCGGACATGCGTTTGCTCGAAACCCAGAGCCTGCAAATGGATGAATCCGCGCTCACTGGTGAATCCGTGCCCGCGAGTAAGCGACCCGACCCGCTGCAGGCCGATACGGTGCTGGCCGACCGCGTGAACATGGCCTACGCAGGTTCCCTCGTCACTGCGGGCAGCGGCACCGGTGTCGTATGGGCCACGGGCGACCGCACGGAGACCGGGCGTGTGGCTTTCCTCATTGCGGAGGCGGTGGACCTCACCACACCGCTCACGCGAAAGCTCGCGCACTTCAGCGGCCTGTTGCTGTGGATTATTTTGGCACTGGCGGCGGTCTTGTTTGCCTACGGCGTGCTGGTGCGTGGTGGCAGCGTCATCGATATGCTCATGGCAAGTGTGGCGCTGGCTGTCGGTGTCATTCCTGAGGGACTGCCCGCAGCTATCACCATCGTGCTCGCCATCGGTGTGAGCCGCATGGCCAAGCGCCAGGCCATCATCCGCAAGTTGCCCGCTGTCGAGACCCTCGGCTGCACCACGGTCATCTGCTCAGACAAAACCGGCACGCTCACGCAAAATAAAATGACCGTGCAGAGCATTTATTCCGGTGGGGAAACCTTCCATGTCTCCGGCACCGGCTACGAACCACGCGGCGAGCTTGTCGATGATGCGCAATGCAAGATTTCCGCCGACGCGAAGCCAGCGCTGCACGAGTGCCTACATGCTGGCATGCTCTGCAATGACTCCGCCATCGTCGAAAAAGAAGGCGTCTGGAGCATCGCTGGTGATCCCACCGAAGGCGCGCTGCTCGTCGCCGCTGAAAAAGCCGGGCTGCGTCATGCCGCCATCCATGCAGCCTCACCACGGGTGGACATGATCCCCTTTGAGAGTGATCACATGTTTCGAGCGACGTTGCACGACCACGCACAAGGCCTCCGCATCTACAAAGCTGGTGCCTTGGAGCGGCTCATCGAGCGTTGCAGCCACATGCTCGATGCGCGGGGCGAGGTCGTGGATCTTGATGCGGATGCCATCCGCGAAGTGGCGCGGTCGTTCGCCGCTGAAGGCATGAGAGTCATCGCTTTTGCTCGGCGCGATGGTTCGCACGTCACCGAGGACCTCGGGCATCATCATGTCAGCGATGGGCTGACCTTTCTTGGCATTCAAGGCATGATGGATCCACCGCGTGATGAGGCCATTGCTGCCGTGGCACGCTGTCAGGCTGCAGGGATTCGCGTGAAGATGATCACAGGTGACCACGCCGTCACCGCACAAGCCATTGCGATGAAAATCGGGATCACGGGTGCCGATACGGTGCCTGCCATTGCTGGTCGTGAGCTGGCCGCGATCAGTGATGCCGACCTGCCTGAAATAGCTGACCGCACGGCGGTCTTTGCCCGCGTGGCACCGGAGCAGAAACTGCGCCTCGTGCGTGCCCTGCAAAGTCGCGGCCACATCATCGCCATGACCGGTGATGGGGTCAATGACGGTCCCGCTTTGAAGCAGGCGGACATCGGCATCGCCATGGGAATCACCGGCACGGATGTGGCGAAAGGGGCTGCCAGCATGGTCCTCACGGATGATAACTTCGCCACCATCGCCGCCGCAGTGGAGGAGGGCCGTGGTGTGTATGACAACCTCATCAAGTTCCTCGTCTGGACTTTGCCGGTCAGCGTTGGCTTCGCGCTCATCCTGCTCACCAGCGTCGTGCTCGGCCTCACGCTGCCGACTTTGCCCGTGCATTTGCTGTGGGTGAATCTAACCACCGCCATCCTGCTCGGTCTGATGCTCGTCTTTGAGCCACCGGAGGCCGACATCATGAAGCGTCCGCCGCGTGATCAAAAGACGCCGATCTTTGATCTGGCCATGTTCATGCGCACCGGCCTGGTCTCGCTCATCATGCTCGCTGGCAGCTACTGGGTCTTCTTTGATGCGCAAAGCGGAGGTGCCAGTATCGCCGCCAGCCGCACTGCTGTGGTGAATACGGTCGTCGCCGTCGCCAGCGCGTACCTTCTCAGTTGCCGCAGTCTCCGCCGCAGCATTTTCGCGCTCGGTTTCTTCACGAATCCGCGCCTGCTGCTCGGCATCGCCCTCACGGTCTTATTGCAGCTTCTCTTCACCTACTTGCCGCTGATGAACCGTTTCCTCCATACCGCCCCGATCGAAGCCACTGCCTGGTTGCGCATAATCGGCGTGGCCGCTGGTGCCTTAGTACTCGTGGAAATCGAAAAGAAAATCCGCAGCGCTCGCTGACGCGTAGTTCGCCTGCCTCCAACACATCCATCCCCTTTAATGAAAACACACCTCGCCACGCTCTTCTTTGCCACCACGCTTACACTGTCTGCTCAAACCGCACCTGAAACCACCGCTGCACGCTCCGTCGATCTCATCGACCCGGCCGCTTTTGGTTTCGGAAGACCGGGCTACATGGTGGACACGACTTTCATCGACACGCAGGACTTGGCAAATCGGCCTGGCGGATTGGATTTCATGGAGGTTCGTACCATTCTGCCCTTTTGGACAAAGAAGGTGAACGCGCTGCGCATGAGCGCTTCGTTGAGCTACAATCTGAGCGAGCTGGACTTCAATGGATTCCTTGGCCTGCAACGCGAGACACTGCACACGCTGGAGGCGCAGCTCAGCTTGTTCTGGCGACCGGAGCAGTCGCGCTGGTGGGGCCTGGGCTTTGTGACGCCGGGCATTGGGACGGATTTTCAGGGCTTGTCGTTGGATGACTTTGAAGTCTCTGGCCTTGGGCTGCTCGGCTACCGCTTCACAGACAGCTTCAGCCTCGCGGGCGGCTTCTTCGCGCAATACGGAGCGCAGGAAGGCATGATCGTTCCAGCGCTCGGCTTCATCTGGAAGCCGGATCCCTTCATCGTGCAGGTGACGCCGCCATTTGTGGTGCTTGGATGGCGTGCAACGGATCGCGTGACGCTAAGCCTCAGCGCTTACCCGAGCGGCGGCTCGTGGGATGTGGAAGACCCGAATGTGAACCGCGTTGAGCTGAACGGCTGGCAAACCGCCGCTTCGGTAATCTACCAGGTCACGGACCGCTTTTCCATCTCCGTGCGTGCCGGCATGAACGTCGGCGGCGAACTGGAGCTGCGCGATGGAAATAACAATGTGCTTGCCAATGAGACGCTCGAATCCGCTCCGTTCAGTGCTTTGAATGTGCGCTGGCAGTTTTGATCCAGACTGCATTTGTGCCCATGACCCCTCCATCACCAGATGAGGCTCGCTTCCGACTTCTCGTCGAGAATATCGGCGATGTGTTGTGGTTCAAGGAACTCGATCCACCCCGCTTTTCCTATGTGAGCACCGCCTTTGAGCGCATTTGGGGGGTGGGCGTGGAAGAACTGCATCGAAGGCCGGCGCTGTGGGATGAATGCATCCACCCAGAGGACCGCAAGGCAGTGCGTGAGGCGCTGCAGCAGTGGTTCGATGGTGAAAAGGCCGATTATGAAGCGCACTACCGCGTCATTAATCGAGATGGTCAGGTGCGTTGGATTGCGGATCGCGGCATCATTCTTGGACGCAAGAACGGCAAGCCATATCAGATCGGAGGCATTGCCCGCGACATCACCGAGCACGAGGCGGCGGAGGCGATCCGCAACCGTCTCGCCGCCGTCGTGGAATCCTCCGACGACGCGATTATAACCCTCGATCTCGCAGGCGTGATCCAGACGTGGAATGCCGGGGCAGAGCGGATTTTTCAATTTTCGGCCGAAGAAGCCGTCGGCAAACCGGTGTCGTTCTTGCGCCCGCCGCAAGCAGCGGATGACGAGGCCGCCTTCCGCCGCTACATCCGCCGTGGCAAGCGAATCGAGCACTACGAGACGCAGCGCGTTCGCAAAGATGGCCGCATCATCGACATCTCAATATCCATCTCACCGCTGAAAAATGCTGCGGGCCATCTCACCGGCTTCTCCAAAATCTCGCGCGACATCACCCAGAGAAATGTGGACCGACTCATTTTTGACCGCTTGCTGGAGGCCGCGCCAGACGGATTTGTCATCCTGGATTCACTGGGCTGCATGTGGCTGGCCAATGCGCGCGCGGAAAGACTTTTCGGCATCCCGCGCAAGGCCATGATCGGCACGGCCTTTGAGATGATGCTTGCTCCAAGTGAGCGTGATCGCTTTGGCAAGCAGCGGAAGGACTTCCTAGCGCGACCTGAGCATGCGGAGCGATTTCGTGGCATGGAGCTAGCCGGGCTGCGGAAGGACGGAAGCGAGTTCCCGATGGAGATCAGCCTCAGTCAGGTGGAGACACCCGAGGGGGCGCTCATCATCATCGACATCACGGACATCACCGAGCGAAAAAATGCTGAGCAAACGATCCTCCTGCTGAATGCCGAACTGGAGCAGCGTGTGCAGCAACGCACAGCTGAGCTCATGGAGCAAATCGTGGCACGGCGGCAGCTCGAGGAGGAGATTCTTCAGATCAGCGAGCGCGAGCAGCGCCGCATCGGCCAGGACTTGCATGACGACCTCGGCCAGCAGCTCGCCGGGGCTTGGATGATGGCCGATGTGCTCCAGCGCACGCTGATGGCAGAAAAGTCACCGCAGAGCGCCGCAGCCAAAAAGATCAGCGAACTGCTGCAAAAAGCCCTCTCGCATGCACGCAGCCTTGCACGCGGCCTGCACCCCGTTGCACCGGAGCAGGGCGGTTTCACGAGGGCGCTCCAAAACCTCGCCACGCAGTCCAGCGAGCTATTTGACGTGAAGTGCCGCTTCGAATGCCTCGAGTCCGCGCCCATCCAAAATGAGACCGCGATGATGCATCTCTACCGCATCACCCAGGAGGCCGTGAGCAATGCCGTGAAACACGGGAAGGCCAAAAACATTCGCATCCGCCTCACAGCATCCACCTTGACCATCACTGACGACGGGGCCGGTCTCAAAGCCAAGCTCCCAGGAGATGGCATGGGCCTGCGCATCATGCGCTACCGTGCGGAAATGAGCGGCGGCACCCTCAGTGTGCGCAATGGCCGAAGAAAAGGCGTTGTCGTGTCATGCGAATTTTCATCCACAAACAGCTATGCCGAAGAAAACAAACCCTCCAACATTGCCACCCAAAAAGCGCGTACTCGTCGTCGATGATCATCCCGTCTTCCGCGCTGGATTGACTGCGCTTGTCAACCTGGAGGCCGATCTCGTTGTCTGTGGTGAGGCGCATGATTGCGTGCAGGCCATGTCCGCGCTCGAAAGGCTCCAGCCCGACCTTGTGCTGCTCGATATGAGCCTTCCTGGCAAAGGCGGCCTCGAAATGCTCAAAGACATCCGCGCTTTCAGCCCGCGTACGCCCGTGCTCATCATCTCCATGCATGACGAAACCTTGTATGCCGAGCGCGTCATCCGCGCCGGTGGACGCGGCTACATCATGAAGCAGGAAGGGCCGGAAAAAATCATCCAAGCAATCCGCCGCTTGCTAAGCGGCGGAATTTCCGTCAGTGAATCCATCTCCACACAGATTCTCGACGCTCTCTCCGGCGCGAAGAGCGGCGCGTCATCCGTCAGCACGCTCACCGATCGCGAGTTCGAAATTTACCGCCTTCTTGGCCAGGGTAAAGAGCCGCATGACATCGCCTGCGTGCTGCATCTCAGCATCAAGACCGTGGACACACATCGCATGCACATCCGCCAAAAACTCCGCCTGAGGAATGCCACCGAACTCATTCACCATGCCACGCGCTGGGTCGGTGAGCAAGGATGACCCCGCCTCAGCGCTTTGCTGAGACTCGTCAAGAGAGCTTGCTGATAGGTATGTTTGCCGGCTCTTGGCAATTTGTTTGGATTCAGAGACCACCCACTCCATCAATCCATTAAAAGATAAGCGCCTCTACCACAGCGCCTAGCATCCTTCTTGTGGCTGCTTTCACAGCAGCCGACAGGTTTGCCTGTGAAGAGATTGCTTATTCATGAGAACATTTTTGTTTTTCCTCCTCATACCCGAACACACCCTATGCCGCTGCACGCCCTGAGCACCACATCTGTTGAGTATTGCGAACTTTGCCATGGAACTCAGTTCACCGAAGTGGGCAGCAAAGACCGCGCTGGAAAAGCGCTGCGCACCGTCATCTGCAACGATTGTGGCCTCGTCTTTTCTGACCCTCGCCCGAACACAGAACAGATTGATGTCTTTTACCGTGAGTCCTACCGCCTGAGTTACAAGCAGGCTTATGAACCAAAGATTAAGCACACCTACCGCGCCGGGAAAGTCGCCCAAGACCGTCTTAGCTACCTTATGCCTCTGCTCACGCCTAGATGCAGAGTGCTCGACTTCGGCTCAGGCGGTGGTGAACTCGTCTTCATTCTGCGTGAACTCGGTTACGACGCGTGCGGTATTGAACCGAATCGAGGCTACGCCGAGTACTCGCGCGACGTGCTCGGTATCCCTGTGCAGGTCGGTGGATTTACCGAAGTGGAGGTTGCACCGCTCAGTCTAGATGTCGTCACACTCTTCCATGTGGCGGAGCATTTGGAACATCCTGTTGATGCTATGCGTACCGTCTCTGGATGGTTGCGAGAGGGCGGGAGATTCCTCGTCGAAGTGCCCAATGTTGAGAGTCGCTGCATCTGGCCCTCCAGCCGCTTTCATCAAGCTCATTTGTATAACTTCAATTCCGAGACGCTAGCGCAGGCAGGTCGCCTAGCTGGATTTTCCGTCGAGGAATGCTTCACCTCGCCGGATGGCGGTAATGTGATGTGTGTTTTTGAGAAAAAAGAGTGCATCGAAGAGACTTCGCAAGCCCCCTTGATCGGCAATGCTGAGCGCGTCGCTGGCATCATTCGCGGTCACACCGCGTTCGCGCACGCTCTCACCGCACATCCCTATGTGCGCCCTTGGCAGAAACTTTTTCGCCAGTTGCAGGAACAAAAAGCCGTCGCGCGTTTTGATCATGGTAGAGACGTCCTTTTGCACATAGCCCACCAGATCGAGCGCCAGCCGCCGAGCCCGCCCATCGAGGGGGGTAAATTACCAGACGGCGATTTCGATGTGCCAGCCTCATTGGCCAATCAGTGATGTGCCCGATGACATTGCTCCGCCTCTTCATTTATGATGCTAGGTTCATGCAATGCATCGTGAACTTTAAAACAAAGATATTAATCGAGTTCGAAATGAAACACATCCAATCATTTACAGGCTGGTGTGGTGAAAATAGTGACGCAGGGCCAACGCGAATTCAGCCTGAAGAGACATCAGCGGTTTGCTGAGCATCGCAGGGAAAGCCTGCCCATTGAGAGTGACAGCGTGAAAAGACATGATCTTGCCCATGGAAAACGGCAAGCCAATCATAAGCAGTGCGTCACGTAGCAGCGATGACACCCGTGCCTCTTTTTCGGTCATTGCCATCCATGACGGCAACCAGGCGGAAATGCAGGTGAATCAAGCTTTCGCATGGCTGCACCAGTCCTTTCGGAGTGATCTTCGGATGACGTTTAAAGCATGGACTTTTGAAAAGCTGGTGAACGCCCCTGACATACGCGCGATGTCAGTCCGAATCAGCACAGAGGCCGACATGATCATCATCGCCACCTCCAGCGCCGAGCCTTTGCCAGACCATATCAAACGCTGGCTAGACTCCACCACCTGGCACCAGCGGGAGGACAGAGCCTTGGTCTTAGCTTTGGCGGATGAAGCACACTCAGCCTCTGCGCAAAAGAGAACACTCGGCGAGGAGCTGCAGCAATGGGCAGCGCGATGGCACGCCGATCTTATCTGCTGTGCAGACATCCATCATCAGCCTAGCCGCCAATCCATTCTTCGTCGCATCAACGAACGGTTTCATCACTGACCAGCCACCAATCCCGATCAGTCTGATATGAAGCCATCTGGGAACATCCACCTCACCATTTACCAAAACATGAACGAACACCAAGCAACCCTGAGCCCGGCGCAGATTCAAGAAGTTCGCGGGCTTGCTTATCATCTCTGGCTCCAGGCCGATCGCCCTGTAGGCAGGGAGATCGACTTCTGGCTGACAGCAGAAAAGCAGGTCATCGAGGCTGCTGCGGAAAAAGCAATCCAAGAAGCCAGCCTGAGCTCGGTGCCTGCCGCAAAGACAGCCCCCAAGAAAACTAAATCCACGACCAAACGCACTCAATGAAAAAACGCATACTCATACTCGCTATCACCGCCGCTGTGCTCACTTCATGCAGCCATTACAAGCTCAAATCTACCCATGGCCATGACCACCCATGCTACAGCACCTGGAATCCATATCCGCATAACAGCTAAGACACAGCCTCCGCTGAAACTCCATTCACTTACTCTCATGATTACCAATATCGACTGGTTCGGCTGCGCGCCAAATGCTTCTTGGGAAAAGCAAATACAACAGGTCTTGCAGGCTCTCTCTGAGATAAAGACCATATCGCGTGCCAGACTTCGAGTCGAAGAAGCGGCAGAATCTACAGACTCCTTCCATCTGACTCTGATGCTGTCCATGCCTGGGCCAGATGTGCTGGCGCACGGTCGCGGGAATAGTTTTCAAAGTGCACTGGACCAGATCAACTCGCAGGCTCATAAAAAGCTTTCTGTCATTGCGCAAAACCCCTGACACATGCCACCTGTGAATTCCTCTAACTCTCCAGGCACTCTTGCGTGGCCGGCCTCACCTGCGCCGAGTTGCCCCGTGCTTCGCCTTCTCGCTGGTCAAACCGCACTCGTCACTGGCGCTAGCTCCGGTATTGGGCGTGCAATTGCTATCGCCCTTGGTCATGCGGGAGCCAATGTCGTCATCAACTATCTAGGCAGCCCAAAGAAAGCTGAAGAAGTGGCCAAAGAAATCCAGCGTTGTGGATCAAGGGCCATCAGTGTGGCCGCAGACGTTTCGAAGCCTGATCAAGTGCAGTCTATGTTTCAGCAAACCGTGGCCGAGTTCGGTCGGTTGGATATTTTGGTGAACAACGCGGGGATCCAGCTCGATGCCGCGTTTGAGGATCTCACACTGGATCAGTGGCAGCGTGTCATCGATGTGAATTTGACGGGGCCGTTTCTCTGCTGCCAGGAAGCGGTGCGGCTGTTCAACAAGCAGGGCATTAACCCCGCGCTTTCCTGCGCCGCCGGAAAAATCCTCTGCATCAGCTCCGTGCATGAGGTGATCCCCTGGGCCGGGCATGTGAACTACGCTGCGTCCAAAGGTGGTCTCATGCTACTGATGAAGAGCCTCGCGCAAGAAATGGCACCACGGCGCATTCGGGTTAACAGCATCGCGCCAGGAGCGATCCGCACGCCGATCAATACCGCAGCCTGGGAGACGCGTGAGGCCTATGATGACCTGCTGAAGCTCATCCCGCAGAAGCGCATCGGTGAACCTGAGGAGATCGGGCGTGCTGCTGTTTGGTTAGCATCGGATCAAAGTGACTATGTTCACGGCATCACACTTTTTGTTGATGGCGGCATGACCTTGTACCCAGGATTTGAGACGGGTGGTTGAAAGCGTCACCCAAGAAATAGACTTTCTATAAAACAGGCCATTTTAATCATACACCACCATGAAAATTGTTTATCGCATTGCCTTGGTTCTACTCTCTGTTTCTTTTCTTAACTCGTGTGGAAGCAGCGGCCACAGCCCTTGGCATCAGAACATTAGTGCCGACGAGTATTTCCGAACGCATTATGCAGAATATGAGTCGCGAGCACCCATCGGTGCACCGCCACCACGTATATAGTTTGATTCTCCTCTGCCGACCTGCTGCTTGCTCATTGAAATGAGGCAGCGCACCTATCCAACTATCTTAATGCCAACGCCATTAACCACAGAACATCAGCGCCTTCTTGAAGATAAAAACCGTGCCGCGAACTGGAAACGCTGGGGGCCTTATCTTTCGGAAAGGCAATGGGGCACGGTGCGTGAGGATTACTCGGAGAAGGGGGATGCGTGGCGGAGTTTTCCGCATGAGCACGCGAGGTCGCGTGCGTATCGCTGGGGCGAGGACGGGCTGCTGGGCATCACTGACCGGCAATGCCGTTTGTGTTTTGCCTTAGCGCTGTGGAATCACCGAGACCCGATCTTAAAGGAGAGACTCTTCGGTCTAAGTGGGCCGGAGGGGAATCACGGGGAGGATGTGAAGGAGTTGTACTATTACCTCGACTCAACTCCGACGCATTCTTATATGAAGGCACTCTACAAATATCCGCAGGCGGAGTTCCCTTATGCGCATCTGGTCGAGGAAAATCGTCGGCGTGGACTTCACGACGCGGAGTTTGATCTGGTGGACACAGGTGTCTTCGATAACGAAAGCTACTTTGATGTCTTCGTCGAATATGCAAAGGCCACCGATGAGGACATCTCCATCCGCGTGACGATTCACAATCGAGGTTCTGAAGCCGCACCGCTCGATGTGCTGCCGACGGTGTGGTTTCGCAACGTGTGGTCTTGGCAAAGAGGGGTGGCTAGCCCTTGCCTCAGCCTCGAAGGAAAGGTGCTGGAGATCGACCATCGGGGACTGGAATCGGACTTGGTGGAGGATTTGGGTTCGTATCAGCTTCATGCGGCTACGGCGAGCGATGGCACTGCTCCACAGTGGCTTTTCACGGAAAACACCACGAATCACGAAAAGCTCTTCGGTTCGCCGAATAGCTCCAAATTCACCAAAGATGCGTTTCATCGCTACGTGGTCCAAAAAGAAGCTGCAGCGGTGAATCCTGCGCAAACCGGCACCAAGGCCGCTGCGCATTATTCCATGTTGGTCCCGGCTGGAGGGGCAGTAACGATTGATCTCAGGCTGTGCGAGTGCTCCAGCGGCCCTGCGATGCCAGCGGGGCCTCTCTTCACGCAGCGTCTTGCAGAGGCGGATGCGTTTTACGCTACTATCGTGGAGCCTGAAGCGTCTCGTGCGCAGATTCAGCGGCAGGCCCATGCCGGGCTTCTGTGGACGAAGCAGTTTTATCAATACGTCGTGAAGGACTGGCTGGAGGGTGATCCGGCGTATCCCGCCCCGCCGGAGGCGCGCTGGAGCGGGCGCAACCGCAACTGGGGGCATCTCTTCGCGCGCGATATTCTATCGATGCCGGACAAGTGGGAGTACCCCTGGTTTGCAGCCTGGGACACAGCCTTTCACATGCTGCCCTTTGCCGAGACGGACCCGGAATTTGCCAAGGAACAGATGCTGCTCTTTTTGCGTGAATGGTACTTGCACCCGAATGGCCAGATCCCAGCCTATGAGTGGAAATTCAGTGATGTGAATCCGCCAGTGCACGCATGGGCCTGCTGGCGCGTCTATAAAATCACCGCGCCTGCTGGTGAGCGCGATCGCGAGTTTCTGGAGCGCTGTTTTCAGAAACTGCTGCTGAATTTTACCTGGTGGGTGAACCGCAAAGATAGCGAGGGACGGAATCTCTTTGCGGGTGGTTTCCTCGGCCTTGATAACATAGGCATCTTTGACCGCAGCACGGCCCTTCCTGAAGGCCAAAGACTGGAGCAGGCCGATGGCACCGCCTGGATGGCCTTTTATGCACTGACCATGTTGAACATGTCCCTCGAACTGGCCCAGAGGCCCGACGGCAGTGTGAACAAAGCCTATGAAGACATGGCATCGAAGTTCTTCGAGCACTTCGTGCAGATCGTCGATGCCATCAATACTCTTGGTGGTGGCGGACTGTGGGATGAGCAGGATGGCTTCTACTACGATCAGATCCTTGATGAGGGCAAGCCACCGCTGCCGCTGCGCACGCGTTCGCTCGTCGGCCTCTTGCCGCTCATCGCCGTGGAACTGCTTGATGAAGGCCGCATCACCGCACTGAAAGGATTCAAGAAGCGCATGGACTGGTTTTTGGCCCATCGCTGCGATCTTGCGCACTACGTCAGCTACTGCCAGCGTGGCGGTGAGCACGGGCATCGTCTGCTCGCCATTCCATCGCGTGAGCGGCTCTCCAGACTCCTTGCTTACTTGCTGGATGAGCGGGAGTTTTTGTCTCCCTTCGGCATCCGCTCCCTCTCCCGCCATCATGAGGCGCATCCATTTAAACTCAATGTTCAAGGGGAGGATAAAGAAATACGATACGTGCCAGGTGAAAGTGATAGCTACATGTTCGGCGGGAACTCGAACTGGCGCGGCCCCGTGTGGTTCCCGATCTCCTACCTCATCATTGAGGCGCTGGAACGCTACCATCATTTTTACGGCGAAAGCTTCGCGGTGGAGCTGCCCACCGGCAGCGGGCAACGCGTGACACTGTTTGAAGCCGCACACGAGATCGCCCGCCGCATGAGCCGTCTCTTTGAGCCTGATGGTGAAGGGAACCGCCCATGCCACGGCGGAGATACACGCTACGGCAAGGACGGCCCCTGGTGCGATCTCCTCTTATTTCATGAATTTTTCCACGCTGATAACGGGCGCGGCTGCGGTGCCTCACACCAGACCGGATGGACCGCGCTGGTGGCACGTCTGATCCGCAAGCGCTGATTCATTTTCTGCAAAACCACCCCAACTATCCTTCTGCTCATGAAATGGTCCTTCAAGCTCGGCCGCTTTCTCGGAATCGACGTCTTCATTCACTTCACCTTTCTTATCCTACTTTTTCTGATCGGCTTTGCCCATTGGATGCCGGAGCGTAGCTTCGGCGCGGCACTGAACGGCGTTCTGTTCTTTGTGCTCCTCTTCGCATGCGTGCTGGTGCATGAATACGGTCATTCACTGATGGCGCGGCGCTTTGGCGTGGGCACGCGTGACATCACGCTGCTTCCTTTCGGCGGTGTGGCGCGGCTGGAACGCAACCCAGAGAAGCCCATGCAGGAGCTGCTGGTGGCGCTGGCGGGACCTGCAGTGAATGTGCTAATCGCCCTTGCTTTGGCAGCCTGGCTCACGCTCGAGAATGCATGGGAGCCGCTTTCCGGGCTGGGAATCGCTGAAGGAGGGATGATCGAGCGCTTGCTGGCCGTGAATGTCGGCCTCGTGATCTTCAACATGCTGCCAGCCTTTCCCATGGATGGCGGACGTGTCCTGCGGGCCGTGCTGGCGATGAAGATGAATGATACAAACTCCACGATCATTGCCGCTAGGGTGGGAAAGGTCATGGCAGCACTATTTGCCATCTACGGCCTGTTTACGAACCCGATGCTCATCCTGATCGCTGTGTTTGTGTGGTCCGGTTCAACTCAGGAGTCCGCGCTGGCGCAGGCGAGATCCATTGTCACGGGCGCAACCGTGCGAGATGCCATGGTGACGAGCTTTCACACCGTCACGCCGAGCACGACGCTCCAGGAAATGGCCGTTCTCATGCTCTCCGATGCGCAGCATGACTATCCAGTGATCAAGCGCGATCACTTAATCGGCATGCTGGCCCACGCAGATCTACTCTCTGCCATGCAGACATATCCGCTCGATACACCCGTCATCACCTTCATGCGCACGGATGTGCCCAGGCTGAATGAAGCCGAATTGCTCGACGAAGTACTAATGCGTGATCGCGCTGATGACAAAGTCGCAATCCCTGTGCTCAAACATGGGGTGCTCGTGGGTCTGCTTACCGCAGAAAATATGCATGAGTACTTTATCATTCGCGAAGCCCACCGTGGCATCGACCTCCCATGGAGCCGTGGTGTGCGCGTTGTGCGTCTTTTTGCTGCGTAAGCCAGTCTGAGCGTGACTCAGCCGATTACTGAGACTCAACCAGAGACCCTGCTCATTGGCACGTTTACGGGCAAATGGAAGAATGAGTGTGTTCAGAAACTTCAAGGCACTCTTATCCATGAAAAATCGCTTCATCCTCCTTCTCATCCTCACCGGCCTGCTGTCCTCATGCAGCAGCTATGAATTCAAGTCGGCGCAAAACGAGGAACATCCCTGTTACAGTATCTGGAACTGGCATCCCCAAAACTCCTGATGCTGTCACAATCGCCGGCAGGAGCCTTCCGCTCCAACCACCGTAAAAAACCCTCGGCGGCTCCTGTCGGCACCCATTTCCACCTTTCATCAACAAACAGACTTATGATTATCCAACTCGACTGGTTCGGCTGCGAGCCGCGCACCCAATGGGAAACCAAGATTCATCAGACGCTAGAGCAGTTCGCCTCTCTCAAGACCATTTCCCGCGCCGTGGTGCGTGTGGAGCAGCAGTCGGAGAAAACCCCTCGCTACCATCTCTCCATGATGCTGAGCATTCCCGGGCCTGATGTGCTTGCGCGCACTGCAGGACACACTTTTGACGAGGCGCTGCTGAAGCTCCACGCCAGTGTGCGCAAAACACTCGCTACGCGCCTCCTTAATGCCCGCCGACTCACCGGCGCGTTGCGTGGCGTGAAGCCCGCGCACCGCGGCTGATTTCCTTGTTCTAATTGCCCATCCACCAACCATCATGACTTCCAACCCTATTCTTGTTTGCCTCAATCTCACCACTGCGGTCACCTTGCTGTCTGCGATGATGATTGCTGGCAATGAAACCACTAGCTCAGCAAACGTGCAATCATCCGCCAGCTCTCAGAGTGCGGAGCCTGTGAAGAGCAAGGCGGAGCGTGCACTGACTCGCTCGGAATTGCTGCCGCTCGAAGACATCGCCCGGCGTGTCCAATCCATGATGTCCGTGGCCACATTCACACCCACTCGTGTTTGGCCGCATGGCGTGCGCGATTATCAGGGCCGGCTCGGTATCTTTCTGCGCAGCGAACGGCCCATTCTGCATGATCCTTCGCCTGACATGGTGTTGGCCAAGGAGGCATGGGTGGTCTTTGGCCTGGTCGCCGCCGTGAAGTACTCGGAAGGCAGTCAGGTGGGACATGTCGCTTTTACCGACAGTCGAGGAGAAACGGGAGAGCGCTGGTACTATGACATCAGCATGGCTGAAGCACGGGAGATTCATGAAATGCTGATTAGCGGCATCCTGCAGCCTGAAAATGCGTTCAGGCTCATTGAGGCGGCGTGGCAGAAAGTCACGACCGATCATGTGCTTGCTGCAAAATGACACTTTGATAGTCCGTAAAATCAGCGAGTAACACTGCGCGGCATGAGTAAATCCCCCACCTACATCGCCCTCAACCGCGCCACGTTTGGCGCGACGTCTGAAGAACTCGCCCGTGTCGAAAAAATTGGCTGGAGTGCGTGGGTTGAAGAACAACTTAAACCCGAATCCGGCGTCAAAGATGAGGCGGAGAAGCGCATCGAAGCGCACAAGCTCGAGATCGAATACGAGCATGAAGGCTTAATGGCGCCTGCCATGATGATGCAGGCAGGAAAGGCTGGGGCGAAGATGCAGGGCGGAAAACCCGAAATGATGGTCGTCGAGGGCAAAGACGGCAAAAAGCTCGAGAAACAGAAATTCAAGGTCAAGGAAAAACGCGGCCTCACCATGCTCGACAAGTCGCTTGATCAGCTCTTCCGCGTCCAAAATCAGGAGGACTATCCTTATGATGAAATCCAACGCTGCTCATATGAGGTTGAGGTGGCCACGATCATCCGTGCCTGTTACTCGAAGTGGCAGGTGCGCGAGTTGCTCGTCGATTTCTGGCACAACCATTTCAACGTCAATATCGACTCGGACAACGCCATCCGCGCTGTCTGGCCCGCTTATGATCGTGATGTGATTCGCAAGCACGCCTTCGGTAATTTTCGTGAGCTGCTGCAAGCCGTCGCGCAAAGTCTGCCAATGCTGTATTACCTCAACAATCGCAGCAGCAAGGCCAGCCCGGCTAATGAAAACTATGCTCGTGAACTCTTTGAACTGCACACGCTTGGTTCGGAGCATTATCTGAATCATCTTCACAAAAAATGGCGTGACGTGCCCGGTGCGCTGGAAGGCAAAGCGGAAGGCTTCATTGACCAGGACGTGTATGAAGCAGCGCGTGCCTTCACCGGCTGGACTGTAGCCGATGGCGAAGGCTACGACGATGACAAGCACTTCCCTGATGACGGCGGCTTCCACTACCATGCGCAATGGCATGACCCCTACCAGAAGCGCGTGCTTGGCGTCGAATTGGAGGCCAACCAGCCGCCGATGGCCGATGGCATGGCCGTTCTCGACCTCGCGGCGTTCCATCCTGGCACGGCGATTTATTTGAGTCGTAAACTCTGCCGCCGCTTCATCGCGGATGAGCCGAACGAAAACCTCGTAAAGCGCGTCGCGAAGGTCTGGACCGAACATGCGAAGTCTCCACATCAAATTGAGCACGTCATGCGCGAGATTCTGCTCGCCCCGGAGATGAGCGTTGCTTATGGACAGAAGACGAAGCGTCCGTTGGAGTACATCTGTAGCTTTATCCGTGCGGCGGGTGCGGACGTGCGACCCGAGGAAGATATCATTTATCGTCTCGCTGAATGTGGTCAGCATCTCTTCCAATGGGGACCGCCTACCGGTCATCCCGACACCGCCGACTATTGGCAGAGTCCGAACAGCTTGCTCAAGCGCTGGAAATTTGCCCGTGATCTCGCCACGGACGGCTTCGATGGCGAAGTGGTGCGCATGAACTTGCTGCGCAACACGCCTGCCGATAAAAAGACCTGGCAGGAAGTCGCCCATTACTGGCTGGATCGCATCGCTCCTGGCCTCTTTGAGCCTCACACTCGTGAAGAACTCACGAAATGGTTTCGAGAATACGAAGACGATGGCAAAGCACGTTATCACGAGCCAGACGCGGAGATCAGCCTCAACGAATCCGACCTTGCCGAGCATCTCGGCGAATTCGTCGCCCTGGTTGCAGCCACTCCTGAATTTCAACTCCGCTAGTTCACCCCCAAAAGGAATCTTCATGAACCGACGCCACTTCCTTTGCTCTTCTCTCGCTGCTCTCACTGGCAGCCGCATCACCAACCTCACCTTTGCTGCGGATGCACTGCAAAGCCGTGATCACCTGCTCGTCGTGCTCTTTCTGCGCGGTGGATGCGATGGGCTGAACCTCCTCGGCCCAGCGAATGACAAGGACTACATTGCCGCACGGCCTGAATGGCTGCGAGTAACGGATGCGGGCAAGTTTGCGGGCATCGCGCTCAAGAATGGCTATAACGGGATCGACATGCGCCTGCATCGCGAGGCCGGAGCATTGAAGGAACTCTATGACAGCGGCCATTTGGCCATGATTCATGCCTGTGGTCTAAAAAACGGCTCACGCAGCCATTTTGAGGCTCAGGACATGATGGAGCGCGGCGTGGCCGATCAGAAAAACATCAGCATCGCCAGTGGCTGGCTCACTCGCACCATCGAAGCGCTCTCGCCGCAAGGATTGCTTCCCGCCGTGGCTGTGGGAGGTGAACTGCCGGACTCGCTGCTGCACTCAAAAGTCGCCGTCTCAATGAGCGAAGCACGCGACTTCACCTACGGTCGCGAAAACCAACTCGCGCTGCTCAAACGTCTCTATGGGGGCAGCGAAAGCATCCACAGCACCGGCAAGCTTACGCTCGACACCATCACCGCTCTGCAAAGCAAACTGCCGCGTGATGGCGACGGGAATGTGCAGGACTACAGGCCTGAGAAAGGCGTTAGCTACGAAGACACCGGCGGCCTCGGTGAAAGCCTGCGCAACCTCGCCCAGATCGCAAAAATGGAGGCGGGGCTTCGCGTCGCCACGGTTGATTACGATGGCTGGGACACACACGAGGGCCAGGAATACCGATTCAGCGAATTGGTCAGCGAGTTCAGTCGCGCCTTGAGCAGCTTCTACAACGACATGAGCCGCTTCCACTCGAAGATGACCGTCGTCGTGCACACCGAGTTTGGTCGTCGGCTCAAATCCAACCAAAGCGACGGCACAGACCACGGCTACGGCGGTGTTCATATGATCCTCGGCAACGGTATCAAAGGTGGCAAACTGCACGGTGAATGGTGCGGCCTCGCCAATGATCAGCTCGACGATGGCGCTGACCTCGCCATCACCACCGACTACCGCACCGTGCTGACTGAAGTGCTCTCCCGGCGCGTGGGATTGGCCGACACGAAATCCATTTTCCCAGGATTCGAGATGAAGAAAGCGCTCGGCATCGTGTGACGATTCGTTTTGGTAGGACGATTTTTCTAAGCCTTTCCGACCAATGTTTCTTGCCAGATAATCATGCGTCTCCTGTTCCTTCATACCTCCACGGCCTTCGCACTCGAACCGCTGCCCCAAGGCCCAGGCATCGCAGAACACGCCGCCGCGCTGCTCGCGGAAAATTTTGAAGATGGCAGGCTGGAAGCCTTGAAAGCTTTAACTGACCTCAGGCTCGGTCTGCGCATCCTCCATCCATTGCCAAACGGCAGGCCCCTGCGCTTTGCCAATTCCGACCAAGACCGCCCGCACCTGGATGGCTGAGCCTTGGAACGCTGCCGTGAGGTTGCGCATTGGACTTTCTCGTTCCCTTCATCGTTACCTTATGAAATTTCTCCTCTTCTTTTCACTCGCATCGGTTGCTCTTGCCGCCAGCTACGAACCAACATGGGCTAGCATCACTCCGAAGCGCATCATTCAGCACAGTAATGCGAACGGAGCGGCTCTGGTGAAGGCCGTGCAAGCCTTGAAGCCGGGTGATAAGCTCGAACTCGCCGCTGGCACTTACAGCGTCGAGCGCATGTGGGATCTGCTGGCGAGTGGTACGGCGGATGCGCCGATCTGGATCGTGGCAGCCAAGGGTGCGCAGGTCATCATCACACGCAGCGATGCGGAGCAAAACGTCATCAACATCGGCCAGGGAGGCGCGGTGCGGCATCTCTGTCTTCAGGGTATCGAAATCACCGGTGGTAGCCACGGCCTGCGCCTTGGGCATTGCAGTGATGTCTGGATCGATCAATGCCACATTCATCACACCAATGAAGTCTGCCTCAGTGCGAACAGCGCTGACACGCAGCGCCTCTTTTTGACCCGCAATCACATCCATCACGGCGCTGGACATGCCGAGGGAATGTATCTCGGCGCGAACAACGGTGATCACATCATGAGTGAAAGTGTGATTGCTCTGAATCACATCCACGACTGTCGCGGTGATCAAGGCGACGGCATCGAGGTGAAGCAGGGCTCATGGGGCAATCTCATCGCTGAAAACCATGTGCATGACACGAACTACCCCTGCATCACCGTTTATGGCACCGCTGGCAAACCCGTGAACATCATTGAGCGCAATCTCTGCTACAACAGCGGGGACAACGTTATGCAGGTGCAGGGAGAGGCGATCGTACGCAACAACGTGCTGATCAATGGCGCAGGCGCTGGCTTCTCCAGCACCGACCACCAGGGCAAGACACTGAATCTCCAAGTCATCCACAACACCATCCTCAACAGCGCCCACGCCTTTCGTGGAGGCTCTTGGAATGGACGCGAAGGTATGGTCCTGGCCAACAACATCCTCTACTCCCGCGATGCCAATGCTTTGCACTATGCCAACGGCAACGCGGGTGTCAGCAGCAGTGGTAACGTGGTCTTTGGCGATGGCCCCAAAGACGGCTGTGTCAAAGGTCGCGGCTTCGAGGACTTCCCCAATGTCAGCTTGGATGGCAGCAAGCATGACGCCACACCCGCCGCCGATGCCAAGCTCGACCACGCTGATGCGCAATACCTCCTGCCCACGGATTTTTATGGCAAAGCACGCACCACGAATGTCAGCGGAGCCATCGCCCCTTGAATCATGAGCAAAGCTAAAAATCTCCTCCTCAGCGCATTCGTTTTTTGCATCGCGACGACAGTCGTTGCCGACGAACTGCTGGCTTTTCCCGGCGCAGAAGGATTTGGCGCGAAGGCCAGAGGCGGGCGTGGCGGAGTGGTCTTGTTTGTCGAGAACCTCCATGATGCTGGCCCCGGCAGCTTGCGGGCAGCCGTGGAGGCAGAAGGGCCGCGCACGATCCTCTTTCGCACGAGTGGAACGATAACGCTCAAGTCAGAGATCACTATTCGAAATCCATTTCTCACCATCGCCGGTCAGACAGCTTCTGGAGGCGGCATTGCCATCAAGATCGACGGCAAGACGGACATCGGGGCCATCAACATCGAGACGCACGACGTCATCGTTCAACATCTGCGTGTCCGACCTGGTCCTGCAATCAAAGGCAGTGTGAACGGCGATGCCCTGCAAATGCTGGAGAACGCCCACGATGTCATCATTGACCACTGCTCACTGAGTTGGAGCACCGATGAAGTCATCAGCGGCTGGTATGATGCCCGCGATATCACGGTGCAGCACTGCATCATCTCGGAAGCGCTGCACGACTCGGTACATCAAAAAGGCCCGCATGGGATGGGCATGCTCTTTGGCGACAAAAACAAGAGCGTCACGATTCACCGCAATCTCCTTGCCCATAACAATCAGCGCAATCCACGGCTCAACCCGGAGGTCAAAGGCAGGTTCCAAGTGAACAACAACGTCATCTACAATTGGGGCCAGATTGCTGGCGAAATGACGGATGACGCGGAGGTCAACCTCACCGGCAACCTTTACAAAAGCGGCCCTTCATCGCGGCCAGAGCGCGGCGTGGCGGTCGATGGCAAGGTGAAGATCTATCCCAAGGACAATATCAGCCCGATCCGACCCGCTGCCACCGAGCCCGAAGATGCCATCATCAAACCTTGGGAAGAGAAGATGGATCGTCGCAAGTTTGCCGTGAGCGCCCCATTCAGTGCCCCACCGTTGACGATCCTCTCCGCTGCCGAAACCTACGAGGCAGTTCTCGCCAATGTCGGTGCCACCCGACCCAAACTCGATTCAGTCGATCAACGCATCCTGGCCAACGTAAAAAATGGCACCGGCAAGATCATCAATCATCCCTCCGAAGTCGGTGGCTGGCCCAAGCTCGCTGTGGGCAAACCTCTCGCAGACCGAGACAACGACGGCATGCCCGATGCGTGGGAGAAAGAGCAGGGACTCGGCCCCGATGACCCAGAAGACCGCAACAGCACAGTTACCCCCGGCGGCTACACCCATTTGGAAGAATACCTTCACAGCATCGACTGAACTCGTAACGATCATCGCCATGAAAACCACCGCACTGCTCCTCTGCATCTTCACAGTCTGTGCCCTTGCTCAGCATCCTGAAATCAAAACGGGACCGAATGCCGATCTCGGCGGCGCTTTGCTCATGCCCGCTGGTGACGAATGGAATCGAGATGTCTCCAAAGACGAGGTCGATCCGCTCAGCGATGCCATCATTGTGTCCATCGGCGCTGAGACGGGTCTGCATGAGGACTTCGGCCTCGTGTGGCAGGGCCAGCCCGGCGGAATCCCTTATTACGTAGTCAGCGGTGATCAGCCAAAGGTGCCGATCCACTTCAATGAAGGAAAGGACGAGAGCGATCCCGGACCCTATCCGATTCCTCCGAATGCGTGGATCGAAGGTGGTCACGAAAGCGATGGTGACCGCCACATCCTCGTGCTCGACAAGGACAACTGGAAACTCTATGAGATCTACCGCGCCTTTCCACTCTTCGGTGGCAAAGCGTGGAAGGCCTACAGCGGCAGCGTCTTTGATCTGAAAGCGCCAAAGCCGCGCCCAGCAGGATGGACCAGTGCCGATGCCGCTGGCTTGCCCATCATGCCCGGTTTGGCTCGTTACGATGAGATTTGTGGCACCAAGAAGCTCGCCCATGCGCTGCGTTTCACGGTCAAAAAGTCACGCCGTGCTTATGTGCCGCCCGCCACGCACTTCGCCAGTCCGCACAAGGATGAAAACCTTCCACCCATGGGCATGCGTGTGCGATTGAAGGCGGACTTTGACACGAGCCAATTTAGCGGTGCTGCAAAGGTCATTCTCGAAGGACTCAAGACCCACGGCATGATCCTTGCCGACAACGGAGGCGACTGGTTCATCAGCGGTGCACCAGATGATCGCTGGAACCACGAGGAACTCCTGCCCATTCGCAAAGTGAGGGGCAAGGACTTCGAAGTCGTCAAGATGGGACCCATGACCACGCGATGATAGCCCATATGAAACTGCTACTCGCTCTTATAGCTTCTTCGACTCTCGCTGCTGAAACATGGCAGCCTTTTGGCCCCGGCGGCGGCGGGTGGATCGAGGATGTTGTCGCGCATCCTACGGACCCCAAGGAAGTCTGGGCCATGACGGACCTCAGCGGCCTGTTTCGTTCGCAGGATGCCGGATTGACGTGGCGAAAGATGTCCGCCGATGTCGAGCGCGGGGTCATGGCTCGGAAGCAGATCGTTTCACATAACCGGCAGTTCGCCATCGACCCCAAAGAGCCGCTGCACATGTATTGGGGCACCTGCGGGATGATCTGGGCCAGTCATGATGGCGGTGTGAGCTGGCAGGCGACCTTTGGCAAAGCTCCAGCCATCGGCGATGATCAAACGCCCGGCATTGGCCATGCCATCGCCGTCTCCGGAAATGGCTGCGTCTATGCGCTCGATCACGACAGCATCCTGCGTGTCTCCCGTGATCATGGAGCGACGTGGACAGAACTCGCGAAGCCTCCTGTGGCTAAGAACAGCCGCGACACGCCTGCGTTTCCTTTTTTTCTCGCCGATGGCACGCTCTGCGTCTCATGCCGGCCATCACCTGGACTCGCCATCTCGCGCGATGACGGCAAAACATGGAGGCTTCAACTCGCCGACAGCATCGTTTTAACCGCACGCGCCACACCCACTGGCAGCGGCTTGTTTGCCTTTGATTCCAATGGCAAACTTCACCGCAGCAGTGATGGCGGAGCGACCTTCACCACCGTCAAAGAGTCGCCACACAAGTGGGAGCCCGGTCTGCGCTTTGCCGGTGGACTCGCCGTTGCGAGTGGTGGCAAAGTCATGCTATGGGCGCTGGGTGAACTCGTCGCGAGCAGCGACAACGGCGAAACTTGGACGCGCCATCGCATCGAGAAAAACTGGGACCGCGGAAGCTATCCCGGCATGAATCGTTACGCTTCGCCGGAGGGAAAGTGCAGTGCCCTCGCGGTCACTGCGGATGGTAGCACATGGCTGAAATGTGACAGCTCGCTCATGTGTCGCAGCACTGACTTCGGCGCCAGTTGGACGGGCAGCACCACCGGCCTGCAAGTGCTATGCTACTTTCAAGGCCCCGCCATCAGCCCGCATGATCCGCAGCAAGCAATGGTGGCCGCGCTGGACCAAGGCGTCTTCAAAACCAATGACGGCGGCGCATCTTGGCAGCCCATGCGCATTCAGACGGAGTGGTGGAATGAGAAGTGGCAGAACCATGACGGCAGCGTCGTCAACGCGCATCCCAAAAAACCACAGACATGGTTCGCCATCATCCACGGCCACGGCGGCACGCGGCATCCGCGACTGCACCGCACGGAAGATGGCGGCGCGACATGGAGCCTCGTACTTGATCTCAAAGAAAAGTTCGGCGGCGAGTGGGGCAGGTGGCTGGATGACAGTGAGATGGGGGACCTTTGTTTTGACCCCAAGAATCCAGACATCATGCACCTCGCGAACTACCAGCTTGGCGTTTTCAAAAGCGAGGACGGTGGCACGAACTGGACGCACACGCTGAAGACCAGAAACGGCCTCTCGCTTGCTACCAGTCCCAGCGGCCAGCACATCTATTTGCAATGCCTCAAACGCAGCGGGCTCTATGCCAGTCATGATCGCGGTGAGACCTGGGACCTCGCCCACGCCGCCGATGGTGTGGACGGGCTCGTGCATCATCCCACGGAAGAGACCACACTCTTCATCAACGACGGCCAGCACGAGAACTACTGGAGCTACAAAGGCACACGCCCTGCCAAGCTTCTCAAAAGCACCGACGCTGGCAAAACTTGGACAGAACTCGCTCGCCTCGACGGCGGCCCGCTCTACATCGATCCTCACAAACCCGGCCTCATGCTCATGAGCACGCTGCATGGCGACAAAGGCATCCTCCGTAGTAACGACGGCGGCAAAACATGGGCTGATTTCCATCACGACGCCCCCAGCTACACCGCACGCGGCTTCACCTATAGCGGCGTCCCCGGCAGTGTCATTTACCACATGTTTGGCAACATGGCGCGCAGAGTGAAGCTCGATGAATGATCAGGCAAGAATGTGAGTCTGTATTGAAGTGATACTCGTATTCAGACGCATGACTTTATCAGCTTCCATTGCGGCAGGTTTCAGTGCTCTCGCGCTCGTTATATCTCCCACCGCGTCAGCAGCTGATTGGAATCAATGGCGTGGTCCCAGCCGAGATGGGCAGGTGCCCAAGGCAAAGTGGCCTTCATCACTCGGAGAAACGGCTCTCAAGCAAGTGTGGCGGATCGAACTCAGCCCGAGCTACTCAGGGCCTATCGTTGTAGGAGATCGCGTCTTCACCACTGAGACCGTGGATAAAGAGACGGAAACCGTGCGCGCTCTGGATCGCAAGACGGGCAAGGAACTCTGGAAGCAATCTTGGCCGGGCTCAATGTCGATGCCGTTTTTTGCCAAAGCCAATGGTGACTGGATTCGCGCCACTCCAGCATGCGACGGCACCAGCCTTTATGTGGCTGGCATACGGGATGTCCTCGTTTGTCTCAATGCGGCCACAGGCGAAGTGCGCTGGCGGGTAGATTTTGTGGAGAAGTTCAAAGCGGTCGTCCCAGCCTTTGGTTTTGTATCCTCACCACTCGTCGATTACGGCGCGGTTTACGTGCAGGCCGGAGGTGCGGTGGTAAAGCTGGCAAAGACCACCGGAAAAGTCCTCTGGCGTGCCTTGGACGACGGTGGGGGCATGAGTGGCAGTGCCTTTTCCTCTCCCATCATCGCCGAACTACGTGGCGTTAGACAGCTGGTGGTGCAGACGCGTGAAAAACTCGCCGGCCTGTCGCTGGCAGATGGCAAAGTACTCTGGGAACAACCCGTGGAAGCTTTCCGCGGCATGAACATCCTCACACCGGTCATTAACGGTAATTCGATCTTCACCAGCACTTATGGCGGCCAGACACTGCTTTTCGACATCACCAACAGCGAGGGTCGTTTCAAAGCAACCGCGCTTTGGTCTCTCAAAGCGCAGGGATACATGTGTTCACCCGTGGTAGTGGATGGGGTGGCCTACGAGCATCTGAAAAATCAGCGTGTGATGGCGGTGGACCTGAAGACCGGGAAGGGGCTCTGGACCACGGACAAGAGCTACGGCAAGTATTGGAGTCTGGTTGCCAATGGTGACCGCATCCTGGCTCTCGATCAGCGCGGCAGACTGCATCTGATCAAAGCCAATCCCGCAAAGTATGAGGAGATCGACCAGCGCCAGATCTCGGATAAGGAAACTTGGGCGCATTTGGCCGTTTCGGGCAGCGATATCTTCATTCGTGAACTCAATGCCCTAACGGCCTGGCGCTGGGTAGAGTGAGTTGTACGGCACGCATCACCAACCTTCATTTCGCAAGAGACTACTTTGCATGTGGATGCTGAACCGGCGTTATGCACGTCGGGGGCCAAGCGAAATTGCGTTGCCGGAGTTCCTTGAGGCGGGGCATGCGCCAGGGAGCTTCTTGCGCAGCAACGCCCCCGGATGGCGACGGTAATTCGCCGAGATATGGATTTTTTCGGACTAGGGTGATCCACCAAGCGTCAGCCTCACTGTCGGATGCCAGGGAGCTGATTGGTCGCACGATATTGCCCTGGAGTTTGACCCATTTTGATTTTGAAGATCACGTTCAGATACTCGGCGTGTTTGAATCCAGTCTTGTTGGCGATTTCGGCGAGGGAGAAATCCGATGCCACAAGGAGATCCTTAGCGCGTTGCATCTGCACCCTGAGAATCTCCTCTTTAGGCGTCCGGTGAAGGGCGGCGGCAAAGCGGCGTTCGAGGCTGCTGCGGGAGAGCGGAACGGCTTGGAGGATATCGCTCACTTGGATTCCCATGCAGGCGCGCTCGCGGATGAAACGCACGGCGGTGGCGACCTGACGGTCGGCGATGGCGAGCACTTCCGTGGAGCGCCGCGTGGCGATGCCCTTGGGCGGAACGAATCTCGGGGCAGCAGGCGGCGGCGCGCCTTCCATCATGCCGGCCAGAAGCGCAGCGGCTTCGTAGCCGATCTTTCCGGTATTCATGATCACGCTGGAGAGAGGCGGATCCGCCAGTTCACAATGAACCTCGTCATTGTCGATGCCCAGCACGGCGATTTCATCCGGCACGGCGAGCCCCAATTGACGGCACAGCCCCAGCACCTGCTGTCCACGGATGTCGTTGCAGCACAGGAGGCCGATGGGTTGAGGAAGCTGCGCCAGCCAATGCGAGACATCTTTGTCATGCACCAGGCCATGCTGTTCCATGGCGAACGTGCCGCCGCTGCGCAGCGGTTTGCTGGGGGCGAAAACCTCGCAGGGCAGGCCCAGTGCCTGAAGGCGCCGGACGAACATCATCTCGCGCTTGTCCGAGTAGTTCGTGCCGGGGAATCCGCAATAGGCGAATTGCCGGAAGCCACGCTCGCGCAAATGCTCGACCGATAGCCGCACCACTTCCTCGTCATCTGTTTCGATCAATGGCATGCTGAGATCGGTAAACAAGCCGCGCAGGTCCACAGCGGGAACGCCGTGGCGCTGGATGGCTCGCGCCATTTCGCGATCGTCCACGCGTGCGATGATGCCATCGCCGCTCCAGTCCCGAAGCCAGCTCGGCGGCGCATCGCCCTGGCGGCGCTCCTGATAGTAAATCGACCATGGCCCATGCTCGCGGACGTAGCGGGCAATTCCGCGCAAGAGGCCGCGGCCATATGCACGCGAGGATTCGATGAGCAGGGCAACCTGCGGTCGTTTGATGTTGCTGCAAATCATCAGTCAGATAATAGGGTGTGGACTCATTCGCGGGCGGAGGAAACGCGGTGCCGTAGAGTGCCGCCAATTGAAAATTCGCAATCTTATAGCATCTGGCAAATGACGCAAAACTTCAATAATTAGGCGCAAAGCCTTAGTGGCTGTTGGCGTTTACTGTCATAACATTCGAATCATGAAAAACTTCCTCTTCCAAATTCAAGCTCACCTTGCCGCGATCACCTTGAGCGCGCTTTGCGCTTCGGCGGCCGAGCCAGTCAAACACTCATTCTTGGCCACAGGAGGTGAGACCCGCATCGTGGACGGAGATGGCAAGACGATCTGGAAATACCCTGGTGCCACCCGTGATGGTTGTGTTCTGCCCAATGGAAATCTTCTTCTCGCCGTCTCCAAGAACAAGGACTACCCGGGCGGTGCCGTGATCGAGATCAAGCGGGATTTGACCAAAATCTTTGAGTTCAAGGGGACCCAGTCCGAGGTGAACACCGCGCAGGCATTGCCGAACGGAAACATCATGCTGACTGAAGCCGGAGCAAAGCCGCGCATTCTCGAGGTGAATCGTGAAGGAAAGATCGTTGTTGATGTTCCGCTGCAATGCCAGAACACCAATCATCACATGGAGAGTCGCATGACGAGGAAGCTGCCAAACGGCAACTATCTGGTGCCTCAACTGCTGGACAAGGTCGTGCGGGAATACACGCCGGAAGGCAAGATCGTCTGGGAGTTCAAGGCTCCGCAAGACCGCAAGGACGGATGGCCCTTCACCGCCATCCGCCTGCCCAACGGCAACACGCATGTCAACCTGACCCACAGCGACACGGCCGTGGAGGTGGACAAAGACGGCAAGATCGTGTGGGAAATCTCCAACAAGGACCTGCCTGCAGCCCTGCTGCGTGATCCCTGCGGTGCGCAGCGACTGCCCAACGGTAATACTGTGATCTGTAGCTACGCGATTGGCGCGAACCGCACCAAGCTCGTCGAGATCACGCCTGACAAGAAGGTCGTTTGGACCTTCAGCGAGGAAAAGGGACCCGGCATCCATGAAGTGCAGATCCTGGATACCGACGGAAAGCCGGTCGAAGGCGAGCCATTGCGCTAAGGCTTGATCGCCCTCTGCTGGTGCACGGGACTTCTTCCTGCATGAGCGGAGCGACCTTATCTAATACGTCGCACTGGCGACGACTTTGAACCCATTATGGACACGCGACTTCCAAATACTGAAGCGAACCGGTTGGCATCGAGTCTGAGGGCCCGATACAGCTTGTCGCTGCTCTTATGCCTGCTCCTCGGAGCTGGCACCGTCGTCGCTGCTGACTTCAGCAATGACCAGCTCGAGTTCTTTGAGAGGAAGATCCGTCCGCTGCTGACGGAGCGCTGTTATGAATGTCACAGCGTAGGCGCGAAGAAACTGAAGGGTGGGTTGTTTCTTGATTCCCGTGACTCGGCGCTGAAAGGCGGAGACACGCGGGCCGCAGTCGTGCCGGGTGATCCGGAGAAGAGCCTCTTCATTGAATCCATTACTTACAAAAACCAGGATCTGCAAATGCCGCCCAAGACCCGGCTCACCGATGCGCAAATCGCCGACCTGACCAACTGGGTCAAACAGGGCGCGCCATGGCCGGCCGAGAGCGCGCCGAAGAAGAGCGTCGCCAACGCCTTTGATCTTGCGAAGCGAAAGGCCGAACATTGGAGCTGGGAACTGCCCAAGGAGAAGCCGCTGCCAGTGGTAAAGGATGCCGCGTGGGGCGAGAGTCGAATTGACCGGCATGTTCTCGCCAAGCTGGAGGAACACAAACTTCATCCCGCTGCCCCGGCCGACAAACGCACGCTGATCCGTCGCGTCAGCTTCGACATCACGGGCCTGCCACCTTCGCCGTCGGAAGTGGAGTCATTCCTGAACGACAACTCGACGACCGCGCTGCAGAAAGTCGTGGATCGTCTGCTGGCCACGGAAGCGTTCGGCGAACGCTGGGCGCGGCACTGGCTGGACTTGGTGCGCTATGCAGAGACGCGCGGTCACGAGTTCGAGCCCATCATTCCGAACGCCTACCAGTATCGTGACTATGTCATCCGCGCCTTGAACCAGGATGTGCGCTACAACGACTTCGTCACCGAGCACATCGCAGGCGACCTTATACCGCGACCGCGCATGAACGCGAAAACCGGCGCGAACGAATCCATCCTCGGTACCGGCTTCTGGTTCCTCGGCGAGGAAGTGCATTCGCCGGTGGACATCCGGCAGGACGAAGCTGACCGGATGGACAACCGGCTCGACGTGATGTCGAAGACTTTCCTCGGCCTAACCGTCGCATGCGCCCGCTGCCACGATCACAAATTCGACGCCATCTCGCAGCGCGACTACTACGCCCTCACGGGCTTCCTCATCAGCAGCACTTACCGGCAGGCGCGCTTTGAAACGATCGAAGCACACCGACAAATAGCCGCCCAACTCGACCAGCTCAGAACCACCGGGCGCCCGAAGCTTCTCCAAGCTCTGGCCAAGGCGCACCTGCCCGGCATCAGGCACACGGCGGAACGATTGCTGGCAGCAATCGACAAGCCAGACGCAAGCCCCCCTTGGACGGAAGAACTCAAGCTCGCAGCCAAGTCACCGGAGCATCCGCTGCATGCCTTCGCTGCGCTGCTGCGTCAGAAGCAAGCCGCGACCGCCGCAGAGTTTGCCGCGCGCCTTTCGCCTATCGTCGCAGCATTGCAGAAAGCTCGGACCGAAACACTATCCCCGATCAAGTCCGAAGACATCGTGGTCGATTATGCCAAGCCCGGACCGCATGACTGGGTGCAGGACGGCTTCAGCTTCGGCTCCCGGCCAGCGAAGATCGGTGATCCGGTTTTCGGCACGGGCACAGGGCTACCGGTGGCAGGATTCGTCAGCGCAGCATCGGCACTGCGCGATCCGGCGTGGAGCAAGCTCGCCGTCAAACAATCCGAGCGCGATGGTGGCAAGATCGGATCATGGGAACGGGGCGAGCAAACACTGCGCACGCCCGATGTGGCGCTGCGCGGGAGCAGCCTATGGTATCTCGCGCGCGGATCGTTTCACGCTTACGCAAATGTTGATTCGCATCTCATCATCCAGGGGCCGCTGCATGGTGCCTTGCTGAAGGACTGCAAAGACGACAAAGATCAGTGGCGCTGGGTGCAGCATCCGCTCGCTTCGTATGCCGCTGATCGCACCCATCGCGTGCACGCCGAGTTCAGCCCCATGGACGACCGTCCGTTCCAGATCGCGATGGTCGTTCAAAGTAACACGCAGCCGCCGATGCCGGACATGTCGAACGAGTTGCTTATCGAAGCTTTGTCGCGTCCCGGCGTGACCTCCATGCAATCGCTGGCTGAGGCCTTGCAAGACCTCTTTGTGCGAGTCGCCGAACGCATCGCCACGGACAATCTCACCGCCGATGGCTCGGCTGCACTCGCTGACTGGCTCGTGCGACACAACGATCTGTTCTGTCCGCCTGGCAGCAGAGACGCAGCCAACTTGGCCGCAGATCTCAAGCTCTTCCTCAGCACGCAATCGGAACTCATCGCCCGCATCCAGCCTGGTTCGCAAACAGCGCCGGCGATGCTCGATGGCAGCGGCATTGACGATTTCCTGCTCATTCGGGGTCAGTCGAAGAATCCTGGGGAACGCACACCGCGTCGTTTCCTTGAAGCCATTGCTGGCACGCAGTCGAGCAAGTATGCAGGCAGCGGCCGCTTGGAGCTAGCCCATGCCCTGACGGCTCCGTCCAATCCGTTCACATCGCGCGTCATGGTCAACCGAGTATGGTATCACCTCTTCGGTCGCGGCATCGTGCCCACCGTGGACAATTTCGGCGTGCTCGGTCAGGCACCGTCGCATCGTGAGCTGCTTGATTACCTCGCCGTGCATTTCAGCCGTGATCTCGGCTGGTCCGTTAAGTCGCTGATCCGCGAGATCGTGCTGTCTAAAAGCTATCAGATGTCCAGCGCGGTCACCGATGAAGTTGCGGAGCGGGCCGATCCCGAAAACATCCTGCTGCATCGCATGAACGTGAAACGGCTCGAAGGCGAGGCGATTCGCGATGCCGTGCTCGCGGCATCTGGGCGGCTCAAGCCGACTACTAGCGGACCGAGCGTGATGGTTTACCTGACTCCCTTCATGGATGGTCGCGGCAAGCCCGGCAATAGCGGTCCGCTTGATGGCGATGGTCGGCGCAGCATCTACATCTCCGTCCGGCGCAACTTCCTCCAGCCCATGTTCCTCGCCTTTGATGCGCCGATTCCTTTCACTTCTATGGGGAGGCGCAATGTTTCGAATGTCCCCGCGCAGGCATTAATCATGATGAACGACCCCTTCATCATCGACCAGATGCACGTCTGGGCGAAACGCCTCGCGTCCATCAGCGCGCCCGAGGAAAGGGTGCGGCAGATGTATCTCACCGCGTATTCCCGGCCGCCAACGAACCCGGAATTGCAGGACGCGCTCACCTTCGTCCGCGAGCAGGCTCCCAGCTATGGGGCGACGCCAGATGACGAGCGGGTGTGGGCTGACCTGTGTCACGTGCTCGTGAATGGGAAGGAGTTTATCTACCTCAACTGACCGCCATGGAACCTCGTCATCATCAAATCTCCCGCCGCGCGATGCTCGCGCGCTGCGCCAACGGCTTCGGCGGCGTCGCGCTCGCGGCAATGCTCGCTGACAAGTCGAACGGCGCTGCGCCTGCGGCACTCAACGTGCTTGCGCAACGTCCCTCGCATGAAACGCCGAAGGCACGGGCGGTCATCTTCCTCTACATGGATGGAGGCCCGTCTCAGGTGGATACCTTTGATCCCAAGCCGCGGCTTACGGCTGATGATGGCAAGCCCTTCGGCCTGAAGATGGAGGCCACCCAATTCAACAACAACGGCAGCACGCTCGGCTCTCCGTGGACCTTCAAACAATACGGACAGAGCGGCATCCCTGTCAGTAGCCTTTTCCCGCACGTCGCGCAGTGCGTCGATGATCTCGCGATCGTGCGCTCGATGACGAGCAGTTTCTCCGAGCACACGAACGCCAATTACTTCCTTCACACTGGCAGCGGCTTGCAAGGTCGGCCGAGCATGGGTGCGTGGGCTGGCTACGGCCTCGGCAGTGAGAATGCCGACCTGCCCGGTTTCATCGTGCTCAATGGCGGGCTCATTCCGCCGGGTGGTCTTGATTGCTTTAACAGCGGCTTCCTGCCCGCCAGCTACCAGGGCTCCGTCTTCAAGACGGGTCCCTATCCCGTGGCTAACGTCATTCCCACGGAGTCGAAACCCGGCCAGCAGGACGCCAAGCTCGCTCTCATGCGCAAGCTCGATCAGGGCTTCGTCGGGCGCATCGGCAAGCTCGATCAGATCGAGAGCGCCATCTCGAACTACGAGCTCGCCTATCGCATGCAATCGGCGGTGCCTGAGCTGATGAGCCTCGCGGGGGAGTCGGAGGCTACGAAGAGGCTCTATGGCGTGGATTCATCAAACCACCACACTTCCACCTTCGCCCAGCAATGCCTGCTTGCGAGGCGGCTCGTCGAGCGCGGCGTCCGCTTCATCGAACTGACTTGCCCTGCAGCTGGCGGAGATCGTTGGGATCAGCACAGCAATTTGAAGGACGGTCACGAGAAGAACTCCATGGCCGTGGACCAGCCCATTGCCGGCCTCTTGCGCGACCTGAAGGGCAGGGGACTGCTCGACTCCACGCTCGTCGTCTGGGGCGGTGAGTTTGGCCGCACACCCTTCGCCCAAGGCAGAAACGGTCGCGACCACAACCCCTTCGGTTTTACCATGTGGCTCGCTGGTGGCGGCGTGAAAGGTGGCACGATCTTCGGCGCGACCGACGACTACGGCTACAAGGCTGTGGTGGACAAGACCACCATTCACGATCTGCACGCCACCATGCTGCACCTTCTGGGCATCAATCATGAAAGACTTACCTTCCGCTTCAGTGGCCGCGACATCCGCCTCACGGATGTTTATGGCGAAGTCATCAAGGACATTCTCATCTAGCCAGTACCAATCATGGATTTGCTTCTGAAAAACAAGGTCGTCATCGTCACCGGCGGAGCCAAAGGCATTGGTGCCGCGATCTCTTCTGCCTTCGCGGCCGAAGGTTGCCGCGTGGCGATTGTCACGCGCCCGTCATCCGAGTCGGAGGACTTTGCACGTCAGCTTGGGACGAGCGCGGACGTGTTTTACTTCGGCGCTGACCTCTCCGACACGGCGAAATGCGCCGAAGCCATCGAGGCGGTGATTGCGCGTTTCGGCGGCATCGACGTCCTCGTTAACAACGCCGGAGTCAACGACGGCTCGGGATTGGGCGCCGGGTTGGAAGCCTTCGAACGATCACTTCGCTCGAATCTGTTCCACGTTTACGCGATGACGCATCATGCCCTACCGCATCTCAAGGCTACCTGCGGCAACGTCATCAACATCAGCTCGAAGGTCGCCGAAACCGGCCAGGGGAACACGTCCGGCTATGCGGCATCCAAAGGCGCGATGAACGCCCTGACACGCGAATGGGCGGTCGAACTCGCTCCGTTCAACATGCGCGTGAACGCGATCATCCCCGCCGAGTGCATGACACCGCTCTATGAAAAGTGGCTTAACACGCTGCCGGATCCCGCAGCCACCCGCCGTCACATAGAGTCGAAGATCCCTTTGGGCCATCGCATGACGCTCGATAACGAACTCGCCGACGCCACTGTTTTTCTCGCCTCGCCAAGATCAGCGCACACCACGGGACAGCTCATTCACGTGGACGGAGGTTACGTTCATTTGGACCGCGCAATCTCTGCGTGAAAGTCTGCTCTTGCGCAGAGCGGCTATGTTCTTTCTAATGCCATACGGCCCAGCAATTCACCCTTTCATCTTCTCCTACATGTCAGACACATCCTTCTCACTCGCCGGCCGCGTCGCTCTTGTGACCGGTAGCAGCACCGGACTCGGCAAGGCCATGGCCATCGCGCTGGGACAGGCCGGCGCCAAAGTTGCCATCAACTATCAAAACAACGCCGCGCGTGCAGAGCAAGCATTCGCCGAGTTCCAGGCCGCAGGCTGCACCGGTGCGCTCGTGCGTGGCGATGTGACGAGCGAAACCGGAGTCGCGGCTATCGTTGAGGAAACGGCGCGACTTCTCGGGCCCATCGACATCCTTGTCCTGAATGCCACCTGCGACCAGCCGCACAAGCCGATCGAGGACTACGACTGGGCCTTCTACCAGTCGATGCTGGACTTTTTCATCAAGAGTCCTTTCCTCATGACGCGCGCTGTCCTGCCGAACATGAAGAAACAGAAGTGGGGCCGCATCATCAACATCGGCTCCGAAGTCGTCGAGCGCGGCGTCCCCAACTTCACCGCCTATCTCGCGGCCAAAGGCGGACAGAACGGCTTCCATCGCGGACTCGCGACCGAGCTCGCGCCGTGCGGCATCACGGTGAATATGATCTGCCCCGGATGGATTCCCGTGGAGCGCCACGAGAATGATCCGCAAGAAGAGAAAGACGGCTACCGCGCGCTCATCCCGGTGAATCGCTGGGGGGTGCCCTCCGATGTCGGCGGCGCGGCGGTGTTCCTGGCGAGCGAAGCATCTTCATTTGTGACCGGCCAAAGCCTCTACGTGAATGGCGGTCTAACCGTTTGCTAGCGTCCCTCTCAACCTCGACTCCTACCCGATGAAACACACGCTCACTCTTTTCGCCGCAGTCATCCTCGCTCTGCCCTCTTGTAACAAGTCCGACAACAGCGCAGGTAAGCCCGCTGGTGGACTGAAAATCGCCTATGTCACCAACGGAATTGATCCGTTCTGGAACAACGCCGCTGCTGGCGTCCGCGCCGCTGAGAAGCAGTTTGGTGTTTCCTGCGAAGTGCTCATGCCTCCCAAGGGTATCGTTGATCAGAAGCGCATGGTGGAGACGCTGCTCGCCCAAGGCATTCAAGGCATCGCCATCAGCCCGATCGACGCGAAGAACCAGATCGACCTGATCAACGACGCCGCCAGTCACACCAACGTCGTCACGCACGACTCCGACGCACCCGACTCGAAACGCCTGTGCTTCATCGGCATGGACAACTACAAGGCTGGCCGTGCCGCTGGCAAACTCGTCAAGGAAGCCGTGCCCAACGGTGGACAGGTCATGCTCTTTGTCGGTCGCCTTGAACAGCTCAACGTGCAGCAGCGCCGCCAGGGTGTCATTGATGAACTGCTCGACCGTCCGGTTCAAAGTCCCGCCAGCATGAACTTCGACGCCGCAGGAAAGCCGCTGACCGGCGGCAAGTTCACCGTGCTCGACACGCGCACCGACAACTTCGATTACTCACGCGCCAAGTCGAACGCGGAAGACGCCGTCAACAGCAATCCGGATATGGTCTGCATGGTCGGCCTCTTCGCTTACAACATTCCCGCCTGCAAAGAAGCTCTAAAGGAGGCCGGTAAGCTCGGCAAGATCCAAATGGTGAGCTTTGACGAACAAGATAGCACGCTCGCCGGTATCGAGGAAGGTCAGGTCTTCGGCACCATCAGCCAACAGCCGTACAAATATGGCTTCGAGTCCGTGCGCGTCCTCACAGCGCTGGCCAAGGGCGATAAATCTGTGATCCCCGCCGGTGGTTTCATCGAAGTGCCTATCGTCGAAATTCGCAAAGGCAACGTGCAGAAGTTTCGTGAAGATTTGAAGAAGCTGCAATCGGCCGGGCAGTAAGTATCGCGTGCGTTTCATTCCGTTCTCACCACGATGCCCAGCTTTGGCGATGCACCACTCTTAGAAGTCCACGGGCTGAGCAAGCGCTTCCCGGGTGTCGCGGCTCTGCGTAACGTCAGCCTCACCTTGCAGCGCTCCGAGGTGCTCGCGGTCATTGGCGAGAACGGCGCGGGCAAGAGCACCTTGATGAAGATCCTCGCCGGAGTGCAAACGCCGGACGCAGGTGAGATCCGACTCAATGGCCAAACGGTGAGAATCGACTCCGTGCACACGGCCGAGAAACTCGGCATCGCCCTCATCCATCAGGAACTCAACCTTGCCGACAACCTCACTGTCGCCGCCAATGTCTTCCTTGGTCGCGAGCCCTTGCGCTTCGGCCTCATCGACACGAAGCGCATGGAGCGCGAGACACTGCCTTTACTCGCGCAAGTGGGACTTGATTGTTCACCGGCCACACTGGTGCAAGACCTCTCGCTTGGCTGCCAGCAGATGGTGGAGATTGCCAAAGCGCTTTCCGTCGGCGCGCGCGTGCTCATCATGGACGAACCAACGTCCAGCCTCAGCCAGCACGAGACCGATCAGCTTTATGCCGTCGTGAAGGATCTGCGGCAGCGAGGCGTGAGCATTGTTTACATCTCGCACCGGCTCGGTGAAGTCACTGAACTCGCCGACCGTGTGGTCGTTCTGCGCGATGGCCAGAACGCTGGCGAACTCAGTCGTGTCGAGATCACGCACGAGGCCATGATCCGGCTCATGGTAGGACGCGATCTCTCGCAGCTCTATCAGCGCCCCAGCCATACTCTCGGCGAGCCCCTGCTCGAAGCCTACAAACTCCGCACGCAGGCCAATCCCCGCCACGCGCTCAGTCTCGCTGTGCGTGCTGGCGAAATCGTCGGCATCGCCGGACTTGTCGGCGCAGGTCGCACCGATCTGTTGCGCGCGCTTTTTGGCATCGACCGTGCCCTCGGTGGAACGATTCGAGTGGAAGGGAAGAAGGTGGAACTGAGTGGGCCGCACGATGCCATCGAAGCGGGAATGGCGCTCGTGCCCGAGGATCGCAAACAGCAGGGACTTGTCCTCGGCATGACTGTTCGTCCCAACCTCAGTCTCGCCAGCCTCCTCCGTGATTCGAGCCGGGGCTTGCTTAATCACGCTGTGGAAAACGAAATCACGGCAACGATGATCCGTGATTTAAACATCCGCACGCCCGGCCCCGAGCAGACCGCTCAGTTCCTCTCCGGCGGCAACCAGCAGAAGATCGTGCTCGGGAAATGGCTGGCGATGAAGCCGCGCATCCTGCTCCTCGACGAGCCGACACGCGGCATCGACGTCGGAGCCAAGCAAGAGATCTACCGGTTGCTCGACAACCTCGCCGCGCAGGGCGTTGCGATCCTTTTCGTCTCCAGTGAAATGGAAGAAATTATCCGCCTCGCCGACCGCGCCATCGTCATGCATGAAGGCCGCATCACGGGCGAACTTGACCGCGCCGCATGCTCGGAAGAGGCCATCATGCGGTTAGCCACCGGCAATCTCTAGCACACACGACTTCCATGAAAAAGATCCTCGGCATACTCGGACTCCTGATTTTCGTCTGCTCGCTGACGGCGATCATCAACCCCAATTTCCTTGGAGCCACCAACCTGTTCAACACGTTGCGCTGGACTTCCCTCTTCGGCATCATCAGCATCGGTGTTGCTTTCGTAATCATCACCGGCGGCATCGATCTGTCTGTCGGTTCGACGATTGGCCTCGTTGGCACCACTTTGGCGTATTTGCTGACGGTCAGGCACGTGAGCACACCGCTGGCTATCCTTATCGTCCTGGGGCTTTCCCTGCTGATCGGGCTCTTCCATGGACTGCTCATCACAAAGGTGAAGCTGCAACCGTTTATAGTCACCCTTTGCGGACTGCTGCTCTACCGTGGAGCCGCCCGCTTCATTAGCAACGACCAGAGCCTAGGCTTCGGCTCGGCATTCGCAGGATTGCGTGAGCTGGCCATCGGCAAAGTCCCGATCATCGGCTCGGTCACCCTTCCTCTGCCTCTCCTGATCATGACCGGCATCGGCATCATCGCCGCCGTGTTCCTGCATCGCACCATTTACGGACGCTACCTCCTCGCGATCGGTCGCAATGAAACCGCCGTGCGCTTCAGCGGCATTCGCACGGACCGCATCGTCATCCTCGCCTACGTCGTGTGCTCCCTGCTTGCCGGATTCGGTGGCATCCTCTTCGCGCTGGACGTCAACTCCGTGCAGCCCTCCGGTCTGGGCGAAGCCTATGAGCTCTACGCCATCGCTGGCGCTGTGCTTGGTGGTTGCAGCCTGCGCGGAGGCGAAGGCAGCATCACCGGCGTGATCATCGGTGCAGCCGTGCTGCGGGTACTCTACAACGCCATCAATATCCTCGGCATCCCAACCATGCTCGAGTATTCCATCATTGGTTTCGTGCTCCTCGCAGGAGCCATCGCCGACGAAGTGGTCAAACGTTACGCCGCCAAGCGCAAGGCGGCGCGTGAACTGCTCGCGGATGACTCGGTCAGAAGCGACGAAGCGTCAGCTTGACCGGGAGAGGAGATCTCAAGTCAGACATTTAGGGCGTAGAATTTCAGGGCGTTCTCAGCCCAGAGCTTCTGCTGATCCGCAGCGGGACGTGTCGCAATGATTTGCGCGAGGAATTCCACCCAGCGTTTCAGCGGAGCGCCGAGCAGGCAGACCGGCCAGTCCCCACCAAAGACGACCCGTTCCGGACCAAAAGTGTCTAGGCAATGATTCACCACAGGCGCGAGGTCCGAGGCATCGCCGCCTTGCGGCAGGTTCGCGATGATGCCGGAAATCTTGCAGATGACATTGGGGCGTGTGGCGAAAGCTTCCATGGCGCGCCTCCATTCGTCAGCCGTATGCTTCGGCCTCTCCTCGTCAGCAAGAGGCGAGCGGAAGGCTTTGAGATCCGGATTGCCGCAATGATCCACGATGAATCGCGTATCGGGGCACTGCTCGGCGAGCTTGACCCCGTCCATCAAATCTGTGGCCCGCATGCAGAGGTCGAACGACTTTCCGATGGAGCCTAGCAGCTTCGCATTCCGGACAAAGCCGTCCTGCAGACAGTGCCCCGGTTTCGTTTCCGCCACATGAAGCACCTGCCTCACCCCCTTCACCAGCGGATTGGATTGGTAGGGCTTGATGTAATCCGGGAAGGTCGGCGAGTTGATGCGGCCCCCGATCACCGCCGCGATTGTCGGCGTCTTTCCCGAACCGATTAAATCGACTGCCCACTGTGCTTCCGCAGCTTCCTGTTCCGGAGCAACGTCCACCTCCATATAAACCGTCTTGATGTTCAACCCCTGGGTGTCCTCCAGATATTTTGCCGTGCGGTAGCTGTGATTGAGAATGGCGGGCACTCCTTCCAGCCATGGGAGATTCTGCGTGGACAGATCCCACAGATGTTGGTGTGTATCGACGATCAAGTGCCCCTTTGAACCGGCAGCGTGGCAGGCTGAACTTCCAAGAATTGCCGTGGAAATAGCACCGGCAGCTGGTTGATGAAGAAAGCGGCTGCGGGTCATAAGAATGAAGCCGTTTCTACGGTCATTATGCCTGACATCCAGCGAAATAATCTCTCGTTAAATGGTTTCACTGAGCGGTCAACGGTGACAAAGGGCAAGCGACACCATAGGAGGCACCTGCGAAGTACTCTCTCAAGGTCGCCCGACAACAGCTCGAAGAAGTTCTGCTGCCCGTTGCTCAAAGATCCTGCCCAAGCGGCCATGGAACACTGGAAGGGCGTGAAGAGCCACGGCTCTCAAACGGCGCGAGGTAAGGTTTGTCAATGTTCGGCCACTGTTAAACGCCTTCATGGGCTCGCAAACCCCTTATCCCCGGAAAGTCCCTTCATCGATGACTCGTAGGTTACATGCCTCATGTTCACTTTTCCGAACAGTTCCACCAGCCGTCACCGCCGCAGCTTCCTGAAGGCAGGGGCTCTCGGTGCTGGATCGCTGACACTGGCAGACCTGCTGCGCGCGGAATCGGTGGCGGGCGTGCGGTCTTCAACGAAGGCGGTGATCAACATTCATCTCGATGGTGGTCCGCCGCAGATGGATCTCATCGATCCAAAGCCGGATGCGCCGAGCGAGATTCGCGGCGAGTTCAAATCGCTGCCGACGAAGATTCCGGGCCTGCATTTGACCGAGCTGCTGCCGCGACTGGCGGCGAATGCAGACAAGTATGTCTTTCTGCGCTCCCTCAGCGGCGCTATGGGCAATCACGATGCGTTTCAGTGCCAGTCGGGCTTTGGTGACAAGGATCTGGCCTTCATCGGCGGGCGTCCGGCGATGGGTTGTGTGGTGAACAAGCTGCTGAGCACATCGAATGACTCCGCCCCCGCCTTTGTGGATCTCATGCAAGGCCGCCCGCTCGTGCGCAACAGTGCCAGGCCTGGCTTTCTCGGTACCGCATCTTCAGCTTTTCGCCCGGACATCTCGCATTTGTTTGAGCGGCAGTTGGAAAACGGCATGAAGGCCGAATTGGCGCGTCGCGGCTCGGGTCACAGTCAAAGTCTGGCCCTGACGAAAGGTCTCACGGTCGGTCGACTCGAAGATCGCGTTTCGCTGCTGCGTGATCTCGATACGATTCGCCGTGACATCGACACCAGCGGCTCCATGCACGCGCTGGATGAGTTTAATCAACTTTCGCTCGGAATCCTCACCTCAGGCCGATTCGCAGCCGCGATGGATCTGAGCAAAGAAGACCCCAAGGTGCTCGAACGCTACACGCCGCGCATCATTCGCCCTGCCGATGCCTTTGGCTCGATGGAGAGTCCGAAATGCGCGCAAAAGTTCCTTCTCGCGCGTCGCTTGATCGAGGCTGGTGTGCGCTGCGTGAGCATCTCCATCAGCGATTTCGACACGCACTCGCGGAATTTCTCCGCCATGCGCTATCTCGGCCCGCTCATCGACCACGCCCTGCACACGCTCGTCACTGATCTCGACGAGCGCGGCATGCTGCAAGACGTGATGATCATCGTCTGGGGCGAGTTTGGCCGCACACCGAAGATCAATGACAAAGCCGGCCGCGATCACTGGCCCAAAGTAGCTATGGGCATTATGGCCGGCGGTCACCTCAAAACTGGCCAAGTCATCGGTGCCACCGACAAGCACGCCGCTGAGGCCGCCGAGCGCCCTGTGCATTATCAGGACGTGATCGCCACGCTCTACCATCACCTCGGCATCGACGCACGCGGCACAACGCTCGCCGACACCACAGGCAGACCGCAGTATCTCGTCGATCTTGGCCAGCCGATTGCCGAGCTCATTTAAAGTGGTCCGCACTGCGAAGCCGCGAAGCGAATCCTGGGGGCGGCGGGGGCACCACGCCGCAGATCTCGTCTTGCGTGCAGTGTACCGTCTGGAGGTCGCTTTGCGATAGGGGAAGGCGACGGCGGTGAGGCCATCCTTTTTTAGGGCGGAACGAGCCAAAGCATGATGTATTTGAAACACGCAATGGGTGGTCGCTTTTTAACGCGTTCACGGCTTCCCTGACGCAAGGCATTCTCGCCGAGCTTCGGGCGGTTTAGGAGATGCTGGAGCGGGAAATGACGAAGGCGGAACACTTGGGGGAGTAGTAGAAGTGCAGGAGGATATGGTTTTGTCCGTGAGCGGATACCGCAGTGCGCCGAAGAAACCACGTTGTGCATAGTTTGGAAAACATTCGGTTCAAACTATCGTTGTCGCGCAAATGAATCCACTCGGGTGAAATTCGGTCGCATGATGTTGGTCGCTCGCATCGTTAAATGCGCGCTTAGCATGCGAACCGGTCCGCTCATTTTGGGTTGTGCTTTCATCGTCCTTCTCTCCGGACGATGTCCTGCGGCTGTGCCAAGTCTTGAAGAGGGTAGAAAGCATTGGGCATTTCAGCCGCTCACGAATGTGACACCGCCTCAGGTGAAAGATGCGAACTGGGTGAGAAACGATGTGGATCGCTTCATTCTCGCGAAGCTGGATGCTGCCGGATTGGAGCCGTCGCCCGAAGCTGATCGCGCAACATTGATTCGCCGTGTTTTTCTTGACTTGATTGGCCTGCCGCCTTCGCCGGAGGAGGTCATCGCCTTTGAGCAAGATCGCTCCGCGCAGGCTTACGAGCGGGTGGTGGATAGGCTGTTGCAGAGTCCGACGTATGGCGAGCGCTGGGGGCGGCACTGGCTCGACCTCGCGCGCTACGCTGACACCGGCGGCTTCCACAACGACCTCGATCGACCCTATGCGTGGAAGTATCGCGACTACGTCATCCAGAGCTTCAACGAGGACAAGCCATATGCTCGATTCGTTGCGGAGCAGCTTGCCGGAGATGAAGTGAAAGGCGCGAACGATCAGTCACTGATCGCCACAGGCTTCTGCCGCAATGGCCCCAGCAACGATGACAACATGGGCAAGACTAGGGAGGCGCTGGAACAGTATCGGGCGGATCAGATGGACGACATCATTTCGACCTCGAGCAATGTCTTCCTTGGTCTCACACTCGGTTGCGCACGTTGCCACGACCACAAGACCGAACCGCTTCTGCAACGCGACTACTACAGTCTATTCGCCATCTTTAACGGCACCGAGAAGCTAGGTCTCGGCAAAGGCGCGAAGGACGTCAACGACAAGGATATGAAGGACGCCAGTAAGGTGATGGCGCTGGTCGAAAAGTCCGCAATGGTGCCTACGGCACACATTCTTTTGCGTGGAGTCGCTGCAAACAAAGGCGATGTTGTACAGCCCGCTGTTCCCGTGGTGTTGAATGCGAAGTTGTCAATGTTTTCGACTTCGTCCGACAAGACATCCTTGCGTCGTCGTACGCTCGCGGAATGGATCACATCGCCCACTAATGCGCTCTCGTGGCGTGTGCTGGCGAACCGCGTCTGGCAGCATCACTTCGGCACTGGCATTGTTGCATCACCGAGCAACTTCGGTTTCACCGGTGCGAAGCCGACACATCCCGAACTTCTCGATTATCTTGCACATGAGTTGATCACGAATGGCGGCCATTGGAAACCGCTGCACAAGCTCATCGTGATGAGTGCGACGTATCGACAGGTTCGAAGCGAACCGCATGCGCTGCGCTTCAACTCGCTGCAGCGCATGGAAGCTGAAGTGCTGCGCGACAGCATACTCGCATCAAGCGGCAAGCTGAACCTCAAGCCCGGCGGCCCCGGCATCAAGCCTCGCATCCGCGCCGAATTGCTCGATGCCAGTCAGCGCAACAAGTGGCCCGTGCTTGTCAAGGAGTCCCCTGAGCAATGGCGTCGCAGTGTTTACATCTACGTGAAGCGCCAGCTCCTCATGCCAAGCATGGAACTGTTTGATGCGCCGACGACCACTGACAGTTGTCCGCTCCGCCTTCAAAGTACCGTGCCGACGCAGGCGCTCGTGATGATGAACGATGATTTCGTGGAAGATCAGGCGCGTTCTTTATCCGAACGTGCGACGCGTGAAATGGGCTATGCCGTGGACAAGATCGTTGAGCGCCTGTTCAGCATCGTCATGTCGCATTTTCCCGGCGAAGCTCGTTTGCAGCAGGCGCTTGATTTTGTGAAACAGCGGGAAAGGCAAAGCGATCGCACCACGGCGCTCGCCGACCTCGCACATGTGCTTCTTAACAGCAGTGAGTTCGTTTACATCAAGTGATACCCATGCTCTCCCGCCGCCACATTCTTCAGCAAGCCGGAGCCGGTTTTGGCGGCATGGCATTGCAGTCTCTGCTTGGCGCGGACGGCGTGCTGGAGAATACGAATTCGATGGCGCCGCGAGCACCGCATTTCGCACCGAAGGCGAACTCCGTGATCTTCCTCTTCATGTATGGCGGCCCCTCGCAAGTGGACCTGTTCGATCCAAAGCCAGCACTCGCGAAGTGGCACGGTCGGGCGATTCCAGTATTCAAAAAGGATGACGCGTTCATGGGGTTGAAGACGAAGAACGTGGCGATGCAGAGCTGTTACAAGTTCGCTAAGCACGGCCAGGCTGGCATTGACATGGCGGAGGTGTATCCAAATCTCGCGCGTCATGCCGACACGATGTGCGTGATCCGATCCATGCACGCGGAAAGCAATAACCACGGCCCCGCAATCTTTCAGATGAACACGGGATTCATGCAGGCGGGACGTCCGAGCATGGGCTCGTGGGTGACTTATGGCCTTGGATCCGAAAGCGAGAACCTGCCCGCTTTCGTGGTGCTGCTGGATCATCAGGGCGCGCCCGTGAACGGAGCGCTGAACTGGTCGAACGGGTTTATGCCTGCGACGTTTCAAGGTGTGCCATTCCGCAGCAGTGGCGAACCCATCGCCTATCTCACGCCGCCGAAGAATGTATCGCGCTCCCAACAGCGGGCTCGGCTGGATTTGCTCAAGCAATGGAACACCGAGTTCGCCGAAGCGAATCCCGCCGAGTCATCGCTCGCGGCGCGCATCAATGCCTATGAACTCGCCTTCAAGATGCAAATGAGCGCCAGCGAGTGCACCGACCTCAGCCGCGAGCCCGAGAGTGTGCGTCAAATGTATGGCCTGGACAACAAAGTGACCTCGCACTTCGGCAAGAATTGCCTGCTCGCGCGGCGACTCGTCGAGCGGGGGGTGCGCTTCGTTCAGGTTTACAGTGGCGGTAATGAGGGCCCGAAAGCGTGGGACGCGCACGACGATCTCAAAAAAAATCACGACCTGCATTGCGCCGAGACCGATGGTCCGATCGCCGCACTGCTCGATGATTTGAAGATGAGTGGCATGTTGGACACCACTCTCGTGATCTGGGGTGGGGAGTTTGGCCGCTCGCCCGTGGCTGAGAACGGCAAGGGGCGTGATCATCATCCTAAGGGCTTCACCATGTGGATGGCTGGCGGCGGCATCAAGCCGGGCATGACCTACGGAGCAACCGATGAGTTTGGCTACAATGCCGTTGAGAATCGCGTCTCAGTGCCCGATCTTCACGCGACGATCCTGCATCAACTCGGATTCGATCACGAAAGACTGACTTATAGACTCGACGGTCGTGACTATCGCCTTACCAATGTGAGCGGTGATGTCGTGAAAGCGCTGCTGGCATAATCCGGCATGAAGAAAGAACATCAAGCTGCATGATGTGTGTAACTAGAAGTGAAGAAGGAATGAATATGTGAGGGCTATCTCTGACATGAGCGCAATCTGCCGATGATTTGCTTTAACGAGCCGGGGAGGCGGGATAGCCTTTCCAAAGCCATTCCAGCGCCTGTGGCAGAATCTGTGGCTTGGCATTGCCGACACCGTGGCCAGAGTTGAGGCAATAAAGGTATTGGTAGTGGTAGCCTTTCGCCTTCAACACGGTGGCCATGGCGTTGTTCGCAGCCACCCAGTCGTGCATGTCATCGCGCATAACGTTGGGATTGAAATTGTCACGGTCGCCAACGGCCATCCAGATGCGTAGCGGCTTCACCGGGCTTTCGGGGATGAGCTTGTTGTGAAAACCCCAGGCACCGTCGGGCGTCTCGGGATTGAAGGGCCATTGTTGGTTCACAAACGTGCCGGAGAACGTAAGTACGCGATGATACAACTCCGGATGATACCAGGCCATGATGAGTGCTGCCGAGCCACCGGAACTGTTGCCCATCGTTGCCCGACCCTCTGGATCTTTGGTGAGTTTGACGCTGCAGTTCTTCTCCACCAGTGGCAGCACTTCGTTCTCAATGAACTCTGCGTACAGACCCGACATCGTATCATACTCACGACCACGCTCATGCCCCTGAGCATCGCCACCACCGCTGGATATAGAGATGGCGATCATCGCTGGTACACGCTTCTGCGCGATGAGATTGTCGAGGATACGAGCGAGGTTCATGTCCGGCTTCCCCATGCCTGGGCCATCATGCGCAACGATGAATGGCGCTGCGCTGCCTGCGACATACTGACTCGGCACGTAAACTGAGATGGTGCGCTTGTAATCGATGGGGTGTGTCTCAACGATCAGGGTCTTCGGGTTGTTCGGATCAACCGTGCCGAACACGTCGCGAGCGATGCCTGGATTGAAAAGTTTGCAGTCCTTTGAGTCGATTTGGAACTGCTGCACCTTCCCCTGTGGCACGCCCTTGATGACTTTTGTTTCTGGAGCCGCCACATAGTCAGGGCCGACGAGAAAGTCACCTTCCGCATCAACCGGCGGATTCAAGCCGGGCTTGCCATCGAGTCGGGTAAACTTCGGCGCACCCGGCGCACCCGGCGCATCAAACGGACGGGTGGGCGGCTGTGGGCGATCAGGCTTCTTCTGCGCAGGAGGCTGTTTATCGGCACTGAATGCCGATGTGAGTAGGGTGAAAGCGGTCGCTAGTTGGAGAAAGCGAAAAGAGACGCGAGGTTTCATAGGATTGGGTCAATTGGCTGAATGAAGTGTCAGTCGCCTCATTCAAGCCGACTGACATCTTTCTCGTTCACGAAGCTGAGCTGATAGTTTTAAAGCGTCGTCACAAACGTTACATCATCACACTGCGCTTTCATGAGCGGTGCTCCTTTGGCGAGACGCACGCTGAGTTGATGATCACCAGCAGGGATCGAAGTGGTGCAGTGGCCGTCTTTGAGTTCGAGAGGTTTGCCATCGAGCCAGGCGGCTTCGACGCCGGTGAGGATGAGTGGCTTGGCGGTAGGCTGGGCCGCAGTGAAACTGGCAGTGGCATAGGGCTTATCTGGGCGGTCTTCGGCACGGAGGTCGCCGCTGACGAGGGTCATGGCATAGGCGGCGGCTTCTTGAGCGGCTGGTTCTCCGGGCGGAGTCACGTGGAACTTCCACATGCGGGCGACGTTGAGTTTGCTGGCGTCGAAGGGACCAGGGCGGCCGATTTGACTGAGGAAGGCGAAGAGGTTGCGTTTATCGTTCGGATTCAGGGCATCAATGAGACCTGGAGGCATGAGGCTGCCGATGTTTTCTTTTTTGACGAGATTCGCCTTGGCCAGCGGCAGCTCGGCTCCGGGTCCGATTTTGATGATGATGTCGGTGGCGGTTTCACGTGAAGGAATGCCGCTCATGACGGTGCCGTCCTTCATGGAGAAGGCGAAGCCGTGGTAGCCTTCCTTTACTTTCGAAGCGGGTGTGAGTGTGCTTTCGATAAGATAGTCGAGCGGGGCACTGGCACCGATGCTGGAGAAGTCTGGACCGAAGTTTCCGCCAACTCCGCCGATGGCATGGCAGGCGGCGCAACCGATGCGGCGATAAACAAGCTCTCCATCAGCGCTGTTACCGCCTTCAGGCACGGATTTCATGAGTGCTGCGATTTCACCGGCATAGTCACGTGGCGCGGCCTTGGCACCGACGAAGGGTTGCAGCGCGGTGACGAGCGCATTGCCACCACGGCCCATTCCTTTGGCAATTTGCAATGCATCTGCATACGCTGAGGGTGACAAGTCTTTTGGCACTGCGCTGGCAAACTGATTGGCAAAGGGCGCGTGTTGGAAAAGTTGGCGCCATAGTGACTGTGCCTCGGGTTGCGAGGGTGTTTGCTTCAATATGGATGGCAAAGCAGCGAGCGCATCTGCTCGTCCGTGCATGGCCAGTGGGATGAGTGCCTCACGACGCACATCTGCTGGCTGATTTTCAGCAACGAGATTCTTGAGTACCTTCACGGTTTCACCGCCGCCGATGAGGCGCAATGCCGCAAGTGCTTCACTACGTAATGCACCGTCTTTTTCCGAAGCAGCGAACTCAGCGAGCGTGGTGATGACTTTTCCCTGCTGCCACTCACCCGCGAGGCGGATGGCAGCGAACTGCATGTCACGCGCAGTCGATTTCAAAAGCGTGGCGATGACGCTAAGGTCGCCCTGCGGGCGAAGCCGACGTTGTTTCGCTGCCTCGGCCAATGCCCTTGCGGCGCGGAGGCGTGCAGGAGGCTGGAGCTTGCCTTCCTCGATGAAGGCGGTGTAAAGCGTGTTCACCTCGGCTTGGCCACCGGATTTGCCGATGAGTTCGATCCATGGGCCACTGCCTGCGGCGTCGATGACGCGTCCGGCAAAGAGGCGCTGCATGTAAGGCGCGGCGATAATGGGGTCGGCCATGTCTGCGAGTGTGGTGAGCTGTTTTTCGCGACCTGTGACCTTCTCGGGATGTGCGGCGAGTTCTTCGAGCCATGGGCGTGCGAGTTCGTTCACGGTGGTCCAGGCAGCGAAGTCAAGATAGCTGTCGCTCGCGTCGGTAGGCATGTTTTTGAGAACTGCATCGGCACTATCAAAAGTGCTGATGCGGCCAAGTGCTCGGAAAGCCTCAAGTCGGGTGCGTGGATTGCGACCCGCCTCCACCCACGGGGCAATGGCTTTAATGTCGGTGATGCCGCGATTGCCATAGGCCTTGCCGATCTCACGCAGTGCGACCTGCACGCTCGTGTCGTTCCATGGCTTGGCATTCAGAATAGCGACGAGGTGCGTGACATCAGCGCTGCGACCGCTGAGCAACCACGCTGCGTGTCGGCGAGTGACTTCATCTTTGACCCAAGTCGAGAGCGCCTTTTGCAAATCACCGAGTGACGTCTTTGCGAGTTCACGGCGAGCTTGTTCGAATTCCCAGCGATTCGTCGAAAGCAGCTTGTTGAGCAAAGCATCGACCGGCAGACCTGCAACGGGTTCCCAGGCGATCGGTTTGCTGCCTTGAGGTGCGATGCGCCAGATACGGCCATGTTGCTTGTCGCGGCGTGGATCGCGGAAATCAACTTCGCCGTGATTGATGATCGGGTTGGTCCAATCCGCGACATACAAGCCGCCATCGGGTCCCATTTTGAGCGCGATGGGGCGGAAGGCCGCATCACTGGTGCGCACCACATCAGCCTGTGCCTGCGTGACGTAGCCGGATTTAGCGGCTGCTTTGTCTGCTGTGAAGTCGGTGAAATTAAATCGCACGATGCGATGCGCGCGGAAGTCGTTCGTGATTGCGCTGCCTTGCCACTCCGGGCCAAAGAGCGGGCTGTTGACGAGTTCGAGCCCGCAGAATTTTGGATACGATCCTGGGCTGATGCTGCTGATGAACCGACGTGCGCCTTCGCTCGGCGGCAGCACGGCACCCGGGAAACTCCAGCTCACACCATTGCCGTCAGCGCCTGAGGTGAGGAAAGTTTGTCCATTCAGGTCTTCTTGCTGTCCCCAGCAGTTCACGAGGCCTTTTGAGTGCACTTCGAGCCGCTCGGTGTTCGGATCATAAACGAAAGCCACTCCGCTGTTGGCACGCACGAGGCCCCAGGGCGTCTCAATGTGCGAGTGGATGTAAATCGTCTGCTGGAAGTAGAGACGACCATCAATTCCCCAATGCAGACCGTGGATGATGTGATGCGTGTCTTCAGTGCCAAAGCCGCTGAGCACGATGCGACGCTCGCCAAGCAGACCATCAGCACCCGGCTTGCTGAGCTGAAGCAACTCGGTGCTCGCTCCAACAAAGCAACCCCCATGATTGTCTGGTGCGACACCCGCTGGGATAAGCAGTTTGTCCGCGACGATACGCGAGACATCAGCCACGCCATCGCGATTCGTGTCTTCGAGCAAAATGATGCGATCATTTCCGGTGGATGGTCCAAACTTGGCGCTGTTTCCTTCCATCTGCGCACCGAGGTCATCCGGGTTCACCTGCGGGTATGTGTTCGATGTGGCGACCCACAACCGGCCGGAGGTATCCCAGTTCATGCCGACCGGTTTTTCCAGCAGCGGGTTCTCAGCGAAAAGCTTCATTGCGAGGCCATTGTCGAGAGTGAACTCAGGCTTGGGCAAAGAGGCCAGCACAGGCAGCTTCGTCGTGCTCGCTGGCTCGGGTGGCAGCGTGCTCGGCTTGCCTGCGGCGATGCCGATGACGTTCGCCTCGGCCTTTTCCACGAGCGGATCGAATTTTGGAATCTCCACCGCATTGCGACCCTGCTCACGTTTGCGGAAGCCAAAGATGTAGGTGTAGTTTGCCGGACGGCTGCGATGGAAAAAGAGCGAGTTTTTGCGCAGGATCGCCTCACGCAGCGTGCGCTGCTCAGGTGACTCCGTGTTCCACTTGGCCGAATCTGTCTTCCAGCCGAGTTGGGCCGCAAAACTTTCGCTCAATGCCCGCAAACCACGCGGATTGAGATGAATGCCGTTGTCCGTGCCACGCGCTAGATCAATGCCCGCCGACTTCTGCCACTCACCACGCACAAAGGGCGACTGCTTCTCTGCTGCGAGCTGCTCCATCACCTTTTCATACTCCACCAGCAACGCATTGTGTTCCGCAGGATCAGGCAAGCCGGGACGTGATGCACGCATGTCCTCATGCTTGATCGGCCCTACGAAAACGAAGCGCACTTTGCCCTCTGGACTCGCGGATATGATCAAATCCATCAGTGCGAGCAATTCCTTGCGGAACTTCGCCGGGCTATGATCCATGCCATAGCGCACGGGGTCGGGATTGAGCACGGGATCATTCTTCCGATACGTCAGGTCATCCAAACTCGCTGCCATGCCATAGCCCAGGATCGCCACCGTCGGCTTCACGACCGCGAGTTGCTCCTTCAGAGCGTCCACACCCTTGTCCACGGGATCAAAACTCGCCCGAGATGCTCCCAGCGGACTATCACCGCTGTAACCCAGATTTCGCACGGCAAAACTCTTCCCAGCAAACTCACGCCTCATCTTCGACTCGATATAGCCGTAGTTGTTCTCACGCTCGACTAGCACATCACCGATCAGCAACACTCGGTCACCCTCCTTGATTTCAAGTTTGCGTTCAGCAGCGCCTCCGATGGAGGCTAGGAAAAGGAGAGGGAGAATATGTCGAAGCATGGTGGTTGGGAAAATGGGCGTGTGAAATAAACGCTGCCACGAGGGAGGTTTGGCAGCAAAATTTGTGTCGCATCCAGCAATTTCGCCAGAAGCCAGATCCCTTCTTCAAAGAAGCGATCTCTAAATCGCTGAACATGCGATGCTACTGTGGCCTGTCGCTTCCCCTGCGCCGCCAACATAAGGCCTTTGATTTCCAAATGCCCTGAGCCACAGGGCCTTTGCGCGAGAAAGCTAGGTATGAATTGTCTTGTCTGAGTGCGGCTGCTGGTTTTGCATGTCTTACCTGCCATGAAACGAAGCTGTCTCCGCTTTCTCGCCCTGTGCCTCATAAGTCCACTGCCCGCGCTTGCCCAGCCTGCGAGCAAACAGTCCGAAACCACTGCCAAAAAAGGCATCGGTCTCGCCGAGCGCCACGGCATGGGCGAACCTCAGCTCACAGCCTTGAAAGCAGGCTGGTACTACAACTGGGGCAGCGAGACCAAGCTGAAGTCCAGCGCGACGTTTGTCCCCATGATCTTCAGTCTCAAGCATGTCGATGATCGGGTGCAAGGCGCTGTCGTGCTCGGCTACAACGAGCCCGACAACGAGAAGCAGTCAAACATCGCCGTGACCGATGCCCTAGCAGGCTGGCCGCAGATCGCCAGAAAGGCAGATCGCATCGGCAGTCCCGCCATGGCCGGCAATCCACTCACCAAGGAATGGCTCAAGGACTTTTTGAAGACCTCCCCCAAGGTCGATTTCATCACCGTGCATTGGTACAAAGGGGCCGATGCCAAGCACTTCATCCGCGACATGGAGGCCATCCACGCCGCCTTTGGCAAACCCATCTGGGTGACCGAATACGCACCGCAGACCATCGCGAGTTCAGAAAAAGAACCCTCCAAATTCAGCCAGGACGAAGTCGATGAATTCATCATCGAAGCAAACCGTTGGATGGAGCGCACCCCGTGGGTGGAGCGCTATGCCTGGCATGACTCACGCGTCGGCACCTCCGCGCTCTTCGATGCCCAGGGAGAGCTAACTCTCACGGGCAAAACCTATGCATCGCACCCTCAATCCAAGTGAGGCAACCGCCTTATGGCGATTTCTAAAATTGATTTCGGCCCGTCATTCGGTGAGGCATCTCTTGGAAGTCAGCGACTTCGGCGGTGGTGCGGATGAGGCACTGCCGTTTGATCGACGGAAGTGCTTCAAAAATTGGGCGTTAATGAAATGTAGGCCTCGTGCCGATGTGATGCTGTAGGGGGGCTTTGGCTACGCACTGCACGCGCGAGCGCCAATATTCAGCACATCAACTCTAGTTTCATGAGTCGGCATGGAGGCTTTCAAAGAATGGAAGCTGATCTGGGCACTCGAGTAAGGTCCGCATATGGGGAATTACTTTTCCCCGAGGGCGGAAGAAGTCTGCCCCTGAGAGGAAATTTCTGAGTGTCGGAGCCTCTGTGGATCTGCGTGAGTGGTGGTTACATCCTGAATGTGCGCGTGAACGCGATTCACGCAGGGTGCACGGATGCGGATCCGGCGAAGTGGTTGGTGACGCAGGGGATGGTGGAGCGGGGAAGGGGGCTGTCTTCGCATGAGCAGCCTCACGTCGAAACACCAAACCACCCGCGATTGACTTGGAAGTCCAGGTTGCCGGTGGATTGGGTTTGGGGGCGTTGTTGGGCCGTCCAGACGCGGGACAGGGTGCTGAGGATGGCGGCGGCGCGTTGCTCGGAAGGGAGGTGTGCGAGATTTTGATCGCTGGGGGTGCTAGAGGCGCCGGAGGCGATTTGGACGGTGGGGATGAAGGGATGGCCTTGGACGGGACGGGTACTGTCGTGGACGAGGAAAAGGTTCGCGCCGGATGATCCCATGCCGCTGAGGGATTCGATGAGGTGATCACCACTCATGGCCATGACGTGCAGTCCGCGATGCTGAATGATCTCGCCGTAAGAGAGCGTGGGCTGGGGGGCGGCGAGGAATAGCGCCGAGGTAAAATCGACGCAGCGAAGCAGTGGCGATGTTTCAGGAAGGATCACGGAGCCGCCGCTGGCGACGATGGCTGCTGCCACTGCTGCCAAGGCGGTGGCGGTTTCGGCTGGCACATCGCCTTGCGCGCTGAGGCCGAGACAGAGCGAAGATTGGCGGGGTGATCCGCAGTCAGGAGAAGACGCAAACCAGTTCGTCACTTTCTCCGTCACGCGGTCGATGCCGCCATCGAGCTGGATGCTGGCAAAGCCCATCGCCGTGTGGTCAATGCCGTGAGAGCCGAGGAAATTGCGAATGGCGTCGTTGTGCGTTTTTTCGCACCCATGTTCGAGCAGGAGCACGCGCTCGGAGAGCGGATGCACGGCATAACCGGCGATGGTTTGCTCAAGAATATCGATGGCTTCACCGGAAGCGCCGCAGCCTTCGGTGTGCGGAAGTGCGACATAGCGGGGTACTTCAGCCGGGCGATTCGCATCGAGCTTATCGGCGATCATGCGTGCGATTTGGCCGGCGCACAGACTGGTGGGGATGATTAAACGAATGCGATTGGCTGCGGCAGCGGGCTGAAGCAATTCGTCAGGCAATGAGGGCGTGTTGGGATTGGCCTTGTACGCTAACGGCACGCCATCGGGCTTCACGGTATCCTGTTTCGGCGTGGCCGCTGTGTTCGCCGTCTGCCGCCATTCGCGCCAGAGCTGGGCCTGCGAGTGCCCAGCGCGTTCACCGACACTGCGACGACCTGAGGCGATGTCGATGGCGTAGTCGAAGGCCTCTTCACCGAGGTTCTCCATCAGCTCGCCATCAAGATAGCGGCCCGCATTCAGATCCATGTCGCGGTTCAGCAGATTGAACCGGCCCGTGTTGGTCATGATCTTGATCGTCGGGACAAAGGGATGATTCGTGATGGACCCATTGCCAGTGCTGAAGACGATGAGATTGCATCCGGCGGCGACTTGTCCGGCAATGCTCTCCAAGTCGTTGCCGGGGCTGTTCATGAAATAGAAACCCGGCTCGTGCATCGGCTCGCCGTAATCGATGACCCAGTCGAGCCGCATCTGCGGGTCTTTCTTCCGCGCAGCACCGATGGACTTGATGGCGATGTTGTAGAGGCCGCGATAGATGTTGCCGCCGCTGGGATTCGACTGGCCGCTCGCGCCATGCCAGTTGAGCTTTTCCTCAAAAGTGGCGAGCGTTTGGAGAAATTTATGCGCGGTGCTGAGGTCGCGCACCTTCGCGAGCACCCACGGCTCCGCGCCCATCAACTCATCGGTTTCCGCGAGGTTCGCCGCGCCGCCATGGCGCACCGTTTCGCGGGCGATGATGCCCACCAGCGGATTCGCGGAGACGCCGCTGAAAGCATCCGAACCACCGCACTGCATGCCGATCTTGAGATGGCGGATCGGTTGCGTCGTGCGGGGGGTTTGATTGGCGATGGCGAGCAGTTCCTCCACTGCGGCGTTGGCACGTGTGAGGTTCTTGGAGTGATCGCCACCCAGATGCAGGAACTGATGTGGCACAGCATCCAGCGGCGTGCCGTGGGACCGCATCCACCCGGCGAGCGCGTCGTTGTTCACGGGCTCTGATCCGAAATCGAGCGCGAGTACTGCGCCCACGTTTGGATTCGTGATGAAGCCCGCCAGCGTGCGCAGGGTGAGGTCGAGGTTGTTCGGCACGCCATGCTCGCCGCCTTCGGTGTGCGCAATGGCGACCACGCCATCGATATTCGGAAAACGCTCGCGTGCGTTGGCAAAACTTGCCGCCACCATCCGCGCCATGCTTCCTGTCAGCGAACTCGTTCCGAGCACGACGACATCATTGCGCGTGCCTGCACCGCGCCCCCCCGTGCGCGTGTAGCCTTCAAACGTGCGTGGTGTTGTATGGAGCGGCATCTGCTCCGCTGGACGAAAAGATGACTCATCGAGCTGATAAGGCTGAAAGTAGTCCACAAAATTCGGCACCTCCGGCACGGCAAAGCCCACATGCCTAGAGCGAAGCGCGGTGAGCATCGTTTCATTGCAAACGTAGTCGCCAGCCTTCAGCGGACGCACCGCGCGGCCAAACGGCAGGCCCCATGACGTCAGTTCAGCTCCGACCTCAATCAGCGCGATGGCAAAACGATGACCTTCGAGCACGGTGTGGGACAGCGTGAACGATGCGCCAGCATGAGTGATGACCGTGCCGGGTTCCAGACGCCGAATCGCGATGGCGCAGTTGTCGTGCGGCGCGGGAAGGCGTCCGACAGCATCGAGTTGAAGCGCGGGCGAGTCAGTGGGAGATCCAGGCATGATAAAAGGGTGTTGGGGCGATTAGGTAAGTGCGTTTTGCTTCTTCGACCAGTCCAGAGGTGCCACTGGCCCGAGCAGAAACGCATACGCTGCCGCGCCCGTCAACACCACCGCCGAGCACACGGCAAAGGCCCAGAAAAAGGAGCCGGTTTTCTCCACCGCAAACCCCGTGACGGCAGGTGCGGCTACGCCGGCAAAGTTGGCAAGGCAGTTTTGCAATCCTGTCCATTTCCCCGCCGCTGTCGGCCCGGCGATGGTTTGTGCGATGGCCCAATGGCTGGAGGCAAACACACCATACGAAATGCAGGCAAACATCAGGCAAGCCATGGACGCCGCCGATCCCTTCACCATCGAGACGGTCACAATCGACGTCGCTAGGCTGAGTCCGGTGATCACGCAGAATTTGCGCACCTTGGTCGGAGTGGCACCTCTGGCGATGGCGCGATCTGCCAGCGCTCCGGTGATGATGGTGGCGATGCCTGTCACGAGGAAAGCCAGTGCACCCAGATAGGCCATTTCCGACATCGTGAAGCCGCGTTCCTTCACCAAATAGGATGGCAGCCAGGTGATGAGGAAATACCACAGATAATTCCCGCTGAAGTGACCGATGAACGTGGCCCACGCGGGGCGCTGCGCCGCGATCTTCGCAAATCCGGGGCCTTGCACTTGAGTCGTCTCATTTCCGGAATGACCAGCGGGCATCCATTTGAACCATGCCGGTAGCCAGATCATGCTGCCAAGGCCAAGGATGATGAAAACATTCCGCCAACCGTAGCGGTCCATCAGGATGCCACCTGCGAGAACGCCCAAGGCAGGGCCGAACTTCGTTCCGGCATCAATCAGTGAGTTGGCGAGTCCGCGTTGATGTTCGGCAAAATTCGCTGCGATGATTTTCGAGTAGCATGGATACGCGACGGACTCTCCCGCGCCGAGCAGCAGCCGCATGACCACCAACGCGGCGAAACCATGCGTGAGCCCTGTGGCCGCCGTGGCCGCCGACCAGATCAAAAACCCGATCGCCATCACCCACCGCACGCCGTAGCGATCCACCAGCCAGCCCGAAGCGATTTGCAGCAAAGCATAGGTCCAGAAAAACGCGGACAACAGCACGCCCATCTTCGCAGGAGTGATGCCCAGTTCGGTTTCCTTCTCCAGCAGCGGAGCCGCAGTGGAAAGACTGGTTCGGTCGATATAGTTGATGCCAACCGACACAACCATGAGGATCAAAATGGCCCACAAGCCGCGGGAAATGGGAGCATGGCCAGTCTTGGGGTGTTTTGGGTCGTTCATCTCTAGGGTTGGTGTTTTCATCAATGACTCATCTGGATGTAGAGAACGAAGGATGGGGCCTGGATCACTCAGGCGAGAAGCGATTTGGGGTCATGGATTCGAAGCGCTCATTTCATCAAGCAGATTGCGAAAGCGTTGCGGAGGTGATCTCTGCAGCTTTCTCCAGTTCTTCCCGCCATCGCTTCACCAATCCTGATGGCTTTTGCTTTCGCGACCATGCTTCCTGAAATTCTGGATGGCTCTGCTTGTCTGGATTCCATACCATTCTTTCCGGACTTCAGGCTAAAACATGGAGTCGCTCCAATGGGCAAAAGCTCGATTAAGTGATTGTGAGCTTCAGCGGTTCGGACTTACGCTTGTTTCCTTGCAAGGTGAGCAAATACCCGCTTTGATCTTTTTCGATCACACCCATCTCTGGCGGTCAATGTCATCCTCTCACTCTCTCCGCATATGACTCGTAGCCTACTGCTGACCCTGTACCTGACCTCGTCCATGCTGCTCCCGGCCGCACCACCGCCGCTGCCCAAGGCAGTGACGAGTTTTGGAGCGGTGGTGTACGAGGGATTTGTCTATGTCTATGGCGGGCACATGGGAAAAGCACATGAGTACTCGACTGCCTCTGTAAGCGGGGCACTGTGGCGGCTTTCGCTGACGAAGCAGGATGCATGGGAGGTTTTGCCCGGTGATGTCCCGGTGCAGAGCCCGGGAATCGCGGCGTGGCATGATCAAGTGATTCTCGCGGGTGGAATGCAGCCACAGAATGCACCTGGAGCCGATCAGAAGCTGATGTCGCTGGATCATGCGGCTATCTTTAGCCCTGCGACGAAGACTTGGACCAAGCTGCCCTCGCTGCCAGAACCGAGGTCGAGTCATGCGCTGGCGGTGATCGGCGATCAACTTTACATGGTGGGTGGCTGGCCGTTGAGCGTGGGTGCACCGAAAGCAGAGCCGAAGTCGAAAGGACCACCCGCGAAGAAGTGGCATGACACGATGGCGGTGTTGGATATGTCAAAACCGGAGAGCGGATGGAAGACCCTGCCGCAACCTTGGAAGCGACGTGCGCTGGCAGCGGTAACGTTTGCCGGAAAGATCTGGTGCGTCGGCGGGATGACGGAGGACAACGAGCTGTCGTCAGTCGTTGATATCTATGATCCTGCGACGAAGCAGTGGAGCAGTGCACCACCCGTGGGTGAGACAGAACGAGCGAAGGCCTTTGGCTGTGCTGCCTGCGTGGTGGGTGACAGCTTGTATGTGAGTCCCGAAGGCGGGAAGATCTATCGTATCGGCGCGGATGCGAAGCAGTGGATTGAGTGCGGCAAGCTCGCCAAGTCGCGCTACTTTCATCAACTCATAATGCTGGATGAAACACACCTGATGGCACTGGGAGGCACGTCCGGTGGCAAGCCGATGGATGACGTGGAAATCGTGACACTGGACCAACCCAAGATCGCGCCCTGAATCTGCATGAAACGCTCGCTCCAAGCACTCGCCTCCGTCTTGATCCTGATAGTCCTGTTAAGCGGACACGCCCTGGCCGATGAAACAACGAACGGTGTGGACTGGTCACAGTTTCATGGTCCGGCGCGCAACAACACAACCTCTGAAACAGGCTGGCGTAAAGAGTGGCCAAAGGATGGCCCGCCAGTGGCGTGGCGGGCGAAGGTGGGCGCGGGCATGGCATCGTTTGCCGTAGTGGACGGGCGTGTCTTTACAATGGGCAATGATGGCGAGAATCAGGACACTCTTTTCTGTCTTGATTTGGCAAGTGGAAAGCCGCTCTGGCGGCATGACTATCCCTGCAAGAGTGCGGCTCATCAAATGCCCATCGTACCCGGTGGTCCGAGCGCCACGCCCTCTGTTGGCGACGGCAGAGTCTTCACCGTCAGCCGTGAAGGGGATGTGTTCTGCCTGAATGCACTCACGGGCAAGATCGTGTGGCAGAAAAACCTTTTGCGCGATTACCACGGCCAGCGACCTGTCTATGGCTACGCAGGCAGTCCACTGCTCTGGCAGGGAAAGCTTATTCTCGATGTCGGCGGAAACGTTGGATCGACTGTCTGCCTCAACGCTGCCAATGGCGATAAGATCTGGGCTCAAGGCGTGGGCGAAGCGGGCTACTCAACACCGGTGGTGGCTTCACTGAGCGGTCAGGACAGGCTGGTGATGTTCAAGGGCCGGGAACTCGCGGTCATCGAGCTTCAGAAAGGCAGCGCCATCGCCAGCTATGCCACAACGACGAACGACTTCTGCAACTGCGCCACCCCAGTTGTCACTTCCAGCGGCATGATTTTCATCTCGCACACCGGCAACGATGGCTCCACCGGACTGAGCTTTGATGGCAGCACGCTGAATGCAGCGTGGAACGTGCGTGACCTCGGCCTGCTGTACAATTCCGGCGTCCCGTGGGGCATCAAAGCACTGATGGTCTTTAACGATTCCAAGCGCGGTGTGAATGACCTGCGCTGTCTCGACCTGACCACCGGGAAGGCCTTGTGGCAATCCGCCGAGGTGGCCAAGGGCACCGCCATCTCCAGCGACGGGCATCTCATCGTGCTGAGCACCACCGGCGAACTGCAACTCTGCCAACCCTCGGACACCGGCATCAAGGTGCTGTCGCGGGTGCCGGTGCTCGAAAACAAATGCTGGGTGCTGCCCGTGCTCTCCCGGCATCGCCTGCTTTGCCGCAGCAACGTCGGGGATGTGGTGTGTCTTGATCTGCGCCAACCTTGATCAATTCCAGCTTGCGCATGCGGTGTGGTAGATCTCATAGAATTCGACTCGGGGGTCGCGAATCATAGTGTGATCCTTTGAGAAGCCCCCACCAATGTCTTACCCCTGGTGTAAACATGCGCTGCTACTCGCTACGGAGTTCACGATGGCATTTTGATTTCTTTGGTTAAGTTCCTCTGCTGGCGACGTTTCACTTCCTGCCCGTTGCTCCTGCCTCTTCCGCCATGAACCGTCTAGCCCTGCTATTCATCAGTATTGCCTCCCTGCTGCGGGCGCAGGACAGGATCGAGTTCAATCGCGACATCCGGCCCATCCTCTCCGACACCTGCTTCCTCTGCCACGGTCCGGACAAGGCGCACCGCAAAGCCGATCTGCGGCTCGATGTGGAGAGCAGCGCAAAGGCAAAACGCGAGGATCACTTCACAATCCTACCCGGTAAGCTTGATCAGAGCGAACTGATCCGCCTAATCACGACGGATGATGCGGATGAGAGAATGCCACCGCCGGATTCCGGCAGACAGCTCACGAAACAGCAGATCGATTTGCTGAAGCGCTGGGTCGCTCAAGGTGCCCCATGGCAGGCGCATTGGTCATTCATAGCGCCGCAGCGCCCCGCCTTACCTCCCGTGAATGACTCCGCGTGGCCGCGCAATGCGGTGGATCACTTCATTCTCGCAAAGCTGGAGAATGAGGGTTTGGCGCCTTCACCCGAAGCGGATGCCGCTGCCTTGCAAAGACGTGTCACCTTGGATCTGACCGGCCTGCCTCCTGCTCCCTCGGAAACCTCCGAACCCTACACTGCTATGGTGGATCGTCTGCTGGCGAGTCCCCGCTTCGGCGAGCGCATGGCCATCCGCTGGCTGGATGCCGCGCGCTACGCTGATACGAGCGGCTACCAGAGCGACGGTGAGAGATGGATGTGGCGCTGGCGAGACTGGGTGATCGACGCCTTCAATGCGAACATGCCTTTTGATCAATTCACCATCGAGCAAATCGGTGGCGATCTTCTGCCACGTGCGACTCTTTCGCAGAAGATCGCCACCGCGTTCAATCGCAATCACCGTGGAAATGCCGAGGGCGGCATCGTGCCTGAGGAGTTCGCAGTCGAGTATGTGGTCGATCGCGTGGACACTACCTGCACAGTCTGGATGGGCCTCACGATGGGCTGCGCGCGCTGCCATGATCACAAATACGATCCGCTCACGCAGCGCGATTTCTATTCGCTCTTCGCCTTCTTCAACAACGTTCCAGAGAAGGGTAAGGCCATCAAGGTCGGCAATAGCGTACCCTGGATCCCCGCGCCAACGACAGCGCAGCAACTCGAACTGACTCAGCTCAACGATCGTATCACTCAGGCGGAAGCGAACCTCGCCAAGCTGGAACCCGTGATCGCGGCCGCGCAGGCGGCATGGGAAAAAACACTCGTCGAAGACGCCACATCGCCGTGGACGGTCACGCGATCATTGCAAAAGCGTTTCGACAAGACGGAGGACTTCGACGGCCGGCGATTTGTCGATGGCGGTGATGTGGGCGAATTCGGTTACTTCGACAAATTTTCGTTCACCGCCTGGATCAAGCCGCGCGCTGGAAAGGACGGCGCCATCCTGTCGCGAATGGTGGAAGATCAGAGCGACTCAGCCTTTGCCTCGATCGATGAAGGCTATCGCGTCTTTTTGAAGGATGGCCATGTTCAACTGCACCTCACAAAAAGGTGGCTCGATGACGCGCTGCGTGTCGAGACGGAAGAGCAGGTGCTTCCAGATCAGTGGCAGCACATCACTGTCATCTATGACGGCTCACGCGTCGCGGCGGGCGTGAAGATTTTCATCAATGGTCAGTCGCAAAAACTGCGCGTTCAGCTGGATCAGTTGAACCAGACTTTCGCCACGAAACAACCCTTTCGCATTGGCGCTGGCAGTGGAGCAGCGAATCGCTTCCATGGCCAAATCCGTGACGTCCGCGTCTATACGCGCGCGCTCACGGATGAAGAGTCAACGATCCTCGCCGCAGCGGAATCAGTGACTGATATTGCGAAGCTGCCTGTCAGCAAACGCACGGATCAGCAAGCGATGAAAATGCGCGCCTGTTTTCTCACCGAACACGCTGAACCGGCGCAGCGCGCTGCGAACTCGGAGCTGATCACCCTGCGCGAACAACGCGCCGCCTTTGTCGAATCCATCCCGACGCTGATGGTCATGGAAGAAATGCCGGTGCCGCGTGAGGCGCACATCCTAAAGCGCGGTGTGTATGACCAACCTGGCGAGCGCGTGTTTCCTGGTGTGCCCGCAAGCCTGCCGCCGATGCCTGCGGACGCGAAGGCGAATCGGCTCGGTTTTGCTCAGTGGCTCGTGAGTGAAAAGAATCCGCTCACCGCACGCGTCGCCGTGAACCAGCTCTGGCAGATGCTCTTCGGCACCGGTCTCGTGAAGACTTCGGAGGATTTTGGTTCACAAGGCGAACCGCCGAGTCATCCCGATCTGCTCGACTGGTTGGCCACCGAATTCATGCGCGACTGGGATGTGAAGCGTTTGATAAAGTTGTTGGTCACCAGTGCCACTTACCGGCAGTCGTCGCGCATCACGCCAGCCGCGCTCAGTCGTGACCCTGAGAACCGTTTGCTCTCGCATGCGCCGCGCTTCCGCCTCTCCGCAGAGATGGTGCGTGATCAGGCCCTGGCAGCCGCCGGGTTGTTGGTGGAAAATATTGGCGGACCGTCAGTGAAACCCTACCAACCATCCGGCCTCGGCAAGGAACTCAGCGGCACCGACCTCGAACTGGACCACGGTGACAAACTCTTCCGCCGTGGGCTTTACACCTTCTGGAAGCGCACCAGCCCGCAGCCAACGATGACGGCCTTTGATGCGCCGGGCCGCGAAATGAGCTGCGTGCGCCCTTCACGGACCGACACGCCGCTGCAAGCGCTCGCGCTGATGAACGACATCACTTTCGTCGAAGCTGCCCGCGCGCTTGCCCAGCGTGTCATGGGTGAGGTGCAAACCCGTGAAGACCAGGTGTGCCATGCTTTCCGCCTCGTGCTCAATCGCTCACCGAAGGCGCAAGAACTGAAAGTGCTGCTCGCTGATTACGATCAGCAACTGACCCGTTTTCTCAGCGACCCATCTTCCGCGCGCGCGCTCATCACCACGGGTGAGTCAGCTCGCGACAACCGTCTTGATCCCGCCGAACACGCAGCCCTGGCCGCTCTGTGTGGACTGATTTTGAATCTCGATGAGGCAGTCACGAAACAGTAAGCCATGAATTCATTCATTGATCACTCACTTCAAGTGACCCGCCGCCACTTCTTCGGCCGGGCGGGCATCGGTGCGGCGGCGCTGGCTTCGATAATGGACGAGGCAGCGGGCGCGGCAGACGGAATTCCTCTTCCGGCGAAGGCAAAGCGGGTCATATATCTCTTCCAGTCCGGCGCACCTTCGCAGCTGGATTTGTTCGAGCACAAGCCCGGACTCACACCGCGCTTTGGAGCCGATCTGCCTGACTCCATCCGCCAGGGCCAGCGGCTCACGGGCATGACGGCCGGGCAGGACCGCTTCCCTATCGCGCCATCGCGGTTCAAGTTTGCACAGCATGGCAAGAGCGGCGCGTGGCTGAGCGAACTGCTGCCGCACACGGCGCGGGTGGCTGATGACTTGTGTTTCATCAAGTCGATGCACACCGAGGCCATCAATCACGATCCGGCGATCACGTTCTTTCAAACAGGCGCTCAGCTCGCGGGACGGCCGAGCATTGGCTCGTGGCTCAGCTACGGACTCGGCAGCGAGAACCACGACCTGCCCGCATTCGTCGCGCTGCTTTCGAACGGCACGGGCAATCCGATGGACCAGCCGCTCTATGATCGACTGTGGGGCAGCGGCTTTCTCCCGACGAAGCATCAAGGAGTGAAGTTCCGCTCGCAGGGCGATCCCGTGTTGTTCCTTTCCAACCCGCCCGGCATGGACGCGGGTGCTAGGAGGCGGATGCTCGACGATCTTGCGAAGCTCAACCAGATGGAGTTTGCCGAAGTCAACGATCCTGAGATCAATACACGCATCGCGCAGTATGAACTGGCCTATCGGATGCAAACGAGTGTGCCGGACCTGACGGATGTATCAAATGAACCTGCCAGCACCTTCGACCTTTATGGACCAGACTCAAGCACACCAGGAACCTTCGCTGCGAACTGCCTTCTCGCACGTCGCATGGCCGAGCGCGGTGTGCGATTCATCCAGCTCTTCCATCGCGGCTGGGATCAGCACACGAAGCTGCCAAAGCAAATCCAAGGCCAATGCCGCGACACCGACCAGCCAAGCGCTGCCCTCGTGGCCGATCTAAAACAGCGCGGCCTGCTCCATGATACGCTCGTCGTATGGGGAGGCGAATTTGGCCGCACAGTCTATTGCCAGGGAAGGCTCACGCCGGACGACTATGGTCGCGATCATCATCCCCGCTGCTTCACCATCTGGATGGCCGGTGGCGGCATCAAGGGTGGCATCACGCACGGCGAGACTGATGATTTTAGTTACAACATCACACAAGATCCCGTCGGTGTGCACGACCTGCACGCGACCATCCTCCACTGCCTCGGCATCGATCACACAAAGCTCACCTTCAAGTTCCAAGGCCGACATTACCGGCTGACGGATGTGTTCGGCAAGGTGGTGAAGCCGGTGCTGGCGTAAAACTATGGCGCCGTTTGTCTGCTTGGATTTTGCTTTTGAGAGGGGCGGGTTGTCCCTTGGACGTGGCGAGATGAGGAAAGGGAGCGGGCTTAATTGCCACCTCGCAAGGCATGAATGAAGGATCGAAAAGAATCCACCCTCACGGAACCTGCTTAGCGCGTTACAGGCAATTCTACCGATCACTCAACTCATACCAAATTCATCAATGAAAACTCTGATTTCTGTCGCCTTACTCTCCCTCTCCTCTGCGGCTCCTATTCTTTTTGTTAAGCAAGGATCTCGCGCACCACTTCGCCGGAGACGTCGGTGAGGCGGTAGTCGCGGCCGAGATTACGCCAGGTGAGGTGTTCGTGATCGAGGCCGAGGAGGTGCAGGATGGTGGCGTGGAGATCGTGGAGATGGACCCGGCCAGCGACGGGGCGGTAGCCGAATTCGTCGGTCTCGCCGTGCATGAAACCAGCTTTGACTCCGCCGCCGGCCATCCAGGTGCAGAAGCTGTCTGGCTGGTGCTCTCGGCCGTGTTTTTCGATGGGAGATGTGCCGCTGAGGTCCTGGCTCCAGGGGGTGCGGCCAAACTCGCCACTCCAGACGACGAGGGTCTCATCGAGCAGGCCGCGTGATTGCAGATCGCGGATCAATCCGGCGCAGGGTTGATCGGCGGCGGCGCAGGATTTAGGGAGATTTCCGCGGATGTCGCCGTGGTGATCCCAGCCGTCCAGGGTTACCTGCACGAAGCGGACGCCGGCCTCGCTGAGACGGCGGGCGAGCAGGCAGGCGCGGCCGTTTTTGTCCGTGGTCCTGCCACCGATGCCGTAGAGTTTTTTGGTGGCCTCGGTCTCTTTGGAGAGGTCCACGAGGCCGGGGGCGGCGGTCTGCATACGGAAGGCGGTTTCAAGGCTTTGGACCATGCCTTCAAGGCGGACATCGGCGGCATCTTGCTCGATGAGGCGACGGTTCATGCGCTGGATGAAATCAAAGCGGCGGCGCTGGGTGGCGCTGTCCGTGGTGGCATCCGTGAGGAAGTCTATGGCGGGATCGGTAACCTTGGCAGGAAGGACGACTGGCGTGCCCTGATGCGCGGCGGGGAGGAAGGAGGAGCCGTAGAGCCGGGTCTCGATGCCGGGATGGATGGTGAGGAAGCCGGGTAGGTTTTGATTCTCAGTGCCGAGGCCGTAGCTGATCCATGAGCCCATGGAGGGCCGGGCTTCAGCCGTGACGCCGGTGTGGAATTGGAGCGCGGCGGGGCCATGCTGGTTGTTATCCGCCTGCACGGCGCGCAGCAGGCAAAGCTCATCCGCGATGGCAGCGGTGTGCGGCAGTAGATCGGAAATGGTGACGCCGGATTGCCCACGCGGGCGCACGGGGATCTCCGTGCCGAGCGCTAGGAGCTTGGCTGTGCTGACGTGTTTGTCCTTTTCAGGCAGAGGCACCGCGATGCTGAGGCCGTGGTTTTTCTGAATGAGCGGCTTGGGATCGAAGAGATCCATCTGCGAGGGGCCGCCGGCCATGTAGAGAAAGATGACACGCTTGGCCCTGGCCTTTAGCCGGGGGGAAAGCGGGGCGAGCGGATTCGCGGCACCCTGCGCCAGCCCATGCAGTGCCATGGCGCCGAATCCGGCGCTGGTGCGCTGCAACCAGGTGCGGCGGGAAAGGGATGAAAAGGGGGCGGTCATGGCGGATTCAAATCAACTGAACTCAGTACCGAAGGAGAAACTCATTGGTGCCGAACAATGCGCGGGCCAGCTCTGTCCACGCAGCCTTCGCTGGTGTGCTAGGGCTGGTGTCTTTGAGGAAGGCGATCGCGTCGGCTTGCTCGACCTCAGTGACGGGACGATTCAAAACTCGCAACCAAAGGCGGGCGATGCGGGAGGGGGCGCTGTCCTTTGTGGTGGCGAGCAAATCACCCGCGAGATCGGCGGCGCGTTGGCGGATCAAGTCGGCATTGAGGAGATAGAGGGACTGAGTGGGCACGGTGGTCTCGTTGCGCTTGCCGGTGATCTGGGCGGGCTGAGGGAAGTCAAAGACATCGCGCAAGCGTGCGGAGCCTAACTGCGTGCCGGTGCGGACGACGGGCAGGTAGAGTGTGCGCTCGTAGTTATGCGAGGGGCGCTCAGTTTTGATGGCAAACTGTGGGTGGTTGCTCTTCGGCTTGAGGGGGAGTCCGCTGACGTTCTCTGGAAACTCCAATGGAAGGCCCGGGCCACCGGCTGGCGCGGTAAGGCGCCCGCTTGCGGCGAGCATCGCATCTCGGATGGACTCGGCATCTAGCCGCTGGCGGTTCATGTGCCATAGCAGGCGGTTTTCTGGATCGCTTTCGGAGGCGTGGGCATTTTCGCCCGCGCTGGAAGTCATGCGGTAGGCGCGGCTGAGGGCGAGGAGACGGATGAGCTTCTTTTGCGACCAGCCTTCCTTCATAAAGCGATGGGCGAGGTAATCGAGCAGCTCCGGGTGGGTGGGTTTTTCGCCACGAATGCCGAAGTAATCCACGCTGCGAACGAGGCCTTCGCCGAAGAGCTTTTGCCAAACGCGGTTCACCGCGACGCGGGCGGTGAGCGGATGGCGCACGTCCGCGATCCAATCGGCCAATTGGAGGCGGCCGCTTTGCTTGGCGGGAATCTGCGGTTGGGGTGCCCACATGGCCACGCGTACGAGTCCGCGCGGCATGGTATCTCCCAGCGCATAAGGATTGCCGCGGATGGTTAGACGCATGTCGGCAGGCTCGGCCACATCCGCCACCGCGAGGGCTTGAGGCTTGCCTGGATCAAAGTATTCGGCGTGGGCGATCTTGGCTTCCAGGGTCTTAATCAGCGTGCTGAGTTCTTCGCGATGCTTTTTGGCTTCGGGAGACTCGGTGTGGGCTTTGTCCTTCAGCGCGGCTTCGAGAGGTTTGAGCTCCTCAGTGACCTTGTCCTTTTCTTGATGCCAATTGGCGAGGCGTTTCTGGTGCTCGCTCGCGGCGGCGCGGTCTTCGGGTAGCTCTGGCAGCGGGACGCGGCAGACATTGCTCCAGATGCCGAGGTTCGTTCTGAAGGTGGTCTTGGTGCTGCGGAACATGCCCGCGATGCCGTAGTAATCCTGCTGGCCAATGGCGTCGAATTTGTGATCGTGGCAGCGCACGCAGCCGAGTGTCATGCCGAGGAAGGCGGTGCCCACCTTGCTTACCTGACTGTCTACGAAATCGTATTCCATCTTCAGTTTGTCAATCGAGTTGATGTCCACATCACCGAGGACGATGAAACCTGTGGCGATGAGATTTTCGCGGCGTTCATGCGGTGATGCGGCGGGCAAAAGATCACCAGCGATCTGCTCACGGATAAAGCGGTCGAAAGGCTTATCCTCATTGAAGGACTTCAGCAGATAATCACGGTAGCGCCACGCGTGCTCGGCGAAGATTTTGCCCTCCGTGCCGATCTGCTCTGCATAGCCCACGAGATCCAGCCAATGCCGCGCCCAGCGCTCGCCATAGGCCTTGGAGTTGAGCAGGCGATCCACCACGCGTTCATGCGCCTGCTGTGACGGGGCCGCGATGAAGGCGGCAATTTCCGCCTCTGTGGGAGGGAGCCCGGTGAGGTCAAAGGTGACCCGCCGCAGCCAGGTGTGCGCCTCCGCTGCCGCGCCGGGCTGGAGGCTTACGGACTCCAGTTTCGCGAGTAGAAAGGCATCCACTTCGTTCAACGGCCAGGCTTTATCGCGCACGGGTGGTGGCGCGGTTTCACGCACCGGCTGGTAGGCCCAGTGCTTGCGGCCCGCCTCGATATCCACGCCCTTTTTTTCCGCCATGATCGCAGCCTCACGTGGGTCAGGCGCACCTGCGGTCACCCATTGTTCCAGAATTGCAATCTCGCTGGCGGGCAGCTTCGCCTTGGGCGGCATTTCGAGATCCGGCGTGGCATAACGCACCGCCTTGATCAGCCTGCTTTGATCCAAGGCACCCGGGACCAGCGCTGGCCCGCTCTCTCCGCCCTTTTGCCATCCCGAGGGGGAGTCCAGCGTGAGCCCTCCCTTGATCTTCCCAGCGTGGGAGTGGCATTCATAGCACCGCTGCCGCAGAATCGGCTCCACTTGGTCGCGAAACATATCCACAGCCCGGGTGCTCAACGTGCCCAAATTGAGCGCGGCAACCGCAAGGAACCAGGGATGGACGTAACGACGCATGTATGAATAGTACAACCGAACGGCGGCTTTTCTTCTACATCGAGAGCAACTATCTTTCTGAAAGGAATGTTCTTTTTCGGGTGCCGGATCGGGTTGGCCGTGGCGCGGGGACGGGGTGCCTGGGTGTAAGGCAAGGAAAGTTACATCGGGTGGGCTTTGATTTCTCGCACAGGCCTCCGGGGAGTATTCGGCCCAAGGGCGGCGGGACTTTCGCGTGGGCTGATTGCAAAGTGGTGGCAGGTCCGTATAACTTGAAATCATGTCCACCCACGTCCTCCGACTCCTCTCCGCCAGTTTCGTATTTCTCGCTGCCCATGCGATGGCTCAGGAAACTCCCGCCTCTGCCGATGGCGTGACCATCGGTCACGGTCCGGCTCGCTACCGCGTGGACATGAAATGGGCCAAGGCTGATCCCAAGGCCGCTCCGGTGATCAATTCGCATGCGCTGGCAGAGGGGCGCGACGGGCGCATCTACCTCGTTACCGACCATCCGCAGAATGACTTCATCGTGTTCGAGAAGGACGGCCGCTACGTGAGGTCGATCAGCCAAGGTCTCGGGGGTGGACATGGACTGGAGATTTTCGAAAAGGACGGAGTGGAATACCTGCTGCACATCGACTGCGGCTGGCATTTTGCGGCAGAGGGTTGGAATCCGAAGGCGGGTCAAGGACGCGTCACCCTGCTAACCACAGCGGGCGACGTAGTGCTGAAGTTTCCCACACCGCAGGAACTCGGCATCAACGAAGGAAAATTCATGCCTTGTGACGCGGCTTACACGCCCAGTGGAACGCTGCTGATCGCGGACGGTTACGCATCGAACTTCATCTATGAGTTCACGCTGGAGGGAAAGCTCCTCAAGAAATGGGGTGGACCCACGAAGGACGCCGCGAATCTCAGCAACGCGCACGGGATCTCCATCGATGCGACCGATCCGCGCGGTCCGCTCGTGTGGGTGCCATCACGCAGCCAGAGCCAGATCAAGGCCTTCACGCTCAACGGCACCTATGTGGACACCATTGACCTGCCGGGTGCCTTCGCCGGTCAGCTCGTCTTTCGCGATGACAAGATCTACACTGCCGTCTGCTGGAGCAAAGAGAACGGCACGGGCAAGAAGCTCAACCAGTCCGGTTTCGTTCTCGTGCTCGACCGCAAAACCAAACACGTTCTCAGCGCCCCTGGCGGCAGCCAGCCCATCTACACCGATGGCAAGCTCCAGCCGATGCACCAAACCGAATCCGTCTTCAAACACTGCCACGATCTCTACGTGGACAGCGCTGGCGACATCTACGTCGGCGAATGGAACGCCGACCGCCGCTACCCGTGGAAGCTGAGTCTGGTGAAGTGAAGCGCGGCGCTAGATCACCTCCGCCCGAAGCTGTTTCAGCAGCGCCCTGCTCAATACCCATGCGCAAACTGGATGTCGAGCGTCTGCATGAAAGTGTGCAGGCCCGCATCTTGCACCGGCAGGACGATGGCGTCCTCGTCGCTTTCGTTGTGATGGGAGTGCCACCAGCCGGGAGGCGTCACAAAGGCTCCACCAGCCACCCAGTTGGCGCGGACGGGGTTGATAATGTTGCCATCGCTATCGAGATCGCGACCGATCATGGTGTAAACGCCCTCCGTGGCCTTCACGGCGAAATCGAGGGCGATGGAGTTGTGCCGGTGGGCTTTCTGTTTGGTCTTCGCAGGCAGCAGATTGTAGAGAGACCACATGGTGTGCGTGAGCGTCTTCGTCTGAGGGCAGTCAGGATTCGCCAGCAGGATGCCGTTGCGGTTCTTGTCCTTGCCCTCGTTTTCCTTCCGCACCTTTTCCAGCTCGCTCGTGAGTAGCTCACGGGAGAAATAAAGCGGCCGGAATCTGGGGCTGGTGGGCTTGGCACCGAGGAAATCCATCAGCGGCTGGTCGTTCACCCAATAGAAGGCGCTGTCCTCACTCGCGCGATGCCGGATCTCGCCGGTGACTGGCAGCGCAAAGAAATCGCCCGATTTCCAACTCAACTTCTTGCCATCGATCACACTGTAACCCGCGCCGCGAATGACATAAAAGACCTGACTGCTGGCATGGCAGGAGGTGGGCAACTCCTCACCGGCGGCGATGTGGACAAAATGGGCCAGAAGATTGGGCCCGGTGGCCGGGTGGCTGGTTTCGAGTTTGTGCGCCAGATCCAGCGGGATAATTTTGCTCTCGGCGATGTGATGCATCGAGGGCGGGAACACATCAATGCCGATCTTGGGCATGCGCGGATTCGCCGCGCTGCCATACTCGAAGAACAAGCCGTGCTTTTCCCATTCTTGGTTGCATGTCGGGGTGGAGTCTGAAGTGGTGGCGGTCATGGAATTGGATGAGTATTCGGTGAAGAATAGGCATCATTGAAGCGGCAAGGGAAGTGTTTTTGTCGGTCGAGGCTCGTGCCCGTTGCCATCCACTCACTTGTGCAAGCCATTCTCGGCCCCCGAACGTCTACCGCTGTCTTTCAGTGTGCCAGGTTGCCATACCTGGGCGATCTCGATGTCCGCAGCGGCCTGCTGGGAGATGGTAGTGATGTCCCGATAGCCGAGGCGGTTTCATGCGAGGTTCTATGATTGTTTAACAACTCATTTACGTTGTTTGGTTTCACGATAGAACTGAGTGAAATCGACTTCACAGTTTACGGTTTTGTTGGTGCCGACTGGGTTGATCAAAAGATGCGTGACGCCAATAAACAACTTCGCTTGTTGGATGTCCTCCAGCCACTGGTAGAAGACCTTTTCCATGGCTCCGGTGATCGTTATTTTCACTTTCGCGCGGTTGAAGTATCCAAGATTTGCTTCCACTGGCAATCCGTCGGGACCAATTTCTTTAGATTCTTCGATGAACTCTTTGCCGCCGATGCCGAGGCCACGTTTTGCTGCTTGGGTTGAAATGACCCCTAGCAATTTTGATGAAGCTTCATCATGGCTGGAAAAAGCAGGGATGAGTTCCTCAATCCAGTTGTATTTTTCGGCCCATTCCGTCCCCTTCGAGATGGCATAGTTCATATCCTCAATTCGATTATCGAGAGATTCATTTTCTTCGCGTATGGCCATGTAATGGGTGTAAGCATACTTTACACCGCCGCCTCCCACGAGAATCAGGAACACCAAGGTAAAAACTGTCAGTAGAAATTTTTCGCTATTTTTCATAGGGGGCGGGGTTCCTTTCGTTTCGAAGCAGAAGCTGCGGGCATGCTTCCATTGTTCGATGGCTGCATCATTTGTGGCCACTATCACGATAAGGCAGAGCTTTGGGGACATCCTCCAACGCAGGTGCGCTGAAATCCATGGTTTCCTTGAAAAGGGCTGAGCGTTCAGATTCTATAGCGTTAGGATTATCTCCAGAATCATCATTTTTGATGATATGCGGTTGAATGAAAATCAGCAGCTCATCCCGCTTGTTTTCTATTGTGGTGGTGCCAAACAAATTCTTGATGATGGGGATGCGCCGCAGAAAAATGCCCCCGCGGCCTTCGTTGCTGGAGCGCTCTGTAATCAACCCGCCAAGAACGACGGTTGAGTCATTTTTAATGGATACTTCAGTGACCAGCTGCTGCGTTCCAATGGTCGGAACAGTGTTACCTGAGATGGTCTGACTGCCAACAATATTGTCATTCACCTGAGCAATGCGCAACGTCACCTCATCATTAGAGTTAATGAGAGGAATGACTTCCAGCTTTAGCAGTACATCACGGTAATCAACACTGACGCTGTTGTTGATTACACCAGATTGAAATCCACCGTTCGATAAGATTTGTGCAGGAACAGCGATCTTTTGGCCGGAGGAAATAACTGACTTGGATGCGTTCTTTGCATAGACGCTGGGAGTGGCAAGAATTTTGAAGTCATTGGCACCCTCGATCAGTTTGAGGTAACTGCTCAATGACCCGATCTGTCCGTATAGGTTAAGGCGATTCCAGGAAAAATTGGCGATTTGTGATGCCTGCCCTCCGCCGCTTGAAAATGAACTGCCTAAGCCTGCTGTGCCAGATGATGAATTGGAGTCATCACCTGTTTGACGAATGCTGAAGTCGTCTAAGAGCTTGAGAAAGTCGAAGCCATAATTGTAATTTTTGCCAAGGCTCAACTGTCCAATGATGGCAGATATGTAGATCTGCTGAGGCCTGACATCCATTTCAACCAGAAGTTGATCAATGCGTGAAACATGCTCAGGGGACCCTGAGACAATGAGGCTGTTGGACTGTGGATCAGAAATCAGCAGCGTCTTTCCAACAATCATCGACTCGGGGGCACCCGCCTCGTCAGGAGAAGACAGGGAAGTGCGGCTCGAATTTGTTCCTGTGATGCCACTGTGCGCACCTCCAGAATTGATATTTCCGTTCGGGTTTCCAGCGTCTCCCGAGAGACCTCCGGGACCGTTACGTGCAGAGTTGCTATCTGAGAGGGCATTCGAATCATTGCGCTTTGAGGTTGCCTTTCTACGGCCACCACCTTTTGATGCCGATCCGTCACTGTTTTGGATGTCGGTGTCTTTCGCGAGCGCATTGTATGCGACTGAAATGAAATCGTGAACCTTGAGCCATTTCAAACGTCGCTTTAGAAAGTTGGTCGTGTCATCCTGCTTATCCAGTTTCTCCACCAATCCTCTGATGTAGGTGATGTCAACTGGGCGACCTATGACGAGCAATTCATTCGTGCGTCGGTATGCGAATACCTTCACTTTGCTGGACGCCGGATTGGTGGCCTGTGATTTTTGTCCTGGCCCAGATCTTGCCGGGTTTACGCCTTCCGCCTTGGTTGGAGCAATATTGACCGGTGCATCAGGCGAGCTGTTTTCAGCGTTTTTATCCTGCCCAAAAATTTCAGTGATCATTTCGGCGATCAGTTCTACATCGGACCTCTCCAACTTGATCATTTCGTTGGAGATGTTTGCTGGAGGAACGTCGATCACTTGGGCCAGTTCATGGATGCTTCGGATCGTGGTGCTGTTTTCCGTGATGATCAGCGCCGAGTTGTTGGAGATGGCTGAGATCGCCCCATAGGGGTGCAGTTTGATCACTTCTTGAAAAGCTTTGGAAGCATCCCCGCCGGATATATGATGGAGCTGCAAAACGAAGTGGCAGATTTCTTCATTTGCCGGGAGGTCCCTGACATGATGATAGACTTTTAAACCGTCAGCTGTGGGGTTTTTGCCAGCGCCATTGTTAATCAGCTTTGACGTTGTGGCGTCAACCTTGATCAGAGCGTAACCATTGAGCAGCAATGTCGCTTCAATGAATGCAATGGCCTCTTTTTTAGAGAGCGGCTCTGGAGAAATGATGCGCAATTGCTCGCCTTGCAGTGATGAATCTAGAATGAGCTTTTTTCGCGTAAGGCTGGTATAAAAGGGAATGATGGCCTGGATAGGGGCGCTTGGGAAATTGACCTTGACCATGGCGCTGTCGGCAATTTTGACGTCATCGCTGAGTTCTGCGCCTGGCATCAAGGAATCCAGTTTTGCTAAACCCTCCTGTGAGCGTCCGATATTCGCTGCCCCGATGAAGAGAATGGGCAAAAATGCGCGAATCTGGCAGAGGCGCATCTTTCGAGCGCTAGTGAATATTGTAAATGACATGAAAATGCATAGCCACAATAATAACAACTCGACCATGTGCGTTGCGAAATGCGGGGGTAACCCAAATGGCCGTGGTCATGGGAAACCGTGAACCGTTTCGAAAAGGCCATCGGTGTGAACATGATCCCTGCGGACAATCTGCGCTGGTTAGGGATTGATATCACGAGGTGAGTTTCCGCCATTGAGGATATGCCCGGATGGTGATGCCTGCATACGTCCTGCGGGCCTCAATGCACCGCAGTGCTTTCTCTGCTTCTGGCCTGGATGCAGGGTGCCCCAGGTCAAAGATCACGTGCTGCGCACTTCGGTTTCTGATGGATTTTCCATCGGGCATTGCGTCTCAGATGGGGTCCTTAAGAGTGCGCGTAATGAAGGAGGCAGGGAAGGGGAGCTGCAACGTTTGCATGCCTCGCATGTGTCTGGGAGCGGAGGGCTTTGCTCGTGAAATACCAGTTCGCTTCTTGGACGCATAAAAATTATGAATTTAGAAATTATGGATAAAGCAATGGGTGTGCAAAAAATATAAAAAGATTAATAATCAGATTAAATTAAATAAAATTCGTCTGAAATTCCGAATGGGATACACAGGGTTAAGCAAAAAAATTAGCGGCAAAAAGCAATGTGAAGCTGAGGTGGTTGATTTGGAGGGCTTGAGACAAACCTCTTCACTGTGAGACTGCTAAATTCAGTTGGTTTAGCTGGGAAAAATGAATTCCAGATGCGGAATCTATTATGATGAATCAATGCTTCAAAGAAGGTCTAGAGGCTTAAAAATGAGGAATAGAAACCTTAATTCATAGCTTTTTGGCCTTCTTTATCCGGGCAGTATAGAGCCAATATTGTCTAAAGTGGGGTAACCCTATCCATCGTTTGTAACAATGCAGTTACGAATGCAAAATTCCATACCCAGCAGAAAACGGCAGGGATTAACAAATGGAAAATACAACTAACATAAAACAACGGGCAGCTTCGCTTTCGCGGGCTTCTCAATTCTATGTTCAGTGTAAATACAATAATAAAGGTGGGGTCGCTCTGACGGTACTCTTGGCGTTCCTCTTCCTGGGTTCTCGTTCTGAGGCACAGTTCACCCCTAAGGTTCAAGAGACTCCTCTCACAGAAGCTGAAATCATTGCCGAAGGGGAGACGGCGACACTCTTGCGCAGTCTCAAGGGAGTTACGGTTCCCGGTCCGACGAACCTGGATGAGTTTGTCAGAGATCGGCAAGCCGCCATTGCTCTGGGAAAAGCCTTCTTCTGGGACATGCAGGTCGGTAGTGATGGGGTGACTTCCTGTGCTACGTGCCACTATCATGCCGGGGCGGACACTCGCAGCATCAACACGCTGGCTCCCGCGCTACTTCAAAGAAATGGTCAGCGTCAGGCAAGTCCAGATACTCAGATCGAATTGGGCGCTAATCGCGCACTTAAAGCGGCTGACTTTCCTTTTCACAAACTTTCCAATCCCAATGATCGTCAGTCCCGAGTTATTGCCGACAGCAATGACATCGTAGGCTCACAGGGAGTATTCAATGAGCAGTTCATCCAGGTGGTGCCCCGCCGGGCAGAAGAAACGACGCGGACGCTGCCAGACAGCACCTACCAGGTCAATGGTGTGAACACCCGCCGTGTGGCCCCTCGTAACTCTCCATCAGTCATCAATGCAGTTTTTTATCTGCGCAACTTTTGGGATGGACGTGCGCAGGACGTTTTCAATGGAGTTAACCCTTTCGGGGCGCGTGATCCGAATGCCTTTGTGCTGCAAGCCAAAACTCCGGCGCAAATGGAAGAGGTGCAAGTGAGTCTTCGCTACTCCAGCCTTGCCTCCCAAGCAGTCGGGCCGCCTCTGAATGATGTGGAAATGTCAGCCGCAGGCCGCTCATTTGCCGATCTTGGCAAGAAAGTTCTCAGCCTGCGGCCACTGGCCAGACAGGTGGTGCATGCAGAGGACAGTGTGCTCGGAGTCATGGTGCATCCTTCGGGCAAGGGATTGGCGGTGGCCAATTACCAGCAGATGATCCAGAAGGCATTTCTGCCGATCTGGTGGCAGGGCGTGAACTGGGTGGAAATGTCCGCCGGTGGCGCGCCACTGCTGGTCAAGACACCGCAGAATCCAAGCGCCAGGCAGTTCAATCAGATGAGCTGGAACTTTGCGCTCTTCTTTGGCCTAGCGATTCAAATGTATGAATCGACGCTCGTTTCGGATGACTCACCCTTTGACCGCTTCGCTGAGGGTTATGATTCAGCACTCACGGCGCAGCAGAAGCGCGGCCTAGAAGTCTTCAAAGACAAGGGCAAATGCGCATCCTGCCACAACGGGCCTGAGTTCTCCGCTGCGACTGTGTCGAAGCTTGATAAAATTGATATTCCGCTGCCCGGGGATCCAGTGATCACGATGCCCGGCACCATCGGATCACGTCCGAGCATTCCAGACCGCATTGAGCGCATGGTCTTCTCTTCAGTGGCTCCCACGGTGGACGCCTATGGCATGGTCAATACAACAGGAAGGCATGTCGTTTATGACAATGGATTCTACAACATTGGCGTGCGCCCGAGTTTGGAGGACCTGGGCATCGGTGAGGATGATCCCTTTGGCAATCCGCTCTCCGAATCGCGCCTGTTTTATGATGGCAAGCTGGAGGCACTGGGGCTTCCACTCCCAGCCTTCGCTGCGGACAAACATTACGTGCCATCCGCCGATGGTTCCTTCAAAACTCCTTCGCTGCGCAATGTCGAACTTACAGCCCCTTACTTCCACAATGGTGGTTATCTGACGCTGAAGCAGGTGGTGGATTTTTACAATCGAGGCGGAGACTTCACAGATGAAAACATTGCTGATATTCCCCCGGACATCACCGATCTCGGCCTGACACCCGCAGAGAAGGAGGCACTCATCGCCTTCCTCATCAGCCTGACTGATCCGCGGGTGAAGTTTGAGCGCGCCCCCTTTGACCATCCGCAGCTTCTCGTGCCGAACGGGCACCCTGCCACCGCCGGTAAGATCACTGCAGACGCGAAAGGGCGCGCCATCACCACTTTCCTGGAAATCCCCGCAGTCGGTCGCTCCGGTGGAGCTGGAACCCCCAACTTTAAACCCCAATAACCCCAATAACCCCATGAGAATTCCCCGCTCCATCTTTTCAGAGCAACGCAATTTCGGTGAGCACGACGCCGCCATCAAGGCACTCCGCCAGCGCGCTTTTGAGCTCATGCAGAAAGTCGCCATGGCAAAAAAGAACGCCAGCCCAGCCACCCAGGTGCGTCAGCTCGCTGAGGTCAAAGCACTCCAAGGAGCGGCCTCCTATCTCGCCTCTCTCAAGTGCCCTTCAGTTCAACGCAAACTTGAAGCCCGCAAAATGGCACTGTCCGCCTGATCCCACTTTCCCCACCAAAACCGCACCTAGCCACAGCGCCTTAAACCAAGCGTCAAAGCTCACAAAAAAATACACCACACACCTATGACGCAAGACAACAGACAAAGCTTCTCCACTCGACGTGATTTCATCAAGACGGGACTCGCCGCCGCAGCAGGCACTTCAGTGTTCAGCATCGGCAACTCCTCACGTGCGGACGTGCCACTGCCCATCCCTTCCTCGATTTTTACAGGGGCCCTTGAAAACACCGTCGTTCCGCGCTGGACGGATGAACTGCCCCGCCACCAGTGGGTGCCACCGCTCAGCACCGGCACCGAGCCGACGGAGTACAATGGCTTGGGCGTAGGCAAGGTCTTTCACGGCGTCGCCCCCGAGTGGGATCCCGCAGTGCGCGGCAAGGATATCCCGCAGATCCCCGAAGCAGAGTGGAGCAAGTATCCAGTGCAATACTACGGAATGGCTGCTGAAGCGGAAACCATGCAGGTGCTCCCCACGAAAATGGGGATGCAGACGCCACTCTGGCGTTGGTGTGGTAAGGCTCCAGGAGGTGCCCCAACCCTGACCTTGCCCGAGTTCCGCTTCCGCATTGGCCAGCCAGCCTTGGTTCGCATCAACAACACTCTGCCAGAAGAAACCGGCATTCACATGCACGGTGGCCACTGGCCCAGCCACTCGGATGGCCACGCCTCCTTCTTCATCTTGCCGGGTGAGGCACGGGACTACTACTATCCGAATGTGCTTCCGCGTACCGCCAAAGGTGTGGCCGATGTGTCGGAAAGTCCTTCCACCATGTGGTTTCATGACCATGCGCAGGACATGACCGCCGTGCATGTGGCGCGCGGCATGGTGGGCGTTTGCAAAGGTTTCGATGATCTCGAACTTGCCCTCATTGCCCGCGGCGTGCTGCCAGGGATCATCGGCAAATCGAATGTGGGTCCTGAGTACTACAATCCCTACGATGAGTATCTCTCTTTCACCGACCGCGTTTTCACGAAAACCGGTGAGGCGTGGTATGACTCAAACAGCCACAACGGCTACATCGGCAATGTGGAGACGGTCAATAACCGCGCTTATCCGAAGATGACCGTGGAGGCACGCAAGTACCGCTTCCGTCTGCACGGAGCTTCCACCGCCCGCTGGCGCCGCATCCGTGTGGCAGATGCCGCCGGTGTCACCATCAGCTTCCTGCACATCGGCCATGATGCCTGGCTTTTCGACCGGGCGCAAAACAGCCAGAGTGTCTTGCTCTCCCCCGGCGCGCGCGCCGACATCATCATCGACTTCTCGAAGTTCAAGCCAGGCACGCAGATCTTCATCGAAAACATCCTGGAACAGGATGCCGGGGTGGGGCCACGCGGCACGCTGGAGTCAGAAAACGGCAACGTGGTGGTTGGCAAGCCGGCCTTCTCCCACCAGCTCATTCGCTTTGACGTGGTGGCCAGAAATATTGCCTATCCCAATGCGACGATCATCGCCAATACGGCGCTGCGGCCGCATGTGAAGATTCTCGACACGGAAATTGCCGCCCGCCGCACCTTCCTCTTTGAGCGCAAGAACGGCGCCTGGGCCATGAATGGTGGCTTCTATGACAAGAATGTCGCCAATGCATGCCCGACTCTGGGATCCGCCGAAGAGTGGACTCTCACAAACGGTGCCGGTGGTTGGTGGCACCCCATCCACATCCATCTGGAATCCCATCAGCAGGTGATGAACCTGACAACCAAGAAGGTTCCGCCTTATTGGGACACCCAGAAGCAGGACGTCACGAAGCTCGGTCCGAATTCAAGCATCACCATCCGCATGAAGTTCCGCACCTTCAAAGGCCCGTTTGTCTTCCACTGCCATAACAATGAGCACGAAGACTTCGAGATGATGAACCAGTTCGATCCGCGTGCCGTGGGAACACTTGTCCCGCAGCCGCCACAGCAGTTCTTCCCGTAACCGGCCTGCTGTCTCCAACCCGCTCCGCAGGGGGAGATTTCTCCCTGCGGAGCCCACCCTCAATGACCGGCACCACCGGGCATACGCAGAGTCCTTTTCATTTTTTCTAAGCTTAAACCAACCCTTTTTTTATTATGAACTCATCCCCCAACGAAGTTAGCCGCCGTTCTTTCATTAAGACCGCATCCACGATCGCAGGAGCCAGTGTTTTCAACATTGGAAGCTCGTCTCAGGCGAATGTGCCGCTGCCGATCCCTGGTAGCAACTTCAAGGGGGCTATTGAGAACACCGCCGTTCCACGCTGGCAGGATGAGTTGCCCAGTTACAACCACATCACTCCCCTTAGCACGGGCAGCGAGCCTGCCCAGTATGGTGGCGTCGGCGTGGGCAAAGTCTTCCACGGAGTCGCTCCCGAATACTTTGATCATCCGGCCGCCTGGGATCGGATGCCCACGCAGTTTTTCCATATGCGGGCCACTGCAGCCTACTCCGAAATGCTGCCAAAGTCGATGGGGCTGAAGACGCCGGTCTGGGCCTACGAAGGTGTGAATGCTGCGGGTGCGGGTATCCGCGCCCCGCAGTTCCGCTTCCGCATCGGGCAGCCCGCCTTGGTACGCTTTGAAAACACGCTGCCTGAGGAACTGAGCGTTCACATGCATGGTGGGCACTGGCCCAGCCACTCAGACGGGCACGCTTCCTTCCTCACCCTCCCAGGGGAAAAGCGGGACTACTACTATCCCAATGTTCTGCCTTTGATCCCTGGCACCAATGAGCCGGATATTTCAGAAGCGCCGTCCACCCTGTGGTTCCACGACCATGCGGCAGACATGACTGCGATCCATGTGAACCGAGGCCTAGCCTCCAACGCCAAATGCTTTGATGATTTGGAGCTCAATTTGATCCGTGAGGGCATTCTCCCCGGCATTCGTGGTGTGTCTGACACAGGCCCCGCTTATGAAAACCCGTACGAAATGTATCTCGTCATCGGAGACCGAGTTTTCACCAAAGAAGGTGCCATCTGGTATGACTCCAACAACCACGATGGTTACATCGGGAATGTGGAAATGGTCAATGGCAAAGCCTACCCGCGCCTCAAAGTGGAAGCCCGCAAGTATCGCTTCCGCCTGCTGGGCGGCTCGAGCGCACGCCACCGCCGCTACCGCCTGAGCAACAACGCGAGCTTCCTGCGCATCGGCAACGACTCGGTCATGTTCCCGCAGCCGCAGCGCACGCAGGCCGTATTGATGTCGCCAGGAAAACGTGCCGACATCATCATCGACTTCTCGAAGTACCGTCCAGGCACTAAAATCTACCTCGAGAACATCTTGGAACAAAAGGGTGGGCGCGGCCCCGAGGGAAAACTGGAAGACTCTGACGGCACCACCGTCTCAGGGACTCCTGCCTTCATTCACCAGTTGCTGATGTTTGAAGTGGTGGCAGCGAATCCCGCGAACCCAGACGCTTCGATCACAGACACCACGGCTCTGCGTCCCCACCGCAAGATCTTGGAGAGCGAGGTCTCTGCGCGCAGGTCGTTCCGCTTTGAGCGCAAGAACGGCCACTGGGCCATCAATGGGGGCTTCTATGAAAAGACCCTGGCGAATGCCTGCCCTACTCTCGGTTCGACGGAGGAGTGGACGCTGACCAACGGCTCAGGTGGCTGGTGGCACCCCATCCATATTCACTTGGAGAATCACCAGACGGTCAGGAATCTGAGAACTGGCAAGACGCCGCTCTATCACAACTCCTTCAACCAGGACACCCAGATGCTCGGGCCCAACGACTCCGTGGTGATCCGCATGCGCTTCCGCACGTTCAAGGGGCCCTTCGTCTTCCACTGCCACACCAACGAGCATGAGGACCTGGAGATGATGTTCCAGTTCGATCCACGCGCCGTCGGCAGTCTGACCCCGCAGCCAGTGCAGCAGTTTTTCCCGTAAATTTTATCCCTCCAATCAATCCTGCCTCATGCCTTCCTATTCAAACTATGTGTTCAAGCGTTTCCAGGTTCTCCTGGGCCTCGCGGCATTGGCGGTAGCCATGCAGCGTCCGGCCAAGGCAGAGCCCAAGAACGATGGGGATGCAGAGCTTCAAAAAGAGTCGATGCGCCTCATGCGGCGCAGCTATGGTGACAAACTGCCGGACATTCCGGTGGTGGACCAGCACGGCAACCACATCCGCCTGTTCTCAGACCTCATCAAAGACAAGGCTGTCATCCTCAGCTTTTTCTACACCGACTGCAAAGACGCCTGCCCGCTGACGAACAGCAAGCTGACGCAGATGCGCAAGGAGCTGAAGAACAGCTTTGGGCGCAGCATTCAGATCCTCTCCATCTCCGTGGATGCCGACAGCGACACTCCGGAAAAGGTGGCGCGCTATGCACGCATGCAGGCCATCGAATCGTCTGACCCAGACATGCCGGAATGGAAGTTTTTGACCGGGAATGCCGCCGAGATCCTCAAGGTGCGCGAAACGATCGGCCTCGTCTCCAATGATGTGACCCGGTCCACCGACATCAAGCCAAGCACACACGGCAACGTGCTGGTGGTGGGCAACCAGGCGACCGGACGCTGGACGCTGCTCTCCGCCATCGGTCCCATGGAGCAAAACATGGAACGCATCAAGCGCATTGCTGGCTGGACGCAGGAGGTGCGCTATGAAGACCACCGCAAGTCTGTGATGGACGCAAGAGTGGCGAGCTCGGGAGCTGCCACGCTACAGGCACCCGCATCCGTCGTGGCTCCAAGTTTGAAGAGTGAGATCCCCGTGCTTGGCAAGATCAGCGGCGATCTCCAAGGAAGCGAAAGGCTTGGGCGTGGTGTTCTGCTCTCGGAGGTGAAAAGCAAAGTGACCGTGCTCAGTCATCTCTACACCGTGTGTCCGCATGGTTCCAAGGCTGTCATCGAGGCCATGCGCAGCCTGAATGATGAGTTTGGTACACATCCAGATTTTCATCAGGTGTCCATGAGCGCGAGCACCGAGCGCGATACTCCTGAATACTTTCGCACTTATGCCGAGGTTATCGGAGTAGGGGCAAAAGCGCCTTGGTGGTTTATGACGGTGGAGCGTGCAAAACTCAACGTCTTTACCACACAGCAATTGGGCCTGAAGCCCTCACTGCTTATTCCCGAGGAAGAGCGGCTGAATGTTTTTGATCTCTATGAAAACGACCTCCGCCTCGTGCTGCTCGATCGCCAGGGGCAGGTGAGGGGACGCTACCAGGTCTTCCATCCCGACTCTGAGGTCGGAGCCAGTGCCGCCGAGGCACTGCGGCGGGATGTCCGCCAGCTTTTGAAAGAATCCGAAGTCGCAACGCAGAACACCCTTAAAACCGCCTCCATCCGCCCATGAAAACACCGCTCCTTAACTTGACCGCCTTGCTGGTTCTTCTCCTCGGCCAGTCGCATGCCGCAGATGCCTCCTACTGCTATCAGGGCGAAGTCTCAGGCGTCGTATGCAGCGCCTGTGCCAGCAGCGTGAAGGCCGCGCTCTTGAAGATCGAAGGCGTTCAGGACGTGAAGATCACGCTCAACAAAGAAGGTGGCAACCCTCGGCTCACCATCCTCTCCAACTCGCCCGATCTGAAGCGTGAGATCGCCGTGAAGGCCCTCGGCAAAGCAGCGGACCATTACGACATACGCAGCCTGGAAAAGACCACCTCGCGCTGAGGACACCCACTTATCCCTTTGTTCATGATGAAAGCTTATAAAACATCCATCTTCACGCTCATGGTTTTGGCGTGCCTGCTCATTGCAGCCACCAAATCCCGTGCGCAAAACAACCTCGGTTGGAACACCTTTGATTATGGCGTCAGCACTACGCTGGGGCCCAAAGCCAGCATCTTCAGCGGTGAACTGGACATCAGCAGCCGCATCGGCATTCCAAGCGCCTATGGCGGCCTTGGGTCGCTCTTGAATGGCACGGCTGGCAACGTGGAGTACCTCCATGACGACAACTGGCTTGTGGGAGGCATCGGCACTTCCACCAACGGCATCCGTGGTGATCTGGGTTCTGCGAGTGAACTGGTGTTCAACTTTCATGGCAGTGCACGCCTGGACAGTCTGGCGCTGACCATCAGCGGACTCAGCTTTGGCTCCTCCGCATACGACAAGGGCTTCAATCTGAGCGGAGATGATCCCATGCTGTGGTTCAACACCAGCAGCGGCATTTTTAGCATCACAGAGCAGGAAATGGTATCGGCCACCAGCTTCTTTTTGGACGGCACCACGGCAGGCGCTGAGAACGGCTATGTGGACTTCGCCTACTTCACCTCCAAAATGGGCCTCGACACCACGGTCTCCAGCTTTGCTCTCCGCGAGACGCGGGGGGATGTCTGGGTCAAAGACATCTACGTTGGCGACTATAGCACAGCGCCAGTTCCTGAGCCGGGTTCCGCTCTGCTGATCGTCAGCGGTGCCCTGTTAATGCTGCGCCGTCGCCGGCCGAAAACCGCTTCATCTCTTTCATCTCGACTGGCTGTTGGGTGAACAAGCGCGGCAGGGGCGGTGACCCTGTTCTGGCCCGCCTCTGCCGCTTCCTTATTTCTCTATCTCTATGAAACGCATTCTTTTCCTGATCTTTAGCTCGCTTCTGCTGGTGCTTCCTGCACAGGCCCAGTTTCCCGTGCCCATCCTCACCGTGGTGGAAGGTCCGGTCAAAGGCATCACCCGCAATGCCGATGGCACCTTGCTGCTCACGGTCATGGGGGTGCCGGTGATTCTGAATGCCAGCACTCGTATTCACAGCCCCTCGGCGTTTCTGACGTTCAATCAGTTGTTGAACAACACCAGGCTGCCCGGGCGTACCCCACGCGGCTTCATGAATGGCACCGCCATCGCGACCGGAACCCAGGATGCCAAAGGCGTCATGACCGCGGTTAATCTTTCCATCACGCCGGCAGAAAATGTCGTGGTGGGCATGATCACCAAAAATTCGGGTGGTTCGCTGGAGATGAATCAGATGCCCGTGAAGTTTTGCACTGATGCGCGCATTCCCGGACGCGGTGCCATGAACGCCTTCGCCATTCCGATTGATCTGCCCTCTGTGGTAGTAGGCACTACGGCCACACTCGAAGGCTACTACGACGACGCTTCCACCTTCCAGTCGATCAATCTTTATATCGACACATTTGCTCCACCGCTCAGCAAAGCACCCCAAGTGTCCTTCATGGTCCTGCGCGCCACCGAGCAAATCGGCAAAGGGGATACGGTGGAGGCCCTCGGCGGTGTGACTTTCTTCCATGCAGGAGGTGCAAACACTCAGACCATCAACCTTTACCGTGTGGATGGCAAAGCTGTCAGCCTGATCGGCAGCGGCATCGCCACACGTGACAATGCATTCACCGATTACGGTCTTTTCCGCATCAAAGTGACCACTGCGGTGACCTCGGATTCAGTTCAGAGCAAGGCCCCATCCATCTTGCGTGCGGTGAACATCAGCCCCGGTGCTGGCATGGCCTCAACCGAAGACCTGGTGGACATCCGCTAACCATTTGATCGTGATGAATTCCACTTACCGCTTCTCTTTTACCGCCCTGCTTTTCCTGACGAGCGCAGCATGCCCCACCGTGCATGCTGGCCTGGGCAGTTTTGAGGCGGTAGATGGCTATCACATCAGCCTTAACGGGGGCGTGGCCTCCAGCCAGACCTTGATTGATGCGGGTGAGTTCACGCTCAACGGCTACCTCCCCACGGCGGAGTATTACAATGTGTCACTTGCCGCACTGGCGCCGGACTTTCGCTACGGGCCTGATGTGAGCCGCTACAATGCCGGAGCTTATGCTGGAGGACTGCCGCTCGACATTCGTGACAACACGGGGCTTTGGTCCTCCATCTACGGTGGTCGTTTGGTTGAGGATGACTTTGGGGGGCCATGGGATGGCTGGGGCTCCGACTACGCGGCTGCCACCTCGGTGAAAGCCCACAGCGGATTGCAGAGCCTGGCCCTGCGCGCCATGGATGACCGCATGGTCTATGGCTATGCGCTGGACTCTCTGGAGAGGGCTGCCACGGCCTCCTCTTTCCAGCTCAGCTTCTGGATTGATCCCTCCGCTGATGACAATGGCTGTGACAGCAACGTCTTTGATCTGGCGCTGAATGACGCCAGCGGCACCGTGCTGTTTGAACTTGGATACTCTGGTAGCGATTTCCTCCAGTATCGTCTTCACGGCCAAAGTGCATGGAACACGACTGATCTTCACTTTGGCAATAACGGCTGGTCGGAAATCTCTCTCCTAATCAATACCGAGTCGGACAGCTTTAGCCTTAGCAGCCAGGATTTTGACGATTCTCAAGGCACGCTGCTGGCAGATCGCAAACTCATCTCCGATGCCGCCTTGGGCATGCATTCCAGTTCGATCTCCAAGGTAACTTGGAATCTCGAAGGCGGCTATCTCGATGCCAGCAGCACCGACTCAGCTCATTACTTCGACGACTTCACTTTCATGGCGGTCTCGGTGCCTGAGCCGGGTTCCGCACTCCTCCTCGCCCTGCCCGGGCTTGGTCTCCTTCGTCGGCGTCGTTAGTCCCCCCTCTCCCGATCTTTTGGGAGTCCCCACCCCTCACTTTATAATTTCCACCCCCAATCAATTCAATGAAAAACAAATCCTCCGCCATCCTCGCTGCCGCAGCTCTGCTTAGCAGCCAAACTCCAACACTTAGCGCCAAAGAAGCCAAAGTAGAAATCCGCCGCGCTATTTCAGCCAAAGACGTGCGCCAAGGACGCGGCGCTGATGATGCCGTCACTGCAACGCCCGACGTGCGTAAAGGACGCGGCGCTGATGACGCTATCACTGCAACGCCTGACGTGCGTCAAGGTCGCGGCGCTGATGATGCTGCCACTGCAACACCTGACGTTCGCCAGGGACAAGGAGCTGACGATGCCGTCACTGGCATGCCTGACGTTCGCCAAGGACGCGGCGCTGACGATGCTGTCACTGCAACACCTGACGTTCGCCAAGGACAGGGTGCTGACGATGCCGTCACTGCAACGCCTGACGTCCGCCAGGGACAAGGCGCTGATGATACCGCTGCTGTTGCTGGTGAGGACCGCGGTATTTTTGCCACGGTGATGGATTTCTTTGCCAACACTCTCGGTCTTGGAGACGATACCGTAGCCGCAACACCTGACGTTCGCCAGGGACAAGGAGCTGACGATGCCGTCACTGGCACGCCTGACGTTCGCCAAGGACAAGGCGCTGACGACGCAGTCACTGCAACGCCTGACATCCGCCAAGGGCAAGGCGCTGATGATGCCGTCACTGGCACGCCTGACGTTCGCCAAGGACAAGGAGCTGACGATGCCGTCACTGGCACGCCTGACGTTCGCCAAGGACAAGGCGCTGACGACGCAGTCACCGCAACGCCTGACGTTCGCCAAGGACAGGGCGCTGACGATGCCGTCCTTAACGCTGACGGCACACCTCTTACCCGCCAGTCACGCGGCGCTGATGACGCAGCCCTCAACGCTGACGGCACACCTCATATCCGCCAGTCACGCGGCGCTGACGATGCCGTCCTCAACGCTGACGGCACACCTCACATCCGCCAGTCACGCGGCGCTGATGACGCAGTCCTCAACGCTGACGGCACACCTCACATTCGCCAGTCACGCGGTGCTGATGATGCAGTCCTCAACGCTGACGGCACACCTCACATTCGCCAGTCACGCGGCGCTGACGATGCAGCCCTCAACGCTGACGGCACACCCCACATCCGCCAGTCACGCGGTGCGGACGACGCAGCCCTCAACGCTGACGGCACACCTCACATCCGCCAGTCACGCGGCGCTGATGACGCAGTCGTCAATGCTAACGGCACACCTCACATTCGTCAGTCACGTGGTGCTGATGACATTATCACCACGGCTTCCGGTGCTCTAGTGCCTACTGCAGCCGCTTTAACCGCACCTGCACAGACCGCACCTGCACAGACCGCACCTGCACAGACCGCACCTGCACAGACCGCACCTGCACAGACCGCACCTGCACAGACCGCACCGCAGTCCAGTGGTCGGGAAGACCAGGTCACTTTCGGCGTGGCTCAGCAGTCAGCCCAGACGGCAGGCCTGACCCCCACGGCCGTGCATCGGAGCAAAGGCAAGCACCACATCCTGGATGTGGGCGTGACAGGCTTTGACAAGGCCCCTGACGCAGGCACGGCGGATCTCGAAAATGGCGAAATCATCGGCAATCTGCCGAACAAGCAGCGTCTGCGTTTCGCCCTCTATGACAATGCCCAGCAGGCCCAGGCTGCCGCCGCTCTGTGGGCTGCACCGGCTGCCCAGGACAAGCGCGAGGATCGTGCCGTAGCTGCCGCTGAAACTGGCATCATCGCCTGGGACGACAAATCTAGCGCAGAGGATGACAAAGGCACCCATCAGCAAGGTCGCATCAATGGCCTCTTCCTCAGCAGCGACCGCATGCCTGAGATCAATGATGACTTCCTTCGTGGCAAGGTCATCCAGATCTACGGACCGCAGGTGAAGACCCTGGATAAATCAGGCAAGCCGCTTTCCAGCACCCGCCAGGTCTATTGGACCAGCTCGCCCCTGCGCTGAGTTCCGCTACCCCGCATCCGCAGCCCCACCCACCCTTGTGATGAAACCATTCGTTTTGCTTCTGAGCCTTCTGGCGGTCTTGCTGACCTCCCTACCGGTACATGCCCAGGTGCTGCCAGCACCTACCACGATCCCCGGTTATACTGAAGGCCCTATCTCCAGCATCACGCTGCAGCCAGACGGCAGCCTCATCATGACGGTTATTGGGGTGACGGTGAAGGTTCCGGTAGGCACGCCAGTGAGCTCTCCCACCCGTAGTTTGACCCTGCGTCAGCTCGCCCTGCGCACCCGGCTGCCAGGGCGGACTCAGCCAGGGTTCATCGGCGGCACCGCCCTGATCAATGGGGTGGTGGATGTCGCCACAGGCAGCTTCACTGCCACCGACATGGTGGTGGAGCCGGCGGAGAATGTGCTCATTGGCGTCGTCACGCAGGCTTCGCCTTTGCGCGTTCTGAACAGCGAGCTCGCGCTAATCGCCGATGCCCGCATTCCCTTCAGCATGGTGAATCAGTTCGGCTTCGAGATCACGGCTCCGACGATTCCGGTGGGAACTACGGCTGCGGCGAATGGCTATTACGCGGGTGCCAAATTCCAAACATTCCTGCTGGAGCTGACAGGTAACTTCCCTCTGACCAACCCAAATTCGCAGATCAACATCATGCGTGCGCAAAGCCGTGAGCGAACGCCCAACGCTGCACGAGGAGACGAAGTGGATATGCGCGGCTTCTACCATGCCCGTAACGGCGGTGTGCCAACCATCCAAATCTTCCGGGTGGATGGCGGTGTCGCCACGCTGCTCGGAAATGCCACCACCATTCCAGATACCGATCTGCCCAATTTCGGAGTGTGGAACTTCCGAATCGACACACCTACCACAGCCGATCCTGTGCTCGGCACGCTCCCCGTCAGACTTCGTGCGGTCTTGGTCGCCCCCGATCTGTCCCGCGCCGTCGCCAGCATCGATCCCGATCTGAGACCCTGACACCTGAGTCCTGACCCTTTCTTCATCTCGGTCACTCATCGGAACTGGCTGCGGTTCGCGTGAGCCCTTGGCTACAAGCCCTCCACTTCCTCCTCATTTTCTCCCTTTCCGAGTCCTGGCTCTATTGAGCGGCCAAGACCAAGAAAACCAAAACCCAACGCTAACAAACAAACATAGATAGATATGAAAACAAACATGCTCAAAATCGCTGCTCTCGTCGTGGGCGCAGCCTTCTTCGCTGCCGCTCAGGACAGCAATGCCCAGATCGCCGCCTTCCAAGCCGCTAATCCGGCCGCCGTGTTCGGTGCCTCCCGCGTGCCAGCCGAAACCACAGGCTTCTTCCCCTCCGTGGTCTATAACGTCCGCAATCAGCAAGGAGTGCTCTCCCACACACTGAAACTGGATGTGGTGGGCATGCGTCTAGACCCCATCTACACGCCCCTCGTTCTTGGCGACGGACACATCCTTGGTGTCATGCCTGCTGTGTTGCTGCCTGCTGATGTGGCTCCGATCACTGTTGCGAATCGTCGCCCAACGACCACCAAAGGACCAGACTGGCGCTTCGCCATCTACACCAACGTGGCACAGGCGAACACCGCCATCGCCGCTTGGGCTAACCCGAGCCGCGGTGCTGCCGTCCTTGTGCCAACAGCGGCCCAAGATCGCAAGCTGCAGTTCGTGGACACCCGTGCGCTGGAGTGGATCGACCCAGCATTCGACCCGCTGGCACCCGCCGCTGGTTCCCTGGTGGGCTTCAATTACAATGCGGTGAAGACTCCGTTCTTCACCCTGACCTACCTCACCGGCAAGGTCATTGTGATCTATGGCCCTGCCCGCACCAACACGGCTGCCAAGACCACCGCCCCTACCCAGAACATCGGCTACCAAACCCGTGCCGCCTACTGGGTGACCCCAGCTCTGCGCTAATCGGCTTCCTGCCGCATTCATTCTGGGAGGCGCTGCCTCTGGCAGGCCTCCCAGTTTGATGGCGGACTCCCGCTCCCCAAGACCGAACTCATCTCAGGCATGCGTGGGGGCACACTCCTCCCTGTGCCTCCCCGCTTGCCTGACACGTTCCCGTTTGTAATCCGCATGACCTCCCGTTTTTCCATCCCCCTTCTGGCCGCTGTCACGGTCGGCTCATTGCATGCTCAAGAGCCGGGCAAGCCTCATTTCGAGCCCCGACCCCTGGCTGGCTACCAAGCCCTGTGGACGCGCTCCATGTTCACCACACATGAGGTGAAACCTGAAGTGACGGCTGTTGAGAACGCCGACTGGGCTGCCAATTTGCAGCTCTCAGGTTGGTCTGAAGTGGACGGACGGCTATCTGTTTATCTCTATCGCGCCGATACAACGCAGACCTTCATTTTGCAGCAAGACGAGCCGGCTGAGGCCGGGGTGATGCAGCTCGTTGAAGTGGAAAATGCAGAAACGATTCTCGATGCCCGCGTGCGGGTGCAACTCAATGGGCAGGAGGCCTGGATCAGCCAGCAGAAAGAAGCCGAGGCACCGCCAGCGGGCGCTCCGGCCCAGCAGCCAGCCCAGCAGGCCGTTGCTGGAGTGCAGGCCCCTACTTCCGTGGACTCGCGTGCAGCCATGCTGCGCTCTGGTGTTGTTCTGAGTGCGGGGGCTACTTTTGATAACAGCCTCGCCAAGCCTGAGCAGTCTGGCTCCACCACAGCATCTACCAGTGCCAGTGAGGGGAGTCGCTCCAACGCCGAAGTTCTGTTGCGCCTGCGGGAACGCCATGAGCATCTCTACCGGATGTTTCCGAGACAAGGCGGGCAGTGAATTGGGCTAACCCATTTGGTCGATAGCTCAAATCAATGACACGTTGATTGTTATAGAAAATATGACGGATGACCAAACCGATAGTGAATTCACACTCCATGACCTGGTAGCGCAGGGTGCCTGTTACCCTTTGGCCATGATGGTCTGGCAACACTTGATGCCCCGAAGACCGACTCACACGAAAGCAAAACTCGCGAATACCATGATCCATTCGTCATGCGCTTTTGAAGACCCTGACTCTGAAGATGATCTTGAAAAGGCCGCTTTGAATTAATGCAAGCAAATCAGAAATTATGTCAACTTTACTCACTCCGCCTTCACGGCACGAAATGGTTGAGACGCTGCAATCCTCGCAGTGGAGCATTCAGCACCTGCTGCGCAAGAGCTGTGAGGTGACTCAGGCTCTTGGAGCTGTCCTCATGACACAGGTGGATGGAGCCGAACCGCACTACAAAAGCAGCCACCGCATCGCCAAAGCACTGGCTGAACAAATCATCGATCAGTATAGAGCTGAGCCCTTTTCACCTGGAAAAATAGCCTGCTCTCTAAAAGCCATCGGCATGGGCAATGTTCTTTGCATGTCGGTCAGCACCTTGATCAATCAATCAGAGAACGGCAGGTGGAATCAGGCGCGTCTTATCGTCATTGTTCCAGCCGAGCGGAAAATCCGCAATCTTGAGGTGAGTTTGCTGGAAGGCGTGCTCAACGACATCGGCTTGGCGCTGAACTATTATCATAGACACGCCGGCTATTTTGCAAGGTTTGACGATCAAGCAGGAATCAAGACCTGCCTGATTTGTGAAAATCTGCAATCTTCCAACAGGGAATGGCTGCGGTGGAATGAGTTTTTGGTGCGCCAAATAGGTATGAGACTAAGCCACACGATGTGCGGCAAATGTGCCGAAATTCATTATCCCGAATGCACGGGAGTAAAAAATGAAGTGCATAACTTCCATCCCAACCGCAACTCCATTTTCGAACCGGAGCATCAAGCTGGGGGCATCGACGTTTGTGCTATCTGCGAAAATTTGAGCACCGAGGACGCTGGCTGGGTTCGCTGGGACGAATATATCAGTCGCATGGCCAGAGTAGCGTTTACTCATACACTATGTACTTCGTGCTCCGGGCATTATCAAATTGACTGGGTGAAGATCCATGGCAGGTCTGATTTATTAGGCCGAGTGGCCTAGCCAAGCCAAGTCAGAAATTATCAGATGATTATCAAAGATAAGTCCCCAAAAATCGTACGGATTGGCGTTGTCGAAGATGACCGGATCACACGAATGCTCCTTGTTGAAATGATCAGCCGGCAGGAGGAACTGGAACTTGTCGGTCATTGGGGGAGTGCGGAGGAATTTTGGCAAGAAGGCAGAAAGGTTCCGGCCGATGTGTTGCTTGTAGATCTTGATCTGCCCGAGGAGGACGGCGCATCGCTGATAAGCAGGATCAAAAAGGAGCGGCCTGATCTTTCATGTGTCGTCCTTACCGCTTCATGTGAACCGCAGGATGTCTTTCAGTGTCTGCGCAAGGGCGCCTCAGGTTATCTGGTCAAAGACACTTCACCGGCAGAACTGCTGGATGGAATTCGTGCTGTTGCCAAGGACGGGACTTCTCTCAGTCCTCTGGCTGCACGCTTTTTGGTGGAGGAGTTTCGCAATTTCTCCGTCGCTGAAGTGGAAAAGCCGGGTCTGAAAGTGCTGACCACACGGGAAGTGGAAATTCTCCGAAACCTGGCGTCTGGCCGGTCGCCCAAAGATGTCGCCAACGATCTTGCGCTGAGTTATGAAACCGTGCGCGCCCATCTAAAGAAGATCTATCAAAAGTTACACGTGAAGTCACGAGAGGATGCTGTGGGACGCTTCGTCATGGAGGGGGGTAAAGTTGGGAAGGCAAGTATCTCCCTTGAGGTAGTTGAACGTGATTCCTGAATTATTTGGCACCATACTGCCCGGCAAATCATGCCAACTACGTCGCATTTGGATTGACTTTACCGTTTTGAATTGGGTTAACCCGAATTGGGTGATGTAAACGATCGCCACCTTTCTAATTGTCATAAATTATATCATTTATGCATATGAATCGTTGCAGTCTGTTCTGATGACACCACAGCCCCCACTTCTCGAATTATCTTCGTTTTTGTCCAGCGGCCGACTTCAAGTGCTTTACAAAGAGTGGAAGTTTATGGTCTTGGCTATTGGTTTTGCCCTCATTGCGGCACTCTTCCTGTGGCGGTGGTTTGCCAAAAGGAATGCATTGAAATACCTTGCAACGGCGAGGCTGACCAAATGCAGTGTGACTTCTTCGCGTAAGAAGATATTAGTAACGATTCATTACCAATACAATATTGGTCAAGATTGTTATCAGGCATTCGAAAAAATCATTCGATATCCGCAAAAGAACAAAGAGAGCTATAGAGACATAACGAAAGAAGTGATGTCGGGATTTACGGTTGACCCAGTGCTGGAAGTTTTTGGTAGATCAAGCTTTCATCTGAAGTCGCACTCGGTTCAGGGAAGTATCAAGCGCAGGGTTCCTGAGTTGGCCAAAGCACACTTTGGAGGTTGAGGGCTGGATTCACTTGACTCGGAAGTCCGCACTAAAAAAGAACGCGAAAACATAAAAATCACTGATTTATCCAATCCATGAGTGCCGCCGCCAACTATCCTTCTGTTCTGATGAATTCTGCGCTGGGAGAGAATCATTCGTCTGGTCTTGAACTTGATGATGCATGGTTCACGGGAGCACCTTCAGCCAGAACGGCGGGAGCATTGGCCCTGGCCTGGAGAAAATTCTGGCAACTCCAAGCGAGACATGCGCTGGAGGCCGCCTCTGAGGGGGTAAACCGAGATGTCGGCCGCCTGACGCATTGCGTGAATACGCTGGATTTTAACCGCAGGCTGTCTCCCCGAATGACTGCGCGTCTCGCCGCGCTGATGGTTGCCATGTCAGATGAGGATGGTTACGGCGTATTCGATACCCTGCAGGCGTGGATAGGTGACAAGCCTGACCAGTGGTACATGGATGAGTGTCTTTTGGAATCTGTGGCGACGCAAGACTGGGAGGGGCCGTTACTTCGAGAAATCAGGTCCACCCAAGTTGCAGGAGTGGCCTCCCTGGAATGCTTTCCACTTCTTGAGGAGGATTTGTCCCCGTATAAGAGTGCTTTGATGCAGGCGCTCGATCTTATCCAGCAAGTGGATCAAGAGATGCATGCAGAAATACAAACCCATGTGGGGATGGTCAAACTTTTTGACGGACGCGGCATTGAAGGGCTCAGCACGCCCAAGGCATTTGGGGCCATCTGGCTAAAAGCTCCGGGTCATGAAAATGCCTTGGCTTGGTTTCTTGAGCACCTGGTGCATGAGTGCTCCCATTTGCATCTGAATGCCATGATGGCTTTTGACCCCTTGTTGCGGAACCCCAATGAAGTCAACCGCTCGCCCATACGTCCGGATCCTCGTCCGATGTTTCAGGTGCTGCATGCCACCTTCGTTCTCTCCCGAAATATGCGGGTGCATTCACGACTGCATGCCAGATTTCCAGAACTCAATCTAGGCAACACATGGCAGGAGTTTAGCTTGCAGTTTGAATCTGGCCTTGCGGTGCTCAAAGAGTTTATGAAACCCACGCGTCGCGGTCAAACGTTGCTTGATTCCCTTGGTTCATAGTCAATGGCTTTGAAGATCGTCTGAGGGAAGTGGCATTAGAACGGCAGACTTTCGGAAGTGCTATTGCCGCTGGGGCTATAAGCAGGCCATGATAGGTGGTGCGTTTTATGCTGGAGTCAAAATCACCGACTCTTCCGAGTTCTCCATAGCCAGCGCGATGCAATCCCAAAGCATGATTCGGGAGCGCAGGGCAGCGACCGCTGCCTGAGTGGCCTCCAGTTCTCGGCGCTCGTCTCCTTCGCATAGCAGAGCCACCATCTGTCTGCCCATTTCACCGTGCTCGTCGCCATCCAGCGCGATATGCCGGTCAAGATAGTAACGCAGGGTGGCCAGCTTGTCGGGGAATTGCTGCTCCAACCCATGGACGAGGTGGGTAAACATTTCTGGAATCAAGTCCTCGCGCCCATAGGTGAATGCTGCGGCGATTTCATGCGGACGCCCGCGCTCGATGACCTCAAAAGTCTGACCGACAAATGCCGCGACCGCAGCCGGCACGCCTGCATGCTCCAGCGCCTCAGTCACAGTCTTTTCGGACTCCAATTCTTGGATGAAATGCTCGATCTGAACTGTTTTTGCTCCTGCCTCCTGCATGGCCAGCAGATAGAGTTCGAAGTGACTCGCCGCCCCGCCTGCGGGAAGTGCATCGCTCTCTTCGCCAAGAACGATCTCATTGACCAGCCGGCGCACTTGAGTATTCCCAACCGGCCGCCACGGCACGTTTGCACACGTGAGGCGTAACTGCAGTGCCTTGAGCAGTGACATGAAATCCCACACCGCATACACATGGTGCTCCATGAATGATGTCAGATTCTCCAGCGTCCGCAATTGGCCATAGAGTCGGTGCTCCAGCAGTGCCCGGCGATCGGCAGCGATGGCCGTGGACAAGCTTTTTTGAAAATCTCTTCGTGTAGTTGGGGACGTCAATGGTGCAGGCATGCCTGCTGATTTACGATTAGACACCAGTTTCAGACGAACAAGAATCGCTTGCGAACCACGATGGTGACGATGCTTAGACTGGACTTCTTGCGCCTCCAGATGTGGTGGTTAAAAAAGGGGTTACCCCAAAAAAACAGGTGTAATCTTGAGCGACCGACATTTAGCGTTGGGTTAACCCCGGCCCTATCAACAACAGACACCTATTTTATCATGTACGGAATGGTCAACAGCGCAATCATGGATCTCATTGTGGCGAATCATGGGGAGGAGACGTGGCAGCGTGTCAAATTCAAAGCTGGTGTGGAGGAAGAGATCTTCATCTCGAATGATGCTTACCCAGATGAGCTGACTTACAGGCTGGTGGGTGCTGCGTCCGAGGTGCTTGAACAGCCGGCGAATGTGATTCTGATCCAATTCGGCCGCTGGTGGGTGTTGGACACGGCACTCAAAAACTACGGCCATCTGATGAAATTTGGCGGGCGAAATCTGGGGGAGTTCCTGAAAAATCTACCGAACTTCCATACCCGGGTGGTCATGATGTTTCCAAAGCTCCAGCCGCCTACGTTTGAGTGCATCGATTTGGGACCGATGGAACTGCAACTGCACTACCGCAGTCATCGCCGCGGACTTTCGGCATTTGTGATTGGCCTGCTGGAGGGGCTCGGGGAAATGTTTAAGGTCCGCGTAACCATCACGCACGAGGAACGGTTGGACGATGGTGCCGATCATGATGTATTTCACGTCTCATGGAGCGAAGCCAAACCTTGAAGACCGTGGTTGAACTGCCATACATGCCCTGGATTCAGGTGGAGGAGGCTTTCCCGTTTCTTTTCGCCTGGAACAGTGAAATGCAGATCGTTCAGGTCGGCCCTTCACTCGCGCGAATCGCGCGGGATGTGGCTGCAGGTGCGCAGCTTGACGAGTTGTTTAAGCTGGAGCGGCCGCTGGGCGCAATGAATGTGGACTGGCTGCGCAGGCATCGCGGCATCCTGCTGTTGATGAGGCATCATGGCACCGGGTTGATGATGCGCGGCCAGGTCATGCATCTGGAGAAGATGGATATGGATGTCTTCCTGGGCTCGCCTTGGCTGGAAACACCGGATGAACTTGACCGCTTAGGCGTGGCACTCGCTGATTTTGCTCCGCACGATTCGACGCAAGACTTACTCCACGTGGCGCAGGTGCACCGCATCGCAAACAAGGAGTTGAGCATGCTCAACGAGCGCCTGAAGATCAGCCAGACGAAGCTTATCGAAAAGGAAGCCGAGTCGCGCAAGTTGGCGATGGTTGCGGAACGCACGGACAACGCCGTGATCCTAGCCAACCATGCAGGCCTTATTGAGTGGGTGAACGAAGCTTTCGAACGCATGACGGGCTGGGCACTCAATGAGGTGCGCGGACTGAAGCCCGGATCATTTCTGCAAGGACCTCTCACTGACCCGCAGGTGGCCACTGAAATGGGGCGCAGGCTCAGCGCGGGTGAGGGCTTTCACACAGAGATCTTAAACTACCGCAAGGATGGCACTCCCTACTGGGTGGACATCGAGGTGCAGCCGATCAAAGATACCCGCGGCAATGTGACGCATTTCATGGCGATCGAGGCGGATGTGTCAGGTGCGAAGCGCAATGAAATGCGCCGTCAGTTGGAGGCGGCGGCCGCCAAGGTGATTGCAAGCGGGGTTAAAGTGGCCGGGCTGATCCCCATGATGCTTGCAGCTTTAGGGCGGCAGTTGCAGGCGACCGTGGGTGCTTGGTGGGTTCCAGGAAGCAGCGGGGAAGTACTACAAACGGCCCACATGTGGCAGTTAGAGGGTGCGCAAATGGAGGCGTTTGTACAGGCTTCGCGGAAGCACTGCTTTGCCCCAGGGCGGGGGCTGCCCGGCAGAGTCTGGGAAGCACGCACGAGTCATTGGATCACCGATTTGCGCAAGGATGAAAATTTTCCCCGCCGCGATGCAGCCGCAGCTTGCGGTATCACTGCAGCGGTAGCCTTTCCTGTGCATGTGGATGGTCAGGTGCGTGGGGTGCTGGAGTTTTTCAGCCTGAACTTGGATGCTCCAGATCCAGATATTCTTGGGGCGCTCAACCAAATTGGCCGACAGCTGGGCCTGCTGATGAAGCGTCTGGAGGCGGAGGAGGACTTGCGCAAAAGCGAACGCGCCATGAACGAGGGCCAGCGGCTGGCCCACCTAGGCACTTGGGAGTGGGATCTGCGAACGAACGCGCTTTCATGGTCGGATGAGAAATTTCGTATCTACGGCTTTGAGCCGCAGAGCTTTGTGCCCACGCTGAAACACGTGAGGAAGTGCGTGAAGGCTGAGGATCTGCCGCGCTTTTTGGAGGTGCTGGAGTCCGTGGCACGCACGGGAGAGAGCCAGGAGGTCAGCTACCGCGTGACGAGGCAGAGCGGTGAAATACGACATGTGCACACGCTTGCCGCAGCAGAGCTGGATGCCGAGAACGTCCCCATCCGCCTAGTCGGGACGATGCAGGACATGACGGACAAGGTCCAGACTGAGGATGCATACAAGCAGGCCCAACGCATTTCCCATCTGGGCAACTGGACGCTCGACCTCGCCAGCGGCGCGGTGCGCTGGTCTGATGAGAAGTACCGCATCTACGGATACGAGCCCGGCTCAGTGGAGGTGGACTTGGAGTTTTGCCGGCGCGCGATTCATCCCGACGATTTTGATGCGGTGACGCAATTCATTGATTCCGTGGCGAAAACGGGAGAACCGATGACGGTCACCTACCGCATCATCCGGCCGGACAGCGAGGTGCGCCACCTCCGCAGCAGTGCAGAAGCCAGCCTGGACGCAAGTGGTAAAGTGCGTGAGATTCTCGGCACTGTGCTGGACATTACTGAGCTGGTGGAGACCCAGCGCACGTTGCAGCAAACCGAGGAGCGCTGGCACTTTGCGCTGCAAAACAACGGTCTGGGGGTCTGGGACTGGAACATCATCAGCGGTTTTGTCCTCTACACCGATCAGCTTCAGCAGATGCTGGGTTATGAGCCGGGCGAATGGCCGCAGCACGTGGACAGCTGGGCCTCACGCGTGCATCCGGACGACATGCCGTTTGTGATGGACGCGATGAACAAGTGCCTCGGCGGCGAGACGCCGGACTATCTTTGCGAGCACCGTCTGCTTTGCAAAGACGGCTCATGGAAATGGGTGCAGGATGTCGGGCGCATCGTTTCCTTCACCAAAGAAGGTAAACCTGAGAGGATGATCGGCACGCAGATGGACATCCACATCCGCAACCAAGCCGAGGAGGCTGCGAAGCGCCGTGCTGAACTGCTGAATGGCATTCGTGCGGCGCAAGAGCACTTCATCGGCACCACGGAGGTGGCGGCTGTATTTACCGAGCTGCTGGATGTCGTCGTGCGGCACACCCAGAGCGCCTTTGGCTTCATAGCCGAAGTTTTGAAGGATAATCACGACCAGCCATATCTGCGCTTCTATTCGCTGACGGATAGTTCATTGAATGACGAATTTCGGCAACACATCCAGTCAATGAGTCCGCAGGGGCTTGAGTTTCGAAATCTGAAGTCGCTTTTCGGAGCGGCGTTGGTCACCAGGGATGTGGTGATCGCAAATAATGCAGCGGGAGATACAAGCTGTGGCGGGCTTCCTCCAGGGTATCCCCCCCTTCACACGTTCCTTGGGCTGCCGGTTTACAACGGGCTGGAGATGGTGGGGCTCATTGGTCTGGCCAATCGCCCGGATGGATATGACAAGGACGGGCTAAGGGAGCTGGATCCTTTTCTCGCTGCAGTGAACAGCATGATCGTGGCGAGGCGCGAAGATGAGCGCCGCCGTCAGATCGAGGAGGAGCTGCGTGCCGCGCGTGACAAGGCGGAGGCGGCTAGCCGCGCGAAGAGCGAATTCCTGGCAATGATGAGCCATGAAATCCGTACGCCCATGAACGGTGTCATTGGCATGACCGGACTTCTGAAGACGAGCCAGCTGGATGCAAGACAGTCGGAGATGGTGGATGCTGTTCAGCATAGCGGCGGAGCGCTGATGAACATCATCGACGACATCCTCAACTTCGCGAAGATCGAGGCTGGGCAGATCGAATTGGTCGAGCAGCCTTTGGTGCTCGAAGATTTGGTGGAAGGCGTGGCGGATCTTTTGCACCATGAGGCCACTTCAAAAGGGCTGGAACTCACCACCATTCTTTCCCCAGAGCTGCCGGGCGTAATCCTCGGAGATGCCGGGCGCCTGCGTCAGGTGCTGCTGAATCTAGCGGGCAATGCCGTCAAGTTCACTGACAAGGGGCATGTGACCATTCGAGTCTCAAGCCTGGGGGATCAGATTGAATTTCGCGTGGAAGATTCAGGCATCGGATTGCCGCAGGCGGCACACGAGCGCCTGTTCAAGCCTTTCAGCCAGGTGGACAGCTCCCATTCACGCCGCTTTGGTGGCACTGGCCTCGGGCTAGCCATTTGCAAGAAGCTGGTGGATGCGATGAGCGGTGGCATCGGGGTGGAGAGCAAGGCAGGGGTCGGTTCGCAGTTCTGGTTTCGCGTGCCGCTGCATGCCGGGCCTGATCAACTGGCAGAACGGCCGTCAAAGCTGCGGCAGGTGTGGATCGCGCACTCATCACCTCGCATGCGGGAGAGCATCCGTGCCGCATTGGCTTCACCGGGCGTTGAGTTTCACGAATTGAAACGTGCGCAGGTGCGCAGACATCTGGCCTTGAGCCGGGAGGGGGATGAAGTGCTGGTGGTGGAGACTGCCTGGATGCCTCCGGCTTTGGCGAAGAAAAATGCGGCACCACCCAAGGATGCCAGCGTGGATCTGCGGCGGTTGGTTCTCATCGGTTCGGGAACCCATGCTCAGAGTTCATTGCTCCCCCATGCTCAAACGGTCACTCTGCCCTTGCACCGCCAGGCCTTGATTCAGGCCGTCTGGCCTGTGGCGGTGCCAGTGGACGAGACCATAAAATCGCCGCAACGGCTGGCGCTGGGGCTCCGCGTGCTGGTGGCTGAGGACAACCGAATCAATGCGCGGTTGGCCTGCCTGCTGCTGGACAATCTCGGGTGCAAAGTGGTGGTGGCCAGCAATGGCATGGAGGCCGTGGACGCGTTCAAAAAGCAGCCTTTTGACGCCGTGCTGATGGACTGCCAGATGCCAGTCATGGACGGTCACGCTGCCACGCAGAAAATTCGCCAGTGGGAAAACCGCTATGGCAGGCAGCAAGGCAGGGAACGCTGCAAAATCATCGCGATGACCGCGAGTGCGCTGCCTGAAGAGCGGGAGCGTTGCCTGGCCTCAGGCATGGACGACTATCTCTCCAAGCCCTTTGGTGCCGAATCGCTGGAGCGTCTGCTGAAGGAGATTGCGCGGCAGTCAACCGTTGCTGATGAAATTCCTGTAGAGACACCGCCGCCACCTAGGGCTGATCTGCTCGCCATGCTGACTGCGCAGATTGGCGCCGAGGAGGCGCGCAAGCTGGCGGACATCTGGCTGGAAGAAGCACCGGGCCGCCATCAGCGACTCATCGCTGCCTTGAAGCGCCGCCAGCCAGAAGTCGCACGAAAAGAAGCCCACGCCCTGCGCGGCGCGAGTTCCATTTTTGGCATGCGTTCACTTATGGATGCCTGCACGTCTGTTGAGGTTGCGATTCGCAATGACAAACGTGTCTCTGCAGGCCTGCTGAAAGAATTCAGTGGGCATTTTAAAGAGTCAGCCTCATTGCTTCAGCGGAGCATGACGGCAGGCTGAATCACTTCTGTTTTTCCTGCGCCAGCACCGCCAGCGCTTCGGACTTCGACTTCACATGCAGCTTCTGGTAGATTTTTTTCATGTGCACGCGCACGGTCTCATGGCTGAGGCCCAGTGCCTCTCCCATGCCTTTCGCGCTGCCATGTCTGGCCATGCTGTCCAGCACCTGGCGCTCACGGGTGGTGAGAGTTTTCAGGGCCATATGCCTGCCTCCAGCCTGGGGTGGTGCATGACGGAACTCATCAATCAGCATTCGTGCGATGAACGGGCTCAGGCTGACGCCGTCCTGGATCACCTGCCTCAGGTTTTCTAAGAAAGCCTGAGTGTCCAAAGTTTTGACTACGTAGCCGGATGCCCCCCCCCGTATGGCGGAAAAGACATGCTCAGGCTCAAGCGATGAGGTGAGCACCACGCAACGTGGGCAATTTTGGAGCTTGCCGAGTCGTGAAATTAATTCCAGCCCGCTGATTCCGGGGAGTTCCAGGTCAATGAACAGCAGTTCCACAAGCGAAAAGCGAGGGTCTGCCAGCATAGCTTCGGCACTTTCCCAAGCGTGCACCAGTTCGACTTCTGGCGTGTTCTTAAGCAGGCCTGAGAGATAGGCGCGATAAACGGCATCGTCCTCGACCAGGGCGGTTCGCTGGGGGGATTTCCGGGGTGGATTAGGCACAGTGGGTGGCAAGAAAGGATCTTAAAAATCTAATCTTGTAGCACAACACTGTAAAGCGCCAGCGCACACTTTTCGCAAACTGTGCGAAAAGTGCCTTCCACGTCTCTTAAATTGCTTTGGTGATCCCGTTGCATCCAGCCATGTTCAAAAGAATGATCGCGAAGGCAGCAGGTGCAGGATAGGGTTTGCTTGCCCAATGGCTCGGCCAATTCAGTTTTTTTCTTCGAAATCTGCCAGCTGATCAGTGCCTGCATGCTGCAACGCAGGCCGTCCACGAAGCCTGCCAGGCTCGCAGTCAGTTCAAAATGACCGTCAAACAGAATGTTGAGCATGTAGGTGCAGCCATCCGCCTCCTGGTGGGGTGAAAGGCTTGCACACAGGAGGGTGTCATTTCTCCAGCGCACCGCAAGTACCGGTCTTTCGCGTGAGTTTTGTGACGCATTCACCAGAAGGGCATTAAGCGAGGCGTCGATCTCCAAAGCAGAGCCTAAACGGTTGACGAGTTGGCAGGTGCCACCTGCATGGCGCGTCACCCATGCATGAGTGCCGCCCAAGAAGCTGCAGGCAGTGTCCAGACCATGAATTTCTAACGGAGCTCCGGTATCCAAGGTGCTCATGTGAATGGCATCAAGCTGCGGCGAATTTAAATGAGGGGGAATTGCGGGAGAAGAGATCATTTTCTACCAGTATTCGATGCCAACTTGCAGCGGCGGCTGTTGGATTGGTTGAACCCTCTATTGCCACGGTGAGTTACCCCAAGGGAGTATTTGCCGCCAAGAGTGCTCTAGACGAAAATTAAAATTCTCCGCATGAGCAGGCGTTTGTGTCGGGGCTGTTGGGCTGGTGGCGGTTTGTGTGACCGCCGCCAGCTATTTGCCCACGTTAAGCAAACACTAAAATCCGATGTGTGGAATTGATGGTTCGAAGGCGTTTTGAAGTTATGTTAGGCGGCGCTGCTCAGGAGCCCGTGCTCAATGCAGTAGTGGGCAATCTTTGCTGTGGACTTGATGCCGGTCTTTTTACTGATGTTATGCTTATGCACCCCAACAGTATTGGCAGACAATTTGAGATCTGTTGAGATCTTCTTCAGAGAATTTCCATTGCCGATTTGTACAAAAATTTCAAGTTCGCGCTTACTTAGGGCGCTGTGCGGGTAACTGCTCTTTCCGTTCGCTACGTATTCGGACAGGCTTTGAATCACAGCGGGTGGCAGGTGGCTTCGCCCCTGAAGCAATGCATCTACGGCCTTCACGATCTCACCGCTGGCGCATGACTTGGTGAGGAAGCCGAATGCGCCTGCACGCAGTGCGCGATCTATCCATATGGCGTTGGCCTCCGCGCTCACTAGGAGGCAGCGAGTCGCGGGAGAGATGATCGAGATTTCTTTGATCAGTGAGATGACAGAATTTTCGTTCCCAAGGATGTCCGTTAAAACAAGATTGAAAGAAATGCTGTGCAATAGATCGCGCGCGTTGTTCAATGACGTGGCTCTAATGATGGTGAAATCTTTGAATTGTTCCTGCAGGAATGTAAGCAAAAATTCACCCACCATGGTGTGTTCAGCAATAATCAGGACGCTTTTTTTCATTTGTTATAAACTTTTAGTGTGGATTGATAACGGTAATATTTAATTCCTGATAACAAGGGCTAAAGAAAGTTGCGTTATGGGTTACCGCATTTTGCAGTCTGCAAGACGACTGGCGAAATCAGGACGGCAACACGGTGCAAAGGGGAGCTTGTTGCAAGGCGTCTCTGCGTTCAGAAGTTGTGCCAATTTCAAGGCCTGGGCCTTTCCCGCTACGCTGGCTTGTCAGTCTGTGACATGTGATAGAACTATACTATCCATCACACTCGAGAATGACTCGAGTTGCCTCCTGTGCTGCATGGAACTGGACCTGCAGGTGGCGATGATCAACTTTCATGACTGCACTGCTGCCTAATAAGAGCAACAAGCGCAGTCGAAAAGACTGCCACAAGGTCATGGGTGTAGGTAAAATGGAAACACCAATGTTCTTCACGACTCCAACGGCCCGGTCATCCCATAAGGCCAGCATTTGGTGATCTTTGCGATTTGTGATTTCGAGTTCAGGCAATCCGTGACGAACACACCATTGATGAATGTTTATCTCGTCGTGGAAGTCGCCTGCACGAGCGGTAAAAATTTTGACAGTGCGTCCCGTTTTAATCCAGTAACGTACTCGTTTAAGCATGAGCGGCACCGGGGCACCAATATGATTTGGATTCATATTGGTTTCACATTTTGCCAGTGTGCCATCGAGGTCCACTCCGATCCAGCCTCTCCTGGAGTAATTTGGATATTTGAGTGCTTCCTGGCTGATTCGTTGAGTTTCAAGCATTCTCAAAATCATACCTGATCAGATCAGGGTGGAAGAATGTATTCTGGGTAAAATGAGGTAACCTGTATTTAAGTGAATTGGGGGTCTGGCAGGGTGCAGAGTCTGTTATCACTTGCTTCAAAAGCACCGATTCAGTGACTGAAGAAAACCTGAAGTCAAGCGTGACGGAACCGGTAGCGGCCAATGGTCCATCGGCAATCAATGGGATTACCCTGAGAAACCCCGAAATTATCGAATGCGCCCGTTCATTTCTGGAGCTCTGGTACGAATGCAATTAGCGCCACAATTGCATCCAACAACTTGACCACGTGCATCTCGTGAACTCGTTGTCATCGTTTATGTATCACCCGATCTACACAACCCTTTTCATTCTCCTCACGCTGCTCCTCAGCACCGCTCACTCCGAACCCGGCACGGATGCTGCACATGGCATCGTGTCACTCTTCAACGGTAAGGATCTGACTGGCTGGACCAGCAAGCAGCCCGGCAATCACGATTGGAGCGTCGTGGATGGCGTCATTGACTGCAATCCTAAAGGGGAGGCCATGGGCGACAGGGAACTTTGGACGACGAAGGAATACGCAGACTTTGAGCTGTGGGTGGACTGGCGTATCAAGGAGAGTCCTTTCGTGAATAAGAAAGCACGGATCATTCTACCTGATGGCTCTTACAAGAAGGATGATTCAGGAAACGTGATGACAGTAGCAGCACCTAACACCGACTCCGGAGTCTTCCTGCGCGGCCAGCACAAGTCCCAGGTGAACATCTGGTGCTGGCCTGTGGGATCTGGAGAAGTATGGGGCTACCGGACCGATCCATCCTTTGACGCCAAGGTTCATGCAGGGGTGACACCCAAGGTGAAGGCTGACAAGGCGATTGGCGATTGGAACACGTTCCACATCATCATGAAGGGCGACCACCTTACAGTCACACTCAACGAAAAGCTGATCATCGACGATGCCCAGCTACCAGGAGTTCCACGGCAGGGACCACTGGCCTTGCAGCTGCATTCAGAACGTAAAGACGGTGAATGGGGGGCCTCACTGGTGCAGTTTCGAAATATACGTATCAAGGAGTTGGGGGCAGGGGAGTAGCGGAAGTATGCATCGCTTGGGCCGAATGGCAGCGAAGGTGTGCTGAAGTCCATCGCTGCGGAAATTAGGCGGGTTCACAGCGGGCAAGAATGATGCTCTGTTAAGCCTCATGCGCCCAATTCCTCACGGACGATAAACTTGTCATGGCCGTCGTGAGGAGCTTGCAGTCAGGGAGATCAGGGGCTATTTCGAACATGCTCCGGCGAATTATTCCGATTGGGCGGCTTGGGATTCGCGGGAGGCATCCATTGGGTGTGGCGATAACTTGAGAGCAGGTCTGTATTTTAGACGAGATTTTACCGCAGTGCCTATTTGAGAGGGCTAAACAAGGATGAAGGCGGGTATCTTGAATCGTAGCGCACAGGCTGCCAGTACGGCGACTTACATTTCTAAAGTTCGACCCACCCATCACGCCAAAATTTCGCTGATCACCCGTCCCCCCAAATCCGTCAGCCGGTAATCACGGCCGTTATGCCGATACGTGAGCTTCTCATGATCAAGACCCAATAGGTGAAGCAGCGTGGCGTGGAGATCGTTGACGTGGACTTTCTCTTCGACGGCTTTGTAGCCGAACTCGTCGGTGGCACCGTGATGCACGCCGCCTTTGATGCCTCCGCCAGCCATCCAAATGGTGAAACCTTTGGGGTTGTGATCGCGGCCGACGCTTCCTTGGGAGTCTGAGGTGCGGCCGAATTCGCCGCCCCAGATGACGAGGGTTTCATCGAGCAGGCCACGTCCGGCGAGATCGGCGAGGAGCGCGGCGGCGGGTTGATCGGTGGCGGCACCGCATGAGCGATGATTGGTTTCGATGTTGTTGTGGCCGTCCCAGGGGACGTCGTCCACGGCGCCGTCGCCTCCGGCGTTTTTGCCGGCGAAGATCTGCACGAAGCGGACGCCGCGCTCGACCAGACGACGAGCGGTGAGGCACTGGCGGGCGAAGACTTCGCAGGTCTTGTTGTCGAGGCCGTAGAGCTTCTTGGTGGCATCGCTTTCGTGGGTGAGATCGAGCGCCTCGGGGGCGTCTGTCTGCATGCGGTAGGCGAGTTCGAAGGAGTTGATGCGCGCGGCGAGATCGGTCTGCGGGGCGCGGAGCTGGGCGTGCTGCTGGTTCATCTCCTTGATGAGATCGAGCGAGGAACGCTGCTGCGCCGCGCTCTCCATGGTGGAACGTGAGAGGTTGTCGATGACACCGTTGCGCCGGGCATCGAGCGTGAGGGCTTGGAAGGATTTGGGCAGGAATCCGGCGGACCAGATCTGATCGTCGCCACGCGGGCGGCGCTCGTGCATGACGACGAAGGAGGGGAGGTTTTGGTTCTCAGTGCCGAGGCCGTAGGTGAGCCAGGCTCCGGCGCTAGGGCGGCCGGGCTGGCTGTCGCCACACATGAGCTCCATGGATGCTGGGGCATGGTTGTTGGCCTTCAGATGCATGGAGTGAATGAAGGCCATCTTGTCCACATGCTGAGAGAGATGTGGGAAGATACCAGAAACCCATGAGCCGGATTCGCCGTGCTGTTTCCAGTCAAAGGGGGATTTTAATATTTTGCCGCTGGTGGTGAAGAAGCCGGTCTTGGAATCGCTGCCTGGGAGGGGTTCGCCGTTGCGCTTTTGCAGCTCGGGTTTGTAGTCCCAGGTGTCCACCTGCGAGGGCGCGCCGGTCATAAAGAGCCAGATGACGGATTTGACTTTCGGCGCGAACAACGAAGGCCGCAGGGCCATGGGATTGAGCGGGGCAGGGGCAGCTTTGGCCTGCTGCTCTGCCAGCATGGAAGCCAGTGCGACGGAGCCGAAGCCGAGGCTGCTATGCTGCAGGAAGCGACGCCGCGAAGGCAGGAGCGAAGCGTTTGAAGTGAGATCGTTGAACATGGTCGTGGGGATGGGGATTGGCGTGGCTGGCGGGCTAGTCCACGTAGATGAATTCATTCAAACACAGCAGCGCGTGGCAGAACTCGCGCTGCGCCTGCCTTGCTGAATCAGGCTTGCTGCCGAGGAGTTGCGTCTGCTGCTCAATGAAGGCCTGCATGCGCTGCGTCTCATGCGCCTCAGGCAGGCGGCCAAGGGCGAACTCATAGGCCTTGCTGATGATCGCTTCCGTGCTGGCGGGCTTGGTGGCGAGGATGCGGTTGAGCAGCTGCGCGGAGAGGTCATGCACAAAGGGCGAGTTCATCACCGCGAGCGCTTGTGTGGGCACGGTGGTGTTGCCACGGTCGCCGATGCTTTGATTGGGCTCCGGCGCATCAAACATCGTCATGAATGGGACCAGCTCGCTGCGCTTGACGCGGAGATAGACGCTTCGGCGTCCGCTCTCATTGCTGGCCTCAGACGGGCCATACATCTTCACGTCCAGTTTGCCACCGAGTTGCAGCAGGGTGTCGCGGATGGCCTCGGCCTCCAGCCGTCGTGCGGGGCGCTGCGCCCAGAGGCGATTTTCGGGGTCACGCTGCAAATTGGCGGCATTCACCTCGCCAGACTGGGTGTAAACAGAACTCAGCAGGATGAGCCTGTGGAGGGGCTTGATGCGCCAGCCGTTCTTGACGAGCTCTGTGGCCAGCCAGTCGAGCAGTTCGGGATGCGTGGGCTTCTCCCCCTGCGTGCCGAAGTCATTGCTGGTGGGCACAATGCCACGGCCAAAATGCTGACGCCAGAGACGGTTCACGATCACGCGCGCGAGCAGCGGTCCGCCGCCAACCTGGGCATCCGTCATCCAGTTGGCCAATGAAAGCCGTGGATGCACGGCGGGCTTTTTTTCCTCGGGTGGTGGCACCCATTTCTTTTCGGCATCGCCGGAGCGCATGAGCACCTGGATGAAATTGGGGCTGGCCTTGCCTTCCTTGCGGTCCACCTCGCCACGGCGCAGGAAGAACACATCCTGCCCACCGGCCTTGGTGGTGTAGACTTCGGTCAGCACTGGCTGCGGGCGTTTGCGCTCATGCTCGGTGACGGCGGCGGTGAGCTGCTGCGCACGTTCATCGAATCGGCTGAACCAGCGCGTCACGCTGGCTGGGGCTGCTTTGGCATCGCTCAGCACACGGAGCTCGCGCAGATTTTGCATTTCTTCGGCATCTGCGATCTTCGCCAGTTCACCGCCGTTGTTGAACGCAAGACGGATGCGGCCAAGGCCGAAGAAATTGCTGAAGCGGAGCTGGATCTCGAAGGTCGTGCCGCCCTCAAATCCCACCGCTTCGCCATCGATGGCATACACCGCCGCGTGGTCCTTGCCCATCTGCGGCGCCACTCCCCAGCCAGTGCCGGGATTCTTGTCGATTGTTTTGGCGAATTCGTAGTTCTTTTGTTCAAAGCTGACCTGCGCGGCCTTGAGCTTGAGCGTCACGGGCTTGGCCTTGTTCTTCGCGTCCAGCGGCTTCGCGATGATCTTCACATCGCCGAGCACGAAGTTGCCGTTGTCAGACAAGCCGGGGCCTTTGGAGGGCAGTTTGGGATCGCTCAGCGCATCGAGCCTGAAGGCGCGCACGCCTTTCTGATGGGTGACGACTTTGATGGTGTAGATGTCGTCCTTCACTTTGTTGCCGGTGTAGATGACGTGGCCATCTCGATCGCTGATGAGGTGTGCACCCTGTGCGCTGGCGGACTGGACGTCGAAGACCTGCCATGGCGCGGTGGACTGGAGCGTGGGCAGGTGATCGCGCTGCCATACCTCGTAGCGCTTGGGTAGTTCCTCGGTCTCAAATTTCTTCAACGCCGCCTGCAGGGGAGCGCCGGCTTGATTGTGCACGACGAGCTTCTTCTGCGTTTCCGCGTAGGAAAGGTCGATCTGGCTGGGTGAATGGACCGTGGTGGCCAGTGCGGCGGCGATGCCGTAATAGTCGCGCTGCGGCAGCGGGTCGAACTTGTGGTCATGGCAGCGCACGCAGGCCATCGTTAGCCCGAGGAAGCCGCTACCGATGGTGGAGACCATGTCATCAAGCTGATCGTAGCGGATCTTCTCCACGGTCTTCGCGGTGATCTGCCCAGGATACGGTCCCGCGACGAGAAAGCCTGTGGCGCTGGCTCCTTCATACTCGCCGGGCTTGATCTGATCTCCCGCAAGCTGCATGCGCACAAATTCATCGTACGGCATGTCGTTGTTCATTGCCTTGATCACCCAGTCGCGGTAGTGATAGGCACCGGGGCGGAAGCCATCAAACTCATAGCCGCCGCTCTCGGCATAGCGCACCACATCCAGCCAGTGGCGGGCCCAGCGCTCGCCATACTTGGGGCTTTCCAGCAGGCGGTCGATGAGCTTACCATAAGCGTCTGCGCTGCTGTCATTCAGGAATGCCGCACGCTCTTCCGGTGTGGGGGGCAGACCGGTGAGGTCAAAGGTCACACGGCGCAGCAGCTTCTCCTTGCTGGCGATCTTGCCTGGTGTGAGGCCGGCGGCCTCCTGCTTGGCGAGGATGAAATAATCGACAGGCGTGCGCACCCCCGCCGTATTTTTCACCGCCGGCTGGGCGGGCTGGGTCAAGGGCTTGAAGGCCCACCAGTCTTTGCCTGCGGCAACATCGATGGTGCGCTTTGCTTTGACCACGGGTGCCGCCGCAATGCGGGGATCCGGCGCGCCCATCTCGATCCACTTGGTGAGATCTGCGATCACGCTCTCTGGCAGTTTGCCTTTCGGGGGCATTTCCCCGTCCTTGATCTCATGGCGGATCGCTTTCATGAGCAGGCTGTCCGCAGGCTTGCCGGGGACTAGTGCGGGCCCGGTTTCGCCACCGCTCATGAGGCCCTGCTGACTGTCCACCAGCAGACCCGCCTTCAGGCTGCCTTTTTCCTGGGCCTGCGCCGAGTGGCAGCCATAACAATGCTCCGCCAGCACGGGGCGGATCTTGGATTCGAAGAACGCCAACTGCTCTGTAGGGATGTCGGCCGCCGTCAAAGAGCATGAGGCCACGGCCGCAAAAGTGATGGAGGCTGAGAAAAGGTAAGCGCGAGAAGCGACGGTCATGGTGGGGATGGATGCTGGGACGGATAAACTACGCATCAGCAGCGGGCGGTTATCACCACATGCCGGGAAACTTTGGGAATTGAGTGGTCGGTGGCAGGCATGAAAACACCTCACGCACACATCCAGCCTGCAACCCAGCCGGGAACTCGACGAGCTGAACAATTTTTCCTCAGCAAAGCTGCTGATTATTGGCTGCGGAGTGATTGGAACAGTGGAGTGCCGCCGTATTGCAATTCTGCCCCTTAGCTCTCGCTTAATCCGCACGCTTCGTAACCCCATCTAGGATGACGCGAGGCACCCCGCTCATGACCCATATCCATTCATTATTACCGCAGAGTCTGCTTTCCTCCGCAGGAGCTGTGCTGCTGCTGCTCGGAAGCGTCTGGACGCTCCAGGCGGCCAGCGTGCAGGAGTCGGTGGTCTCTTTGGATGTGGTCCGGGAGCAAGGGCGCGCGAAGTCACGATTTTTGAAGGATGCCCCAGAAGCCGCGAAGGGCACCGATGTCATTCCAAAAGCGAACGTAGCCGCGTTTCAAAAGTTGGTGGAGCCGATGCTGAAGAAAAGCTGCATCGCCTGTCATGGCCCTGAAAAGGCCAAGGGCCGTCTGCGCATCGACCAGCTGAATCCCGACATGCTGCACGGCCCGGATGCGGAGCGGTGGCGCGAGGTCTTCAATGCTTTGAGCAAATCCGAAATGCCACCGGAGGATGAGCCGGACTATGCGCTCGCGGCGGCGGATCGCGGCAGCATGGTGGACTGGCTCAGCGCGGAGCTGAATGCGGCGTCGATCGTGCGGCGCAGCAGCCAGGAGCATTCATCGTTTCGCCGTCTGACGAATTATGAGTACAACTACGCGCTGCAGGACATCCTGGGGCTGCCTGTGCCTCCCGTCGACAAGCTGCCCCCGGAAACCACCTCGGCGGACGGTTTCAACAACAGCTCGGAACTGCTGCAGATGTCGGCCATGCAGTTTGAAACCTATCGTGAGCTCGGGCTCAAGTCGCTCAAGCGCGCCACGGTGAGTGGTGAGCGCCCGCCAGCTGTCACCTATCTCATATCGATGCAGGAGGAGATGGCCAAGGCAGTGACCAAGGAAGCGAAGGCGGCGCTGGCCAAGACCAAGGATGGGAAGACACCCGACAGAATTAGGAACCCTCAACGATCTAAGAATCAGCCGCAGCTGGTTCAGCGCGCAACCGGCGAGCGCATAGACTTTGCTGAAGGAGCAGAGTTGCCCCGGGATGGGGCTGTTGTTGGAAAAACACCGCCTCTGTCTCCGGTGGTGCTGGAGCTGCCCCGGAGCCGCGAGTTGAAGCTGGACCTCGACCGCTTCCTTCCTGACGAGGGCACGATGCGTGTGCGTATCCGGGCCGGGCGCTCGATCATGAACCCGGTCGAGTATGCCAGCCTGCGCCTCATCTTCAGCGCCCATACCAGCAACAACGCCAACTTCTCACAGATCGTCAGCGCGCATGACATTCCGGTGACGGCACCTGTTGACAAACCCCAGTTCATTGAATTCGACATCCCGCTGGGAGACATTCAGCGCAATCCGTTCCGGCATCTCAACACCACGTTTCCACGGCGAAATGAATTCCTGCACATTCAGAGTGTCTCGAATGCTGGCGGCGGGGAGCAGTCTCTGCATGTGGTGATCGACCACATCGAAATCAGCGCGCCATTTTATGAGCAGTGGCCGCCGCAGACCCACACCGCCATCTTCTTTGCGAGCAAGAACAAGGGCGACGAGCAGGCATATGGGCGCGAGGTGCTGAATCGATTTCTGAAACGCGTCTGGCGTCGTCCGGTCAATAAAGAGGAAGTCGATCCGTTCATGGCACTGTTTGCGAAGTATCGACCAGGATTCGCGACCTTCGAAGAGGCGATGGTGGAGGTGCTGGCCACGGCGCTGTCCACCCCGGAGTTTCTCTACTTGTCGCAGCGGGTGGCGAACGCCAAGACGAAATCTCCGTCGCAGATCAGCACGCTGGAGCTAGCCAGCCGGCTCTCCGTGTTCCTGTGGTCGAGCATCCCGGATGACGAACTGGTGCAACTCGCCGACCAAGGAAAGCTCCGCGAGCCCAAGGTCCTGGCTGCACAAGTGAAACGCATGCTCGCAGACCCACGCGCACAAAGGTTCTCGTATAACTTCGTTGAGCAATGGCTGGGGTTGGAAAGGATGAGCAGTGCTACTCATGTGACGGACAGCACTCTAAAAACGGCAATGCAGGAGGAGCCCCGCGCCTTCTTTGAGGAAGTACTGGGGCAGAACCGCAGCATCATGGATTTCATTCATTCCGACTACGCTGTGGTAAATGAGCGGCTCGCCAACCATTACCGGATTCCCCAGGTTTTCGGCCCGCAGTTCCGCAAGGTGTCTGTCACACCTCAGACGAATCGTGGCGGTCTTTTGACGAGTGCGGTGATCATGACGATGAATTCGGACGGCAAGGACTCCCACCCACTGAAGCGCGGCGTGTGGATGATGAAACGCATCCTGGACGATCCGCCGCCACCACCGCCGCCAAATGTCCCGCAGGTGGACCTGACCAATCCCGAGATTTTGAAAATGACAATGAAGGAGCGGATCGCCGATCACCGGAACAAACCCGCATGCAACTCCTGCCATTCCAAGATCGACCCGTGGGGCATTGCGTTTGAAAACTACGATGCGCTCGGAGCCTACCGCACGCGGATCAAGGACAAGCCTGTGGATGCGACTTCAGAACTCTTCAATCATCAGACGCTCGCCGGCATTGACGGACTCAAGCGCTACCTGCTCGCCGATCGTCAGGATCAATTTGCCCGCGCGATGGTGCACAAGCTCACGACCTATGCGCTGGGCAGACCGCTTACATTTGCAGACAGCTCCGACCTCGACCGCCTCACCGCGCAGCTCAGGCGCGGCGGCGATGGACTGGGCGACTTGATTCAACTCATCGTCAGCAGCGACCTCTTTAACTCTAGGTAAGAACGGAGCCTCCTCCCATGAATCCCAAATCCCACCCACTCAATCGCAGAACCTTTCTTCGGGGCTCCGGCGTGGCGCTGGCATTGCCCTGGCTGGAAACCTTTGCTGCGAGCAGCCGCGCCAAGGACGCGACGCCGAAGCGCTTTCTCAGCGTCTATCATCCCGATGGTGTGGGACTGCCGCTCAAGTCCGACCCGGCTTGGAAGGACTGGAGTTGGTTTCCACGCGGCGGCGAAAAGGACTTCGAACTCACCAAGGTGCTCGATGTGCTACAGCCATTGCGCAGTGACATCACCATCTACTCCGGGCTCTCGCATCCTGCGGCCCGCAATGTACACGGCCACTCCAATGCCGACCAATACCTCACCGGCGCGCCTGTCGGAGGTTCGGGCCCGTACAAGAATTCGATCTCGCTGGATCAGGTGTATGCGGAGCACGCAGGTAACTTCACGCGGCATTCGTCGCTGGTGATGTCCACCAATGGCGGCGTGGGTGGTCCGCGTGGCGCGCAGACGCAGTCGTTTAATCGTGAAGGACGTCCGATTCCGGCGATGAACAAGCCCAAGCAGATCTTTGACCTGCTGTTTGTGACGAGCGGCAAAGACGCGGCTGCAAAACTAGCGCGCAGCAAGAGCGCGCTCGATCTCCTGATTGCCAACACGCGCTCGCTGGGACGCCAGTTGTCCAAGCATGATCAGCAGACGCTCAGCCAGTATCTCGATGCCGTGCGCGACACCGAGCTGAAGCTGGAAAAGGCTCAGAAGTGGCTCACCACCCCGGTGCCGCAGGTGGATACGCGGAATCTTCATCTGGATGCCGAGCCCAAGGAAGCGCGGCTGTATTTCCAGACGATGTATGAGCTCATCTACCTCGCCTTCCTGAGTGACTCCACCCGTGTCGCGACGTTTCAATTGGGCCGGGAAAACGGTGAAGGTCCGCACGATCTGCTGTCACTGGCCGTCGGTCTCGGCGGGGCGCATGGCCTGACGCACGCAGTCAAGAACCCTGGTGGCTGGCAGAACCTGGGCACCTACAATCGCTATCAGGCCGAGGAGTTTGGCCGCTTCGTGCAGAAGTTGAAGGACACCCCGGAGCCGAATGGCAGCGGCAGCATGCTGGATAACACGCTCGCCATGCACGGCTCTGCGTCCAGCAGCTTCCACCTCTCCCGCAACTATCCGATCATCACCGCCGGTGGAAAAAACCTCGGCTTCAGCAACGGCCGCTACTTGAAGTTCGGCACTGGCAACGAAGACAACCAAGCTGGTGCCGGTATCGTCAGCGATGCCGGATGGACCGGCAAGATGGAGGTGGAAGAACTGCCGCTGGCGAGGCTCTTCGTCACGATTTTGCAGAGACTTGGTTTGGAGAGGGATGCGTTCGCTGGGGAGACTGGGACGCTGGCGCGGGTGTGATGTGGGCACTCAATAGCAGCAATCCCTTCTCAAACCTTCCAGCCTTCACGCGTCGCAGGGCCGTGCATGAGTGCGGTGGCTTCTTCGTCGCCGATGATGCTGCGGGTTGCGGGATCGATGGTGAGGTTGCGATTCACGTGCAGGGCAATGTTGCCAAAGTGCATGGTCTCGGTGAGGCGGCCGCCGTAGGCGAAGTTGGACCGGCAGGTTTCCTGGCCTTTGATGGCTAGCAGCCAGTTGTCCCAATGGTTGGAGCGCTTGAGGTTCACCTTGGGCAGTGAGGTGCTAAGCTCCTGCATCTTGGCTTCGGGGATCACGCGCGGTGTGCCGGCGTGGGTGCCCATAAGGACGGTGGCTTTGCTGCCATGAATGAGCGTGCCGCCATCCGGGAAGACGCGCGCGGCTTCGAGTTCCGCTGGGCGTTTCAGCGCGTGGTCTTTGCCGTGGTACCAATGCAGCTTGAACTCGCCGCGAGCTGCGCTGGCGGGGAATGTGTAGGTGAGCTTGACCCGGGCTGGGAAGGAGAGCTTGCTGGGGCCTGAGGATTCAATCTCCACGCGGCTGGGGCAGTCGAGCCCCCACACGAGATACGGGGCGTCCATGTTGTGGCAGGCCCAGTCGCCGAGCGTGCCGTTGCCAAACTCAAACCAGCCGCGCCACTGGCCAGGTAGATACTTGGAGCTGTAAGGCACCATCGCAGCGGGGCCGAGCCATTGATTCCAGTCAAGACCGGCGGGCACAGGCTCTTCTGCGGGGCGCGCATCGGGGTAGCTCCAGATCGGGCCCGCCCAGCAGTGGGCTTCGTTCACATTCCCGAGAACGCCGGCTTTCACCCACTCTTCGAGCACGAGAATGCCCCCGCCGGAGTGGCCTTGATTTCCCATCTGGCAGGCGAGCTTCGTCTGCTGCTCCAGCGCCATCAAATCCCGTGCCTCGGCGATGCTGTGCGTCAGCGGCTTCTCCAGATACACCGGCTTTCCGGCCAGCATGCAGGTCTTGGCGTTGAAGTGATGCGTGTGGTCCGGTGTGGAGATGATGACGCCGTCGATGCTCTTGCCGTGCTGATCGAGCATTTTGCGGAAGTCGGAAACAAAAGGCACGGTGGGGTTGGCTTTGCGCGACTCGGTGGCCCGGGCTTCATGCACATCCGCAAAGGCGGCGAAGTTCACGCTGTCGTTGTTTTGCAGACTTTGCACCGCGTGCCAGCCTTTGCCACCTGCTCCGACAAAGGCGATGTTGATCTTCTCATTGGCTCCGAAAACGGAACGCGGAAGGATTTGAATGCCGGCGAATGCGGCGGCGGTTTTGCTGAGGAAGTGACGACGGTTGGTCATGGAGTGAGGGCAATGCTGACCTAGTTTACACCAGAGACTGCGTAAGTGCACGGGATTGAGAGGGCAAAATGCGCGACTATGTTTGCGATCTTGCAGAGACTCGGCTCTCGAGAGCGATGAGTTCGGTGGGGAGACGGGAACGTTGACGCGGGTTTGATGTGGGGTTGCTCTCGCCAGGCTGAAAAGTAGAAATAATGCTGGGGTGAAGTTACCAGAGCTTTAAGCAGGATCGTTTTGTCACTGAGGTGTGCTCTCAGCTGGTGTCCCAGTTGGACCGACATCCCAGCCATCGTAGCCAGAATACATTAAACTGGCAAAGCGAGACAGTCGCACATCGCGGACAGAAAGCGTGTTGATGTTGTGGACCTCGTCGCACTCAAGGTGCAGCCACCAAATCTTGTCGTCCCGGCAAGAGAGATCGACGAAGCGAAACCCGATAAGGCCAAGGAGTCGGCGCGAAATCTCCAAAGGCAGCTTCCACTCACTTGTGAAGAAGTAGCCCCAAAGCATCGGCTTCTGCATGTCCCATTTCGTATTCTTGGCGATATGGGCGAAGCCGCGCGAATTGATTTCTGCGCGGCTTTCCCTTTGCTTGGGAGTGACGACAAGCAGCCATGTCGAAAGCGCTGCGAGCAATACCAGCAGCACCAGAAAAACTCGGCGGAGGAGGCGGAAGGGTTTAGGTTTCACACGCACCTTGTGTTCATAGCGGTCGATCAGGATTCTGGCAGCATCAAGTGCACGCTCGCGAAAGAAGTCCTCAGCCTCATTGATCTGGGCGTCTTGGAGGATCAACGCATCTGCCGCCCAGAGGCTTCTCGCATCTCCCAGCGGCAAATGATCTGTCTTGGAAGCAATGTCTGAAAAAGCCAAGAGCTCCTCATCTATATCATCTGAGTGCGGACGTAAGCGTACAGAAGCCATCTCTCGTGCTCCTGTGATAACACTGACTTCATCATTCAGAATACGGCGAGCCACGCGAACGATCTCCCGTTCCTGCTCCTCCATGGTGTTAGCTGACGCGTTCATGTGAATGGGTCTGGCGTCACAGTTCGGGGAAAAAGCCTGGCATGAAAGGCATTCGGTTAAGGATGAGGATCGTGGATTTTGGAGTACTCAGCGTGATTGATGCGAGGCGGAGTTCAATGGGCCAAGTGCCTGACATCTTTCAGCTTTGTGGTTCGTGTGACGGGTCTTCCGGGATCTCGCCCCGACGTGCGATTTTTCGCTAGGCCCATCGCACGCCCTGCACGACGACGCGCACCAGCGTCGCGTAACCAATCGCCATCGGCGGAGCGAGGATGAAACCGAGCATCGGTTCCTCACAGCGCTCGCGAAAAACGATGATTGTTGTCAGCCGCAGGGCCGACCAGATCGCCATCGGCACTCCTGCCCGCATGCTGCAGTCCCGCCATGAGCTTTCCAGCGGCGCCAAGAACAGGAAATTCAGCACCGCCAGGACGCCCACGACATCTCCCGCAGTCAGCAGCACAGAATGCATAGTCATAGCGGCACAATCATACTCTGGAGGGTGCGCGTGTCATGGAGTTTACCAGTTGTGTATTGATATTACGATCCGCCGAAAACAAGTCTGTCTCTGAGAGACGGTGAAGCCTTTGCACCCGAAACGGCTCACGGCTCCCTTCAGCTTAAAATGGGAGGTGACAGTCGGCACATGCAGGGCCTGGACGGGTGCGCCTGGGGGCGGAGGCTTTTGAAAAGGGGGAATGCGAGGAGGCAACAGGCCGCGCTGGGACGAAGGATTCCAGGGACGCGCACAGCGCATCCCTACCATCCAGAGTAGAGCATGCCACAGGGCTGGTACCGAACCGCTGCGCCGGGTCCGAAGCTTCGGGTCTGCAGCATCGCGGGCGCTGAAAAAGGTGCGCCGTCCTTGGAATGTGGAAAGGCAGGAGGCCACGAACGTCCCATAACAAACAAAGGGGAGCTGGAAGTGTCGATGAAACGACAGGAGACTTCAGAACGGCATCGAATGTCCGCCCGTGACATTCACGACCATTTTTGAATCCGGCAAAATCGCCTGGTCCGGGGGGGCGGGCTTAACGGTGATCTTAAAATGCTCCTTCGCTCCACCAGCAATATCGGAACGAATGGAACTGCTCACCTCATCAAGAATGTTCCCCGCCGCATGGCAGAACTCGGCCTCAACGCTCACACTCGAACGTTGTGCTTGGTGGCAATAAGGCTATCACACAGCATGGTAATTTGTTCGCGTATGCCCTCTGGCAGTGTGAGGCTGGGCAACTCGCTCTGAATGTAGACGGCGTTGCTCATTATTTGCATGGCGCAATCCAGTGCAGCGCTTGCGAAGATTGGGAGTTTGGAGTTTGTTTGCCTTGGCTAGTTCAATTCTGGTCCGTGGTGACAAAGTTTTCCGACCTGAGTGTCTGCTCACCGTCCCAGCGATAGGCCACAAGGGGACCTTCGAGACCGCCGCTGAAGTCCAGGCAGGCGATGTTGGGGGCCAGCGGGGCTTTGGGGGCATCGGCAGGGAGCCAGTAGTGGCCGAAGAAGACGGGGGGCTCTCCGGGTTCGTATTTGGGCAGGCGGTTCAGCAGCCACGAATCGACTTTAATTGAATCAGCTATGCTACCGGGTGGCATGACGAGGTCACTGATGGTGAGTCCCTCGCGGATTTCCCACCAGCGAGTGCGGATAGTGTGGCGGTAGGTGCCCTCCTTGTCGCGGAAGAGGTTGCCGTCTGAGGCGGGGATTTCGGGGCCTTTGAGGATGTTCTCGATGGCTCGGTGCTCTGGGGTCAACTTGGTGGTGCTGGCGTGTAAAAAGTCCTGATCTGTGAGGCTGCGGCCCATCAGCCGGTTGATGCGGTGGCCGTCCCAGCAAGCGTGGACACAGCGCAGCGCGCCGAGGTCGAGGAACATGGGCAGGCGTTTCATCCATTCCAGCCAATCGGCCCATTCGTTTTCGCGTCCCTCGAATGCTCGCAGGGTGGCAGTCACTTGTCGGTTCTTATCCTCGCTGTGCTCGCGCAGCCAGCCTCCTTTGCCATTCGGAGTGTGGTAGCAGATGGCGTTGTACTCATGATTTCCCATGATGGCTAGGGCATCGCCAGACTCGACCATTGCATGCACGGTGTGGAGCACTTCACGTACTTTTGGGCCACGGTCGATGTAATCCCCCAGGAAGATGACTTTGCGTCCCTCGGCGTGGTGTAAACCGCTGCTGTGGGGAATGTAGCCCAGCTTGTCGAGCAGGGCCGTGAGTTTGTCGTGCTGACCGTGGATGTCGCCGATTATGTCGTAGGGTTGTGGTTTCATTGCACTTCCATCATGACCTGAAATATGCCTATCGACTATGTAGCAAAATGAAGTATATATGACCAAAGAGTAAGTTATGAGTGATTTCCTACCACCATTGAATGGTCTCTCCCTGGACCGCTTGCGCAACTTTCTTGCCTTTGCCGACAAGGGCTCCATCGCCAAGGCGGCCCCTGAGAACCTTTCGCGTCAGGCGCTCATCAGCAGGCAGATCGGTGAGTTGGAGCAATACTTCTCCACCGAGCTCACTGTGCGTCGCGGAAAAACACTGGCGCTTTCGGAAGCAGGGGCAAATCTGGCGAATCTCGTCAGGTCACAATTTCAGGACCTGGAGGAGTTTCAAAAGAAACTGCACGGCCAGCGCAGGACTTTCAGTATTGGGGCCGGCGCGAGTGTTCTAGAGTGGCTGGTGGTGCCCTGCGTATCCAAGATTCGGAACTTGCTCGGGGACTCTTCTCTCCGGCTCTCTTCACAGCGCAGTCGACAACTCGTGGAGAGCATTCGGGACGGGCAGCTTGATTTTGCCATCGTCCGTGATGACGCCATTTCTGAGGAGTTGCTACTCAAGTCGTGTCTGCCGCTGTGTAAGCGCGTGGCGTTCTCTCTGTGCGCTTCTCGCAAACTGCTTGGCAGCAAACCCATTTCGGCCCTCAGTGACCCTTCTGTGTGGCGCTCACTTCCCTTCGCGGCGAATGGCGGGGGTGGTCAGTTGGATGCAACCTTTCGGGCGGCCATGACCGCCGCTCTGGGGAATTTTCATCCGGTAGTCGAATGTGATTCGATGCTTCAGGTGCGCGAATTGATCGTTCAGGGCACCTGCGCTGGATTGCTGCCCTCCTTTGGAACTCATGGGCTGGATGACCACCAAGTCGTGATGCGAGAATTCGCTCCCATGAAGGACTTTGGTCGCTCCCTCGTCCTTCACTGGAATGACCGCCAGATGCGCCGGCGCGGGGTGGAGGATTCCACACTCAAGGGAATCGCTCTTGAACTCAAAACGAGTCGGTAACAGCCAACCCAATGCTTCGTTGCTGCTTAATCAGGTGGGTCACCCCGCTCATTTCAGCAATCTCTAGGTGCAGCCGTGCCGCATTGGCTTTTAGATTCTACTTACCCCATGCGCTTCCTTCTTTTCCTTTTGGCTTTCCAGAGCCTCTCCGCTGCTGATCTCGTCACGGAGGGCTGGCATCATCGGGTGTGGGCGGTCTATCCAGTGGAGAAGGTGAAGGCGGATGAGGAACTGCCCCTTACGCCCATCGCCCCAGCTGTTATGATGAGTGCGGCACGAGGAGAGCGGGAGCCGTTTGTGGCCGTGCTGCGGCCCATGGTGCCGCTTCGGGAGGTGAGTGTTGTCGTGGGTGTTTTGAAGCATGCCAATGGCAGCGTCATCCCCGCTGCAAACATCAAGGCTCAGCGACTGGGGTACGTCTTCATCGACGAGCCAAGCGGCACGCGCATCAAGCGGGCGATGCCCTACCCCGTGGGTGTGGGGCAGTTTCCTGATCCTTTGCTGGCGAATCGCGGTGAGGTGCGGCCTGGGCACAATCTCCAGTTTCTCATCAATGTGCAGGTTCCGAGGGATGCGCATCCGGGGCACTACGAGGGCACGGTGAAGTTGATCTTTCGCAAGGAGACGTGGATGAAGCCCGATCTGGTGCCGGAAGACACGGTCCGTGTGGTTTTGAACGTGCGGCCCTTTGCTTTGCCGGAGCGTTCGCCACTGCTGAACACGAGTTATGCGAATCTACGCGAGCTTCCTGAAGCGCAGCGCACGCCGGAGCGCTTGGCGGAGATGCAGCGCGGCTTCATCGAGCATCGGCAGACGCCGGAGCCGCTGGTGCCCTCTCCCAAGCTGATAATCGGCAAGAACGGCGCGCTCACGATTGATAGCGCCGCGTGGGAGAAAGCGGTGGAGGCTGTGTTTCAAAACGGCGGCACGCATGTATTTGTGCCCGTGTGGGGTTTTTATCCTGAACCGGCCTTGGCGCAGGGAATGTACTTCCTGCATCACTTCCCGGCGGTGACGAATCAGAAGTGGCTGGGCGCGGTGATCTGCAAGCCGGACAAAACGCTGACGCCGGAGTTTACCACGCAGTTTGGCAGCTACCTGAAGCACATGCATGGCGTGTTGAAGCAGCGCGGGTGGCTAGACCGCGCCTTCATTGCCACGATGGACGAGCCTTACACCTACCACACGGGTGATCGCGCCCAGGACATCCCGGCGAACAACTACGAGGTGGTGCGCAATTACGTGCACCTTGTGCGGGAGGTCGCTCCAGGCCTGCGTACCTTCTGCACGGCTGATCCTGCGGAGGGGCTCATCGGCCACATCGACCACTGGTGCCTGCGAAACCTCGATCACGCCGCAGCGGCCAAGGAACGTGCCGTAAAGCACGGCGAGATCGTCACTTTTTGCGATAACTACCGCAGCTTTATCGACTACCCGGCCATCAGTGCCCGCAGCTTCGGCTGGCTGGCCTGGCAGATCGGTGCCCGCGGCTGGCTGACTTTTGAGACACTTGGCAGCTACCGCACCGCATGGGAGGCTCCGGTGCTGGTGTATGCGCAGTTTAATGGATCGACGGTCTGGGGCATGGGTCAGATGTTTTACCCCGATCCGCTCAGCGGTGCGCCATTGCCCAGCCTGCGCTGGGAACTCATGCGCGAAGGCTGCGACGACTACGAGTACCTTTGGCTGCTGCGGGAGGCCTTGAAGGCCCAGCCGAATACCGAAGCCCAGCAAATTCTGGACTCCGCAGCCGCCCAAATCGTGCGTGGCGGGGGGGATGCGGAAACGATGGCTCAAACGCAGACCCAAAACGCGACGAGCAACTCCACGGCGCATGACATGCGCGGGAAGATCGCCGATTGGATCGAAAAACTCGCGCCGTGAGGTCGGTCCAAGACCAATCATTGGGATTAGCTTGCTGTTTAAGAGTGAGTGTAGCATGCTAACTGCTCTTGATTCCACCGAAGTGGAATCGTTTGCCTCATTAACATGGACTATCTCATCATCTCTCTAAAGCTCACCGTGGCGCTTGGCATTCTCAATGTCTGGCTGCTGCGTTCCGGCAAGGCGACCGCGTACCGAGGCAAAGATGCCAAAACCCTGCGCGAGGAGTTCGCTGTCTATGGTCTGCCTTTCCCGATTTTCTGCCTCATCGGCGTTCTCAAAGTCGGCTTCGCACTGGCGCTCCTGGCCTCGTGTTGGATTTCCAGTTTGGCGCAGCCTGCGGCGCTTGGCATGGGAGCTCTCATGCTGGGGGCCTTCTTCATGCACCTTAAAGTGAAAGATCCGATGCAGAAGGCGCTGCCCTCTCTCGCGGTGCTAGCGATGTGCGCCGCCATTGCGATGCTGTAGTCGGCGTGCGGATTAGAATCCGGCAATGCAGAGATAGGTGTTGAGTACCAAATAAAACACCGCCGGGATGGTTTGCAGCAGGCTGTCCTTGATCTGGATGCGGACGATGACGGCAATCAACATCATCAGCGCCAGTCCTCCTGCTGCCAGGTGGCCCACCCATGGCTGGCTCATTCCTACCAGCAACCCGATCCCCGCGAACTCCTGCAGGGCACCCACCATGATGCGCTGCGACCCGAGGCGGTAACGAAGAAACTCCTGCTTCATGCGGCTCGAAAAAAAACACGCAGATCCATAACCGAGGAAGGAAAGGGCGGAGAATAGGATGAGGGCGGTTTTCAAGATGAAGACTCTGAATCAACTGACATGGATTTTACGTCCGTCATGAGGCGATTGGTGCGCCACGTTCTGCCAAATGCATCAGACTCGCTGCCCGGCTGCGCTTGTGTCAGCCTTTGAGCCTTAACTCAAGCAGCTTGCGGTGTTTGGTGACTCGGCCGCTGACGCGCTTCCGCCAACAGCGGAAGCTGGAGGGTTTGAGTTCACGGCGCATGATCTCGATGACCTGACTTTCAGCAAAGCCTGTGCGCTCGCGGATCTCTTCAAAGCTCGTGCGGTCCTCCCACGCGAGGCGCACGACGAAAGAGGTCTGGTCACTGCTGGGTTTGGTCTTCATGGCCGAGTGACAATGGTTTCTATCTGACATTTGAGTCGGGTGCCATCGTCGATGCCATCGACGTATCTCTGCGGCATCTTTGAAAAGCCCACAGCCCCGCCAATCAAAGCGCCAATCACGGCTCCACGATGGCAGTTATCACCGCCCACATTCGCATTGGCGGTGACGCCGTTTTCAAAGTCATCGGCATATTTCCATGTCAGGTACAATGATGCGGGGAAAGCTTCGGCAATGTAGCAGGCTGGGCTGACGCGCTTGCCGATCACGACTGCGTCGGGATCTTTGGACCATTCCAGAGCTTTGCGTTGAGAGAACCAATCGCTGCCATGGTCGAGTATGGCTTCACGCAGGGGCAAGCCCTTGGGCAGGGCACAAGCCATCCTCACCATGGCATCCGCTGCTGCGAGCACCTCAGGAGAGCGGTGTGTGAGGCTGACGTGCTCACGCACGGCTTCCCGTGTGGCCTCTAGGTCTCCCCGGAAATAGGCGCTTAACACACCGACATGAGCCAGGCCGCCAATGTGGATGTCTGTGCCTGCACATTTTCTCGGGGCAGTGCCACGCGCATAAGCAGTGAAGAACTTGCGATGACACTCCTCGACGTAAGTGTCCCGATGATTCCCGGGCGTGAGCATGAAGTCGATGTAGCGCGTGAGATAGTCATCCACATCGTAGCCGCCGCAGGTGATCAGGGAATCCAGCAAGACCTTGGCGAGCTGGAGGTTCAGCGTGTTCTCACCGGCCCTCAGGAATTGGTGATAGTGGATGCCGCGCTGCCCCCAGTAGCGCGCCTGATCATGCAGAATGTTTCCGCGCTCGTTGATCGCGGTGTATTCAGAGCGCCAGAGAATGCTGCCGGGATGCGGAGACTTCGGAGCCGTGTAATCCCGGATGGTGCCGTAGTCATGGCGCAAAGCTGAGCGGTCGTAATACCAATGCACGGGCATGGCGATGGCATCGCCAATAAACCCGCCCATGGCGAGCCCTTTGAGTGAGTCGGCTATCTTCTCCATGAATCTCAATGCGTGAAGGCTGCGCTCGGCTTGGCAGCCTTGCGGGTCCATTGGACGAGTTTTAGATCACGAGCGCTCAGATTGCGATTGCTCTCCAGGCCGCGCAGATTCCAATGATGGGCGTGGAGTTTGAATGGGCTGCGGATGCGCTCATCAAAGTCGGTCGGCCAAAGGACGCCGTCTATTTTCTTGAAATCTCGAAACGTCACATCCACCTCCGCTCCACGGGTGCTGTCCAGGCCGTTGAGTGTGAGGCGCACTCGACGCAGCAGCTTGGTGTTACGGTCAATGTGGAGGATGACGCGGTCCTCTTCTGCCATGCCCAAACCTGGGCGTAGGATGGCGAGCACCTCATCACACAAAGCCTGATCAACGAAGGACTCTCCATTCATGGCGAAGACCGTGCCGCTTTGCTGGAAATAGAACGGGCCAAGCAGAAAGAGCGCATAAGCATCTGCCACGAGCGCTGCGGCCTGTTCGGTCTCGTCATCATCCGTGGCCATGCCATTGTAGGCAATGGCGATTTGACCATGCGACCGCAGCACTTTCTTCACGCCTCCTGGTCCGGTGTGGGTTTGCGCTATGATTCTGGGTGAGAGGATAATCCTCTCCTCAGAGGCCCCTCGGAACTTTGAGTCCACGAGCACGGGCTGAAAGCGAGGCCCGATGGACGCCCACTTGCCTTCGTAGCGCACGCTCAGATCCAGGATTCGATCAAAGGCAGCGCTGCCGTGAGCCTTCTGCGAGGCCGTGACAAGGGCCTGTGCTCTAGGTTCGGAGGTGGTGATGGATCGCGTGCAGATCTGCGTCGAAGCGCAGGAACTGAGAATACCCATCATAAAGATGAGCATCAGAGGTGTTTGTTTCATGGGGCAGGGGAGGGCAGGCAGAAAGCGCCATGGTCTCTACGGATGGCGTCAGTGGTGTGGACGAATTTCCGAACAACTTATCAGAATGGCAGGTGGATTGGGTTCGACTCCCTCAGCTTTGATGGCTGATGCCAAAAGAGTGTGGCTCACTGGCCTGGAGTTTCTCAATGAGGTAGGTGGGCTAGCAGCGTCTCGGCTGCGGCCATTCCTGAGAGCGCTGCACCTTCGACTCGCGGCCCTGCAAAGGCGTCTCCTGCCATTACGAGGGGCGGATCTGCCTGCAACAGGGCGCAGGGATGCGTATCGACTTGAATGGGCTTGCTGTAGCGCCAGCCGTGGACCTGGTAGCTCAGCACTTCGGCGCCCAGCCATGATTGGGTGGCCTCAAGGAGCAGCCGCCCGCTATTCATGCGATCCTCTTCCCAGTGCGCGAGACTGAATTCATGATTGGCATGAATCGTGACCGCAGGTTCCACGGAGATGCCTTTGCGCTGATTGTCGGCGATCCATGAGACCGGGCCGCTGGTCGGCACAAGCCCACCGGGAGGTGGGATCGAGGACGGACCTTTCAACACGGCCATGACGGCCAGGCAGCGTTCGTATTGAATGCCTTCAAGGCGTGTCCGCATCGCAGAATCAAGTTCGATTTCACCTGCTGCCAGCAGCGCAAGAGATTGTGGCACCGGCGGTGTGAGCAGCACTGCCGCTGCTGAGTAAAACTCTCCAGTGCTCGTCTCGACCGAGTAGAGATCACCGGCACGTCGAAGTGCTACGACTTGTTTTTCCATTCGTGTTTCCAGGCCCAGCGCCAGATACTTCGCGACGGCTGTCATGGCTGGCTGGCCACGCCAGCGTGTGTGCCCGTCAACCGTAGTTGAGAAGCCCTGGCACCATTCCTTCATCATGCCGGCCTCCGCGCCCTGCTTGAGGATTTCTTCAAACCGGGCATCTCGGGTGGTGATGAACTGAGCTCCATGATCAAAGGTGGCCGCACCGATGCGACGACTTGCCAGCCTGCCGCCGAGACCGCGCCCTTTATCCAGCAAAAGCACGCTGCGACCAGCGCTCTGAACCTCACGCGCGGCGATAAGACCTGAGACACCTGCGCCAACAATCAGCACATCAACGCTTGGTTCATGAATCGGCATGGAGATTTTCAAAGAATGGAAGCTGATCTGGGCATCCGATGGTGGCATGTATTTGAAGGCTTACTTTTTCTCCGAGTAGGAAGAAGTTTGCTCCTGAGAGAAAATGCCTGAGGGGCTGAACCTCCTCGGATCTGTGTGAGTTGAGTATTGAATTAAAAACGCTTTGAGCGGGATTCGCAGTTGCATCCGGTTCTTACGTTTGAGGGTTGCACACAGATGCTGGTATAATCGTTTCATGTGCCGTGGATCGACTGATTGCGCGCAGCTGTCGCGAGGACTCAGCGGTCGGGAGATTCTGAACTTTAGCCTCAATGCGATCTATGCCGGCAGCATATACCCGAACCCGGATAAGTGGAACTTGACGTAGAGGATGATCGAGGCCACCCAAGCCGGGGCCACTGAAGTGAATGCCCTGCCCATTGGGCTCGCGCAGTGCGCCTTTGTGCTCGTCGCTATTGGGGCCTTCGAAAGAGGTCGAGTTCAACGGCATCGAAGTACAGGATATTGTCCTCCACCCCACGGATGTCGGCGTGTGCAGCAACCGTCTCATCCCGTCCGTTTTGCATGAGTGGCGCGAACCTCGGCATGATGCCTTTGATGGACGTTCAGTTCTTCGGGCGGGCGGTGAGACTCCGGACTTCCTGCCCCTCAGCCGTCCACTCGCGTACGGTGCCGGACCAGTCGCCGAAGAGCGGATGCTGGCTGTTGGTGAAGGCAACGCGGAAGGCTGCGGTGTTGCAGTTTTTGAGCAGGGCGATTTGTTTGCCGGTTTCATCCCAGAGGCGTGCCGTGGCGTCATGGCCGCCGGTGAGGAGGCGACCTTCGCGGCTGTAGGCGATGCTAAGGACTCCGCCCTGGTGCGCGGCCCATTTGGCAACGAGATGGCCTGTGGCGGGGTCATAGAGCAGGGCTTGGCCATCACCACAAGCGGCGGCGAGGGAACGGGTGTCGCTGCGCCAGGCGAGCTGATTCGCGGCCTCTGTGGCTCCGGCGAGGAGGCGCGGATTTTTGCCGGACGTGGCTTCGCTGATGAAGATGCCACCTGCGCGGTCGGCGCTGGCGAGGTGTTTGCCATCGGGGGAAAATTCGAGGCTGGTGATGAAGTCGGCGTGCTTCTTCATGCTCCAAACGAGGGCGCCATCGGCGACGCGATAGACGCGCACGAGCTTCTCGGGCCCAGCAGTAGCGACCAGGCTCTGGTCGGGGCTGAGGTCGGCGGCGAGGACGACGTCGAAGTCGTCGCCGATGGTGGTGAGGAGCTTGCCGGTTTTGATTTCGATGAGCTGGACTTTGCCCGATGCAGTGGGACGTCCGCCGCCGATGAGGAGAACCTGACCATTGCGGCTGAAGCGCAGCACGCGCACTTCGCCTTCGGTAAAAGGCAGCGAGCCGATGCGGTGGCCATCGGCGAGATCGTGGAGCACGGTTTCGTGATGTCCGCCGACGGCAATGACGGGTGCCCAAGGATTGGCGGCGAGCGCCATGACGGGCAGGGCGCGGACATGTTTTGGTGCGTTAGCGAGCGGCGGCAGGCTGCGGATGAATTCCGGCGTGGTCTTCGGCGCACCGAGCGTTGCGGCATCGACGGTGAGTTGCACCACGGCTCGGGATTCGCGGGCCTTGCCGGTGGCGTTGGGTTTGAGCCCGCCTTCAATCCACGTCTTGAACGCCGCGAGGATCTGCGGCGGCAATTTGTCCTGCTCGGGCGGCATCGGTTCTTCATCGCCGATGTGCGCGATGGCGCGGAAAAGCGGGCTGTTTTCCGCGAGCCCGACGACGACGGACGGCCCAGCCGAACCGCCTTTCTCCAACTTCTCCATCGTGGTGACGTCAAGCCCGCCGCGCGTCTTGCCAGGCCGGTGGCAATTCGCGCAATGCTCACGCAAGAGTGGCAGGATGTGGTCTTCAAAATTGCGTATCTCATCGGCGCGCACGGGTGCGGTGATGAGCAGGGCGAAGAGTGCGAGCGCGGATTTCATGCGGTAGTTGCGGGTCGATTTGCTCACACCATCTCCAGCCCTTTCATCGTCCCTTTTCCCGTGCTGAACTCATTCGTCTCGATGCCGAGGCGTTGGAGCAGCGAGACGTGCAGGTTGCTAAGCGGGTAGTTGCTCTTGCGATCAAAGGCGAGGTGCCCGACGTGCTTGAAGTTCCCGCCCACGAGCAGCGTGGGCAGGTTGTCGTTGGAGTGGGCGTTGGCGCTGCCCATGTTGGTGCCGTAGAGGCAGGCGGTGTGGTCGAGCAGCGGCTTGTCCTGCTCCTTGGCCGCGCTGAGGCCGTCGAAGAATGCGGCGAGCGACTGAAAGTGCGCTTCCTCGATGCGGCGCAGTTCGGCGATCTTCTCCGGCTGCCGACCGTGGTGTGTAAGCGGGTGGGTGCCGCTGCTGACTCCGGCGATGCCTTTGGGCGTGAGATTGCCGGTGGAAAGGCAAACGGTGACGATGCGGGTCGAGTCGGTCTCGAGCGCAAGGCGCACAAGGTCAAGCATGGCGCGGGCGTTGGCCTTGAAGTCGTTCACGTTGGCAATGTCAATCGGCGGCGCGGTGGTCGTCTTCGGCTTTGGGCGGTTCACCCAGTTCTCGCTTGCGGCCAGGCTAGATTCGAGATCGCGAATGGCCGTGAAGTACTGGTCGAGGCGCTCGCGGTCATTCGCACCGACGCGTTGTTGCAGCGCTTTGAACTGTTCCTTCATGCCATCGAGCAGGCTGCGGTCGCGCTTGAGACGGCGCAGGGATTCCGCTCTCCCCTCAGCCGTGTCTTCGATAAAAAGCTGCTGATATAGCGCCACGGGACTGGTGATGGGCGGAATCATCGAGCCGCTGCGTGTCCATGAGAGGCTCAGATTTCCCGTGCCAATCATCACTGGCAGCGATGGAAAGCGAGTGGCGCTGCCAGTTTTCTCCGCCATGACCTGGTCCAGCGAGACGCTGTTGCGAAAGGAGCCGCGGCTAGCGCCCGGTGCGCCGGTGAGGAAGCATTTCTCCGACTCGTGTCCGCCATCCACTCCGGGCAGCGACACGCCGGAGAAGACGGTCATGCGCTCGCGATGCGCCTTCAGGATGTCGAGATACGGCGTGGCTTCGTAGTCGCGCCCGGCCAGCGTGGGGAAGAAGAACTCTGGCAGGATGCCCATGTTCGTCATCATGCCGACAAAGCGACGCGGCGGCGGCGATGAGGCATGAGCGAGGCGGGGCATCATGCATTCGAGGAAAGGCAGCGCCAGCGTGGCTCCGGCGCCGCCCAGAAGCGTTCGGCGGTTCATCGGGGTGCGGAGGGAGATGTTCATGGTCTGGCAAAGAGCGGGCTGAGGATGATTTCCATCAAAAGGGTGCGCACGCCGTAATGCGCCGCGCTGGAGCGATCGAGGATGCGCTCGACTTCGCGACGATCGGCAAAGCTCACCGGCGCGCCTGTCGCATACACAATGAGGTGCTGCACAAAGGCACGCGCGAGGCCGCGCTCGTCTGCGGCGAGCATGTCGCGCAGAGCGGCGTAGTCATGGAAGGCGCGTCCATCCGCGAGTTCGCCGCTGGCATCCACAGGCTTGTTATAGTGATACCACACGCCGCGACCATCCACGATGCGGCTGAAGTCCTCGCGTGCATGACTGGCGCGATATTGATCCCGCCACGCGCCGGTGACATCGAAGCGTTCCAGCGCGAACCCATACGGATCGAGCTGCGCATGGCAGCCTGCGCAGGTGGCGAGCGTTTTGTGCTTCGCGAGTTGCTCACGCACGGTCGTGGTGCCACGCGTGTCCGGCTCGATGCTGCCCGCGCCTGGCGGCGGCGGCTTCGGCACGATGCCGAGGATTTGCTCCAGCACGAAGGCTCCGCGGCGCACAGGCGAAGTGGTGGTGCCGTTCGCGGTGATTTTGTGAATGCTCGCCTGCGCGAGGAAAGGCCCGCGCAACGCATCCGGCGGCAGGCTCACACGCCGCAGTTCATGCCCCGTCACGTCGGCGATGCCATAGTGCTGTGCGAGCGTTTGATTTAGCATGGCGAAGTCCGACTTCACGAAATGCACCGCGCCGAGGTCTTTACTCAGCAGCTCGGTGAAAAACGCCCGCGTCTCAGCCACCATGGACTCCTGCAACAGCCCGGTGAACTCCGGATAAAGCGTCTTGTCCGGCTGCGTGGCATCGATCTCGCGCAGACGCAGCCATTGACCCGTGAAGTTCTCGATGAAGCGCCGCGCCTTGGCATCGCGCAGCATCCTCTCTGACTGCGCGCGCAGCACCTCGGGCTTGCGCAGTTCATCACGCTCCACCAGCGCGATGAGTGCCTCATCCGGCGGCCCCGCCCACAAAAAATAGCTCAGCCGCGATGCGAGGTCGCTGCCTAGTAGCATGAAATCCGGCGACGTGAGCGCCGCGCGATACGCCTCCTTCAACGCATCCTGGAAAGGATCGCCCGCAGTCAGCCGCTTGTTGAAAACATCCATGTGCCTCGCGACCTCCGCTTCTTTCACCGGACGACGAAACGCACCCCGCAGAAAGCTCCCCAGCAGCCGCCGCGCATCCTCGTGTGGAGCCGTGCTCACGACTTGCACCACGGGGCGCTTCTCATTGCGCGTGCCGTAGGTGTTGTCCCTTGGCTGCGAGCTGACCGCGCGGCCACGCGGCCAGATTTGCTGCACGGGTTTCGGTACGCCACTCTCCGCCTTCCACACGCTCACCGGCAGTTCGCCAAAGAGCGCCCGCTGGCTCGCAGGTGGCCACGTTTCATGCAGCGGCCCCTCGATTTCGATCCACTCGACCGCAACGCCCGGCACCGGGTGCGGCGGGCCGTGCATGTCCTCGCGGATGCCTTTTTTGGTTTGCGCGTAGTGCGGCAGACGCTCGCAAGTCTCCGGCGAGAACATCAGCTCGTCTGGCACACCGGGCGCCATGCCGCCGCCGCGCTCCAGCCACGCGGTCAACTCCACTGCTTCCGCGTTGTTCGGCGGTAGATCCACCGTTCCGTAGCTCAGTCCCTTGGCTAGAATGCCGAAACTCAACGCGCCATGCGCCTGCGTCGGCACCACCTGCTTTCCATCCCACGCGAAGCTGTAGCCGCTCACGCGGATGCGATGCACGCCATCCAGCACCGGCGTGAACGGACTCACGCGATACCGGGCCGATTCATCGCCCAGCCGGAACAGTCCGATCGCCGTCGCCTTTGGCTCATCATCCGTGATGCGCGATGACTTCGCGTAGAAAGTCTCATCCCGCTTCATGCCGATCAAACCGATGGCCTCCTTGAACCCCGTGAGCGTGCCGATCACCGTCGTGCTCCACGGATACCAGCGATAGGTGAACACCGGCGGCTTCTCCACGAATGCCGGTGTCGCCATATTCAGCGCCGCATCCACCGCTGCCAGATGCTTTGCCAGATGCACGAATGAAAAGTCCAGCGCGGCAGGCGAACGATCAAACCCGTGCGCCTTCCCATCCGGCGGCAATTCATGAGCTACCCGCAGTGCTGGCAGCGCAAGCACATCGCGTAGCGTGTTTTCAAACTCAACCCGGCTCAGCCTGCGCAAGCCCGTGCGCCCCTCCCGCCGCTGCCGCTCCACATCCGCGCCCGCGAGACTGGCGCTCAATCCCGTAAGCGCCGCCTTCACCTCGCCCTCCCCCGGTTGCGCCGATTTTTTCGGCGGCATCTCACCCGACGCGATGCGGTCATGCACCTTCACCCACAGCTCAAAAGAATCTTCATCGCCGAAGTCCGGCTTCAACGCGGTGAGGTCGAGATTGCCCTTCTTTGTGCCAGAGTCGTGGCAGTCCATGCAGCGTTTCTCAATGAAAGAGCGCCCCGGAGGCGGCAACTCGGCATGAACGAGTGTTGCTCCGAAGGTGGATAGCAGGATGAGGCGAAGGACGAATCTCATGCGTGGACAGTGATTGAAGATGAATTCGTTCGAGTTCAGTACGGCCCAGAAGATGGCTTGCAGGGCTGTTTTCCGAGAGAGAGTCGAGGAGGGCAAAGATGTTGACGGTGCGTTTCATTGGGAAATATCCAGAAATGGCATCGCCCTCAAACGTTCACACATCACTTACGCCACACGCGCACGCGATGTGTTTCGCTATCTCCGATGAAGATGCTGCCGTCCTTGTCCACGAAGACGCCGTGTGGGCGGGCGAGCTGACAGTTGAGCGGGTCGCTGCCATCGGGGCCGTCGCCTTTTTTGCCGTTGCCGACGAGGACTTCGAGGGTGCCCTTTTTCACGTCGAGGTAGCGAATGGAGTGCGACTCGGTGTCGGCGAGATAGACGTTGCCATTGGCATCGAGGCTCACGGCTTTCGGACCGGCGAGCTTCGCTTCGAGCGCGGGACCACCATTGCCAGTGAAGCCGGATTTACCGGTGCCCGCGACGCGTTTGAGTGTTTTGGCTTTTGGGTCGAGCAGGAGCAGCGCGTTGCCTTCGCGCAAGGCGAGGTAGCCGTTGCCATCCGCACCAAAAGCAAGTGCACGCGGCCCATTGAGCGGCGAACCAGTGATGGGCGAGCCATCGGGCGCAGTCTTCGCTTCACCGGTGCCGCTCCACGTCGAGATGAGGCCGGTCTTCATATCGATCTTCCTCACACGATGGTTCATGATGTCGCAGACATAGAGATCTCCTAAGGGATCAAAGGCGATGCTGTGAGGTTGATTGAACTGGGCCGCCGTGGCCGGCCCGCCATCGCCACTGAAGCCGGCTTTGCCCGTGCCAGCGATGGTGGTGATGATGCGTGACTTCGCATCCACGCGGCGCACAGCGTTGTTTGCCAGCTCGACGATGAATAAATTGCCAGCGTGATCCCAAGCCAGTTCGTAGGGCATGTTCAGCGAGGCCTTTTCGGCAGGGCCGCCATCGCCTTTGCGCCCACGCACGCCATTACCCGCATAGGTTTCGATCTTGCCATCCGGTCCAACGCGCCGGACGCGGGCATTGTCCATGTCGCAGATGTAGAGAAAGCCATCCGGCCCGCGAGCAACGCCGAAGACGTTGTTAAGTTCCGCTTTGTCGGCAGGACCACCATCGCCGGAGAAGCCCTTGGTGCCGGTGCCGGCAAAGGTGGTAACGGTGGCTGCGGGCGCTGTGATGGACAGCGAAAGGAGTGTGAGGAGAGTGAGAGTGTGTTTCACGGTTGTGATGGTTTGAAAGCAAGGGGGAAAGCTAGCGAGACGGTGGGGTGATGGGTCGAGCACGACCGACTGCGGAAAGTGCCGAGAGTTCCTCCGCGCTCAACGCCCGATTGAACACCGCCACACCACCCATCCAGCCCGTGAAGCCGATGCCGCGCGAGCTATGAATGACACGGCCGATGGTGAAGGGGCCGCCGGTGCCATTATTCGAGGGGGTGTAGAGTGAGTCGTGCGAGAACCACCAGGGATTCAAGCGCACGGCGGCGAGGTCGCGGGCGGTGACGGTCCAGGTGCCGTCGGCGGCTTTGCGCTGGGTGACTTTCACGCGGGTGTAGCGGAATTCCTGCAACTCCACGCGCTCGTCGGTAGCGGTGCTGAGCACTTTCACGGAAACGGGCTTGTCCTCGGGCGGATTGTAGAACTGGTCGGTCGGAAAGGCGGGATCTTCGCCGGGTTGTAGGCCGAGCTCGTGATGCAGGTGGCCTTGCACCCATGCGTTGTGGATGACGGGGATTGCTTTCTGCACGTTCTCCTGCCAACGGCCTGTGTCCTGGCCATTGAGCCAGCCGGTGAGTTCGTGGGTCTCGTGGTTGTAGGTCATTGCAAAGCATTGCCAGGAGGCATCGAGCACCTCGGCGGGGAAATCAGCAGGCACGGCAGGCGAGACATCACCGGAGTTGGATTTGTGCATGGCGTAGATATGGCCGAAGGACTTCGCGCCATTCTCCGAAACATGACCGCAGGCCGAGCCTTCCTTATTGAGGCCGGCAAAAAGCGCGTATTGCCGCTGCCCGCGCGCGACGACCTTCGCAGCGCCCCCATGTTTCAAATCGGTGCCTTCATGCCAGATGCCAGCGAGCGCGTGATTCCCGCTCTCGCGAATGGCCCAGACAACAACGCTGACGGACTTGCCCGCGCCTTTGATGTCGATGGGTGAATCATGCAGTCGCTCGCGCGGCACGAAGAGGAAAGGCCGAAACGTCTTGTCCTCTTCTTTACGAATGCGAATAGCCTGCCCGAACGGCCCGCGGCCTAGCAACGGAAAGTCCGCATAAGTCGCCTCGCGCCCTTCGCCCCAGTAGTCCTTGATGTAGTTCCCGGCATCGAGGGGGAAGTTGTTCTTTGCATTTTCAGGCACAGACGCCGTGAAACGATGCGCTCCCTCAGGTTCGCGCTTCACGAAGTCCCAGAAGGCGACGCAGCCGGGTGTGTTCATCACGGTAGCGACGCGGTCTTTGTAGGTGTCGGCAGCTTGCAGCGCAATCAAAGGGGCGAGCAGCGGGACGGCGAGTAGTGGAAGGATAGATTTCATTTGGTTTGTTGCGAGGCTCATGCGCGGTCAGTGATTGAAAACGAATTCGTTCGAGTTCAGGGCGGCCCAGAAGATTCCTAGCAGGGTGATTTTCCGGCCGCCGTTGTGAGTGCGGAGGACTTCGGTGAAGGCGGCAGTTTGTCCTGCTCAAGAGGCATCGGTTTTTCATCGCCGATGTGCGAGATGGCGCGGAAGAGTCGGTTGTTCTCTGCGAGGCTGGCGACTACGAACGGCCATGCGGCATCGTCTTTCTCCAGCTTCTCCATCGTGGTGACATCGAGTCCGTCGCGCGTCTTGCCAGGCCGGTGGCAATTGGCGCAATGCTCACGCAGCGGCGGCAAGATGGGGGCTGCAAAAATGCTTGGTTCCTTGGCGTTCAGTGCGGCCAGCGATGTGAGCAGCAAAGCGATCAAGCGTGGTTTCATGAATGGAAGGTAAGAAGTTCGGGGCAAATGCAGGTTTCTGGAATCGTCTAGCGGCCACGTTTTTCCAGCGAAAAAGCCTCGGGTTCCAAACCCACCGGCTTCCCATCGGCTGAGTTGCTCAATGGATTGCCAGCAGCAGGGATGAAGTCTGCAAAATCGAGCGGAGCCAACGTGTGGCCGTTTTGGTGGAGTTCAGTCTCTCGCCAGGCGGCTTCGATTTTGCGCCATTCGGGGTTCTCGCCGTCGTTGCGGGGGACGAGTTGGCGCGCGGCGGGGAGGGTGGGATTGCCGGTGCGGGTGTTTTGATCTTGGCGGAACTTCGATTGCAGGTCGGTGAGTAGTAAATTTGCACCTCGATACATCGCTGGATCAGCATGGCCGATCTGCTGACCGTGGATGAAGGCAGTCTCGACGATGTGACGTTCCGCGCCTGGGATGCGTGTGTAGAAGACATTGTGATCGGAGCGCAGGGCGTCGGCGTGCCATACGCGCAGCAGGGCGTTCTTCACCTTCGCTGGGATGCTGTCGCAGACGAGATTGTGATGAAAATGCAGCAGTACATCCGGTTTCAGCATGTGAGCCGTGAGGGAGCGGAGGAAGTTGTTGTAAAAAACGCAGTGACGCACGGTGGTCTGCGGGCAGGCATTGAGGCTGATGGCCTCGTTCATGCCGCCGATGAAGACGCTGTTTTCGATGAGCAGATGATCGCTCCGCGCCGCGTCGATGAGCGTTCCGACGTAGCCTTCAAACTCGCGACCATCGTGAAAGCATCGGCGAATAATGTGATGAGAGCCGCCGGTAATCTGGATGATGGGGCCCAGCTCCGGCGCGAAGCGGAAATGGCGAAAGCGCAGGCCATCGAGGATGATGTGATTCTTGTGCGGGAGGATGAAGGCGTTTGCGCGGAAGCGGTCGCTGCCGTCCATCCATACAGTCTCACCAGGCGCGGCGGCGAAGGTAATAGGCGCGCCTTCATCGCCGCTGCTGCGGATGCGCACGGTTTCCTCATACACACCGGCGTGGATGAGCACTGTGTCGCCCGCACGCGCGGCATCGGCGGCGGCGGAGATCGTTGGGTAATCGCCGGGCACATGCAGCGTGCGAGCGGGGCGTGCGTCGGTGGAGGTGGTGACGGTTTGCGTTTCAAACACAGCCGCGCTCAGCCTTGCAGGCGGCTGATGCGTGGCAAAGATGCGCTGCTCATCCTTTCGACGAGAGGTGATGCGGAATTCGTAGGCCTTGCCCGGCTTCAAACCGCTTAGGCTTACGCTGTGCTGGCCACCGCGTGGCGTTTCGATTTTCGTTTCGCCCCATTCAAGCGTCGTCTCTGCAGCCTGTGTGGGCGTGCTCCACTCCATTGTCGCGGTCGTATTGGTCACGTCATGCACCGAGGCTTTGCTAATAGGCAAAGGACGCGTGCGACTGAGCCGCAGGAACGGCCCGATTGTCGAGGCATGAAGTCCTCGCCCGATGAGCGGTGAGTCATCGGGCAAGACATCGCCATCCGGTGCAGTGGTCACATTTGAATGCACCCACAAGCCGTTTTGCGACGCGGCATCCATCTGGCGTTCGGAGATGATGTTCGACACAAAATTGCCTCCAGGCGAGTTTTCGACACTGAACGCTCCTCGCAGCCAATTGTGCGCCACATGCAGGTTGGGCGACTGGCGGACAAAAAGGCCGCCCAGCATGCAATACTCGATGCGCAGGCCCTCGCAGCCCGAGATGGCCGCTTTGTCGCGAATGTGCAGCCCATGCAGCCGCACGCCGGGTGCATCCTTGATGACCACCTCCTTCACCACGACGCGATCATGCCCGTAGCGGCGAAAATCCGCCTTCGCACCCGCCACGAACGTCTCCTCATACTCGCCCGCCATCAGATACACGGTGCCCGTAGCCTTCGTGGCATGCGCAAGCGTTTTCCACGGCTTCGCCTTTGTGCCCGGATTCGCATCATCGCCGTCGGGTGACACAAAGAAGACATTCTCCGTGCGATAATCATGGTTCAGCACATCCGCAAATCGCGCCGCGTCCGCTAGAGAGGCCCCGGAGGGCAGTTCGACATTCTCCACGCCCGGAGGTCGGTAGAACTTGCGACCGATGCACACATTGCCGCGTTGCACCGCGTCTTTGAGATCGCCTTTGATCATGATGCTCGCGTTGATCGCGAGGTTGTCGATCATCGCGCAACCATCGCCGCCGCTGTAAAACGTGATGTCATTGCGGCTCGTCGCCGTGTCCGGCATGTGACCCTCGACGCGGTTGCGCTGAAAAGTGCAGCCCGCCACGCCCCAGCCGACGATGTTGTTGCCGATGTCCACATGCCGCGACCAGTTGCCAAAGGCCGTGCAATCCTCCACCACGCAGCCCTGACCTTTGCCGAGCAGATGAATGCCGCCACTGTTCAGATATGCGGTGCAGCGCCGGACGACGCAGCTATCGCAATCCTTCAACATCAGCCCCCAGCGCGTGCGTGAGCCCTGCTGCAGATCGTAGTTGCGATGGCTGAAGCCGGTGAACGACAAGCCGTCGATGATCACATGCTTCGAACCCGTGAGCAGCATCCCGTTCGCATTCGTGATGGAGGCACCCATCGCATGACATTCCGGCGGCAACGAATCCGAAGTGTGAACATACAGTAGGCCACTTTTTTCATCCTGATAATAGCTCATCAACGACATCTCCACCTCCGCCGCGCTCATCTTCGGCTCCAGCGTGCGAAACGTGCTGCGCTCAAACACCGCCTCCGCCCTCTGCTTCATCTCTGTCACAAACACATCCCGCAGTCCCGGTGCGGCCTTGAAGTCCTTCAACTCCACATCCCCACGCATCACCACACTGCCCGCCCTCCATGCCCGAATCGTGATCGGTGCCTCCGCCGTGCCCACCAGCGTGGCCGCGACATTCTCGCGATACTCCCCCGGCATGACCGTGAGCGTATCCCCCGCATTCAGCTCCGCCACACCCTCGCCGATGGTTTTGAAGCCACCGGGGCCGACGGTGTGCTCGGCGGCGTGTAAAGGTGCCAGCGCTGGCAAAAGCATTACGGTGAGGAGTATTAACTTCAGTTTCATAACGGGATTCATTTCATTACCTTCTCCACGTCGATGTAGAGCGAGTTGATCCGCGCCAGGGTACCGGGGATCTGGCCGTCGTGCATGTAGAGCAGGCGGCCGGGGCTGATTTCGCGGATGGCGGTGTAGTTGAAGTTCGCGCGGTCGGAGATGACGTGGTGGTCGCGCCAGGTGCGGCCGCCATCGAGGCTGAACATGAGATTGGAAACGGGGCGGCCATAGCTGCACGCGAGTACGCCGTTGCTCATGAGCGCGAGGTCAGGCATGACGCTGCCTTCTTCCAAGGTGCGCTCGAACTTCCAGGTCTTGCCGCCATCGAGTGAGCGATGCTGGAGGAAATTCGACATGTGCGCGTCGGGTCGTGTGACGGCGAGCCATTCGCTATTGCTGAGGCGCACGACGGCTGGCTCGCCGCCGAGTCCAACGTGCGCGAGGTGTGTCCACGTTTTGCCGAGATCAGTGCTGCGAAGCAAATGCGTGTGCCGTGTGACGATGAAGCGTTTTTGAGCATCGCGTTGATTGGTGCGGCTCCAGGCGACAGCGGTGATGCTTCCATCCTTCTCCGTCCAGATATGGCGCTCGAAGATGAGCACCTCGCCGCTCTTTGCTGGCATGAACTCAGCGGGCAGCGTGATGGTGCTGTCTTGCATGGTGAATGTCTCCGCCTTGGCATCGAGTATCGTGGTCTTGCCCGTGAGCGTGCCGTCCGGCTGTAAATGTGTCCAACGCGATGGACCGAGGATGCGCCCATCAGCGAGACGCACGAGTTCCTGCGGCGAATCGCTGTTTTGCTCAGTGCCTTTGACGGCCTGCCAAGTCTTGCCCGCATTCGTGCTGCGGCGCACGATGTAGGGCTCCAGCAAGGCATCGCTGCCCTGCGGATTACTGGTCAAAAGCAACCCCTGGCCCATGTCATAGAGGTAGGGCCGCGATTCGGTGTTCTTCTGCTCCACATTGAGCGGCCAGGGCTCACTGACGGTGATCTTCAGTGACGACTTCTCAGGTGCTGCACTCGTCACAGGTCGCAAGCCAAGCCGCACAAACTCCCACTTTGCCTCGCCGGTGAACGGCTTTGAGGTGGAGCCAAAACGGATGAACTTACGCGGTGATGTCGCGTGTCGCCAAAATGCATCGTGGCCTTCGATGATTCGTTTGCCGTCCTTCTCGACCGCCATGTCTTCGCCACGAATGATGAGCCGATACGTGTGAAAGGCATCACGCGTGTCCACCTGTGCGAAACGATCCGTCAACGTGCGCACATAGCCCTTCGCGGCCTCGGGATGCTTGTCCTGCGGCGGAGTGAGCAAGATGCCCTCCTCGTGTTGGCCATCGCTCACCTGAATGCAAACCGGAGCCCCATCCCGCTGCGGCCAAGTCGCCGTTGGTGAATCGCGATGCCCTACCATGCTCACCAGTTTCACGCGAGCCTCGACGACGATCTCCTTGCCATCAAGATCGCCATTCCACTCCGCTTCAAAAGCGCCCATGTCATCCGTTGAGTCGTCCCTGAGGGTCAACGACCCATCAGAGACCGCGAGGACTGGTCTGCCTAGAACCGTCCACGGGGCGGTCGGCGCGGATTTGCCGTCGTATTGAAGAAACCAGTTGATGGTGTCTTCGGCTGGGAGCGTGGCCAGCGGAACGAGCAGGAGGCCGGTGAGGAGCGTGAGGGTGTTCATGCGCATTCAGTGATTAAAGACGAATTCGTTAGAGTTCAGCACGGCCCAGAAGATGTCTTGCAGGGCGGTTTTCGGGCCTCCTTTGTGGGTGCGGAGGACTTCGGTGATGGCGGCGGTTTCGCTTTCGGAAGGCAGGCGCGAGAGGCTGGTGAGGTAGAGATTGCGGATGATTTGCTGTGGGTCTTTTTCCTGGGTGGTCCAGGCGGGGAGGTTTTTGCCGCGCTCGATGCAGTGGGTGATGCTGGTGCCGTTGATGAGATTGAGCGCTTGCGAAAGGGTGGGCTGGGATTTGACCTCGCAGGTGCAGGGCGTCTTGCGCTTTGAGCGGCCAAAGGTGGAGAGGAAGGTGGTGGTGATCCCGCCGTCGCCGATTTGCACGGCTCGGGTGCCGGGGCGCTCGAAGAAGAAGCTTTCGTCGAAGTAACCGGTGGCTTGCGTGAGGCAGTCCCAGAGCACTTCGGCGAGGATGCGGCGCGGATACGAGTGGGAGAAGTTGCGGGTGTCGGCGCGGTTGGTTTCGTTCTCCAGCGAACTATGCTGGTAGGTGCGGGAGAGCAGGATGTCGCGGATGAAGGCGCGGGGTTTGAAGCCTACGGCGGCGAGTCGTGCGGCGAGGGCGTCGAGCAACTCGGGATTTGACGGCGGGTTAGAGACGCGGGCGTCGTCCACGGGGTCGATGATGCCGACGCCGAAAAAGTGTTGCCAGTAGATGTTGGCGAGGTTGCGGGCGACGAGGCGATTGTCCGGCGCGGTGAGCCAATCGGCAAGCACGGTGCGGCGTTCGCGGTCGGCGGTGGTGGCGAGCGCGCCGCCGAGGAATTTAGGCGTGATTTGCTTCTGCGTGACGGGGTGGCTGGTCTCGCCGCTGGGCGCTTCATAGACGAGCACGTCCATCATATCCTCGCAGCTCTTCTTCTGGGTGCGGGCGAAGAAGGCGACCATGCCGTAGTAGTCATTCTGGGTCCAGCGGTCGAAGGGATGGTTGTGACACTGGGCGCACTGGATGCGTGCGCCGAGGAAGAGCTGCGACATGTTTTCCATGAGCAGCTTCGGGTCGCGCTCGCGATAAAAATTGGTCTCAGGATTTTCAATCCAGGTGCCTTTCGCGGCGATGAGGCGGTGGATGACCTCGTTCATCGGCGTCTCGTTTTCGATTTGGCGATGCAGCCAGGCAGTGTAGCGCACCGTGGCTTTTTGATGTGAGGCGGAGGCGGAGACGATGCTGCGGGCCTGGAGCCGCTCGCCCCATTTCATGGTCCAGAGGTCGGTGAACTCGGGCCGGGCGAGCAGGCTGTCCACGAGGCGGGCGCGTTTGTCGCTGCGTGTGTCGTTTTGAAACTGTTCGTATTCCGCGAGGGTGGGCAGCAGGCCGATGGTGTCGATGAAGACGCGGCGCACGAAGTCGTCGTCGCTGCACACTTCGGCGGGCGTCATGCGCAGCTTCGAGAGGCGGGCATAGACGGCTTCGTCGATGAAGTTCCAGCCCTTCGCAAGCTTGGTGGGCGGCTGCTGGCCGGGCACGACATCCACGCGCACGCCGCTGATGAAGGCGGGAAGGCGCACGGAGATGAAGACCTCGCCGCGCCGATGACTTGTGACGACACCCTCACGCGTGACGCTGGCGATGGAGTCGTCGGAGCTTTCCAAAATGCTGAGGTGCGTGACATCTCGCTGTGAGCCATCGGTAAAGCTGCCCATGACGACGAGGCGATGACTCTGCCCGGCGGCATCGAGTGTGAGTTCGGCGGGAAACACGCTCACGCTACTCAGGTGCGCTTCATCGGAGTGGCCTTTCGGTGCGCCAGCGGCAATCCAGTCGCGCAGTAGGGTGAAGTTGGCATCGTCAGGCGTGAGCTTTTTCCCACCGCCATGCGGCACCGTGCCCGCAGCTTTCTTGAGCAAAAGGCTATCCTCCGGCAGGGCGACATTGACGCGGCGATTCACAAACTCGCGCGTGAGGCGGAAGTGGTCGGCATCTGGGTCATAGCCGAAGAGCGAGAGGCGAAAGCCGTCCTTCCCCCGCGTCGCACCATGGCAGGAACCCGTGCTGCACCCATAGCGCATCAACACCGGCACGACTTCATTTTGAAACGAAGGTGCAGCGGTTTCCGCGCTCCGCGTGACCTTCACATTCGCCGTGACGCATAGCCCCGCGTGATTCACGACGAGTAGCGTGCTCCCCGAGGCCAAGGGGGTGAGTGTGCCACTTTGCCAGCGGACGAGGCTGGCGTTTTCCATAGTCACCTTCGCCTCCGTTGTGACATCGCTGGTAAGCCCGCGTGCATCGGTGAGCGTGACGACCACGCGCTGGCTGGTGGAGAGCGGATGAATGTCGATGTGCTCGGGAAAGATGCGTAATTCGTCAGCATGGGCGGCGTGCGAAAGCGCGAATGCGCTGAGCAGGAGCAGCAGGACGGTCTGGGATAAAGCAGATTTCAGCATGGCAGAAGGCAATCGTCGTATGGACGAAGTTAAACGCTTGCCGTGCTGAGAATCTACCTTCTTAGCGCATCGATCAGCTCATCCACATGGTTGATCAAATTCAGCATCTACGGATGGCTGTAGCTGCCATTGGTCCCTTGGCTGCTGAAATAGAAGACGTTACTGCTTGTGCCGTGGAACACGCAAAAGTAGGGGTGAAGATCATGGAGATGTAACATTTACTTTGCATGCAAGTGAACGATAAACCGTGGCCCTTGCTCTTCTCCGCATGGAATTTGATCTGTCTTGCGGATTTTCCGAAACCCTCATCTCAGTGGAAACGGAATCACGAGCTTAACGCTACTTTTGCAACTCAGAGGCTTGATAGAAAGTCGGCTGGTCCTTTGTGGCGGCACGAACTTTGCCAACGGAATCGTGCGTGACGGGAGCCGCTTTGTTTCCGAAGGCATTGCGCACGAAGGTCAGGACATCGGCTACCTCGTCATCACTGAGCATTTTGAATGGAGTCATGGGGACGGCCCCGGGGTATTTCACCCCCTTGACTTCAATGGGGCCGATGAGGCCATGCAGCGTTAATTTGATCAGTCGTTCCTCGTCGCCCAGGACCCATTCACTGCCTGCGAGTGGAGGGAATTGAGCCGCAGGCAGTCCGTTGCCGTCCTTTTGGTGACACGTCCCACAGTGGCCGTCCTTCAGGAAAACTTCCGCTCCACGGAGGAATTGTTCCTTAGCGGCTCCGGTAAGGTGCGTTTCGAAAACGGGCGGAGGTTCGGCTTTGATTTGTTGACCGTTGAGGACATCGGAAGCCGTCTTGAAGACGGGTTCCATCCATTTATCCATCCCTGAATCAGGAACGGCGGCGAGCACGCTGCGGCCTGCATTGTTCTCCAGCCAAGAGGCCGCTACGATGGCTTCAAGGCGCACTCGCCCGTGGGAGTCAGCGCTGGCTTTCTTCAGCATGTCCACTTGGTCTGCCAATTGATGACCATTGTAGCGCAAGGCGCGCACGGCGGCGGCGCGTGCCCTGAAGTCCTTTGCCACAAGCAACTGGCGCACGAGTCCTGCGTCCACTTGATTGATTCCCCATGTCACCCACAAAGCTTCGACGAGATGGTGTTCATAATTGGCATCGGATGGATTCAAACCTGCGATCCATTGTTTCACGCCGTTGAGCACTTCCGTGTGATCGCGTCCGCGCAGTTCGCGGCGGGAGCGATAGCGGGTGCGGTATTCCGGTTGCTCCAAATTCTTCAGCAACTCAGCAATGGGCGCGCCAGCAACATTGGCTGGTTTGATCAATGGACGGGCTGGATAGGTGATGCGGAAAATACGACCGTGAGAATGATCTCGGTTAGGATCGCGAGCACTGTGTTGCATGTGGCCGATACGAGCGTTATGCCAATCCACCAAATACAGCGAGCCGTCGGGCGCAAATTCCATATCCACAGGTCGGAAATTGGGGTCGGTGCCTTTGACCAAGTCCTGTCTGAATTTGCTGACAAAACCCGTGCCTTCATCTTTCAGCGTGTGCTGTTTCATGCCAAGAAAACCGATCGTATTGTTAATCAGTAAATCGCCCTGCACCTCGTCTGGGAAATGTCGGCTCGACACAATTTCCAAACCGGAAGTTGGCCGCACGAGCACAGATAAAAGATTCGGTGGAAGCGGTGAGAAGCTGCCCAGTGGCACTTTCAGCGAGCCTTGGAGCATCCATCGTACTGGTGGATCGGAGGTGTCGCTGAAGAAATCCTGTCCCCAGTCATCGAATGCGATGCCCCATGGATTTGGGATGGAAAGTCGTACGGTCCGCTCCAGATGCCGCCGTTCAGGATTGTAGCGGAAGAAGCCACCATTTGAACTTCTTACCGGACCGTAGGCGGTCTCGATATGGCTGCGAAGAAATGTTCCCTCTGACATGAGAATCGCTCCGGAAGGATCAGCACAGAAGGCCGAAATGGCATGGTGCGTATCGTGGTCATCGAATCCACTCATGACAATGTCGCGCACTTCCGCCTTGTCATCGCCATTCGTGTCTTGCAGGAAAATCAACGATGTTCCTTGGGAAACATAAACGCCATCATGCCCGAATTCAAAGCCCATGGGGAGATGTAACCCTTCTGCGAACGTGACTTGCTTGTCGGCGCGACCATCTGCGTCGGTGTCTTCGAGGATGATCAGTTTATCATTTGGCAGTGGATCGCCCGGGCGATGGTGCGGATAGCTTGGCATGGTCGCTACCCAGAGACGGCCTTTGTTATCAAACGATAACTGCACGGGATTCGCCAGATCGGGGAACCGGCTTTCGTCTGCGAAGACCGCAATTTGATAACCTTCGGGAACCGACAGTGTTTTGAGCGCTTCCTCGGCTGGGAGGTAGTTGATCTTCGGGTCAACTTTCCCGATGACGGGCAAAACCTCGGTCTTCGCATCCGCAGCAGCGAGATCGAAGGTCTCGCCATTCGCCGCGGCCCAGATGGCTTGATCCCGGACATCGATCATCTGTTCCAACTTGCGCAGTTCGGCTGGATAATTCTCTGGGCCGTAGGGAGCATGGCGACGCCCGAAGACATGAACACCATTCGGTATTTTATAATAATGGAGCCAATGCCAGTTGCTGTCAGTAACCGCTTTTTGAATTGCAGTTGTGGCTCCTTTTGCGGATGGTTTCGTCGCACCGAAGAGTTGATCTGCTAGCACAGGAGCGAGCTTAGCGTAGCCTTCATCGGTGAGCAGTGCTCCATCGCGCGTCAACGGTTTTGCTCCCGTGATGAACCATGGGCTTGTGGCTGCGAACAGATTCACGAAGGGAAGGGAATGGTTCGCCGCAACGTCCTCAATGGCTTTGCTGTAGAGCGCCAGATTGGCGTTTTCAGTCCTTCCGTTTGGAGTTCCGTATCGTTTCGAAAGATCCTGAAAAGCGGTCGGTGAAACAAGCGCCAGCTTTGACGGACCTTTACCATTGTAATTTTGCTTCAGCGTGTGAGCGACAAATGCCTCCAGCTCCGCTTTGAAATTCGGAATTCCTGCGGAGCCCTCAAATGACTCGTTGTAGCCGAAGAAGGCCACGATGATGTCGGGCTTCAATTGCGCCAACCAGCCGTCCGGTTCTTTGAAATGGCCGGCACCCGAATTTCCGCCCCACCTGTCTTTGGCTTCCACCAATGGGCGGAATTTTTTGCCACCTTGAAACGCCCATGGATTCGCGCGCCCGGCGTGCGGGCGGAACGCAGGCGTATCTCCTTCGTCACAAATATTGCGAATCACCAAATGATGGTTCGGGTAACGCCGATGCATCTCTGTCTCAAAATGGCCATAGCGCAACATGCGAGAGCCAAGTCCGTTCCCCAACAAGACGACACGGGACTCATTGGGGATATCTAAAGTGGCTGCCGCAGTCGGCCGTAGATTGATCGCAGCAATGGTGACGCTGTAGAAGGTCAAGAAGAAGACGCGAAGGAATGATTGGATGATCACGGGGAAAAATTGGACTGTTTGAGTGTGCGTATTATGTCGGTGCGTTCTTACTTATTGAGGAACAGTTCGCTCTGAACGATTGCGTTGATGAGGGAGCGGAGGCCGTAGTTGTTCGGCTTCGTTTGCGTGAGGATGCGGGAGATTGCGCGGCGGTCGGAGTAGTGAGGCTCGGAACCGGTGGCATACATGAGGAACTGGCGGACCATGTTGGTGGCGAGGGCATCGGGGTTGCGCAGGAGGAGGGATTGGAAATCGGTGAGATTTTTGAAGGGTTCGCCGCTGTGGAGCTGACCGGAAGGATCGACGGACTGATTGAGGCGGACGCGTGGGTTCCAGCCGGAGGCGAAGTTAAACGTGGCCTGCGTGTCGCCGCTGTTGAGTGAGCGGTAACGGTCGCGGAAGCCGCCAATAACATCGAAGCTCTCCATCGCGAAGCCGGGCGGATCGATCTTAGCGTGGCAACCCGCGCAGCGTGCGTCGGAGCGATGCTTTTCTAGCTGTTCGCGGATGGTCTTGGCGCCGCGAGTGTCGGGATCAATTGCGGGCACGCCTGCAGGTGGTGGAGGGATGTGGTTGCCAAGGATGCGCTCATTGATCCAGACGCCGCGCGTCACAGGAGAGGTGCTGGTGCCGTTGGCGGTGACTTTCAACACGGCTGCCTGAGTGAGGAAAGCGCCGCGCGGGTTGCCTGCTGGCAAAGAGACGCGACGGAGGTCGCAACCCGAGACGCCAGGTATGCCGTAGTGATCGGCTAGGCTCTGATTGAGCATCGCAAAATCCGATTTCACGAGATGCGAGACGCTGAGGTCTTGGGTGATCAGCTCGCGCAAGTAAGCACGCGTTTCGGCGATCATGCTGTGCTTCAGATGCTCGCGAGCCTCGGGGTAAAGCTTGGTGTCGGGCTGTGTGGCATCGATCTTCCGCAGGTCGAGCCACTGATCCGCGAAATCTGCTATGAAGCGATCCGAGCGTGGATCGGCGAGCAGGCGGTCGGTTTGTTTTCTGAGGTTCTCTGGCAAGTGCAGGCTCCTGGAGTTTGCGAGCGCGGTGAGTTCTTCGTCAGGCAGGCTGTTCCAGAACCAAAGCGCGAGCCGCTCGGCGAGGGAGCGATCGCTGAGGCGAATGTGCGGCAAAGTGTTCTTCGCCAAGCCGTTGTCGCCGATGAATAAGAAGTCCGGGGAACAGAGCGCGGCCTTGCACGCTTCCTTCATTGCGTCTTCGAAGCAGGCCTGGCCCTTCATCTCCCGCGAGACAATTTCCACGTAGCCTTGCACCTCGTCCGCAGGTACTGCACGACGAAAAGCACGGCTAAGGAACTGCGCGAGCAAGCGCGTCGCGTCTTCCTGCGGATGCTCAGTGAAGACACTCTCTAGAGGCGGCTCTTTTTCATCCTTGGTGAGCTCGCCGTTGCCGGGACGGGTTCCGCCGTTGCGAGAGCGCTGCCGCACCGGCTCACGTTTTGGCGTGATGATGCCGCTGTTTTTCGCGAGCGGGCGGATGGGCAGATCGCCAAAGATCGCGCTGTGACTGCTCGGCGGCCATTGGTCGAAGATCGGACCTTCCACCTCGAACCAATCCAGCGCGATACCAGGTCCGGAGTGGACGGCGCACGAGCCTGGTGACTGCGAAGCCCAGCGTCCGGTGTTTTTCTCGTAGCCGGTGGGCGTGCCCATCTCGAAGAGCAGTTCCTCATTCACATCGAACCAGCCGGTGTATTCGTGGACGCGACTTTCCAATGCCGGAACATCGAACATTCCCAGCCTACGCGAAGGCGAATGGATGAAGCGCGGCCCGTCCGAAGGAAGCCAGACCGAGAGCATAAAGGATTCGTTACGCTTTGGCGGCTCCACCTTGCCACGGTCCCACCAGAAGCCCCACGCATAGGTGCGGATACGATACTTCCCGGCGTGAACTGGCGAGAATTGCATGGTCATGCTAAACGTTCGCTCGATGGGGCCGGTGAAGTAGCCGATGGCCCCCTCATAGTCGCGGAGCTTGGTACCGAGCAAGGTGTTCCTTTCTTTCCGCAAGTCATCGCCGGGTGCTCCCCAGAGATTGTCATCGGCCGTAGGCAGCGGCAGCAGCGGGTCGAAGGCCTTGCCCTTCAGCAGCACGGCATCACCCCGCGCGACCCAGTTCCAGTTTTCCGTGCCGCTGGTTCCGCCATAACGCTTGCGCAAAACCGGTGGAGGTGTGCTTCGCGTGGCGATGGCGGCGGTGAGCGCGAGGTCCGCCGCATCCATGAACTGGCTTAGATGGACATTCGAGAGATCGAGCGCCTGGCCAATCTTGTTGTAGCCATGGCGTCGCTCGTCTTCGGGCAGCAGATGCTTGATGCGCAGCCCCGGTAGATGCAACAGGTCGCACAACGCGTTCTCGTATTCCTGCGCGGAGAGGCGACGAAAGAGCGCACGTCCCGTCTTTGCAACGCGTGCCGCATCGGCTTTGTGCAGGCTGTTGTCGAGTAGCATCAGTGCATCGGCATTTTCCTTTTCCGAAGGACGATCGCGGCGAGACTTCGGGGGCATTTCTCCCGCCGCGATGCGGTCGTGCGCCTTGGCCCAAACGTCGAAGTGCTCAGTCACATCAAACTGCATCGGCAGCGTTTCGAGGTTGAGCCCTCCTTTCTTGGATGTCGAATCGTGGCAGTCGAAACAATGCGTTTCCAGATAGCTGCGCAGGCCAGTGTCCGCACCGGTCAGCGTGGAGGTCGCGAGAAAAAAGAGAAGCGGAATGCGCATGGGGGAATGAGGGCTCACTTCGAGAGAAACAGTTCGCTCTGCACGATGGCGTAGATGAGGGAGTGGATGCCGTAGCCACTCGCCTTTGTCTGCGCGAGAATGCGCGTGATTTCCCGGCGGTCGGAGTAGCGGGGCTCGGAGCCGGTGGCAAACATGAGGAGCTGGCGAACCATGTTGGCGGCGAGAGCCTCAGGGTTGCGCAGGACGTGCGCTTGGAAGTCGGCGAGGTTTTTGAAGGGCTCGCCGCTCGGGAACTGGCCGGAGGGATCGACGGTCTGATTCAGGCGGACACGCGGATCGAAGCCGGAGTCGAAGTGGAAATCGACTGACGTGTTACCTGCGCTCAGCGATCGGTAGCGGTCGCGGAAGCCGCCGATGACATCGAAGCTCTCAAGTGCGAAGCCGGGCGGGTCGATCTTTGCATGGCAACCGGCGCAGCGGGTGTCGGAACGATGCTTTTCAAGCTGCTCGCGGACGGTCTTTGATCCGCGTGTGTCGGGATCAATCGCGGGCACGCCTGCCGGCGGTGGAGGGATGTGGTTGCCGAGGAGGCGCTCCTGAATCCAGACGCCGCGCGTGACGGGCGATGTGGTGGTGCCGTTGGCAGTGACTTTCAAGACAGCGGCCTGCGTGAGGAAGGCACCGCGTGGACTGTCGTGAGGCAAAACGATTTTGCGGATGGCGCAGCCTGTCACGCCAGGGATGCCGTAGTGAATGGCAAGGCTTTGATTAATCATCGCGAAGTCGGACTTCACGAGATGCGTGACGCTGAGGTCGCGCGTGATCAACTCGCGGAGATAGGCGCGTGACTCGTCGATCATGCTGTGCTTCAAATGCTCGCGCGCTTCGGGATACATCCGCAGGTCCGGCTGGGTAGCGTCGATTTTCCGCAGGTCGAGCCATTGGTCCGTGAAGTCGGCGATAAAGCGGTCGGAGCGTGCGTCGGCGAGCAGGCGTTCTGTTTGCTTCTTGAGATTCTCGGGAAGACGCAGGCGGCCTTCGTTGGCGAGGGTGACGAGTTCATTGTCAGGTGCGCTGTTCCAGAGCCAAAGTGCGAGACGCTCGGCGATGGCACGGTCGGTGAGTCGAAGGCGCGATGCCTTCGCATCGGCGATTATGTCGCCGCCGACGAAAAGAAAATCCGTGGAGCACAGCGCGGCCTTGCATGCTTCCTTCATGGCGTCCTCGAAGCACGCGTGGCGCTCCAGTTCGCGCGAGACGATTTGTACATAGCCCTGCACTTCCTCTGCCGTGGCGGGACGACGAAACGCGCGCGGCAAAAACTGCGCGAGCAGGCGCGTGGCGTCCTCCTGCGGATGTGCGGTGAAGACGCTCTCCAGCGGCGGTTCGCTTTCTTCCTTGGGAATCGAAGCGTTGGTTGGTCGAGCCATGCTTGAACGCGAGCGCTGCCGCACGGGCGTGCGTTTCGGCGGGATGGTGTCGGAATCTTTATCCATCGAGCGAATCGGCAGATCGCCAAAGATGGCTTTGTGACTGCGGGGCGGCCATTGCTCGAAAATGGGGCCTTCCGCTTCCACCCAATCAAGCGCGATGCCCGGACCGGAATAGACGGTGCATGCGCCCTTTGCGTCGCCGGGGAAACGACCTGTGGTTTTCTCATGGCCGTTCAGCGTGCCGATGTCGAAGACCAGTTCATCATTCACATCGAACCAGCCAGTGAATTCATGCACGCGGCTTTCGAGTGACGACACATCAAAGAGCCCGAGCCAGCGCGACGGCGAATGCACGAAGCGCGGGCCGTCGGAGGGCAGCCACGCGGTGAGCGCGAAGGATTCACTGCGATGCGGTGGCTCCACCTTGCCGCGATCCCACCAGAAGCCCCACGCGGAGGTGCGGATGCGATATTCGCCCGCGTAGATGGGCGCGAATTCCAGTGAAAAAATCATCGGGCGATGCGTCGCGCCGGTGAAGTATCCGCCAGCGTGCGGGTATTCGCGGAGCACTCTGCCGAGCGTGGCGTAACGCGATTTCTTCAACGCCTGGTTCACATTGAGATCGTCGTCGGGAGACGGCAGCGGCACCACGGGATCGTATTGCTTATCCTTCAAGGGCACGGCACTGCCATGCGCCATCCAGGTCATCGCTTCCGGGATTGCTGCTCCGCCGAATCGCACGCTGCGCACGGGTGGCGGGGTGCTGCGGGTGGCGATAGCTGCCGTGAGCGCCACCTGGGTGGCGTCCATAAACTGGCTGAGATGCACGTTCGAGAGATTGAGCGCCTGGCCGATTTTGTCGTAGCCGTGGTGACGCTCGTCCTCGGGTAGTAAATGCTTTATGCGCAGCCCGGGTAAATGCAGCAGGTCGCGCAACGCGTTCTCAAACTCCTGGATGGTTAGCCGGCGAAACAATGCCCGCCCCGTCTTCGCCATGCGTGCGGCATCAGACGCGTGCAATTGGTCATCAAGCAGCTTTAGCGCATCGGCATTTTCCTCTTCAGAAGGCCGCGCCTTGCGCGACTTCGGCGGCATTTCACCGGCGGCAACGCGATCGTGGACTAGCGCCCACTTCTCGAAAGGTCCGTGTGCCTCGAACTGCATTGGCAGTGCTTCAAGATCGAGCCCGCCCTTTCTCGTGGTCGAATCATGGCAGTCGAAGCAGTGCGTCTCCAGATAACCACGCAGTTCCGGTTCTGCTGCGATCAGCAGCCCCGGAAGCGTGAGAAGTAGTGCGTGAAGGAAAACGGGGGGAACACCGCATCTCATGCCATTTCCAGTCCCGTGAGAGTTCCCGTGCTCGTGGAGAAGGCATCGCGCTGCATCCCCATGTGCTGGAGCATGGAGACGAAGAGATTGCAGAGCGGCGTGTTGTTCTTCAGGTCGAACTGAAGATGCTGCCCGTGCTTGAATCTTCCACCCGCGAGCACGATCGGCAGGTTCACATTTGAGTGATTGCTGCCGTTCGACATGTTCGAGCCAAAGAGCACCGCAGTGTCGTCGAGCAGGCTGCTGCCTCCTTCATTCACGGCCGCGAGTTTCTCGAGGAAGCGGCCAAGGTTTTTCATCCCCGCCTCTTCGACGTTCGCGAGCTGCGCGAGTTTGGCCGGCTCGTTGCCGTGATGCGTGAGCGTGTGGGTGCGATCACTCACGCCGGGCACTTTTACTGTCACCTCCAGCGGATTGAGATAAAGCGTGATGATGCGGGTACTGTCGCTCTGCAAGGCGAGCAAAGTCATCTCATACATCAGCCAGGCGCGGTCCACGTCCTGCGTATTGTCCAAGATGTCCTGTGGCGCGGGCGCGGAGACGTGCGGTTTCTCGCGCTTCTGCCAGACCCTTGCCTGCTGCAGCCGCTGCTCCAGCTCGCGCACTGAAGTGAGATACTGGTCCAGTCGCGCGCGATCTTCTGCACCGAGGCTGCGCGAGAGCCGCTTGGCCTTCTCATTCACAAAATCCAGCGTGCTAACGCGCTGACCGATCTCGCGCATTCGCTGCTCACTTTCCTCCGCCGTATCCGGCGTGAAGAGCCGCTGATACAGCTTGGCGGGGCTCAGCTCCGGCGGGATGAATACGCCATCGCGCGAGACCGAGAGCAGGCCGTCGTGCTGGCCGTTCACACCGAGAGCGAGGTAGGGAAACCGAGTGTGATGACCGAGCGACTCCGCCGCGAGCTGATCAACCGAGATGCTGTTTTTGAAAACGGCGGACGAAGGAAAACGCGCGCCGGTGAGGAAGCTCTTCTCCACCACATGCCCGCCGGAATTGTCCGGGTGCGAGAGGCCATTCATCACCGAGTATCGCCCGCGCAGCGGCTCCAGATGCGCGAGATAACGCGAAGGCTCGAACGCCTTGCCCGTCTCCTTCGGCCAGAAGTTCTCCGGGAGCAGACCGGTGTTCGTCATGATGCACACCATGCGCTTCGGCGGTGGCGAGGATGCTCCTCGAGCAAGGCGCGGTGCGAGCGCTTCGAGAAACGGCAGCGCTAAAACCGCCGAGCCCGCGCGGAGAAACTGGCGGCGATTCAGCAAATGCGAAGAGTCGTGATGGAGATGAGCGTGTTTCAAGCAATTGAAGTTGGGTGAGGGTTTTGATTTCAGCGGTCGGAGACGATTTCAAGTTTCACGTCGTCCATGAAATGTGCACGAAACTGCACCGATCCGGATTCGAGGACGGGCTGCTCCTGGACCATGGCCAAATGCAGCATAACGTAACGCGTGTCCCTCGTGATCGGCACCTCGACTGATACATCCTGCCATTGCAGCGTGCTTGTCAGCACGGCTCGGCGTGAACCGGTCGCGCTGTTGTTCTGCTGGAGCCACGCGAGGTTCAGGGGCGCGGGCAGTGTGCTCAGTTCTTGATCCAGAGCATAGGCTCCAAGCCTGAAAACGAATCTTTCCTCACCGGTAAAAGCCCCCTGCGAAAAACTGGCCGACAGTCGCGCCAAAGCGCGCCTCTCGCCCGCCAGTCCGCGCACATCCACGAGCCGATAGACATCCCCCCACTGGCTGCGCGGCGAGTTCTCACCCGGATAAGTCGCACTGACAAAGCGCAGCATCTTCGTGCCACCGTGAGTCTTCGCGCCCGGAGCAGAGGCCACGACCTCTGCCTCATCGCCCCCCCAGTTCGAAGTCTCGCACGGTAGTCCAGGAGCTGTCTTCACTATGCCGGATTCAAACCCCTCGCTGAAGACCGTTTGCCATTCTTGCATCGTGCGTGGCACCACATAGCCAAACACCATCGAGGTACAAAACATGCCGAACACAATCCCCGCTGCCGCTGCCATGAGCGGACGCCATGAGAGCCAGACGGAGCGGCGTCGAGCCACTACCGACGGCTGCGCTGCCCGCTCCCGAGCGATCTCGCACAGGCCAGCATCAATGCCCATTTCGACTATCAGCCTCCTCCGCAGAGCCGGATCACTCGCCAGCAGACGATCAAGCTCCGCGATTTCGGGATCAGTCGCCTGGCCATGCAGATAGCGTTGGATGAGTTCGTTCGGGTTCATTTCAATGTGCCTCCTTTTGCAGACGGGTTTCAATGCACGCCGCCAGTTTCTCCCGCAAGCGCCCCAGGAGCTTGTAGAGCGCATTGGCCGACTTGCGTGCCTGATCCGCCAGCGTCGTGACCCGGCCTTCACCGGAGTAGGGGGCCAGCAGCAGTTCCTGATGCGGCGGCGAAAAGCCCTCTAGGCATGAGCGCAGCGCCAGCATGGACCGCTCTCGCTCTTCCGCATCAAACACTTCCGCCTCCTCCGCCAGCAACTCCAGCACCCCGTCGCTAAAGACATGGCGGTCACGCCGAAGCCGGTCGATGACCCTAAGGCATTTGAAGCGCACCACCACCTTCGCCCACGGCAGAAAACCCGCCTCGTCGCGGAGTTGATCAAGCTTTTCCCAAAGCGTTACGCTGGCCTCCTGGATCACTTCGTCCACCAGATGCCAATCCGGCAGCAACGACCGCGAATAAGCACGCAGCGCCGGCTCGTTCCGCATCAGCAGCCGCACAAAATCGCCCTGCGTCAGCGCGGGCGGTTGGTTGGGAGATGGTCCAGAGGGTGGCATGCAGGTACTTATCTAATGCGCTGGCCAAACCTGCCGATATTTTTCCATATCTCGACTTTTTGTTCGCTGGTGAGATACTCACCCTGCAATTCGGTTCATTTTGATTCTGCCCATGCATTCTCGGCTGATGGCACTCTCATGAGGCAGTCTGGTCATTCCTTTACCCTAATGCGAGGTCTCAGTGGCTTGCTGGTGTGGCTATGGTGACTTCATCAATCAGGAAAGAGCCGCCGTAGCCTGCCAGCACTAACGCGGACTTCTCCTCTCCGACATAAGAATGGCTAAGCTCGGCAAGCACTTTATTGTCCTGTCGCACGAGTAGCTTATCACCCTTGCACTCGATGCAGATGCGCCGCCATGCTTGGGCATCCTTGGATTCTGTGACCACGGTGACGGGCTTAAAGGAGCTCACATACGGCGGATCGCCTGCTTTCTCCTTGGTCCGGTCCACAACGGCAAAGCGGTTCATCGCACCATACACGGCGTAACCAAAAGCGGTCTTCTGCCGGAAGCCGATCGCAATCGACTCGCAAGCATTCGGCTTCAGCAGTAGCTGCAAATGCACATCCTTCACAGGCGTGGCGAATTTTGTCTCCACCAGACCTCGAGTTCCGCCGCTTGGCCCATCCACCTTCAGCGCGCCATCTTCGATCCGCAGCCCCACTTCATCCGCTTTCGCCTCGGATATCCACTTCTTATCCACAGCCGCTGCATCGAAGCGATCTGACACAAGAATAAAACTAGCCTCCACAAGTTTCGGCTTCATTTCTTTTGGCTTTTTCTCAGGCTTTTTGTCCGCCGCATGAGCAGCACTGATGGAAAGCAAAATGGCAAGTGAGGTGATGAATTTCATGATGGGTGTAGCGGGTAAATTCAATAAGGAGCGGTGCAATGGGGCGACTGATGAAAGGAACTTTTAGTTCATGGAGCGTGAGTTCGTGTGCTGCCATGGTGGAGGAGCCGTTATTTCTTCCCAGGTGCGAGAATGCGGAGATAGGCGAGTGGGGTAGAAGTCCAGTGGTGGCCTCGGACGGCGAGGGCTTCGTTCTGGTTGTTTGAGTGATAGTAGGGCCACTTGCTGTCGTGTAGATGAGCGGCGTCGGAGTCGCACACGACGACGGCGATCGGCCATTCGCCGGGCGGACAAGTGGCAGGGATTTCGAGGTCAAAGGCGGCCTCGGTGGCGTCGGCAGGAATCTCCAGCGAGCCATGCACCGCGCCCGGTGGCAGCGCGGGAAAAATGGCGGTCAAGGGCTGCGGCGCTGCGCCCGGACTGCGGGTGACGGTGAGCTTGAAGGATGCTTTTTTGCCCGCCTGCACGCCCTCGGAGACGGGTGCGAGGCTGATGGCATAAGGCAACGCCTCGACTACGGCGACGGGCACGGAAGGGAAGCGCTCCGAGTGCCACGGGGTCTGGCCGGGATGGCTGTAAACCATGCCGAGTCGCTGCTCGAAGGGTGCCTCGGTGCCGTCGCTGCCCGGAGCCTTGCCCGCAGGTTTGGCAAAGCTGCCTGCCAGCGTGGCATCGGCCCCGGCAGTGAGAACGACGGGATAGCGGCCGCTCGCCAGCGGCAGTTTGGCCACGTCCGCCCTCACACCGGCGGGAAGGCCGCTGATGCGGATGTCGAGCGGTCCCGGCGGCACGGTTTCATCGCCCTGCTTTTCCAAAAGCAACAGACCGCAACCTCCGCGTGGGACGCTGATGTAGTGCCCGGTTTTGAAGAGCGGCAGAAGCGTCATCATTTCCACCGAAGCCGTCGTGAGATTCACCTGCGGCACAGCTTCCTCCACCACGAGCCGATAGCCGAAATCACTGCCGCCTTCGCCACGTGTGTCGGCGACACGCACGCTGACTTCCTCGCTCGTGCCTTTGATGATGAGCGTTGAATCCATGTCATAGCGCGAGCGGTCATCGTTCTCCTTCGGTGTTGCGCTTTTGTCGGCGTGATAGAGCGTGAGCTTCGGGTCCAGCGGTGAACGCAGACGACGCGCGATGACATCGACGCGCCAATTTTTGTCCTTCGGCAAAGCGAAGCGATACCAGTCGTCCACATCCGCTTTTTCTATGCGCCCCTCTATCGCGAAGGGCGGCTGCGGCAGTGGCTGCGCGGTGTCCCGCGTGCGATGCTCCAGCGCCTCACGGAGGCTTGGCTGCGGACTCGCCATGACAAAGAGCGGTCCGGTGCCGAGGCTGTGGCCATCATTCGGCAGCACGATATCCGGCTTGTCGAATATCCAGCCCGGATAGTAAGCACGGCTCATAGGAGCGAATTCGAACGTGGGCCGCACGGGCAGCTTCACTGTTTGCCGGATGACGCCGCGCACATCGCCCTGCATTTCCACCTCAATGGACTGTCCGGTGGTGCCGCCGAGTGGAAAGACGCTCGTCGCCTGCGGGTAATCGCCGACGTGCAACACATAGATGCACTCGCTGCTCATGCCATAACGCGCGTCGTTTTGATGTGCGCCATTCAGCGAGTCGCGCAGCGCAAGGGTGTAACGCCCGGCCTGAGGAGCGATGAAACTAAGCACAGGGTCGTGGTAATAGAGCTGCGAGGTGTCCTTTTCCTGAAACAGCCGCCCGTCTGGCCCCCACACTTGCAGCATGGCATCCAGGTCGGTCGGCGAGATGCGATACGCCAGCACCTCCAGGCTACAGCGCTGCCCCTGTGTGAGGTCCACCGCATACCAGTCCGTCTCCGCGCCGATGATGTGCCCCCACACGGTGCGCTCTAGCGTGATGAGCTGCGCGGTCTCACGTTTCGACGCCGCAGTGGTCTCCGCGACGATGGGGAAGCGGTTCACATGCAGCGTGCGCGGATTGGAGACACCGCTGCGCGTGCGGACATGCAGCGCCACGTTCCCCGCCGGCACATCCGCCGCGAACTCCAACCCCACTCGCACCTCATCCTTCTCCGGCGTCTTTCCTGAGCCGGGTAGCACTGTCTTTTCGCCGATGCGCTGCACGCGCACGCCATCGTCGCGGCACATCACCTCCTCGATGTCGCTCAGACGAACCCCGCGCAGCACCACCTCCTGCCGCGTGCCCGCCTGCGCGCAAGGCGGTTCGATGCCTAGCAAAATGGGTGTGCCAGTCTCCGCACCGAACGCGTGCGTGACGACCATGAGGAATGGAATGAGACAACGATTCAAGCGCATGCGAGGGGTGGTGAGTTACGCGAGGATGTCCTGCACCACCTTGCCGCCATTGATGGCAATCGGTCGCGTGCCCATCGCCATCAGCTTTTTCTCCGGCGCGATGCCCATGAGATGGAAGATGGTCGCTGCCAAGTCTTCCGCAGCCACCGCGCCCTCCAACGGCTCTGCGGCTGTCGCGTCCGACACGCCATGCACCAAACCACTCTTCACGCCGCCGCCTGCCAGCGCCACGCTGAAGCACTTCGCCCAGTGGTCGCGCCCGCCCGCGCTGTTCATCTTCGGCGTGCGGCCAAAGTCCGTGGAGACCATTACGAGCGTCTCATCGAGGAGGCCGCTAGCCGCGAGGTCCGCAATGAGCGCCGCATACGCCTGGTCAAACTGCGGCAACTGGTCGGTCACGCCCTTCTTCAGATTTTGATGATGGTCCCATGAGCCATAGGACACCGTCACAAAACGCACGCCCGCGCCCACCAGCCGCCGTGCCATCAGCAGACCTTGGCCAGCCAAGTTTTGCCCGTAGCTCTCGCGCATCGCCTTTGGCTCCGCCTTCAAATCGAATGCCTCACGCGCCGCCGGAGATGAAATCATTGAGTAAGCATTCTGGTAAAACTTGTCCATGGGCTCCACCGCCCCGCTGCGCGCAAGATGCGCGTGGTGTGCATCCACCACTTCCTTTAACGAACGCCGTGTGTCGAACCGCGCCGCATCCACGCCCGGCGGCAAAGCGAGGTCCTGCACCGTAAAGCCCGGCGCACTTGGGTCCCCACCGACGCTGAATGCGCCAAAAGTCGGGCTCAAATACCCCGTGCCCGCCGCGCTCGGCGTGGAGGGGATGGTCACAAAGGGAGGGAGATTTTTCCGCGCGCCCAGTTCATGCGACACGATGCTGCCCATGCTCGGATACATCACCGCCGGACTTGGCCGCCAGCCTGTGAGCATCGTCATCTGCCCGCGCTCATGCGCGGACTCTGTGTGCCACACCCCGCGCAGCAGCGTCAGCTTGTCCGCCACGCCGGCCGTTTTTTTCAACAGCTCGCAAAGCTGCATCCCTGGCACCTTCGTCCCAATCGCTCCGAACTCCCCCCGATACTCCGCTGCAGCCTCCGGCTTCGGGTCCCACGATTCATGCTGCCCCAGGCCACCACCGAGAAAAATGTGAATCACCGACTTAGCCCGCGCCACCGGAGCCGCCGGACCTTCCGCCGCCTGCAACTCCAGATACCGCCCCAGGGAAAGGCTCAGGCAACTGCCCACTCCGACACGGAGGAGCTGACGACGAGAGTTGGCGTGTGATGAGTTCATGTTCATGAAAACGTGGTGACGATGGCGGTGATGCGGGCTGCAAAAGAATGAACCTTATAGAACGCAGTCCCCGCAGGAAAATGGTCACCGACTCCCGCAAAAATGAATCCTTTTCCGGCATTTTCGCGTGCTCTGCATCCCTGCTTCCTTCACTGCCCACATTCACGGGGCTTTGCAAGGTGAGAGGCAGACATGGGCAGTCGAGGACTTCTATGCTGACATGCCCAAGCCCATTCGTGAGTCACCCGTCGCGGCAAAGAGGCAAAAGTCTTTCGCGGATGCGCCAGGCGCGCTGGGCAAGGCGGTTCATCCACTAATTTCGGTAGTTCCGTTCTCAGAGTTCACCGTCGTCAAATCCGATGCAAATGTAAGCAGGCTGGCATCTTTGAGGTAGCGGGGCATTCATTTCGGCCACTCCAGCTCCAGCAACGTCACGCCTTGCCGCGCGAGTTTGAAGCGAATCTCGGTGTTTCCGTTCGCGGACTCGATCTCTGTTTTATCGGAGGCGGGAGTCAGCCGGCTGGCGTCCTCAAGCATGCGGATCTGATCGGCGGTTGGCTTTTGCGGAGAGCCGAGGGCTTGCCAGGCAATGAAGGAGTTTGAGTGACCATCATCAATGAGCGTGCGGATTTGCTTGGGCTTGCCTCCGGGCGTGTTGGTGAGTTGAAGCGTGATGCTGGCTTCGGGTCCTGAGAGATCGTCGTCGTGGTAATGCCATGCTAGGATGGTGATGCGCTTGCCATCGCGCGCGGCTAGGGCGGAGATGTCGGGCTTCTCGCGGACGCCTGTTTTGAGCATGTCGTCGAGGGAAACGGCAGCATCGCTCTGCACGCGGAGTCGATCGCCGCTCATGCGGGAGAACATGCGGAAAACATTGAGCACGGGCTTGTCGATACCATTGGTCGCTAGCGTGCGAAAGCCAGCGAAGTAAGGCTGGTCCTCAAACTCAAACGCCCACGTGAGAGCTCCTTCCAGATTGACGCCATGCTTCTCGGCGAGGTCGAGTTTCCGCGGGAAGCTGGCAGCGGTGTAGCTGGAATACATGGTGCCATTTCGATAGGCGAGGTTGTCACCTTTGCATGCAGCGCAGCCTTCGGGATCGGACTCGCCAATGACGATGGGTGTGCGCTTGAGTTCAGGATGCTTCGCGACCACGCCGAAGGCGCCGTTGATGTCATTGAGCTGGCTGGAGATCCCCATGCGCACATAGCCATCGACTTGCTTCGGGCTGCCTTTGGCATGAAAGGAGATGAAGTCTAAGGGGGTGCCTTTTTCGCCGGTCGCTAGGTTCGTGCCTTTGACGCAGTGGTTGAGAAAGGCTTCCAGAAAGTCGCCGCCCTTGCCCTGAGCGAGATCAGGGCCACCGACCTTTGCTCCAGGTATGGCGCGGCGCACCGCACGGATGGCGTGGTCGTGCAGCTTGAAAAACCCTTCACGCGATCCTTTCCAATAGTCGGCGTTCGACTCATTCCAGGTCTGCCAATACCAATGCAGCACTTCCTCCTTGCCATATTTTTCGGCGCAATGCTTCGCCCATTGATAAACAAGCTCTTCCCACTTCGCGTAGTCCTTCGGTGGATACGCCCAGCCCCCAAACAGATTCTCGTATCTCGAATTGGGAAAGTGATGCCGATACGGCTCAGGCTTCGTCGAAAGAGCCTGCGGCATGAAGCCGATCTGCACATAAGGCCGCACACCTTTCTCGCGATAGGTGTCAAAGATGCGGTCCACAATGGTCCAATCATAGACTGGATTTCCTGCGGCATCTTCCGTGTAGGCGTTGGTGGAGCCCCATTTCAATCCATGCTCGCCCTTGCCGGTGGTAAGCAAGCTGTGCGTGCGGAAAAATACCTCATCCTTCTTCAACTCACCGAGTTCTCCTAGCAACTCGCGGCCGTGCTTCATGTAAGCGTAGTTGGGCTCATCTGCTCCAAAGAAGCGCCAGATGGCTTTGAGCGGGCCGGTCGGGTTTGCGGCATCAATTTGAATCTGCACCGGAATAGTCTGGGTCACGAGCGCAGGCAAGGTGCCCTCATAAACACGCACATAATCCACCACGAACTCATCTTTCTTCGTCGGGTCCTTCTCCCATTGATTCGTTGCACCGGCCCAGGCTGCAGCCTCGCAGCTAAGCTTTAGATAACCGGGCTTTTGACAAGGGCCCTTCGACGGCGTCCTGCCGCTATCTTTGCTGCCCAGTCCGATCAAATCCGTGCGCCCCACTTCCCGACCATCAAAGAAGGCCACATAGACCTGCGCGTCCCAATACAAACCGAAGCGGTGGAACTCGCCATCTGCCAGCTCGGGTGTCGGCGCGAGTTTCACACCAGTGGAGTTGTGTTCTTTACCGTAGCCGTTCCAGTGAAAACTCATGCCATAGTGAGGCTGACCAGCGTGCTGAAAGCTCTCCATGATGTCGGTTTCGATGCCTGTACGCGTATCGGCGCTGTTCACGTTGCCGCACATCATCCAAAACGCGGCCCAGTAGTCGGACTTCAGGTTTTTCGGCAACTTGGCACGCGCTTCGAAGTAGCCGTAGCGCTGCGCAAACATCGTCTGCTTGGGGTCATAATCCTTCCGCGTCCGCACTGCCGTACAGTCGTAGCGCAGCACGGGATCATCGCTCAGTCGAATGCCAAGATGCAGCGCGCCATCACTCACCGTGGCCAGAGACTTCACCCATCGACAACTCCCTTGTCGCGGCATTTCCGGTGCCTGCCATTTCGTTGTGTCGAGTTTGTCTCCATCGAACTCATCGCTGAAGGTGAGTTTAAAGGTGCTCAGGTCGAGTTGCGCATGAGCAACTGTCGCAAGCATTAGGGCGATCACGACGAGTATGCGGCGGAGTGAATCAGGAAGACGAAGGTCGGACGGGTGCATATCAGTCATCTTGAGCGCCGCGATGCCGCTTGTCTTGAATATTTGTATCCGCATTAGTTCAGCGAGACTATTTCTGAATCCCGTCATGCCACGCCGATCGCCCGAGAAAACCACGTTCATCAATCCGCTCCCCGTCCAAGACCTGCTCGTGTCGGGCAAGGAGCTGGGCCTGCCGATGGTGGACTACATCGCCGCGAATCATCGCTTCAGCGCAGGGCGCATGAGCTGGCACTCACACGACGGCCACGAAATCCTCCTGCTGCTCAGCGGCACCACGGGCTACGAGTTTCGCGGCGGGCGGAAGGAGCAGTTGCGAGGCAGCGAGATCATGGTCATCCCATCCGGTACGACGCATCGAGGGCAAAAAGACGTGCGCCTGCCGTCCACGCTGTGCGCCATCGTCTTTGATCCGGCACATCATTCTAGGCCCGCCCTCTTCACCAAACGAGAGTGCGAATGGCTTGCCAGCCACTTTGAAAAACGCACACCTCACCCCGTCCCAATGAACGCGGGCACGCGGCATCTGGCGAAGACAATGCATGCCCTCATCCGCCAGTACGCAGCGGGCCATAAGGCCGATGGCCTGCTCGCCGCTCTGCGCGTGACCGTAGCCTCGATCATTCTTGAGGCCGCGCGGCATCACGAGCAATCCAGGCCCGCCGCGCAAGTCAGTATGGCCGCCCATCTCATCGACCACATGGAGAACCACCTTTCCGAACCGATTTCCATGGACGCCCTTGCGACGCATGCCCGCACCAGTCGTGCGCGACTTTTTGCTAACTTCAAACGTGAAACCGGCATGAGCCCCAACGACTGGCTGCAACGCCGCCGCATCAAAGCCGCCACTGAACTGCTCCGCACCACGAACCGCAAACTCGAAGACATCGCCGTCGCGTGTGGCTTCAGCTCAGCCCCGTATTTCTGCCACGTCTTTCGCAAATACACCGGCACAGCGCCCGGCGAGCACCGGCAGAGGGTATGATCTGAGCACCTTAACAACCGGGCGAACGATAGCTCGGCCTATCTATGGATTGATGATTGATGCCGCTCTCACGAGCCAGGATGGAGGGTGCTCAAACCCAGCGCTTCCCGGTGTTCCTGGAAAGGCCTCGGCAGTCGCTTGCGAATGCGCCCGGCGCAGGCGTGGGCTTCGTGTTGGTCCGGCGTAAAGGGCTGAGAAGTCACGCCAAGACATCAGATGACAGTGGTGCTTCATGGCCTGCTCAATACATAAGCAGGACTGCTGTCATGAGCGCACTCTCCCTCATCAAGCGCGAGCTTCGTCAGAAACTCGTTGGCTGTCACATCCTCGTGATCTATCGGGATGAACCGGAGGGGCACCTTGTTGTTCGCAATACTGGGATGAATGTGGTGGGGTTGCGCGTTGGCGGCACGGCGCTGTTGCTTTCACCCCTCCAAGCCCAGCTTGCGGCGACCTTCGTCGGTAAGGCGGTTGGAGGACCAGGCGGGCTCCCAGACTTGTTCGACGACGACGTGTTTAACGCCGGGGACTTTGAGCAACTGGGGCTCGACGGGTTTGGAGTTGCCGCCGGAGCCGAAGGTGAAGAAGCCGAGTCGGGGGCGGCCACGATGGGGCATGGACATGATGACGTGGACGGTGTCGCCACGGACGCGAATGTCGTGCACGAGGCCGAGGTCCACGATGCTTATGTCGGCGGTGTACAACTGCTCGTCTTTGCATTCGCGCAGGGCGTCCCACAGGGCTTGTTTGGAGATGGGGCTGTCGCCGGCCTCACCGGGGCGGGCGAGGCGTGTGGTGGGCTTGGCCGGTGTGATGTTGCGTGGGATTTCTCCAGGAGAAAGGTGGAGCGGATTGGCAAGGCAGTGGCGCAGAGCTTCCAGCTTCGCCGGGCCTTCGGCTGCAGTGAAGGGAATGGCGACGTAGGCATTCTTTTGGTGCAGCACCGCACCGGCGGGAACGATTTTCTGGGGTAGGGGATAGCGGCTCCAGACATGACCGTGCCATCGATAAAACATCTGCGGCGAGCCTGAATGTTTGGGCTCAGGCATGCCCTGGGCGGTATGCTCCAGATAAAGCGCTACAAAGGAGTCTTTGCTGTCTTTGTTGGCAAAACCCACGGCCCAGATGTTGTCGCGCTGTTTGGGATCCACGGGTCCGCTTTGCAGTTTGCCATCGGCACCCATCCACAGCATCTCGGTGAAGGACTGGCCGGAGAAGACCCACTCGTCATCCCGCAGAGCTGCGGCTTCGAACTCCTTGATGACATGCATGCGGCCGATCTTATGGAACCAGGGAATCCCGGCATAAAAACGGTATTCCACCTCGATGTGCAGGCGGCTGGGCGAGAACACGGGATGCACGGGCGAATACGGAAAACCCCAGCGCCGCACGATGGTACAAAGGGGACCGCGAATGACTTCATAATCGGGGCAGCGCTCCCACAAGGTGATGCGCAGCTTTTGAAAGTGACCCGCCGCAGCGTAGTCGTGTGCCCAATCAATGCCCGGCGGCTCACCATGCCCTTCGCCACCGGCAAAGAGTTCCAGCCCATGCTCGCGCTTGAGCGTCATTCGCTCAAGCTGCCCCATCTGGTGGGACAGCGAGGCCTTGTAGGCTTCGTTTTCAATGTCGAGCGCATAGCCTTCGCCGCGCGTTTCGAGGTCGGTCAGATAGGCGGGCAGTTCGGCATCGGGATTGCCATAGAACAGGAGAAAAGTCTGGCGAAGATGCGCAGCGCCTTCGGCCATGAACAGCACATGAGCCTGGCGCTCTTTGCCACGCCGCACTTCGCTATGCGTTTGGCTTGGCACCTCGATGAGGCTGTGGTCGGGCTGGATGCGGGCGACCCGGACTTCACGGGTGAGTGAGACGACCTGCTCTGCTGCGCAACTGAGCAGCACCTCCACGGGCTCGGGTGCGCGATCCAAGCCGATGGTTTCGTCCAGCGTCAGCACCTTGCAGAACTGCCAGCCGGCAGCCCAGGTGCGCCACGTGGGAGGCAGCGCTGACACAGCCACTAATTGAGCGGTGGGAACGAAGGGCGTGCCGTGGTCTTCGCCTTCCGCCTGGGCCTGCAGGGTGGTGCTGCGCAGGGAATCGGTGAGCGAGCGCACGAGGCGGAAGTCCTTGTTTTTCCAAGCTTCTTCCAGCAGACGCAGCTTCGTTTCAAAGCTGTCGGTCTTTTCCCAGTAGGTGTTTTCGGTCATGTTATCTTGTGGTGGTAAGTGTTGGCGGCAGGAGGGTGGTCAGAGCGGCCATCTGCGGGTGATTAATGCATCTGAGGCTTGCCCTTGCGCCCTGCAATGCTCCATTTCATTTGACCAAAGGAGGTGCTGAAAACAAAGCCTGCATCGCACGCACCGTTTCATCCACCAGCATCTGCCCGCCTTCAGGGCCAACGATATTCACGTGCGGCAGACCGCTGTAGCTGCCGCCTTCAATGGCGAGCGCCGTGGGCAAGTACATGCCGCAGCCATTTGTGAGCTGGAGCACAAAGGTCTGCTGTGCCGGGCTGCGGGCCTTCATCTGGATGCCCCAGTCGAGGTAGAGCTCAAACGTGTTGGTCGTGATGGCGATGTCCCCGAAGCGAAGCACATGAAGTTCCATGTCGTAAGGCGGCAGCTTGTCCGCTTCCTCAAACCGCTTCACGATGCCCTTTTCGAGCTTCAGCATCGTGATCACGCGGTTGTCCGGCTTCTCAATGACGCTGTATTGCGCAATGTTCTTCTTCGCGTCCTCATACTCACGTTCGAGAATCTTTCGTGGCGGCAGCGCGAGGTCTTGAACGATGTGGCCGAAAGGCGCGTCCGTGCGGATGTCTGCCTTCGCGGCATCCACCGTGTCATGCACGGCATTGCAGATGCGGCGGCCAAGCTCCTGCTGCCGCGTGAGGCCGCGCAGCTTGATCATGCGTGCCTCGGCGTCCTTGCGATACTGCGGATGTGGCGATTGATCTCCCGCCGCGCTGCACCAGCCGAGCACGGTGAGATCAGGCAGGTTCAGCTTCGCCTTCAACTGCTCCCGTGCGTCATGCCAGAAGTCTGCATTGAGCGTGCTGCGGCTCTCCACTTCCTGCGACGGGCACGCGACATTGATCGCGACGGCTTGAAGCTGCTTCTCGGCATTCCAGAAAAACAGCGTCTCGATGCCCGAGTCCGAGCCGGCTTCCAGATGCCGGAACCGCGCATCGTTCGTCTTCGCATACATTTGCGCATGACCATCCGCGAAGACAGAGCGGCGGTTTTCGCCGATCTGGGCAAACCCGAGCGTCCAGCTCACGCCACCCGGCTTGCGGCTTTGCCATGCCTCCACTGCGGCCTGCGACAGGCGCTCGATCAGAAACGTCGTGTATTCCGCTGGTTGCATAACGCCATCCTTGGGGATCGAATAGGTGATCAGTGTCTCTTCAGGAATCTCGGACGTCACCGGCGCGGTGTGCGTGTGCGTGGCGGACACAATGACCTTCCGCACATCGAAGTCCGGCAGCAGCGCCTTCAGATGCTGCCGAAACTGCGCGAGCACGGAATGATGGATCGCCACCAGATCGCAGGAGATGAGAATGCTCTGATCCACCACCTTGCAGCCCTCCACCGATTCAATCGCCACGGCGGCGGCCATGACTGGAGCTTCCACGCTCTGTGAAATGCGCGTGCCAAACTGTCCAGCAAGAGCCACCGGTTTGTCCGGCGTGATGCTGACCGTGGCTGAGCCGATTCGGAGTTCGGCGGCGTACAACGAAGGCGCGAGAATAAGAACCAGAAGAAATCTCATGAGCCACAAACGGACCGCCAAAGCCTTTTCTTCGAGCCCCAAGGCACAAGATGAATGCAACATTGAGCCGAGCGCCGGCTTATTGAATGCCCAGCCAACATGAATCCCCCCACCAACCGTCGTTCGTTTCTGCAAACCACCGCCGCAGCGGCCTCCACGCTCATCCTGCCCTCCGGACTGCTGCGCAGTCAGACGACGGGCAAGCTCAAGATCGGCTTCATCGGCATGGGCGGGCAGATCCAGGGGCATGTGAGCAAGATCGTACAGCTCGGGCACAATGTGGGCGCGCTGTGCGATGTGGATGCGGCGCAAATCGAGAACTCCAAAAAGCGTCATGGCGCGGGTGTGGCAGACGCGGCGGTGTACAGCGACTACCGCGTGCTGCTTGAAAAGGAGAAGTCACTGGAGGCTATCGTCATCGCCACACCGGACCACTGGCATGCGCCCATCTGCCGTGCCGTCATGCAGGCTGGCAAACATGTGTACTGCGAGAAGCCGCTCACGCACACCATCGCGGAAGCGCGTGAGCTGCGCGAGATGTCACGCACGGCGAAGGTGATCACCCAAACGGGCAATCAAGGCAGCGCATCGCCCAATCTGCGCCGCAGCATGGAACTGATCGCCGCAGGTTTCTTCGGTGCCATCAGCGACATCCACGTCTGGCACCCCACGCATAGCTGGCCCAGCGGCGAGGAGCGCCCTGCGGGCAGCGACCCCATTCCCACCACGCTCTACTGGGACTTCTGGCTCGGCACAGCGCCTGTGCGTGACTACAAGGCGGGCATCTACCATCCGGCCAAGTGGCGCGGCTGGTATGACTTTGGCAACGGCTCGCTCGGCGACTTCTGTTGCCACGGCTTCAATATGCCCGTGCGCGCCTTGAACCTCGACTACCCGACGCGCATCGAGATCACCGGCACCGGCTTGGGCAAGGAGAGCTTTGCCTCGGCATGCACGGTGCATTATCATTTCGCGGCGCGTGAGGGGCGCGGCCCGGTGCGCCTGCACTTCTACACCGGTGGCGATCTGCCACCTGCCGATGTCACCGCTCCGCTCATCGGCACCTTCGGCAGCCTGCCGCGCACCGGCTGCCTGCTCATCGGCGATCAAGGCCAGCTCCAGAGCGGCCTGTGGAACTCCGACTGCTACGTAAAACTCAACAGCGACGCGAAATTCACCGGCGCGGACAAGCATCCCGCCGCCAAAAAGATCCCCGTCACGCTGCCACGCGTGAAAGGTCACATCGACGAATGGATCGACGCCATCCAGGGCGGCCCCAAAGTCTTTGCCGACTTTGATCTCGGTGGCCACCTCACCGAGATCGGCCTCTCGGGCATCGTCGCGCTGCGTCTACAAAAGAGCATCGACTGGGACGGCCCGAACATGAAAGCCCCCGGCCTGCCGGAGGCGGATCAGTTCATCCGCAAAGCCGAGCGCACGAAGTATGGGCGGGTCTAACTGGCGGATTCTACCGCTTTGAAATTCAGGGCTTGAAGCGAGATGTTCTCACTTCAATCCCGACAAATTTCCTTGAGACGCGGGATTCGCTTCGATATGGAAGTCGGCAAGCCGCAATCATGCAAACATGCCGATGCCGACGACGGAGAAGCTCACCCGGCACCCATTGCGAACATGGTAACAGCGAGCTGAGCCTTGGTCTCGGACTCTCCGTCCCATCTGCAGGTGTGCTGCGCTTCGGTAAGGCGCATATGGATAGGAACCGTCTCTCCGAGGCCAGCTCCAGATGAACTCACCTGCGGGGCCGCTGCCTTCAAGGATGATAGTTTTTCTCGGCATGGTGTTCCGGGTAGCTATAAGCCTGGGCGAGGTGAAAAATCCCTGGCTGCTTCAGCAATCTCTGAATTCTTGCTGTTGATTCCCCGATGCACAAGACGGGAAAGCAGCGCATCATCGAGGTGCTTATGCAGCTCCAAAAGCCGACGATACTCCCATTCGTCATCGTAGTTGAGCGTTCGGTCGGCCACGCGTTCGATCTGCTCCATGAGCCATTGTCTTGGCAGGCTGGCCGCTGCTTCGCGACCAAGCTCAATGAGCGAGGCATGGGTGGCCTGACAGGCGCAACTGAGAATCTCTGCCACGACTCGATCCGCCTGTGATGCTGGAAGCACAGTCGCAGCTGACAGATCTGCAGCCAGTTCGGGCGAGATGGCGTCCAAGAACGCCTTGAAGTGCCTGTGATAGTCATTCGCTGGATTGATAGTCATGGAAAATGCGAATTGGTTGAATCAAATCTGCGGAGTGTTCCTTGAGGTGTCAGGAGTCAGGCCATCCACTCAAAAGAAGATGCCATTCAGGCCAGTCATTATAAACGCTGCGGGCAGCGATCCTCTTCACACCTTGCTAGAATGTGACTTCTGGCTTGGCACGGCACCTGAGTGTGGCTAGGAGGTGGGCATCTAACTGTTTGTTTCAACAAGGTCTGCAATTTCTTTGTCTTTCTCGATGGTGATCCTCTCGCCTTGCTTCGCTCGCGTGGAAGAGGCGAAGCTGCTGCCGGTGATGCTCCCGCCATTGCAGCCCTGGATGGTGTTGGGTTAACCCAAATGGGTGATGGTGGTCAGAGGCTGGGATGAGCTAGGTTAACCCATAGCTAGGCGTGGTCATTACTGGCCCGCTCTCGCAGTCTGCTAACCCCCACTCCTTTCGTTCGATGCTTGAATTCTTTTCGGCCAGCACACGTATGGTGAACTCTAGGCGTGCTATTCAGGAATGCCTCGAAGCCGCCCTCGGAACCGACAAAAAATGTGACCTTGTCATGCTCCATGCCTCGATCGGGCATGATTACCAAGCCTTGGCGGATGAGGTGCGGCGTCAGATTCCTGGGGTGCGCGTGGTGGGAGCCTCCTGCTGCGGGATCGTGGGCTGTGAAGGCGTGAGCGAATCCATGAAGGACGTGGCACTCATGGCGGTCCGTGGACCGGAGTTGGCTGTCGCCCATGTGGACGGCATCTACGGTCATAATGCCTTCGAAAAAGCGGCGGAGCTGGCTAGGCAGCTCAAGGCTCAGCAGCCCGGCATCACGATGATTCAATTCTTGGCCTCGGGAATCGATATCGCTAATGACTGGGCCATCGCCGGCATCGAATCGGTCTTTGGACCAGAGGTGACGATCTTTGGCGCGACCTCCTCGGACAACATGCGTGGCGTGGTCAGCTACCAGATCGTGGATGATCAGGTTTTTGAGCATGGCGCATGGGCCGTGGGATTTGCCGATTCTTCCTTGGAGGTGGACACCCAGGCCACGCATGGCTTTCTCGCCGTGGGCGAGCCGATGGTGGTCACACGTGCCGAGGGAACGCGCATCCTCGAATTGAACGGCCGCCCGGCCTGGCAGGAGTACACCAGCCGTCTGGGGCTCGATCCAGAGAATGCCACCTGTGGCGACTCGATCCCCGTTGGAGCGCTGGCTGAGGAGCTTCCCACCAGACTGGCGGAGGAGTACGGCAATCCGCACATCCTGCGTGTGGTGACCAAACGGGATGCCGACGGGGCCATGCACTACGCCACCACGATCCGCGAAGGAACACGGCTTTGGCTCACCGTGCGCGATGAGGAGCGTATCTTCGCCGACATGGACCGGATGATGGCCGCGATGGTAGAACGGGTGGGTGGACGCAAACCGGTGGCTGTATTCCACGCGGACTGCCTTGCTCGTGGCCGCTACCTGTTAAACCGCGTGATGAAGGAAGAGCTCGTGGGCCGGATGCAGTTCCCGCTGAGCAGCAGCGGTGTCGTGCCGCCATGGCTGGGCATGTATGGCTTTGGCGAGTTCGCGCGGCTGGGCGGCGTCAACACTTACCACAACTACACCACGGCCATCTATGCCATCTACCGCCGTTGAGAGTTTCTCATCCAGACGATGAATGACAAAGAAGAATCGCCCTCTATTTCGGTGCTGAAGCAAAGCTACGACGAACTGCAGCGCCGCGTGACGCGTTTCTCCGTGGTCGAGCAGGAGCTCATCGACATGCGGAACCGGCTCGACTGCGAACTCGGGCGTTTCGGCCGCATTCACGCCTTCAGTACGCAGGCGCTTCATGCCGATTCTGACGAAGCCTTCGCCATCATGGTGGCGGACGCGCTCCTTGATGTGTTCGAGCTTGAGGTGGGCTTGTTCTGGCTCTTTGACGAGCAGGGTCGCCTGCTCTCGGAACCGGCAGCCTCATCGGGTTTTCGATCTGGCCATGCATCGTTCGCGCGCATTCGTTCCTGGCTCGAATCGCGCATCAGGGTGCAAGAGGACAAGTCTTGCTTTTTTGCCGCGCAGAGACCTGAGCTCCAGCAGGCAGCCCTTGATTTCTCCCACATGCTTGTCGGCTGTTGCAGGCATCCTTGCGGGAAACCACTCGGGCTGCTGATCACCGGCATCACGACGGCGGTCGCAGATTTTCACGATGCGCTTAGCGAGAATGAAGCGCAGTCATTCCCTGTCTTCACGGCGCAGGTGGCCGCCTTGTATGCAAACCGTGCCAGTGCCGCGATCATCCGGAGGCAGATGACCGACCTGCATGAGTCGGAGGAACGGCTTTCACTGGCCATCAAAGGCAGCGAGATCGGCTTCTGGGACTGGTGTCTGGAATCGGGCTCACTGGTGCTCTCACACGAGTGGAAAGCAATGCTGGGCTATCATGATGATGAGATCGTGAGCAAACCGGATGCATGGCTCTCTCTCGTCCATCCGGAGGATCTCGAGCGCAGCCTCCATCTGGTGAGCGAGCACATGTCCGGCATGTCGGAGAACTACGAGAATCTGCATCGCCTCCGGCACAAGGAAGGTCACTATGTGTGGGTCATGGCCCGGGGGCGTGCCCTACGGGGTGAAAAGGGGCATGCCCGGCGTTTTGTCGGCACGCATCTCGACATCTCACGTCAGAAGGCCCTCGAAGAACGTCTGCGTGAGGCTGAAGAACTCCAGCGCCAGGCACGCCAGCAGGCCGAGTCTGCCAGTCAGGCCAAAAGCGTCTTCGTGGCCAGCATGAGCCACGAGATCCGCACGCCCATGAATGGTGTCATTGGCATGCTGCAGTTGCTCCAGGACACCTCGCTCACTCCCGTACAGTCCTCTCTCGTCGCGATTGCCGAGCAATCCGCCACGGCATTGCTCGATATCATCGGGGACATTCTTGACATCTCCAAGGTTGAGGCGGGCAGGGTGGAGATTAAAAACGAGCCCTTTGACCTCCAGGCGCTCGTGAAAAACGTCATCCAGCTCATGCGCCATCGCGCCGAGGCCAAGGACATCCTGCTTGAATGCCAAATGCCGAAGCAGCGAGAATGCATTGTCCTCGGCGATGAAGGCCGGCTCCGCCAAGTGCTGATCAACATCATCGGCAATGCCATCAAGTTCACCGACCGTGGCAGTGTGCGGCTTGCGGTCAAAACGGGCCGTGGCACCATCAACCGGCATTCGTTCAGCTTCTGCATCACGGACACGGGCGTCGGCATCTCACCGCAGGCCTTGGAGCATTTGTTTGAGCCGTTCAATCAAGGCGACTCCAATCTCAACACTTGCAAGTACGCTGGCACCGGCCTCGGTCTGGCCATCTCGCAGGCACTTCTTCGGCTGATGGGCGGTGACATCACCGTGGCTAGTCAGAAAGGCGCTGGTTCTGAATTCCGCTTCACCTTGGCGCTACCCCGTGCCAGCCCCAGCGCATCAGCGCCTTTGTTGGAGAAGGATCTGCCTGCCGCCATTCCTGAACGGCTCACGGGACGAATTCTCGTCGTCGATGACAGTCAGACGAGCCGCATGGTGGCCAAGCTCATGATGGAGCCGACTGGATTGAAGGTGGATCTTGCCTGTGATGGCGAGGAGGCCGTCAGCATGGTCAAAAAAGGTCGTTACGACGCCATCCTCATGGACTGCCAGATGCCTGGCATGGACGGTTACGAGGCCACACGGCATATTCGAAAGCTTCCTGGAAAACGTGGCAGGCTTCCAGTCATTGCGCTCACTGCCAATGTCGAGACCGGCTTCATCAGCGAATGTTATGCCTCTGGTATGAGCGATCACCTCTGCAAACCGGTCCAGAAGGCATCGCTTCTTGCCAAGATCTCTCATTACCTCGCCGAATCTTGACTTTCCCCCAAACACCTTCAACACCACCTCGGGATTCTCCACACCCGTAAGCCTCTGAGCCAAGCCCTGGAACTTGGAGGTCAGGCGCCCATGATTCAATCCCGCTGCGGCGAGGATCATCGCACCCAGGTCATGCACGCTTGGGTTGAGACGATGGGATCATCAACAAACCCCGTTACTTACTGATTGAAGATGAACTGCCGCGTATTGATCAGTGCGTAGATCAGGTCCTCCACGGTGTTGAGGTCCTTTTCCTGGGCCTGAAGGCAAAGAGCCTTTTCCCTGGCGCTGGGCTTGCGGGAAAGCACGGCCATATATGTGGCGTCGATTCTTTCGTCGGCAGACTGGGCCTTGCCCACGGAGAGCATGAGCTGGCTGTATCGGTCAACGATCTGCGGCAGGAGCTCTCCATTCATCAATGCCAGAGCCTGGGGAACAGAAGCTTCACTGTTGCTGTTCTCAATGAATTCCCGGTCGCTCTGGCCAAATTCGCGCAGGAAATGACCGCGCGGGGCGGGGCTTTCAATTTCCGCAGCGCGCAGCCACTTCTGGGACTGCCTGCTCCTCGAACGGAAGTAGTCCCGCCAATGCTTCCGGGGGATGTCATAGTACATAGCCTCTTCGCTCCAGGCCTTGGTCTCAGCTTCGGCGGCTTGCGCCTTGATCGTCTTGATCTTGCCATCCCCAGGGGCCATCGTGCCGCCGCCGTTGGCAGCACCGGCTGCCTGCATTTCGGCAATTGGCGCAGCTTGAATCGAAACCTCCCAATTGGGTTCATAAGCAAGGGGCTCCCAAGGCTTGCCGGTGACCTTCTCAAACAACTTTTTTTGGCCGGGAATAATCACTTCCGTCATGACGGTGCGGCGGGCATTGCTATAGAGGTACGTGATCTCACGGCTGATGGATTTGACTTTCGCATTGCATTCAGCAGCGCGAGTGATGGCAGCCTTTTTTTCAGGTCCGGTGACTTTGGCGGCGATGGATTGGTATTTTTTGGCCTCATCGCGGGCCTCCGCCATCAGCTTCTTCAGGGTCTCCACGCCTTCCGGCTCCTCCTGGTACTTCTTGGCGGCCGCTTGAATGCTCTTGAACGTCTCAGCCGGATCGGCAATTTTTTCCACCGCCAGCTTGCGCTGCTCCATGTATTCGCGGGCGGCCATGTTGAGCATGTCGGGATTCGGGTTGATCAGCGTCACAAAGCTGTCCCACAGTTGCTCGGCTGTCATGCGGCGCAGCTGTGGGCCTGTGAAGTGGCAGGCCGTCCCCGCTGCCATCTCCTCGTGGGAGGCCTGGCGCTGGTAGGTGCTCGTGTTGAAAAGGATGCGCAGATACGCCTTCATGTCGTATTTCAGGCTCACCATCAGCTTTTCAAGATGGCTCAGCAGTTCAGGATTCACCGCCACGGTAGTGTCCGTGAGATCGTCGAGCGGCTCGATCAGGGCGAGGCCGAAGGCCTTTTTCCACAGGCGATTGACCACGACCTTGTTGAAGCGGTCATTAGCGGGATTCGCCAGCCAGCGTGCGTAGGCCTGGACCCGTGTTTCGCCTGGCAGCGGTGTGCATGTATGCCCCATCATGACCTTCGCTTCCACGACGGATTTGGGCTTCGCATCGGCATACATGTAATTTGGTGGCAGAGTGACCTTGCGCTTCTCGTCAAAGGTCACCTTGGGATAGTGCGGGTTGCCACGATACAGAGCCTGATTGTATAAACGCTCAGATTGATGCAAGGCCTCCTCTGCCGCCTGCCTCGCTCGCTCCACTTTCTCCACCTCCGCCCAGTAAGCGAGGCGTTCGGCCTCGGTGGTCGGGTTTTTGGGCCATTCAGGTTTTTTAAACGTGGTGCGAATAGCCATGTCTTGATCCCGCACAAGATCGCTGATGCCGCCCGTGACACCGCCGCCGAAGTCTCTGATCTGCACGCCAAAGGTGAAGGCCGCCATCTCGTAGAACTGCTTCTGGGTCCACGTGTCAAAGGGGTGATTGTGGCACTGGGCGCATTCGATGCGGGTGCCCATGAAGACGCGCACCGTGCTGGCCATGTTGTCCAAGGGCATGCCTCGATCACGTGTGTAGTAGCCAATCGCACCATCAGACCAAGCCTTGCCCTCTCCGGCGATCATCTCCCGCACGAACATGTCGTAGGGCTTGTTGCTGCGCAGGGCATCCTTGACGAAATGAACATACGCGGGGCCTGTTCGCTGGCCCTTGGTTTGCACACGCAGTATATCAGCCCAGTAATGGAAGTAGTTCTGCACATAGCCCTCGGAATCGAGGAGCTTGTCGATCAGTGCCGCCCGCCTGCCATCCTCTCTGGAAGCCAGAAACTCCTCAGCCTCACGCGCTGTGGGAATGCGGCCCACCACATCCAGATTGATGCGGCGCACAAAAACAGTGTCATCCGCCGGGGCGTTGGGCGTCAAGCCATTAGCCGCCCAGTCCCGCGCCAGAAGCGCGTCTATTTCAGCGGCAGCGGCGGAAACTTCGGTGTCGGCCCGGGCCATCGTGCCAAGCCAAAATGTGACGATCATTGAACATGCCGGGAGGCTTTTCATTCAACGTGAAACGCACGGTCAAGCCCAGGTGTTGCAGCCGCTTGCATCGCCTCACATCTTGTGGAGAGGCACCTCTTTGCCGGAACCTGCCAGGGCTCGCTGAATCCAGAGAATTGACGATTGCCGAACATTCGGTTTTCGACTGTCGAAGTTTCGAGCGTGTTCATGCAAACACCTTCGTCACCACCTTCGGATTCTCCACGCCCGTTAGTCTCTGATCCAACCCCTGGAACTTGAAGGTAAGCCGTTCATGATCCAGTCCGGTTGCGGCGAGGATCGTCGCATGCAGGTCGTGCACGCTGACTTTGTCCACGGCTGCCTTGAAGCCGATCTCGTCGCTCTCGCCATGGTGGTAGCCGCCCTTCACGCCACCGCCACACATCCACACAGTGAAGGCATGCGGATTGTGGTCGCGGCCGGGCTTCGCGGATTTTTGGGCAATGGGCAGGCGGCCAAATTCACCGCCCCAGATGATGAGCGTCTGATCCAGCAGACCGCGCTGCTCCAGATCAGCGATGAGCGCCGCCACGGGTTGATCGCTCTCCAGCGCAAAGCCGCGATGGTTGCCCGCGATGTCGTTGTGCCCGTCCCAGCTCTGCTGATTCTCCATGCCGCCGGAGTAGATCTGGATGAAGCGAACGCCGCGCTCCACCATGCGGCGCGCGGTCAGGCACTGAGCGGCGAAGTGGCCGCAATGCTTCTCGTTCAAACCGTAGAGCTTCTGGATGTGCTCCGGCTCGTTCTTCACATCAAAGGCTTCAGGTGCAGCGGTTTGCATGCGGTAGGCCAGTTCGAAGCTCTCAATGCGCGCATTCAGCTCGCTCTCGATGGGCGACTCCGCCAGCGCGTTGCGGTTCAACTGCGCCAGCAGGTCAAGCTGCGCGCGCTGGCGCTTCGGGGTCAGCGAGGCTGGCACAGCGAGGTTCTCGATGGGTTCGCCCTTCGGCTTCAGCCAGGTGCCCTGGTAGATGCTGGGCAGAAATCCCGCACCCCAGTTGGCCGCGCTGCCTTTCGGTAGGCCGCGGTTCTGCGGATCGCTCATCACCACAAACGATGGCAGTGAATCGCTCTCGCTGCCGAGGCCGTAGTTCACCCAGGAACCGACGCAGGGGTAGCCCATCCGTGTCGCTCCGGTGTTCATCATGAAAAGCGCGGGCGAGTGGTTGTTGGAGCCGGTCCAGCAGGAGTGGATGAAGCACATCTTGTCCACATGCATCGCCGTCTTCGGGAAAATCTCACTCGCCCAGGTGCCGCTCTGCCCATGCTGTTTCCATGCAAACGGCGATGCCATCAGCGGCCCCACGGAACCGGGGAAAAAGCCCGTCTTGGGATCAAAGCCATCAAGCACCTTGCCATCACGCTTCTTCAGCTCCGGCTTGTAGTCCCAGGTGTCCACCTGCGAAGGTCCACCGTTGGTGAATATCCAGATGACGGACTTCGCCTTGCCGATGTGCATGGGCTGCTTGGGTGCAAAGGGATTGAGCGCAGCCGCTGCGAATCCATCGCGTTCGAGCATCGCCGCCGCTGCGAGCATGCCAAAGCCGCCGCCCGTGCGTTGCAGAAGTTGGCGGCGGGTGAGGGGAGTGTTCGTGTTCATGGCAGTTATCGGGTTCAGTTCACATACACCATTTCATTCAGGCTCAACAGCACCTGGCAGTAGTCCGCAGGCGTGCCGCCTTGCTGCAGGAAAGCTGCGCCCTCGGCGAGTTCATGTGCATTGGGCGCGCGGTGGAAGCAGAGGGTGTAAGCGCGTAGGATCTGCTGCTTCACATCGCCCGCACTTGCGATGCGTTTGGCCAGTCCTTCCGCCCACGTGCGGGCTTGCGGGCTGTTCATCAGGATCAGTGCCTGCGGTGCAACGGTGGTGGTCGGGCGGCTACCCTGGCTCACCAGCGGCTCCGGCAAATCGAAGGCCACCATGCTGCCCATGAGCAGGCTGCGCTTGATGGTGAAGTAGATGCTGCGCCGCCTACTGTTCTCGTTCCGCGTGCCCGGGCCAAACATCGTTTCATCCAGCGTGCCACTCACCGCCAGCATGGAATCACGGATGGCCTCTGCTTCCAGACGCTGTGGCACCCGGCGCAAGAAGAGCGCGTTACCAGGATCTGCCGCTTCCTTTGCAGCACTACGCCTTGTGCTTTGACGGTATGCCTGCGAACTCAGGATCAGCCGGTGCAGCGGCTTCAACTGCCATCCATTCGCGATCAGCTTTCCCGCGAGCCAGTCGAGCAGTTCCGGCTGCGAGGGCAGTGTACCCGTCTTGCCGAAATCATTCGGCGTGGCAACGATGCCCGTGCCGAAGTGATGCTGCCAAAGGCGGTTCACGATGACGCGTGCAAGCAGCGCACCCGCGCCCTGATCGACGTCCGTGATCCAATTCGACATCGACCGCCTGCGCCCCGAATACTTCGCACCCACCGGTGGCTGCCATAGCCAGCGTTTCTCATTGCCGGGTTTCGAGAGCACCTGCAGGAATCCCTGCTGCACCTCGCCGTCTTTCATGTCGGTGCTGCCGCGTTTCAGGAGGTAGGTTTTCTCAAAAAATGGGCCACCCTGCGTGTGCATCACGATGGGGGCGTAGCCCTCGCCGCAGATCATCATGCGGGTGGCACCCGCCTGTATCGGCGTGCTCTTATCCTTCGCCATCACCGTCACCGCCGGCGTTACGCGATCAGGCCACACATCGACATTGCTGCGCGTCGTCGTCGTGAAGGTGCTCAGCATCTGGTAGTAATCACGCGTTGGGAGTGGATCAAACTTGTGATCATGGCAGCGGGCGCAGCCGACCGTAAGGCCGAGCATGGCACCGCTAGTGGTGCTGAGCATATCGTCCATCGCATCGTAACGCGTCCGCTCGACTTCATTCGCCGTGATCTGGGAGGGAAACACCCCCGCGCCGAGGAAGCCAGTGGCCGCCAGCGCCAGCGGGTTCTGCGGCTCGTATTCATCTCCCGCCAGTTGCCACTTCACAAACTGGTCATACGGCATGTCCATGTTCAGTGCCTTGATGACAAAGTCGCGATAGTGAAACGCAAACGGTCGGTCGTAGTCCTGCTCAAAGCCGGTGCTCTCCGCGAAGCGCGCCACATCCAGCCAGTGCCGCGCCCAGCGTTCACCATACTGTGGCGAGGCGAGCAGCTTGTCCGTGAGGGCTGTCAAGTCGCTCGTGTCTGCCCTCTCCGGCGGCGGCAGTCCTGTGAGATCGAGATACAGTCTGCGCACCAGCGTCGCTTCATCCGCAGGCGGGTTGAAGGTCATGCCCTTGGCGTTCTTAAGTAGCAGTTCGTCGATGGACTTTGCGTTGACCTTTTTCAGCGGCTGAAACGACCACCACTGGCGGTCTTCATTCGTGACCACGGCGGCATCACGCTTCGGCTTCTTCCCCGCCACGAGCGGCTCGGCATAGGGTGCCCCATCATCAATCCAGGCGGTGATCTTGGCGATGGCGTCGGCGGAGAGCTTCGGCTGAGCATCCGGCATGTGGGGTTCTTTGGTGTGATTGATCTGCTCGACTAGCACACTGCTCTTCGCATCAAACGGCACCACCGCCGTGCCATGCGATCCTCCGCGCAGCAGATCCTCGCGTGTGGCCAGGTCAAAGTCGCTCTTCACCTTCTCGCCACCATGACAGCGCAGGCAGTTCTTCTTCAGCAGCGCCGCCACATCCTCTTGAAACGACTTCAAGCCGCGTTCCATCCGCTGCGCATGATCCCCCGGCAGCGTCGGCGCAGCCGCGAGCAGCGCAGGGAAGATCAGGAGAGAGACGAGAAACCGATGCATGAGTGTGAAAATAGTTGAGGTACAAACGCTGGCCGCCTGTGCCTGTTTTGGTTTGTTTTGTGTCCTATCCTGCTCACAAGCCGTCTTGGTGGTGATTTTACAAGGAATACACTCTTTCTGAAATCGTATCTGATATCAATGCAGTCCTGTCGAACCGCCGTAAACACTTCAATGGCGCCACCCCTTTGCATCGTGTGATTTTAGACCCTGATCAGTTCGCGAATCGGGCTGCCATTTGGCACGATGGGCGTGGGCCGACCGCTGAAATCGTTGATGGTTTCCTTCGCTGAGTCGATGCCGAGATGGTGGTAGATCGTGGCCAGGAAATCGTGCGGGCTGTTCGCGTGTTCGGCCACGTCTTCGCCGCGCTTATCGCTGGCACCGATGACTCCGCCGGTTTGCAGGCCACCACCGGCCCAGAGATTAGTGAAGGCACGCGGCCAGTGATCGCGGCCCGGCTGCACGACGCCAGCGGCAGCGCTGGCCTCACCCGCTCCGGAACTCGCCACATGGCTGATCTTTGGCGTGCGGCCAAACTCGCCGCTAACGACGACGAGCACGCGTTTGTCGAGGCCACGGGCATACACGTCCTCGATCAAAGCGGAAACGGCCTGGTCGAAGGCTCCGGCACGGAAACGCAAGGCCTCAAAGACGTTGTGGTTCACCGCGTGATCGTCCCAGTTCGCCACGCGGCCGCATTGCGGGCCATCGAGACAGCTGGTGATGATTTCGACCCCAGATTCGACGAGCCGGCGTGCTAGCAGTAGTTGCTGGCCCCAGCGATGCATGCCGTAGCGTTCGCGGGTGCGCTTGTCCTCCTTGCCAATGTCAAAGGCGTGACGTGTCTGCGGATTCGTCAGCAAGGTCATCGCCTGTGACTCAAACTGATCCATCGCGCCCATTTCACCTGCGGCATCGACGTTGCGCTCGAGTTTGTCGAGGCTGTGCAGCAGCGCCATGCGGTCAGTGAGCCGCGCCAGTTGGGATGGATTGGAGAGGCCGACATTGGGCACGGCGAAGTCCGGGCGGCTGGGATCACTCGACACGGCCAGTGGTGAGTAGGCGGCGTTGACGAAGCCCGGACCGGCGATGGTGAAACTGTCGTAGTTCACGATGGGATTCACGCCGATGTAGTTCGGCAGCGGACTGGTGCGTTTGTTTTTCGAGCGCAGGAAATTCGCCACCGTCATCCAGTCAGGCAGCAAGGGCTTGGGTTTGTCGCGCGGATCGGTGTCCCCGCTGAGCATTTGCAGCGATCCCGCTGGATGACCGCCTCCAGTGTGCGTCATCGAGCGCAGCAGCGTGAACTTGTCCGCGATCTTCGCCTGCAGCGGGAGCAACTCCGTGAGCTGCATGCCGGGAACCTTGGTTTTGATCGTCTTGAACGGGCCGCGATACTCGCTGCCGATGTCCGGCTTCGGATCATACGTGTCGAGGTGCGAGCACCCGCCACGCAACCAAACGAGAATGACCGCAGTGCGTTCGCGCGAGGGTTTCGCGGCATTCTCTGCGCGCAATTTGAGCAATCCCGGCCAGCTCAGACTCGCGAATCCCGTGAGCCCGAGGCTCATGAAACCGCGCCGGTCCAGCGGACCAGAGCAGAGAAGGGGAGGCGAGGCAGAAGGCATGTGTCCTGAGCATACGCTCTCGTCTGCTAAAAAATTGCTTTTGTGAGGAGGGCGCGGAGTCAGGTTCACACGGTCTCCAGTCCCGCAAGGGTCTCCTTGCTGCTAGTGCCAAACTTGCCGACTTCCATGCCCATTTGCTGGAGCATCTGCACCCAGAGATTGCTGAGGGGTGGCGGATTCTTCGGGTCGTGGGCAAGGTGCTGGCCGTGTTTGAAGCGGCCACCAGCAAGCAGTACTGGCAGGTTCGTGGAGTCGTGACTGGAGGCGTTGCCCATGCCCGCGCCAAACACGCTCATGGTGTTGTCGATCAGTCGTGACGCGCCGTCGCGTGAGTCTTTCATCCGCTGGATGAAGCCGCCCCATTCCAGCAGGAGATCGCGTTCGAGGATGGCGAGTTGGTTGAGCTTGCCGGCATCCTGGCCGTGATGGCTGAGGTCGTGGTAGGCAAAGCTGGTGCCCGGCTTGGACGGCGTCTTGCTGGTGCCGACGTAATACAGCGTGACAATGCGCGTGAGATCCGTCTGCACCGCGAGGCGGGCGACTTCCAGCATGAGGCCGAAGCGCGTGGTGTCTTCGCCGGGGCCGGGGTCTTTGATGACGGGCACGCCAGGCTTGGGCTTCGGTTGCTTGGCGAAGTTTTCTGACCGCACCATGCGCTGTTCGAGCTCGCGCACGCTGGTGAAGTACTGGTCAAGCTTGTCGCGGTCGCCGGCGCCGACATCGCGCTGCAATCGCTTCGCTTCACCGGCCACACGATCAAGGATGGACTGCCCCTCCTGCACGCGCGCCACTTCCTCCGCGACCTCCGCAGGCGTGCCGTCGATGAAGAGTTTGGCGAACGCACGTGCGGCGCTCGTTTCCGGCGGAATGGCCACGCCGCTGCGCGTGTAGCTGCAACTGTAGGCACCACTCGTGGAAAAATTCAGCGAGGCATAGCGCGTGTCGCGGCCGATTTGGTCGGCGGCGAGTTGATCGAGCGAGACGGTGTTCTTGAACGAAGGCGAGCCCGGATGCGGTGCACCGGTGAAGAAGGATTTGTCCGATGCATGCCCGTCGCGCACCTCGGGATGATTGAGGCCGGAGATGATGGTGAAATCCTTCCGGTGCGGCTGCAATCCTTCGAGGTAGGGCGTGGCGGTGTAGCCGGCACCGGCTTCTTTCGGAAACAAGTTCGGCGCATGGAAGCTGAAGTAATTCAGGATGCCAATGAAACGCATCGGCGGCTTCGGGTCCGCCGCAAACGCAGCCGACATGGAATCAAGCCAAGGCAGTGCGAGCGTGATGCCAGCGCCCTTGAGCATAGCCCTTCGGGAGATGGAGCGCTGCGTGGTGAATGTGACGTTTTTCATGGCTGTGTTTCTCGCAGATTGAATACGCGTTTTGGGCGATCTCTCATGCGAGGATTCCTTTCACGATTTCGCCATGCACATCCGTTAGGCGATAGTCGCGTCCTTGAAAACGGTAGGTGAGGCGCAGGTGGTCGATGCCGAGAAGATGCAGCGCCGTGGCGTTGAGGTCATGGATGTGGACGGGGTCTTTGACGATGTTGTAGCTGAAGTCGTCCGTCTCGCCGAAGACTTGGCCGCCTTTGACGCCGGCACCCGCCATCCAGACGCTGTAGCAGCGCGGGTGGTGGTCGCGACCGTAGTTGTCCTTCGTCAGCGTGCCCTGGGAATACACGGAGCGGCCAAATTCGCCGCCCCAGATGACGAGGGTGTCTTCCAGCATGCCGCGCTCTTTGAGTTCACCCAGAAGAGCGGCGGTGGGCTGGTCGGTGTCGTGGCACTGACTCCTGATGCCGGTGGGCAGGTTGTTATGCTGGTCCCAGCCGCGATGATAGAGCTGGATGAAGCGCACGCCGCGCTCGGCAAGTCGGCGCGCGAGGATGCAGTTTGCCGCATACGTTCCGGGCTTCTTTGCTTCGGGGCCATAGCGCTCGAAGATGGACGCGGGCTCTTTTGACAGGTCCGCCAGCTCCGGCACAGCGGACTGCATGCGGAAGGCCATCTCGTATTGGTCGATGCGCGCCTGCGTCTCCGGGTCCTGATACTCGTCCAGCTTCAGGTGGTTCAGCGCGGCGACGTCATCGAGCATCGCACGGCGGCGCGTGTTGGTGATGCCGGGTGGATTCGACAGAAAGAGCACGGGGTCTTTGCCCGAGCTGAAACGCACACCCTGATAGCGCGATGGCAAAAATCCCGAGCCCCACATGCGCTCATGCAGCGGCTGCGCATTCGTCGGGCCGCTGGGCCGTGAAATCATGGCGACAAAGGCGGGCAGGTCGGAGTTCTCAGAACCGAGCCCGTAGGACGCCCAGGCGCCGAAGGATGGCCGTCCACCGATTTGGTGCCCGGTTTGCAGGAGCGTCATCGCGGGGTCGTGATTGATGGCCTCGGTATGCAGCGAGCGAATGACGCAAAGATCGTCCGCGAACTTCGCCGTCTGCGGCAGCAGCTCGCTCAGCCACAAGCCCGACTGACCGTGCTGCTGAAATTTGAAAACCGACGGCGCAATGGGAAAGCGCTTCTGCCCAGCGGTCATGCCGGTGAGGCGCTGCTCTCCACGCACAGAGCCAGGCAGGTCCTTGTCAAACTGCGACGCGAGGCCCGGTTTGTAATCGAACAAATCCAATTGCGAGGGGGCGCCCGCCTGCGTGAGCCAGATGATGCGTTTGGCCTTCGGCGCAAAATGCGGCGTCTGCGTGGCAGCGAACAGCCGTGGGTTCAGCAGCGAAGCGAGCGCGGCAGCACCGATGCCGGTGCTGGTGCGACTCAGGAAGTGACGGCGGGAAAGCCCGTTGTGAAGCGTTTCAGGATTCATGCGGTTCATTCCTTGGTGAAGGCTTCATCGAGATTGAGCAGGGTGCTGGCGATGGACGTGAAGGCGGCGAGTTCTGCGGGATTTGTGGGTGCCTCAGATTTCGCTTCGCCGACTGCGAGCAGTGCTTTCGCCGCAGCAGCATCGTTTTCAAAATCTGCTCTGGCGCGCTCATACGCGGCACGGAGAATGGCCAGTTCGGCGGGCTTCGGCACACGCGCCAGCAGCAGGCGGAAGCCGTGGGTGAGCCGCGCGTCAACAGCGCTGCCACCTTCTTGCATCATGCGCTGCGCGAGAAAGCGCGAGGCTTCCACGTAGGTCGGGTCGTTCATCAGATTCAGCGCCTGCAGCGGCGTGTTGGAGCGTGTGCGTCGAAGCGTGCAGGTCTCACGAAAGGGCGCGTCAAAGAGCATCATCCCGGGATTCGGCACACTGCGCTTCCAGTAGGTGTAGAGGCTGCGGCGGTGCAGGTCATCACCGCTGCCTTGGCGATACGTCGCGCTTGGATTGTCCCGCTGCGCGACCACCTGCTCATACAGGCCGGGCGGGTGATACGGCTTCACCGATGGGCCGCCGATCTTGCCCACCAGCAAACCGCTGGCCGCGAGTGATTGGTCGCGCAGCATCTCGGCCGGCAGGCGAAAGCGCGGTCCGCGCGCGAGCAGCCGGTTCTCCAGATCGCGGTCATGCAGCACCGCTGTGAGTTGCGACTGCTGCCGGTACGTGGCGCTCGTCACCATGAGCTTCATCAGGTGCTTCACGTCCCAGCCGCTGCGGATAAACTCGCCCGCCAGCCAGTCGAGCAGCTCGGGATGCGAGGGCGCTGCACCCTGCGCACCGAAATCTTCGCTCGTCTTCACCAGTCCGGTGCCGAAGACCTGCTGCCAGAAGCGGTTCACGGTCACGCGTGCGGTGAGCGGATTCTGCGGGCTCACGAGCCACTTCGCGAGGCCGAGACGATTGTGTGGAAGTCCGGCCTCCAGCGCAGGCAGCACCGCCGGGGTGGCCGCAGTCACCTGCTCGCCCGGTTTGTCATAGGCCCCGCGCATGAGCATGAAAGTCGGGCGCGCCTCCTTCATTTCCTCCATCACCAGCGTTGTCGGAATCTCCGCCTCGGCGGCGGTCACCTGCTTCTTCAACTCGCTCAACTGGTCACTCAACTTGCGATTCTCCGGCTGCTGCGACAGTCGAAACGCCGCGAGCTGTTTCTTCTCGGCCTCACTGCGCTTGGCTTCTTCTTTGCGGGCGAGGGTCAGCACATGGGTGGGAGCAAGCACATGGGGCTCCGCCACCGTGGACAGCACCCGCCAGCGCGAAGGACCGTTCGCATTTTCAACGCCCAGCTCGATCTCAATTTCCGCCGTCGTGTTGTCGATGATCAGCACCTGCTCCAATTCAAACACCGCCTGCGCCGCCTGATCAGGCTTCACAGAAATCGCCACACGTGTTTTGCGGTCATTGTCCAGCGCCTTGACAGTCTCCGTGGCCGCAAGCGAATCGCCCACAGCAATGGCGCGCATCTTCAGCGGCTGCTTCTTTTCTCCAGCACGAGTGACCTTCAGCTCACTCCACTGAAAACTCGCCACAGACTCCGTGGTGGCGCATTCGAAACGCAGCGCCGTGAAACGACCTACCGGCAAGCGCGCCGCTATCTTGATGGTGTTGGCTCGCGTCTCCTGCGGGCCGACCTGAACGACGCGTGCCGCCGCATCCACGCGCGGAGGCGCATCGCCACCACTCGCGGCGCGGAGTTCCAGGGGCTCCCAGGCCACGGTGGCTGTCGCGACGCGGCGCGCCCATTCCTCGACCCCCGCCGAAGATTTAGCCGCCAGCGCAGTGAGTTGCTCATTCACTGCTTTTGTGCTCGCATTCAGGCCGCTGATCTTCGCCTCGATGTCTGGCGCGGGCAGATTGACGAACGGCGGTGAATTGGTGCGGATGGGATTGCTGTAAAGGCCAACGCCTCTCTCAGGCACGTTGTGGAAGAAGGCCTTCAATGCGTAGAAATCGCGCTGAGTGAAGGCGTCAAACTTGTGGTCATGGCAGCGGCAGCAGTTGAAGGTCTGCCCCAGCCACACCGCCGCCGTCGTCTCCACCCGGTCCGCCGTGTACTCCGCGAGAAACTCCTCCGCGATGATCCCGCCTTCCTCGTTCATCATGTGATTGCGGTGAAAACCCGTAGCAATGCGCTGCTCCAGCGTCGGCTGCGGCAGCAGATCCCCGGCGATCTGCTCGATGGTGAACTGATCGAACGGCAGGTTGCGATTGAAGGCGCTGATCACCCAGTCGCGCCACGGCCAGAGTTCGCGGTCGCGATCCACCTGGTAGCCGTTAGTGTCTGCAAAGCGCGCCGCATCCAGCCAGTCCACCGCCATGCGCTCGCCGTAGTGCGGTGACTTCAGTAAATGATTGACCACCTTTTCAAACGCCTGCGGTGAGGTGTCAGCGAGGAATGCATCTACCTCCGCCAGCGTCGGCGGCAGGCCTGTGAGATCAAGCGAAGCGCGCCGAATCAGCGTCTCCCTTGCGGCCTCCGCCGATGGCGCAAGACCCTCACTTTCCAGCCGAGCGAGGATGAAACGATCAAGATCATTGCGTGCCCAACCGTCCTGCTTCGTCTTAGGCATGGCCACTGGCGCGAGCGGAACGAAGGCCCAGTGCGGTTCATATTTCGCGCCCTGTTGGATCCAGCTTCGCAGCACTTCCTTCTGTGCCGCCGTCACCTTTTTGTGAGATTTCGGCGGCGGCATCACCTCGTCTTGGTCGTTGCTGTTGAGTCGCACCCACAGCTCCGACTTTTCCACATCGCCCGGTACGATGGCTCGCACGCCGTCATGGTCAGCCGTCGCACCTTCAGCCGTATCCAGTCGCAGTTCCGCCTCACGGTGCTTCGGGTCAAAGCCGTGGCAGCTGAAGCAGTTGTCCGACAGGATGGGGCGGATGTCGCGATTGTAGCGCAGCGGTTCTGCCGCTTGCGGAGCAGCGACAGCCAGCGTAGCAAGCAGCGCCAGAAACAACGGGGATGAATGGTGCAATGTCAGCATTTCATTTGTGAGTAAATACACGGCTCTGGATCACTTCATGCACAAGCGTGCGCAGACCGTAGTAGCTAGAAGCGGTACGCTGCACGATGGCTTCGACGACTTCGCGGTCGGCGAACTGCATCTGCGCACCGGTGAAGTGGGTGATGAGTTTTTCGGTCACGCAGCGGGCGAGTTGCTCGGGCTGCGCGAGGATGAGTTGCTTAAACTCATCCACATCTTTGAACGGGCGGCCATCAGCCATGGTGAAGCTAGGGTCCACGGGGCGTCCCTGAGTATAAAAGCGAACGTCCGTGCCGGGGACGTTGACGACCTTGTCCTTCGCGCTGTCGGGAATGGCGCGATAGCTCGTGCGCCAGCGGCCGGTGACATCGAAGTTCTCAAGCGCGAAGCCCGGCGGGTCGAGCTGCGCGTGACAAGTGGCACAGGCCTGCTGATTGCGATGCTTGTCGAGCTGCTCGCGGATGGTGGTGGCACCGCGAATATCCGGCTCGATAGCGGGCACGTTCTTTGGCGGCGGGTCGGGCGGCGTGCCGAGAATGCGGTCGAGCACATAAGCGCCGCGTACCACGGGCGAGGTGCTGGTGCCGTTGGCGGAGACTTTTAATACCGCACCCTGCGTGATGAAGCCACCGCGCCGTGAGCCTGGAGCGAGACTCACCTTGCGAATTTCCTCTCCCTTAACGCCAGCAATGCCGTAGTGCTCGGCAAGGCGTTCGTTCAGCATGGCAAAGTCGCTGTGCATGATGTTGCGCACGCTGAGATTGCGCGTGAGCAGTTCCTCAAAGAAGCGCTCGGTCTCGCCGACCATGGACTGCTGAAGGTATTGCTCGAACTCGGGATAGAGCTTCGTATCCGGCTGGGTGAACTCGATGTCGCGCAGATTGAGCCAGCTTCCGAGGAAGTTTTGCGTGAAGTGCTTCGCCTTGGGGGAGGCCAGCATGCGCTCGGTCTGCGCCCGCAGGGTCGCGGGTTCGTGCAGCTTCTTCTGCGTGGCGAGGTTGGTGAGCTCATCATCCGGCGCAGTGCTCCACAGGCCATAGCTGAGCCGTGATGCGAGCGCGTGATCATCGAGCGCACCGACTTTTTCTTGGAGAAAGAGAAACTTCGGTGAGCACAGCGCCATCTTATAGGCAGCGCGCAGGGCTTCATCAAAGCGACGGCCTTTTTGCATCTGCTCCTTCACGAGTTCGAGCCGCTCGTTGACTTCTTCTTCGGTCACCGGGCGGCGGAAAACTTTCGGCAGAAAAGCGCTGAGCAAGCGACGGGCATCGGCTTCGGGTTGCGATGATACAACTCGCAGGTCCTTGGTGGGCGCTTTTGGATTCGCAGGCTGTAGGGGCAGGTCACCGTAGAGCAGTTGATGACCGCGCGGCGGCCATTGCTCATGCAGCGGCCCTTCGATTTCCACCCACTCGACGACTGCGCAAATGCCGCTGACCATCGCGCGTTCGTCCGGCGTCTCAGGCACGGCGCGGTAGGGCGAAAGCCATAGCGTCTTGCCCTTCGGCACGCGCGCTTCGTATTCGAACTCGCGAAACTCCGTGGGACTCATCTCGAAGTAAGTATTGCCAAAGGTCAGTCCAGTGCGCGGCCAGTCTGCGAGCGCGACTTTCAGGACGATGTGGCGATCTGAGCGCTTCTTATCATTCGCATTCGCGTTCGGTCCCTCTTTGTCAATCATCGCGCGCGCTCGAATGCGGAAGCGATAATGCGCATCCGGCACCGGTGGCGACCACGCGCCAAGTTCACCGTGCGGCCCGTTGCCGCCATTCCAACGAATCGCGAGCAGGCCCTCCGGCGAATGCGTCCACTGGCTGTTTTGAAAGCCGGGCGCGTTCCAGTCATGCCACGTTTCATTGTAGTCCGTGCGGATCTTCTTTGTCTCGGGCTTCGGTGTGGTGACCGTCGCTTCCTTCAACGCGAGGTCCGCAGCCTGCAGGTAGCGCTCCAGGTGCACCGCGGAGAGATTCAGCGCCGCACCGATGTTGTCGAAGCCGCCTGCCGTGCCGTCTTCTGGCAACATGTCACGCAGTGGCGTATCGATGCCGAGCAGGTCGTTAATCGTGTTCACATACTCAGTTCGATTCAGCCGCCGGTAAACCACGCGGCCTTCCGACTCCTGCTTATGTCGGCTGAAAGTGTGCAATTCATCATGCAACGTCTTCAAAAAGGTGCTGCGCACTGCTGCCGGCGGCCGCTCCTTCTTCTTCGGTGGCATCTCGCCGCGTTCCACCTTGTCGAAGATCTTGGTCCATTGCTGGAGGTTCTCCACGTCATCGGGCTTCCATTTCAGCGCCGCCAGATCGAGCCCGCCCTTATTCCTGTCCGCGTCGTGGCAGTCGTAGCAGTGCTGATCGAACATTGGCTCCATTTTGCCGCCGAGTTCAGCGGCGGATGCGGTAGCGAGCGCAACCGTGCAAAGCAAGGTGGTGATGTTTAAGGCTCTATTCATCACGGCTGCTTCGGGGTGGTTAGTGGGGCGCTGGCTGCTTCGCCAGCTTTCGGGACAGCCCGCGCGAGACGAAACCCCGTGTCGGGATATTTCTTCTCCGGTTTGGTGCTAGTGCGCACGACCGACTTCATCTTCTCAGACGTATGCGCCACGCAGCCACCTCTCATGCCGCGCTGCGTATCGAAAACGATCGCCTCGTTCCACTCCCATGCATTGCCGCCTTGATCAAACGTGCCGTAGTAGCTGGCGGAGCTGGGATAACTTCCCACCGGATACATCCGCGTGTAGGCACCGGGCGGGAGGTTGGCCACGTTCTTCTGCGAGTAGTTCGCCGAGTTCGGCTCGCTGGCGCCTTCGGCCCGGAACTGCGGCAGTTCGTTGCTGCGCGTCGGATAAAGCCAGTAATCACCAGCCGGCCCACCCTTCGCTTGCGGCTGAAAATACGCCGCCTTATACCACTCGTTCTCCGTCGCGATCCACACCTTCGCACCCGCCTCATGCCGCGCAAGACCGCCGTTCTTGCCGATGTCATACGCGCCGGTTTCAGTGTCGCCCTTGCCCTGGCCATTGTGCAGCCAGTTCACAAAACGCATCGCATCGAGAAAGCTCACATAAACCACGGGCTTCTTGTCCTGACCCGCGATGACTGCATAGCGATACGCTCCCGGTGCACCACTGCGATTGATGAACACCGGCAAATCGTTGCGGATTCCGCCCTGATTGTTATCCGTCAACAGCGCGCTGCCCATGCTCGGATTCCACAGCCCGCGCGGGTCAGTCGCCGCCACCGCATTCAAGAACTCCGCATACTGCCCGATGGTCACCTCGAACTTCGCTATCTGAAATTCATACCCCACCGCGCCATAGCCCGTCTTGTCCGGTGCATTGCCCGCATCACTCACCGTGACCCATTCGATGTCGAGGGCCTTCGCATCAATGCCGATAACGAGAAGTAAAAGGAGCCACAACTTCATTTCTTCTCCTCCAGCGGCTCAAAGCTCACATCGTCATACCAGCCGTTCACCACGTCCTTGCTGCCGCCGCCCACGGCGAACTGCACCGTCTCCTTGGGCGCATCGCCAGCGTTGGTCTGGTAGCTCAGCACTTGTTTTCCATCAATGAAAGTCGTGATCACCCTGCCGCGCATCTCGATGACCAGATCATGCCAAACATTCAGCGATAGAGCGATCTTCTCCACCTTCGCCGCACCGATGAACTTGCGGTTCATCTTCTTCTCCTTCTTCAGCGCCTCAGCTTCCGGTGAACCTTTCGGATGCAAGTTCTCTTCGTCCCATGCGGTGATGCTGCCCTGACGGATGTGCACACCCGCGAGATGAAAGTTCGCTTCCAGGATGGGATTCGGCCCATTGAACCCAATCGCCGCCATGCCGCCCTCCTCCATTTTGAAACGCAGGCTCAGCCGCACATCCTTGCCACTGACCTTCCGTGTGAGTCCCGATGGATGAAGTTTTCCGAATGTCTGCCCGCGCAGTACGCCATCCTGAATCTGCCACCAGCGGTGCATGTTCTCTGCCCCAGACACCACCTTCCCGTTCGGCAGCCAGCCGTAGGACGACCAGCTCTTGAGAAAGGCAGCTTCATCCGAAAAATCTTCCTTCCACCGTGAGGTGTCGGGCTTGTCCTCGGCGGCATGAGTCAGCGCTGATGCAATGATGAGGGCGAGAGCTAGGTGGAGCACTTTCATAAAAGGGCTGTAAAGTACGCCGACTTGCTCTCTTTTCTGGCTCCAAGGGTTCAAATCTGAGGATTCAAAATCAAGTTCTTGGGGCGGTCGGCATCAAGCGAGAATTTCCTTCACGACACGCCCATGCACATCGGTCAGGCGACGATCAACGCCATTCGTGCGTACGGTGAGTTTTTCGTGATCAATGCCGAGCAGGTTCAGGATGGTGGCGTGCATGTCGTAGCCGGTGGTGATGTCGCGCATCGCCTGGTAGCCCCAATCGTCGCTCTCGCCGTGGGCGATGCCGGGCCGGATACCTGCGCCCCAGAGCCAGCTCACGAAACTGCCGCAGTTGTGATCGCGGCCGAGCGAGCCTTGCGAGAACGGCGTACGGCCAAACTCGGTGGTCCACACGACGAGGGTGTCTTCGGCAAGGCCACGCTGGCGGAGATCGCGCAGCAGGGCGGCGATGGGCTTGTCAATGCTCGCGGCCATCGGTGGCAGTTGTGTGGGGATGTTGCCGTGGTTGTCCCAGTTGTTCGTTGCGCCTTCGGGCCCACTCCAGACTTGGACAAAACGCACGCCGCGCTCAATGAGCCGCGTGGCAAGCAGGCAGCGCTTGCCAAAGTCGGCGGTGGCTTTGTCCGCGCTGTCGAGGCAGTAGGCTTTGCGAGCGGACTCGGGCTCGCGCATGACATCGAAGGCTTCCGGCGCGCTGAGCTGAAGCTTCGCGGCAAGTTGATAGCCGGCAACGCGTGCATCAAGTCGAGAATCTCCCGGATGCTGCGCGGCGTGTGCGTGATTCATCTGGTTCAGCAAAGCAAGGCCGTCACCATCCGCCTCGCGCGTAGCGAAGGGAAACTTGTCGCTGGCAAAGAGATCAGGGATGGGTTGCGATGCGCCTGCTTTGATCACCGTGCCCTGATGCACCGCAGGCAGGAATCCCGACGTAAAGCAGCCGCGTCCGTTGTAGGGCAGGCCGCGCGCATCCGGCAGCACAATGAAGGTGGGCAGGTTGTCGGTGAGATTGCCCAGAGCATACGAAATCCATGCGCCCATGCACGGAAAGCCGGGCAGCAGGAAGCCGTTATTCATCAGGTAGGCGCTCTGACCATGAACATTGGACCGGCCTTGCATCGCCATGAGAAAAGCCATTTCGTCCACCAGCTTCGCCTGTTCGGGAAATAAGCTGCTCGCCCAGCGTCCGCTTTGTCCATGCTGCTTGAACTCGAACGGGCTCTTCATCAGCGGCCCTTGCATGCCCGTCGCGCCTTCGATCTTCACCTTCGAGCCGAGCTTCTCCCCATGTTGTTTCGTCAGCATCGGTTTGTAATCCCAGAGGTCCATCGGGCTCGCGCCGCCATTCATGAAGAGCTGGATGACCCTCTTCACCTTGGCCGGATGATGAATGCCGCCATTGAACTCCGGCCTCGGTGCCGGCACGCTGGCGGCTGCATCGCGAGCGAGCATCTGCGACAGCGCGACTCCCGCGAATCCGCTGCTGATACCAGCGAGGACATCGCGCCGGGCGTGAAGTGTAGGGGAACTCATGATTTTCAGTGGTAGATGGATTCAGCGAAGCACTTCGCCTTTCGTCGCGTCGGCAGGCACATCAAGCACCTGCATCTGGCATACGGTTTTGAAGCGCGCGTGGTCGGCGAACTCCCACACGATTTTCTTGTCGCGCGTGACCTCAAAGACCATCGGCTGCTTGCCCTCAAAACCGTGACCGAGGTAGTTGCCGATGACCGTGTTGCCATTCGGCAGACGATGGATGCCCATCGGGATGCGCAGCGCGTTGCCGGGAATTTCGTTGTCCGCAATCTGCCAGACGGTCTTTAAGTTTTCGTCGAGTTCGACGATGCTGGTCTTGTCCCAAAGACTGACGATGAGATGCCCGTTCGGCAGCTTTACGACTTCACCAGGATGTCCGTCCAGCGGAACCTCACGCAACTGCGCACCTTTGGCATCGAGTTCCACCACCTTTTTTTCATCCATCAGGCACACCCAGAAATGCCCATCGCTCGTGCGTCGCGCACCGCGAAACTGGTGGCTCACCACCTTGGGCGTTGACTTCACCGGCATCTCCTTCACCACCTTGCCATCGCGACCCACGAGCACGAGGCGTCCTGTGACGCACTCGGCCACCAGCACATTGCCATCCGGCAAAGGCTGGCAGGAATGCACCAGCGCTTTCGCTGGCGCTTGGTATTCCCACACCAACTTCTTATCCATCGTCACCTCCGCCGCTCCAGTGATCTGGCTGAAGAGCACGTTCCCATTGGGCAGCAACCAGCAATCCTGCGGCGTCTTCGCCGGAAACTCCCATTCGATCTCACCTTTGGCGGAGAGAATAACCACGCGGTTGCCCTTGTAATCGGTGCAGAGGATGCGGTGAGAAATGGGTGCGTCGGCCGCGCGGAGTGTGGTCAATGGAACGAGCAGCAGGGCGGTGAGGAGGGGGCGGATGATTCTCATAGGCATCGAAGACGGATGGCCAGATCGTGATTGAACTTGGGGAGTGCAAAACGGGTATTGCCACCTTTGAACTGTGGGCCTTCGGTCAGCGCTCCCGTCACTGGATTAAGAAAGGTTGGCTGCCAGTCACCTTCGGGGAGTGACACCGCCAACTCTCCGTCAATCGGTTCTCCGAGGCCCTTATCCGTGACCTCTCGTCCATCGGCGAGGTAGATCTCGTAGTCCTTGCCCGCCACATCGAGCACGCAGGCAATAACGTGTTCCGGTGTTCGCTGGACGAGTTTCGGATTCGGCCGGGCCTTCGCGAGATTCAGCTCATTCACGAATACGGAAAGATGTTTCATCCAGGTGCGGATACTGGCCTGCGCCTCGGGGGTTCCGGTTTCGAGCCGGTTCTGAATGGTGAAATCAATCATGTCGTAATGCCCGCCGCTGAGCACGGTGGTCCAGGCGCGTTTGCGCTGGATGGTCCAGCCTTCTAGGTTCGTGAAGCGGCTCGCAGCGTTGTCTTCGTCCATGTTGAGCGGCTTCTTTTCCTGGGCGCTGGCCACGAAAAGGTCGCGCAGCTCACGCAGGCGGAGTTGGCGCGACATGAACATGGAGATGTCGTAGAAGCGCCCGCGGTAGCTGGTGCGGTGCATTTGGTGGACGTTGACGATGTCAAGCATGTCGCCGTCCAACCCTTCGCTCACGAACTGCTCATACGGCGTTGCGGCAAGATAGGCAGGCTGGCCGGAGATGAGATGCTTCTTCTGCAGCGATGTCTCGGTGTCGCGGATAAGCTTCGCCACGGCTCGTTGCCATTCATCGATCTCCTGGTGCGTCGGATTAGGGCGAGCGTTCGCGGTGGCACGCTGCCGTTCGTCGATGAGCACGCTGCTGCCGCCCTGCTGTGGGAAGTTGCCCTGCGGCTCGTTGCAGATTTCATAGAAGACGTTGTCGTAGCGGTTGCACTCACGGACGATTTTTTCGACCAAGGCCCGCTGTCTTTCCCACAGCGCCGGATGCCGCAGTGTAATGTATTCCTCCGGCTGGATCACCGGTGTCTTGTTGATGTTGTTGAGCGGATGCTGCGGATTCATCTCCCAGATCTCCGGCTTGTGATGATCCGCGAGCAAGGTGATCTCGACGATTATGCCGCGTTTTTCTGCCGCTCCCAGGAAACCGTGGAGCCGCTCGAAGAACTCCGGGTTCCACTGATTGAGATCATACTTCGGCAGCCGGTCGCGGGCATCGCCCGGGCCGGTCCGCGGATAGGGCGAGATGTATTCGAGCGTCTCTGGCTTGCAGGTGGAGTAAGGGTTCACTGCTGTCTGAAGCTCGCGATAGAGAACAAAGAGCCGCGAGACGGTCATGCGCTTGTCCACGAGGTCATCGAGATACGGCTCCCAGAGAAACGGACGGTTCATGACCGCGCCGTAGTGCTCCGTCGCTGTGATGAGCACGAGGGGTTTTCCACGGTATTCAAAAACGCGCGGGTTCTGCGGATGCAGGCGGATGGGCTCGGCCATCGTGGCGAGCGGCGCAAGCAGCATAGCGATGAGGAGTCTGAGTTTGAGTGTGTTCATCACTTGCCTCCTTCCAGCGTGGACATGACTCGCTTGCTGATCTCCTGGGTGAGCAACTGGTAGGCGGGGCCTTGCCAGTGGAAGTTGTCGCCTGCGGCAAGTTCGAGTCGTGAAGCCAGAAGACCATAGGCGTCAATGACCTCGATGCCTTCCTCTTTCATCACTTGGCTCGATAGCGTATTGAGCCGGATGACCACATCATTCTTATCACCCAGACTGGCGACCGGCTTGTCTGGAGCAGATTTGGCGGCGGTGTGAGGCGTGGTGAGGAGGTAATAGGTCTTTGCCTGTGGTGCGCCTTGCTTGAAACAACGCGTCAGCTTTTGCATGCGCTCCAGAACGACGGCGTCGGATACCTTGTCGGGTGTCCAACTCAGGGAGTGGAGACCGTTGTTAAAGACGATCACGTCAAATTTGTAACGCGCAGCCATCTCGGTGAGCGCGACCTCGGGCACGTCACCACCGACGAAATGCACGCAGTGAAACACATAGACTTTCTGCTTCAACATCTCCGGGATGAAGGAGCCGCTGTAGCCCATGGAGATGGAGTCTCCGTAGATCAGCACCTTCGGCCATTCGGGGTGATCCAGCTTGGGAACGTCAAGCGCCCATCCTTTGCCCGCGACCGCGCCGCGCGGGAACTCGGGCTTGGACTCTCGTTTCGAAACATAGTTGAAGGAAGTACCGAATACTTTCACGCCGCGAATCGTCACAGGCATGGTCTTTGCCTTCGGGTTCGCGTTCCGGCCAATCCACATCGGCTCAGCGTTCGGGATGAGATTCATGAAGCACGTCTTGCACGGAACATCGTCGAGGTAGAACGTCGCGAGTCCTTTGCGGACGGCGATGGTGAGGGTGTAGGGCGTGTCGAGCTTTGGCTCCTGCCGTCCGTTCAGCGAGCCGCCAGTCATGAGGATGTTGTTCACCACGGAGTTGACCTGTCTTGCGTAATACGGGTTGTCGCGGTAGTTAAAGAAAAAGGAAAAGCCATCGTCCTTCTCGCTTTTTTTTCTCATGGCGGTAAAGACCGCATCCTGCACCAGTGCATCGAGTGAAAGGGTGACCTGCACAGTGAAATTCGCTTGATCGGGAAATGCCTCCGCAGGCACGGCGAAGCTCGCGCCGTCTCGCAGCTTGACCACGCCGTCCACCTTCTCGACGGCTCCCGACCGCAGCGCGGGGAGAATCTCATTGCGCGACAAATCCCACAGCGGCGAATCATCGGCATGGGCGGAGGTGCTCATCAATGACGCGGCGCAGGCTGTTATCGCCAAACGAAAAAAGGGATGGAAGTTATGGATGTATTTCATGATTCAACTTGTCGGTGGCTTTGAAGGTGTGGCTTACTTTGAGGCCTGGTCGATAAACGCCAGCCTCAGTGTCGCTTCACCGCGAAGGGTGGTATTGAGCCATAGCGTGTGGCCGTCCCAGGCGTAGTCGGTGGCGGTAAGTTCGCGTCCGTTCAGTTCCACGCGTGCCAGCGTCTTTGGGGCCTCATAAAGCTCGAGGACGGGATGCACGCAAGGCGTGGCGGGCTTGACCTTGAGTGTCACGACCGGCTTTTCGACCGTGAGCAAAGTGGCGCGGCGTTCGGTGTTGTAGGCGGGTGATTGGATCTTTGCGCCCTCGGCCTCGACTTTCGGCGGCGTGGCGAAGCTGCGGGACCATTCCAGCAGGCTGGCGTCGTCGGCGTCGCTTAGGCCGACGAGCCAGGCCCATTTCTCGACCTTCATCTTGCGGGTGACGCCGAGTGCATCAGGCATCTCGACCACGCGGCTTTCCAGGGGCTGCGGACGATGGTGGCCCCAGGTCATCATGGCGTTGTGCGCCGGCGTCATGAAAGCGCGCTCGTCGATGTTGTGGCCGGTGGGCTTGCGCCGGGCAAGCGGGAGGTGATTGCCCCAGTAGAAAGGCGTGACCATCTGGCCCTGGCTATAGAAAGGGCGATACGCCTGCACGGGCAGTCGCGTCCAGCCGGGGTTGAAATAGACCGCTGAGAGGGCCTCGTGCGTACCAAAGCGGATGCGATAGAGCGGCGGCAGTTCGCCCGAGATCAGCTTCTCGTAATCGCGCTCCTGGCAGAGGATGGGAAACTTCAGTTCGCGCTTGGTGCCATCGCGGAACAACACATCCACGAGGTTCTCTGGCAAGACACTCAGCGGATAAGCGGCGGGCGGCGTGAGGATGAGCAGTTCCTCAATCTCGTATTCGGCCTTGGGTTCGGTTTGAAGCGTGACGGTGCGGGAGCCGAAGCCATCGGGATAAAAATAGAAATCCTCGGCCACGGATTCGCCCCAGACCTTGTAGTTCAGATCGCAGGGCTGTGCGGTCCAGCGCACATGAACGCGGGCGGCAGTGGATTCGATGATCTCGACGCGGCTGCGGCGCAGTTCTTTGTCGGAGGCGGCGTCGATGCAGTCGAGGCCGTCCGGACGGCGCGGTGCCTCGGCGAACTCGAAGTTCAGCGCGGTGTTGTGCTTCCCGGCCCAGAAGGGCGTGTAGGCCGCGCCACGCCAGAAGACAAAGCGCGAGCCGTTCGGCAACGCGATAACGACATCCTTCCGCTCCGGCGCCCAGGCTTTGTCATAAGGCATCTCGGTCACTTCGTCCGGGCCGGAATAGGAGAGCAGCGGGTAGTCGTAGCGCAGCTTCGTCTCGATGGCTCCAAAGGTGGGCAGCTTCGGCGTATCGCGCACGAGCATCGTCTTGATCGCCTTGTGCCAGAGTTCGCGCCCCTTCGCATCCCGGATGGCCACATGCAGCGTGTCGCGATCCCTTGTGAAGGCTGGAGGTGGCAAAGAGACCCTCAACTCGGCGCGGATGCCCTTGCGTAACTCGATAGCGCTTTTAGTTGGCTGATCCGCAGACGATTCAAACCATGCGATTACCTCCGCACCGGAGACGGCCTCTTTGGTGGATAATGCCGCGACCGTCACGCGAGCCTTCTGCTCCGGGCCGAGCACCAGCCAGTCTGCCGGAGGTAAAACCGCTCCCAGATCGACCGGATTCATCACCGGCTCGGCCGCAGCCTCCGCCTCCGCTTCAAACGCAGGACGCTCCACCCGCCAACGCGCGCGCTCGATGGTCTTCCCCGAGGCATCGCTGGCAAACAAAACCAACTCATCTGGCGCAGGTGATACCGTGAAGCTCACCCGTGCAGTGAATGGCGATGCACCGGTCACGTTGAGCGGTATCCGCTCCACTTCTACGCCATCGCGGAAGGCCGCTAGCGAGTGCGCCGGTGCCGGAAGCGCATCGCTGGCGAACTGCGCGACGACCGCCAGATGCCCAACGCGTTGCACGCCGAAGGGCGGACGCCACGGATGCCCTCCATCAAATTGAAACCGTGGCTCGAAACGCACGGCCTCGCGATGCGCCGCATCGCTACCAGGATGCTCGAACAGAAAGCGGATGTCCTCGGCCTTCAGCGCCTCGTCATAGATTTGCAGTTCATCAAGCAACCCACGCAGGTGTGACCGCACATAGCGCCATGTATCGCCATCTGCGCGGCAACCAATGCGCAGCACGCTGTCTGGAGCGTCGGGTTGGAGCACGAAATCGTCGCCTTTGAAGCTGCCCTTGTCCGCCGGAGTCTTGCCCTGGCCGTCCACATAGAGCGTGAAATGCGGAGCCTCCGCTGCGCGATACGTCACCGCGATGTGATGCCACTGCCCTTCATTCGGCACAAGTCCGTTCGATGCGCCGAAGTTCGTCACCCACTCGCCCTGCCCCTCGCCATAGACCTGTAGCCCTTCGGTGCCTAACAGCCCGAAGTGCTTGTCCGGCGCGGCGGTCTTGTCTGCGCGGCCTTTGAACAGCACCGGACACTCCGCGTAGTAGCACCCCACATTCACCCAGGTCGCGATGGTGAAGTCGCGGCTGAAATCAATCGCCGAAGGGTTCGCCAGCTCGATGCCTGCGTTGACCTTTTCGATCACTACCGCGTTGCCGACGCGTCCGGGAGCAAAGGAAGGCGCGAGCTTCGGATCGACAGGTCGGCCATCATGCCGCCCCGTGGCGTCTTTCAGGTCGCCATCGAAACGGAAATGCGCGACGATATCGGCTCGGGATGCCAGCGGTGCGAACAGCAGGGCGGTGAGAGCCGGGCGAAGCGAACCGCAGCGAAGCGAAGATAGCCGACGAAGTTGAATCAAAAATGGTTGGCAAACAGCCTGCCAAACTGATTTCAAAAAGATGCAGGCAACGGTGAAGATGGGTTTCATGGTGGTTGCAAGGTTGGCCCAAGCAGGCTTGCAGCTCACGCGAGGAGTTCTTTGATGACCTGCCCATGCACATCTGTGAGCCGCCAGTCGCGGCCACCGTGGCGGTAGGTGAGCTTTTCGTGGTCGAGGCCCATCTGATGCAGAATGGTGGCGTGGATGTCGTGGATGTTCACCGGCTGGCTGACCACGGCGTTGCCGAACTCGTCGGTCTCGCCGAAGGCGGTGCCGCCTTTGAAGCCGCCGCCGGCCATGAAGATGGAGTAGCCGTTCACATGGTGGTCGCGGCCTCCGGTGTCCATGATTTTTGACACATGTGGGGTGCGTCCCATTTCTCCGGCCCAGAGAACGATGGTGTCGTCCAAAAGGCCGCGCTGGGCGAGGTCGGTGATGAGGGCGGCGACGGATTGGTCAGTGATGCGGGCGTTCTTTTCGTGGTCCCGTTTGAGGTGGCCGTGCTGGTCCCATGGAGAGTTGTTACCATCGAAACTGGGGCAGGTGATTTCGACGAAGCGCACGCCCGCTTCCACAAGTCGCCGCGCACGCAGAGCCTGCATGGCGTAGAAGCGCTGGTGCTCATCGGTGGAATCGAGGCCGTAGAGTTTGCGGATGTGCTCGGGCTCGCGGCTGATGTCGGCCAGCTCCGGCACGGTGCTCTGCATGAGGAAGGCGGTCTCGTAGTTGGCGATGACGCCCTCGATGGCCTGGGCATCGGAGCTTTGCGCGGCGAAGGCGGTGTTCTGCCCGGCAAGCAGCGCGAGTTTGCGGCGCTGAATGGCAGCGCTGTCGGTGGGCGTGATGTTGTCCACGGGAACGCCCTTGGCCCGCATCATCGTGGCCTGATGACTGGCGGGGAGAAAGGAGCTGCTGAAGTTTTCCAGTCCGCCGTTGGGCACCCAATCGTTGTTCAGCACGACATAGCCGGGCAGGTTGTGGTTCTCGGTGCCAAGTCCGTAGGACATCCAGGCACCGAAACTCGGAGCCTGGCCGATGATGCGTCCGGTGTGCAGCAAGAGATTCTGCTGCCCGTGCAAGGGCAGTTCGCCGACCATGGAACGCACGACGCAGAGGTGGTCCGCCACTTTGGCGAGATGTGGGAAAAGTTCGCTCACCCACAGGCCGCTCTGCCCGCGCTGCTTGAATTCCCACGGGCTGCCAAACCAGACGCGGTTCGCATTGGCTTGAGCACGCTTCGAGACAGCGCTCGCTCCGATGGCTTTGCCTTCGTGCTGCTTTAGCATGGGTTTCGGGTCGAAGGTGTCCACATGACTGGGCCCGCCGTCCATGAAGCAAAAGATGATGTTCTTCGCCTTCGCCGCGAAATGGGCACCCAGTGCGGCGCTGGCCATTCGTGCAAAGAGGCTGCTCAGAGCCAACCAGCCGAATCCGGCGGAGGTGCGCTGAAGAAAGCCGCGCCGTGAAAAATCGGGAGCGATGCTGCCGGTGCAGTGACAGGAGGAATGGCGCGAGGTTTGCATGGCGTGTCTGGCTTTGGTTCAGCGGTAAAAGAGAAACTCGGTGGTGTTAAACAACGCATGGGCGAGCTGCGCCCACGCTGCTTCGTCTTGCATCAGCGCACCACCATTGGGAGTGGCGAAATCACGCGCGGCGGCGCTCCAGCGTGACCGTTCATCATCCTGCGGCTCGCGGCCAAAAGCCTGCACGAACATCGCACGCACGCGGTCTTCCGGCTTATCGTGCGGTGCCTGGAGGAGCTTTGCGGACCAGTGCTTCGCCATCGCGCTCACGAACGAGTCGTTGAGCAGGGTCAGCGCCTGCGTGGGCACGTTGGTCACATCGCGCCTGCCGGTGGGCAGCTTGAGGTCCGGCAAATTGAAGGCGGTGAGAAACACCGGCGGCGCCATGATGGACATTTGCAGGTAGAGCGAGCGTCGGCCAAGGCCATCGAGCGGACCGGAGAAGAGGCGCTTTTTGTCGTCCTCGACAATGCGCGGAGGCGCGATGGGTCGGCCGTAAAGTTGCGGGTCGAGCCTGCCGGAGACGGCCAGCAGCGCATCGCGAATGCCTTCCGCCTCCAGCCGCCGCGTGGGATAGTGATGCAGCAGGCGATTGCCGGGGTCGCGTTCCCGTGCGGCCTGGATCACGAGGCCGGACTGACGGAACGTCTGGCTGAGCACGAGACGGCGCACGAGCGACTTGGTGGACCAACCTTCGCGCACGAACTCACGTCCGAGCCAGTCGAGCAGTTCAGGATTCGAGGGCTTGTCGCCGAGCCGGCCAAAGTCATCCGGCGTGGCGACGAGGCCGGTGCCGAAGACCCATTGCCACACGCGATTCACAAACACGCGCGAGGTGAGCGGATGCTCGGGCTGCAAAAGCGATTCCGCGAGTTCCAGGCGTCCGCTGCCAGCGCTGGCGGCGACGGTGTTCTTCCCGCTGAACATGCGGAGGAAGTCGGGCTGCACGAGCGCTCCGGGCACATCCACATTGCCGCGCACATTGAGCGGGTAGCTCATCTTCGAGCACTCCCGTTCGTCCATGCTGTTCACGGTGCGCGGAAAAGCCATGCCGGCTTCCACGAGGCGATACTCGGCCACCAGTGCGGCGCTGCGTGCGGATTGATTCGGAAGCAATTTATTCGCGAGCAACCAATCGAGGATGTCGCGGTCGCCTGGCTGTGTTTTGCCTGCGCACCAGCGCGTCACCGCATCGCCGAACCACACGGAGAGGCGGCTCCAGGCTTCTGAGGCGGAGTTTGGCGGAGCGCCGGTGTAGAGCGCGGCAAAGGCGTCGAGTTCATCCTGCGGTGCGCCTCCCGCGTCATGCGAGACGATGCCGGTGATGCTCAGCCAGCTTCGTTTGTTGTAGCCGAGGTCGTTGTTTTTGAGCCCCTTCGCCACACCGGTGCGCGGCGGGAAGTTGGGGTTCAGCGATGAGGTGCAAAACTCAACGGTGACCTGCTGCACGCCGTTTTTCAGCGCGGCATCGGAAAAAGACTTCCACTCCGGCTCCGTGTTGGTGAGGAAGGTGACGGTTTCATTTTGAAACGCGTGGTCATCCATCACGAGGTATCCGCCGAACTCACCGCCCGCGAGTTTCAGACTCACTAGCTTGCCGGGCACGAGGTGCTCCGGCGGCATCCGCAGACTTCCGGGCAGCTTGGAAGACAAGGCGTGCGTGTGCCAGCCTCGCGGCAGGAGTCGCGCGATGGCCGCATCCCCCTCCAGCGCGATGAGCGGCGTCGCGTCCTCGACGTAGCCGTGCTTCATGCCATCGCCTTCGATGACCCAGCCTCGCGGCAAAGTGGCCACGGCAGCATCGGCGAGCGGTTTGAAGACAGCGTTGGCTTTGCGGCGCTGCTCGCGTGTGGATTGCCATTCAGCGGCGAGTTCGCTCCAGAGTTCGGCGGCGTGTTCATCGCCGAGCACCTGCGGCGCGGCGGACTTGCCACCGGGGGCGAGCCGGAAGCGCCCAAGCACAAGCTGCGTCCCATACTGGTGGTCGAGCGTGATGGTCCACTCGCCGCCATGCGGCAGCTCGACGGGCGCGGCGAATGTGAAGCGCGCGGTGTGGTCCCTGGCTTGCGGCGAAAGCCCCACCGCCCAGCCCCGGCGCGAGGTGGTGGGCTTGAGCAACGTTTCCACGCCGTATCCGGGCTGCGAATAACTGGCGGTGGCGGAGGCGAGGCCAACCTGCTGCGCGTGGCCTGCCACACCATCGGGACCGAACGGCTTCACTGCGACTTGCAGTTGCGTGAGCACGAAATTTCCCAGCGAGGTGCGACCTGCACCGCGCACGGGCAGGCTCTCATGCGCGAGCGCCTCCAGGCGCAACTGGCTGGCGCTGCCCGCGCCGGTGGTGAACCGCACGGTGTAGGTGTCCGTCTCCGGCACGGTGCCGCTGGCGAGGATGGAGCCGTCTTTTTCGAGCGTGAGTTTCGTGCCTGCCTGGGCCGCGCTGGCGGTGATGTTTTTCGGCTCCAGCCACACCGTATCACCGATTAGTCGCGCGAGCGGATGCGCCACATCGCCGGGCTTTGCGGCTTCGAGCGAGGGGCGATTGGCCATCGCCCAATCGCGCAACTTCGCAGGTTGCAAACTCTCGCGCCGTGACTGCCACTCATTCGCCAGTTCAGCGCGAATCGCGGTGCGCAGTGCTTTGAGCTTCGCAATGACGGCATCGTTGTTCGTCGGTGCATCTGCCACGCGCGAGGTCCAGCGCGGCGTGGTAAAGACCGCGGCGAGCGCATAGTAATCGTGCTGCGACACAGCTTCCAGTTTGTGGTCGTGACAGCGGGCACACGCGACCGTGGTGGCGAGGAAGGCTTTGGAAAAAGCGTCGATTTTGTTGTTCACCATGTCCTGGTGGATACCGTTGAACATCAGGCTGCTGCCATGGCGATGCTCGCCCAGATGGTAAAACATCGGGCCGATGATGCTCTCGTCGGTCTGCGCTTTCGGATGAATGCGCGGCGGTGAAATCAGGTCGCCAGCGAGCTGCTCGCGCAGGAGCTGGTCAAAGCCGACGTCGTCGTTGAAAGCGCGGATGAGGTAGTCGCGGTATTCGTGCGCGCCCTTGGCGGGATTGTCCCATTCGTAGCCGTAGGTGTCCGTGTAGCGCACCACATCCATCCAGTGCCGCGCAAAGTGCTCGCCGAAATGTGGCGAGGCCAGCAGCTCATCCACCAACGTCTCGCAAGCCGCCTCCGCATCACGCTGCCAGTGCTGTAGAAACTGCGTGCGCTGTTCCGGTGTCGGCGGCAGTCCTGTCAGCACCAGCGACAGTCGGCGCAGAAACACCTCCGGCTCTGCGGGCACCGCTGGGACAAGCTTCGCCGCATCCAGCGCCCTGCGGATGAAACGGTCCACCGGTTCGCGCGACCACGCCGCATCCTGCACCATCGGAGGCTCGGCTTTGCGCAACGGCTTCAGACTCCACCAGTCGAGTCGCTTTTGATACGACACTTCCCATTCATCCGCTTCGGGCTTGGTGGAAGCCGCCGCCGTCACTTCCGTCAGGCGCGGGTCAGCGGCACCTTGCTTGACCCATTCCCGCAGCACCGCCACCTCCTCCGGCGCGAGCTGCTTCTTCGGCGGCATTTGCAGGTCTTTGTCCACATAGCTCACTGCCTTGATGAGCAGACTCGCCTCCGGCTTGCCCGGCACCAGCGCCGCCCCGCTCTCGCCACCTTTTTGCCAGCCGCTCTTCGAGTCCAATCGAAGGTCACCCTTCTGCTTCTTCTCGCCGTGACACTCGATGCACCGCTCCACGAGCAGCGGACGAACTTTGGATTCAAAAAAGCTGAAGTCCTCCGCCATCGCGAACGAGGCGGTCATCAGCAATGCGGCTGTGGTGAGTCGCTTCATTTCGTCGCGGTTATTTTGGATGTAGCAGGAAGCCATTGCAGCCCGATGATGCGCTGCTCGACCAAGCCGCTATGGGGTTCCAACGAGCCTGGCTTTTTTCCCGTAAAGGCATCGACGCCGAGCTTCCAGACTACGCGCTTGTCGCGAGTCACTTCAAAGACCTGCACTCGATTTTCGCCCGCTGCCTTGTAGTGCCAGTCGGAGTTCGCGATAACAGTGTTGCCATTCTCAAAGCGATGGAAGCCGCCGAAGATAATCACCGGAAACTCAGTGATGTCAGCCGTCTTGAGCTCCCACACGACTTCATGTTTCGCCGTCGCCTCAATCATTCCGCCGCGCCACGACATGAGCGTATTGCCCTTCGCCAGTCGCTCCGCCGCAATCGGCAAATCCGGCACCGCATGACGCCACAGCTCGTTGCCGGATTCATCCACCTCGACGAATGCCTTCTCCGTGCGCAGCGCCAGCAGGAAAGTGCCCGCATCCGTGCGCCGCAGCAGATTGTAGCGATTGTGCGGCGACGCTTTCTTATCAGTCGGAACGGGAATGCGCTTCGCGATGCGCTGACCTTGGTCGGTGAGTTGCACGAGCTCCATCGCGTCGGCATCGACCGTCATCACATCGCCATTCGGCAGCGGCACACAAGTCTTCAACTCCACCGGTGCCTTCACGCGAAACTCCCACACGGTTTCCCCATCCGGCGTCAGCTCCCGGACGAAGTGGTGCGACGAGCAAAGATAATTCCCCGAGGCCAGCCTCCAGCCATCGTAAATCATATCGCTCCACCCCAGCGCCCCAGACTTCCCATCCACGAGCGTCGTCGAGAACTGGCCAAACGTCATCGCACCCTCGCGGTCAAATACGCTCACACCCTCAGCCGAGGCGAGCAGCACGGAACCCGGGACGACGCCTGACCGCTCCTGCGCCGAAACCAGAGCCAGCGGTGCGATGGTCCATAGAAGGCAGAGATGGAGAACGGGGTGAAGTGATTTCATGCACCTATTACTACCACGGAACAGGCCGGATTATCTCTGGCCTGACCGTCATTAAATAGTAACATCCGGTCATCTGCCATGAATCGACTTCAAAACGACTTCTTCCTCCAACTCGGCGACTTTCGCCAGATGCTCGATGCCATCGAGCGCATCCCCGGCGCGATGTTCATGATCAAGAACCTCGACTCCCGCTACATCTACATGAGCCGGGGTCTGCGCGACGCCATTCACTTGCCGCCCGACTTTGAAGTGGTCGGCAAGACCGACTTCGACCTGTTCCCAAAAATCATCGCCCAGACCTTCCGCCAGAATGACCTTGCCGTCTTCAAGCAAGGCAAACCGCGGATGAACGAGGTGCATGCCGTGGGCTTTTTCGCTCACGCGATGAAATGGGCTTATTCCAGCAAATTCCCGCTGCACAGCCGGCAGGGCAAAGTGATCGGCCTGATCACCATCAACGAACTTTACAACGACGTGATGGGCGAGGACGCCGAGCTGAACCGCCTGCTGCCCGCCTTGAAGCACATCACCGAAAACTATGCCGGGCGCATCACTATCGGCGAACTGGCAAAACGGTGCAGCTACTCCGAGAGCCAGTTCACGCGTCTGTTCCGGCGGCACATGAGAATGACCGCTTATGCCTTCGTCGAGCAGGTGCGCATCCATCACGCCCTCGAAGCGCTCAAGCACAGCGCCACGAGCATCATCCAGATCGCGCTGGACTGCGGCTTCTACGACCACAGCGCCTTCGTGAAGCGCTTCAAGAAGTTCACCGGCACCACGCCGCTGCGCTATCGCCGCGAAGAGCAGGCGAAACTCAAAGCGGACCGCGCCATCGCCCTGCTCGATCCCGCACTCTCACGGCAAGGCGGCAAGTGAACTGCTGGTGAAAGTTGAGGACAAGAATTGCGGCTCAAGAGAGGACTTATTTGATGACCTTCCCATGCACGTCCATGAGCCGCCAGTCGCAGCAAAGGCGCGGAAGTTGTTCCCGTATAGGTTCGGCGTAGTCATGGACGTCGTGGTTGTCCGGCGCGGTGGGCATGGTGGCTCATGCGCATGGCGATGCTCATGGCGCACTTTTGCAGAGGGCGGTGCTGATGCTTTCGTTGCCGTAGTTAAGGCTGAGAAAGGCGGGCGCGCGCTTCGCGGCGGCGTTGGGGATGAACAGCAACAGGTCTATCCGAGGTGCATCGGCCTCTGGGAAGAGACGGGTCGCCACCTGCTGTCGTGTCGCGAGGCCGCCGAGTGCATGGGCGTCCGTTTCGGTGATCTCGTACCAAGGCCTCCGGCAAGTTGTAGGAGGGCACTTTTGACTCGTCGTAGTTCGTGTCCGGCGGATCGGCGGCATGCGGCGCATCGAGTGGCGCCAGCACCAGCGCGATGAGGAGTGTGAGGGTGTGTTTCATCGTTGGCGTGATCATGGTGCGTTCTTGGAGAGCAACAGCAGTAAAGCCTCGGCGAAGCGTTGACCCAGGCCCTGCTGACCCGCAGTATCGTAGTGGACCTCGTCCTTCGCTTTCGTCAGGCCGTCGGTGCTGATGCAAACGGTGAGTGCGTCTTTGGCCGGAAAGGCACGCTGAGTGGCGCGGACTTCATCCACAAAAGGAAAGGGCGAGACGGGCGTGACTTTGGCGGGATTGATCTCCGCAATAACGGCCTTCATCTGCGGCGCATCGAGATCACGACGGAGCGAGGCGATGAGGTTCGTGAGGTGTTGCTGGTATTCTTTCGCCAGTTCGGGCACACGGGCATCGGACTCGCCCTGCATCCAGAGGAGGGCAGTGGGTTTGACGCCACCGTCGGGAAAAGCCTTCTTCCACGCCGCGATGAGCTGCGCGTAGGCATGGCCCACGCGTTGATCGTGGCTGAGCTTCAAGCGGTCGATGCGTGCCTGGTCCAGCTCCGGCTGCCAGGCGAGTTGCGATGTGCCGCCGTACGCGGCCTTGAAGAGCACGATCTGACGCCCGGGTAAGGCGCGCGCCAACGCGTGAGCCAGCGTGACCTCCGGACCAACCTGGCCGGTGGCGAGCGGCTGCGGACGGCCCCAGTTCATGAGCGTGACATTCGCGGGCGGTGTGCGCCACTCCGGGGATAGTTGACCAGCTTGGCCAACGCCAACCATGTTCGACTGGCCGGAGAGGATCAGCACGAGCGGTGGCTCCGCACCGCGCAGCGTAGCCAGCAACAGGGCGGGAAGGAGTAGGAGGGTGTGTTTCATGAGCAATGGGGTTTCAATTCACAAACAGAAACTCGTTGCTGTTGATCAGCACGCGGCACAGCGCAGCCAGGCCGTTCTTCTGTGCATACGCAGTGAAGTCGCGGAGTTCACTCGCCGTCGGATCGCGCAGCAGGATGCGGCGCACGGCATCGGCGGGCGTGGTGAATTGTTTCCCAAGCTCGCTGCTGAAGTGCAGGACGAAGCTGTTGTTGTACAGCGCGAGGGATTGCAGCGATGAAGCGGAGAAGCTGCGGCTCGGGGCAAGCAGTCCTAGGTCGGGAAAGTCGAGCGTGTCCATGAATGGGTCGGGCACGCCGCGCCAGACGAAGCGGTAGATGCTGCGCCGATGCTTTGGCAGCGCGGCCCAGTCGTAGGCGGCATAGTCGAGCGTGGGCGTGAGCTGCACGGGCGGGCCGATGATGAATTGCCGCTCGCCGGGACCACCGACACTGAGGTCGAGCCTCTCCGCAGCAGCGAGGACAAAATCACGGTAGCTCTCGGCATCGAGTCGCACGCGGTTCATGCGCCAGAGCAGACGGTTGTCGCCGTCAAGCTTCGCTGCATCTTCGCGATGCTCGCTGCTTTGGCAATATGCGGCGCTGGTGACGATGAGGCGATGCAGATGCTTCAACGAGCCGCCGTTGTCGCGCAGTTCACACGCAAGCCAGTCAAGCAGTTCGGGGTGCGACGGCACGCCACCCATGCGCCCGAAATCGCTCGGTGTATCGCATATCCCGCGACCGAAATGATCATGCCAGATTCGGTTCGCGATGCTGCGCCAGGTTAGCGGGTTCTGGTCATCGGCAATCCAATCCGCCAGCGCGGCACGGCGCTCGGATTCATCCCCGCCGTGAGCCTTGGTGAACCGCGCGGGCAGCGCCGTCACCGCTCCCAGCGCGCCGCTTTCGGCTTCACCGATGGGCTTGTTGAACTCGCCACGCTTCAAGATGTTCACCACTTTCGGCTTGGCCACGGTTGTCGCCGTACCTTTGCTCACGGCCAGCAGCACATCCGCCTTTTTGCCTGCGGCATAAACGAACGCTGGCGCTGGCAGCTTTTGCAATTCATCGGCAGCACGCAGGCGCAGGGCATGAGCAGCAAGCACGAGGCGCTGCGGCTCGCTTCGCTTCTCGGCGGGAATGGCAAGCGCGGCGGAAGCGAGCGCTGGCAACGCGGAAGCACGCGACACCGGTTCATCGGTTGCCGAGAGCTTGAAGCGGCCCACGAGATGCGACTGCGGCGCGAGTTGCTTCAGCGACAGGGTGAGCTTCGCGCCTGTCTTCAAGGTGAGCGGCGCAGCCAGTTCGAACACCGCATGATGCGACTGACCCACCGCCGGATGAATTCCCCAGCCCGTGGCCGAATTGCCATCAATCGCCGCAGGGGCAGCGTAGTTCGCTTGATTGAAGTCCGCCGTCGCGCGCGAGAATTTCAGCTTCACCGGCGCTGCTGCTCCCGCATCGAACATCTGCGCCTCAAACTCGCTCACCGTGAGATTGCCGTTGTCCTGTCTGCCTGGGCCATCCTTGGGCAATGACTTGTCAGCGATGACGTCAAGCCTCAGCGCGGTGATGCTCGCGAGCGCTACCGAGGCAGTGATCACATACGTGTCTTTCTCCGGCTTCGCGCCTCCGGAAATGATGACCTCGCCGCTGCGCGAGAGCGTCGCGCCCTCATTGCTGATGAAGCTTTCATACCCAAGCGCCGTCCACTTCACCGCAGGCCCCTGATGCTTTTCCCAATCAGTCACGAGCACCTCATTCTCCGCCGTGAGCAGCACGGCCTTGTCCTGTGTCTCAGCCGCCGTCAGCAGCGTCTGCCAGCGCTTCCGCTGCGCCGCTATCTTCGTATCTTCATCAAAGGGAATATCACCCTCAATGACGCCCGCGAAGACCGCTTGCAGCGCATAATAATCCTCCTGCGTGATCGGGTCAAACTTGTGCGCGTGGCAGCGGGCGCAGTTCGCCGTCGTGCTGGTGAAGGCCGCCATCGTCTGCGTCACCAAATCATCGCGGTCCAGGTAGTCGAAGTTCATCGGTGCCGTCTGGTAGGCGCTGTGGTCAAACACGCCCGCGCCGAGAAACCCCAGCGCGGCAATGAGGCGAGGCTCTTCGGGAAACAGGCGGTCGGCGGCGATCTGCTCGCGCACGAACCGCGACCACGGCTTGTCGTTGTTCAAGGATTCGATGACGTAGTCGCGATACCGCCACGCATGATCCCGCGGCAGATCGTGGCCGCACCCGTGCGTTTCAGCGAAGTGGATCGTATCCAGCCAGTGCCGTGCCCAGCGCTCACCATATCGCGCTGACGCCAGTAGCCGGTCCACCAGATGCTCGTAAGCCTGCGGATCGCTGTCCTTTTCAAACGCCTGCACCTCGGCCATTGACGGCGGCAATCCGTGCAGATCGTAAAATACCCGGCGAATGAGCGTGCGGCGATCCGCTTCGGGTGAAGGCGCAAGCTTTCGTTCCGCGAGCCGTGCCCGGATGAAGCGATCAACCGGATGCCCCACGCCAGCGACGTCCGGCAGCTTCGGTTTCACCAAAGGTTTCAGCGACCACCAGTCCGTGGCATTCGGTCGTGTCTTCACGAGAACGCGCGGATCCGGCGCACCTTGCTTTACCCAGGCTTCCAGCAGTGCGATCTCCGCAGACGGCAGCTTTTCCTTCGGCGGCATCTGATGCTCCTCATCCGACCAGCGCACCATCTTGATCAGTAAACTCTTCTCCGCATTTCCCACGACGATGGCCGGCCCCGAGTCACCCCCTTCCTCCCACCCAGATCTAGAATCCAGCGTCAGCCCGCCCTTCATCTTCTTTTCGTGCGAATGACATTCGTAGCAGCGCTGCTTCAGTAGCGGCTCAATCTTGGAAGTGAAGAAATCATCCGCATTCGCCGACAATGCCGCAAAGAGGATCGTCACCGTGAGAATCCCTTTCATGCGCGCAGCCTCCTTTCGATCTCGCCCGCCGCTTTCATCACCTCGGCCGCCACAGCCGCGAAGCTGCTCTTCGGCATCCGCCCAGCAATGCCGGAGACCCAGAGCGTCGCCATCAGCGCATTCAGCCGGTCCCGAATGGGAGCCGCCACACAATGAATGCCCTCATCCGCCTCTCCCCAGTCGGTCGCGTACCCTTGTTTCACCACGCGCTCACATTCCGTCCGCAGCGCCGCCTTGTCCGTGATCGTACGATCCGTGAACCGCTCCAGTTTGATCCGGTTGATCGCGCGCTCGCGCTCCTTCGGAGGGCGAAACGCCAGCAGCACCTTCCCAGGCGCATTGCTGTGCAGAGGAAATCGCAACCCGATGTTCACACCAATGCGCACCGCCTGCGTGCTCTCGATCTTCTCGATGATCACACCCTCGTCCCCAATCGGAATGCCCAGCTGCACCGTCTCGCCCACCGCATCACGCAGCACCCGCATCGCCTCCAGCGAGCTCTCCACCAGGCTCACATCCGCCACCTGCGGCTGCCCCAGTCGCAGCAGCTTCCCCGTCAGCCGAAAGCGCATCGTCGCATCATCCCGCACCACATACTCTCGCGCGATGAGCGTCTGAATCAGCCGCGAAGTGGAGTTCTTCGGTCCGCCAATGACCATGCTGATTTCCGTCAGCGTCATGCCCGCAGGTTGTGCATCCAGCGCCTCCAACACCGCCAGCCCACGGTCCAGCGCTGGCGCTTCGGCCGCCGCTTTAGGTGCTTTGTTGGAATGGTGCTGTGCCATATATGGAACGTGTTCCGAATAATTCACCCAGCATATACCCGCCACTGCGGGTTTTCTTGCAGCAGTTCCCGCCAATCACCAAAGATCTCCGCGATTTCCACGCATCACTTTCTCACCAGCGGTTCAATGCTCACATCGTCATACCACGTTGCCAGCACCGTCTTGCCATTACCGCCGACACCAAAGCCGATGCTCGTCTTCGGCGCATCCCCGCACAGCGTGGTGTAGTTCAGCACCGGTTTCGCGTCGATGTGGACACGCAGATCCTTGCCCCGCACTTCAACGGCGAGGTCATGCCATGCCTCGGGCTCAAGTCTGATCGGCTCCTTCTTCGCATAGTAGAACTTGCGGTTCCACTCACCCTTCTTTTTCATCTCCGCCGCCTTCGGCGAATCCTTGGGATGCAAAACATCATTGTCCGCCGCCACAATGCTGTCCGTGCGGATGTGCAGGCTCACGACATTGAAGACCTTTTCCAAAATCGGATTCGGCCCGCGAATGCCGATGGCAGCCATGCCCCCGGCGGGAATCTTGAATCGGCAGCGCAAGCGCAAATCCTGCCCGGCCACGTCGCGCGAGATGCCAGAACCATGCTTCTCCTCCGGAAAATTCTGCCCGCGCAAAGCTCCGTCCACGATCTGCCACCACTCCGCCCGCGAATCCTTCCCGCCCACCGGTTTGCCAAGCGGATTCTTCGCATCAACGCCAGCCGCAAGAAATCCATAGCTCGACCAATGCTTCGCCAGCGTGCCGACATCGGAAAAATCATCGGTCCACGAGCCTGTCGCCATCAAATCCGCAGCACCGACCGCGGACGTGAAGGCGAGCACACAGGCAGCTAGAGCCACTCCGAGTCCGGAAGTCCGCCGCACTGCATCAAAAGGATTGTCGTTCACGGGCTTCAGGAGTTGCAGCTGGCTGCTTTTCAGTTTCATAAGCGATCAGGGATACTTCTACTGGTTTAGCTCTCCAGATCGTTCATAAAAGTCATCGCGATGTCTTTGGTAGCGATCAGCGAAGTCGATGGAGTTTTGCCGCTTTCATTGTCGGTTCCGAAATTGCACCATGACACTCTCCGTTGTGGCGCCCGCTGCGTTCAAACTCATCGAGCAGGCGCTCGCGCTGCTCACCTCGAAGCGCGGCCCGCTCCAGCGCATCCCGCTTCAAAATCCTCGTTGCTTCCGCATCACCCATGAAAGCCGTAGCTTATGCCTACGACACTTGCCGACAACGACAGGCCCATGGCGCTTTGCTTGCCGAATAACCAAGAACCAAAACCTTCCGCCTGAGTCATTCCCTCGCTGGCACCCTCGAACTCAGAGCCAATGTTATAGGCTGTAAAAGCGCCACGGCCCTGCTGGAGGACCACGCCCGCCACGGCATCACCAAGCAATGGGCCGCTCTCACCCCCGTCCAGCAAGACGACCTCGACGCCCGCCTTTTAGCTCGCGTCCTTAAGCATCAAGGCATGACCGCCACCGAGTCCGCGAAGGTGGATTGGTGGATGTAGTAGAGGGGGGCTGCGATGGAGGCTGCGGTAACTCCCTGTTTGAAGGCGGGCGGATGTATAAGAGGTGCGGCCTTGCCTACCGCGCATCATCACAGGCACGTTTCATTGAAAAATGGGTGTATGGGAAACTGTAATGGTTTCGTTGTAAAGGTGCACTGAGCCGTAGCCTAGGCTTAAGTTGAGGATCAAGGTGCTGATCTGCTGGCTGTTCACTCTCTCCTGTCTAGAATATACTTGTTTTCAGGCATTTTAATTGATGATGTCAAAAATCAGTCTCTATTCAGGTAGCAATTTATGGTGAATTCGACGAGCTTGCTCTGTCACTCTCCCATCAAAACGAAGGAATCTCCGCTGGCCATATTTCATGAGAACACGCGAATCAATGAAACCTCTGAACTGTGGCAAGGTGTTTGCCTCTGAGAGGTTGTCTGATTTGACCAGCACCCAACCTTGGCGGGAGTTTGTGGAATGGATGCGTGTGTATGGCAGCCTTGATCCTGATCGGCTTGAACAGAAAATTAGAGAGCGGTTGGGCGACTCACGTGGAGTTTCGAAGATTGAAGACCCTGGTGATGAGCAGATTTTCAATCTCATGGTGATCAGGATGGCTGTCTTTGACGCCGCCCTGATGGGAGATTCGAGACGAACAGACTTGTGCGCGCTTGCAAGGCAAATCCAGCAGCACTTTCCAAGCTTTTGGGTGAACCTCGGACGGGAGCTTAGCTGGAACGGTGCTGGAAAACTGGTGGCTGAAGCCCGCAGAATCTGCAAGGACGACATCTACCGTAGGCAGCCAGACGGCGTGATCGACACCTTCCGTTCCACGCTGGTGGGGGTGGTTTCCTATGATTCATTTTTGGCCACAACGTCGTCTAAGCCTCTTTCGGAAGGCCAAGAAGCCGTGGGTCCCGCGCTCTACCGTTCCACCCTGCGCACCTCATCCCACGCCCTCATGGTGGCTGCCAGCCTAAAGGCCTCGCTGGCTCCTCTTGTGGAGGAAAGAATCGTGAACAAAAACAGCACTTCGTAGGAGCCCGTGGCCAGATGGTAACAGTGATCGTTGATGTGCAAAGCCATCCCGAGAACCACTCATAATTTTAGATTGATCCTGACCTTCAAGCGATAGTTTGCTTGGGAATTGCTATAAAATTTAATCATATAATAAATGGGTTCCTTCAGTCCTCTGGGCTCACGCGTCGAGTATCATAGTTGTCTTTTCACCGCTATCAGTCTGGATGCTGAATGGACCAGGAGATCTCACTACGATGGGCAGTACTCTCCTAAAGCTGCCATCGAAGACGCCTTTAAAGCCATCTCCACACGCTGTGCGAAGTACAAGCAACGCGTTAGCAAGAATCATGCAGAACAACAGCTCGGGCCTGCCTTGCCTGCCACCAAGATTCTATGGGACTGCTCGTACCTGCCTTTGGAATATGTTCCGATCGGTCGTGACAATGCTCTCAGTTTGGTTCTATTCGATGACTTTGATCCCTATGTGAGCGTCACTACTCAGTGTTCGACCACTGTTGAGGAGGTGGCTGTGGGATACCTTCCTATACTTGAAAGTCTGACTCTCGAATGGCCGCCAGAGGAGAAGGCCTGCATTTCCCGAGCAGAGCGTGCTTTTGCAAATCCGGCGGAGATGTTTCAAGCAGGGGTAAAACTGCCGGCGCTTCTGACTTTGAGTCGGTTCAAAGTCAGCGGTCTCGGTTCCTTGGGCACGGGCACGCTGCACCATGTGGCGCTTATGCGTGCACTGGTGCGTTGCATTGGCCAGACGCTGACAGACATGGAGAATGCGGCCTGTGGGGGACGCCAGCAGGCGCTCATGCAGGCATTTGAGATTGAATCCTACGATCTGGGAGACACACGTTTCATGATGGTTGACCTTCTTGGACAGGAGGAGCTGGGCATTGTATATTTTGTGTCCAATTGGTCCATCGCTTCAGCTATAAACTCACGTATCCAATGCCTTAAATTTGAGGAGATTCTGCAGGCGGACGCCAGCAGTCGTTTGGAAGAGGAATACCTGGAAAGTGAGTGGCTAAAAGCCGTCTGCGGCTTTTACTCTGACATCGAAGGCGAAGAAGCACTGTCCAAAAAAAGTCCGAGAGACGAGGCGGAATGCCGCGAACTGCTGAACAAGATCCGGCATGTTCAACCGCTGCGCTGGTCACGCAGCACTCCGGCCGTGCTCAAGGATCTCTTCTATCAGAATGAGGGCAGAGCCGTGGCAAGGCCTGAAGTGCGAGGATGGATCGACGCCACGACACATCTGCGTATCGCCACTGGGCATCAGAGCAAAGCGCAGGAACACACTCAGGCAGTGGTAGATCGCCAGGTAAAGGGAATGAATAGCAGAAGCATGGCCTCCGCCGAGCCCTTTGGCCTCAAGATTGAACCTCACGACTTTACCATCCATCAATTGGGTGCCAGTGATCTGGCGCTCTCGCATGTTGGACTCCAACCTTACGACCCGAATCGACTGGTGCCGGTATGTGATTTTCTGGCGCAAATGTATGAGCTGATGTCGGCCTTCGGCAGAGATACATTAGGCGACACCTCGGATGCCACTGGTCTGAAGCGACCAAGGCAGCGCTATGGCAGCCACATCATGGGAGCCACTACTTTCTGTGGCATTCCTGTGCCCGTGCTGAAAGACCCCGAGAACGGACAGCCCCTCCTCAGTCCCGAGTTTAATCCCGCCAATCACGTGGCAGTGCTTGAGATCATTCTGCCGGTCTTAAAGCGGCGCATCATGCAAGCACCGCAGCCTGCCGCCCCATTACCAGACGCTGTTGATATAGGGCTGCGCGCAGAATGGTTGGAAAGGCACCACCAGTTTGAGCAGTGCGCCTTACTGGATGATAACGTGCAAAACGACTTCTACTGGGGCTCTCTGGCCACGACCAACATCTATAACGAAGCCCGGACCTACGGCCTGCCACAGACCTTGATCCGTACGCTGGAGTTTTTGTACCACAACTTCACGACGCTGCTGGCCAACCCGCTGGCCTTTGACTCCGTGCTGGATCTTTACGACGTCTTTGCCTCCTTCCACCGCGTGCTCACACGCGAGCTTCCGTGTGTCTGTGTGGAGAGTACGCTTGACAGGGATCGCGTGGACATGATCACGCGTCTGATTGAGGCCATGCACCGTTCACTGGGGCACCGCATGTACCGTCTCTTTCCAGAAAACTCCAGCCGTGACATGGACATCGACTTCCGCGGGGGGCTCAATGCCCTTGTATACTGTGTGGATGGCATTCTGAAACTGGGAGTGAGCGTGCTGCGGCACCATCTGCTGAAGGATGCCGTGCATGACCGCGCACGCGTGGGGGTGGTGACGAGCATAGGCCTTCGCCAGGGCATTCACGCCATTGCCTTGCGGCTGCAGGTGGAGTCAAAGGTGCGCCTCGGCATCGTGGAAACCGACGTGCCGCATCTTTACCATTTGCCATCCTACGTGGACTTCCTGCACGAAGCCTTTCACATGGTTTACAATGCAGCGCGCAATCCCGACCTAAGGGAAGGAGTGGCTCCTATGCTGCCCACCGTGCCCCGAGACAGCGGGGATCAGACCATCGACGGACGGCTGGCGGAGGTCTTTGCCAATATGCTTACTGTACTTTATGTCTGCAAGGATGAACCCGAGCTTCTGGCGGAGCACTTGGTCGTTCAGTATGCCATTCGCAACATAAATGAAGCTGACGTGGAGACTCTGGGCAATCTTACTGAGCTCACGTGTGTGCTCTACATCGTCTGTGGCTCCATCACGCACTTGAAGGCCGTGGCTACTCAAGAGGGGCGGACACCATGGTGGCACTGCCAGAACGATGGCGAGGATGGTGAAACTGTTCCGAATGGAGAATTCGACTTGATTCGAAAATTCAAGCTACACATCAACGATGCAAGTGCGGAGAACGCCCTCAATGCCGAAAACTTCAGCGCCTTTTTCTTCAGGCTGCTGCCGTTCTTTTCTACCAAGGTCGCCGCATGGCGCCACCGCGTTCCGGAGCTGGAGCTTCAGGTGAAAATTGTGTTTGAAGAAGTTTACGAAAAGCTGCTGCGCCCATTTGTGCCCATCGTCGTCGTCAAAGCCTGCCTGATTTTCTCGCGCTACTGGTTCCGTGCCGCTGGCCGTTTGATCAACCATGTGAAATACAAGGACTGTGTGATGCAGAATCTCAATGGCAGCGATGCACCAGTGGAAAAAAAGAAATTGCATGAACTGCTGAAAGCTTGGAATGGCATTCAAGACGAATTGGAGAAAGAGATGAAACCTATCGTTGGTAAAGGCGAAGCTTCGGAAGTTGCCTACAAGCCATTCAGCTTCCTAACTTGGCGTTCGGCAGACGGCTTGGGCAGGCTGGACTCCATGATAGTGCTCTGCTTCTTGCTCAACAAGACCTTGAGCTGCCGCTCAGAAGACATGCGCGGCCAGGACGGAAGTGGTCCTCACCACTTGCCGACCAAGGCCGGCTCATCCTGCTTTGACAGTGATGTTTTTTCCATTCAAAAAAACCCCGGCCTTCGGCCCAAGGTCTTCATTCACCGTGGAGTCAGCGCCCTCTTTTCCAGCGACCTGAACTACCGCGCCCACCGCTTGGGCTCTCGCATCGCCATGTTCAAAATGTTGGGGGACATTGCCTCAGATCTCCGAGCCAGGCGCTTCACCGAAATGCTCAATCGCAACGTGTCCGTCAAAATAACCCAGCTCCTGCAATTTCTGAAAATGCATGACGCGGACCGTTATGCACAGTTGGTGGACTATTTTGATCCTGGAGGTGATGTCAGAATCCCTGCCGGGCAATGGTATGAGAATTGCAAAGAGCGGGAAGTCTTTGCTCCGCCCAAACGGACAAATGCCGCCCAGTCTGGGCCAGCCAGCACACCTCCTGCGACAGTACGCTACTTTGAGCTGAAGGACAGGGTCAACAGCATGTTGCGCGAACTCGACATCGAGCAAAGGACCAAGGGGAGGATCTGTTCCGCTAATGCTTCCACAAGTTGACGTATGACTTCAGCAAGGATAACAGCTCAGTACACACTTTTTGCCCATGCCAATGCCCGATTTTCCCAGTGACATCAGGAAAAGTCTGGCTTCCCTCGAGACACTGCAATTTGCTGACCTCGTCTATTATTTCAGCCTGCATGTGGATATCACACAGCATTGTGACAGCCGCTGCATGGATTTTCAAAGATGCTGGGCGTTTGTTGACCCTGCTGGAGATTACCATGACCAGCTCAGGGCGGTGATTTACGCTGTTGCAAACGACTTGGATATTTCCCAGATTCGCCACACATATCCGCTGGGGAGGTGGGACTGGAATTCACCGCCGCCTAAGACTGCACAAGTCCCTTCGCCTCAAGTGCCGAAGCCGGAGCCTGCACAGGTGTTTGATCCCCCACGGTCATCTCAAAAGCAGCCGCCAAAAAAGACACGAGTTCCTCGCCGTACTCGGCCGCCTCAAGATCAAGCATCCCTTTCTGCTGCTGTCCCTGCTCAGCCGTCTTCTTCATCGCGGCTCACCATGCTTCACCTGACGGATCTGCATATGGGGAGGAAGAATCGTTTTAAAAATGTAAACTTCTATCGTCTGGGCAAATCGTTTGCAGAACAAGTGCTCGAGGCCAGGGCCGCCGCAGGGCTCGGCCAGGACAAAATTGATGTCATTTTCGTCACGGGTGACATCGCTGAAACCGGAGATGAGAAAGAGTTTAAAGATGGTGTCACTTTCCTCCATACCGTGGCGGAGTTCCTAAATGTGCAGCGCTCTCGTGTTTACTTCGTGCCCGGAAACCACGACATCTCCTGGCCTCTGTGCAAGGAGGTGACTGATGCACAAGCCAGGGAACATTTTGACAATGAGGAAATGGTTCGTCGTTTCTCCAAGGTGAAACTGCGGTATTACGAGGACTTTCGCCACCAATTTTATGGCATGAAGGTGAACCACATTCCTGGGTATCGTGGCCTGTCCTATGGTGCCGAGGTCTGGGACATACCCGAACTGGGGCTGACCATCGGCGCTGTGGATGCCTGTGAGCGAGAGTCTCATCTGACGACCGATCAAATGGGTACCGTGGGCGAGGAACAGGCGCAGGAACTTATGAATGTCTGGGGGGCTCCGCATTACGCCCACTGGAAGAAGATACTGCTTGTTCATCACAATCCTGGAGAAACCGTCGACTCCAATCACAAGTCATGGGAAGACTGGATCCGCAAAGAAAAGCAGCTCCCGGCAGACAAGGTGGAGCGCTTCATGGCAGACATCACCGGGTTTCCCGGAAAAGATTTCCTCAGAAGAATCGTCAGCGACAGACGCGTGCAGATCATCCTTCATGGCCATCATCACGCACATCCAATGAACCCGGTCGCCTGGCAGTACTTCAGCTCGCCAGAGAGCGGCTACGTCCTCTCCACCGGAAGCTGGGGCTTGCAGGATGCGGACCGCCCTCAGGGCGAGGCCAATACCTGCCAGATCATCCAGATACGGTCAGGCGAACCCGGCGCAAACCTCCGAGTGCACGCGCTGGAGTATGATCCCAGCCTTCCGGTGCACGGCCAAGTGAGCGACGGCGGCTGGCGCCTCATGAATGGCCCGCGCGGAAATCAGCAGCTCAATGTTGCATTATAGAACACATTCTCTCGGCATAGTCTCCAGCACCGTCAAGCCGCACCTGCAAAGCCTCGCAGCCGCCCTGTCTTATGATTCCTATCAGCGAGGAACCCCTCGGGCTAGATGTCATATACGTCTAGGCCAAGTTCTGACAGAGCACGGTGGGGCGGGAGCCGATCCAGAGTTTCGACGGTGCGCCGACGGGTAAGCATGCCACGACGGGCGTCTTCAACACTACCAGCGACTTCCACAAAAACGCTCTTGATTACGCTAGAGTCGCCACGCCCAAAATCATCCTCATCAACGGCCAGCGGCTCGCCAAGGTCATGATCAAGTACAGCGTCGGCGTCTCCACCATGTCCATCGCCTTTGCCGGTGCCGGCTGTCCCGGCGGCGCCGTCATCGGTGCGACCGACCGCGAAGGCGGCGATGTGACCGATGCGCTCTACACGCCCTACGACTACGCCGAAACGATCTATCGCAAACTCGGCTTCAGCGATAACCAGCGCCTTGCACGCCCCAACGGCGTCGCCGTGCCGCTGTCAGATGGTGGCCGGGCGATCCGTGAGTTGTTTTGAGTCATCAACCGCAGCGTCTTGCTCCTTCTCGTTGTCGAACGAAGTAGGGTCACTGAGTTTGCCACCGGATTGGAAACCTTGAAAGCATGGGAGGAAAGTCCTGGGGATGAGCACCCGTATGTTCAGCCCTCATGCTCACCATCAATGGCACATCTCGCTCCAACTGCTCCGGCGTCACGCGGCGTGAATTGCTGCAGATTGGCGGCACTGGTTTGTTTGGTATGACGCTGCCGGGCGTGCTCGCCGCGCAGGAGGCGCAGCAAGCGTTTGCAGGCGGAAAAGCGAAGTCGGTGATCTTTTTATTCCTCTTTGGCGGACCGAGCCAGCTTGAGACCTTCGACATGAAGCCGGACGCGAAGCGCGAGGTGCGCGGGCCGTTCAAACCGATCCGCAGCCGCACGCCTGACCTGCGCATCAGCGAGCATCTGGGACGACTGGCGAAGATCTCGGACAAGTACGCGGTCATCCGCTCGATGACGCACAACTACAACGACCACAGCGGCGCGGGGCATTATTTGCAGACGGGACACCGCTGGCACCTGCCGGTCGGCGGCGGTTTTTCGGCCACGCCACAGGATTGGCCATCCATCGGCTCAGTGGTGGAGCATTTGAGCCAGCGACAGCCCGGGGGCATGGAGCGAGATCTCGCCTCCTATGCGGTGCTGCCGAACCGCCTCGGACGATTGCAGGATCGTGGCCAATACATACGTCCCGGTGAGTATGCGGGCTGGCTGGGGCAAGCCTACAACCCGATGACCACCGTCATCGACAAGATGGGCGAAAAAGACAACCCCTACTGGCGTGCCTGTGCAGATGGCGAACTGAGCTACGAGATCGAGGGGCTGAAGCCTGTGATCCCGGTGAGGCGAATGCAGGAACGGGTCGGCTTGCTCGATCAGTTTGAGGCCGTGCGCACCCAACTCGATATTGGCGATGGAGACGCGATGGACCTGCACCGCAAGCGGGCGATGGCGCTCATCGCCTCTGACAAAACCAGCAGTGCGCTGAACATCCGTGCAGAGGCTGACACGATGCGTGACCGCTACGGGCGGCATCTTTTTGGCCAGAGCTGCCTCATGGCACGTCGTCTGGTGGAGGCAGGCACGCGCTTTGTGACGGTGCATTACGACTGCGTGGACGGCTATGGCTGGGACTCACACCGCAGCAGCGACGATGTGCGTGACCACCTGCTGCCCACCTTTGATCAAGGCTGCTCCGCGTTGCTGACCGATCTCGACGAGCGCGGTCTGCTCGATGAGACACTCGTCATCGCCATCGGTGAAATGGGCCGCACTCCCACGCCAAACGCCACCTGGGGCCGTGGCCACTGGAGCACCTGCTTCCCCGCGCTCATCGCCGGTGCAGGCGTGCGCGGCGGCAGCGTCTATGGCAAGTCTGACCGGGAGGCCGCCTATCCCGACAACAAGCCAGTCTCTCCAGAAGACCTGGCCAAGACGATCTATTGGGCACTGGGCATTGATCCAGAACTCATGCTCATGAACCGCGAAAACCGCCCGATCCCCATCGTGGATGGCGGCAAGGCGGTGATGGATTTGTTTGGGTGAGACTACGGTCAACCGCCTGGACGCCACACCAGGCCGCAAAGTCCGACACCATTTCCCTGATGGTTGGGTGGAAATGGACGCAACCTTTGGTCCATGCGCGGCAACAGATCGTGATTGAGGCGCGTTTGCTTCTCCGATGAAACCCACCGCTAGCTCTCCGTCCCGTCGTCAATTCCTCGCCACTGCGGGTGCCGCCTCGCTGTCATTGCTCTCGTCGTCGAACGCGGCGACGTTCAAAACGGTGATCAAAAAGGCCAAGATCATCGGCAAGCCAGAGGAAAAGGCGCTGCGTGAACTCAAAGAGGCCGGATTCGACGGCGTGGAGGTTTCCCATCTTTTTGATGACGAAACGGAGGCCAAACAGGCACGAGAACTCGTCGAAAGCATCGGCTTGAAAGTGCATTCCGTGCTGCGTGGCTGGGCGGAGTTCAACAGCGATGATCCGGGACAGGTCGCCGCGAGCTACGCGGTGACGGAGAAAGCCCTGCGCACGGCCAACTGGCTCGGAGCCGAGACGATCCTGCTCGTCCCGTGCCGCGTCGGCGGGCCGACCGTGCGGATACCTCAGCCGTGGGAATTCGACATCGAGTTCGATGAGAAAACCGGCCACGTCAGCCGCGTGGTGAAAGGCGATAACACACCGTTCGAGCGCTACATCATGCTGCAAAACAAATCGACCGACGGATCAAAGGATCAGGTCACAAAGCTTATCCCGCTGGCCGAGAAGCTTAACGTCATCATCGGCCTCGAAAACGTCTGGAACAACCTCTGGGTGCGTCCTGACCTGTACAAAAACCTCGTCGCATCCTTCAACCACCCGTTTGTGCAGGCCTACTACGACGTGGGCAACCACGTGAAGTATCTCGTGCCCGTGCACGACTGGATTCACACGCTGGGCGGCCTCATCAAGAAGATCCACATCAAGGACTACGCGCTCGCGCCGGACAACCACAGCGGCAAGTTCGTGCACCCACGGGACGGCAGCATCGACTGGCCGAAAATGCGCCAGGCACTCGACGATGTCGGCTACAACGGCTGGATCACAGTCGAAGACGGCGGCTTGCCGCTGCCAGAATTCAACGAGCGCCTCAACAAGATCATCGCCGGAGTCTGATTTATGAAACACGCCCTGCTTTTCCTCGCGCTAGCCACCCTCACCACCGCCGCCGACCGCGTCGTGCCGCGCGAAGGCACCGAGTGGTGCAACATCTGGATGCCAAACGCCAACTCGCACGCCCTGCCGCGCGTGCTGCTCATCGGCGACTCCGTGACCCAGGGCTACGGCCCTGACGTCGAAAAACAGCTCACCGGCAAGGCCTACGTCGCGCGCCTCGCCACCTCGCGCTGCGTGGGTGATCCCGTCCTGCATGCCGAGATCACCGCCGTCCTCGGCGCGGACACCTTTGACGTGATTCACTTCAACAACGGCCTGCACGGCATCGGCGCGGTCAGTGAGAAGGAGTATGCCCAATTTCTGCCGCAAATGCTCGCCCACCTCCGCAAGCTCGCCCCCAAGGCAAAGCTGATTTGGGCCAGCAGCACGCCATCACATGTAAATGGCAAATTCGAGCAACTCGACGCACGCAACGAAAACGTGAAGGAACGGAACCGGCTCGCCGCCGAACTGATGTCCAAGGAAGGCATCCCCGTGGACGATCTCTACGCCCTCATGCTGCCTCACCCCGAATGCTGTTCCGATGGTCTGCACTACAAGCCGGAAGGCAAGGCCATGCAGGGCGCGCAAGTCGCCGCCGAGGTCCTCAAGCTGCTGCTGCCAATGGCGAAGTGACGCGCATCAATGGCGGAATCCGCCACATCCATAGGGGGGATTGTCCGGCAGTCTGCACAATGAAAAGCCCCCGGCTGCTCAAGGGATCGTTATCATCTTGAATCTCGTCGCGTCCTGCGGCATGGACACGCCCCCACTTTACAACCATGTCCGAAGCCCGCAAAACCCTCGAAGAACGCGCTCAGATGTCTGACATCGACCGCCTGCGCCACTCCTGTGCCCACGTGATGGCCACCGCCATCCTGCGCCTGTGGCCCAATGCCCAGTTTGCCTACGGGCCACCGGTCGAAAACGGCTTCTACTACGACTTTGATCTCCCAGATCACCGCATCACCCCGGATGACTTCGAGAAGATCGAGGCGGAGATGAAGAAGATCTCGAAGGAGAACCAAAAATTTGAATGGAAGGGCGTCAGCCGTGACGAAGCCATCGCACTGGCGAAATCCGGCCGCCTCGGCGGTCTGACGGAGCGCCCCGGCAATCCGAGCACCTTCAAACTCGACCTGCTCGAAAAGATCCCAGAAGGCGAACAGATCTCGACCTTTCAAAACGGCGACTTCATTGACCTATGCGCCGGACCCCACGTGGGCTACAGCGGCAAGTGCAAGCACGTGAAGATCATGTCCGTCGCCAGCGCCTTCTACATGGGCGACGACACCAAGCCGCAGCTCCAGCGCCTCTATGGCACGGCCTTCCCAAGCAGCGAAGAACTCGCCAAGCACCTCGAACAACTCGAAGAAGCGAAGAAGCGTGATCACCGCAAGCTGGGCAAGGAACTCAAACTTTACCACATCGACGAAGAAGTGGGGCAGGGGCTCATCCTCTGGACGCCCAATGGCGCAATCCTGCGTCAGGAGCTGCAAAACTTCATCAGCGAAGAGCTGCGCAAGCAGGGCTACAGCCAGGTCTTCACGCCGCACATCGGCAAAGTGGGCCTCTACAAGACCAGCGGACACTTCCCCTATTACAAGGACAGCCAGTTCGCGCCCGTCATTGAGAATGATGATCTCGCGAAGGTGATCAAGGAAGGTTGCGGCTGCTGTGAGGTCATGGAGCGCCTCGGTGCCGTGTCTGCCCGCATGCGCCAGCAACTCAACGAGCGCGCTGGCAAGGAAGTCATCACCGAAGACCGCGTTCTTCCCGATGAACAGTTGCTCGACGGCTTCCTGCTAAAGCCGATGAACTGCCCGCATCACATCAAGATTTACGATAGCCAGCCGCGCAGCTACCGCGACTTGCCGGTACGCCTTGCCGAATTCGGCACCGTGTATCGCTGGGAGCAGAGTGGTGAGTTGAACGGCCTGACCCGCGTCCGTGGCTTCACGCAGGACGACGCCCATCTCTTCTGCACCGAAGAACAGGTGGCCAAGGAAGTCCTCGGCTGCCTCAGTCTCGTGAAGATTGTGCTCAACACCCTCGGCATGCACGACTACCGCGTGCGCGTCGGTTTGCGTGATCCAGACAGCAGCAAATTCACCGGCAACCCGGAGCAGTGGGACAAGGCTGAAGCCGCCTGCCGCGAAGCAGCTGCCACGCTGGGCGTGCCCTTCACCGAAGAGCCCGGCGAAGCCGCGTTCTACGGACCGAAGATCGACTTTGTCATCAAGGACGTCATTGGCCGCGAATGGCAGCTCGGCACCGTGCAGGTGGACTACGTCTTGCCTGTGCGTTTTGATCTTACTTACAACGGCGCCGACAACCGTCCGCACCGCCCGGTGATGATCCATCGTGCGCCTTTCGGCAGCATGGAACGTTTCTGCGGCGTTCTCATTGAGCATTTCGCCGGTCATTTCCCGACCTGGCTTGCCCCTGAGCAGGTGCGCATCCTCACCATCAGCGAGAAGGTGGATGCCTTCGCCGATGAGATCTACGCCCAACTCAAAGAAGCCGGGCTTCGCGTCTCATTGAACAATGATGCGGACAAGATCGGTGCGAAGATCCGTTTGGCCCAGCTTGATCGCATTCCTTACATGCTCGTGCTTGGTGAGAAGGAAGCTGCCGCGCAGTGCGTCGCTGTCCGTCACAGTAAGAAGGGCGATCTTGGCGTGAAGCCGATCGCTGAGTTCCTTGCGGAGATTGCGGCAGAGGTGAAGGAGCGGAGGCTGTAGGGTCTATTGTTGAGAGTGAAATAATTCAAACAACAGGATGGGATGCCATCCTGTTGTTTGTTTTGGTCGAGCAATCTAAAGTATTGTTGTGGACAGCATGCAGCAGCGGCTGAAGGCAACATCACAATGGCGCTCCGACCAGTGCTTCCTCAACGTCTTGACTGGCCCTCGGTGATGGGATTGTTCATGTTGAATTGCACGCTGTAGCAAGGTCATCGTGCTGGATTTTTGACGCCACCGATGATGCCCTGCACGGCCAGCAGGAGGGCCGCTTCTTCCATGGTTATTACGGCGGCTACTGCTACCTGCCGCTCTATTGCTTCTGTGGCGACATCCCGCTGTGGGCGCAGTTGCGCACGGCGGACCGCGCTGGCAGCGGCGGCACGCTGGCAGCCCTGCAAAAGATCGTCGCGGCCATTCATGAACGCTTTGGCAAACACGTCGCGATCATCGTGCGCGGGGACTCGGGCTTCTGCCGCGATGAGCTCATAACGTGGATCGAAGCGCAGGAGCAGGTCACAGACTCAATCATAAGGATGATCTCGCTTCAAACCCTCTCAAAAAGACGCCTTTTTGGATGGGGTGTGAGAAATGCGGGGTAGCCATTCAAAGGCTCGATCTTATCTTGCGTCAGTAATCGTGAGAAGAATGGACTTTGTGCTTGTCCTCAATCACGTCGCCCCCTCTGTTCACCTCCCACCTCCCACCTCCCACCTCCCATCTCCCCCATAAAAAAACGCCGCCTGTTTCCAGGCGGCGTTCGTGGAGAAATGTCTCGGCAGCCTATTAAGGCTTCGGCACTTCGGAGATCGTCTTGAGAATGCGGCTGGCGATCGCGTATGGATTGCCCTGGCTGTTCGGACGACGGTCTTCGAGGTAGCCCTTCCAGCCGTTTTTCTTGAAGCTGTGCGGGACGCGGATCGACGCGCCACGGTCAGCAATGCCCCAGGAGAACTGGTCGATGGACTGCGTCTCATGCAGACCGGTCAGGCGCATGTGATTGTCAGGGCCATACACGGCGATGTGCTCAGCGCAGTTCTTCTCAAACTGGGCCATGAGCGCGAGGAAATAAGGCTCGCCGCCGACTTCACGCATGTACTTCGTGGAGAAGTTGGCGTGCATGCCGGAACCGTTCCAGTCGGTGGCGCCGAGGGGTTTGCAGTGGTACTCGACGTCCACGCAATACTTTTCACACAGACGCTGCAGGATGTAGCGGGCCACCCAGACTTGGTCAGCGCAGGTCTTGGAGCCTTTGCCGAAGATCTGGAATTCCCACTGACCCTTCGCCACTTCGGCATTGATGCCTTCGTGGTTGATGCCAGCGTCAAGGCAGAGGTCAAGGTGCTCCTCGACGATCTGACGGGCGATGTCGCCCACGTTCGTGTAACCCACGCCCGTGTAGTAAGGGCCCTGCGGGGCAGGATAGCCGTTCTCAGGGAAACCAAGTGGGCGGCCGTCCTGATACAGGAAGTACTCCTGTTCAAAGCCAAACCAGGCGTCTGGATCGTCGAGAATCGTGGCGCGCTCGTTAGAAGCGTGGGGGGTGCCGTCGGCGTTGTAAACTTCGCACATCACGAGCACGCCGTTCTTGCGGCTGCTGTCAGGATACACGGACACAGGCTTCAGCACGCAGTCAGAGCTGCCACCGGGGGCCTGTTGCGTGGAGGAACCGTCAAAGCCCCAGTCCGGCAGGTCTTCCAGCTTGGGAAAGCTGGCATACTCCTTGATCTGAGTTTTGCCACGAAGGTTGCGGACAGGCTGATAACCGTCCAGCCAGAGATATTCGAGTTTGTATTTGGCCATGGTTGAATGTGTGGATTGAGTCTTGCCCAAGCCTTCAGAAACTTTCCTCCGGCAGCAGCAGCGATAGAATGAGCATATTCCATGCCACACGCGAGACGTTTTTTCAACTTTTTGCACACAATCCTTCACTCAAGGCATCCGTAAAATCAAGAACCCCCACTGATTCCCACCCTCCATTTCTTGACCCAACGCGCTCAGCCACCACCCACATCCTACGCCCTCTCACGCCTCTTGTTTGCTTTTTTTTGCGCCTATTTGCGGCCAATGCCATTCCCCCCTCTTCCGCCGCCCCTTTTACCATTGCATATCCGGCCCACAGGCAGGAAGGTGCCAAAGCCCATGCAAGAAGCCAAAAACACCGCCCGCGCCATCGTGCACATCGGCTATGACGGCAAGGTTTACAAGCAGTTCAAAGGGCACAACGCCCAGGAACGTTTCGAAAACGAAGTGCGCGTCCTCAGACTGCTCGAAAAACGCGGCTGCAACTATGTGCCCCGCCTGCTGGACTCCGACCCCGCAGCGCTCAAAATCGTGACCTCCAACTGCGGATCCATCGTCACGCACATCAGTGACCAGCGCATCAAGGAGCTCTTTTGTGAACTGGAGCGCGAATACGGCGTGCGCCATGACGACGCTTTTGCGCGCAACATCACCTACAATTCCAAGGACGGCAGATTCTGCCTGATCGATTTTGAGCTCGCAACCATCCTCGACGAGCCGCCAAAGCCTGCTGCATGAGCGACACCGCCCAGCCCCAACCACCCAACCACCTTCGCTGGTCCGGCCTCACCCATCCCGGACGCGTGCGCACCAATAACGAAGACACCTTCCTGTGTCTGAACTTTGACGCCCATGAAGTGCGCTACCTAGGCAAAATCGGCGAAGCCGGCCTGAACAGCGGCGACTTCGTCTTTGCCGTGAGCGATGGTATGGGAGGCGCGAAATCCGGCGAATTTGCCAGCAAGATCGCCGCAGAAAAAATCACCCAGCTTCTCCCCAAGAGCTTCAAGCAGTCCGCCCAGCACATCGCCATCGGCCACAGCGATGTTCTGCAAGAACTCATCAGCCGCATCCACGGCGAGCTCATCAAACTGGGCCGCTACTACGAGGAATGCCGTGGTATGGGCGCCACCCTCAGCCTCGGCTGGTTCACCCCCGGCTGGCTTCACTTCGCTCACATCGGCGACAGCCGCATCTACTACCTGCCAAAAGGCGGCCCCATGAAGCAGCTCACCCACGATCACAGCTACGTCGGCTGGCTGCGGCGCAAAGGCGAGCTCAATGAGCGCCAAGCACGCACCCACCCGCGCAAGAGCGTCCTCATGCAAGTCCTCGGCGCGGGCCGCCAGAGCATCGATCCCCAAATCGGCTCCGTCAGTTGCCAGAGCGGTGACCGCTTCCTGTTCTGCACCGACGGCGTCATCGACGGCATCTGGGACCACCGCCTCGCCGACATGCTCGCCAAAGACGACGCCAAAACCATCGTCGAATACGCCGTCGCCGAATCCGGCAAAGACAACGCCAGCGCCGTGGTGGTGGAGATGCTCTGAGAGGCTGGATGCCTGCTCGTAGTCCTACTCGTCCTCCATCAATCCACTCCGCCTAGGATTCGCGGGGAAAAGAACCGCAACGCATCCAAGACACCAGAAAAGGATCGCGAGCCTGGATCCAGCCCCGTTTTCGCATTCAAAACCACAAGCTACGCTTCGAGCGGGATGGACTGGCGATCAGGGGATTCGGCGAGTTTCACGGTTTAAAAATGGATCAGAAACGAGTGCGGTTAATCAACTCAATGACGAGTTTCTTGCCTGCCAACTCTAATCAATCAAAGTGAATTTTAAGCTGGCGGATGCCTGCTGATAAATGGGGTCGTTGGTCTCTATGACAAGAGTCAGATGCTGGGTGCCCGTTGGCAGGCCCTCTGGTGGAGTTACTTTGAAAGATCTGATACTTGAAAGTGATGGATCTAATGCTGACTGCTGTGCATTGTCGTCGGATATTTCCGTGATTTGAGCACCTCTAGGCTCCGAAAAAGTTTTCACTATCTGAAATCCTTGGGCCTGCTTGAGTGTAAAGAGGGCGCATCTCACTGCCTGTTTCTGGAGTTGCGCTCGTGTAATAGCGCCAAGATCAATTGTCTCAAAAGAGAGGAAGCAATAGCCCTCATCAGTGAAGTCACCCGAGACGCCAACTGATGTCCGTTTCAGCTGCTTGTCATCCAACTCGAAAGCAACAGCGGTCTTAAATCGGTCTGAAAACTTGAACAACTCAGGAGAAAAATAGAGGGAAATCGTGGCGTCACTGCCCGGAGATATTGTCTTGGGACATTCGGATCGCAAAAAGCATGAGCATGTCCCTTGTACGCGAGTGATGCTCAAGGGACTGGTTCCGGTATTTTTCAGCGAAAATGTGGCGACCACAACCTTGGCCGTCCGCGCTATTCTGCCAAGACTAATCTCCTTTGGAAAATTAATAGACTCCCCCTTAGTTACACCAGATGCATTTTGATTCCCAACGGGTATTTTCGACTTGTCTCCGTGCAATCCTACCACTTGCACAGCTCCAGAGACAGCAGTGGCGGCATCAGCATTGCCAAGCAGTCCTTCAGGTGAAAAGAAGATGAGAGATCTAACGCTTGCCAATCGAAGAAATTCAATGGCCCGTGCCAGGTCGATTCTTTGGTTTAGCTTCGGATATTCGTGTAATCGAGGCTCACCCTGACTGAAGTTTAAAATGAAAAACTTAGAATCTGTCTGCGCTTGTGTGGTCGCTGCAATTTCAGCAACCTTATTCGGCTTCGAGGCCTCCACGATGACCCCGGTGTATTCAGAATTTAGCTTCTTCAGCGTCTGCTCTACAGGACAACTTGTTCTGTATTCGAACCGAATGCCCGAGTTTTTTAGAACAGCGACAACGTCGGAGTACCCGAAGTTTCCTATCATGCTCGCGGGCGGGATACGTTCGTCCTTTTCCCGAAGCAAAGGCCGACCAGACAGAGCTAGTGCAATCTGAATGGCTTCGTAACAAACGTCTTCGCGTTGAAACTCCAAATCGTCCAAGGAGTCCTTGCTATGAAGACCTGTGGAAAGGAAGATGATGAGTAATGTGGCGACGAGTTGTGTGACTCTCATTAGAATAAAGCTGATCTACTTGACAGCGGAGCTAATATTGTTGATGATCGTGCTCGGATCTTGCCCAATGACGAACTCTTTGTTGATTCGCTCATCAATGACCCGCCATCCTGGAGGGAACTTTGGTTTTAACGTCTGCTCAAACACCAATTTATCCTGATAAGAAACATCGGATATTTTAGTCTCCGTTCGCATTTTTTCCTGTCCATGATCGATATAGCGGTAGGTGTATTCAGTCGCAAACCATAGACCGGAGCGAGTCTGGGTAATTTGGCTTGCGATTGTTTCATCACGCCATTCCGCTGAATTAAGCACGTGCTCCAGCACAACAAAGTTTTTTTGAGGATCAACTAGCACCCACTCCCGGTCGCCACCAAAAGTGACTTTAAGCAGGCTAGCATTGTCACGTTTTTCTTCTTTCACTGAAAAAGTGTAACCCGTGCGATCCAACAGTACATCACGGAGAGTCAGCCAACCACCCTGATCTTGAAACCTGAAAAACGGAAGACATAACTCAAGCCCCGATCTGCGCTTGTAATTCATAAAGCGTGGATTTGGCTTGGATGATATCCTCACCACATTTACAGGAGCAAAGTTGTCCTTGCCGGGATTCCCAACGTCATACGTTGCCTGACTCCAGTAGCGACCATTGAATACTGTGCGAAGTGTGGACTGCACAGTAAATTCCGGACTGAATTTGGTAAACGGCTCGTAATCAACTGCCACCAAATTTTCAGCCCCATTCAACGCCACCGATACTTTTACTTTGGCAGTGGTGTCCAATTTGCCGTCCACAAACGTCTTTGTGTCGGCCGCTATCGAAAGAATTTTATCGTTGGAGATGAAGGTGTTAAGTGCAGCCAGCAGCGCTTGAGAAGGCGTTGGCTCCTCACATAGGCCTGCTGAGCGGCTTATCGCCCACAGTCCAATGCACAAGTGCATGCCGAGCATTCTTCGTGTAGTCATGGCAGCATAGGTTTGTTTTTATCGCCTACGACTATTAAGAACAGGGCTGCGAGACAGCCCAGTCCAGGTCGCCAGAGTTTTCCTCTTGAGGGTCACTCGTCAAGCACACCTTAACATTAACCGTGTGTGGATCTGCATTATTCTTGCTGCATGTTTTTTGGCGTGTTTCCGTTCTGCACGTCACATAGTGCTTTGTCAGACATGTGCCTTTCGAGGTATCTTCTTTACAGCATTGCTTAGTGTCGGTGCTCGTGCAGTCTTTAATATTTTGCGCGTCTGTTTTACCATACAATTTGACGCCTTCACCCGAATTACACTCGTGCGACTCGTAACCATTCCTCGGAGTGTAGCCCTCAGGGCAGTCAATAGTGTCGGTGGACTGGCTGCATGTCGGCATGGCATTATTATTCGACGGACCACATTCTCCTCCGCTCGTAGGAGAAGTATGCGCTCCGAACGCGGCAAATGAGAGAGTCAGGGTTACAAGAGCTGCACCCGCTGCAATGATGATTTTGTTTTTCATAAGTATTAATTAATGTTGTTATTTGTTTTACTCGACGCTGTCGATTAGGTTACCCGCCTTATCGAAAAGATATTTTGTATCCTTCATATTTTCCTGCCGAAGAGTCATTACAGATCCTTTTTCCGTCGATTGGATGATTCGCACCGACTGCTCATCCTCCTTGACGCCCACCACCAGCCCTTCACTTGATACTGCCACAACTGGCTTACCTCTTCCTTTCCATGACTTTTCCAAGCCTGCCTGAATCTCCTCTAATGCAGGCACCTTTTCGCCAGCTTCCAAATGGGAAACAGAAACATCTCGGATGTCACCCATCACGACCCTGTTAAGCCGTCCTAATGAATCACGCATAAACCGATTTGTGGAGAGCACCCTGCCTTCAGGATCAATCTCCTGCGTCTGGCGTACAGTGAAGAAAGATTTTCCAGGTGTTCCCACGAACCAGATCTTGGCCGTGTTTCCTCCTGGCAGGAGTCGCTCCTCGATCATTGTCTTTGAGTTGTAAAAGTAACTCTCACCCTTCCCCGAATCTTTAGATTTTGTGGAAATTTTTTTATCTCCTCCATCGAAACTCGTTGTCGTGTAGAAATGTTTATTGTCTTCCACAAGGCCGCCGTCGGATCGCCACGAAAACCACTGCGGCGACTTGTTAGGAGTATGAATTTCAATCTTCGACACTGCATCTTCAGCAGCACTTACCTCGTCGGCAATATTAAAAGACCATTCCCGCCCATTAGTGGCAGATATTTTGGCAAGGCTTGGTTTCACGGCTCCGACAATACGAGCACCCGCATTGGTCACAAAGACAGGACGGTCTTGGTATGCAAACTGTAGCGACTGGCCACTTTGTGGAAACAAAAGGCGCTTGATACTGCCCCGCTCATTATAAAAGCACTCCAGAAGTGTCTTTGAGTCCTGAGTGATTTTTCCAGTCTTTCCGCTGCCTGTATTACGCTCCCAATTATACGCCGATCCGTTAATTAGGAGCTTCTCAATAAGGCCATTTCTATAGACAAAGGAAGTGCCATCCAAATGCTTGATTTTAAACTGGCGATGCTGGACATCGAGTTCCCCATGCCAGTTACCATCGGCGGAAGAATACTGGCTTGAGCCGTCTCCTTCTCGATTCAAGTAGCAGTACTCGCCTCCAGGACTATTCCAACGAACAACCTCCTCCCCGAGTTCAACCACGGAACTTTCAAAAAGAGGAAGATACCATCCATGCCCCAGGCTGTCGCTAGTAGGAAATTGTGGCGAAGTCGAGAAATGAATGCTGAATGGCAAGTCACCCCCCTTCATCCATCCCTTTATACCCAGCTCGTTCATCCCAAGCCAGATGGAGCCTGTTCCCATAGCATTAGCCCATTTGAGCCTGTTCAAAGGATACGTCAGCCCATCAGCCGCCCTTAGCCACCCACTAGAGGACAGTAGGGCATAGCAGATGAATGAAAATATCGAGCCACAGGTCTTCATTAGGCGAAATAGCAGGTTGGAATCGACTATTTGTTGAGCCAAGAACGACGCGTGTCGCAGTAGTTATTATTCACCGGGCGGCGGTGGCGGCGGTGGCGGTGGTGAGCAGGCAGCCTCCGCCCCGTAAGTATTGCTAGCAAAAAGAATACAAGCTGCGCTGAAGCAGAAGTGGACGACAAGGGCCACAGACCCCATAAGTATCAACTTTAGATATTTCATAGTGATTTATCAAATGGTGCGGGTTGTTATTCTCGACATATATACGTATACGGACTTCGACCATACGTCAAATAATATTTTGACAGAGCATTAATTTTAATTACCCAGTTCTTGGTTTCATGTATTACTAAGATTAAAGTCTTGCATGCCTCCATAGTCATTCCTGAAATACCACTTAAAAAACAGCTGCGTTTGCAGTCGCTTTTTTTGTCTGTTCGTCACGCGTGTTTTCTCGATTCGCGCAGCCTTTTTCTCTGCCAGTCTTTGGTTGGGTGTCTGATCATGTGGGACTGTGCAGCACGCTGGATGGGGGGCTGGTCAGTTGATGTGCTAACGCTGTCTGCACGAGCGGACATCCCCGTTGCGGGGGTGCGACTTGGCACTGACCTCAACTTTTTTGAGCACATTTCCTGGCTGCCGCATTTCTGGTGCGATGCCGGGTGGTACCAGCAGATGTTGCTTGTGGGGTTGTTTGTGGCCGCGGCAGGCCTAGCTCTAGGCTGCCGCCCAAAGCCCTGTCTCTGCGTCTGCTGGCTTCTTGTCATATCTCTCCATACCCGGAACCCGTTTATCCTCTATGGTGGTGACCATGTGCTGCGTCTGCTTCTCTTTTGGCTGGTTCTGCTACCATGGAGTCCTCAGCTCAGCCAGCGTGCGGTCTTCTTCTCGCCACATGAGGTCCGGCAGGTTTTCAGCCCCGGCTTGGTGGCGCAGATGCTGATGATTTATGTCTTCACCGCCTTGCACAAGTCAGGCAGTGACTGGAGGGTCGATGCCACCGCGCTCCAACACGCGCTCTCGATCCAGTCGCTACGCACCTGGATTGGCGACATCGTCCATGGCTCCAGCCCTCCGTGGCTGCTTTCTCTCGGCACGCATGCAGGCTTGATGATCGAGGAATTCGGGCCCTTGGCGATCGCATGCCTGTCAAAGGCGCAGACTCCGCGAACGCTCCTCGTGCTTATCATGATGGCGTTTCATCTTTCCTTGGCGCTGCTTTTCAAACTCGCATTTTTCCAGGCTGTCATGATCGTCCTGTGGTGCGCTTTTTTGCCCCCAGGGTTTTGGCAGTTTTGGTTGGCCAGCCGCAATAGATGCCTAGTTACTGATCAGCCGTCGCACCGTTTCCCAGCGGCATGGAAACTCCTCGTTGTGGCAGCACTGGTGTCATATTGCCTAGCGTGGAATATTTCGACCTTGCCATTAGCTGCCACCTCCACGGTGCCTTCCTGCCTTCAGGCACCAGGCTATCTGTTGCGCATTGACCAGCATTGGGGACTGTTTTCACCCAATGTCCAGACGGAGGATGGCTGGTTGTTTCTGGAAGGAGAAACGCCAGATGGTCGGCGCGCAGCCATCAATGGCTACGCCGACTCGCTGGTACAACCAGGGGCAATGCAGGACCTGCGTCATGCATACCGATCTAGATTCTGGCGCGAATACCATATGACACTTTATCATGCACGCTATGAACCCGCGATCGCGGACTATGCGCAGTGGATCACAAAGCGATGGAACACACGTCACCCTGATCAGCACCTGAGGGACGTAAAGCTGTATTTCATGCGCGTTAATTCGCGCTATTCATCCCGCAAGATCCAGCGCATTCAAATCTATCCCCCTCAGTCTGTGACTCCTCAGGGAACAGCTGTCTTCGAGCAGATCGTTCCCTGGACCATCCATTACGCCAATCTCCATTCCTTATGAAAATGACCGCATATCAAATGAAAAGCATCAGGCCCGGCTGGGAGATCCAGCCAGCCCCCCGGGACAGGACGTGGATGGACGAAACTCCAAATCGCTTTGCCTATCGCTGCCTGCCACTCCTCATAGCAAATCAAGCTGGATGGGTGATTACCTGTCCGGTGGGCTTCACCGTATGGTGGAAGGGATATGGCAGAGCGAATAAGGCCATGTCTTTTAAATTCGATGAGGATCCAGGTATTTACTCTCAGAACATCTCCAGCCACTTTGGCTCTGGCATCCTGACGTTTACCATCCCTTTCCTTTTCCGCACTCCGGAGAATATACAACTGAGCGTCCGAGGCCTGCCCAACAGTCCCAAGACGAACTGCAGTCCACTGGAAGGAATAGTGGAAAGCAGTTGGAGCCCCTTTACCTTCACCATGAACTGGAAGCTTCACCTCCCGTTTTTTCCGGTGAGATTTAAAAAATTCGAGCCTATCTGCTTCATTCAGCCAATTTCCTTGGCCGCCCTTGAAGACATCCAGCCAGTGCTCGAACCAATCAGTGCCAATCCAGACATCAACAGACAACATTCCGAGTGGGCGGAGAAGCGCGAGATCTTCAACGCTCAGGAGGCGCATTCAGGAGGCTGGCAAAAGCACTATTTTCAGGGAAAGACCACTGACGGAGACAAGACTGATTCTGTTCACAGAACGCAGGTGAACATTCGCCCGTTTACTAGGCAACCATTGTGATGTCCATATGGATTGAATGATGCTATTTCGATGTGGGCTGAATTCACGAGCCCTCGCCATGGATCTCAGGACAGACCTTCATGCGAGATGGCCTAGGATGAGCCTGGAGGAAAAAACGCCTAGTCGCCTAGCTAATGGTAGGAACCATTGCGGTCTGGGGAAAAGATGCCGAAAAGATGCCAATCATGAATGGCACTTGATTAAGAGAGGGCTTCGTGGATTTCGAGGGCTGGAGGGCTTCTGGGAGCATTGGGCAAGCGGCGGAGCTCGATGCAGGCGCTGCTGGTGAGCTTGGTGTGTCACGAGTGCACTGGGTTTGCTTCCCGGCATTGCTGGCTGTAAATCCAGGGCGGCGCTCGCTGAGACTCGCTTGCTGGGCTAAATTATGCCGCCCTTTCAGGGCTCAAGAAGACCGAGACAGGAAGACCGCAAAGGTACGAAACTGCGTCTTAATCAAGTGCCATTCATGCCAGGCATTTTGCAGTGGAGTGATGCACAAGTATCTCATTTACATCATCCTGATTCACCGTTGCCCAGGATAGCCAAGGCGCGTATTTTGAAATGGTCTGGGCATGCGGGTTTAGGTCACCGAGAATAGCCTGCATGTCTACAGGTGAGATGCTGAGGGTTGGCGCTGAACGAAGGCATCTTCTCTTTCTTCTCTATCGAGATGGAACCCAGCCTTGGCTGAGGCCAAGGCGGCGGCACCGGGAGCACGATGGAGTTGCATTTTATCAAAAAAAATGGCCCGTTTGTCGAAATCCAAGCGCCACGCCCGACAACTGGATGTGGCAACGCTTCTGTCGCACACCTGACAAGCAAAACTCAAACCAAAATCCACCGATGAAATACGTTCTCTTCTTCAATGAACCCGCCTCCGCCATCCCCCAGGACAACACCACGCCCGCTGCTCAGGCTTACTGGGGCGCTTGGGGGGCTTATGTCACCGCCTTGGCTCAATCGGGCATCATGGTCAGTGGCGAAGGTCTGATGCCTCCCACGATGACGACCACCGTGATGATGCG
>JAIXYN010000040.1 GCA_027490195.1 Verrucomicrobiaceae bacterium | reverse complement strand
CTGTTTTCCAAGCAGAGCATCAGGCCCGGCACTCCATGCTGGGACGTAGGATGGACGTGGCGATAGCCCGTCCGTCCATGAGCGTGGGGCAAACGTCTTGAGCCTGCGAGCGTTCGGGCTGCCTTGAGCGCACCGTGGGTGCTGGGGCGTGCGAACGTCCTCGCAGTCGGGCGGTTTGGCGGAGTGGGCGCTGGAGCATGGGCCGTCCTCGACGCCAAACACGACCGACCTACGTTCCAGAAAGCACGCATGTCCTCTCAGCGAACAGACCTGTTTTCAATTGAGCATGGCCAACCTCCTGAGCACAAAAAAGCCCGCGCATGCCTCACAGCACACGCGGGCCGTTGAATCATTTGCGGCTCAATTGTTGCCAATCATGAGCAGCATGGTGTCGCCTTTGCGCCAGACGCGGAGGAGCACGGTTTTGTCGCTGTTTTTGGCCAGGGTACGGGCTTCGGCGGCGTTGGCCACGGGCTTGCGGTTCACGTGGGAGATGACATCGTTTTCTTCCACGCCCATGGCGGCGGCGCGGCTGTCGGCTTCCACCTTGGTGACGATGACGCCGTTCACGCTTTCGGGGATGTCGTGGCGCTCGCGCAGGGCTTGGGTGAGGGTCTGGACGGTGACGCCGGAGACGAGTTCGCTGACATTGTCTTTGGCCTGGCCGGGGGCGGTGCCGGGGCGTGGGATGCCGCGCTGTCCGCCGCTGAGTTCAGACAGGGCTTCTTCGGGTAGGGCTTCCAGGGTGGCGTTCACGGTGAGGCGTTTGCCGCCGCGCATGACGTCGATGGGGATCTGGCTGCCGGGCTTGGTGCCGCTGACGATGAGGCGCAGACGGCTGCTGCTGTCCACACGCTGATTGTTGATGGAGACGATGATGTCTTCGAGCTGGATGCCGGCCTTTTCGGCGGGTGAATCTGCGCCCACCATCATGACGACTGCGCCGCCATGCTCATTGAAGCCAAGTCGCTCCGCCATGGTGTCGTCGAGATCCACGATCTGCACGCCGAGGAAGCCGCGCTGCACGGCACCGTCGTCCAGCAGATCTTCGACGATGTGAAGTGCCATGTTGATGGGGATGGCAAAGCCGATGCCGGCATTCATGCCGGTGCGGGAGAGGATGGCGGTGCTGATGCCGACGACGCGGCCCATGGCATCCACCAGCGGGCCGCCGGAGTTGCCGGGATTGATGGAGGCATCGGTTTGGATGAAGTCTTCATAGCCCTGGATGCCGCGACCACCGCGGCCACTGCCCTTGACGATGCCTCCATTGCTGCGGCCTAGCGCGCTGACGATGCCCTGTGACACGGAGCGGCTGAGCTCCATTGGCGCACCTGCGGCCAGCACGATGTCTCCCACGCGGAGCTTGGAGCTGTCTCCCATCGTGGCGGGAGTGAGGCCGGTGGCGTCGATCTTGATGAGGGCGACATCGGTGAGCGGGTCCGTGCCGATCACCGTCGCCCGATAGGTTTTGGTGGCACCATTGGCATCCACATCCACTTCGATCTTTTTGGCATCCGCTACGACGTGGTTGTTGGTGATGATGTAGCCGTCGGTCGTGATGATCATGCCGGAGCCGACACCTTCGGACTGATGGGAGTCATCTTCAGGGACTGGCTGCTGCGGGCGCTGGGGCTGCTGGCCACCGCGACGGCGCGGGTTCGGTGCGGGCTCCTCGTCTTCGTTCATGCCGCCGCCAAAGGGATCCTGGCCGCCGGGGGCACCGAAGAAGCGGTAGAAGAAGGGGCGCAACTGCGGCGGGATCTGATCCACGTCCGGAGCCTTGATGGGCGTGGAGGAGTGGATGGTGACGACGCTGGGCAGGATTTTATCGACCACAGTGGCATAGCTCATCTGCAGCTGGCCGTTGTTCGGCAGCGGGCTGAGGTCCTTGTTGATTTTGGCATCGAAGTTCGCAATGACCGGACCCGCAGGCGTCTTGGCATCCGCAGGGGGCATCAGGGGCGGCGGTGCAGCAGGTGGTAGCTGCTGGGCATGGATGCTGGGCAGAACTGAGGCCAGCATGCCGGCGCAGGTGAACGCGATGCAGAGGCGTGGTTGAGTCTTCATTTGATTGCGTTGGGGGTGGGATTTTTCAGCGGATCCGGGGGAGTGCATGTCTGTCAGACGTAGTGACCGTAGGAATGTTGAACATATTTGTGCGAAAGAAAGGGGCTCTTTCACATCGCTCGCTGCAGATACAAAAGACCCGACCGGCGACGTTTTGGCCTGTCCGGTACTACGACGCTCGTGCTCTGAGAAGCGCCTATTTGCGCGCTTCCGCCAGGGCTTTGTCCATCACTTCCTTCAAGGTGACCTCAGCGCCGTTGCGGCGTTTGCTTTCGTCCGCAGCCTCCATGAAGGCGTAGATTTCCAGCGTCTCGTCCGCCTCGACCGGAGCCACGCCGGTGCGGAAGAAGTGCACGATGGAGTAGAGCAGCGGATCGTAGCCGTCGTAAGTGCCGATGGCGGCCTCCCCTTTCTCACCGATGGCCTTGCCGCCGTAGCCTTTGGATTCAGTGAAGGTGCCGGTGCGTCCGCCCGCCCAGGTGCCGGTGACGGTGATGCGGCTGACGGTCTGCTTGGTCTCCACCTTGGTGACCTTGTCCACGGTGGTGACTTCCTCCATGACGGTGCCGCGCTTCACGCTCTGGCAGCCGGTGCCCATGACGGTGAAGAGGGACTCGACGCCGTGGATGCCGTACCAGAAGAGATCGGGGTGGTGGGGCTCCAGGCTGGCTGGGCTGGTGGTGCTGGCCTGCTTCACTTTGCCGATGCTGCCGCCGCGCACGGCCTGCGTGCCTTTGCCAAAGCGCAGCGAGGAGGAGGTGAAAACGGGAATGCTGGCCTTCTTGGAGGCATCGAGAATCTTGATGGCATCGACGAGGGAGCCTGCGATGGGTTTGTCGAGGAAGACCGGTTTGTGCGCCTCGATGCAGGGCAGCACCTGCTCCAGATGCACACGGCCGTCGTTGGATTCGAGGAAGACCACGTCCACCTTGTCGAGCAGTTCATTGATGCTGGGGACGATCTCCACGCCCATGGCCTTGACCTTCTCCGTGTACTCCGGCACGCGCTCCGTGCTGGAGGGGATGTCCTTGGAGCCCTGCGCATACGCGGCCACGAGGCGCACGCCCATGACCTCCGGCTTCTGCGGTGTGGTGTTCAGCGTCTTGGTGAAGGCCAGCACGTGCGAGGTGTCGAGGCCGATGATGCCTGCGCGAATGTGCTGGGCGCTGGCATGGAGAGAGAGCAGCGCGGAAGCGCCAACGACAAGGAGCAGGGTGCGAATCATGGGAGGAAGATTACGCGGCACAGGGTGCGGCCTTTCGCTGGGGTTTTTGGAGTGAAACCGGCTGCGTCAAAGAAACCGCCGCAGCGCAGCACAAAAGGACTAGAAGAGGGGGGGCAGTTGGTTGCCATGGTTGGCGGTTGTTTGCGATTGTTGGCCGTGGGTAGGAGTGAGCGTAGGGTGTGGCCGCGCGGTGAGAATAGGCCTTATAGGACCTATGCGGCATATAGGACCTATTGGGCTGGGACCGGGGCACCTGCTACCGCGTGCGCGCCGCTCTGGTAACAACTGCCAACCATGGCAAACCACCGCCAACCACTGCAAACTTCTTGGTGCTACCGCACGCCCACGCAATACACCGCCTTGTTGCTCCGCAGAATCAGCAAGTCGCCGCTCACGGCGGGGGTGCCGTTGAAGTGGGTGGTGTCGCTGGCAAATTCGTTCGTGCTGAGCAGCTCGTAGGTGGGCTTGGCGGCGAGGACGAAGGCACCGTTGCGGCGGGAGACGCAGATGAGCTTGTCGCCGATGAGCACGGGGGAGGCGTAGAAGGGCTTGCCGCCGCCGCGTGAGCCCATGGTGGCGCGTTCGCGATAGACGTCCTTGCCGGTCTTGGCATCGATGCAGATCGCGAAGCCCTGGTCGTTGATGACGTAGAGGTGGCCGTCTTTGAGGATGGGCGTTGGCACGTAGGAGCTGGAGCTGCTGTCCCAAAGCAGGGCCTGGGGGCCGAGATCACCCTTGCCGCCAAGCTTGATGGCGGTGCTGCGCGTGGCGGGGAAACCGCCGAAGACATAGACGGTGTCGCCACCACCGGGGACGAGGCAGGGGGAGACGTTGCCGGTGAGGCCGTGGGTGGCATACCAGCGCAGCTTGCCGGTGTCAGGATTCATGCCCCAGAGTTCCTGCGGCACGGCGATGACGAGATCGTCCACGCCATCGCGCTTGAGGATGTTCGGCGTGCCGTAGGCCATGCCGAAATCGCCCTCGGCTTTCCACACGATTTTGCCGGTGGTTTTGTCGAGGCCGAAGATCGTCTGGCTTTCGTCGTTGGCGTTCACGATGAGCAGGTTTCCATGGATGATCGGGCTGGCTGCGGAACCCCAGCGCCGCTGGCCGGAGCTGGTGCCGCATGAGGTCTGCCAGAGTTGCTTGCCCTGGAGGTCAAAGGCCAGCGCGCCGCTCTTGCCGAAGAAGACGTACACGCGCTCGCCATCCGTCACGGGCGTGTGGGTGGCGTAGCCGTGCTCGGTGATGAAGCCCTTGAACGGATCCTCCTCTGCGGCGCTGGGCACCTTGGCGTCCCAGAGCACCTTGCCATCGGCGCGGCTGAGGCAGAGCAGATGCCGCACGAGCTGGCGCATGTCGTCCGCGCCCGGTTTGTCGCCATAGCCGGTCCAGCAGGTGACGAAGACCTTGTCGCCGAGCACGATGGGGCTGGAGGCACCCGGCCCGGGCATGTCCGCTTTCCAGAGCAGGTTTTCCGTGTCGCTCCACGTCAGCGGCACCTTGGAGTCCGTGACGATGGCCGCCCCCGTAGGGCCAAGAAAACGCGGCCAGTCATTGCCCGCGGCAGTGAGCAGGGAAGGCGTGGCAAGAGCGAACGTGAGAGCGGAAGCGAAGGCGGGGGAGAGCAATTTCATGCGGGGAGAGATAACCCGGGAGAAGGAGAAAAGTTACGCGGGGAGTTTGGGTGGATTGAATCATCGGCGTTTGCAATGACGCAAGCAGTGGCATGGCACATCAAGAAGCGCGTAGCGCTGGCACAATGGTAGCCGTGGGTGCCAACCCACGGTTTGCGATCAGCACATCGTTTCCAAATTCGTGGAACCGCGTAGCGGTGAAACATCACGCTGCGCTTCGCTGGCGAGAGGAGGGTGTTTTTCCACGTTGCGGCCCCGCCGGGTGTCCAGTTGCAGCGCAACTGTGCTACTTTGCGCTGGCGCGCAGAATCCTCACACCTCCACCGGCACCGGCTGGGGCGCCTGAAACGCGGACATCGAAAACCGCTTCATCAGCGACCCCGCCGCCACGTACCCGAATCCAAAGAAGAACAGCAGCAGGAAGGGAATGCTGCCCCACTGGCCGCGCTGGGCGGCGAGGGCGATCATCCAGCCGAAGTAGCCGGTGAGCAGGACTTCGATCCACAGGGCGATGGACTTGCCGGCCTTGTAGCGCGAGCGCTGCTTGCTGGCCTGCGCTTTGTTTTCCATGCCGTATTTCGGCGTGCGGACGAATTCGGACGACTGATTGAGCAGCGCTTCTAGCACGGCCTTGCCGTTGTTGATGCTCATGCCGATGCCGAGGGCGAGCAGCATGGGCACATACGGCAGGGTTTTGAGCCAGCCATATTTGCCCTGGGCACCCTGCGCGGTCATGTAAAACACGATGACGCTGAGGGAGGCAAAGAAGAACACGGGCACGTCCACAAACACCGCCTTGTGCCAACTGCTGCCCATCACGAAATTCGCGGGGTACATCAGCACCAGGGTGCAAAGCGTGAGCAGGTAGGCGAAGTTCGAAGTGAGGTGGGAGGTGGCCTCGATCTTCAGGCTCAGCGGGATGTCGCTGCGCCACACGTTGCCGAGGGTCTTTTTGCACACCTGGATGGAGCCCTTGGTCCAGCGGTGCTGTTGGCTCTTGAAGCCGTCCATGTCCGGCGGGAGCTCGGCGGGGACGACGACGTCCTTGAGGTAGATGAATTTCCAGCCCTTGAGCTGCGCGCGGTAGCTGAGGTCCAGGTCTTCCGTGAGGGTGTCGTGCTGCCAGCCGCCGCCGGTTTCGATGGCGGCCCGGCGCCAGATGCCGGCGGTGCCGTTGAAGTTCAGGAATTCGCCGTGGCGACTGCGGGCCGTCTGCTCTAGCACGAGGTGCCCGTCCAGAAACAGCGCCTGCAGCTTGGTGAGGAGGGAGAAATTCTTGTTCAGGTGCCCCCAGCGCGCCTGCACCATGCCGACTTTCTCGTCGGTGAAGTGGTGGATCACCTGCTTGAGGTAGTCCGGTGCCGGCTGGAAGTCGGCGTCGAAAATGCAGATGTACTCGCCCTTGGCGGAGGCCATGCCTTCGTCCAAAGCGCCGGCCTTGAAGCCGTTGCGGTTGCTGCGGTGGCGGTACTCAATGTCGTAGCCCTGGGCCTTCAGATCGGCGGAAAGCTTCTCGGCGTGCGCGGCGGTTTCGTCCGTGGAATCGTCCAGCACCTGGATCTGCAGGCGGTCGCGCGGGTAGTCCAGCGCGCTGACAGTGCGCAGGAGGTTTTCCACCACGTGGAGCTCATTGAAAATGGGCAGCTGCACCGTGATGACGGGCAGTTCGGCAAAGTCATGGGGCGGCACTGGCACGTCCGTGCGGTGCTTCCAATAATGGTATAACACTTTGATTCTGTGCGCGCCAAAGGCGGACAGGGCGGTGAAAACGAGAATGTAGCTGGTAAACCAGAAGAAATTATCCCAAACAATCATATCGGAAGGGGCAGCAGGGCACGGGGCGCAATCAATCTCCACCAGTTCACAACAATCAAGCAGCATTTCGGGTGCCAGCCGGGGCGGGATTTTTAAGCGGCTTGTGGAGAAGGGCGGCCAGTGGGAGGGGATGGGAGGAAATCTTCAGGTGCCGGTGAGACTGACGAATGAGTAAGCCCGAATGACTAAACAATGACGAAGCCCAAATGTCGAAGTTTGCCATTCGAGTGGTCTGCGTCGGGCGGGATGAGGAGTTCGCGGCGCTATTCGTCCCTCCCTTAGAGCTTCGGCATTCAGGCTTATTTCGTCATTCGGATTTACTCATTCGTCATTCCAACCTCGCGCTTCTCCTTCAATGCTTCATCATAGCCCCATGCCCCCCGAACAGCGCGACTGGTACGACACGCCCCTCTACTACGACATCGTCTTTGACGATGGCACCCTCAAGGAGGCGGACTTTCTGGAAGAGGCCTACGCCAAGTACGCCACGCCCGCCAAGGGCCACCGCCTGCTGGAGCCTGCCTGCGGCAGCGGCCGCCTCGCGCTGGAGCTGGCCCGGCGCGGCTGGCAGGTCAGCGGATTCGATGGCAACGCGCACATGATCGCCTTTGCCCAGCAGCGCCTGGAAAAAGCCGGGCTGAAGGCGCGCATGTGGGAGGACTGGATGCAGAGCTTCACCCTGCCCAAGGGCGTGAAGGGCGGCTTTGACATGGCGCACTGCCTCGTCAGCACCTTCAAGTACCTGCTCAAGGAAAAGGACGCCGCCGACTGCCTGCGCCGCGTGGCCGCCACCCTGCGCCCCGGTGGCGTGTTCTTCCTGGGCCTACACCTCACGGACTACGACCGCGAGGAAGACGAGCACGAGCGCTGGGTGGCCAAGCGCGGCAGCATCGAAGTCGTGTGCAACACCCACACCTGGCAGGCCGACCGCAAGACGCGCCTGGAGCAACTGCGCACGCGCCTCAAGATCACCGACTCCGGCCGCACCCACACGCAGGAGACGCGCTGGCAGTTCCGCACCTACAGCGCCGCGCAAATGAAGGCCCTCCTCCGCAAAGTCCCCGAGCTGGAGTACCTCGAGTGCTACGACTTCACCTACGACCTCACCGAGCCCCGCCAATTTGACGACAGCTACGCCGATGTGCTGCTGGTGCTGCGGAAGAGGTAGGGGAAGGGGGGGGAGTTGGCCGTGGTTGGCGGTTGTTTGCCATGGTTTGCAGTGGTTTCCAGAGGTAGCGCCGCGCCCCACAGAGCTGGTAGGGACGCGCTGTGTCGCGTCCGTAGAATCCTTCGTCCCAGCGCGGTCTGCGGACTCATCGCGCTCCCCCTTTCCAAACGCCTTCGCCTTCTGCTGCCGAGTGCTCCAAGGACGGCGAACCTTTTGGATTGCCTGCGCGCAGCACAGACCCGGAAACACGGACCCGACGCAGCGGTTCCCTACCAACCGCAAACAACCGCAAACTCCGCCTCCCCCAACCTCCCTCTAGACAACGCCCACCGCCTCCGCTCCAATAGCGCCCGCATGAATTTGAAATCTCTGGCTGGCCTCGTGGTGCTCCTGTGCGCCCCTTTTGCATCCGCTCAATCCCCGGAGGCGGAGGCTCCTACCTCTCCGCCGCAGCCAAAGACCTTCCAGTTTCAGGACGGCGACCGCGTCGTCCTCATCGGCAACACCGTGCTGGAGCGCGAACAGCGTTACGGCTCCTTGGAGCCCCGGCTCGCTCTCGCCCTCGGCGAGGAAAAAGTCACCGTGCGCAATCTCGCCTGGAGCGGCGACACCGTCTTTGGCCATGCGCGCTCCTACTTCGGCCCGCCGGAAGAAGGCCTGCAGCGCCTCTCCGTACACCTGGAAATGCTCAAGCCCACCGTCGTCATCCTCTGCTACGGCAGCGAGCTCGCGTTTGAGCGCCTCGGCTCCCTGCCAGACTTCCTCACCGGCTACCGCAATCTCCTCGACCTCATCCGCTCCAAGGCCCCCGGCGTGCGCGTCGTCATCGCCACACCGCCCCCTGTGGAGACCCTGCCGCCGCCGCTGCCAGACCTCAGCGCGGCCAACAAAAACCTCTCCAGCCTGCGCGATGCCTTGAGAAAATTTGCCCTCATGCAGAACGCGTATTTTGTCGATTGGTTCGAGCTCATGGGCGGCCTCCCCAAGCCCGGCGTCATCCACAAGCCCCTCACTGAAAACGGCGTGCACTACACCCGCGCCGGGTATGAGATTCTCAGCGCCAAGCTCATCGAAGGCCTCGGCCTCAAGCTGCCCGATGCGCCCTCCCCCGCGCTGGAAAACCTCCGCCGCGCCGTCATCGCCAAAGACACCCTCTTCTTCAACCGCTGGCGTCCGCACAACGAGACCTACCTCTTCGGCTTCCGCAAACACGAGCAGGGTCAAAATGCCAAGGAAATCCCCATGTTCGACCCCCTCATCGCCCAGGGTGATGAACAGATCCAGAAGCTCAAGGAAGAAGCCCTGCAGCAGTCGCGGAGGCCGTGAGGAAAAGTACTCCCGAGCTTTAGCTCGTTCTGGAAAACGCCCCGCCACACCCCAGCCCCACGAGCCGCCCATTCGTCCTCGTCCTCCTACTCGAACTCGATCCTAGCGCGCCGCTGAAGCCCAAGCCGTTTGCAGTCGTTGGCGATGGTTTGCAATCGTTTGCAGTGGTTGAAGCATCCGCGTGCGCGATAGCGTTTTGGAGTGCTCCAGTCCTCTGGAGCTTTCCGCAGGCGAGGAAACGTTCGAAAAACCCAGCCCCATACCGATGGCGTGGCTGCGATGCGCTTTGAGTTTTGGAAAACGCCCCGCCACACCCCAGCCCCGCGAGCCGCCCATTCGTCCTCGTCCTCCTACTCGAACTCGTCCTCGATCCTAGCGCGCCGTCTCAAGTTTAAGATTTCAAGTCAGCCAGAAATCGCGGCCCTTCGTTTCGTGGTCAAGAGGCCCAAGCAGTCCAGGCGTCCCGCCGAAGGGCTGGTAGGGATGCGCTGTGCGCGTCCGTAGAATCCTTCGTCCCAGCGCGGGCTGTCGATTCACAGCTCTCCACCTTTTAAAGCGCCTCCGCCTTCCGCTGTCGAAAGCCCAATGGACGGCGCACCTTTTTGAGCGCCTGCGGGTAGGGCAGACCCGAAATGGCGGACCCGCACAGCGGTTCCCTACCATCCCAGAAGCTGCATCGGCCGCTCAAACGCCGCGTCATCAATGCGGATCTCATCAAGAAACCCCTGCGGCCAGGCTTCCTGCTCCGGCTCCTTCTCAAACATCACAATCACACGGCAGTGGCGTGATGGCCCATCCGGCACGGGCCTGCCCAAAGTCAGGTGCATAGGATCATCCAGCACGGCGGTGGATTCAAAAACACTCATGCGGGCAAGATGGCGGCTCACTCTCAGCTTTTCAACCGGCTTGATCAGCCATCGCCCCCTCAGCTCCTCCGTTTCCCGCCCTTTTTGCGCCTTCTTGCGGCCATTCATTCCGCTGCTCCGCAAGCCGCCAACAACTGCAAACAACTGCAAACCATCGCCAACAACCGCCAACAACCGCCAACTCCGCCCCCGCGCCATTCCAAACCGCGCCGCATCTTCCACTGGCGCATCTCCGCGCCCGGCTACCGTTCCGGGCATGAACCTCAACGACCTCGTCTTCACCGGCTTCAACAAACGCGTCGCCGCCCTGAACCGGGACACGGGCACCATCGTCTGGCTGTGGAGCGCCCCCTCCGGCTCCACCTACACCAGCCTGCTGCTGGACGGCGACCGCCTCATCGTCAGCGTGCACGGCTACATGTACGCGCTGGATGCCGCCAGCGGCCAGCAGCTCTGGGCCAATGAGATGTCCGGCTTCGGCTACGGCGTCGCCAGCCTCGCCTCCGTGCGCGGCGGTGTCACCTCCAGCTCCCACATCACCAACGCCGCCTACCACGCCACCAACAGCCGGAGCAGCACCTGAGTGCGCTACCGCGCCGCGTCCACGCAGCGCTGGTAGGGACGCGCTGTGCCGCGTCCGAAGAATCCTTCGTCCCAGCGCGTGCTGCTGACATATCGCCATCCCCCTTTTCAAACGCCTCCGGCTTCTGCTGTCGAGAGCCCCATGGACGGCGCACCTTTTTCATCGCCTGCGCCACCACAGACCCATAATCACGGACCCGACGCAGCGGTTCCCTACCATCCCCAGAGGCACCGCGCAGCGCTGGTAGGGACGCGCTGTGTCGCGTCCGTAGAATCCTTCGTCCCAGCGCGGGCTGCTGACACATCGCCATCCCCCTTTCCAAACGCCTCCGTCTTCTGCGTTCGGAGGACCCATGGACGGCGCACCTTTTTCATCGCCTGCGCCACCCCAGACCCATAATCACGGACCCGACGCAGCGGTTCCCTACCATCCCTGAAGCGTTCCTTCCTCCACGACCAAAACCCCCGGCAACTCAAACACCCTCTCCGGTTGCCATGCTTTCGGCTCAGGCACCCCCCTCTCGGCTTCCACCCCTTTCCACGCACCGCCGCCACCTGCACACCGCTGCGGCCCGTTGCCATTTCCGGCACATCGTCTTTTTCCCTCCTCTCGCCAAGTTGCCAAGTTTCCACGCCTAAGCACGGCAACTCGGCAACTCGCACCGTGAGGCACTGCCGCCTCCTGGAAGCGCGGAGCGCTGGCACAACGATAGCCGTGGGTGCCAACCCACGGAAACAGGCCCCGCATGCCCGTGTCATTCCGCCGAACCGCGTAGCGGTGACACAAACCTCCGCTCCGTCCATCGCATGGGTGCGCTGACCAAGCGGCTACATCTTCAAAAACGTCTCCCGATGCTCCGCCATGAAAGCGAGGTTCGGCAACTCAAATACCCTCTCCGGTTGCCATGCTTTCGGCTCAGGCTCCCCCCTCTCGGCTTCCACCTCTTGCCACCCAATGCCACCACCTGCACTCCGCTGCGACCCGTTGCCATTTCCGGCACCGTGTTTTCGACCCCTCCGCACCCTCATGGTTGCCGGTTGCCCACCCTATGTTTTCGAAAAGGCAACCGGCAACCAGAGGCCTTGGGAGGTGGGCAAAGCAGTCCCGAGCTTGAGCTCGTTCCGGTGGTTTGGTTTCAGGTGGCTGGGAGGGCTCAAATCATGGACCGACTTGACTCATAGTCCCTAGACTCATCGTTCAAGGTGGTCGGTATGAGGACTCATCCACCCATGTCTATTTCATCCGGCCTTCGCACAGCAAGCATCGCCCTATGCGGCGAATCACGCGCCATGGCAGCATGCAGTCGGCTGGTAAGCGCAAGCCAGTGGTTCAGCGTGCTGCCGCTGCCCGATGATCTTTGGGAGATCACCGTGAAGGAAGAAAACGAGGCGCGGCTTCAGGCATGCTGTGCCGCATTGGAGTGATGACCACTCGGCTACATCTCCAAAAACGTCTGCCGAGGCTCATAGGTTCATTTTAGCACCGTTGCCCGGCCCTCGGCATCCATTTGATACTCGCATCGCAACGTCGTGTGTCTGCCAGAGGTAAAACCGCTGAAAAGCCCTGACTGCGGGTCCTTGAGCAGCTTCCACTGGATGAACGTCAAACCCTCCGCAAAAACGTTCGACGACCGATCAAACATGATTCGACGAAGCGCGTCCCCCTGGCACCAGTCCTGCAACTCCGGCATGTTCTGCGGCCAGCGCTCATGTGCACGGCGAAAATCCTCCGCCAGACCATGCAGGCATTTCAGCCTTACCAGATTTTCACGAGACTCGCCATTGCGGTCATACATCGGCCTGCTGATGAACTGCCCGCACACCAAACCGGCGATGAAAATCACGGCAAACAAAAGGGATTTACGCATTGGCATGAGTTGGGGGTGTTGAAAGCACCCTGAATAAATCTGGAGCCAATGCCTGCGGAATCAACCGCCCCCAGAGGAAATGAATCTGGAGCAAGTTTCGATGGCATACGCCTTGATCTGCTGAATCCTCGATTCTCCACTACTTCCATGTCACCCGACCTCAATGCGCAGATCCGAGCAGCGGCTGGACTGGCGATCCAGCAAATGATCCGTCAAGCGGGCGACAACGTTTTCACCTGGGCGCAGATTCAGAAGGGGTTTCAAGTGGCTGGGAAGCAGATCTTCTTCGCCACCAAGGCCGCAGGCATTTTCAAACCGAAGGAGCTGACCGACGATGCTGCCCTCAGCATCAAGCAGGTGACGCCTTCACGCACGGGCCGGGCAGCGCCTTATGACGACGGCGAGCTTGAAAATGGAGCCGTCAGCTACCGCCTGCAGCGGGAGGGAGAGAAAAGCCCCTTCAACCGGCATCTGCAGCAGGCTTATCTCAAGAACCTGCCGCTGATCTACCTGCGAGGCATCGCAGACAGTTTGTATGAAGTGTTTTACCCCGTGTTCGTGGAGGAGTTCTCTTTCCCGTCCGGTGTGGCGCGCGTGGTCTTCGATCAGCCAGAGTCCAGCCCGATGTTCACCGGCGTGAATGAGGTGCCCGTGCAATACAGCTACGGCATCCGCAAAAACCGCCTGCATCAGCGCGCCTTCCGCCAGCGCGTGCTCATGGCCTACGGCCTGCGCTGCGCCCTGACCAATCTGCCCTTGGTGGACTTGCTGGAGGCCGCGCACATCGTTGGGGATTCCGAGGGCGGCCTGGCCAGCGTGCAAAACGGCATCGCCATGTCCACCTTCCACCACACTGCCTACGAGTCCGACCTCATGGGCATCGACCCCGACGGCAAAATCATCCTCAGCGAACTCGTGCGCGGCACCCGCGACGGCCCCATGTTCAGCCAGGGCCTCCTCGGCATGGAAGGCCGTCAGATGCGCTTCCCCACCTTTGAGGGGCACCGCCCAAACCGGGATTTTTTGGCTCAGAAATTCGAGGCTTTCACGAAGGCGGGGCGGTGAGCGGTTGCGGGCGTTTCGGCGGGCTTTGAGAACTCATCAGCCGGGTCCACGGCAACATTTTGAGGCGAAAAATGTTGCCGCTTTTCCGCCCCCGCGAGCCTCAAGATTGCGCTCTGATTCATCAGCGTTCCTTTGCTTGCCGTTGTTTGCCTTAATTTGACCCCAAGGAAACCGTGAAAAGGGGGAATGTTGCATGTTGCACACCCTATACATGCAACATGGCAACATTTTGGCCCGGAGGTGGGAAGTAGCCCTTTTGCTGTGCAACAAGGGCAAGCCGGTTCCACTGGAACAGGGCAGCTTTTTTCGGCCCAGCGGGCATACAGCCGGGTAAATTTGACGTGGCAGGCTGGGGCCGCGCCATCTACCATGCGCCACTCATGATCGAGACCCTGACCATTGAATCCTTCAAATCCATCCAGAGCGTCACCCTGGACCTGGGGCAGGTGAATGTCTTCATCGGAGCCAACGGCAGCGGCAAAAGCAATCTGCTCGAAGCCTTGGCCGTGCTATCTGCTGCGGCGTCTGGTAAGGTGGACCAGTCCACGCTGGTGTGGCGCGGGTGCCGGGCGAGTAAATTTTTCAGACCGATGTTTGAGGGTTATGGTGATGATGCCGTGACGCGTTTGATGGCAAAGGGAGGAAGCACTTCTTACGATGTGACGCTCGAATCGCCGTCTCCGGGTCGTTCGCTACCATGGGGGTTTCAGATAGAGAGGTGGGCGCAAGCAGGCGGGCCATTGGTTGACAGACCTGATCGTGATGGGCAACATACGGACTACCAAGCAGGACTCGCAGCTTTGCGGCTTGCCGATACACTCCCAGATAACCCCGCTTCTATTTTTCTAAAGTCACTTGCTGACTTCAGTATCTACTCGGCAGACATTGCGGTTTTACAAGGAAGAGTCAGTGATACTCAAGAGCGTGAGCCTGTAGGATTAAGTGGCGGCCGTCTGGCAGAAGCATTGGTCGAGATAAAGCATTTCGAAGGAACATTGAATGAAGAATTCAGTGCCTGCTTAGACTGGTTCTCAAGATTTTTTACATTCATAGGCGCCGATTTGGAGCGTAAGAATCCAATATTTCATGGTATTGCCTTTGATGATCGCTTTTTTCGAAAAACAGAAGGCCGCTGGTATTACCTCGGAGCAGGTGATGTGAATGAAGGTGCTCTCTATCTAACCTTCCTTGCCGTCCTCGGCCTTCACCCGCTGGCCCCCAAACTTTTCGCCATCGAAAACGTGGACCAAGGCCTCAACCCTCTCCTGGCCAAGCGCTTGATGTCCACGCTTACCGAGCGCATCCTCGCCGACGAGCGCAAGCGCCAGGTTTTCCTTACCACCCACAATCCCCTCGTTCTCGATGGCCTGCCGCTGGGCGATGACCGCGTGCGACTCTTCACGGTGGATCGTGACAACAAAGGGCATACGGTGGTGCAACGCATCGATCTGGAGAGGGCGCTGAAGGCGCGGCCAAATGATGAATGGACTCTATCCCGCATGTGGGTGAATGGGTTAATCGGAGGAGTGCCGAATGTCTAAGCAACTGCGCGTCGCTCTGGTCGCCGAGGGGCCGACTGACGGTGTGGTGATCAAGGCCGCACTGAATGCAATGCTGGGAGAAGGCACATTCGTCCTGACGCAATTGTTCCCTGAGACATCGGTGGCCTTCGGCCCGTTGGGCACAGGATGGGCCGGGGTGTATCGCTGGTGCCATGCCTCCGCCAAACGAGGAGGTGGCAGACTGTCTGGATACAAGCTGCTCTTTGACATCGGCATGCATGATCTGCTGATCCTGCATCTGGATGCCGATGTGGCGGGAGAGAGGTATGAGAACAACTCGATACAGCCCTTGTCTTCTGATCTGCCCCTGCCCTGCGATAGGCCCTGCCCGCCTGCTGCGGATGCTGCGGATGCTGCGAATGAGCTGCGGATGGTTCTGCTAAGCTGGTGCGGTGAAACAGCTGTGCCACCACAAACCGTCCTCTGCACCCCCTCCAAGAGTACGGAAGCCTGGGTGGTGGCGGCCTTGTTTCCTCAAGACGCTGAGATGCAGCGAAAGGGCTGGGAATGCCATCCTAATCCCGAAAGTCGCCTCGGCGTGCAGCCCTTGGCGGCACGCATCCGAAAGAGCAAGGCGGACTACCAGTCTAAGCAGCAGGACATCACTGCTGCATGGGGTCGCCTGCGAAATGACCTCTCGGAAGCTGGCCGTTTTTCCACTGATTTCATGAGTGCGGTGCAGCCTTGAGGCGGCGAAAACGCTGTCCGCAGCGGCATGCACGGCAACATTTTCACCTCATAAAATGTTGCCATGACGTGAGTCGGGTTCGGCCAAGGCTTTCCACCAAATGCCATGAAAGGCTTCCATCTGCCATCCAGTGCGTGAGTCCGGGGAGGTGGAATGAAAATGTTGCCATGTTGCAAGTATAGGGTGTGCAACATGCAACATTTCCGGCGGAGCCGCCTCGGGGGTGGCGGATGTTTCAATCGTCGTCACGAAACTCGGCCAGCGAGTCATCATCGTCATTCGCATGGACGCGGGTTTTGGCGCACTTGGCGGGCGGCTGGAGTCTGCGCGGGCTGCCGGAGATACGGCCTTCGCTCAGGGCACGGGTGGCCCATTTGCTGACGCAGCCCCGGTGCTTGCCCATCATCTCGGCAATCTCGACCTGTGCCGTCACGCCTTCGCACACATGCTGGATGAATTGTTCATAATCATTCTCAACAGACAGCTCACAATGAACATCCGTGATCCCGCTGACCTTGTCGGTGGTGAAGTGCCAGAGCATGTCGGGAAGGGGATCGCCGGTGTTGCGGGAGGGTTTGGCGAAGTGGCTGACGAATTTCGCGCCGGGGTCGGTTTCTTGGCGGGCGTCGCGGAGTTCGATGATCCAGGAGCAGGCGTCTTCGCGCTTGGAGTGGCCGCGCATGAGGCCGTTGCGCCCGGCGTGGTGAATGACGATGACGGTGATCTTGCGCCGGCGGAGTTCGAGCAGCCAGTGGGAGAGGGGCTCGTAGTCCATGCCTTTGTTTTCATCGATGCCGCTGGCTAGGGAGCTGAGGTTGTCCAATATCAGGACCTGGTAGCCCTGCTGAATGATGAGGTCGGTGATGCGCTGGCGGTCTTCCGCTTCGCCGATGTTGAGGCAGGTGCCGTTTTCATTGAAGAGGTGCTCGTGATGGAGGTGGCACACCTTGGTGAGGTCCAGCCCCCGGGCGCGGTACTGCGTGTGCTTCAGCGCCATCTCGCCATCGATGTAGAGCACGGGGATGTGATCTGGCGCAGGCGGGGTGTCGGGATCGAGGACCTCCTGACCAGAAGGGGAGGAGGAGTCAGAGGAAGATGGGGTGTTGTCTGCAGCGGCCCACAGGCCCAGGGGGCGGCGATTGGAGATGGCACCGGGCAGGGCCATGGCCATCCAGGTCTTGCCCACGCCGCGCGGGGCGAAGATGTAGCCGAGGTCTCCCTGACACAGCCACTGGTCCAGCAGCGCGGGCCGTGGCGGGATGACGAGCGCCGCGAGCTGCTCTGCCGTGAGGACAAACTGCGCCAGCGGTGGCCGTGGCGGCGGCGACTGTCCGGGGACGGCCTGCGCAGGGGCACCCGAGCTCTGCGTGTGGGTGGCTGCCTGCGCAGGAAACGCGCCGCGTGCGCGCAGGCGCTCGCGCTCGGCGATTTCTTCGGCGGTCGGTATGAAGGGTGTGATGGTGGGCATGATGTGTGTGTTTGTGTGATGTTGTGGTAGCGTTGAGAGAGGTTTGCGGTTGTTGGGAGAATCTTTCTCCTCCTCCTACTCCTCCTCTTCCTCCCGGTGGATCGGAGGTCTGGGCTTCTTCGAATGCGCATTCCGCTCTCGATGTCTTCAGAAGGAAGGGAGTAGGAGGAAGAGGAAGAGTAGGAGGAAGAGGATTTAGAACGGCGGATGTACCTCCAGATCCGGTTTGGGGAAGAGGGTGCGGCACAGGGTGGCGGTGGATTCCTCATCGAGTCCGGTGGTGCAGTCGTTGAGGTCCTTGATGGGCGTGCCATCGGTGCGTTGCAGTCCGGTGAATTCATAGAGGTCCACCTCGCAGCCCACGCCATGGAGCTGCGCAGCCCACTGGCGGGCGCTTTTGACACCGCCGCCGTCGGCATCGGCATGCGGGTAAATGCGCACGCGGCGGCCGCGCATGAGCTCCAGCGCTGTGGGGTCGATCTTTGCGCCGGTGCCGCGCCCCAGCATGGCCACGGGCAGCACATCCCAGCGTTCCAGTTCATGCGCAAAGTGCAGCGCCGCCAGGTAGTCCGGCCCGCCTTCCACCAGCAGCAGCGTGCGGAACTGCGGCACACGCCGCAGCACCGCCGCGCCGAGGGGCCAGTCCTTGCGCGAGCCGCGCAGCGTGTGCGCCTTCCGCCGGCCCAGCGTGCCGCACGTCGTGAAGGGCCTGCCATCGATCCGCCGTGCCTCCACGCAGCGCTCCTCGGCATCCACCAGCAGCCAGCAGCGGAAACCCTGCACGATGCCAAAGGTGAGCGTGCGCAGCGACAGCGCCAGGGAAACGGCCTCCGGCGTGAGGTGGCGTGACTCTGCCAGCAACTGCCTGTCTTCCTTCCTGCCCTTCTGCAGCGGCACGCACAGACCCTCCTGCTGCGGTGCCTGCTGCGGTGGCAGCAGCGCGGTGACTTTTTCTTTGAAGGACGTGCGCTGTGAGGGGCCCGCGTGCGGCTTGTGGCCCGGTGCCTGCCGGGGCACCCCGGCCAGATCCAGAAACACCCGCAGCGCCTCCCCGGTGCTGACCTTCCGCGCCTGGGCGATGAAGTCGATCACGTCCCCGTTTTGGCCGGTGCCGTAGTCCTTCCAGCGCTTCCCGTCTTTGGTGATGGCAAAGGAGGGGTTCTTGTCCTCGCGGAAGGGCGAGCGGCACTTCGCTGCCGGCTGTCCCTCAAGGCTGAGCTTCTGCCATACCTCTGGGATGAGCAGGCGTTCCTTCAGGGCTGGTATGTCGTGGTGGTTGCGTTGCGTGGTCATAGAGTGGTTTGCAATGGTTGGCCGTGGTTTGCGGTTGTTTGCTGTGGTTGGCCGGATCGTCCTCGGTCCCGGCGCGTCGCAGTGGCGGGCGGTTGCGATTGAGAAGGGTGAGCACGGCGGGCGGCAGATGGCGCTGGGAGGAAGGATTCTACGGACGCGACACAGCGCGTCCCTACCAGCGATGCGCGGCGCCCCGGGATGGTAGGGAACCGCTGCGCCGGGTCCGTGATTTCGGGTCTATAGCGGCGCAGGCGATGAAAAAGGTGCGCCGTCCTTGGGGCGGACGCTGGCCAGACTTTGCCGAGATGGTGCCACATGGTAGGATATGGTATTAAGAGTCAACAGCGAACCCGGGCGGGATGCCCATGCCGGGGACGGCGGAGGCCGTGGAAGTCACAGCGGCGCATGCCGTGGCTGCAGAGCCAGGAGAAACAGGCAGGTCGGGGATCGTCTTCTGTGTCATAGGAGAGAGGAGCAGTTTCTGGCATTTTCCCGGACGGCCCGCTGGTCGGAGCTGAAAACCGTGGGTGATTATCACCAACTAGGCACGAATTCTTGAACGTCAACGAACTTTTGGCCCTGAGACGCACAAAAGCGCCCGGCAGGGAGGGCCGCCAAGGTAGGGCATGGGATGAGATGCCGAGTGGATCACGCGTGCGCGTGAGGGGTAGCGCTGGGATGGAGAACGAAGTTCAGCGGCAGTGGGTTGGCTTGACAGCCCACATGTTTGAGAGACAGTGCAGCATGACCGTGACCTTGCCTGCCGCTTTGGAAAGCTTCGTGAGCCAGAAGATCGCTTCGGGGCTGTATCGTGATGCGGACGAGGTGGTGGCAGAGTCCCTCGGGCTGCTGCGGCAGGAAGAACGCTGGAAGGCGGCTGCCTCAGCCAAGATTGACGAAGGTCTTCGAGATCTGTCTGAAGGCCGTGTTTTGACCGAAGAGGAATCGCGGTCGCAAATGGCGGAGTTCAAGACCCGGTGGCGTGCAGGTGCATGAGCGGGGTCGTTTACAGCCAAGCCGCTCAGGGCGATCTGCAAGACATCTGGGCCTTCATTGCGGAGCACAACCCTGAGGCTGCCGATGTTTTGGAGGCAGACATCCGTGCCGAGGTGCAAGAACTGGCGAAACTGCCCTCATTGGGCCATCGCCGTCGTGACCTGACGGTTCACGACCTGTGGTTTCACACGGTGAGGAGGAATTACCTCATCGTGTATCGAGTGGACGAGCGGCTCGAAGTGGTACGTGTGCTGCACGGAGCGCGGGATGCCGTTCAGGAATTGAAGTGATTCTGGAAGCCGGATTCTCCTCACCCGTTTTCTGGTTGTTCGTGGATGGCGCATGCAGTCGGCAACGGGAGAAACGAGGACGAGAACGAGGACGAGTAGGAGGAAGAGGAAGAGGAAGATAAGGATCACCTGCGGTGGGCTTTCTCTGAGCAACGCCGTCACACACCCTCCCTTGCCACTCACGGTATTCCCGTCTAAGCGAAGCCATGGCCCTCAAAGCAATCATCCACAAAGCCAAGGTCTCCTTCTCGGACCTCGACGCCAACCGTTATGCCGACCACGAGCTGACCGTCGCGCGGCATCCGTCGGAAACGGAGGAGCGCATGATGATCCGGCTGCTGGCCTTTGTGCTCAATGCCCCGGAGAACAATGACCTCGGCAAGTTGGAGTTTGGCAAGGACATGTGGGAAGCGGATGAGCCCGCGCTGGCGCAGCATGACCTCACCGGCCTGCTCATGCACTGGATCGAGCTCGGCCTGCCCGATGAGAAGAAACTCGTGCGCGTGTGCGGTCGGTCCAAAAAGGTGAGCGTGTACAGCTTTGCCAGCAACGCCGCCACGTGGTGGGCTGGGCTCGCGGGGAAATTCACTCGCGTGAGCAATCTGCATGTGTGGCAGATCCCCGCCGCCGAGAGCGAGGCGCTGGGTGCCTTGGCGCAGCGCTCCATGGACCTCACCGTGACGCTTCAAGAAGGCATCCTGTTTGTCGGGGAAGGGGACCGCACTGTGGAGATCCGGATGGTGAAGTTGTGTGGTGCGGAGTAGCCTCCGCGCAGCGGAATCCTACTCGTCCTCGAACACAGCGCTCCGTTTCAAACTCGAAGGTTTCAAGTGACAAGCCGCTTCGCTGCTGCATCGCATTCGGTTCTTCGTATTGTAGTCCCGCCTTTAGGCGGATCTGGGCGCGCTACCCAGAACCGCCTAAAGGCGGGACTACAGAACAGTGCTGGGTTATACGCCCACAAAAACATTTGCCGCACACCTCCCACTGGCACAGTGACTCACCCATGACTTCCGCCCGCACCCCACTGCGCCGAATGCTTCGCCATGCCGCCACGTTCCTCGGCCTCACCATAGCGACCACCGCCCTCGCGCAAGACCTGCGCCCCAGTGCGGAACTCGTCGCCGCCATCGACAAGCTCGTGGCAAAGAAAGGCATCACGCAGGACACGCCGGGCGTGGCCATCTTCGTCCGCGTGCCGGGAAAGGTCGTGTTTCAAAAAGGCTACGGTTTGGCCGATGTGGCGCAGCGCACACCCATCACACGCACCACCCTGTTTGAGCTCGCCTCCTGCTCCAAGCCCTTCACCGCCACCGCCATCCTCATCCTGCGGGATCGCGGCCTGCTCACGCTCAATGACCCCGTGCGCAGGCACATCCCCGAGCTGCCCGTGTATGACAGCGAGCACCCCATCCTCATCCGCGATCTCCTCCAGCACACCTCCGGCCTGCCCGAGTACTTTGACTTCGAGGGCGTGCCCATGCGCCAAGGCAGCTACAGCGTGAACGAAGACTACCTCGGCATGTTTGCCAGGGTGAGGAAGGATCACCCGCAGCAGTTCCGCAGCGGCAGCAAGTTTGAGTACACGAACAGCAACTTCCTCCTGCTCGCCAGCATCGTGCAGCGCGTCGCGAAGCGGCCCTTCAGCGAATTTGTGCGGGATGAAATCTTCATCCCCGCCGGCATGCAGCACAGCTTTGTGTGCCTGAGCCCCCAGTCCGTGCCGCAAGGCGCAGAGCCGCGCTACAACCGCGCCTTTGGCTACGAATGGCATGAGCAGAAAAAGCAGTGGAAGCCCAGCTGGGGCACCCCGCCCGAGTGGCCGCAAAAGGTCATGGTCGTGGGAGACGGCGGCGTGTGGTCAAACCTCGAAGACATGGCCAGCTGGGACACCGCCGTGCGCACCCAGAAATTCCTCAAGCCCGAGACCTGGAAGATGGCGCTCAGCCCTTCCAAGACACGCGAAGGCAAGATGCTCGACTATGGCAAAGGCTGGTCCATCTACGCCAATGCCGACGGCTCCGTCTACGGCTACGGCCACGACGGCACCTGGGCCGGATTTGAAACCAGCTACTACCGCCACCTCGGCACGAATCGCAGCACCGTCATCCTCAGCAACCGCGACACGCTGGAGACGGATGCCCTGTGGGAAGCGCTGGACGCGGTGGTGGAGAAGCATGTGGGGGAGTGAGCCAACTCCTGCCTCCCTTACTTGTCAGCCGACTTCTGCCACAGCGAAGGGTTCTTGATGAGCCAATCGTGAAAGTCACTCACAAAATGAAAGTGCTCGCCGGGTGCAGTCACTTCGAAAAAATACCCATCTATCCGGAAGGTGTCGCCTCCATAGACGACGATCTCACACTCTTTGTTGTTGAGATCTTTGGTGTCAAAGTACGCGAAGACGGCCGCCGCAGCCGTCTCATACCGCGGTACAGAGATGGGGCGAAGCGGATGCTTGCGCAGCATGCTGGCAATGTAGGAAAAGAACTCTGGAGAGGATGAGACGCCCTTGGTGTCAAACACATGCTTTGAGAGAATCATGCGCACGCGAAACTTCGTGTGCGTGACCTTCGCGAAGTCCGGCAGCGCAGCTTCCGTGGCGGGGTCCGCATACGATACGTGCACCGCAGCTAGCAAAAGCCAAAGAAGGAATGTCCGTCTCAATGTCCTCATGCTGCATGATCATTCACAAATCCGTTCACTTGTCAGCATTCATCTTTGCTCAAGGCATGGCATTGCACTGAAGCGCGGAGCGCTGCCACAGAAGCGTGGTGCATCCCAGCGCATTGGTTCCACCTGTGAAGAACAACATCGGACCCTTGTTCCGTGCATTGGCATCCACGGCTACTCAGCCGCAGCTCTCAATGTGTGGGCATGTGGGAGGAAGGATTTCATCGCATGCTTGTGCTCACGGAGGTGGATTCGGCGACACTCTTTCTTTCAAAATCGCCACGACCTCCGGATCAATGACACACTCAAGCTCAGCGATCCTTTTAACGGTGTCTGATCTGAGTTTCTCCGAAAGCGCTTCGCCCTTCACAAAGTGCAGCTTGTACACATACTCGCCAAGCAATGACGCCGATTCTCTGCCAAACTGCTCATACCTGTCCCTGTCTTTCTGGCGTGCCCAGCGCTCGTCGAGCAATCCAAAATCGCCTTCGAATTCGTCGTAGAAATCGAGAAGTTCTTTGGTTACCAAGATGGGCATGCGAAATCGTTAAGATGGCGCAGCAGGGAAGTCATATTTTATTTTAACATCGCCAGCCCTCTCGCTTCCTCATTGACGCCGCCCCACTCCTCCCGCTAAAACAGCGCATGAACTCACGCGCCTCGATTTGGTCCTGCATCGCCGTGGCATCTCTCCTCACTTCGTGCGCACCCATCCGCACCGAGACGGTCTCCGTGCATCACGCGCGTTCCTCGCTGCTCAACAACACCGTGGACTTCGGCTGGGACGGCGGTGCAGTCCGCGCCGATCTCCTGCGCAGCATGGGCGTGGAGCTCATGATCCATCGCGCCACACGTGGCGGCACGAAGAGCGATGTGGACTACGCCCGTCGTGAGCACGCAGCGCGAGTGGCGGGCTTGAAGTGGGGCGCGTACCACTATGTGAACCGCGCCGGGCATTTGCAGTCGCAGCTGGATCGCTTCATTCGTGAAGTGTCCTCCACGGCGCATCGCCATGGCACCATCTCCTACCCGGTGTTGATGGTCTTGGACAATGAAGGGCGGGATCGCGTCTCATGGTCGCAGCTCGCCTGGGCGGCGCAGCACGTGCGGGCGCACACCGGCGCATGGCTGCTGCTCTACTGCAGCGTGCCACTTCCTGGTATGCCAGGTTTTGACCAGCAGACCCGCGAGCTGCAGGCGCTGACGCCTGCCGAGTGCACCGTGCTCAAGACCTGCGGCCTGTGGATTCCCCGCTATGGCGAGCAGACCTCCACGCACATGACCTTCAGCGTGCCGCGTGTGTTTGGCACTTGGACGTTCTGGCAGTACTGCGGCGACATCAGCGGCCACCCGAAGACCGCGCTGTTCGGCCCAGAGTTCTCCGGCAATGTCGGCAGTGCCTACACCCGCAGCGGCGGTCGCGGCACCCTGCGCCATTTCTGCGACCGCAATTTCTTCAACGGCTCGCACTCGGCGTTTGAGAAGTTTTACCGCGAGCATTCCTCGGCGGTGAGTGCGTGGCGGTGAGTGCGTGGCGGTGATGGGGGGCCAGGATGAGCCCCGTCCAGTGAGACCGCTGCCACGCGGGAATTGACCGCAAAGCCGGAGCGGTTACTTTGAATGCATGACGACCACCAAAGAAATTGCTGTGGATGCCCTGCGCCCTCTCGGGCTGCACGCCGGCGACAGCTTGCATGTGCTGGAGGAAAAGGGAGGCGTCTTCCTGATGGAGATCATGCACGCTTCACCTGTGCCCAATGTTGCCAAACGCGGCAGTGCCGGAGCGTGGGCGCGTGCGGCACGTGGCAGCGCGCGGCTGACCGCCGAAGAAACCCGTGAGGATGCCCGCATGGATTTCTACCGTGAAAAATTTGGCGTGCAGTGAGGTCTGGCAGGCGCGTTTTCTTCGACACCAATCTTTTGCTCGATGTCATCGAGAACCGGGCGGGACTGGTTGAAGCCAGCCAGGATGTACTTGACCGTTGCGATGAACTGCAGGCAGAGACATACATCGCATGGCACACCCTCGCCACGGCCTACTATCTCTTGAAGCGCGGCAGGGCTCCGTCATCGCCCATTCCCAAACTTTTTCATCCGCGCTTCCATCTCCCCCAGCAGTCGTTCCGCCTCGGCTTGGGGCAGGTAGGAGAAGCGGAGGACTTTTTTCCCCGACCACAAGATTAGTCCGAGGGGCTTGAGCTTGAGTCCGGAGATCTCGCTCCAGGGCACCACCTGCACCGTGGCCCCATGCTTCTGGATGTGCACGCCCTCCGGCTCCGGCACCCAGGTGAATCTCCGCATCAGCAGCCAGTCCATGAAGAAAGTCAGCGAAAGCATCAGCCCAATCACCAGCCACATTGCAGCCACGAATTCCACAGGTCCCTCAGGCGGTAGCCTGCCCTCTGTCAGATACCGCTGCCCGTAGTAGCCTATGATCAGCAAAGGCGTGAGCCCCAGCAGCAGCATTTTCAGCACAGGCCGCCACAGGTGGAAAGGGAAGGGGCGGGGCTGCAGTTCGGTGATTTGCGGTGGTGCGGGCACCCGGTGCTTCTTCAGCAGGCGCTTGCAGGCTTCGTAACACTCCAGCGGGCGATAGGTGTTGGCTCCATGAAAATCAACGAGGCCGATCTCCACGGTGTCATGCACCAGCCGGTGAAAGTCGGTGCGCACCCGCGCGGGTACAGCCTCATCCACGTCGCTGGGCCACGGATCGCCCCGGCCATTCAGGCGCAGCAACTGCCCCGCCTGCTCCCAGGCTGGCAGGTTGTCTGTCTTCGCTATGCCAAGCAGATGCGCGATCAATTGCTCCACGGCCACATCGCGGATTTCATAGTGTCGGCAAAAAGCGTTCAAACAGTACGCACCTTTGACTTGAAGCGGAATGAACTTGGGGCGGGTCATGCCATGGAAGCTCAACGAGATGTCGAAACGATGCCAGCACTTCAACACAAGCCGAGCCAGCGCTTGAGCGCTGCTTCGACCTTTGCCAGTGTGGCCTCATCGCAAACAGTCAGACGGCGGATCAATTGCACATCCGGCACCGTGCCGATCGACTGTACATCAAACACGCCTGGAGCAAACTTGGCATGCTGATGTGGCACCTCGTATTCGGTTCCACGTGCGCTCGTCGTGCGCGCCACATAGCTCACCAAGGCCCGCTCTGCATCTTTGTAGCGTTCACTGAGGATGAGCACGGGCCGCACCTTCTGCACCATGCCAGGTCAATGAGCCAAATTTCGCCGCGCATGGCAGTCAGTCTTGCCACTGTTGCTCCGCCCGTTCCTCGGCATCGTAGAGGGCAAAAACACTCGCGGAGGCGGAGATGGTGGCATCGCGCTCCATGAACCACTCACGCAGCTCCTGCCACTGCTCACGGGGCAGCGTCTCGATGGCCTGTTCGATTTCAAGGACGGTACTCATCGGTGGATTTTAAGGGGCGGCGGCGCTGATTTCAACTGGGGATGCGTCTGGTCCCATTGCCTTACGAGAAGCGAAAAGGGGCACGCGCGCCAACCTCTCCTCCCCCCACCACCTCCCGCATTTCCCCCGAGAGAATGCTTGCCAAATGGCCGCCGCAGCGTCGTATCTTGCGCTTCCCCCTTATGATGACCCGCTTTGCCCTGATTCTCGTTGGTTTGACTGCTGTCGCTCATGCCTCGCAGCCGACCTCATTGGCCGATCTGCCGGATGCGCGTCCTGAGGCGGAGCTGAAGGCCTTTGTGGTGCCGGAGGGTTTTGAGGTGAATCTCTTCGCGTCGGAGCCCATGATCCAGAAGCCGGTGCAGATGAACTGGGATGCCCAGGGCCGCCTGTGGGTCGTCACCAGTACCACCTACCCGCACATCAAACCCGGCGAAGAGGCCAAGGACCAGGTCGTCGTGCTGGAAGACACCGATGGCGACGGCAAGGCCGACAAATCCACCACCTTTGCCGAAGGGCTGCACATCCCCACCGCGCTGGCCCCGGGAGACGGCGGCCTCTATGTGGCCAATTCCACCGAGGTGCTCTTTTTGAAGGACACCAACAACGATCTCAAAGAGGACGAGCGCACCGTGATGCTCAGCGGCTTTGGCACGGAGGACACCCACCACCTGCTGCACACCTTTCGCTGGGGCCCGGAAGGCATGCTCTATTTTAACCAGTCCATCTACATCCACACCCACATGGAGACCCCCCACGGCATTCGCCGTCTCATGGGCGGCGGCATCTGGGAGTTCCGGCCGGAGACGCGCCGCGCGGAAATCATCAGCAAGGGACTCATCAATCCCTGGGGCCTGGAGTTCGACCGCTGGGGCCAGAGCTTCGCGTGCGATGGCGCAGGCGGGGAAGGGATCAATTTCATCTTCCCCGGCTCCGTCTTCGCCACCTCGCCAGGGGCCAAGCGCATCGTCCACGGCCTCAGCCCCGGCCAGCCCAAGCAGTGCGGTCTGGAAATCATCGAAGACCCTCACTTCCCGGCCGACTGGCAGGGGTCCTTTGTGCTGAACGACTTCCGGGGCAATCGCGTGAACCGCTTCCAGCTCACCCCCAGCGGCAGCAGCTACATCGCCAAGCAGATGCCCGACCTCCTCGCCTCCACGCATCGCGCCTTCCGCCCGATCGACGTGAAGATGGGCCCAGACGGTGCCATCTACATCGCCGACTGGTACAATCCCATCATCCAGCACGGTGAAGTGGACTTCCGCGACGCCCGCCGCGACCACCAGCACGGCCGCATCTGGCGCATCACCGCCAAGGGCAAGCCCCTCAGCCCCAAGCCCCAGATCGCCGGTGCTACCACGGCCGACCTCCTGGATATGCTGAAGTCCGACCGCAACTACGTCCGCCGTTTTGCCAAACGCGAGCTGCGGGATCAGGGCGCTGCCAAGGTGACGCTGGCCCTCGACGAATGGGCAGCCAAGCTGGACACCACCAAGGAAGCCGACACCCACGCCCTGCTCGAAGCCGCCTGGGCGCGTGAAGGCGTGAATTCCTTCTCGCCCACGCTCTGGCGCAGGCTGTGGGAAAATGGGGATTACCGCATCCGCGCCGGCGCGCTGCGCATCCTGAGCCACCGCTGGAAGGTTTTCCCTGAAGTGATGAAGGTGCTGGAGCAGGCCGTGGCGGACGAAAACGCCCAGGTGCGCCTCTGGGCCCTGGCCGTGCTTGCAGACATGCGCAAGCCGGGAGCCATTGGCCTCGCTCTCAAGGTGCTCGATCACCCCATGGACGACTCCCTCGATTTCCTGCTGGAGCAGACCTGCCGCGAGCAGGCCGACATCTGGATGCCCGCCGTCGTCGAGGGCAAGCTCAAGCTCGACGAGCGGCCCAAGCACCTCGTCTATGCCATGAAGAGCACCGGCCGCAGCGATGCCCTGCCACCCCTGTTTGCTGCGCTGAAAAGCGGCAAGCTCAGTGCCGAAGACGCGGCCGCCGTGCTCGACATGGCCGGCAGCGCCGCCGACGCCGCGCAGGCCAAGACCATGGTGGACATGGTCAACGACGCCTCCCTGGCCCCCTACTACATCGGCCTGCAGGACGCCTTGGTGAAGGCCGCCACGGACCGCAAGGTCATCCCCGAAGGCGCGAAGGACATCGTGATGGCCTGGTTTGCCCGCCCCGAGCCCCATGTGGTACACCGCACCGCCATCCTGGCCGGACTTTGGAAGGTGGAACCCGCCCGCGACACGCTGGTGGCCCTGCTCACGGACGCCAAAACCCTCCCTGCCATCCGCGACGGCGCTACACGCGGCCTCACCGCCCTCGGCGGCGTGAAGTCCCGGGATCTCTTCGACAAACTCTTCACCGAATCCCAGGATACCGGCCTGCGCGCCCTCATGATCGACGGCCTGACCAGCGTCGGACCGCAGCTCGCGGCCAAGCGCGCCGTGGAGTTCCTCGCCAAGGCGGATGTGGACTCAGCGAAGCCGATTTTGACCGTCTTTTTGAAGAATAAGCAGCTTCCCGGCGTGCTGGCCAAGGAGCTGGGCGGCAAGACGATTCTTGACTCCGTGGCCGTGGAAGGCATCCGCATGGTGACCTCCCGTGGCATCCAGGGCCCCCTGGCCGAGGCTCTCAAAAAAGCCGGCGGCGTCAAGCAGATGGACCGCCCCCTCACCCCCGAGGAAATGAGCGCCATGGTGGCCAAGGTGAAGACCCAGGGCGACCCCGCCCGTGGCGAGGCCGTTTACCGCCGCCAGCAGATGCTCTGCACCACCTGCCACGCCATTGGCGAATCCGGCGGCGTGCTGGGGCCAAACCTCGTCAGCATCGGTGCCAGCGCCCCGGTGGATTACCTCATCGAAAGCCTGCTGGAACCCAGCAAGAAAATCAAAGAAGGGTACCACATGGTCATCATCAGCAAAAAGGACGGCGGAGTCATCTCCGGCGGCCTAATCAACGACGGTGCCGAGGAGTTGACGATTCGTGACCCCGCCAATCAGATCGTCAAAGTGGCCAAATCCGGCATCGCTAGCCGCCAGATGAGCCCCGTGAGCATGATGCCCCCCGGCCTCACCGCCAGCCTGCGCGAGGACGAATTCGTCGATCTCGTGCGCTTCCTCTCCGAACTCGGCCGGGAAGGGGCCTACAAGACCCAGCCCAATCGCTACGTCCGCACCTGGAAGGCCATGGGCAAGATGGAGCAGAAGGACGTGGACCACGTCCGCCACGTCGGCAGCTTTGCCCTGAACGACGACAAACACCCCTTCCCATGGCAGATGGCCCTCAGCCAGGTGAATGGCGACCTGCCCCTGGCCGATCTGCCCGCTGCGCAGAAAATGTACCCCTGGTTCCCGAAAATCGTCCAATTTGGCCTGAAATTGGACAGCGCGGGAAAAGTGAAATTGGGATTTAGCACCGTGAAGGGCCTCGTGGTCGCCGTGGATGGGGCAGAGCTAAAGGAATTGCTGAGCCAGCAGGAGCTCGATTTGGGGGCCGGAATCCACCGCATCAGCGTCCTGGTGACGCGCGACGCTGGGGAAGTGGCAAGTTTACGCGTGGAAATCCTAGATGGCGCAGCGGTAGCGGTACCCTGAGGCTTCCCATCGCTGAATTTTCGTAAAGTCGATGTATTTGCATTGACGTAAAGGATTCAAATTAGCTATTCTGAACGCTAGCCTTGGAAGGTATGTCAGACCCCGACGTGCATCCATGTGCCAACCAAGTGCTTACCCCATGAGAAATCATCCCATCGACCTGAAAAACAACGAAATGCTCGTTGGGTCGAACATTTGTGACTTTTCAGGGTTTCCCATGGCTGCGAAGGTCCAGTGTCTAAACGCCGCCGTTTCACTTCCTTGTGCCCCTTTCTTTTTCCTTTTTTAAAAATCTCCCGCGCAGCTCCTGCCAAAAACTTTTTCTGATGAAAACACTTCGACAAAATCGCATCCTTCTCGGCTGGTTCATGACCGTGCTGGTGTTCGTCATGCAAGTCGCCACGCCTTTGCAGTCTGCGACCTTGTACTGGGCAACACCTGGTTTTGGCAGCCCCAGCGGCACATGGGAAGCTGCAAACTACGACGTCAACGTCACGGCCAATGCGCTCGGGTACAACCTGAGCGGCCAGAGCATTTTGTCGGTGGCGTCCACCAGCAATCTGACTGTGGGCCAGTTGGTCACGGGTGCAGCCGGCTTGCCACCCGATGCCAGGATTAGTTTTGTGGATACCCTCAACAACACGATCACGCTCGACCAAAATTTGACCGACGACGTCGCCGCCAACACACCGCTGAACTATTCATCGCCGTTCTGGGCTGAAACATCGGGTGGCAGTGGAACTTCATGGAGCAATACCACCAACGCCTTGGACACCGCACTGTTTGAAGACGGAAGCAAAACGATCACCCTGAAGGGCGGGATTACCGCAGGCGGTTTGCAGTTTCTAGGACAAGGTGTGACGCTCACTTCAGCCGACTCGAGTTCCGTGCTGACGATGAACGCTGCGCCGACCATCACTCTGGGTGACATCAACAGCTTTGGCACCGTCAGCGCCAACATCAATGCGGCGATGGCTGGAAGTGGCATGTTGACGGTGAAGGCATTTACCGACAACAACACGGTCATTCCCACCCGAGCCATTCTGACATTGGGAGAATCAACCCCATCAGCCGTCGGAAATTTTGTCAATTCGCGGACTGGCGGCATCACTGTGGCGGACAAGACGGTGCTGGAGGTTATGGCGAGCACGTTCAAACAGGGAACAACCACAGCCAATCCCAACCCTCTCGGAAGCAATGCCGTCACCTTGCAGGCTGGTTCGGCATTGAACATCAATGGCCAAGCCAATCAGAATTCCGGCGTTTCTGCACGTGTGTTTAACACGACAGGCACGGGCCTCAGCAGCCGGGTGGACTTCACCGGAACGGCGACAGGCGTGACGCTGCCCAGCACGACGGTGCAATCCACGGGAGCGATCGGAAGTTCCACGCTCACTGTGGCGACCACGGCCAATCTTCTTCCTGGCATGGCCGTCACCGGGGCGGGTATTCCAGCCGGCACCTTCATCAATTCCATCATCAATGAGACTCAAGTGTCCCTGCGTGATGCCTCCTCTACGGCCGTGCAACTTACTGGGGCCGATCCGTTGGCAAACTTCGCGGCCCCCTTGGTTGGAGGATCCATGAGCAACGCTCCTGCCAGTGCGGTACAGTCTTTGGACGGCAGTCAAGGAACATCGATCGCGTATCAACAAATCAATGCTTTGACAGGGCAGGTCCAAAACATCACCGCGAGCAATTATGGCGTGCAGTGGCTGGGCAAATTCAGTGTTCAAGGTGGGGATTACTCGTTTTTCACCAGTTCGGATGACGGCAGCCGTGTGTTCATCGACGGCGTTTTGATCATCAACAAAGACGGCACCACCGGGGACCGGTCCAGCGCGCCAATCCGGCTGGGGGCCGGACTTCATGAGGTGCGCATTGACTATGTGCAGGGGGGAGGAGGCGCCTCCATGAATCTGGGCATCACTGGTGGCGAGTTTTTCAGTGGCGGGGCTATCCGCACCACCTTGAGTTTATTCCAGGCTGAGTCCAACACCGCCGCTGGTGGCAGCAATGCCATCAATCTTGGCAACAACGTCACCCTCACGGGAAATGCGCAGATCAACCTTGTGGGCCAGAATTTCACGTCCACCAGTCTTGGCGGGCTGACCCTGAATGATGGCACGACACTGACGGTGCGGAAGATTGACAACACCACGTCGGATACCGTGGTTGCTGACAGTGCGGCGGGTTTTGGCCAGACGCTGCGCTTTGGCGGGGCTTCGGTGCTGGGCAGCAGCGCCAGCGGCACCGTGTTCCTGGCTTCGGACGCAAATGTGGCTTTCGACGGAAGTATCAGCGATGGCAGCATCAGCGCTGGCACCGGCGGGCGAAACATGGTGCTGGATAAGACCGGTGTCGGGCGCCTGTATTTTGGCCAGACGGCCGCGCAGAACATGATGAAGGCTGGAGTCACGAATGCTTCGGGCACTCTCGTCAGTGGAAGCATGATCGATGTGAAGGGTGGAAACCTAGTGCTGGTGGGCAGCACTGCCTCCGGGGCTTGGAACCCCATTGGCGGAGCGGCGATCAAGCTGAATGGAGGAGGGCTGGTACTTGACTCCAAAGGGGCTACAAACGCCGGGGTGGGACCTGCGTTCAACAATCACATCTATGTCGCTCAGAACGCTACGATCCAAAGCGCCGTGAACGCAGCCACCACCACGATTGGCGGGAGCCAGTTGGCGGCCACCACCGTCAGTGGTAACAGCACCGTCACGGTCGCCAGCACAGAGGGTTTGCGCGCGGGAATGCCAGTCACTGGCTATGGAATCCCAGCCAATGCCACGATTTCAGCCGTGACGGGCGCGACCACCTTCACGTTGTCAGCCCCGGCCTCGGCCAGTGGCAGCAGTGCGCTGGGCATTGCGAACTCGCTCACCATCGCCAGCGGAAAAACGCTGACTTTTGACACCATCTCCAGCGGTACTGCTGGAGCCAATGCCGCTGCGCTGGCCGTGGCCGCAAACATCACCGGTGCAGTGGGCACGACACTGGCGCTGAAAAGCACGCTCATGAATTCCTCTGCCACCTATCCGACGACCCTGACCGGTGTGTCTGTGGACAATGAAATAAACACTGGCAATGCAACTTTCACCCTGCCTGATACTACAAGCCTTATCAGAGGCACTTTGGTCAGCGGCTCAGGCATTGCTCCCGGCAGCTTCATCCAAAGTATCGAGCCTGGCAACGTCATCATCCTCAATACTCCGGCGACCGGCACTGGCCCGATGGACCTGACTTTTACCGCACCGTCATCCGTCGCGAATGTTTCCTTGGCTAATGCTGGTGGCGGAACCGTGGTGCTGCGCGGCAACAACACGGGGTTTTTGGGAGGTTTCTCATTCCTGGACACTCGAACGGCTTTGCAGGTCGAAGGAGTGGACTCCTTTTCCAACAAGTCCCTCAGTCTTGCGGGTAATTCATTGACCATGCTGGCGGACGGCAGTGGAACGGGTGCGCGAGAGACCCTGGCGTTCAACTCGAGCCTAGCGATCAGCGGGAATACCACGGTGACGGTAGGCCGTCAGGGTTACGTGTATGCGCCGCTGTTCACCACGGCCTCCAATAAGAAGTTTCAGATGGACGCTCTGAGCCTTGGAGCCAATACCCTTAGCGTGGCCACTACCAGCGCTGGCTACGGGCTGGACTTTACGGGGGCGGTCACGCTGACAGGTTCCCCTTTCTTCAACGTAGGCTCCACAAGCACATCTCAAGTGGGCTCACTTTTGACCTTGAGCGGAGTGGTCAGCGGAAATGGCATGAGCATCACCAAGCTGGGCACTGGCACTCTCCAGATGAGCGGGGCCACCAATTCCTTTGGCGGAAATGTTGTGCTGGCATCCACGGGAACGGTCGGGCAGAATCTGCTGACTGTGGCCAGCACGGCAAATCTCGTCGTCGGTCAGGCGGTGACCGGCACGGGCGTGCCTAGCGGTGCGAGGATTTTATCCATTGCGAGCGCCACTCAGTTTACCATCACGAGCAATCTCAGTGCTGGCTACAACAACTCCAGTGTCACCTTGAGCTCGTTGGTTGACATCCAGAGCGGGGTGCTGGCCGTGGACCGTGACCAGTCATTCGGAAACTCGACCAATGATGTCCGTCTCAACGTGAACGCCACCAATGGGGCGGGGTTGAGACTGCTTGGTGTGGCCAACAGCTTCAGCAGCGGCCGCAACTTCATCCTCAACCAGGCGAACAACAGCATTGAAGTCGTCAATGGTGTGACCGCCACACTGACCAACGGTTTCAAGTTCTCCACTGCCACCAATGGCCTGTTCAAGAACGATGCGGGAACACTGGTGCTGGCGGCTGAACCCACCAATCTTGCAGGTGTATCAGGTTGGATTGGTGTCACGACCATCAACCAGGGAAGCCTGCAGATCACGTCAGCAACCGCGCTGGGAACAGCCACGGGTAACACGATTATAACGGAGCGTGGTGCGGAGCTGGCCATCAACATTCCTGCGGGAGCCACCCTGACGGAGCCGGTGCAAATCAACACGGTCGGCAATGGGGTCACCCTGACCGGGATCAACTCCCTGGGGGCCATTCGCAACATGGCCGGAACGAACACCCTGAACGGATTGATCACCATCAATGGTGCACCGGACTCGGACAATCAGGCCCGCAACGTGATGATTGCCGGCGTGGACGCTGGCAGCAGCCTTACCTTGGGCGGCGGAGTCCGGTATAACTTCACTGCGGGCTCAGGACGTGCGATGACCTTTTACCTTTCAGCCACTGGTAATGGCAGCGGTACTCTCTCGGGCACCCTGCTTAACACCACGGCAAGCACGCTTGGCGCAACCACCCTCCAGAAGGTTGGAACGGGCACTTGGAATATCACGGCTGCCAATGCCTTTGGGAGCACTCCATCTGTCGGGCAGATCATCGTGAGTGCGGGCACACTGGCCGTTAACGGCAATGGATCCCTCGGCACCTCGTCCGGAACAGTGAACATCAACCCAGGTGGCACGCTTGCTCTGGATAACACCACCACCAATGTCAATAATCGTATCGGCGGGCGCGCGCTGAGTTCCTTCGGTGGAAATCTCAATTTAACCGGCAATTCCGCCGCAGCGACGAGCGAACAGACAGGCACGTTCACGTTTGGCAGCGGCAACAGCGTCATCACGCTCACACCCAATGCCGCGCAATCGCTGACGTTGACCTTGGGCACCTCAACAACGGTGGCCCGTAATACGGGTGGCACCGCTTTGATCCGCGGCACCAATTTGGGCAGTGCGGCGACGGCCAACACTGCGGTGGTGACCGGCCCTGCCGCTGCCAATGGTCTTACATTCGTCGGTCAGCTCGGGGGCACTGGCACGCTCAGCAAGTCGATCGTGCCATGGGCGCTTGTGGATACGAGTACCTCAGGAGGTGGCGTTTCATTTGCCACCGCAGACTCAGCCGCGTCTGGAGCGACCACGGGTGTGAGCAATCTGCGCGCGCTCAATAGCAGCACCGAGATGACTTCCACACTGAGCACTTCGGCCAACATTTTGCTCACCACCGGCACCACCACGGCTGCCGTGCCTTTCACGATCAATTCTCTCACGCTCAACGGGGGCAGTCTGGCGGTCACCACGCCCCATGCATTGACCCTGGATAGCGGTGGCTTGCTGTCTCTTGCGAATGCCACCCTCAGCGGAGGTTCTTTGACCACCACAAGCAATCGCGAGCTGATCGTGCATACCGTGGGGTCCTTGGTCACTCTTACCGCCAACTCCCTGATCGTCGGCACCTCTGGCGGTCTCACAAAATCCGGAGCCGGTACGCTCATTCTGAGTGCCGGGAACAGCTACACGGGCATCACCACGGTCAATCAAGGCACGCTGAGGCTGGCCGCAGGCGCTACCAACTCGATTTTCTTCAACAACGACCTCGTGGTCAATGCCGGTGGCACGCTGGACCTGAATGGTGGCGTCCAGTATGCAAATCGGCTGCGCAATGACGGCAACGCGTTTGTCGCAGGCAATGGCGGCATTGTCACCTCCACTGCTGCGGCCACCTTGGTTCTTGCGAACGGAAATGTGAACTGGGCCGGCCAGATCAATGGTGCCATTACGGTGGCGAGGTCTGTGGTTGGCTCTGGCAGCAATGACTGGAACATCTATGACGCGCAGGGATACACCGGCGCAACGTTCCTTACAGGGGGACGCTTGCAGTTGCTGGATTCGGGAACCTTGTCGGCCACTTCAGCGATCTCCATCAGCCAGGGGACCCTGCTCGTGCAGAACAGTTCGGCCTTGGGAACAAATCTTTCCAACCGCATCAACGACTCGGCCGCCATCACCATGACTGGCGGCATGATCCAGTACCGCAACCGCAATGGCATGCACACGTCCGAGACGCTCGGTGGCTTGATCTTGGGTGGGGGGCAAAGCATCATCGACAATGCAGTGGCAGGGGTCGGCACCACCTTCTCCAGCACCTTGACCTTTGGCAGCCTGACGCAGAACTCGAAGTCCACCCTTTTGTTCCGGGATGTGGACGGGGTGATTGGCAACAACAGCCGTGTTTTGTTTACGACCGCTCCGACCACGGTTAATAATCTGCTTGCCAATGGTAGCCAGACCGGCTGGGCGGTGATCAACAGCAGCGTCACCCTCAACGGTGTCGGGGTGACAATCGGGGAGTTTGCCAGCTATGCGCCAGACATCGGCATCGGTGGCCTCACTCGCACCGGCTTTGCGGGGCAGTCTGGAACAACCATCAATGGCAGTTCCGCAACGGACAACCTGCGAATTATTGTCAATGCGGTGAATACCGTCGCATCCACGGGCAGCACGGTGCTTACTCTTGGCAGCACGACTGGCTTCAACGTGGGCGACACCATCACGGGAGATGGCATTGCCGCAAACACAACCATCAGCGGCATTCTCAGCAATTCCCAGATCTCCCTGAGCCAGGCCACCACCGCAGTTGATCCTGTGATTTCCGTGGTGCAAAAACTCACGGACAACCGGACCATCAACACTCTCACCTTGGTCGCCAGCCGCAATGCCACGGTGGATCTCAACGGCAAGACCCTGACCTTGCAAGGGGGCGGCCTCATCTTCTCACAGACGGCCAACAACAGCGGCACGGTGAATGTCCTGTCCAGTTCCACCACCAGCACGAGCGTGACGGTCGCTGCGGTGCCGGCCACTTTGATCGTTGGTTCCACCCTTCTCGGACAGACAGTGACGGCCGTCTCTGGCACCACCATCACTCTCTCAGGCAATGCGAATGCCAACGTCAATGCCAGCCCCGTCGCGGTGGATTATACGGATGCTACTGGCGGCGCTGGAACGGTGAATGTCCTCACGAGCAGTGACGCGTCCACCACGGTCACCGTCGTCTCGGTGCCTGCATCCCTCACGGTGGGTTCGCAAATGCTTGGTTCCACGGTTCTTTCGATCACCGGAAATTCCATCAACCTCTCGTCTCCAGCGGCTTCGAACATTGCCACAAACCCGCTCTCAAGCACTTACACGAGCGCCACGCCGGTTTATGTGAATTTCATCAATGGCAGCCTGACTGGTGGCTCGGGTGACCTCTACATTCATGCGCTGCCCTTTGGCGGCAGCAGCCGTCTGGGGAACATCAGCGCCAACATCATTGGTACGGGAGCACTGGTTCTGGGTGGCAACATCTCCACCTCAGGACAAGCAGGTGTGTTCCTTTCCGGTAGCAATACTTATGCAGGGGGCACTTTCGTCAATTCTGGAACCTGGATTCTGAACAATTCGTCCGCCAACGGCACCTCGACCGTGGTCATTCCAGGGAACATCACGATTACGGGCGGGATGCTTGACACCAGTCTGACGAATAACAGCACGGTGCGCCTGGATGCCAGCAGCCAGATTCTCAACACTGCCACCGCTACCCTGCAAGGCTCGGCTTTGTTGAACATGAACGGCTCCAACCAGACACTTGGCAGTTTGGTGTTCAACAACACCGGTGGCGGCGCTCCGACCGTCGATATCAGTACGGGCACCCTCATTTTGAACGGGAATCTCACGGCCAGTGCTTCCAGCGTTGGCAATATTTCCTTAATACAGGCAGGCACCCTTTCATCGAGTACAGTTTCGGGCAGCTCTACGGTTACCGTGCCCAATACCGTCGGCCTCACCCCAGGAATGACGGTGACTGGCACGGGGATTCCAGCGAACACCACCATCCTTTCGAAGACTGCCACGACGATCACCTTGTCCAACAATGCCACTTCCACGGCGACCAATACCCTGACCTATGGCAATGCGGGTGCGCTGAGCTTGAATGGCTCCGGCACGCTAGTAACGCCCACAGACCGCACCTTCACGGTCAATCCCATCACCGTAAACGGTCAGAACGTGGCACCGCTGCAGGCCACGCTCAATATCTCCGCACGTATTGTGGACGGAGGAACCGGTGTTGCCCGTATTCTCAAGGAAGGGACAGGACTTCTGCAACTCAGTGGTGCCAGCACCTTCACGGGTGGCGTGACAGTCAATGCTGGTGGATTGATCATTGGTGCCAGCAGCACGGCTTCGACTGTCGGCAGCACTCCCACCAGCGGACCTCTGGGCACCGGCACACTGACGCTGGCTGCCGGAACCAGCCTGCTCTCAGCCACGGCTGGAAACACGGTGGCCAACACCTTTGTGGCGAACGGCAGTTTCACCTTCAATGGTGCGAACAGCCTGGCGCTCAATGGGGGTTCCACTCTGACCACGGGTTCTACCATCACCGTGGCTGTGCCAGGCATGGTGGCCACCTTAGGCGGCAAGCTTTCCAACACAGGCATCCTGAACCTCACGAAAAACGGTCCGGGCACGTTGAACTTCTCCACTGGGGTGTTGGCAACCGGCGTGGTCAACAACAATACTTTCAGCGGAACCACCACCGTGACAGATGGCAGCCTGCGTCTCACCAGCGCTGCCGGCCTGACCAGCGCCACACCGCTCGGCACCTCCGGGATCACCCTGAACGGCGGCATGTTGGAACTTCGTGGAGACGGTGCCAGTTCGTTCGGATCGATCACGCTTGGCAACAATGTCACTCTGTCTCAGTCATCAACGATCAGTGTGGATCGTGTCGGCACGAACATAGGCAACACGTTTGTCATGGGTCAGCTTGGCATGACCGCCGGCCAGACGCTGAATGTGCTAAGTGGAAACTCGTACAATTTGCGCTTTGCGTCGGGCTCTTACACCAGCAATGGCACTTTCACCTTTGCGCCTGCGGCAGGATCGTCTGTGACGGTGGGAGGTAACTTCGGAGCTGCTCAGGCGGTGGCGAACACCGGTTCCGGCATGCTCTTGCTGAGTGGAAGCAATGGCTTCACCACAGTTGTCCAGAGCAACATCGGTGCTGCACCGGTGATGAACAGCACTTCCACGCCGCTGGGTACCGGAGGCTACACCTTCGCCAATGGAGGCAGCCTGGTGGTGGCTCCGGTTGGTGCGGGGGCCGCTGGCGTTGGGACCTCCGCCCCAGTGAACTACACTTCTGGCGGCCTCACTGCCCGGTATTTTTCTGGTGGTGCCACCAACATCAATTCCGCCTTTGGTTCCGGCATGGCTCCTGCAGCGGTTGTCACAGGTCGGCCTCTCGGGGATTTGAGCCTGAATAGCCGTCCGGCTGGCGTCACCAATCAGGGGGGCACCATGGTCACCTACACGGGCCTCATTCAGATCGTCAACGCTGGGAATTATGCCTTCCAGATTGCGGAGGACGACCAAAGCCAGCTCGTGATCAACGGCGTCACGGTTGCCGGGGCGAATTCGACGGTGGCTGGAGGTGGCAAAGCGCCATCTCTATCTGCGGCAGGCACCGGCGTCATCAACTTGAGCGCTGGTTATCACACGATTGTGCTGAAGACCAACAACCTTTCGGGTTCAGGCGGCTTCCAGCTTCTCTACGGCAGTGCAGATGCAGGCACCGACACTGCGGGCAACAATCTTGCCACAGGCTCCAACGGCATCACGACACCCGCTGCAAGATTGCAGGCCGTGCCGAACTCCCGGCTGTTCTTCCTGAACACGACGGCGAGCGCCTCGAACACTTATGCCGCTCAGATCAGCAATGCGTTCACGCTTAACGCCGGGAACACCGCTACTGTCGATGGTCAGGGAACGGACATCAATGCCACGCTCAGCACTCTCACGCTCGGCGGTGCTGGATCGGCGCTCACTGTGAGCAATCAGTCTGGCACAGGCTGGCTGGGAGTGGCAGGAGCCACCACCATTTCCGGATCTGCCGTCCTGCGTCCGACCACCGGCACTCTGAATCTGTTGGGCGGCGTGACCACGAACACCGCTGCGACCGCTGTGACCAAAACCGGAAACGGCACCCTCATTCTTGGCGGCACTTGGGGCGGCACAGCCGCTGCCACGGCGACGCTCAATGTCGGCAGCGGGTTCCTGCAACTCACCTCGGCGGGCGCGCTGCCCGGCGGAGGCACCACCATCACTAGGCAGCTCCAGGCTCCCCAGTTCCTGAGTTCAACCACCACGAACAGCAGCAATACGGTGACGATGGCCGCAGGGGACACATCAGCGTTGCGTGTCGGCATGGCCGTCACCGGCACGAACATTCCTGCCAACACTTTCATCACCGCCATCACCAACAACAACACCTTCACACTGAACAACAGCGCGACGGGTGCAGGCACGAATGTGCTTACGTATGACGCATCGCGCCTGACGGTCAGCTCTACCACCTCGGCAACCAGCACCACGGTGAACGTGGGCTCCACGGCTGGGCTGGCCGTTGGCATGGGAGTCAGTGGCACAGGCATACCCGCCAGTGCGTTTATCACCGCCATCAGTGGAAACACCATCACTCTAAACACCGCTGCGACCCAAGGAGGAACCAATAATCTGACTTACGACACCTCCAGCCTCACGATCAACTCCACCACTGCTAACAACAGTCAGACGGTGACGGTTTCATCCACGGCTGGCCTGACGGTGGGCATGCGTGTTTCCGGCGGCATCGTGCCTGCAGGTTCCTACATCACTTCAATCGTCAATGGCACCTCGTTCACCATCTCACAGGTGACGCCAAACGGCGGTGCTGGAACCTCCAATCTTGCCTACAGCTCCGAAACGTACGGTGCGCTGGACTTGAACGGCATCACCAGCGTGGCTGGCAACATCACACTGAACGGCGTTTCGCCTGTTTTGCGGAACTCCACCGCTCCAGCCGCGCTCTATAACAGCAGCACGACTGCTGCGAGTGTCAGTGGTACGATTTCTATTGGCGTTGCTGGATCGCTCAATCAGGCGACGGCGATTGGCGGCTTTGGTGACATCACCCTCGGCGGTGTCGTGCAGGATGGCGGCACTGCGGGGACGGCATGGAGCAAGGTTGGCCCGGGAACACTCACCCTTGGCGTGAGCAACACCTTCACCGGTGCCCTCACCGTTAGCGGCGGTATCCTGCGGCTTGGCAATGCCGGTGCCCTCGGAACAGTCGCAGGCGGTACCAGCGTCAACAATGCTGCGACGCTGGATCTCAATGGTCAGGCAGTGAGCTTGGCGGAGGCGCTGACCCTCAATGGTGCAGGCACCACCGGTTTGCCAGCCAGCAACACCCTTGGCGCGCTCATCAACAGCAGCGCTACCGCTGCCAGCTACGCGGGTGGGGTGACTCTTGCAGCCAATAGCAGCATCAACATCGGCAGCGGAAGTGGAGCCACGACCTTGAGCGGAGTGATTGGCAGCTCAGGTGCCAATAACTTCACGCTGACCAAGAATGGCGCGGGTACTTTGATCCTCACCGCCTCCAATACCAAGGGCAGTGCCACGGGAGGATTCTCCACAGTGGTCAATGCAGGCACGCTGACTGTCAGCGGTGCAAACGGCACACTGGGGGGTGGCACAGCCACGACCACCACCACCGTGAACGCCGGAGCCACGCTGAATTTGGACAACTCCACCAATGCGCTCAATAACCGCCTCAGCACTCGTCCGGTGACGCTGAGCGGAGGAACATTGAGTCTGACCGCCAACAGCACGCCAACGGCCACCAGTGAGACAATCAGTTCGGGCGATCTGACCTTTGCTGCCGGGGCCAGCCGTGTTCTGCTCACACCCAACACCAAGGCAGCTCAAATTTTGATCACTGGCAGCGGTACGGTGGTGCGTTCAGGCACGGGGACGGGCCTGGTGGCTGGCCTCGGCCTTGGCGGCACTTTCAACGGCGCGAACACCTCCACCATCAACTTCCAGACGACTGCTCCCACCACCATTGGTGAGGCTGGCAGTGTTGGCAATGTGACGGTGCTCACCAGTTCTACTGCCAGCGCTTCGGTCACGATTTCTGGCGGTGCACCTGCGGGGTTGGTGGTCGGCTCCACCCTGCTTGGGGCTAGGATCACTGGCATCAATGGCAGTGCTATCACTCTTTCCGCCAACGCCAACCAGACCATTGCTGCTTCCACGTCCATCGCCTTCACATCTCCAAACCGGGCCATCTTGCCTTGGCTCTTGGTGGATGACACCGGACCTAGCGGCACTGGGGTGAGTTTCGCGGCGATCTCAGCTGCTGGAGCAAGCAATGCCGGCCTCATCAAGCTGACCCCAGGCACGGATGCGGTCAATGACTCGCTGCCTGCAGGCAATCCTAACGTGTATTTCACGACGGGCACTACGACCGCTACTGCAAATGCGGTCACCACTTTGAACTCCTTCACCTTCACTGGCGGCACCTTGGCGATCGCTAGCGGCAGCACCTTGCTGTTGAACAGCGGCGGCGTGCTGGCCACGGCCAATGCCAGCATCACTGGAGGCGGAGTTCTGGCAGCCGCTAACACCTTCAGCCGCGAGTTTATTTTCCATGTGACTGGCGCTTCGACGCTGAACGTCGCACCCAGACTTTACACCGTTTCTGGGTTGACCAAGGCGGCTGGCGGCACCTTGAACCTGCAATCTCAGGCGACTTATCTTGGCAACACGACCATCAATGGTGGCACCCTGCAACTCAACAGCGGCGCTGCGCAGACCTTATTCACCTCGTTCACGACTGCGCCTGCGGCAGGCGGTTCGGGATCTGGGCCGAGCGGCCAGGTCATGCAGGTGAATAATGGAGCCACGCTTGATCTCGTTGGCAGAAACCAGTCCTTGGCCAACCTGAGCAGCGCTGGCCTTCTTTCCGGCACGGGAGGAACCGTGATTAACTCCAACGCCACGGCCGCCGTCTTGCGTGTCGGCATCCAGACCGCCAGCACGTGGGCGGGGAACATCAGTTCAGGCACTGGCGTGATCAATCTGGTTCGTGACGGTGCGGCTGCATGGACCGTGAACTCGGCCAACACGATGACCGGTTCCCTCACACTTCAAGGGGGCTCCACGGTGCTTCAGGATGCGGGCACTTTCCAGGCGGCCAATTCGATCACCATCCGCCGGGCCGGTTTGGTCTGGAATGACACGGTGAGCCAGGCGCAGGCGGGACGCTTGCTCAGCACGGCTGGCATGACACTCAATGGCGGCGGGTTCCTTTACCAGTCGCGTGCAGGTGCCAGTGGAGCGATCAACCTCGGTGCGCTCACGCTTGCAGGTGGCTCATCATTTATCGCCGCCCAACCGACCAATGGCACGGCACAGATCACCTTTGCCAGCCTTGGCACACGTGCTACCGGCGCCACGGTGACATTTGGCAGCACTCCAGGTGACAATGGGCGTATTCTCTTCACCAGCGCCCCGACTCTGACGAACGGTATTCTGGGTGGCTGGGCCGTGGCACTCGGCGTGGATTCGGTCGCGGGCGGTTCCACCAATGCGGAGTTCGCCACTTATGAGACAGCTTCGGGAATACGTTCGGCGGGCAACTACACCACTGTGTTCACTAACGGGCAGGCCATTGCCACAGGAACATCCTTAGCGACCACCAACGTGCGTCTTGGCGCGTTGGGCGGTTCGTCGGGCACCACGGTGACCCTTGCTGCCGGCGGAGCCACGATCAACAGCCTCTCGATGAACAATGGCGCGGTGAATCTCAATTTTAGCAGTGCATCAGACATTCTGACCGTGACTAGCGGCGGTATTCTTGGGGGCTTTGACAACACGGGCCGCACCATTGGCTCCACCGCCTTGCGGGGCGTCCTGACCGCCGGAGCGGGACAGAGCGAACTGTTCATCTACAACGGGCAGAACGTGATGACAGTGAACTCCGTGATCGCCAACAACAACACGACCATGAACGTCATCCTCGACGGTTTGAGTCAGGTCGCAGGTGCCAATCAGACTGCGCCGAACATCAATCTCACGGCCGCAAACACCTACACTGGCACCACCTATGTCAACGGCGTGATCGTGAACCTCAACTCTTCTTCGGGGCCTGCGATTCCGGGCAATTTGATCATTTCTGGCGGCAACAACAGCGGTGCCGATTCACTGCCGATCGGCAATGCGTCGGTTTTCCTGCAGCAAAGCAACCAGATAGCTTCATCGGCAGCTGTGACCATGAACGGCGGTGGTTTGCTGAACCTCAACAACTTCAATAACACCATCTCTAGTCTCGCATTCACGTATGATGGTGGGGTCACAGGTCCGGCTGTCATGACTGGAGGTGGCACGCTTTCGGTGGTTGCCGTCCGTCCTCTCACCGCCACCACCACGGCCAATTCCAATCAACTGGTGTTCTCGGTCGCTCCGGGAGCGACGATCGCACCGGGCACTTCCATCGGTGGTGCTGGCATACCGACAGGGACCACCATCTCAAGCAATTCCAACGCAACCAATTATACCATGTCTGCAAACGCCACGGCGAGCGGCACGGTCACGATTCAAAACAGCGCCAGCACCACCGCAGGCAGTGCCGCGCTGACCTTCACGATCGCGCCGAGCGCCAGCGCCCTGGCCGCTGGCACCCCTGTGAGTGGTCTTGGCATCGCTCCTGGCTCCACCATTTCCAGCGGTTCCGGGCTGGGCTACACGCTTTCCCAGAATGCCACTTCGGCTTTGTCTGGCAGCGTGACGGTGGGCGGCATCATTACAGCCTCCAGCCTGGACAATGGCAGCGCCATTCCGGTGCTAAACGGCTTCTTGGACATCAGCGCGGGGCAAAACTTCAATGTGGCCGCTTCTACCGTGATGCCTGGCCAGATGGGTCTCACGGGTCAGATCGGGCTTGCGCTGAATGCCGCGATGAACAACGGCTTCATCATCAAATCAGGGGCTGGGGTGCTCGGTATCGGTGGTCAGAGCGCCTACTCCGGCGGCACCTATGTCAACTCGGGGGCACTCGCCTTCGCGCAAAATGGCGCGTTCATCGGCAATTCACAGGTGGTGCTGGCGGCTAGCACGTCCCTTGATGCTCGCGGGCTCGCGGGCGTGGTCGGTTCTGTCACTGGCTCCGGTTCCATCACGAACTACAGTCTTGGATCAGGCGGCACGGTGGTCACGGGTTCCGACAACACAAGCAGCACTTTCTCCGGCACCTTCAGCACGCCGTTCACCAATGGACGTCTCTCGGTCGTCAAGATTGGCACAGGCACCTGGAATCTCTCTGGCAACAGCGCCTCCTCGGGGGTCTCTGACACGTTCGCCATCAGCCAGGGCGCCGTGACTCTGAACTCGGGGAGCAGCAACTCCTTGAATTTCCGCACCTACGCGGTGAACAGCGGTGGTGTCCTGAACATCGACAATAGCACCAACAATGTCTCAAACCGCCTCGGGGTGGACATTACTTCGGTTCCTGGCAGATACAGTGATCTCAGCACCACTTCCACAAATCGCACGACAAACATCCAGGGTGGTTTCATCAACGTCACTGGTCCGGCATCTGCAGCGCTGGCCGAAAACTTGGGAACAGTTAACATTCAGAATGGCAGCGGCGTGCTGACAATCACACCGGGCGCGGGCGTCGGCGCCTCAAGCATTCTGAATTTCAACTCCATGAACGGCATCGCCAACAGTGGTGCTTTGGGAGGAGCCTTGCTGTTGCGTGGTACCTCTTTGGGAGGGACTGCTGGGAACGGAATTGCTAATTTTGCGGTGGTTGCGACCGCAGGTGTTGGTTCTTCGCCCAGTTTGATCGGCGCCAATGGCGCTGTGGGTTCCACGACGATGAATATCCGCCCGGACATCATTGGGGATGTTTCCCTCACTGGTAATGGCACAGGTTTCGTTACCTACATCGGCAGCGCTGGCACGGTGGGTGGCACTGCTGGCAACGGCTTCAGATTGTTGACTGCCGCGGAGCAGGCGTCCACCTTGGGCACCCAGCCGCAGATCGCACCATTTGCTGCTGTCAGCCCGAATTCCAACGTGCGCCTTACCGCGCTGCAGAACCTGACCGCGAACTCGACCATCAACAGCCTGGTGCTTGACGGCGGTAGCGGCATTTTCATGGGAGCGGCCACACTTTCCTCGACGGTGAATCCCGCCGGCAGCCTCTACAATGCGGCAGGTGGACTGCACACACTCACAGTCAACTCCGGCGGTATCCTCTCGCTGGCAAACAACAATGGCATCCGCGGCGGCGTGCTGGCACCCGGAGCTAACAATCAACTGATCTTCCACAACGTGGGAGATCTGGTGGTGAACAGCTACCTCTCTGGAGGCTCTCAGGGCCTCACCAAGTCCAGTGCGGGCAAACTCACTCTTAATCGCGCTAGCTACATCACTGGAACGACCACGCTGAACGCAGGCACCTTGGAACTGGGAGCCGGAGCCAATACCCTGCTGGTCACGCCTGGAACCATCACTCCGACCGTCTATGACCTGCGTGTCAATGGAGGCATCTTGGATGTGAAGGGCGGCAATCTCGCCGTGGGGGCGATTTCCAACAACGCGACAGCCAATGTCGGCGGCACCACGGTCGCTATCTCGGGCAGCGGAGGCACCATCACGAATACGGGAGCCTCACCCGCCACGCTTGTCACCAGCAGTGGCACAAACTCCACCTTTGGGGGTGTCATCACCAACTCGGGCGGTGCCTTGTCCTTCACCAAGTCGGGGGCAGCCACCTTGATCCTCACCGGCACCAGCACATACACCGGAGCGACGAGTGTTTTCGGTGGCACATTGAATCTGCGTGATGGAGGGGCGCTCGCCAACACCAGTGCCATCACGGTTGGCTACTCGACGCTGTTGCTCGACAACCAGGGGCTGAACAACAACACCACGCGCATCAGTGCCTCGGCTCCCATCACTCTGAATGGCGGCTCATTGACCATTAATGGCCGCCAGTCGCTCGATGCTCAGACCATTGGTGCGGTGACCTTGGGCCAAGGCTCTTCGGCGCTCACCATCAACGAGCTTGGCGGTGCCACCACGGGTGGCTACGCGCTCACCCTTTCCGACCTCAACCGCGTCGCTGCCAATGGTGGTGTAATCAATTTTGTGGCCGGTTCCGGTCTGACATTGGGGGGCACTACCAATACCGCCACGGCCGGTGCTCAGCCGCAGGTTTTCCTCGGCCAGGTCAATGGTACTGCTTTCAGCCAGAGCAGCCTGGTCAATGGCATCATCGGCGGTTGGGCGGTGGTCGGCGGGTCTGAGTTCGCTAGTTACAAGGACAGCCTCGGGGTCAGTCAGCTAAGTAATACGGGTGCTGGTTATGCTAGTTATGCCAGCAGCGACTTCACTACTGCTGCTGCCACTGCGAATGTGAATGAGAGCAATAACTCCCGCACTTTGGCAGCGAGCAGGACGATTAACTCATGGCGCCTCACCAACGGAACGACCGAGACCTTTGGTTCGGCTGGAACTGCGGCCACCTTGACAATTGCAAGTGGTGGCCTGCTGACTACGACAGGCGTGACGTTTAATCGCGGCGATGTCGCGTCTGCCATCACGTCTGGCAGCACAGATCTTTTCTTCTGGGCCAACGGGGGAAGCAACACTTTCAACACGAAGATCACTGGAAGCATTGGCTTTGTAAAATCTGGCGGTGGAACCGTGGTGATGGGGGCTGCTGTTTCCTACTCAACGAACACAATCAGTGGCAGCTCAGTAGTGACTTTGGCAAATACGAATGGTCTTCAGGTGGGGCAGGCTGTGAGTGGCACAGGCATTGCCGGGGGATCGACGATCGTATCCATCGACAGTCCGACGCAGATCACGATCAGCCAGAACGCCAGTGCTACAGGCACGAATACATTGAGCTATTCCCTCGCGCCCACGGGGGTGAGCTGGTTGAATGTGGGATCAGGTTCCACGAACAACCTTTCTACCTTAGTCTCACTCGCCAGCACCGCTGGGCTCACAGCCGGAATGAAGGTGGCTGGCACTGGCATCCCTGTTGGGACCACGATCCAAACGGTGAACTCTGGCACACAAATCACCCTGTCCCAGGCGGCGACCGCCAACAACTCAGGCCTCACGCTAAGCTTCAACCAAGGCAGCAACATCACCAACCTGCTGAATGACTACACTGGAACGACGATTGTTAATCAGGGTATCCTGCAGCTTTCCACCAGTGTTTCTGGTACCCAGCTCATCCCGGGCGACATCCGGATCAACGGAGGTGCGCTGAACTTTGCGAACACGAATACCGGTCAGATCGCCACTACTAGCAACATCACCCTTTCCGGCACAGGAACTTTCACATTGCCCAACTATGGCACGTCAGTGCAGAACACCTTTGCAAGTTTGACCTTCAACGGCAATGGCGGCACCAGTGCGCCTACGTTCAGCTTCGGCACCCCCACAGCCTCCAGCACTGTGGTGCTCGCGGCGGCCAATGCCATCACCTCGAACAATGACAACTGGGCGGTGACTCCGACCATCAGCAGTGGCGCTGTCGCGCTTAGCGCACTTCAACTGACCAATGCCGCCCCTGTCATCAATGTGACCGGTTCCGCGCCGGTTGGCCTGGCTATCAGCGTCCCGATTACGAGTGCTGGCGGCGTGATCACCAAATCCGGTGCAGGAGCACTTTCGCTCACCGGCCTCAGCACCTTCACCACGGGCTTGAATCTGTCTGCTGGCACCTTGATTTTGGGTAATGGCAACACCTCCCTGACTGCAGGGGCGCTGAACATCGCCAGCAGCGCGATCGGCACAGGAGCGCTTGCGCTGGGAGATGGCACCACGATCCTAGCTGGCGGCTTCACAGTTATCAGTTCAGGCACGACGAACGGTTCGTCGGCTGTCACGCTGACCGGAACCAACGGACGTCTCACGACTGTGGGCCAGCCAGTCACCGGCACGGGCGTTCCCAGCGGCTCGCTGGTTGCATCTGGTATCGGAGACACCGGTTTCGCATTGTCTTCCCTTGCGACGACCACCGCTACCAACAACCTCAACTACACCACCTGGCTTGCGAATGCGATCACGGTGAACGGCAATTTCACGTTTGGAGGCACTTCCGCTGCGAACAGCCTCTTCCTCACGGGGGTGATGAACCTCGGTACTGCGGCTCGCACCATGACGATCGCCAGCCCCTTTGTCACAGCTTACCTCAACGGTCAGATCACCAGCGGGGCGGGATCCGGCATCGTGATCGCAGGCGCTGGCACGGCGATCTTTTCCAACACCGGCAACAACTACACCGGCAGCACGACCATCACGGGGGGCATGCTGAGATTGGGGGCTGCGGGAGTGATCCCTGACAACTCCGACGTGGTCGTCGCGGCAGGCAACACCCTGACCGGCACTACGGGCGGCACGCTTGATCTCGCAGGTTTCTCCGAAACCGTGGGATCGCTCGCTGGTGCAGGTCTGGTGACCAATTCCGGTTCGGCGGCCACTTTGACTGTGGGCGCATCCAATCTGACCCAGGCCACCTTTGCCGGGACGATCGCCAACAGCACCAATGCCTTGAGCTTGGTCAAGACTGGCACCGGCACCCAGACCTTGACCGGCCTGAACAACTACCGGGGTAGCACCAATGTTACGGGCGGCGTTTTGGAGGTCAATACCCTGGCGGATGCCGCAGCCAGCTCAATGGGGAATGTGGCCTTGTTCTCGAACGTCAATCTGAACGGAACGCTGCGTTTCATCGGCCAGGACGCTACCCGCAACACCACCACTCGGGTCATTAACCTCACCGGTGCCGGTGTTATCGACGCCTCAGGAACCACGCCTCTCGTGCTAACCAATTCGGCGGCCAGCACGACGGTCACAGTCAACAGTAGCGGCAGCGGTCTCACGGCTGCCAATTTCACGATCGCGCCGAACACCACCACCTATTCGGCGGCTCCCAATGTGAGCATCACTGGCGGCGGTGGCGCAGGTGCCGCCGCAACGGCCGTGCTCAACAGCAGCGGGCAGGTCGTCGGCATCACGATAACCAACACCGGTACCGGCTATACCACAGCCCCGACGATCTCGTTCACCGGTGGCACTGCTATCTTCAACGGTTCAGCCCCGACAGGGACCGGTAATGCATCCAGTTTTGCTGGGGTGACTCTGGCTTCTGTTCCTTCCAATTTGGTCGTGGGGACCACGATGTTTGGGCAAACAGTCATCGCGATCAATGGCACGGCGGTCTCGCTCTCCGGCACTGCCAACCAGGTCGTAGCCGGCACTTCGGTGCCGTTTGGCAGCACCGTGGGTATTGCGTCCAGTCTTACGACCTCTCCGAATGTGACTCTGCGTGCCACGGCTCCGAGCACCTTGGTGGTGGGCTCCACACTGTTGGGTCGGCGTGTCATCGCAGTCAGCGGCACCAGTGTCACCCTCGATGGCAATGCTTCGACTGCCTTGACCAATGCCAATGTCGTTTACGGTGGTGCCAGCGTCACGGGAGCTGGCAATAACCTCACGTTGCAGGGAACCGGCAGCGGCTCAATCGCTGGTCCGATAGATATCACCACCGGCACCTTGACCAAGACTGGCACCGGTACTTGGACACTGAGTGGCAACAGCAACTACACGGGCACCACCACCATCAGTGCCGGGACGTTGGTGCTTAACCAGCCTGCGAGTTCCACGACCGCTCCGGGTTTGGGCAATACGGCGATCACGGTCAACAACGGTACTTTGAACGTCCAAGGGAACTACTTTGCAGGTCTGACCTCGGTGACTGGAGCCGGAGCTTCTTTGACGGTGAACGCAGGCGCCACGCTCAGCATGGCTAACAACGCCATTGGCACCTTCACCATCCAGCAAAATGCCACAGGACCGGCCACGGGTCTGACTTTGGGCTCCGGCAGCAGCACGGTGGCCAATCTCCTGCTGGACATCAATTCGGGCGGAGTTACGCAAATCGACCGCATCAATGTCACCCGCGGCATCAATATCGCCGGTCCAGTGGAGATAGCGCTCGCGCCGGTTTCCACGGCCACCAGTCTCACGGCTGGAACCTACACGTTTCTTTCGTCAACGACGGGTTCTCTGACCAATCCAGGGAATCTCAGTCTGACTAGCACCGGACTCATTATTGGACTCCAAACTCTGACTGGTAACACCAATGGCACCTCGACGATCTCCATGCCGGGGGGCACTGCCGGCATCGTCGCTGGCATGAGCATCACGGGCGCTGGCGTTGCCAATGGTGCCACGGTGAGCATCGTCACCGCCAACTCAATCATAATCAGCGCAGCAACCACCGGCACTGTGAACAACAATGCGCTTACCTTCGCCAACAACTACACAATCGCTTTGGGCAGCACGGCCAGCACCGCAAACTTAACGATTACCAATGACGTCACCAACTCATGGTATTGGACAGGTGGCACGAGCAATATTTCAGACGCTCTAACCAACTGGACTTCCTTGCCTGGAGGCGGCGCAAACGCAACAGCGCTCGGAGGGTTGGATGACTACTTCTTCACCGCCAACTCTGCCAATACCAGCAGGCTGGCGGTCAATTTGGGTGCCAACATGCAGCTCCGCACGCTGAACTTCACTGGCACCGGCACCACCGCTGCGGGTAATTCCGTTTCGATCAACAATTCCGGTGCCAACAGCTACCGGATTTCCATCAATGCTGGCGGACTCAATGTGCAAGCTGGCTCCGCCGCGCACTCGATCAATGCCAATGTCAACGTCCGCCTCCTCGCCAGCCAGACTTGGAACATCGCCAGCACGGCTGGCGTGTTCACCGTCGGCGGCGCGATCAGCGAGTCCACCACGGGCATCAATCTCAACGTGACGGGCGGCGGCACCCTTTATCTCCAGGGAGCCAACACCTTCAGCGGCGTCACCACCGTGGCCTCAGGTACCTTGCGCGCCGACATCCTCGCCAATGGCAGCACTGCCAGTGCCGTGGGGGCATCCTCCTCGCTCGCCTCGAATTTGGTGTTTGGAAGCAGCGCCGGAACTAACGCAGCGACGCTGGATTACCGTGGCGGAGCCGTCAGCACGGACCGTTTGTTCACCCTGGGGCGCAACACGATCACCATCGACAATCGCGGAACCGGCGCTCTCAACTTCACCAACACTGGTGCACTGGCCTACCTGGGCAGCGGTGAGCGCACCCTGGCCCTGACGGCCACCTCCGCCCAAACGAACACCTTTGTGCCGGTGATCGGCGACAGCGGTGGCGCGACAGCGTTGACCATGAGCGGCACCGGCACTTGGGTTATGGCACCGAACAACGGCGTCCTCGCTGGTGTGACAGGCATCGCCACCGCTGGTAATACACTGGTCACCTCCAGCGACACCTCCCGCCTCGTTGTGGGCCAGGCTGTCATAGGCGAAGGCATCCCATTGGGTGCTTACATTACAGCGATTAATTCCAACACGAGCTTCACCCTGAGTGTTGCGCCGACCATCGGTGATGGACTGACCCCTGATGACTATGATCTCGGGGCAGGCAACTTTAACACCGGTGTGGTCACTCTCGCTGGCGGCGTCTTGCGCACTGACAACCTCAACGACATTGGTGTCGCCAGCGGCATCGGTCGTGGTGATGCTTCCAACGCTACCACCAACGCGGCCTCGCTGGTATTCAATGGCGGCACACTCAGTTATAACGGTAGCGGGACAAGCACGAACCGTCTTCTGACCCTTGGAGTCAACGGTGGCGTGCTGGACTCATCCGGAACGGGAGCGCTGGTGTTCTCGAATACCGGATCAATCGTGGTCAACGGCGCCGGTGCTCGTGCTTTGACGCTCGGCGGCAGCGCGGACGCGGCCTTGTTGAACACCTTCAATCCCCTCATCGCCAACGGCAGCGGCACCATCTCGCTGGTGAAGAACGGCACGAGCACTTGGGTGCTGGGTGCGGCTGGCAATACCTACACCGGTACCACCACGATCAATCTCGGCGTGCTCCAGACTTCTTCTCTTGGCAATGGCGGGGCGAACAGCGGCATCGGTGCGAGCAGCAACTCGGCTGCCAATCTTGTCTTGGATGGAGGCACCTTGCGCTACACAGGAGCTGCCCAGTCCACGGACAGGCTGTTCAGCGTCGGCACCTCAGGTGGCACCATCGAAGCCTCCGGAACCGGTGCCGTGAATTTCACCAATTCAGGCAGCATTGGCTTCAACGGGCAAAGCGGTGACCGCACATTGAGCCTTTCGGGAACCAATACGGGTGCCAACACGCTCAGCAATGTCGTCGCTGACAGCGGTGGGGTGACCTCCGTGGTGAAAAACGGATCTGGATCGTGGGTGATTGGTGCTGTCAACACCTACACCGGCTCCACCACCGTCAATGGTGGCAACCTTCAGGTAGGCACGTCTGCCACACATACCACGGGCGGAGCAGGTGCGGGTGGCATCACCGTCAACTCGGGTGCCACTCTCTCTGGCGTGGGCATCGTGAATGGCACCGCTGGCGTCACCAACCACCTCTTCACCAGTGGAGCCACGCTGACACCAGGCGGCAGCTTTGGCACCGCCGTGGGGTCCATGGTCTTCAATGGCAATCTGACGCTGCAGGACAATTCTGCTGCCAGTTTCACGATCAACGGACGCACTGGCAATGACCTTGGCATTCTCTCCAACCTGCTCGTGGGTTTCTATGACACGATCGGTGGTTATCGCGACCAGAGGCTCTCCACTTGGAACGGCACTGGTATTGGCAGCCATGATGCCATCACAGTGAACGGAGTGCTCGAACTCAATCGCAGCCAGATCACCCTGTCCGGCGCTTACTTCGCTGCGGCTGCCAGCGGCGACTACATTGATATCGGCGACTGGACCTCGCTCTCAGTGGAATCGACGATGGATGTTGGCACCAATTACCGCAATGGCGGCACGGGCGGTGGAAATCTGAATCTCCCCACCCTCTCAGGCGCGCTGGTTTACGACGTGAGCAGGTTTGCCACGGACGGCATTCTCGTCATTCTCACCAAACCAGGCGACATCGCCGTCCGGCTTTACAACTACAACCTCACGGGCTCGTCCTCCTGGGGGGCTGCCACCAGCTGGCAGCCGCAGGAATCGCCGAATGCCATCAGCAGCATCACCACCCTCAACACCAATATCGCCTCCCAGGTGCAAGTGGCCCTCAATGGTGATAAAGTAACCGGTAAGGTCTTTGTGGGGGACACCAACAACACCAATGGGTTCACGGTCACGCAGGGGGTCGGCAACGGGCGGCTGATCCTCAACAATGGTGCCTATGGCTCTGCTGTGCTGAGCAAAGTGCAGTCCCTCAACCAAGTGGACGTGCTGGCTGTTCCGGTCCAGCTCGCCAGCAATCTTCAGGTCATCATTGGAGCTGGAGGCGCAGCTGGGCGGGTGGATATTGCCGGCCCCATTTCCCAGGCCAGCTCCGGCCTTGGTCTCACCGTGATGGGTGGCGGGCGTCTGACTCTCTCTGGAATCACCGCCAATACCTACAGCGGAGACACCTGGGTCACCAATCGTGGCTTCAGTGACGCCGGTAACCCCAACCTGGTGCTTGCCAAGTCAGCCAGCGCTGTGGTTTCCAGCCCTTTGAACATTCAAACATTCAGCGGATCCAGCACGGTGAGGCTGGCCAGTGGAGACACCACTGCACTGCGCGTAGGCATGGCCATCTTTGGAAATTCTGCCATTCCGAACGGTGCCACGGTTACTTCGATACAAGGCGCTACTCAGTTCACGCTTTCCGCTGCGGCGACCAACAGCGTTTCAGGCACTGCCAGCGCAGGTAGCATCGCCAGAACGCTTGTGGCTCAGAATGTCAGTGCCAGCATCTTCAATGGAAGCAACAACGTCACACTGAACAGCGGCAATACTTCCAATTTCTTTGTGGGCATGCCGGTGAGCGGCACGGGTATCCCGGTCGGAGCCACCATTACGGCCATCAATGCGAACGGCATATCGTTCACTCTCTCAGCCAATGCGACCGCCAACAACGCCTCCGCCTCCATTGCCGCAAACACGCAGAGTTTTTCTGCTTCAGTCAATACCGGCAGCACTCTGGTCACGCTAAATTCGGGCACCACAGCCGGTTTCTATGTGGGTATGCCCGTCAGCGGTACAGGTATCCCCGTGGGCGCCACGGTGGCAGCCCTGAATGCAAATGGCACCCAGTTCACTCTGTCTGCCAATGCGACTGCCAGCAATGGCGGTGCCGCCATCGTCGCCAGCGCGGGCGGCACTGTCGCCGCGACGACCAGCACCGCTGGCTTCTATCCCGGCATGCCGATTTCTGGCGTTAACATTCCTAACGGCGCTACGGTCGCCTCCGTCATCAATGCCACTACCTTCATTCTCTCCACTGCCGCCACCAATACCGGCACGTCTTTGACGGTATATGGTAGAGACGTCGTCAACGGCACCATTGTCGGCGGCCTCACCATTGGCGGAGTCAGCCGTGGCCTGGGCCGGGTAACCGGTGCTGACAACAACACCGCCGTGGTGCAACTGGGTGGCAATGAGCAGATCGCCGACGGGACAGTGATTCGTTTCGATGGTGCCGCCAACAACAACGCCTATTTCAAGATGGTCGGCAACAATGAGACGGTGGCGGGGCTCGCAGACTCTACCGGCGGTGGCGTGGTGGAAAATCTTGAAGGTGAATCGCTCAGCGCTAACAGCACGCTGACACTCCTGACCAGCGGCAGCCGCAGCTTTAACGGCATCATGCGCGACCGTGCCAACAACGCCGGCACCGGCGTGCTGAACTTGGTGGTGGCCGGTACAGGGGAGCAGGTGCTCTCCGGCGGAAACATCACTTACTCTGGTACAACGACGATCAACAGCGGTGCCACACTTGCCCTCACGAACACCACTGGATTTGGCGGCAATGGAAATGGCTCCCGTCTCATCTTCAACAACGGCACACTCAGTTTCCGTGACTTCACAGCGGCCTACTCCTTCAACCGGCTCATGCTTGGCGGCAGGATGGTGCGTGAAGGCGGTACGACTGTGAATTTGAGCCTTGGATCAGCGAGCTCCTTCAATTTTGGTAATTACACCAGCGGCAACGCGCTCGTCACCCTGTCCTCCGGCGGCACGACAACCAACCTGACCGCCGGCATGTATGTGTATGGTGTGGGCATTGCTGCGGGAACCAAGATTCAGTCGATCAACAGCGCGAACACATTCACCCTTTCTGCCGCGCCGACCATCAGCACGGTTGTGGGAGGAGATTTCCTCGGCTTTGGCGGCCATGCCACGAATGGTGTTGCAGTTTTGGAGGCACCGGGAGTCACTTCCTTTAATCCAAGCACCTTCGGCTACATTGGCGGGCTCGTCCCTTTTGACTTCCGAGTCGCCGGTGGGAACTTCGACATCCGCGGGGTGCAGACTTTGACCCAGGTGAGCTTGGGACGTGTGGTGCTGGAAAACGGCTCCCTCAACGTCCGCGGCACCGGCGACAATGTGACCAACGGTGCGCTGGTGACTGTGAACAACACCATGGTGATCAACGGCAACGTCAACCTAGTGGGGGGGAACCTGCTCGTTTTAGGACTGAATGGTAGTTTGGGTGCACCAACCGCCATCAACATATCTGGAGTGGGTAACTCCCTTTTTGGTAACAGCAACGGCCAGGGGCTTGAGATCCAGAACAGCGGCGGTATCAACAACAATCGCATCGGAGACAGCACGGCGCTTAATCTCAATGGCGGACGCTTCCTTTACCGCAGTTTCGGGACTGGAGTAGAGGCTTTCTCCGAGTCTCTCGGGCAACTCACGCTCACAGGGGGTGCCAATGCGATCAGCACGACTATTTCTAATGCTGCGTCAAACACGATTACCTTTGCTGGGCTTTCTCGTCAGGCAGGTTCGATGGTGAATTTTGAGGACACTTTTGCTCTCGGCAACACAGGTGCCTCGAAGGTGATGTTCACCAGTGCTCCCACTCTGTCCGGAGGCATCATCGGTGGCTGGGCTGTGGTCGGCAGTGAGTTTGCCACCTACAATGCAACCGCTGGCGTCACGGCGGTCAACTCGGCTGCATCGACTCAAAATGCAACTATCAGCACGACCTACGCCGGCGGCAGCAACGTCAGGCTGACTTCAGCGCAGACGATCAACTCACCCACGGTCAATTCCGTGAACCTGCGTGGCTTTGGCACCACGATCAATAACGGAAACACGCTGACCATCAGCACCGGCGGGATGATCAATATTGGCAGTTCCACGGTTGCGGGCGGCATGGTGACGGCAGGTGCGACTTCCGGCTACGATCTGATCACTCACATCACCGGAGGCACGACCACCATCACGAGCCTTCTGGTCAACAACGGAGCCTTTGAGATGAATCTGGCCAAGTCTGGGCAGGGAACGTTGCAGTTAAACCCTGGCTTCAGCCGCACAGGCTCTTACACCACTGGTCAAAGCACTGTAACGATGAGCGGCGGTGCCAACACCACCGACATGCAGGTCGGGGCATTGGTGACTGGCCCCGGCATCGCCGCCGGCACCGTGGTGGCCAGCGTGTTGAGTAGCAGCCAGTTCGTGCTGTCCAATGCACCGCTGCAGACACAAAATGGAACTTCCATCACTTTCCGACAGATGAACACCTACTCTGGCAGGACTTATGTGAATGAGGGAGTCCTGCGCATCACGAGGGAAACGGACTTGGGTGCTAACCCTTCGAGCTTCCGTGCTGACCAACTGGTGCTCAATGGCGGCACTTTGCAGGTGGACGCCACCATGGAGATGAACGACGCCAATCGCGGCATCACGCTCGGGGCCGCAGACGGGCGTATCCGGGTCGCTGACAACAGCGTTGTGACCCTAAGCTCTGCGAATCTCATCAGCGGTGCATCCGGACGGTTGATCTTGAGTGCGACATCGGGTGGCCTCGGCAACAATCGTGGCATCCTCACCATTGCAGGAGACCATGATTTGTCCGGAGGGCTGGAAACCGAAGGGGTACAGCTTGACACCACCGGCCAGTTGGCCTCCACTTTCTCCTCGGGCAGCACCCAGGTGGTGGTAAGCAGCACGGCTGGGCTGGAGGTCGGGTCCAGAGTTTCCGGCAATAATATCGCCGAAGGCACAACGATCGCAGCCATTGTCAATGGAACGACACTTCAATTGTCAAAAGCCACCTCCGGCGGCGGAACCAATGCCAGCCTGACCTACGGTGACTTCAATGCCATCAAACTCACCGGCAACAACACCATCGGCTATATCCGTCTGAATGGCTCCGCCATCGTTCTCTCCGGCAACAACACGCTGACGGGAGACATCGCACTCAACAGCGGCTTGCTGCGTTTGGGCGGAACCAACACGTTCAGCGGGAAGCTTTATCAGCAGGCAGGTGAGATCCGGCTGGAAAGCGCCACCGCGCTGGTCACGACCGCAGGCATTTCGATCAATCTGGCCACCGGTGTTTTCAACCTGAATGGCTTTGATGCCACCTTCTCGGCCATCACTGGCGTCGGCACTGTGACGAATGATGGAACAGCCCCTGCCACGTTGACGATCAACACGGATGTTAACCAGAGCTTCCAGGGAGCGCTGGTGGACGGCCTGAACAGTGCCACGCAGTTGTCTCTGGCCAAAACAGGTCTTGGAATGCTCTCTTTGGGGACTTCAAACAGCTACAGCGGGGCCACGGTCGTGCAGGGCGGCGGCTTGGTGGTGAATAGCCTCAATAGCGGTGGTTTCAGCAGCAGCATCGGCTCTGCTTCCAACGCCGCAGCCAATTTGGTGTTGGACAACGCGGTGCTACGGTTTGTCAGCAACACCCCTACCTTCACGGACAGGTCGTTCACCATGGGAGTGGGAGATTCTGCGGCCACCATCGTGGCAGACGGCACCCGGACGGCGGCGAGGATGAATTTCGGTCAGGCCGGCTTCTCTCCTGCTGTCGGCTTCACTGGCAGCGGCGACCGCACGCTGACGCTGAGCGGCTACAACACGGGCAACAACGTTTTCGCCCTCTCTCTTGGAGATGGCACGGGCGGCTCCACCTCGCTGGTGAAAAACGGTCTGGGAACTTGGGTGCTGTCTGCTGCCAGCTCCTTCACCGGAGAAGTGCGTGTCAATGCGGGCATCCTCGCAGTGACTGCGGACGGTGCTCTCGGGGCGGCGGGCCAGGCAGGCATCGTTGTCGCTGGGGGTAACAACAACGGCACTTCCATCCCCGGCGGTGCTAATGCCACCCTGGACTTCCGCAATGTCACCTACAGTACTGCGGATGCGATCTACCTGGCAGGCGGCACCCTGGCCGCGACGACCGGAACCAGTTCTTGGGCTGGCGCATTGTTTGCGACCGGCAATTCCAGCGTGCTGATTGGCCAGGGAGCCTCGCTCGAAATCAAGGGCATTTTCGGCGGCGGAGGTGCCATCACCCAGTTCGGCGACGGCACTCTGATTTTGAGCGGCCAGGCTGACAGCTTTACCCGCAACACCATCAGCAGCATGTCGCCGGATCACAGCGTGCAGGCGGGCACGCTCATTCTTGATTATGCGAACGGCAGCGGCAGCCGTCTTGCTGACACTGGACGAGTCACCCTCGGTGGCGGGCGTCTCGGTGCCACGCTGGCCATGAGAAATGGGTCAGGTACAATCCTGGAGATCATTGCTGCGGCCACCATTGGCGGCGGCAGCAACCGCATCGACCAGACGAATAGCACGGGTGTGCTGCGCATGAACTCGATCACTCGCAATACCGGCGCGTCGCTTCGCTTTAGCGCTGACAACATTGCCAGCACTGACAATCTCAATGTGAACGGCATCTTGGGCGGCTGGGCCTATGTGGGGGATTCTGACTGGGCAGCTGTCAGCTCGACCAACGACACAAGCACAGGCACCGTGATCTCCAACGCAAGGCTTACCTTTGGCCAGTCCGTGAGTGGCACGGGCATTCCAGGAGGCGTGACGATTACCTCGATCAATGCCAATGGCAGCACCATCACCCTGTCCAATAATGCGACGGTCACCGCTACCAATGCACTGACATTTAATTCTGCGACAGAAGTTACCACCGCCGCCTCAGGCAACATCACATTCAATAGCACGACGCTTACCCTCCCGGGCACCAACACAACCGCCGGTCGCATGATCGGCCAGACCATCTCCGGAACGGGCATTGCCGCCAACACCACGATTGTGGGAATCCTCAATGGAACCCAACTGGTGCTCAGCCAGCCCGCCACAGCCAATGCATCTGGTCAAACATACACTTTTGGCAGCAGCGGCAACACCATCTTCTCGGGAACCACCACAGGGCAGTTGAGTTCCAATAATTCGGTGGTGCTTGCCCAGGACGGTCTTATCAGCAAGTTCACTGGCTACATTAACAGCAACGCGGCCAATGATTGGGTGCTGCCGACAAGTCTTAATAACGGCGGCAACATGACCATCACAGGTGCCAGCACCCAGACGAACCGCAGTACGAACACCCTGCGTTTCAATGCTCCTGACAATACAGTGGGTAGCAATTCCATGACGGTGACTTTGGTGGGGGACAATTCGATCCTTTCCGGCGGGATACTGGTCACCCCAAACATGGGCACGGACTCTGCCCTCATCACCGGGTCGGGAACTTTGTCCGGCGGCTTTGGAACCAATGCGGACCTTTATATCCGCCAAAACAACACTGCCGCCACGATGGAAATCTCGGCAGTCATCGCCAACCGCACGCCGCCCTCCACCCGAGCCGTGACCGCCACGGGCGGTAGCACCACGATTTCGGGTATCAGCATTGCCGGACTCAACGTCGGTCTGGGCGTCTCTAGCAGCACTGGCAATATTCCGATTGGTGCGACCATCAGTTCCATCACCATCACGGATCCGGTCAATCAGACGGGTAACATTGTCCTAAGTAACGCAGTGACAGGCTCTGGCGCCAGCACGGTCGATCTGTCCTTCTCTCACAACAATGGTCTCGATAAGAATGGTGATGGCAGCTTGGTCTTGTCGGGCTTGAATACTTTCACAGGTGCCACCACGATCAATGCAGGAGTTTTGACTGTCCGTCAGCTCGGGGTGACCGGTGCCGCCTCGGGCGCGGCGCTCAGCGCGTTTAACCAGACGCTTGGTAATGTGCTGAGCCCTCCGACGTTTAGTGATCTTAGCGGAATCACCTTTGGCCAGACTGTTTCCGGTGCCGGTCTGCCTGCGGTTGTCACGGTGAGTTCCAACACGATCGCCGGATTCAGTTCGATCACTGTGGCGAGCACTGCCGGTCTTCAGGTGGGAACACCTGTGGTTGGTACGGGCATACCGATTGGTGCCACCATCACCGGCATCAACAGCGCCACCAACCAAGTGAGCATCAGCACCAGTGCGACTCAATCGAACAACGGCACTCTGATCAGTTTCGGCGGCTCCTATGTGACTGGAATCAACGGTGCGCAGAGCACAGTGACGCTCCTGAACGGCTCCAACATCACAACGACGGGAGCGAATTACACGTTTGGGAACAATGTTGCGCTGCTGGAAGACTTCAGAAGTGTGGCAGCTCTCACGTTGGATAGCGCCACCATCACGCTTAACAACAGCAACAGCACGGCCGGGCTTTCCATAGGGCAAACGGTGACCGGCGGCGGTTTCCCTACTGGCACCAAAATTCTCGCCATCCTGAACAACAACCAGATCGTGGTCGATCAGAATGCGACTGCCACAACCAATACCTTGCTCAGCTTTGGAGCCGCTCCAGCTCCGCTAATCTCTTCGTTCAATGGCGGCATGGCATCCGGTGCCATCGTGTCTGTCACCAGCACGCTGGGTCTGTTTCTCGGACAGACCGTCAGTGGTGGCGGCATTCCGGCCGGCAGCGTTATCACCCAGATCATTGACTCGACTACACTCCAGATCTCCAATGCCGTCACCGCTACGGGTGCCCAGGGGCTGACGTTTGGTTTTGTTAACAATTTGCCCGCCACTGTGGGTGGTACTCAAAATGTGACGCTGGTGCTGGGGCAGGCGACCATCAATCTCGCATCAACGGCCAGCCTCAGCGTCGGCCAGGCCGTCAGCGGCCTGGGAATCCCTGAAGGAACGACCGTGGCGGCTATTCTCAGTCCGACTCAGGCGGTGCTCAGCAAGTCTGCGGTAAGTGGCGGCTCCTCCACGCTGTCTTTTGCAGGCGCAGCAGGAGCACTTGGAGCCTCTCGCAACAGCCCCGGAAACTTGGTTTTCAACGGCGGCATTCTTCAATACAATGGCTTCAACTCCATGACTGATCGTGGGTTCACCATGAATTCAGACGCGGTCTGGGATGTAGGCAATGCCCGCACCACCTTGGTCATGGGCGGCAACTACGTCACTCCCGCCGCTCCAGACAGCTACGGTGTGATCAAGCGTGGTGCCGGTGTGTTGGAATTCCTCTCCACCTCAGCCGGTGGTTATGGCCTCGACCGCCTGGAAGTTTATGACGGCACCCTGCGTGTGCGCGTGGTTCAAGACGACCAGTTTGTCCGCAGTGACATCGGTGGTCTGACTGTGGGCGGGGGCACATTCGAAGTCATTGGATCTTCGCGCCGGGCCACGACACAAAACATGCTTGGCGCTTTCCAGTCCAAGGAGGGAGCTTCGGTCGTTCGGGTTTCCAGCTTTGGCAGCTTCAACACCGATTTGGTGCTGCAAGATCTGACCAATCCTGTGGCTGTTGCTTTTGAGCGTGGCAGCACGGTCCTTTTCAGTGAGAATCCGTCTGGTACTGGCAGTGCGAACATTCGCTTGGGCGGCGAATTCCTGCGTGACGTGCAGACCATCATTCCCCGCGCCGTTTACCAGACGTCTTTGGACACACTCAATCCTGGGGTCAACTACTTCGCCTATGTGGACTTCAACGGAGGCCTGTTCTCGGTGGTTGCCTCTGACAATATTTCGATTGGGGGCACGGCCGCACACACCATCCAGCCAGACCCTTCAGCATGGACTGGCAGCATGCACGTGATGGATGGAACCCTGTTCTTCGACTCTTTCAGCGGAGCTACTCGCTCAAACGCTGCGGCAAACACGATCCGCTTCTTCAACAGCGGCAACGAATTGCTGGCCAATTCGGTCCAGGGTAGCAATGTCATCAGCAATGTTTCAACCAGGCGTCTTCAGGTGGGGCAGGTCATTCGGGGCAGTGGCCTTGCTGATGGCACCACAATCACTGCGATCGATTCGGTCGCGGGCACCCTGACGCTTAGCAACGCGTTCCAGAACGTGAATACCACCAACGCTCGCTTCTATGTGCCGGCCGTGGCATCCAGCAGCATCACCATCACAGATCTGCTGACTCTCAACGGCGGCGCGATATTGCAGACCACCCATGCGGGCAATCATGCCAACAGCATCAGTGGCGGTGCCCTCACGAGCGCGCTGAACAATTCGGATGGGACTAGCGCGGACCTCATCATCCACAACTGGAACCCGCTTGCATCGCTTGCGATCTCGTCCGTCATCAGCAACAACAGCAATTCATCAAGGATCGTGAATCTGGTGCATTCGGGAGACGGCACCACAGTCCTAGGGCAGGCCAATACTTACACGGGGGCCACCTTCATCCTGGGCGGCGTCCTGCGTCTGGACAATGCTGCCGCGTTGCCGAATGCCAGCCGTCTCCGCCTTCGTGGCGGTGTGCTCGGGCTCGGCTTGAACTCAGGTGACTTTGTGCGAGCCTTGGGCACTTCTGCTGGGCAGGTGGACTGGGCGGCCAGCGGTGGTTTTGCTGCTTACGAAGCCAATCGAGTCGTCAACATCGGTGGTGCCAGCGGCCAGTTGACATGGGGGTCAGGTGGTTTTGTCCTCGACAATGATTCCCTGATCTTTGGGGCCAGAGACACCGGTCGCCGGATCGACTTCGCCAATGCTGTCAACCTGGGAGGAAAGTACCGGATGATTGAGGTGGTGGAGGGAACTGCGGAGCAACTGGGGGCTGCTGCAGGCTCTGGAGCTGGTGCCGTTGCAGGTGCACGCCTCAATGGCGTTATCGATGGCACTAACGGAGGCATCTTGGTCAAGGCAGGGCTTGGTATTCTAGAATTGAACGCCAGCAACACTTACACCGGCGGTACTTCTTTGGCAGAAGGCACCCTGCGTGGCTTGGTGAACGGTGCCTTCGGTCCGGGCGCATCCCTAGTTAGCGTGGGCACAACCACAGACACCAGCAGCTCAGCGCTCGCTCTGGTCCTCGACTACAAAGGTTCTGCGTTGAACAACAACCTCGTCTTTGGTGGGGTTAACTATGATGGCATCTCTGTCCTGAGAGTATCCGAAGCCGGGATCATCGCCATCAATGGTGTCACCACGTTGAACCGTGGACCTGGTCTCAACACCATCCTCAGCACGGCAGCGGGTCAGGCTGTCAGTGTTGTCGGGCAGATGACCGGCGCTGGAGGTGTGACAATGATTGGCGGCGGCACGGTCACGCTTTCGAATGTCAGTAATAATTTCGGTTCCAGCACGGGCACCAGTGGCCCCGGATTGGATGGTGCTATCATCGTGCGACATGGTACCCTCGTGGCTTCCGCCAATGGGGTGCTGGGTTCTGCGAGCAACGTGATCGAGTTGGGTGACGCCTCTTTCTCTCTCACCAATGTGGATTTTGTCACCTCCGGTGCCTCCGTGCTGGGAGTGGAAAGGGCCGTGGGCTTCAATGTGGACAACCTGTCCGCGCTGGGCGGAACTTTTGTTGCCGATGGCAATGGCACACTCTTTGGAAGTGGTCAGTATAACAACACTGGGCCGGGCGCGTTCTACAATATTCAGGCGACCATTGGCTCCTACGCCTTCACCGCAGCCGACGTCAACAAACGCATCCTTATCAAGGATGAGGCAGCCTATGCTGAGAGGAATGGCGTTTATCGCATTGTTCAGATCAATCCTGATGGCACCATGAACCTGGTTCGTGACGCCGACTTCAGCACTGCCTCCAACATGCGCTATGGAACCCAGGTTTCTGTGGGCCCGGTGCTTAGCTCTGTGCAGACCACCCAAGGCAACACGGCCCTGACGGTGGCTGTTGCCAGCGCTTCGCAGCTTGCTGCTGAAATGTCGGTCACCGGCTCTGGCATCCAGGCCGGCACCAAAGTTGAGGCTGTCTCCACATTTTCCTCCCCTGTGGATGTTATGAGCGCATCTGTCTCAAGCTCCTCGGTGACTGTATTGTTTGTGCCTGCCAATTTGATTGTCGGATCGACGCTTCTGGGGCAGACCGTCACGGCGATCAGCGGCAATACTGTCACTCTGAGTGGCAATGCGAATCAGAACGTCTCCAACAATAGCGTGGATTTCACTTATGGCTTGGTGACTCTTACGCAAGCACCCGTAAGCACGGGAGCCGTTCAACTCAGCTTCGGCAGTTCAACCTATTACGTTGCATCACCCACCGCTAGCAATGTGAACAGCGCCGCCGACCCTGTTCATTGGCTGCGCGATACCGTGAACCCCGACGTCACCCTGAGCGTCGCTACAGGAATTTCCCAGAATATTGATGTCAACGCTAACGGTATTGGCACCACCAAGATCACCTCTGCCACTGCGGTCACCCTGACGGGCAACGTGACACTTCAAAACTTGGTCGCAGGTGTGCGTGAGACCAAAACCTTGACGCTCGACACCACTGCCAACGCCAGCAGGGGCTTGGAAATCGCCGGACTCATCAGTCAGGCAACCCCGGCCGATACAGCGCCTACCAATGATCTCCTCTCCTTGTTGAAGACGGGCAGCGGTACGGTCACACTCAGCAACTCTGCTGGTAACACCTATTCTGGTGGTACGACGGTGTCCGCCGGAACGCTCCAAGTCATCAATGCCACCGGCAGTGCCACAGGCTCCGGCTCTGTGCAGGTTGCGTCTGGTGCTAGCGTGACAGGCGCGGGAATCATTGCGCCTGGAGCTTCTAACAACGTGACTTTCGCCACTGGTTCCACACTGGCGGTCGGCAGCACGGGCGGCACATCGGGAGAATCTTTCCGCATCAACTTGAATGGCGGTTCCCTCAATTTTGGAGGAGACCTTTTGCTGACCCTTTTTGCTCGTGATTTCGGCATCACAGGCACAGAGGCAGACCGCCTGGTGCTGGGTGGCACGGGAACAGTCAACCTCACGGGAAGCACACTCAAGCTCGGCACATCCGGTATTTCTTCCGTTTCCTTTGTTGCTGGCGACCAGTGGAAGCTCATTGACTGGTCAGGGCTGACGAACAACGCCACCTTCTTCAATGGCTTGAATCCTTCCACGCAATATGTGAATAACATTGACCTTCCGACGCTTGGAAGTGGCCTCTTCTGGGATATCGGGGCACTCTACACCACCGGGGTGATCGCTGTCGCCGTGCCTGAGCCCGGTCGTCTGGCGCTGTTGCTGCTGGGAATGATCGCCTTGTTCGGCCGCCGGCGTCGGCAGCCGCTTTCGAAGCTTGCCTGAAGCCGGAGTCTGCACCAGCGGCGTCATGGCTGGAATCGATTATCAACCGTTTCAGGTGATTACATGATAAATACACTTGTGATTTTGATGTCGACTCCTTAACATCGAGATAATTAATCCAAAATTCGCATGCAAGACCACCTGATTTCCAGACATCGCAGGCGCCAAAAAGCCGTGGCGCTCATCATCGTCATTTCTGTCGTGGCTTTGATGTCCCTGCTGATTGTTGCCATGTTTTCTCTCTCCCAGACAGAGTACAAGGCTACTAATAATTACATCGCTGGCCGCAACGCCAAGCAGCTTGCGGACATGGCGTCCTACTTGGTGCAGGCTCAGATCCAAAACGGCCAGAACATGCAGGGACAGCCCAATGCAGGCACCTTCCATGCCACCCAGCCGGGTATGGTGCGTGTTTACAATCCAGACGGATCCTTCAAGGAGGCTTACAAGCTCTATTCCAGTTCCCAGATGAAAGTCACTGCCGCAGGCGCGAGCGGTGAAGGCGTTCTTCTGGCTGCCGACCAGATGGTGCCTACCAACTGGAACACCCAAGCCATGATAGCCCGCTACGTGGATCTGAACGAGCCGGTCATTCGTCCCGCCATCGGCTCGGGCACTGGCGGAACTGCCAACCAAACGGCCATTTATTTCCCCATCATCGATCCCCGCTCTGCCCAGAACACACTGACGACTTCACAAACTCAGTTCACTCCAGATAATCCGCCGTCACGTGGTGCACAAACCAGCCAGATCGAAGGCTTTTGGTATTCTAAGACAAACTCTACTAGCGGACAGCCTTATGTGGATGTGGTGACCCCTCTGGACGTCGATAGTTCACAGAGTGACCAGCTCAGGCTCCCCATGCCTGTGGAGTGGCTCTATGTGCTGCAAGATGGCACCTTGGGAGTCCTCAATGCCACCAACCAATTTGTCAGCAGCTCTTCCGTGACTCCGACAGCCACAAATCCCATCGTTGGACGGGTGGCGTTCTGGACGGATGATGAGTCCTGTAAAATCAACGTCAACACTGCGGGCGAACCCACTTATTCCGGGACTCCCTTTTACTACCATGAGCGTGACCGTCGCTGGGCATATTTCCCTGCCGCCACCGGGGAGTTCCAGCGCTATCCAGGCCATCCGGCCACGGTGGCCCTCAGTTCCGTGCTCGCCCCCAATCTTCGTCTTGATCCGTTGCTCCCCGACTCCGGCATGAGCCTCACCAACATCGTGAACACCAAGGAGTCCATTTATTCGTTGCTTCCAAAACTTTCGGGAGGCGGTTCTCACTCAGGAACGCGGCCTTTCGTCAACGACGACCTATCTTCGACCATGGGCGAGAATCTTCCCGAAGCCCAGATCATCAATTTCAGCGCCGCACAGGGAAAGCGTCTCTTCGCGTCTGTGGATGAGATGATATTCAAGGACACTATGTCAACCACTGACTATGACACTGACAAGGGACGTCAGCCCGCCTACCAGACGATTGCTGGACTCAACAGCCGCGTGCTATTCGACCGCCAGACCTTGGAGCGCTCCCGCTTTTTCCTTACCGCCAGCAGCCGTGCGCCGGACTTCTCCATCTTCGGGACACCTCGCATCAGCATCTGGCCTGTGGATGAGGATGACTCCACTGGAAGTGAGCGCCGCACGAATTTCGACACCGCCATCGCCCTTTCCTCCTCGCTCAAGAGCAGTTCGGAGACGCTCTCGCAGTCCCGTAGCTATATTTTCCGGCGTAGAAAGGCCCATGACCCTGACTACGATGTGCAAATCCAGCGCAATCAGACCCTGCTAAACTACCTCACCGCGCAAATGTCCACTCGTGTCTGGCCGTCCACCTCGACCCTGGGCGCTTCGACGAACTTCCTTCAGAAGTATGGCTCCGACAACGTTAACCAGCTCGCGATGCAGTTCTTCGATTACATCCGCTGCACCAACCTTTATGACGGAATTCTTGCCCGCCAGAATAGGGACGGCCTCAGCGCATCTGGGAAGTCAGGCACGGACCTCTATATTACCAGGGATAACATGGCCAGCACCTTTAAAACCTTCACCAACCAGCGCATCAGCGGCCCCCCCTCGCGGATCGACGCGGTGGACAAAAACCGTAGCGACGATGGTGGTGTGGTTCCGGGCCATGGCCAGGTCACCCCTGCCATGTGGCAGCAAAAGTACAAAGGCTTTGGCCGTGCCATCACCTTGTCAGAGGTCGGATTCAATTTCATCTGCACTGCGGATGGCGATCCAGACCCGCTGTTCCGCTTGAATTATGGTCCAGAAGATCTCAGCGGAGGTGGTGGCACTGCTCCGTATGTTGAGCCGCTGACTCTGGCACCGAACGGACAGCCTCAAAGCGTCACCAATGCGATTGCTTATCCAAACATGAGCATGCTTCCTCGCGGGACGGGAGCAACAGCCGTTTGGTACTCCAATTTTCCGCCTTTGTCGAAGCGCGACAGTTCTGCCACTGGATTGCTCTACGGCACACTTGCATCAGGCGATCCCGCCCGCCACCCTTCCCGCCACCCGGGTTACGACCCGAAGTTTTGGAACACAACGCTCGAGGTGGACACCCCCCTGCTGCCCGGTCAGAGCCGCGTGCAGGCCGTCGTCATGCTGGAAGCTTTCTGCCCGAGCCTGGGCTGGACGAAAATTCGTCCGGAATACACCCTCGAACTGGATGGGAATTGGGTGAATCAGATTTTCCTCACGGATGCGAAGGGCAACCGTCAGCGCCTGTTTGATACTTCAGGCCGCCTTGTCATCAAAGATCAAGGTGATCTCTACGAGGGGGGAGCCAACGGCACGCGCCCATCAGGAGGTCACGCCGGTCCTTCCACAATCATGGGTGGAAAGCTCACACGGGCAATCGCCGGTGCGGGAAATGTCAGCATGGACTCAGATTCCCTCAACGGAAGGGTCTACAACAGTGGTAACACAAGCGGACACAATTCCCTGACTGACTACACCTTCACCAGCAACTTCCTGACGGTGGACAACACAGGGCCCATGAGGCTGGAGTTTCCGAGCGGGGACTTTGTGATCAAAATCTACGACACCCACAACTGGGATAACGCGACGCCCATTCAAACGATCAGAATCAACATGTCCCGAGGGGCCAACCCCAACATTCCGGTTCCAGTGCTTGCCGGCAGTCAGAAGCACCAGCAACTGCGCGCCACCAACTTGGGGGCAGCGAGAAGACACCCCAATACCAGCTATTACCAAGAGGTTGATTCATTCGGCCGAATTAGGTACTGGCGCGCAGTGCCCGGGCCACACTGGTGGTGTTACAACGCCAATGGTGCCCTGATGCGTTGGAGGGGGCAGGTCAATACAGGTTTCGGCCAGCCCAATGAGAACCTCTATTCAGTCACCCCCGGCTTGGTGACTCAGAATGATATCATCCCCGGAGCCAGCCCTAGTTTGCGTCAGGCGTGCCGTGGTCGGCTTGACAATGCCGCTGCCAGAGAACCTGCCGCTCCCGGCGGGGCCCAAGGAGTTGGATTGGTGGTGGATGGCTTTGCAGATGTCATTCGTTCGTTTGTGCCGACCGTGGGAGATTACCGGATCATCGCTGCACGCATGGAAGTTCCGTCCACCATGTGGCGACCGCACCCGAGCTGGGAATTCGGGCCGGCGGCGGTCCGCCAGGCTCATAGCTTCACCAATTTCTATGGCTTGGGGGGGGATGGCAGGGCAAGGCTGGCCACCAACCCTACGGACACCAGTGATCTCCCGGCGGCGCGGCAAGAACTGATGCTGGTAGGTGGGGTGGACGGCTACATTCGCAGCGCACAGACTCGCAATCTCATGGGGCCCGCAGATGACAATTACAACCGACGCCTGCCTGATTTTCCCGGCCACATTGACTGGGCGGCTGCCGCCAATGCTTTTGGGGACTTTGACACCGGAGTCGGGGATGCGCGGGAAGGTCCTTACATCAACAAGCCGGATGAAGGGAATTTTTATGCTGGAAGAGAGGAGCTAAGGGCCGGTCGTTTCTACTACTTCCGCGGTGGTTACTTCTGGGACTCATGGAAGCAGTCGGATGACTGGCGCAGCGGCATCTACATGACCCCGAACCGCTTGATCTCATCTCCGGTTATGTTTGGCTCGCTGCCCACGGCGGTTTTCGGCGGCAGTGCCGGTGCTAACCCCAACCCGATGAGAGGCTCTCTGTCGGCCCAAGCTAGTGAGTTTCGTCCTTGGCAAACGTTGCTTTTTCGCCCGCACGTTCGCGTCACGACTCCTCCTGCCAGCCTGACCAATCATCCCGGCGAGCATAATCCCCGAGACCACTATCTTCTGGAAATGTTCACCATGCCCGTCGTAGAGCCCTATGCTATCAGCGAGCCCCTTTCCACCGCTGGCCGGATCAATCTGAACTATCAGATCATGCCTTTCACTAACATCACACGCGCCACTGGCCTGCATGCCTTGATGAAGGCGGAAATGATCACAGCTGTTCCGAATATTGATATTCATCTGGCCAAGTCGTACGTGTTCCGAAATCCTGGGTCCAACGTCATTGATATGACCCAGCAAGGGGCCTTCTGGAATGAGCAGGCAGATCAGAAATTCTGGCATCGCAACATCAATGTGTACGAGACCTTGCGGCAGTTCGATGAAAGGTTCAGGTGCGACACCCAGCTGCCTGTCCGCACCCGCGGTCTCTTCCGCACTCCCAGCCAGATCTGTGAGGTCCACCTGATCCCAGAATTCCGCAGCGGCCAGGTGAACGTCGGAGGCAACAACGCCAATCCGCGCCTGAGCGCTAGTTCGCGCCCCCAGGCCATGGAGAACTTCTGGCGTGACTGCCGCGTCACTGCGGACAACGTCCGCGAACGTCCCTATTCGAATTTGTACAGCCGTATCACAACCCGCAGCAATACTTTCCGTGTGCATGTCCGGTCCCAGATGGTCAAGAAGACACGTTCGAGCGCCCCTGACGTTTTTGATCCCGCCAAAGATGCTGTAACGAGCGAGTACCGCGGCTCGATGCTGGTTGAGAGGTACGTGGATTTGAACGATTCCAGCAACCGCGTGCCTGATCATGCTGCTGAGGGTCTCACTGCCCCGAGTCTGGACAACTATTACCGTTTCAGGATACTCGAGACCAAAAGGTTCAGTCCTTGAGCAAACACGAACTGAGGATAATTCCCATGCGAAAACATCTTTCCGGCACTGCCTCCCCTCCTTCAGGCTTCTCACTCGTCGAGGTGACCTTGGCGATGGCTATCTGCGCCTTGGCCGTCATCACCCTTTTGGGTTTGATCCCACAAGGAATGGAGCTTTCCCGAAAAACCTCCCAGATGACGGACTCAAGTTATATCATCGAGCAGATCATGCGCGATCTCGAGGGCAGCACCTGGGCATCCCTAAATCGTAACAAGTCTTCTTCCTCAGCGTCCGGCACCCAAAATTTCGTCGGCTCGGAAACACGTTATTACGACTTACAGGCGGCACCCGTCACCAAGGATTCCTCTCAGATTGTTTACGTCGCCGCTTTTTCCTTTTTTGATGCCCATCTTCCTACCGACACCACGGCGCAGAATAATTTGATCCGTGTGATGGGACGCGTGGCTTCTACTTCCAACCCTTCCTTCAATTTTTCCCAGGCATCCCCGGCCACTTACGTCACCTTCTATGACTTAATTTCCCGGACTCGCGGTAACCTGAGCGACAAACGATGAACTGTGCCATGACTTCCCCCATATCATCCCGGACTACAGCCAGACGGGCGGCTTTCACTCTGGTGGAAATGCTCGTTTCCGTCACCTTCCTGGTGATTTTAATGATGCTTGTCACCCAGCTCGTTGGAATCGTGCAGCGTGGCTGGGTCAGGACGAGTTCAAAGGTGAGCCAGTTTAGGGAGGCCCGCCTCGCATTTGATCTCATTTCACGCAATCTCAGCCAGGCCACGCTCAACACGTATTCTGAAATGCGTTATGACAGCCTCGGTCAGGATCAGACGCAGCAGGCTATTAAGTCGGCACGCTCCTACTTCCGTCAGTCAGAATTGCAGTTTGTCAGCGGACCAACGAACCAGTTATTTACCTCAGGCGGCGGCGGCGGGCTTTATCCCGGGCATGCTGTGTTTTTCCAGGCACCGCTGGGAGTGACTGAACTGACCCAGCAGGCTCCCGCTTCGGGAAGCGGTGGGGGGGGCGGGCCGCAGGCCACCGCAAATACCGAGAGTCTCGTCAACCTCCTTTGTGCCCGGGGATACTTTGTCGAATGGGGAGATGACACGCCTTACCGGCCGCAATTTCTAAATACCAGCAACGTGGTTCCAGTGCGGTCACGGTTTCGCCTGATTCAGTACAGCCCCTCGGCAGAGAAGAACCGTATTTACGCCCCAGCATTCCGCTTGATTGATCCCGTGGACCGTACCAAGACGGTTGCTGCTAATTCGCGCATGTGGTTTCAGGACGTGCTAGATCAGTCTAACAGAGTGCAGGATAATGAAGGCTCTACGCCGAGCAATATAAGGAGTGCCCCGACACGTCCCGTCGCGGAGAACATTCTTGCCTTGGTGATCTCTCCTCGCTCGGAAACGGACAACGGAACCGCGACCTCTTCACCAACAGCTTGTGCCCCTCTTTATCTTTATGACTCGGTCCTTGAGACGAATCCTGGCGCGGTCCCCAATCCTGTTTTTGGCTCCCAAGGAACGCGTCATTTGCTTCCGCCGCTGGTGCAGGTGACAATGATCGCAATGGACGAACGGTCGGGGGAGTTTCTCTCGCGTCCGGAAAACAGCAGCATCAGGAGTGAGATTTCTCAGCAGATTGGCAATATGTTTCAGAACGCCAGCGACTTCTCCAAAGAAATTGGCTCAACGGACGGGCAGTTGGGCACCCTTGACCAGTTGCTTTTGTCCAAGCGTATTAACTATCGTGTCTTCACGGCTACGATTGCCATGAAGCAGTCCCGGTGGAGCAGTTAGAACTTTTGCCTTATTCACACCATGTTATTTCTTGATCCCAAGCCCCTGCCTCGAAGGAAGTGCTCCTTGGCATTCAGCCTTATCGAAATGCTGATTGTTCTCGCGATGGTTTCGATGCTATTAGTGATGGCGGCTCCGTCTCTCAACGGCGTCCTCAACGCCTATCGCTTGTCGTCTGCCGGCGATACCATGATGGGCATGATATCTGAGGCGCAGCAGTTGGCATCGTCCAGCAACAAACCTATTGAAATACGTTTCTTCAAATACGGTGATGAGTTTGGCGGTAATCCGAGTTATCGCGCATGCATGCTTTTCAGAGTCGACCAAGCTGTTCAGGGCACTGGAGCGGCGGCTACAACCTCGGAGAGGCTGGTTCCTCAAGGTAATTTGATAAAGCTTCCCTCTGGAACAATGCTGGTGGCAGATCAGGCTTTGTCACCCTTGCTTCAAGGTGACGGCCCAAAAGACACTGCTGAAGGAAAACCCAATGGGTACTCGGGTGTGAAGGATGCCACTTTCATGGCTCTTCGTTTTATGACCGATGGCTCCTGTCGCAAAGTGTTACCGGTATCGGCAGGTGTTCCGTTCGCACAGCTGGGTTATCAGGCGCTTAATCAGAGTTATTTTACGATTGTGACCGATCAGGGTGGGGTTGTCGGTGCAGGCAATCTCCCTAAAAACTTCTACACTATTCAGATCGATCCTTTCACCAGCAAAGCTCGCAGTTACAAGCCTGGTGTGTGATTTTGGAAGCGCGTAATTTTCTACATGACAGCCGCCTGATCGTCGCTTGAATGGCGTATGGGTGATCTACCATCTCTTGCTTTAAGTTTCGACGACGTCCTTGTCCTTCCCGGATTGAGCCAGGTTTTGCCTGGAGATGTCAATGTTTCCACTAAATTGGCCGCCATCGGCCTCAATGTGCCGATTCTCTCGTCGGCCATGGACACCGTCACGGAATCCGAACTCGCCATTGCCCTGGCTCGTGAGGGCGGCCTCGGGGTCATTCACCGGAATTGCCCCATCGACCAGCAGGCTGAGCATGTGGCGCGGGTGAAGCGCTCCGAAAACACCGTCATCCAGCAGCCGCACACGGTCTCCCCTGAGACACGCTTGGGCGAAGTGCAGCGTTTGATGCATGAAAAAGGCGTCAGCGGCTTCCCAGTGGTGGATGCGCAGGGCAAACTGGCCGGCATGGTCACCAGCCGTGACATGTGGTACATCGAAGACGAAAGCACCCCCGTCTCCGCCATCATGACACCGCGTGAAAAGCTCTCTGTCGGCACGCCACAGACCAGCTTTGAGGATGCGCTGAAAATCCTCTACACGCACCGCATTGAAAAGCTCCCGCTGGTTGACTCCAACGGCCAGCTCGCCGGCCTCATCACCAAGCAGGACATTGTGAAGCGCCAGATGTTTACCAATGCCGCCAAAGACGCCAACGGCCAGCTCCGCGTAGGTGCCGCCGTCGGCGTGGGTGAGGACTGTGTGGAGCGTGGTCTCGCCATGCAGGCTGCTGGTGCTGATGCCGTCTTCATTGACGCCGCCACCGGCCATACCAGCCGCGTCATGCAGGTCATCGCCCGCCTGCGTGAGGCCCTCGGTTCCAGCATGCCCATCGTCGCTGGCAACGTCGTCACCGCCGAAGGCGCACGCGATCTCGTCAAAGCCGGCGCTTCCGCTGTCAAAGTCGGCGTCGGTCCCGGCTCCATCTGCACCACGCGCATTATTTCCGGTGTAGGCATGCCGCAGTTCACCGCCGTCCAGGAAGTGGCTGAAGTCTGCCGTGCCGCAGGCGTCACCGTCATCGCAGATGGCGGCATTCGTTACTCCGGAGACATCGTCAAAGCCCTCGCCGCAGGTGCCGACTTCGTCATGCTAGGCTCCTTGCTTGCTGGTACGGCTGAAAGCCCCGGCAACATGGTCAAATGGCAGGGCCGCACCTTCAAGGAATACCGCGGCATGGGCAGCCTCAAAGCCATGCGCAAAGGGGCAGGGGACCGCTACGGCCAGAACTCCTCCGGCAAGCTCGTCCCCGAAGGCGTGGAAGCCCGCGTGCCCTACAAAGGCCCCCTCGCAGACGTCGTCTTCCAGCTCATCGGCGGTCTCCGCTCAGGCATGGGCTACGTCGGTGCCAACACCCTCGACGAACTGCGCTCTAAAGCCCGCTTCGTTCGCATCACCGCCGGTGGCCTCAAGGAAAGCCACCCTCACGACGTCGTTATCACTGAAGAACCGGTGAACTACGAGCCGCATTGATTTCTCCGGCATTCGTCTTTCGTCATTCCGCATTTTCGTCCCCTTTCTCATGACCGCCCAAGAAGTCGCCGTTCTCGATTACGGCTCCCAGTATTCTCAGCTCATCGTTCGCCGCGTTCGGGAGCTGGGCTTTGTCTCGCACCTGTATCCCCCGGCTGAACTCGCCAATCTCAAGAGTCCCGGCGCCATCATCCTTTCCGGCGGTCCGCGCAGCACTTCTGACGCTGATGCGCCGGATGTCGATTACGACAAGCTCATGTCTTTCGGCGTTCCCGTGCTCGGCGTGTGCTACGGCATGCAGTTGCTCAACATCAAGCACGGCGGCACCGTCAAGCCCGGCGTCACCCGTGAATACGGCCCCGCCAAGCTTGTTGTCACCGACCACACAGACCTCTTCAACGGCATCTCCCACGAGTCCCAGGTCTGGATGAGTCACAGCGACACCTGTGCAAACCTCGCCAGCACAGCCCAGATCATCGCCACCAATGAAGACGCCGTTCCTGTGGCTCTGAAGTGGTCGGACCGCTGCTGGGGCATCCAGTTTCACCCGGAGGTCACGCATTCGCACGAAGGCACCGCCATCCTCAAGAACTTCCTCACGCGTAGCGGCGCGGTTCTCGCCAAGTTCGACATCCAGGAATTCAAAGCCCAGATGCTGGAGCGCATCAAAGCCGAAGTCGGCAACCGCGAAGTGATCTGCGGCGTCTCCGGTGGCGTGGACAGCACCGTGCTCGCCGTCCTGCTTGCCAAGGCTGGAGTCAAAGTCCGCTGCATCTTCATCGACACCGGCATGATGCGTCTCAATGAAGGCGCGGAAGTGAAGCAGCTCTTTGAAGAAGTCGGTGTCCCCATCGAGCAGATCGACGCCAGCGCCATCTTCCTCGGTGCGCTCAAAGGCGTCACCGATCCTGAGCAAAAGCGCCGCATCATCGGCACGCTCTTTGTCGAAGAATTCTGGAAGGTCGCCGACAACGTCGAGCTTCTCGCGCAAGGCACGCTCTACCCTGACGTCATCGAAAGCGCCACCAGCGGCTCCATCGCCAGCAAGATCAAGACGCATCACAACCGCGTCGATAAGATCATGGAACTCAAGGCGCAGGGCAAAGTGCTCGAACCGCTCGCCGAACTCTTCAAAGACGAAGTCCGCGCCCTCGGTGCCAGCCTCGGCATCCCGCATCAGGCCCTGTGGCGTCATCCATTCCCTGGCCCAGGACTTGCCGTTCGTATCCCCGGTGAGATCACCCCCGAGCGCGTGGCCACCACCCAGCATGCAGATTCCATCTTCATTGCTGAGCTTCGCCGCAGTGGCTGGTATGAGCGCACCTGGCAGGCCTACGCCGCGCTGCTTCCCGTCAAAACCGTCGGCGTCAAAGGTGACGAGCGCAGCTATGAGCAGGCCATCTCCTTGCGTGCCGTCATCAGCGAAGACGCAATGACCGCCGACTGGGTCGAGCTGCCCTACTCCGTGCTGCGCAATGCCTCCAACAAGATCCTCAACAGCGTCAAAGGGGTGAACCGCGTGCTCTACGACATCAGCACCAAGCCGCCCGCTAGCATTGAGTGGGAGTGATGTCATGAGCGCAGGTTTCCTTCTCTCTTTCGAAGGCTCTGAAGGCTGCGGCAAATCCACGCAGATCGCTCTGCTTCGTGCGCGGCTCGAAGCCGCGGGGCGCAGTGTCGTAGTCCTGCGTGAGCCCGGCGGCACCGAGCTTGGCGAAAGCATCCGTCATCTCCTTCAGCACTCCAAAGCAGGTGCGGCCATGACCCCTGAGACCGAGCTGCTCCTCTTCGCCGCAAGCCGTGCCCAACTCGTCCGCGAAAAAATCAGGCCTTTGCTTGAATCCGGCACCTTCGTCATTCTCGATCGCTTCCTCGATTCCACCACCGTCTATCAGGGCATCGCCCGCGGCCTCTCGCTTGAAAGCGTGCGCGCCATCAATCATTTCGCCATCGGCGGCACCTTGCCGCAGCTCACCCTCGTGCTCGACATGGACAGCGCCACCGCTTGGCAGCGCATCCATCAGAGCGGTCGTGAGCTAGACCGCATGGAAAGCCAGCCTCAGTCATTCTTCGAAAAAGTCCGCCAGGGTTATCTCGACGTCGCTCAGGCAGACCCGGCACGCGTGAAAATCATCGACGCTTCGGCCACGCCTGAAGCCGTGCACGAAAACATCTGGCAGGTCATCACCGCGCAATCCCATGCCGTTTAAGAGTGAACATGCCCTTGAGCTCCTCGCCCGCGCCCGTGACAACGGCCGCCTCGGTCACGCCTACCTGATCACTGGTCCCAAAGAGGCGCAGCACGAAGTCTTCGCCGCCAAGGTACTCGATCTCATGGTCGGCACGAAAATAGGCACGCTCGAAGCTTGGGAAGGGCAGGGGGCCATCGTCTTGCGCCCGCAGAGCAAATCACGCCGCATCACCATCGGCGACGACGGCGACGACCCCGGCACCATCCGCTATTTGGAAAAGATGATTCACCGCACCGCCGCTCCCAACGGTTGGAAGCTCGCGGTCATCGTCGATGCCGAGCGCATGAATCCCCAGGCGCAAAACGCTTTCCTCAAAACACTCGAAGAACCGCCGCCGAACACGCTGCTGCTGCTCCTCAGCACCCAGCCTCAGCAGCTTCTGCCCACCATCCAGTCTCGCGTACTCGAAGTCGCGCTGATGCCTCCCGATGGCGCGCGCATCTTCACCGAGCACGAGGGCAAGCTGCTCTACGTGCTCAAGCAGATGTCCAAAAAAGACGGCGGCAGCATTTCGGCCGCGCTCTCATTAAAAAAAGACTTCGAAGAAATTCTCGAAGCGCTTCACGAGGCCATTAAAAAGGAGCAGGAAGCCGACTTCGAACGCGAGCAGGACCATTACGCCAAGACCACTGACGGCGCCTGGCTCAAGCAGCGCGAAGAACAAGTCGAAGCCCAGATCGAAGCCGACTACCTCCAGCAGCGCACCTCCCTCATGGAACTCCTCCTCTCATGGATGGGCGATGTCGCCCGCCAGCAGGCCGGAGCGGAGCACCTCGACCTGCCCAAATTTCAAGAAGCCACCGCTGCCCTCGCCGCCAAATGGCAGCCCGGTGACGTCGCCAAACGCATCCGCGTCCTGCGCCAGCTCGAAAGCCATCTGCACACCAACGTCAACGAAGGACTCGCCCTCGAAGTCTGCTTCATCGAAGCCTTCGGCGCGTAATGCATTTTAGATAAATTCGTATCCGATAAGTCCGACGCAGGAAATGCGGGTCTCCCTCTCCCCGCCCCTGACACATTACGACAACGAATGTTTCTCTTTGGGGGAGAGGGGGGCGGCAAACACCCTTCGCCGCATGCTCGTCCTCGCCCCTACGCCGCATGCTTCACACCGTTTCCCCACGCCGCAGATTCGGCATCAAACGTACCGGCTTGGTACTCGTGTGCCCAGTCTGCGCCAACTCCAGCACCAGCTTGGCAAGCCGCTTCGCAAACTTTGCCGCATCCGCAGAGTAGCGCGTCACCTTCGGCACCACATGATCAAGAAACGCATCGTCATCACGCGACACGATGGCAATATCACGCGGCAGCTTGTGGCCGAGCCGCAGTAGATGCGTCACCACCGTCAGCGTGTGAATCGATCGCGCCACCAGAAATGCCGTCGGTGCAGGCTTCCGTTTCAGCGCCTCATTCAGGCTCTCAATCACCTGCTCCGCCGTTTCATGATGTTGTACCACGATGCCTCTGGACTCACTTGTGGCAAAGGCCTCGTGAAAACCCTGGGCGCTGTCAGTATCTCCACCATGCGCTGAGGCTGGCAGCAGCAGGGCGATGCGACGGTGCCCTTTCTGCATCAACATCGTCGCCGCATGCCGGCACGTCGCCCGATAATCCAGATCCACGGAAGGGAGTTCCATGTCATCAACGCACGATCCCGCGATCACGGCTGGCAGTTGCTGATCGACAAACCATCTCTGCATCACCGGCGTAGAACGAAACATCACCCACGCTGCGGCAGGTACACGCTGTGTGAGTTTCTTCAGCCCACCCGCAGGTTTGGCGGTGAAGCAATGCGGGCTCGCATGCACTTCGAGTTGATACCCAGCCTCCGCCAGCAGCTCACGCAGCGCATCCACCCAAAACAGCACAAAGGGTGGCATCGCCTGCTGCGGCACCGGCGTCAGCAGCGCGATCACACGTGAAACCACGGCCTTGCCGCGTGTTTGTGACATGGCAAGAATCTGCCTTCGTTTGTTCACCACCGCGCCAATGACACCTTCCCGCTCCAACTGCGCTAGCACCGCCCGCAGCGTGGGTCGGCTGATGCGCATTCGAATGCAAAGCATGCGCTCCGACGGCAGCACCTCCTGCCACTCACCGCGCAGCAGGGCCTCGCGTAAAAAGTCGGCGCTGTGAGTGATGAGCGAAGGCCTGGTTGGTACAGCAAGCATAAGTCTTCATCATGCCGTGGTAAGCTGAAATGACCACAGAGATTTCATGTGTCGCACCGTTCATGATGTCCCACCCTTCGCATCTCATGCTTCCTCATTCCGACCTCCTTCAACTCAAACGCTGGAACACGCCCACCATCTACAATGGCTGGGAGCAGATCACCAAGCGCGACCCCGCCGCCGATGGCTTCAATCTCGAAGAAACCCGCGACTTCATGCCGCAGATGGGACCGATGGTTGGCTATGCCGTCACTGTCGTGGTGGAGCCAAGCAACAAGGCGCATCGCGAAGCCAATGCGAACGCATGGAACGAGTACCGCCGCTACGTCGCCAGCATCTCAGGTCCCAAGATCGTCTGCGTGCAGGATCTCGACAAACCCCGCACTATCGGCTCCTTCTGGGGCGAGGTGAACAGCAACATGCACCGCGCTCTCGGCTGCGTGGGCACCATCGTCGATGGCGCGATCCGCGATGTCGATGAAATGACCAACGCCGGATTCAAAGCCCTGGCCCGTCGTTTCTGCGTCGGTCATGCACACGTCCATCCCGTGCGCTGGAACTGCGAAGTCGAAGTCTTTGGCCGCAAAGTCACCCCCGGTGATCTCATTCACGCCGACAAGCACGGCTTCCTCGTCATCGAGCCCGAGGCTCAGCCACAAATCCTCGAAGCCTCCCGCTTCATGGACTCCAACGAATGCATGACGGTCATCCCTGCCGCTCGTGGCAGCGCCGGTCTCAGCAGCGAAGAAGTTCTAGCCAATCTCGCCGCCGCCGGTGCTCAGTTCGGCGAAAATACCAAAGCCAAATTCCAACGCGAAGGAGAATGGTGAATCCAGGGCTTTGTTTCACATTTTACCCAGACGCAACTTTATGAAATCAACTATCCTCTCACTCCTGCTTGTCGTCTCGTCGCTGTTTGCAGCCTCGCCCTTCTTCGAAAAACAAGACCTCTTCATCGTCGGCGATGATCCCGCCTACCAGCTCTACCACATCCCCGGCATCGTGGTCACCGCAAAAGGGACCGTGCTCACCTGGTGTGAAGCCCGCAAGCGTGCCGCCGGTGTCAGCGACTGGGACGACATTCGCATCCTGCTCCGCCGCAGTACCGATGAAGGCAAGACATGGAGCCCACCGCAGAGCATCGCCAACGTCGAAGGGCCGAAGGCAAAGAACCCCTTCGCCCTCAAGATGAAGAACGTCGATCCCAACGACGTCACCTACAACAACCCCGTGCTCATCGCCGACAAGGACGGCACGGTGCACATGCTCTTCTGCCTTGAATACGAGCGCTGCTTTTACCAGCGAAGCGAAGACGATGGCCTCACCTGGAGCAAGCCCACCGAAATCACCTCCGCTTTTGCCGCCTTCAAAAAAGACTACGACTGGAAGGTGCTGGCCACCGGCCCGGACCACAGCATCCAGCTCAAGAACGGCCGCCTCGTCGTCCCCGTCTGGCTCTCCACCGGCACCGGTGGCAATGCCCATCGCCCGAGCGTCACCGCCACCATCTTCAGCGATGATCAGGGCAAAACATGGAAGGCAGGCGACATCGCCGTGCCTTGCACTGAAGAATGGATCAACCCGAACGAAACCGCCGCCATCGAACTCAACGACGGCAGCGTCATGCTCAACGTGCGCAGCGAATCCAAGGCCCACCGCCGACTCGTCACCGTCAGCAAAGACGGCGCTACAAACTGGAGCACTCCGAGGTTTGACGATGCTCTTCTCGAACCCATCTGCATGGGGGGCATCGTGCGCTATGACCACGCTGGCCAAAGCCTCATCCTCTTCTCCAATCCGCATAACCTGGAGAAAGCGAAGGGCAAAGCCGAGCCCGGCAAAAATCGCGACCGCAAAAATGTCAGCGTAAAGATCAGCCGCGATGAAGGCAAAACCTGGCCGGTAAACAAAAGCATTGAACCCGGAGCCAGCATGTATTCAGACATCGCCGTCACCAAGAGCGGCACCATCCTCTGCTTCTACGGCCGCAGCGGGGACGGTTCAGCGCTGGCCCACTTTGCCGGTGGCCGCCTGACTCTGGCCCGTTTCAATCTGGAGTGGCTGACATCGCCCCAGTGATGGCTTCCCTGCCATGTGGGTAGTTCGTCGCCATCTCCCGGCCTTAGCCGTAATCATGCAGTCGAAGCTGCGCCCAAACCTCCTCTGCTCTCTCTTGGATCTGTCGTCGGTCTTCTAGGCGCGCTTGCACTCCATTGAGTTTGCCGCAGGTGTTTTTAAAAACCTGCAGTATCTCATTTCGTAAATCCCTCCACCTTTCACAAACTCTACCCAACTCACACTCTTATGGAATACAGACAACTTGGCGGCTCAGGCTTCAAGGTTCCCGCGCTCACCCTCGGCACCGGCACCTTTGGCGGCGGCACAGAATTCTTCAAAGAATGGGGCGCGTCCGATGTCGCCGAAGCCTCACGCCTCATCGACATCTGCCTGGAGCACGGGCTCACTATGTTTGACTCGGCTGACATCTACTCGAACGGCCTCGCGGAAGAAATCCTTGGTCAGGCCATCAAAGGCCGTCGCGATCAGGTGCTCATCTCCACCAAGGGCACCTTCCGCATGGGCGAAGGCCCGAACAACGTCGGCTCATCCCGCTGGCATCTCATCCGCTCTGTGGAAAACAGCCTCAAGCGCCTTGGCACCGACTACATCGACCTCTACCAGCTCCACGGCTTCGACGCCATGACCCCGGTCGAGGAAGTCCTCGGCACCTTGGACGATCTCGTGCGCGCAGGAAAAATCCGCTACATCGGCGTGTCGAATTTCTCCGGCTGGCACCTCATGAAATCACTCGCGCATGCCGACAAATTTGGCCTCACCAAATACGTCGCCAATCAGACGTACTACTCGCTCGTCGGTCGTGAATACGAATGGGAGCTCATGCCCCTCGGCGTCGATCAAAGAGTCGGTGCTGTCGTCTGGAGTCCCCTCGGCTGGGGCCGCCTTACTGGCAAGCTCCGCCGCAATCAGCCCCGTCCTGAAACAAGCCGTCTCAACCACAAGCTCAGTCAGGCAATGGGGCCACAGGTGGAAGACGAACACCTCTACAAAGTCGTCGATGCTCTGGATGAAGTGGCGGCAGAAACCGGCAAGACGGTGCCACAGGTCGCCCTGAACTGGCTCCTCCAACGTCCCACCGTTTCGTCCCTCATCATCGGTGCCCGCAATGAGGAACAGCTCCGCCAGAACCTCGGCGCCGTCGGCTGGAACCTCACCACCGAACAGGTAGCCAAACTCGATGCCGCCAGCGAGAAGCCAAAGATCTACCCCTACTGGCATCAGGCCGGCTTCGACGAGCGCAATCCGTTCCCAACCAAATAGCAGCGTCGCGATTGGCACTCAGTTAAGGACATTCATGGCTGAAATTCGCGCCCAAGTCTGAAAGCGCCCCAGGAGCACGGACTTCCAGTCCGCAGCACTTCGCGAGCACTCACTCCTCCGCGCGATCCTACATCATCGATCTCGCCGTCTGTCAGCCTTCATCATCTGCAAAGAGGAAACCTCTTGCCCATGCATGCAGGGCGGGAATGTATCCCTCCACGAATGGAACGAGAAAATTTGCCTCTGGATCGCCGTTTGCGGCAGGAAATCTTGTTTGCCCGCGAACGCGTCTATCGCTTCGGCCAGCCCACGCCGATGGAGCGTCTCATCCTGCCCGGCTCCGAGCCCGGCCCTGAGATTTGGGTGAAGCGCGAAGATCTCTCCCCCGTGAAATGCTACAAGTGGCGCGGTGCCTGCAACGCCATGACCGAGCTCACACCGGAGCAGCGCGCCAAAGGCGTGGTCACCGCATCCGCAGGCAATCACGCGCAAGGCGTGGCCCTTGCCGCCAAAACACTCGGCATTCACGCCCGCATCTACATGCCGCGCTCCACACCCAAGGTGAAACAAAACGCCGTGCTCCATCATGGCGGCGAATTCGTCCGTATCATGCTCGCTGGCGACAGCTATGACGAAGCCGTGACCTCCGCGCGTGAAGACGAACGCAGCAGCGGCGCGACCTATGTGCACGCGTATGATGACCTCAAAGTCATGGCAGGGCAGGGGACACTCGCAGATGAAGTCGTGCTCTCCGGCCACGGCCCCTTCGATGCCGCCTTCCTTCAAATCGGCGGCGGCGGCATGGCCTCGGCGTTTTCCTGCTGGCTCAAAACTTACTGGCCGAACATGGAGGCCGTCGGTGTGGAAGGCATTGGCCAGGCTTCCATGCAAGCGGCTCTCGCAGCAGGCAAACCGGTCGAACTTCACGACCTCGACATCTTCTGCGACGGCACCGCCGTGCGCAAAGCCGGCACACTCCCCTTCGGCATCTGTCAGCAGTCTTTAGATCGAGTCGCCACCATCACCAATGCCGAAGTCAGCGCCGCCATTCGGGTGCTCTGGGAAACTCTTCGCTGCATCTCAGAACCATCGGGTGCCATGGGCCTCGCCGCAGTGCTCAAAGACCGCGCTGCACTCGCAGGCAAAAAAGTCCTCATCGTCATCACAGGTGCCAACATCGACTTCCTCCAGCTCGGCCTCATCGCCCAGTCCGAAGGCTCCAGCAGCACCGCCTCGCGTGCCCTGCGTGTGCGCATTCCAGAGCGCCCCGGCGCCATGCTCGCGCTGCTAGATTCTTGTTTTGAAGGTCTCAACATCGCCGATTTCCAATACGGCCTGCATCGCACCGATGAGGCATGGCCCGTCTTTACCGTCACATCGGAAAATGTTGAAAAGCTGGCCGCACTCCCCGCACGATTGGACGCCGGCGGCTATCCTTGGGAAGACCTAACCGGAGCCGTGGATGTCGCTTTCCGCGCCATTCCGCTGCGCCGCGATCTCCTCGCCCATCCCGTCTTCCTCCGTCTCGACTTCTACGAGCGCTCCGGAGCTCTCCACGACTTCCTCTCCCGCCTCATCCGCGATCGCGCCAGCCTCTGCTATTTCAATTATCGCCAGTCCGGCGAGCGCATCGGCCGCGCCCTCATCGGCCTCGATTTCAAAACCGCCGAAGCCCGCACCGCCTTCCTCGCCGAACTCCCCGAGCACGGCGAAGGCTATCGCTCTTGCAAACCGGTCGATGACGCCGTGATGGCGCGCATGACAGCATGAATCTCACATCCTCCCGGGAGAAAACATCGCGTCTCACCGAGCATGGGGTGGCCCGAAGTGAATTGCTCCAGCAGATGTTCGATCTGCTCCCTCCGCTTCAACCATGTGCGGTCATGGAGCGGGTGATCAGAATCGAACTGACGTATGATGCTTGGGAAGCACCTGCTCTACCATTGAGCTACACCCGCGACTCATTCGAGCCAGTTGTGCAGTCTGGCTGGCAGCGGCGGCCTTGTCAAATGCGCTGCGCTCAGATTGAGGGTGGCATCGGCGGCATCATGAGCGCACGGTTCATGCCGTCCCTGCCATAGCTGGAGGAGGGCGCGGAGAGAAATGAACTGCGTTTGGACGAATAAACGTCATACAGGCGGCTATAGGTCGCCTGGAGACGCTGGCGCAGCTCCGCATTTTCCGGCGTTTTGGGCAGTTTGTGCACGTTGCTGCGCAGGAAGTACATGGCCTGTTGGGTGCTGACAAACCGTAGATCGGGGCCGCCAGGTTTCGGCGTGGTCCGAGTGGTGCCAAAGCGCACCACGATCTGCATGTCCTTCCCTCGGGGGCCCAGCAGGCGGCTCGCGATGGCGTCGGTGCCGAAATCCTCATACGCAAACGTCATCTCGGGTGTGATGTAACTGGCGTCACTGCAGCTGGAAAGAGACAGAAGGCCAAGGCTGCAACCGAGAATCAAAGCGAAGACGGAAAGCTTTTTCATTCGGTCTGGTATCACAGCTAATTGAAAAAGCCAACGTGTGTGTGCAGATTCGTTCTCAAGTGCCTTGCCTGCGAAGGCGGATCGTGGCGCTTCATGCCACAATCCGCCCGCTGTATCGCACTCAGTTCAGGCTGGGCGGAGACGCCCGCTGTTGGGTGAGCATGGCCATGAGTGCGTCGAGGATGCCGCTGCTGTTAGGCCCGCTGTTCACCAGCACGTCGGGGACGACGCGCAGGTTTTTGTCGGCGATGATCTGGAAGGCTTGCAGCATGCCATACACATCGGAACCAAGGGCGGTCACGCCAGCTTGATAGGCGTCGGCCTTGGCCTGGCCCGTGGCGCGGATGGCTTCCGCTTCACCACTCGCACGCAGCCGGGTGGAGGCGGCTTCACCTTCGCTTTTCTTCACGGCAGCCGTGGCGTGGAGTTCGGCAATGTTGACGCCCTGCTCGGCGCTCACCACCTGGTTTTGGATGTCGGCCAGCGAGGTCTGGCGCACGAGCTGCTGGCGCTGTTTCTCGGCAGCTTCCTGCATCTCATAGGTTTTGCGGCTCTCTTCCGCCAGCTTGCGGTCCGTCTGCGTTTTCATCAGCGATTCAGGCGGTGTGATGTCGCCGATCAGCGTATCGATCCCTTCCACGTCATACTCATGCAGCGCGGTTTCGATGTGGCTGGCGGCCTCACCCTGGCGCTGGCTGCGGGCGCTTAGGAAGTCCAGCACCGTGTAGTCCTGCGCGGAGTTGCGGAAGTAGTTGCCAACGATGGGCTGCAGCACGTGGTCGATGAGGTTTTGCAGCGATCCCGCGCGGCTGATGACCTTGGGGGCTTCGTTCGCGCCGATGTGGATGATCTGTGAGACATCGAGGTTGAAGGCGAAGCCGTCGCGCGAGCGCACGGTGATGCTGCTGAGCTTTGCATCAAAGTGGTGCGCCTCAGTTCGCGTGGCCCAGTTCAGCACAATGTTGGTGGTCGGCACCAACTCCACGCGCATGATGCGCGTGTTGACAGGATGCTTGCCCGGGAGCAGCGGTTTGCCCCACACACCTTTGTGGCCCACGTCAACGAGGTCGCCGTGCTTGAACTCAGGTCCGCTGATGTCCAGGTGCGCCTTGCCGACATAAGAGATCACGACACCGACATGGCCGATGGGAATCTCAAACATGGGCACCTGCTCGATCTGCGCGAACCACGGATTGATGTTCCACTGGCCGCTGAGAAGCACCTGCTCCTGCAGGCCACGATGGCCACCTTCATCTAGGAAGGCCTGCGCATTTTGAAAGTTGTCATGTCCGGGCACGATGGCTCCAGCGATTTCGGTTTGCTCTATGGGCATGCCATCCAGCGTCGTCACGATGCCGACGAGATCGGGATCCACATGGCGGATGCGCAGCAGCTGCGGTTCAAGTCCGTGCTGCTGGGCATTTTCGGATGTGATGATGGTGAAGAGCGCAGGATTGATGCGATACGAACCTGCGGTGATAACACCGAGTTGCCGGCCTTTTTCACCGCCGTGTTTGAGAAAGGCACGGGCATCCTGGAAATGGTCACAATCCACCGTGCGCGCCAGGATGCGGCCGGGTGGAATGGCGGCGCCGGTTTTCGCGACGATCAAAGCCAGCTCTCCCTGCGGGACTCTGACCATGGGCACTTTCTCGATGTGGTACTGCACGATCCAGAAACCGAAATGCAGGCCCGGGGCCAGCGTGTCGGCCTGGTAACCCGCTTCACCATTGAGGGCGATGATTTCACCGGGAGGCAGGTTTCTGAAGGCAAAGCGTTTGATGACCACACCGACTTTGCTCTCCGGAATGTAAACGCAGGAGACAAAGTAGAGAATGACAATGCCGACGACTGAGAGCGTGATGAGCCAATGCTCGTAAGCAAATAAGAGAATGGAGTTCATGTTGGAAAAAATTTCAGGGTTCAGGTGTTTAGTTGGGTTCAGGCATGGAGATGAGCGGTGGCGGCGCGGGCAAAAGCCTCGGGATCATCAGGTGAGAGCACGGCCGTGCGGTTCTTCATGCGCACGATGACGGTGCGGTTCAGATCCGTGACGTAGGCACGAAAGTGGCCCAGCTGCCTGTTCCAGTAGTAGCCGGTGAAGGAATACAGGCCGCCATTGCCACAGGTGCGAAAGCTGTGGCAAAGCGCGAGCGGTTCCACTTCCACGGAGCTCATTTCGTCAAACGGCAGCACCGTATTCCACCACAGGCGTTTGATGAGGATGCCGTCCTTGGTCACGACATAGCCGCGAATGATGAATGGCAGTGCACCTAGCGGAATCAGCAGCACGAATGCAGCGGGCAGGGCAGGTGGGAAAAATGCAGGCAGGCTGATGAATCCCGGTGTCTGCCTGCCACTCGTGAGCGAGATGGCAATCCCAAGCATCACGAAGGTCGTGAGAATGGAAATGATGAGCAAAGTGCGGCCCCAGGGGGCTTTGAAGTGATGATGAGTCATGATGATTTCAGATTGAGTCATGGAGTTGCTAGTGGGTGGTTCATTCAGCGCAGTGCGTGGCGCTTTCCTCGGGCGCAGCGTTGAAGGCTGGGTCGGAGTCGGGTTGGAAGATCACGTGAAGCCAGCTCAGCGGGGAGAATGCGGGCGCTGGGGACCAGGCGGATTCATCGGTCAAGCTTGCGGAGATGCGGCTTGGGTTCTCTTGGCAGTTCATGGGTATGGGTCTCGAAGGCCCCCGTTCTGCGGACAGTTTCCCGTCCACTCGCGGGTGCGGTGGTTCTGGGGAGACCATGGTCCCGGCGCACTCGCGTCGGGCATAGGATCGCCCTTCCAATGTCGCCTGCGAGGTTAGCTGTCGGACTGGTCCTTGGAAGTGGACTGGTCGGTGGTTACCCACCTTCCTTCGCCCCGCCCTGGGTCTTTCGACTCAGGGTTGTTGGGTCCCCCGCGCCACCATTCTGGAAGGAATGGCAGCTTCGGCTGCACCACCATTTACGCATGAAAGAGGCATTTTGTCAAAACGCCGGCTCAAGATAAACAGGTAGCATGGGCTTGACATGGGTGGCGGTTTTTCACTCTTTCAGGTGCAGAGCCATCGCCTTGAGTCTGTCTTTTGCCGCCGTCTTGCCTGCTGCTGACGGGGGTAAATGGTTCGCCATTTTGCCGCACACTTGCATTTTGATGGTTGAGACGGCCCTGGCCAGACGTAATTTCCTGCCATGAAGCATGCGTTCTCATCCCCCTTCCTTGCCGCCCTCCTCGTTGCTTTGCTCTTTGCTGCTTCCACTCTGACGGCGCAGCAGACCCAGCGCATCGATGAAAAGGATCTTCGAGACTGGGCGGATCGCGGTGATGCAGATGCGCAGTTCGAACTGGGGCTGCGCATGATCACCGGCGAAGGCTTGAAGAAAAATATCGAAGAAGGGGTGAAGTCCGTCGAGAAGGCGGCCAAGCAGAAGCACCTGCGTGCGCAGTATGTCCTGGGTACACTCTATGAAGACGGTGACGGGGTGAAAAAGGATCTCGCCAAAGCAGCGGAGTGGTATCGCAGCTCGGCAGAGCTCGGCTTCGCCCTCTCGCAGCACAGTCTGGCCGCCTTGTATGAGGAAGGCAAAGGCGTGAAGAAAGACACGGCCAAAGCGGCGGAATGGTTCAAGAAAGCCGCTGATCAGGGGAATCCCCCCTCACAGACTGCCTATGCCTCAAAACTCGAACGGGGCGATGGCATCGCCAAAAGTTCGTCCAAGGCGGCGCTCTGGTACCTCAAAGCCGCGCAGCAGGACTTCGTGCCCGCCATGACGCGCCTGGCCAATCTCTACTACACCGGCCAGGGCCTTCCTGTGGACTACCGCCGTGCCGGAGCCTGGTACCGCCGCGCCGCACGTTCCGAGGACCCCTGGGCAGCCAACAATCTTGCCTGGTTCCTGGCCACGTGCCCGGAGGACAACCTCCACAATGGCGAAAGCGCCGTCCTGCTCGCTCGACGTGCCTTGAAACTCGTCGCAGAAGTCGTGCAAAGCGATGAACAGCCTTACGAGATGATCGACACCATGGCCGCTGCTCTCGCCCGCAACGGCGAATTCAAAGAGGCCGAACTCTGGCAGAAGCGCTGCATTACCCTGCTCAACGACGACAAAGACCTGCCCGAAGCAGACCGCAAAAAGCTGCAGGACGAGTTCGACACCCGCCTCAAGCTCTACCAAAAGGCCACCCCTTTTGCCGAGCCTGACCCCAAAGGCGAAGACGGGGCGGAGCCGCTTCCTCAGGATACCATCCTTCAGGATGAGGGCCTGCCCGAGTCCAAATCCAAGAAAAACACGCCTAAAAATGGTCGTGGCACGGTGGTTTAAGGTCGGGAGATCTGCAGTTTCTGCACACTCTACAGCCGATCCATTCCCACTCGCTGGTCAAGATTCGCATACTTTAGCGCAATATCTGCAAGACTATGGCCTTCTTACACGGTTAAACCGCCAACTCTTTTCATCCGGCATCCTGCCCCTTTTCCCTTTCCACTCATGTCTGCTGCCGTCGTTCGTTCTGCTGCCCTGCCGCCGCCCATTCCCGGTCTGAACCGCCGTATCCGCCAGCCCAAGAAAAACATTCCGCAGACCAAGCCGGAGCGTGATCAGATCCTGGGCTGGGTGCGTGCCTACGCTGAAGAGCAAAAACTCGTCCCCCCGGTGCCCTTGGCCGATCTGCAAGAGCACACGGACAAAATCATCACCATCCACGCCATCGACAAGATTCATCGTGACTACGTCGGCGTGCTGCTCGCCAATGAAACCTGGCGCGAATCACTCGCCACCGTCCCGTTTGAAAAGCGTCTGCTGCTGATGCCGAAGTGCCTCCGCGTTGAAAGCAAATGCCCGGCCCCCTTTGATGAATTCGGCCTCCTCTGCAAGCAGTGCGGCCTCTGCTCGATCCAGGACTTCCAAAACGAAGCTGAAAAGCTCGGTTACGCCGTCCTCGTGGCAGAAGGCAGCGCCATCGTCATGTCCCTCATCCAGACCGGCAAGATCGAGGCCATCGTGGGCATTTCCTGCCTCGCCGTGCTTGAGCGTACCTTCCCCTACATCGAGGCCGCTGCCATTCCTGCCGTTGCCGTGCCCTTGCTGCAGGACGACTGCATCGACACCCTCGTCGATATCGATTGGGTCTGGGATTACATCCACCTCACCAGCGACGACAAAACCCGCCGCCTCAATCTGAACGCGCTGCATGACGAGGTGAAGACTTGGTTCACCCTGGACTCCCTCAACGCACTCATGGGCCCCTCACGCGGCCATAGCGACGACATCGCCCGCGAATGGCTCGCCCGTGCCGGCAAACGCTGGCGTCCTTTCCTCACCGTCGCCGCCTATCAGGCCCTGCGCGAAGACCCCGAAGGCCCGATCTCTGACACAGTCAAGAAAGCCGCTATCGCCGTCGAAATCTTCCACAAAGCCTCCCTCGTTCATGACGACATCGAGGACGGCGATGCTGAGCGCTACGGCGAAACCACCCTCCACACCGAGCACGGCATCCCCGTCGCGCTGAACATCGGTGACCTCCTCATCGGTGAAGGCTACCGCCTCCTCGCCGACAATGACGCCGCCGCGCACATCCGCAGCGCCGCCATCCTCGTCGCCGCCGAAGGCCAGCGTGAACTCTGCATCGGTCAGGGCGCGGAACTCCTCTGGACACGTCATCCCGTCGCTCTCAGCAGCACGCAGGTGCTCGAAATCTTCCGCAGTAAAACCGCACCCGCCTTTGAAGTCGCCCTCAAGGTTGGTGCCGCCCTCGCCGGCCAGCTCGATGAATGCGCCGACGCCCTTCACACCTACAGCGAAAACCTCGGCATCGCCTACCAGATCCGCGATGACCTCGACGATCTCGGCGAAGACTCCGCCGCCGGCAACGAATGGAACATGCGCCCCAGCATTGTCCTCTCCCTCCTGCGCGAGAAAGGCAAAGGCGATGTCAAAGACCAGATGGAAGCCCTCTGGAACGGCGTCGCCAAAACCAAGCCCGACAACGCCACCATCCGCGACTGGGCCCTCGACAGCGGTGCCCATGAGAAGGCCATGACCCTCCTCGAAAGCTACAAAGAAGCCGCCATCCGCTCCCTCCAGGAAGTCGAACTCCCCAACCTCAAAGGCCTCCTCCGACGCGTCATCGGCAAGATCTTCAACGAGCTTGAAATCAAAGGCTGGTGCCGCGAATTCGAACAGAAAAATCTCAATCCCGAGCTCCGCGCCGAAGCCGCCAAAGCCGCCGAACACCTCGTGCCAAACGTGGCTCCATAGAGCGGTCCAATAAAACATGGAAGCTCAAGGATAGAAATATCCAAAGGGCGCCGCGTGGGTGCCAGCAAAGTGGCCCGCACAGTCCTCTGTGCGGGATCGGGGCAGTAGCAGGCATTGGTAACCACGAAAAGGTCTGTGTGGAAAACTATTTGCGCCAGCCAGCGGCTCCGAAATCCCGTTGGCTGCCATGTTTTTTAAAATGAACTAAGCGTTGTTTCAACACCTCTCCTGAATAGTCATGGTAAGTACATACCATCTTATGGCAGGATATAGAGAGTTTGAAATAATAACGTAACCTCAATGCCGCCTTCAAATGCGCCTGCGCAGATGGATTGAAGTACGATAGACACTCCTGTCTGTCGATCAGCGCTTCCTCAGCTCCCCAGACTGACGGATCATGTCCATCGCACTTAACAGAGTCTTCTGACAGCCACGTCAGAATTTAAAATGCTCTAAGCCTCACGCACTCTCTCTCCGAAAGCCCGTAGGGCTGGCACAACTGTAGCCGTGGGTGCCAACCCACGGAACCGTATCACCCATTTCTCCCAATCTCGTGGAACCGCGTAGCGGTGACACAAACCTCCGCCACACCCAAACCTGATTGCGCCAGCGATATCGCCGGTTTTCAGAAACGGTCCAAAAGCGCGAACCCACCGCTGCCTCACAGTGGCAGGTTCATGCCTCGAAGATGAAAGCGGCGTATTCTTCTCTCACGAGCTTGAATAGCAGGGACAAAAACGCGCTATATTGCATTCACAGCTTTCGTTTGAAGCCGACCATGAAGCTGCTCCGTCTATGCACCGCATTCCTGCTCACCCTTTCTGCCGCTCACGCCGCCGACTCACGCCCCAACGTCCTCTTCATCGCCATCGATGATCAAAACGACTGGATCGGCTGCATGGGCGGCCATCCGCAGGTGAAGACACCGGCCATCGACGCCCTCGCCAAGCGCGGCACCCTCTTCGCCAGCGCCCACTGTCAGGCCCCCTTGTGCAATCCTTCGCGCAGTTCGCTTCTCACAGGCCTGCGCCCCTCCAGCACCGGCATCTACGGCCTCGCCCCCGGCATCCGCGAAGTGCAACAAACAAAGACACACATCACCCTACCTCAGACCTTCACGCAGGCCGGTTACTTCACCTTCAACAGCGGCAAAATCTACCACGACGGCTCGATGCGCGGCGGCGATCAAAAAGCCGAGTTCAACGAATGGGGCAATCGCGGCCCCATGCCGAAACCCAAAACCCCCATCGCCAATCTCCCCGGCCTGGACCGCCATCCCGCCATGGACTGGGGCGTCTTCCCCGAGAAAGACCAGGACAACGCCGACTGGAAAATCGCCGACTCCGCCATTGATGCCCTGAAGCGCGCCCCTGCAGACAAGCCCTTCTTCATCGCTGCCGGTTTCCGCCTCCCGCACGTTCCCTGCTATGCCTCGCAGAAGTGGTTTGATCTCTATCCCGACGCCACTCTCCAAATGCCCCCGGTCAAAGAAGACGATCGTGCCGACCTCCCCAAGTTCGCCGACTTCCTCCACTGGAAGCTCCCCGAGCCACGCCTCAGCACCCTGCGTGCATCCAACGAATGGCGTCCCCTCGTGCGCGCCTACCTCGCCTGCGTCAGCTTCATGGACAGCCAGGTCGGCCGCCTCATGCACGAGCTCGAAGCCACCGGTCGCTTGGAAAACACCATCGTCGTCCTCTGGGGAGATCACGGCTGGCATCTCGGCGAAAAACTCATCACCGGCAAAAACACCCTCTGGGAGCGCAGCACCCGCGTTCCCCTCATCTTCGCCGGCCCCGGCATCAAGCCCGGTCAGGTTTGCGCAAGCCCCGTCGAACTCCTCGACATCTTCCCATCCCTCCTCGCCCTCGCCAAATTACCCGCCCGCGCCGACCTCGAAGGCCACAGCCTCGTGCCCCAGTTTCAAGACGCCAGCGCCCCCCGCGAGTGGCCCGCTATCACCACCCACAATCAGGGCAATCACACCATTCGCACCCAGGACTGGCGCTACATCCGCTACGCCGACGGCAGCGAAGAACTCTACGACATGAAGAACGATCCCAACGAGTGGACCAATCTCGCCAAAGTCCCCCAGCATACCGCCAAAAAAACCGAGCTCGCTAAGTGGCTGCCCAAGATCGACAAAGCCCCCGTCCCCGGCAGCAAAAGCCGCATCCTCACCTACGATTCCACCACCAAGGAGGCCATCTGGGAAGACAAGCCGATTGATAAAAGCACTCCGCTGCCGGAACCGTAGGCAGTGTCCGCCTCTCCTCACAAGCTCCGCCTCACACTTGGCCTCGGCTTTCTCGCCTTCATCATCGCGGGATCTCTGCTGCTTCTCGCGTGGCTGCGTCAGCGCGAACGCGAGGAGTCCAACCGCCTCTTCCAAGCTCTGGCACAGGCGGACGCCGAATTTGTCCGCCGCATGAATCTCCCACGCAGCGGCAAGCTCGCGCAGGATCTGGAACAGCTCCTTGGCATGCAGATCGAGTTTCGCGCTGCAGGCACCGCGCCCGCAAACACCGAAGACCGCCTCACCATCCGCCTTGACGACAAGAACGACATGATCTTCACCCGCACGCCCGTGGTGTCATCACTCTCTCTCCGCGATCCCGCCACACTCAATGCCTTCATCGCCTTCTGGCTCATCTCCGGCCTCATGGGCTGGCTGCTCGTCCGCGAGCGCCTCAAGCGCGCACAATCCGAACGCCTCGCCATGCTCGGCCGCGTGGCCACCAGCCTCGCCCACGACATCAAAAACCCGCTCGCCTCCATTCAGCTTCACGCGCAGTTGATGACCCCGCAGAATGAGGAAGACGCCCAGGCGATCAAGCTCATCGAAAACGAATCCGAAATCATCGCCGGTCTCGTGAATCAGTGGCTCCACCTCGCGAACCCGCTCCCACCCAAACTCACCAAGCTCGATCTCACCGAATGCATTCGCGGCGTCTCTAGAAACATCGAAGCCCAGGCCCGCCACGCCGGCGTTGAAATCAAACTCGATCTCCCAGCTCCCATCTGGATCATGGGAGATTCACAGCGCCTCGCTCAGGCCATGCGAAACCTCATGATCAATGCCATTCAGGCCATGCCTCGCGGCGGCATGCTCAGCATTTCCAGCCATGTCACCGGCACAACGTTCGAACTGCGCGTCTCCGACTCCGGCACCGGCTTTTCCGAATCCGCGCTGGCCCATGGCACCGAACTCTTCTTCACCGAAAAAGAAGGCGGCATGGGCGTCGGCTTAAACATTGTCTCCACCATCATCACCGCACACGGTGGCAGCATGAATTTGCAAAATGAACCCAAGGGTGGAGCAGTGATCATCGTGTCGCTCCCCTTGCTTCCCGCATGACCCCCTCAATCCTCATCATCGAAGACGAATACGCCCTGGCCGCCGCACTTTCGACGGTGGTCCGCCGTCTCGATGCCACAGCCGTCGTGGCAGCTTCAGGGCAGGGGGGAATCGACAAACTCACAGCACAATCCTACGCGCTCATCATTCTCGATGTCGGCCTGCCAGACATGAGCGGTCTGAAAGTCCTCGAAAAAATCCAGTCTCTCCCACAACCGCCCCCGGTGATGATCATCACCGCCCACGGCACGCTCGATACCGCGCTGGAGGCTCGCCGTCTCGGCGCACGCGAGTACTTCCTCAAGCCGCTCAATCTCGCCGACATCCATCGCGCGATCCGTGAAGTCCTCGCGCCGGTGAAGCCCGAGCAGCGCGCAGACACAACCATGATCGGCAACTGCGAGCCCATGCAGCGTGCCTTTGCCGTCATCGCCCAGGCCAGCGGCAACGACGCCCCCGTTCTCCTGCAAGGTCCCCCCGGCAGCGGCAAGAGCCTGGCCGCGCAGGTCATTCATCGCCACAGTGTTCGTTCTGAAAAACCGCTGATCATCTTCCGCGCCGATGAATGGCCCGAAGATCGTGTCGAAGCCGCGTTGGATCAAGCCATCACCAGAGCAGGGGATGGAGTCCTTTTTCTCGATGAAATCAGCGCATGGTCAAAGCCCCTCCAGGCGGCACTCATGCATCGTCTCAGCTCAGGCATGCTCAAGGCCCGCCTCTTCAGCGCATCCAGTCAGGAGGCCGCACCCCACCTGCGTGAAGACTTGTTTTACGCCCTCGCGGTCCTTCAGGTCCTGCTGCCCCCCTTGCGCGAGCGCACCTCGGACATTCCGGCTTTGGCAGTGTCCTTTCTGGCGGGGCAGGTGCTCTCCGCTGAGGCGCTGGGGGCGCTCAAAGCCCACGCCTGGCCGGGCAACGTTCGCGAACTGAAAACGGCCATAGCACACGCCGCCGCCGTCTGCAGCGGCAGCACGATTCTACCGCATCACCTGCCCGCCAGCATCGTGAAGCCGGATGAATCCAATCATCTCGAAGAAACAATGAAACGTGCCATCTCCGCCTGGCTGGATCAAAAAACCACAGGCACCGATGAAACGATGCCTGCCTACGATGCCCTGCTCGAAACCGTGGAAGCCTCCATGCTGGACACACTGCTCAAGCGCTTCGACGGCAAACCCACCCGCCTCGCCACCGCCATGAAAATGAACCGTGCCACCCTCCGCCGAAAACTCCGCGAGGAGTGAACCTCCTTCCCTCATGGTATGATGAAGCATTTGTGGAAGAAGTGGGGCCATGAACCCCACCGCCCTCCTCTGGCCAGTTTAAAATTCTCAGTTTTCAGTTCCCAGTTTACAATCCTCAGAAGCGTCGACCACACGTCAGCCGCCGCTCTTTTTAACTGAGGCCATTCATACCAGGCTACAGAAAACGGGCACCCTCACTTCCCATCCGCCTTGCCCGGCACACGCGGATCATTCGCAGGAAAAAAGAGGTTCTTGTCCGCATCAAAATAGATCGCCTGACACGCCCCAAACCCCTCCGACTCCGCCAGCTTGTGCCCGAGCTCTTTCACCCGCGAGAGCGTCTCCTCGCCAAAGGCCTTCTCAATCTTCAACTCATCCGGATTCCACTGGTGGTGAAATCTCGGTTCCGCCAGCGCCTCCGCCGGCAGCATCCCGTCATCAATGATGTGCGTCAGCAGCAGCAGCGCCTGCGTGATGATCGTGGGCCCGCCAGCCGCTCCGGTCACGATCACTGGCTTGCCGTCCTTCAGCACAATCGTCGGACTCATGCTTGAAAGTGGGCGCTTGCCCGGCGCCACCGCATTGGCCTCCGCTCCCACCAGCTTGAATGCATTCGGAGTTCCAGGCTGCACCGCAAAGTCATCCATCTCATTGTTCATCAGCACACCCGTCCCCGGAATCACCACTTTGCTGCCGAAGCCAGTGTTGATCGTCTGATTCAGCGCCACCCAGTTGCCATCGGCGTCCGCCGTGCAGAGGAAGGTCGTGTGCTTGCCAAAAACATCCCCCTCCCAATGCGGCGGCATGTTGTGCCCTGAAACGGCTGTGGCGTGATCAAGGTCAATCTTCTTGGCCAGCTCCGCAGCATAAGCAGGATCCACCAGCCCCTTCGGCACCGGCGCGAAATCAGGATCGCCCAGCCAGTAGGCACGATCCGCGAACGCCAGTTTCATCGCTTCCGTGATCACATGAATCCGGCTGCTCGAGCGGAAATGGCGAATTGGAAAATGCTCAAGAATGTTCAGCATCTGCGCCACATGCACCCCGCCCGAACTCGGCGGCGGCATCGTGATCAAATCATACCCGCGGTATTTCGAGCGGATCGCCTCCCGCTCCGGTGCCTTGTAGTTCTCGAAATCCTGCGCCGTCATCAGGCCCCCGTTGGCCACCATCCACTCCCCGGTCTTCTTTGCAAACTCCCCACCGTAGAACCATCCGATCCCGTTATTCGCCACCGCCCGGTACGTGGTCGCCAGATCGCTTTGCACCAGCAGCTCGCCCTTGGCCAGCGGCTTTCCATCCTTGAGGAAAATGGCGGCCGACGCCGGAAATTTCGCGAGCTTCACCGCTGTAGCCGCAAGCTTCCGCGCATACACCTCATCAATCAAAAACCCCTTTTCAGCGATCTCAGCGGCAGGCAGCAGCACATCGGCCAGCTTGAGTTTGCCATGCTTCTTTTGGGCTGTCTCGCAGGCCTTTAAATATCCAGGCACCCCGGATGCGAGCGCCCCCGTCTTGCTAGCCTCATCGTCGAGCTTGCCGTTGATCACATACATGTCCCGCTGCGCCTTGGCCGGCGCCATCTCTCGGCCATCGATGCACGTGACCGTGCCATCCGCCGCGTGAATGACGAAGAAGCAGCCACCGCCGATGCCCGAGTTGTGCCCATCCACCACACCCAGCGTCAATCCGGCCGCAATTGCCGCGTCGATGGCGTTGCCACCTTTTTCAAACGCCTTCTGGCCCGCCTCCGTCGCCAGCGGGTGCACGGTCGCGATGGCGTGTTTCGGAAAGGCGGCGTCTGCGGCAAACATAACCGATGGGGCAAGCAGAACAAGGGCGATCAATGCTTTCATATCGCCGATGCTAGTCGAGGCATCAGATGCGTCGAATCAAAAAGCTCACCCAAACAGGTGGGCAGGCGGTCCAAAGTACTCGTGAGCTTTAGCTCACTCTGGGAAGCGCCGCACCTTCCAGAACAACCTCAAGATCCCAAGCACTTCGCTCTCCCGCAGCGCTCTTTTTCATGAATCAATCTGCGGCGCGATGATTCGGTGACTCAGACTTGAGCACTGCGCTTCCAGCTCAGCCACGCGTGGCGGTAGGTAAACGCCATGGCCATGATACCAGCAAAAAGCAGGAACGCGCGGCTAGGTTCCGGTACTGCGACCACATTGCTGACGGCAGTCTTAGGCAGGGATAGATCCAAAGTTGCTGCCGTGTCAGGTTCGGTCGCACCCACAGCGATCGCGGCAGCTATGCTGCAAACCAACCAGTATATGAAGGAACGAAATGACATGAATTTAAGTAAATATTTATCAGTCCCACCCCGGGTTGAACAAGGTTTTTTTTGTTTCAAAATAGATCCGAAGATTTCATTTTCAGTCTTTTCCTCGGTCTTAAGTAAGGGCTTTGCTGGGTTTCTCAATCCCCGCCTTCTCGCTTGCGCGTTCACTGCGTCTCCGCCATGACTACGGCCCCTCAATTCCGGCTTCTTATCCACCATGTCCAACGTCAGTTCTCCGCGTATTATCCACATAGGCTTGGCCGGTTTAGGCAACGTCGGGGCGGGAGTGTTCAAGAATCTGCAAAAGAATCGCTCCCTCATCAGTCAGCGCATCGGGGCCGAGCTTCATATTTCCAAAGTCGCCGTGCGTGATCTTGACCGCGCGCGGGATGTCGAGGTGCCTGCGGCCATGCTCACCACAGACTGGAAGGAACTGGTCAACGATCCGGCCATCCCCGTGATCGTCGAACTGATCGGTGGCACAACCATCGCTTACGATCTCGTGGCGGCCGCGCTGCGGGCCAAAAAAATCGTCGTGACCGGCAACAAGGCCCTGCTCGCAGAGCGCGGGAAGGAATTGTTTGCCCTAGCCGAGGAATGCGGCGTGCCGATCTATTTCGAAGCAGCCGTCGCAGGTGGGATTCCCATCATCCAGGTGCTGCAGGAGGGGCTGGTGGGAAATCATATCCGCTCCATTCACGGCATCATCAATGGCACCTGCAATTACATCCTCACGCGCATGTCGCAGGCCGGCCTCAGCTATGCGGCTGCTTTGCAGGAGGCTCAGGACAAAGGCTATGCCGAGGCAGATCCCACGCTGGATGTCAGCGGCTGGGATGCTGCTCACAAAGCCATCATTCTCGCCTCCCTCAGCTACGGATTCTGGATTCCACAGGACAAGGTTCATGTGGAAGGCGTGGACCGCGTGAACATCACGGATTTCCGTTTTGCCGAGCGCCTGGGCTACACCATCAAGCTTCTTTCGGTCATCCGTGCCGACGAAAACGGTCTCGTCGAGGTGCGCACACAGCCCTCCTTGGTTCCTCTTTCACATGTCCTGGCCAATGTCAGCGGTGCCTTCAATGCCGTCCTCGTGAATGGTGACGTGGTGGGCGAGACCTTGTTCTACGGACGTGGTGCCGGTCAGGACCCCACCAGCAGCAGCGTAATCAGCGACCTTTGCGAAGCCGCCGCTGTTTTGATGCACGGAGCACGCCACAGCGGTTTCGTGCCGCATGGTCTCTATGGCAAATCAAAGCCTGCGGATGACACCGTCTCTCATTACTATTTGCGGCTCACCGTTGACGACGTTCCAGGTGTGCTGGCTCAAGTCGCCACAGCGCTGGGCGAGCGTGGGATTGGCATTTCTTCCATGATTCAGCCGGAAGATCTTGAAGACACCAGTGGCGAAACTTCACTCGTGCTCATGATCCACGACGCACGTCTCGGCGACATGAAGTCGGCTCTGGCCGCCATCAGTCAGCTCAAGTGTGTCCGCTGTGATCCAAGCTGGATGCGCGTGGAAACATTGCAGGGTTAGTGGCTTGAGTGACAAATGTTCCACCGGTAAAAATTGCCGTGGAATGAGGCTCCAATAATGAGATTATACCGTTCATGAAAATCGCGCTCTCCAATCTTGCCACCCTGGTCGGAGGAACTGTTTTGTGCGGCGATCCCTCCGGGCAGATCACAGGTTTTGCATCCTTGAAAGAAGCCATTGCTGGAGACCTGAGTTTTTTCCACGACCCACGTTACAATGAGAGACTGGTGAACACGAAGGCCAGCGCCATCCTCGTGCCCCTGGGTTGGACGGAATTCCCACCGAACGCCTCCTGCATCGCAGTCTCAGATCCTTCACGCTCCTTTGAGAAGATTGTGGAAACGTATGGCTTCCAGCCTGCCCCCTTTGCCCCCGGAGTCCATCCGTCCGCAGTGGTCGCCGAAGGTGTCAAATTTGATCCCGCTCATGTGTGCATCGGGCCCAATGCCGTCATCGAATCCGGTGTGGAACTCGGAGATGAAGTCGAGATTGGCCCCGGTTGTTTTGTCGGCCGCAATGTCATCATCGGCAAAGGGTCCCGCCTCCATGCAAATTCTACCGTGCATGCCGAATGCATCCTCGGAGAAAAGGTGTTTCTCCATTCCGGCACCGTCATCGGTGCCGATGGCTTCGGCTATGAATTTGGTCAGGGCCGCCATCGCAAAGTACGTCAAGCCGGCATCGTGCAGATCGACAATGACGTAGAGATCGGAGCTGGCAGCACCATAGATCGCGCCCGCTTTGGCCGCACCTGGATCGGGGAGGGGACCAAGATCGACAACCTCGTGCAGATCGGTCACAACGTCGTCATCGGCAAACACTGCATCATCGTTGCCTGCACCGCCATTGCCGGCAGTGCCATCATTGGAGATTACGTCGTCATTGCCGCCCAGGTCGGCATCGCCGGCCATGTGCATGTCGGTTCACAGAGCACCCTCGCCGCACGTTGCGGAGTCACTCGCGACCTGCCCGGCGGCCAGACCTATCTCGGCTTTCCCGCCATCCCCGTGGGTGAAGAAAAACGCCGTCTTGCCGGCATCAATCGCCTCCCCCAACTCGTGGCACGGGTGAAAGAACTGGCCGCCCAAATTGCCGGCAGCAAGTCAGCCTGATCACGCAGGGCCCAAACAGGGCCAAACACTGGTTCGCTGAGAGAACAACCTCACAAAGATATCGGCGCTGCCATTTCCATTTCAGGCTGATCTCATACCGCAATCAAATGAAAACAGGTCTGCATAGGATCGGATGAATGGCGGAGCCATTCCAGCATGTAGCGAGGGGTTGAGCAACACCCCTCGTATGCCGGCGCATCCCCCTGATTGCTCTCTCATCGCGTAGCGATGCCGGCGCGAGTTCTGCCCGGCTCGAATACGATCTCACGCAGAATGCTTTCTCTGGCTGGAATGTGATGCAGACCCGTTTTCAATGAATCGTTGTATCATTCCAAACAACTAAGTGTCCTGCATGAATGGCACTTAATTAAGCTGCAGGTTCGCACCTTTGCGCCCCCCCTTTCTCGGTCTTCTTGAGCCCTGAAAGGGCGGCATAACGTAGCCCAGGGCAAGCGAGCCTCAGCGAGCGCCGCCCTGGGTTTACAGCCAGCAATGCCGGGAAGCAAACCCAGCGCACTCGTGACACACCAAGCTCACCAGCAGCGTCTGCATGGACCTCCGCCGCGCGCTGTTGCTCCCTTAAGCCCTCCCATAACCAAATGCCATTCATGCCCGGCATCTTTCGCATCTTGCTTCTCGATCGGAGGAGTGACTGTGCGCAATGCGGACTACTGCCAAGGCTGCTTTTTGGCGAGGGAGGCTGGTTTGACGAAGGAGCCGACTTCTTTGCCATCCGCTGTGAATAGTCGTACCCAGATGCCTTTTAGGATGTCTCTCTCCGCACTGACCTTGAGGGCGGGATCCAGCACGAACTCCATTCCATCGGTGGTGTTCGTTTCAGTGGCTCCGGCTTTCAGCAGGGGAACATCAATCTTTTTCTCAATGAAGGTCAGAGGTGACCGGGCCTCACCTTGAGGACCGGTTTCATGGTGGAGGAAAATGCGGTGTTTCAGCACCAGACTGGTCAACTCCTTGCCCGTATTTTGGATTTTGAGCTTGTAGGCCCAGACTTGGAGTTCACCGCTCTTTTTGAGCATCACACTATCAGCGGATATTTTCACAGGCAGGCTCTGCGCAGTGGCGCTGATGCCTGTGAGCATACAGAAGAGGAAGAGGAGTGTTTTCATGTTCGTTGGTTCGTTGTTTTCGGTTTTAGTGTTACCAGCCATGCCTAGCTTGATGATTCACGAACGCCAAAATGCGGGCTGAATTTGGCGCGCACGGATGCTATTAATCCATGGCATCTTTTCAGAGTTTTATTTATCTATTTCCAGCGAGTCGTGATGGCTTATTTATGGAAATTATAATAAAATATTGACAGTGACCCACACTCGACCGGACATTTCCGGATGAAAGTTTGGTTCACCCGTCTTGTGCTATGTTTTGTCGTCTTCTGCGTCACTGTGCTCGCTACGATCATCGCCGCGCGGTTCTTGATGCCCATGGCTGGCCACAAATTCGATCTCGACCTCGCTCGTAAAGTAGGCTGGGCGCTTTCCCCGCTTTTCATCTTTCTCTATGCGCGCACTTGGAAGAAGAGCGACTTCCAGCAGACGGTAGCTGTAGCACCCGCGCCCAAGCTCAATCTCTCCCTCATCGGCAAAGTGAAGTGGGGTCTCGGCATCGCCTTTGCTGCCTGGTGCCTCATCTCCGTCATTCAGTCCTCCCTGAAGGACATGCAGCGGACTCGGCAGCCAGGCTCCAACGCCTTTCATCAGGCCAATCTGCTCATCATGGGCAGCAAGAACGGGATCACCCATGGTAACACCCCGGAAGCCAAGGAAATGGCGGGCGAGCTCTCCTCACGCCTGAAAGTGGCGCGCCAAAGAGGGATCGAGGCCAGAAAGTCCGCAGCCATTGTCTCGCTCACCGGAGGCGAGTTCCTCACCTACTGCCACCTCACGAATGATCGTTGCGTCTTCCTCGTCCATGTGCCCGATCTGCGGAAGTTCAGCGTGGGTGCAAAAGACTACATCGCCGAAGCCGCCCTCTCGACTGCGATGGACATTGCCGCCGACAGCGGAGTCCAACCCCGCACCGTCGCCGTCGGCATTCGCGGCGTCCTTGCCTATGATCGCGCCCTCACCGCGAACCTGAGCGGTGGAGGCAATGCTTCCTTCCGTTCGGGCAGCGCCAAGGGTGACGACGACTGCAAATCTCTCTTGCAGAGCTACTTCAGCCCTCCTGCACCAGCCAAGCTCGCCTCACAGGCTGTCGCCAGTCCCCAGAGCGTCGCGACAAAAATCCCTGCCCCAGCAGGAAAGTAGAACAAACTCCACCAGCTTTCCATGACGGCGCGCGCTTGGCTGCCATGAGAGGATTGCGCTCTAGAAAGTATCAATTAGCCTTCTTGATGGACATCCGCAAAGAATCCACTCTCAAGCAGGTGCTGTCTCAATTGAGCAGGTCGCAGATCGATCGCCCGGCTGAAATGATCACCAGGGTTCTCGATGACTTCGATTTCGTGTTTCATGAAAGCATCAGGCTCCGTCTAGATGGGCACGCGCGCGGGCAGGAAACCAATAAGCAGGTTTTCGCGAAAATGCCATTGGGCGGAAACCCAATCTATCAACTCATCTCGGAGGATCGGGAGGTGGGAGTTCACTTTCTGGATGCTTTTGGTGGCTTCATTCTCCCTAGCCCTCACCGATTTTATGAGATCAGAGGCGAAGGACGTCAGATCGGAACGATTCACTACTTCCCGAACATCAGTTTCGTCCTAACAAAAAAGGAACCCTGCACGGCTGTTCACCTGATCGACTTAGAAGGAGTCAAGTGGGTGGTTTACCGTTCAGAACTCCCCGCTTCCATCTTGACGATCACACCCTACGCCGTGGTCACCACCGAATCAGGCGACTTGGTGGCGATCATGGCCATACAACGAGGCTGGGGACGCCCCAAGAACAGCCTCAAGCTTTTTCGTCAAGTTCCTGCTGTGTGCATTCCTCTGATGATGGCTATATTTCACGGACTCAGCATGACCAACAGCGTGGATCCATCGCATAGAGATGCTGCACTCGCGCTCGCGTTTGGGCGCTGAGTTGATCGCCAGCAGACAGCGTTCCCAGACGGCCTCAAAGCCGTCGTGTTGATCAATCATTCTCTGGAAAACAGAGGGAAATACCGTGCATGAATGGCACTTGATCAAGACGCAGTTTCATACCACGATTCGTAGAAAACAGGTCTGTTCTCCACTGGCAGCAGATTTCCTCTGGAGCAGGCAGGGAGCGAGCTGCTCCGGTCGTTGGTTGGGGTTGTTTGGCGTCGAAAGAGTGCCTCGCTTCATTCATACCACGCACAACTTAAAACAGGCCTGTATTCCGGACGCAGCGGAAATCTGTTCCCAAACAGATGCAAGGCCCGGCGCTCGGGGCTGTAGGTTGGTCGTGTTTGGCGTCCAAGGCATTTCATCGCCCAGCGCCATCTCCGCCAAACCGCCCGACCACCAGGACGTTCGTACGCCGTGGTGCGTTGCAGCACGCTGATGGACGGGCGGACTGTCGCCACACCCACCCAACGACGGCCAGACAAATGAACTTCATTGCACACAAGCCATCATGCTTTTTCAGCGCAAAGCTATCTCTGCAGGTGGTCCTTTCCAGACTCGTTTTCATCTACCTATGATATCATATCCTTGGGCCATCCTGGCTCGGTCTTCTTGAGCCCTGAAAGGGCGGCATAATTGAGCCTAGGGCAAGCGAGCCTCAGCGAGCGTAGCCCTGGGTTTCCCGCAATAAGATCGGGAAGCAAACCCAGTGCCCTCGTGACACACCAAGCTCACCAGCAGCGTCTGCATGCTGCTCCGCCACACACCCGTTGATCTCAGTCGCCCCACCCCGCCCTCGAAATCCACGAAGCCCTCCCTTCATCAAGTGCCGTTCATGCCTCGCATGTTTTTTTCCCGAAGGATCCTGCTGAAAGCCGGGAATTTGCGGCGGAGCATCCTGATCTGATTGCCAAGATGAAAACGATCATGGCCGGGCAGCCTGCGCCGAGTGCGGATTTTCCGATGACGGCACCGGATCAGTGACTCGAATGAATCCAAATCGCTCTTTGCAGCGCCTGCTGGCTAGTCCTGTTTTTTCTCGGGTTGATTCATCCCAGGGGCTTGAGGCGCAGCTGCCGCAAAGTATAAAAGGGCGCGTCCGATTCCGCCATGCGGCGGGCACCCTTTTTCCTCTTCGGCCCAAACAGTTCCCGCTGCGCCTCGAAGACGCCTTCCACAAACTCCTTGCTGCCCAGCACCACGCCATCGGTGAAGTAGCG
>JAIXYN010000034.1 GCA_027490195.1 Verrucomicrobiaceae bacterium | reverse complement strand
TTGGAGGGGGGGCGGAGTGGTGGGTGATGGCGGAGCGCCGCACAGGGGACTGTGCGGACTACTCTGCTGGCGCGATGGCGGAGTGGTGGGGAATTGCGGAGGCGGAGTGCGGGTAGGAGGGGCCGCATCACTTGGGGAGCGTTTATGCAGGGCGCTTGGCGAGGGAGTCGCGGATGATCTTGAGGACTTGATCGCGCTCGGTGCCAGCGAGGGGGAGGCGGGGCTCGCGGCACCATTCTTTGCCGAGGCCGGTCTCCTGGCAGAGGAGCTTGATGTATTGCACGAAGTGGATGTGGGTATCCAGCTTCATGAGGGGCTGCATCCAGCGGTAGAGGGTGCGGGCTTCGTCCCAGCGGCCTGCGCGGGTGAGGTCCCAGAGATGCTGGTTTTCCTTTGGAAAAGCGCTGCCGCTGCCGGCGACCCAGCCGTCGATGCCGAGGATGGAGCATTCGAGGATGAGGTCATCCACGCCGGTGAAGAGTTGGTAGCGATCTCCGACGAGATTCCGCAGTTCGGTGATGCGACGGGGGTTGGCGCTGCTTTCCTTGATGGAGGTGAGGTTTTCGATGTCGGCGATCTGGGCGAACATTTCGGGCGTGACGTCGGTGTGATAGCCGACGGGATTGTTGTAGAGCATCCAGGGCAGGGGAGTGGCTTTGGCCAGGGTGCGGAACCAGTGCTCGGTCTCGCGGGGATCGCTCTTGTAAACCATGGGGGGCATGACCATGAAGCCTGCGGCGCCGAGTTGCTCGCCATCCTGCATGTATTGGATGGCGGCGCGGGTGCTCATTTCCGCCACGCCGCTGACGACGGGGATGCGGCCTTTGGCGGTTTCGATGGCGCACTTCAAGACGGCGCGTTTTTCATCGGGCTGCAGGCATTGGTTTTCGCCGAGGGAGCCGCAAACGATGAGGCCGGAGATGCCGGAGTCGATGAGGGCTTCGAAGTGGCGGGCTGAGGCGGGGAGATCGAGGGACTGATCTTCGTGGAGCTGAGTGACGACGGCGGGGAAGACGCCGGACCAGCGGGGGAGAGATTGGGAGGGATGGGGCATGGGGATACGTGAGTGGGCGAAGGTGGAGTGGCTGGGTGGGCGGGACTGCAAACTGAGAACTGAAAACTGGGAATTGAAAATTGGAGTGGGCGCGGAGGTTGGGGCGAGGTGGAGGGATAGGGTTTGAGAATGCGTCGTGAGGACAGGATGGAGGGGAGGCGCTGAAGGGTCTTGATTGCTTTTTGGCTGAGGGACTGCCAATTCAGTCAAAACGATGGAATCCACCGGCCTTTTCTCTGAGCATGCAACCACGGAGGCGCTGTTTGATGCAATGCCGGATGTGGTGTTTTTTATCAAGGATGCGGCGGGGCGGTATGTGCGGGTGAATCAGACGCTGGCGGATCGGTGTGCGGGTGGTGACAAGATGAAGCTGATTGGCAAACGGCCTGCGGAGGTGTTTCCTGCGGCGCTGGCGGCGAGCTATGCGCGGCAGGATGAGGCGGTGCTGAAGACGGGCAAGCCGGTGGAGCATCAGTTGGAGCTGCACATTTATCCCGGGCATAAAGCGGGTTGGTGTCTGACGACGAAGCATGCACTGCGTGGCGCGATTGGGAGAATCATCGGCGTGACGGGCATTTCGCGGGATCTGAATGCGCCGAGTGACAAGGCGGGTGGCTTTGCGGAACTGGCGACGGCGCTGAAGCACATGCAGCAGCACTTTGCGGAGAGCCTGCGGATTGAGGATATCGCGAAGAAGGCGGGGCTGAGTGTGTATCAGTTCGAGCAGCGGGTGCAGCGCCTGTTTCAAATGAGTCCGCTGCAACTGCTGCACAAGCTGCGGCTGGATGAGGTGACGAGGCTTCTGCGTGAGACGGATAGCTCGCTGGCTGATATTGCGATTGAGACGGGGTGGTGTGATCAGAGCGCGTTTACGCGTCACTTCTCGCGGTATGCGGGGATGGCACCGGGGAAGTACAGGGGATTGAATCGGTAAACGAAGTGATATGAAGCGACTTGTCCTTGCCTATTTTTGGGGCTGTTCGTAGCGTACTGGAATGTCGCGTTCCTTGATCGCCCCTACGGGCCATTTCATGCCTTTGTCGGGCGGGGAGACCTGTGTGGGGAGTGATCCGTCGGTGCATATTCCGGTGCGGGCGGAGATGGGACTGATGCCGAGGCATTTTGTGATTGCTGAGCTTGAGGGAGGCTGGCACCTGGGGGCCTATGAAGGGGCGGCGGTGTGGGTCAACGGGCAGCCTGTGCGCGTGACGGTGTTGAATGATGGAGACCGCATTGTGGCCGGGCAGCTGGAACTGGTTTACCGGGATGAATCCGAGGCGACTAGGGCTCCAGTGATGCAGGCTCAGCCAAGCCTGACGCCGAATTCCTTTCAGCCGCTGCAAATCGATCCTCCTCCTATTGTAGAGGAGCCTGAACAGCCATCTGTCGTCCGCACTCCGATGCCCGAACGCGTTCCTTCACCGCGCGTCATTTACCGTACCGAGCTGGGTGACGTAACCAGTCTGGCGCGGGGCAAGCGGGATCACCTGCTGATGATTTTGATCGGTCTGGTGCTGATAGGTATCGGCGGATTGACCACCAAGCTGGCTTTTTTCGATGTGTCCGGGCCACTTAAACCGGCTGACCTTGTCATCAAAGAAGGGCGGATCACGGGAGTCTTGGTTCGTGGCCGGAAGGCGCGCAGAACCACGGAACTGCGCACAGATCTGGGGCTGCCGCGTACCATCGAATTGCCGGACGATCTGCGCTACAATCCCATGTGGAGCCGACCGGGGAGTGTGGCTAAAATTGGGTTTGTGAAAGAGCATTTCGACAACAAGAAACTGAACATGCTGGGCACTCAAGGAACGCTGAAGGTGGCAACGCTGGAGGTTGATGGCACGCAGTACCGATCACTGGCCAAGCACAATGCGGAGGAGGAAAGTCAGAAACAGCTCTTTGCACTGGCAGGGCCCGGCATGGTGCTGGGCGGCCTGTTTGTAATGATGTTGGGCTGGGAGAAGTGGAAAAGCAGACGAGCGGCGCGGCGGTGACGATGAGTCACCGCGCAGCCTGGCGATTGTCCTTGTTTTCTTCAATCACGCCATGAGTGCCTTCACGGGCTTCGCGGGATTGACGCCGATGAGCTTGGCGTCGAGGCCTTGGAATTTGAAGCTGAAGCGGTCGGCGTGGAAGCCGAGGAGCTGGAGGACGGTGGCGTGGAAGTCGCTGATGTGGAGGGGATCTTTGACGATGTTGTAGCTGAAGTCGTCGGTTTCGCCGTAGATGGCGCCGCCTTTGGAGCCGCCGCCGGCCATCCACATGGTGAAGCAGCGGGGGTGGTGGTCGCGTCCGTAGTTTTCCTTGGTGAGGCCGCCCTGGCTGTAGATGGTGCGGCCGAATTCGCCGCCCCAGATGATGAGGGTGTCGTCAAACATGCCGCGCTGCTTGAGGTCTTCGATGAGGGCGTTGCAGGGCTGGTCGATGTCTTTGCACTGGCTGGGCATGCGGCCGCCGACGTTGCTGTGGTGGTCCCAGTTGTTGAGGTAGATCTGGGTGAAGCGCACGCCGCGCTCGGCCAGACGGCGGGCCATGAGGACGCTGTTGGCAAAGGTGCCGGGTTTGCGGGCTTCTTCGCCGTAGAGCTTGAAGATGTGATCGGGTTCGCTGTTGATGTCGGTGAGTTCGGGCACGCTGGCCTGCATGCGGAAGGCCATTTCGTACTGCTGGATGCGCGTGTGCGTTTCGGGATCGCCGACCTGCTTGTAGTTGATCTCGTTGAGGGCGTTGAGGCCTTCGATGGTGCGCTTGCGCACGCTGTCGGGCACGCCGGGTGGGTTGTTGATGAAGAGGATGGGATCGCCTTTGCTGCGGAAGGAAACGCCTGCGTGCTCGCCGGGGAGATAGCCGTTGGACCAGAGGCGCGAGGAGATGGCCTGCTCCTGCTCGCGGTTTGTTGGGGTGGCGATGAGAACGACGAAGGTGGGCAGGTTCTCATTCATGGAGCCGAGGCCGTAGGAGGCCCAGGAGCCGAGGCAGGGACGTCCGGTGATCTGATTGCCGGTCTGCATGGCGCAGATGGCGGGCTCGTGATTGATGGCCTCGGTGTGCAGCGAGCGCATCCAGCAGATGTCGTCGGCGTTTTTGGCGAGGTGGGGCAGGAGATCGGAGTTCATCCACATGCCGCACTTGCCGCGCTGGGCGAAGTTGAACTTCGACGGTGCGATGGGGAAGCGCGCCTGGCCGCTGGTCATGGTGGTGAGGCGCTGGCCATTGCGGATGCTTGGCGGCAGGTCTTTGTCAAAGTAGGCCTGCATGCCGGGCTTGTAGTCGAACAAGTCCATCTGCGCAGGACCGCCGACCATGTGCAGGTAGATCACGCGCTTGGCCTTCGGCGCAAACTGCGGCCCCATGGCGGCGTTGTTTGAGGCATTCGCAAATCTCTCACCAAGCAGCGTTGCGAGTGCAGCGCCGCCAAGGACGTTTTTGCCGCGCGCAAACATTTGGCGGCGCGTCTGATAGGTGTTCCATTCTTCGAGGATGTTCATGGTGGTGTATTAGGTATCAAACCAAGTGATGTAGAGAAAATGATCGCCGCCGTTTGTGCCGAGGATGCAACCTAGAAATTGATTGCCTTTGATCTGCAGTGTGCGCGAAATTGGAGAGACAAGTTCTTCTGGTTTCCACCAAGGACGGTCTCGGCCAATCCCTTGAGCAGGAGCTTCTGGTTTACCTTTGGTGAAAATATCAGCGGAGAGCAGTTCGGCCACCTTGTCTGAAGGAATTTGTACCTTAGCTGCCATTGCTCCATCAATACCCCCGTTGTCCACCAGGTAGGCAAGGCCTTTGGTGCCGGCAGGCAGTGGAATGAGTGTGGTGTGCTTGATCTGCTCAAGATGCACATTCGTAACATCAGTGGCCAGCCATTCATCCTGGCCACCAAAATCGAGACAACCTGTCAGGAATAGCAGAAGTAAGCCGCTCCAGAGGACTGGTCGTGTTTTTGACAGTGATGCACGATGGCAGTCGGCTTGCATTCTAGGTGGTGATTACTTATTTAGCACTTCGTCCAGATTCATGAGCTCGTTGCAAAGCATCGTCCAGGCGGCGAGTTCGGGCTTGGGGAGGTTGGTGTCGGTTTTGGATTCGCCGACTTTGAGGAGGGCTTCGGCGTCGGCTGACTGGGCGGTGTAGAATTTGCGGAGGTCGGTGAGGCTGGCGGTGAGGATGGGGGTTTCCTGGGCTTTGAGGGGACGGCAGAGCACGTGTTCGGCGATGGCGGTGAACTTGGCGGTGTCGTCGCCTTTGACGTTTTCGAGGGTGTGCTGGGCGAGGTTGCGGGCGGCTTCGATGAACTGGGGGTCGTTCATGGTGACAAGGGCCTGCAGCGGGGTGTTGGTGCGGTCGCGGCGGACGCAACTGACTTCACGGGTGGGGGCGTTGAAGACCTCCATGTTGGGGGAGGGGGCGGTGCGCTTCCAGAAGTTGTAGAGGGTGCGGCGGTAGAGGTTTTCGCCGTTGTCCTGCTTGTACTTTTCGGTGCCCATGCCGACGACTTCCCAGACGTTTTCGGGCTGGTAGGGCATGGTGCCGGGACCGCCCATCTTGGGGGAGAGGGTGCTGCTGACTGCGAGGGCGTAGTCGCGGATCATCTCAGCATCCATGCGGAAGCGCGGGCCGCGTGAGAGGAGGGCGTTGTCGCGGTCTTTTTCGATCTTCTCCGGGGTGAGGATGGCGGCCTGACGATAGGCGGAAGAGGTGACGAAGAGCTTGAAGAGGCGCTTCACGTCCCAGCCGCTTTCGCGGAATTCCACAGCGAGCCAATCGAGCAGTTCGGGGTGTGTGGGAGGATTGCCCATGATGCCGAAGTCTTCGCTGGTCTTGACCAGGCCGGTGCCGAAGAGCTCCTGCCAGAAGCGATTGACCGTGACGCGTGCGGTGAGCGGGTTCTGTGGACTGACGAGCCACTTGGCGAGGCCGAGGCGGTTCTTGGGTGCATCGGCGGAGAGTTTGCCAAGGGCGGCGGGGACGGCGGCTTCGACGGCATCGCCGACTTTGTCATACTGGCCGCGCATGAGGATGTTGGCCATGGGCTTGGAGTCCATGCGTTCTTCCTGAATGTGGGTGAGGGGGCTGCGGGCTTTGATGGCTTCCTGCTCGGCGGTGAGTTTCGCGCTGGTGGCGAGCGCGGTTTGATAAGCTGCGTCACGAGTGGTGAGGTAGTGCTCAAACAGCGCCTCCTGCTGCTTGGGGTCGCGCTTCTTTGCGGCGAGCATGGCGTGCAGCGGGCCGACTTTGGAAAGGGTCATCACTTCCGTGGCGGAGAGCTGGCGGTCATAGACGCGCACATCCTGCACGCCGCCGTCGGTGAAGTAGGCACCTTCGCTGCGTTGGCCGATGCGGGTGGGGGTGGGGGTCTTGATGCTGCCTTTGAGGGCGTTGTTGTTGGGCTTGAGGGGAGCTTCGACGCCATCGACAAAGATGCGCACGCTGCCGGTCTTGCCTTTGCCATCGTAAGTAACGAAGACGTGCTGCCAGACGCCAGGGATCAGGGCGGGTTTGGCGGTGGTGACTTTGAACGCATCGTCGGGCCATTTGCTGACGAGGTGGACGGAGAGCTTGGTGTCGCTCTGCCAAAGGTCCCAGCCGCGATAGCCGTTCTTTTCGTCAATGCGGGCGAGGATGCTGCCGGAGACCCCGGCGCGACCTGCGCGCACCCAGGCACCGTAGCTGAAGGCGTGGTCTTTTTCATAATCACCCACGTCGCCGATCGCAAAAGTGCTGCCGGGTTTCATCACCGGGGCGGGGCCGAGTTTGCCATCGGGCTTCCAGGTGACTTCGCCGGTGGCTTTGAAGGTCTTCGCCTCGCCGCAGGTGGCGGAGACTTGTGCGCCGGTGCCTTCTGTCAGCGGGACGTGGGCGATCATGCCCTTGGTGGGCACATCTTTGTCGAAGTCTTCTGGCTTGGCAGTGGTGAGCCAGAGGTCAAAGAGGGGCTTGGCGTGTTTGCGTGCGTCGTCCTGCTTCACTTTGGTAGCGGCGATCTCCGCAGGGAGAGCGTTCCAGCGCGGGCGGTCTTTGTCGGTAGGGAGTAAGAGGATGGGACCGAGGCCGTCCTTCACATTGCCGTCCTTGGGCTTCTGCGTGGTGTTGCGGAAGAAGGCTGCGAGCGAGTAGTAGTCGCGCTGGGTGATGGGATCGAATTTGTGATCATGGCACTGGGCGCAGTTGGTGGTGAGGCCCATGTAAACCCAGCCGAGGGTCTGCACGCGGTCGCTGGCGTAGATGGCCAGGTTTTCGTCATCGATGGTGCCGCCTTCGTTGGTGGTGATGTTGCAGCGCTGGAAGCCGGTGGCGATGAGCTGGTCGTCGGTGGGCTTGAGCAGGAGGTCGCCGGCGATCTGCTCGATGGTGAACTGATTGAAGGGCTCGTTGCGATTGAAGGCTTTGACGACCCAGTCGCGGTAGGGCCAGATCTCGCGCGCTTTGTCGAAGTGGAGACCATGGGTATCGGCATAGCGTGCGGCATCCAGCCAGTAGCGGGCGCGGTGCTCGCCATAGGCGGGGGATTTGAGGAGTTCATCGACGAGGGCCGAATAGGCTGCGTCGGAGATTGGGGAGCCATCCTTTGGCGCGTAGCGGGCGACGAGCTCTGGCGCAGGTGGCAGGCCGGTGATGTCGAGCGAAACGCGACGGATGAGCGCGTGTGCATCTGCCTGCGCGGCGGGCTTGAGGCCGGTGGCTTCGAGCTTGGAAAGGATGAAGCGATCCACCGGAGTCTTGACCCAGGCGCTGTCTTTGACCTGCGGCTCTGCGGAGCGCTGAGGCTGGATGAGCGACCAATGTGGCTGCCATGGTGCGCCTTGGGCGATCCATTCTTTCACCAGTGCGATCTGCTCTGGCTTGAGCGTCTTGTGCGACTCTGGCGGCGGCATGAGCTCGTCTTCATCCTTGGTGATGAGGCGCTGGAAGAGGTTGCTGATCTCGGGCTGATTTTTGATGACGGTGGGCTTCTCACCTTCTTTGGCGGTGAAGAATCCGGCTTCGGTATCGAGCCGCAGACCGGCCTTGCGCGTTCCTGGATCGGGGCCGTGGCAGTGGAAGCAGGCGTCCGCGAGGATGGGGCGGATGTCTTTGTTGAAGCCAATCGGCTGCGCCGCCACTGCTGAGGAGGCGAGGAGCGTGAAAAGCAGGGTGAGGTCGATGCGCATGCGGGTTTTGCGGGTTGGTATGAAAATGTCTCGGACTGGTATGATTATGCTTACGGAAGGTGGTCGCAATTTTTTGCGGCCAATCTGGCTGAATTTTGGCCGAATCTTGGCATCAGACCATGGCCCTGCGGAGCGCGAGGCGCTCGGACTCGGGGAGCGCAGGATCCGGAGCAGAGAGTGCCGAAGGGGACGAAGAGGGAAGGGCGCCGGAGGGATGGCCGCAAAGGGGCGCAAAAAACTGAGGGAAAAGGAGGCAGAAGAAGTAGGCATTCACCACAGGGCACTTGAACTCAAGGCGGCTGGATTGTGGAACGGAGCGTCACTGGGAAGCATTTGGGAGCCGTTTGCGCGAAGTGAGCTTCCCAGATTCCGGCTAACGCCGGTATTCCAATACGTTCGTTGGCTAGCTCAAGTGGGTGGAGCAAAGAGCGGCGCTTGGTGGTCATTCGTGCACAGGAGCGCTGTGGGCCGAAGGCTCATTGATGTCCCTGGCTATACCTACCATGTCTTTGTCACCAGCCGCGATGAGGCGCCCGTGGAGTTGTGGCGCGAGAGCAACCAGTGCGCTGTGTGTTTTAGCGTGACTTCACTTTGGTGACTTTCACGAAGGGCTCGAATTTGTAAACGGTGGGCATGAGGATGCCGCGCTTGCCGAGGATGGAGGTTTTGTTTTCTTCGACTTCAAAGCCGGGGTGGCCGATCCAGGCCCACTGCCAGCCTTCGTTGGCGATGAAGAGGCCGCCGCGCTCATGGCCTTGGCGAATGATGCCGGAGGTTTTGAGGCGCTCTGGGGCGACGTAGTAGATGCCTTTGGAGGACTGGGCCTCGGGCTGGTAAATGCCGGCGGGCAGTGTGAATTTGCCGTCCGGGTGCTTGCATTCGACGGCCTGGGCCACCTTGATGGCGGGGGTGCCGGGGGCGCAACGGTCCAGATCTTTGGAGGCGCAGGAGATGAGGAGGCAGGAGGCCAGCAGGGCGGACAGCAGGTGTTTCATGAGATGAGTGGGAAGCGCTGAGGTGGTGTGCGTGATGGGCGGTGGGGCCGAAGATGAACGCGGACATTACTAAACACAGGATGCGTCGCGTGTGGTAGTGGAATGTGGGGGCGTTTTTGGTGAGGGTAGGCTCCTGTGTTTCTGCGCTGATGGCCTGGGGTGGGCTCACGTTTATCGGTGACGACAAGGACGGCGGACCTTTTTGAGCGCCTGAGATGGGATAGACCCGAAATTACGGACCCGCACAACGGTTCCCTACCAGCGCTGAGGTGTCGCGCTGCGCAGGGCGGGGCAGGGATGCGCTGGGCGCGTCTGTGGAATCCTTTTGCCCAAAGAGGGCTGAGGACTTAGCGCTTTGCCCCTTTCCAAACGCGTCTGACTTCTGCTGTCGAAGGCTTCAAGGACGGCGGACCTTTTTGAGCGCCTGCGATGGGATAGACCCGAAATTACGGACCCGCACAGCGGTTCCCTACCAGCGCTGAGGTGTCGCGCTGCGCTGCATTGGCCATCTGCACAGTCGTTCTTTGCCTAATGAAAGTTGGTGATGCTCGACAGTATCGTTCTAGCGGATGAAGATGGGCTGCGGTGCTTGGGGAACTCTGGGATAGCCGTTTTGGGGATAGCCGTTTTGAGGATAACGCGGGACGACGGGGACGATGTAGATTTGGGTGGAGGAGCGCTGGCTGTTCTGGGCCGCGCGGCGCGCCTCCTGCTGGCGGTTGGCTTCCTGCTGGCGCTGGAGTTCGAGTTTTTCGCGCTCAAGAGCGAGCTTTTCTTCTTCGATGCGGGCAGCGCGGTCTGCGATGGCGCGTGCCTGGGCCTGGGCTGCGGCCTGGGCCTCATACTGCCGAAGCTGCTCCATCTGGGCCTTCACGACGGCCTGCTCCTGCGGCGTGGCGATGTTGAGCCGGACGCGGGTGGCGGGGTCGAGCTCCGCGACTTTGATCCAACTGCCGCTGTAGTTGTCCCAGTCGGAGGTGACATAGATCTGGGTGCCGTCGGGGCTGAATTTGTGGATGGTGCCGTTGTAGGTGCGGCCATTGACTAGCCATTGGTCTGCCTGGGCGGCTGAGGTGAGCAGCAGCAGAGTGAGAAGGAACGTCTTCATAGGGTGAGTGTGTGCGGGAAATGGTGGGGTGCAAGTGGGGAATGGGACTAGGGGAGGGGTGAAAAGGGATGGAAGTCCGCCTTGCAAGCCCGCCTCCTATCGGCTTAATCGGCGCAGGTCGATGTGTGGCTGTTTGGATTTTCTTTTCGCATGAGCGCTCCTCCCAAGGTCTTCATCTCTGCCACTTCGGGTGATCTGCGCAGCGCGCGCAAGGTGGTCGAGCAGGCCCTGCTCAAAAGCCAGTGCCTCCCGGTGGAGCAGTCGAACTTTCACCCCGACTGGCGCACGCTGTGGAAAGAACCGCATGAAGGGAGCCGTGCGCGATGAAGAAGCATGAAGGCTTGGGTGAGATGCACTTCATTCGTCAGGCCGTCGTGCGATGGCGTTGGATGGGTGAGAGCCCGCCTGTCTGTGAGCGTACGGGAACGCACTTCGGCGTGCGAGCGCGCTGGGGGTCGGGCGGTTTGGCGGAGGAGGCTATGGAGCGAAGCAGCCTTTCGACGCCAAACACGACCAACCTACGGCCGGAGCGGCTCGCTGACTGCCTGTGACAGAGGAAATTTGCTGCTTTTGGTGAACCACGCTGTTTTCTATGAGTCGTGGTATCAGTGGGGCGATAAGGTTCTTTGATTGAGATGGCATTTTGTCGGGTCTTCGAGCGGCTTCGTCCTGCCTGAGGCTTTTGGAAAGGGGGGCGCTTTGAGGTGCGAGATGGAGCTGGGACGATGGATTCTAGGGACGCGCACAGCGCATCCCTGCCGGCTTTGGGTGGTGGGATTGATGCTTCGACTTTTGCCTGGATGGGAAGGTTGGAAGCTATGATGTGGTATTTTGTAATTTTAAAGATGATGGGTGTGAAGAAACTGCTTGAGATCTGAAATTCGGACCCAAGGCTGATGGTTACACTATGAATGATGCTGATTTTCATCTGGTGGCGCATTCGCCGCTGGTTCATTTCGAGACGTGCACGAAGGTGCAGAATGCGACGACGAAAAAGCTGGAGACGCCACGGGCGAATGTGCTGCAGCGACGGATGGCGGAGGCGGTGGAGGTACTGACGGCGCTGGGGGTGCCGGCGATACGCATCATTGTGACGAAGATCCGTCAGTGCGGGGGGACGACTTTCAGCGTGGAGGTGATTTATCATCTGTGCCAGCAGCGGAACACGGATGCGCTGATTTTGGCGAACATCAGCGCGAACAGTCAGGGCATCCTGGAGCGGATACGGACGTTCAGTGAGAATGATCGCTTCCCATGGCACAATGAGCTGGTGCCGCGTGAGCGGCGGATGAAGTGGGCGAACGGGAGCACGGCGACGATCACGAGTGCGGAGTCGATGAATCCGGGGATCTCGAAGCCGAGGCAGGCGGTGCTGTTTAGCGAGAGCGCGAAGTATCCGCGCGGCGGGGTGAAGGATGACCGGAAGATCATGGCGTCGATTTTGCCGTCGCTGAATGATGCGGGGCTGGCGATCGCGGAGAGTACGCCGGACGGGGCGAGCGGGTGGCACTATGAGACGTGGCAGGGGGCGCTGAGCCTGGATGATTTTCTCAAGGCGTGGCGTGCGGGGGATGCGGCGCCGGGGAACGGGTGGGTGAAGGTGTTTGCGGCGTGGTTTGAGTTTGCGGAGAATGCGAAGCCGGTGACGGCGGCGATGCGGGCGAAGATCGATGCGACGCTGACGCCGCGTGAGGCGAACGGCCGGCGGCGGTATGGGTGGACGTATGAGCAGATGGCGTGGCGGCGGGCGATCATGGAAGCGGAGTGCTCGGGTTCGGAGGATACGTTTGATGAGTTTTACCCAGAGGATGAGGTGTCGTGCTTTTTGTCGTCCGGCAGGCCGCGCTTTAATGTGGCGGCGCTGCGGCGGATGGAACTGGCGGCGCATCTGCACGCGCCGGAAGTGGGCTCTCTGGTGGCGGTGGGGGAAGGGGTGGAGTTTCAGATGGATGCGAGCGGCTATGGCAGCTTCCACATTTGGGAAAGGCCGCAGCCGGGGTGCAGCTACATCGTGTGGTGTGACCCGATGACGGGGGAGGACCAAGCGGAGAGCGGGGACCCTGACCGGCACTCGATAGGGGTGCTGCGCACAGAGTATCAGGAGGCGGGTGGTGCGTGCTACAAGGATGCGGTGGTGGCGCGGGTGCGGCCGCCGTTTACCGGGACGACGTTGCTGACGGCGGACTACATTGCGCTGCTGTCAGAGTATTACGGCGGGGCGCTGGTGGTGCTGGAGGTGAACATGGGGCTGCATGTGCTGGAGCGGCTGAAGGATGCGGGGGTGCCGCTGTACAAGCGGCAGGTGGTGGACCCGTATGACCGCGAGAAGCAGAACTTCATGCTGGGGTGGAAACTGAAGGACCGGGACCAGCGCAGAGATGTGATCGACAGTCTGGCGCTGGCATTTCACAATGAGACGCTGGATGTCTTCTGCCCGCACATTTTGGCGGAGTGCAAGAACTTCATGTGGAGCAAGAACGGGCGGGAGGAGGCGCGTAGCGGCTGCCACGATGATGATGTGCTGGGTCTGGCGATGGCGCACCGCTGCAAGGGCAGCGCGACGCTGTACAAGGTGGCGACGCGGCGGAGGCGGAGGCCGGTGGATTACCGGCGGGTGAGGTAGAGGTGAGTCAGTGAATAGGGATTGAATGCTGGCAGTTGAGCGGTGGCTGTGCTGGTGTGAAAAGATACCGGAGAATACCAGAAATAAGCATGAAAGTGCTTGCGATCTGAAAAGCGGACCCAAGCAGTATGGCATGGCCTTTTACAACATGAATAACAACGACGAAAAACAACCCTGGGAAGAAGAGCAGAAGCCACCTCAAAAGAGGCTGGATGCACGATCGAAGAACAACAGGTATGCCCCCGGCACGGGACCGAAAACGGGGCAGACGGCGATCCGCACGGGTACGATCAACCGTGACGGCACCACCTCGCCTGTGTCCGCCACTTTTGGCACTGCCACGGGGTCGCTTTCCCAGCCGCTGGCTCAGTTCAGTGCGGAGCAGCTCCAGCAGATGAAGGAGGCGAACAGTGCGAACTTTGGAAAGCGCCAGGGACGTATCGACGCGCGTCCGCGCAACAACATTTACATGCCCGGCACGGGGCCGGGCACGGGAAGGACGGCGATCCGTGTGGGGACGATCAACCGCGACGGCAGCACCTCGCCAGTGTCCTCGACGTTTGGCACCGCCACGGGATCGCTGAGTCAGCGGAGTTCCAAGCTGATGACGCCACGCCCGACGCCGCCGGATGCGTATGCGCAGCGGCAGAGCAACGTGGCCAATGCGAAGGCGAATGGTACCTTTGATGCGACACGTGAGAAGTTCAATGCGGCGAATTCGGGGCAGATCATGGATGAGCAGGGAAACATCTCCAAGAACCCCAATGCGACCAAGTTTGACCAAGTGCCCGATGGCTTGGGCGGGTATAAGATGGTCCCCGTCCCGCCGAAAAAGACGCCACCTATGAAGCCGAGGGCTGTGGCTGCCACAGGTGGGCTGGACGGGACGATCAAGTCAACAACGGAGCCGTTTGGCAAAAACCCCTTGAAGGGCATGGAAATGCCAAAGCCGCTGGTGCCAGCGGTGATCGGCTCCTCTCCGCTGGGCGTGCCAGCCGCGTCTCCCACCACGACCGACCCAGCGGCTTCGCCCTTGGGAGTCAAGCGTGAGAAGGCTGCGCCATCCAGCGTCTTGAGTGTGACGGGCACAGGCACCCTGGGTGCCAGCACGCAGTCGTTTGGCAGCGGTTCAAATGGTCTGGGGATGGGCGGGCCGCTGAAGCTGCCAGCCCCAGCGAAAGACACGCGCAAGATTTCTGCCCGCGCGAAAGGCGGGCCGGTGCAGGCTGGGAAGCCCTACCTGGTGGGTGAGAAAGGGCCGGAGATCATTGTTCCGGGGCAGAGTGGTACAGTGGTGCCGAATCATAAGATCACGGCTGCTGCGATGAGGGCGGCAATCGGGGCGCAGTCTCAGCGGCGGCCTCGCATTTTAACGCCGCGTCAGACTCCCGCAGAAGCGTATGCACTCTTGCGGGTGAACAAAGACTCAGCCATTCATCGGCAAGCCTCTGCTGCAGCCAGCGAGAAGAAGGATTCGACCAAGCGTCACGCTAACGCACCCAAAAGCCGCTTTTTTGAAGCACGGCCGACTCCGGGCAATGCTGCCGAATAGCTGCGAGTAAGGTGCATGGCAGGTCGTGCGGATGGGGGTGTGCAGGTTGACAAGCCATAAGTGGTCGGCGAAAGAGGGCCGGAGATCATCGTGCTGAAAAGGAGTGTGTCATGAAACGAATCCGCCATACCATGCAGTGGTTGTTCACGGCACCCGAGGAGCCCGTCACGACACGGCGCGTGATTGGCTGGTGGGAACTGCGGCGCATTCCGTTCAATCTTTTCATCGGCAGCGTCGGATTGCTGGCGCTCGGCATCTTCATCACCTGCATCGAAAGCGCGGGCGGGCTCAAGCCCGGTGAAGATGCCGTAGAGCCTCTTGCGCTGATGATCGCGCCCGTGCTGGCCAACGTGTGCTACACAGGCGGCTGGCTGGTGGATGTGCCGCTGCGCCTCATTCGCCACGCCGTCAGCCCCCGCTTCACCCCGGGCCTCTTTAGCCTCGGGCTCCTCTTTTCACTCTTCGTCGTCAGCTTTCCCGCCCTCCTCTGGGGTGGCTATCGTCTGATGCAGTTGCTGAATGTACAGCGGTAATTTTCTGCCGGTGCCAGCCTGCTGATGATCCGCCGCGCTCTCTTTAGCATGACTTTGATGCCACTTCATTAAGGGTGGACATCAGGGAGCAACGGGTACGCGGCGGAGGTCCGTGAGGGCGCTGCTAGTGAGCTTGATGTGTTACGAGGGCGCTAGGTTTACTTCCCGATCTTATCCTGCATTTCTCACACCAGGGTGCGCTTGAGCCGGTGCGGAGGCGTGGTAGTTTTTGATTACGAAGGCAAAAACACACCGGAGCCCCCAGATGCACACGACTCAAGCGACGACAGACTGGTCTTCCACAAAAGGTTACACGATGCAAGGCATCACCAATTCGACGCGCCAGATTGCCGTTAAGATCCCAGGCATCATGCAGAGACTTGCTGCACAAACTTTTCATTTCCAACCTCATGACTCAGCATTGGCCAAGACTGCAAAGGCGCAGAGTTTGAAACAAAACCACGCATACCGCTTGCAGCGGCTAAGCAACTGAAGATTCAAGCTGACTGAAGTGCCATTCATACCTGGCATGAATGGCACTTGATTAGGGCGCAGGTTCCATCCCAAGCTTGTCGCTTGGAGCCTCAATGATTTGCATCACTTTTTAAAATTAATCACAGGCTCTAGAACTAGCGAAATCACTGTGGCATGACCAAAATCGCGCTAGGACGCACCCCCAGCCCGCTAGCCTCAAAGTTAAAATACTTGAGGGATCGTGGCAAAAGAGGGGCCTATTTTGCGTTTTGTTCAGCCAACCACCTCCATCAGTGCCTCTGTGGAGTTCAACCAACCGCTAGATTCATCTCCCATTCATGCCTAAGCAATGTCTGCGTAGCTTATTGTGTTTTTTGATCTTTGCAGTCCAAGCTCACGGGGCCACCCTGATCTGGAATGGCGGTGGGGCAGATGATAACTGGTCCACGGCGGCAAACTGGACGGGAGTGGCTTTCACTGCGGGGGACATCCTGCAATTTGGCGGCAGCACTCGGCTGGCAGCGGTGAATAATCTGGCGGCAAATTCGCTGGTGGGCGGCATCGACTTCACAAACAACCTGAACCCCAATGTGTCCGCCTTCACGCTGAGCGGAAATCGAATCACCTTGGGCGGAAACATCACCACTACGGCGGCGGCGAGTTCGGCCTTTAACATCACGATCAATGACCAGATCTCTCTGGATCTGTTGCTCAATGGCACGCGCACGATCACGGTGAACAATAACGGGGACAAGACGCATAACCTGACGATCAACGGTGTGGTGAGTGATGGCGGCGGCGGCTTTGGCCTGACGACAGCAGGCGGGGCGAGGCTGACGCTGGCGGCTGCGAATACTTACACCGGCGTGACGACGCTAGGTGGCACGGCGGCAGTTGTGCTGAACAACGCAAATGCGCTGCCCGGCGGTATCGGCACCACGGGGGGGACAAGCGGGCTGACATTTGCCGGCGGCCTGCTAGGACTGGGCGCGGGTGATTTCACCCGCAGCCTGGGCACGGGCGCGGATCAGGTGCAGTGGACCGGGTCAGGTGGTTTTGCAGCCTTTGATGCGAACCGCGTGGTGAACCTCGGCGGCAGCAGTGCCACGGTGATGTGGAATGCGGGCGGCTTTGTGCCCACCAACAGCGCTTTGATCTTGGGCTACGGCAATGGCGCCGATACTCAGGACTCCACGCACACGGTCGATTTTCAAAATCCGGTGGATCTGAATGGCGGTACGCGAACGGTTACGGTGAACGATGGAAATGGAACGACAAATGCGCTGATCGATGCGGTGATGAGCGGCGGCATCGGCAACAGTGCAGGCACGGGTGCCTTGACGAAAAATGGAGGTGGCACGTTGAGCCTGACGGCGGCGAGCACTTATACCGGCCAGACATTTGCAAATGGCGGCGTGCTGCTGCTGAATCATGCGAATGCACTGCCAGGCGGCGTAGGCACGACGGGCGGCACGAGTAATCTGCGGATCAATGGGAATGGCATCGCGGGTCTGGGCACGGGCGATTTCACCCGCGCTCTCGGCACGGGTGTCGATCAGGTGCAGTGGACGGCCGGGGGTGGCTTTGCGGCCTACAATGCGGATCGCGTGGTGAATCTGGGCGGTACTGGAGCCACAGTGACATGGGCGACGGGCAGCTTTGTGCCCAACGGATCTTCTTTATTCCTCGGAGCGAATTCCGCGACTCACACGGTGGATTTCCAGAACCTCATCGATCTAGGTTCGGCAGTGCGCACGGTGGAGATCAACAATGCCGCCGCAGTAGCCGTGGATGCCATCATCAGTGGTGCCATCAGTGGCACGGGTGGGCTGACGAAGATTGGAGACGGCACACTGGCGCTGACGGCCACGAATAGCAGCTACACTGGGCAGACGAGTCTCGCGGTGAATGTCACGATGGTAACCAAGATGGCGGATTACGGCCAGAACAGCTCCCTGGGCCAGGGAACGGCGGGCGTGCCGATCCAGATGGGCACGCAGTTCCGCACGGGCACGCTGGAATACACCGGCAGTGGGGATAGCTCAGACCGCACCTTTCAGCTCGGCACCAGCACGGCGGCTCACAGCCCGAGTGGAGGCATCGCAAACAATGGCACGGGCGCTTTGGTGCTGGATGCACCCGCTTTCAATGTGGCCGTGGCAGGCGTCACTGCTGCACGTTTGCTGACGCTGAGCGGAAGCAATGCGGACCTCAACACCATCTCCGGCGTGATCCAGAATACGAATGGCACCACTGGCACTCTGGCGGTGACCAAGACGGGCACGGGCACCTGGGTGCTGTCCGGTGCGAATACCTACAGCGGTGCCACCACGCTCACGACGGGCACTTTGCACCTGAATAACGCGGGCAGCGGCGGCACCAGCTCGGCTATCGGCACCAGTGCCTTCTCCATTGGCACGGGCACGATCATCGATAACAGCAGCGGCTCGCCTCTTTTGCTCAGCACGGCGAATGCGGTGACATTGGGCGGCAATTTCACCTTTGGTGGAACGAATGATCTGAGCTTTGCCAACGGCACCACCATTGCCAACGGCGGCCGCACGATCACGCTCAACGGCACCGGCAAGACGCTCGCTTTTGGCACCCTCTCCATCACCAATGCCATCACGTTGACCGTAAATGAAGGTGGCAGCGGAAACAAGCTAGTGCTCAGTGGCGTGGTGCTGGCGGAAAACAATCAGGCTCGCTCACAGACTTTCACAGGCACCGCCGCCATCCAGATCACCGGTGCAGTAACCGATGGGACTGGCACCGGCGCGGACAGCTTGAGCTACACCGGCACTTCCACGCTCACACTCGGCAGCAGCAATACCTACACCGGCACTACCACCCTGAACAATGCAGCGGGCACGCTCACGCTCGCAGGCTCCAGCACCACCAGCTCCGTCACACTCACGGCGGGTCGGCTGAATGTGAATCATGCCTCCGCCATCGGCGCTGGCACGCTGACTCTCACGGCAGGCACCATCGACAACACCAGCGCCGCAGACATCACCGTCGCCTCAGCCAACGCCGTCGTGATCGGTGGGAATCTGGCGTTCGGCGGCACCCGCAGCCTCAGTTTTGCCAATGGCACTGCCAGCATCGGCGGCAGCCGCGTCCTCACGCTGAATGGCACAAGCCGGACGCTCACTTTTGGCACGGTCACCTTCAGCGGTTCAAACACCACCACGGTCAACGACGCGGGCACCGGCAACAAACTCGTGCTCGGTGGCCTGGTGCTTGGTGAACTCAACCAGGGCCGCACGCAGACCATCAATGGCAATGCGGCGGTGGACATCACTGGCCCCATCACGGATGGCCCGGGCACCGGAGCGGATGCCCTCAGCTACACCGGCACCAGCGTGCTCACGCTCTCCGGCGCTGGCACTTACACGGGAGCCACCACAGTCAATGGCGTTGGCGGCACGCTGCGCACCACCTCGACTGGCAGCCTCGGCACCGCCTCGCTCACCGTCATCAATGGCACGGCTGAGATCAATCAAACAGCGCAGACCATGGGGGCGATCACCTTTGGCTCAGGGACCAACACGCTGCAGACTTCCGCCGCCATCATCACCCTCGCCGCCGGGACCACCCTCACTCAAACGGGCAGCCTGGTCTCCAATGACAACGTCAACTCCCAGCCCTCCTTCATCACGGGTGGCACCATCGACATCAACGGCACCCGCATCTGGGGCGTGGATGATACCGGCGGACTGGACGCCGATCTCACCGTGTCCTCCATCATTCAAAACACCGGCGCTGTCGGCACCTTCACCAAAAACGGCGTCGGGCGCCTCGTGCTCATCGGAAACAACACCTTCGCCGACGTCTTTGCCGTGGCGGATGGCATCGTGCGCATCCAGCACGCCAATGCTCTCGGTAGCACAGTGGGCGGTACCACGGTGAACAGCGGCGATGTGCTGGAAGTCAGCGGTGGCCTCACCGTCACGGGCGAGTCCCTGCTCCTCAATGGCAGCGGTGTCAGCACCACGGGTGCACTGCGCATTCTCAATGGGGTCAATGCCTGGACCGGAACCATCGACCTCGGTGGCGATACCCGCATCCAGGCAGACGCAGGCGCGCAACTCACCGTCAGTGCCATCACCGCAGGCGGTACGGGGCGCGACATCACTTTCGGTGGCGATGGTGACCACATCGCTTCTGGAAGAATCGGCTCCGGCGGCACCAATCCTGTCGATCAGGTGCTCAAAGATGGCGCAGGCACCTTAACTCTGAATAACACGACCAACGACTTCACCGGCACGGTCACCATCAACGACGGCACGCTCAAGCTCGGAGCTTCCGAGGTCATCCCGAACGCCGAAATCGTCACCATCAACAAAGGCACCTTCCAGCTCAATGGGCTGGCGGAAACCATCACCTCACTCACCCTCGGTGCCGCTACCACCACCGTGGCAGGCAACGCCGCTAGCGTCATCGACACGCCCACCGGCGGCATCCTCCGTCTCAGTGGCAATTCCACTTACAACGCAGGCTCCGTCGGCTTTGAAAACGGCCAGGCCACCATCTCCGCCAATCTCGACCTCAACAACGCCAGCCGCACCTTCACCGTGAATGACAACACCACTCTCACCGAGGAACTCGTCATCAGTGGCACCATCAGCAACAGCGGTGCCACCGCCGCTGGCCTCACCAAATCAGGCACCGGCACGCTCGTCATCTCCGCCGCCAATACCTACAACGGCACCACCACCATCAACGTGGGCACGCTCAAGCTTGGCGCAAACAACACCCTGCCAGACACACCACTCACGCTCGATCAGCGCCTCGGCGGAGTTTCCACGCTCGACATCGCAGGCCGCAGCGATGCCATCACCACGCTGACACTCAGCGGGAACTCTTCCACCGTCGCCAACTCCGCCAGTCAGATCATCGACTCCACCGGCGGCGGCGTCTTGAAGCTCGGCGGCGGCGTCACCTACAACACCGGCGCGGCCACTTTCCACAACGCCACCACCACAATCTCCGCCAGTCTCGACCTCAACGGTGCCAACCGCACCTTCGCCATCAACGACAGCACGAATGCCACCACGGATGTTCTCGTCTCCGGCACCATCACCAATAGCGGAGCCAACGCGGGCATCACCAAGTCAGGTGCAGGCACGCTCGCCTTGACCGCTGCCAATAGCTACGACGGCATCACCACAGTGAGCGCCGGTGCCCTCCAGGTAGGCAGCAGCGGCACTGGACAAACCGGCTCCGGTGCCGTCACCATCGCCAATACCGCCACTCTCTTTGGCACTGGAAGCGTTCGCGGCAGCAGCTTCACCGCCGCCAGCGGCTCCATCGTCCACGCGGGAGATACCACTGCGGAAGGCAGCTACGGCACGCTCAACTTCATCCCCGTCAGCGGCTCCGGCAGTATCCAGTTCCAGTCTGGCAGTAGCGTTTTTCTCGGCATCAGCCCCGGCGGCACATCCGACCGACTCAACATCGTCGGCACTGGCACCAACACCCTCACCTTCAACGCCAATCTCACCGTCGGCCCCGCCACCCTCGTGCCCACCACGACGGAGGTCTTCAATTTGCTCGACTGGACCGGCCTGCTCAGCGCCCCCACCTTCGCCAGCCGCTTCACGTTCATCAGTCAGCTCTTCGGCAATGGCGATGAAGCCACCGGCCTCGACCTGCCCGACATCTCCGGCACCGGCTTCGCCTGGGACATCAGCGCCTTCAATATCAATGGCAGCATCGCCATCGTCGTTGTGCCAGAACCCTCGCGTGCCCTGCTGCTCATGGCTGGACTTCTGGCGTTGACGCGCCGGCGCCGACGGTCTTGACCCCAATCAGTCATGGCAAGCCTCCTCCGGTAGTGCTTCCGCGCATGTCCATAAGCCGCCACGGGATCGGCGTGCTCTATCGGATGTATCAGCTCTTCCTTTGGTGACAAACATGGAGCCACACCTTTGAGGTACCATTTCACTCGATGAACTCCAGCGTGCCGTCCGTGAGGCGGTAGAAGGCACCCACGATCTTGATCTCGCCTTTGTCCTCCATTTCTTTGAGGATGGGGCTTTCTGCGCGGATTTTAGCGAGGGCCAGCCGCACGTTGTTTTCAGCCACCCGTTTCACGAAGAGCGGGTTGGCCGAGGTTTTTTCACCTGGGAAATCCTGGCTCTTGGCCACGGCCGGTTTGATGTTTTGTAGCAAGGAAGTGAGGTGTCCGAGTTTCACATCATCGATGGCACCGCGGATCGCGCCGCAATGCTGGTGGCCCATGACCAGGATCATTTTGGCACCTGCCACCTTGCAGGCAAACTCCATGCTGCCGAGCAAATCTTCGTTCACGAAATTTCCAGCTACGCGGCCCACGAAGACATCGCCGATGCCCTGGTCAAAGACGTCCTCCACCGGCACGCGGCTGTCGAGGCAGCTCAGCACCATGGCCTTGGGAAACTGGCCGGGGGCGGACTTCCTCACCTGCTCGCTGTGGTTTCGCCGGGTCACATGGCCGCTGTGAAATCTCTGATTCCCCTCTTTGAACTGCTGGAGCACCTCGTCTGGCGTGAGCCGCGCCCGCTCCTCAGCCGAAATGACGTGATCGTCTGCAGGAGGTTCCTCATGGCGCATGCATGCGGCCAGGATCGCGGCCAGGCCCAGCAGCGAGAGCGGATAGAGCGTGTTTTTGTACAATGGATTCATGTATTAGGATGTGGTGGTATGTGGTTATGTCTGTCGGTTTTTTTCAGCTGAAGAGGGGCAAAGGCGAAAAGAGCTGGAGGGGTCGCGGCGCTAGAACTTGTCCGGCCGCAGCACGCGCACATCACTCTCATAGGCCACCATGGCATAGTCGGCGAAGAGCTCGCTCTGCAGTCGCTGGAGCAGGGGCTCGGCGACCGAGGGCTTCAGGATCACTTCGATCTGCACATTGGCAGTCTCGGCGATGTCCGCGTAGCGCTCGCCCTGATTGCCGCCGCCGCGCACTGCAAAGGCTGTGTGCCCGTGGGCTCCGGCCTCATGGAGGAGTTCGAGCACCCGCTCTTCAAGGATGGATTCACAGATGATGGTGACGCGTTTCATGGGATGAAGGTTCATGGTCCGTAGGGTGTTGATTGTTGGATTTAGGCGTGGAAGCGTTTGGCGATTTCGTAGAAGAGTGGCACGCCAAAGGTGATATTGAAGGGAAAGGTGATCGCGAGTGCTCCCGTCAGCGAGTAGGCGGGATTGGCCTCCGGCAGTGAGAGGCGAACCGCCGCCGGTGCGGCGATGTAAGAGGCGCTGGCTGCCAGCACGCCGAGTAGGGTGCAGCCGCCGATGCTCAGCCCGGTCCAGATGCCCAAGAGAACGCCCACGGTGCCGTGCAGCAGAGGCGCTGTGATGCCGAAGATCACCAGGAAGAAGCCTGCTTTTTTGAGGTCTCCCAGCCTGCGCCCGGCCACCATGCCCATCTCCAGAAGGAAGAGGGCCAGCACTCCCTGGAAGGGGGTGACAAAGAAGCCCTCCACCATGGCCATGCCCTTGGGGCCGCTCAATGCGCCGATGATGAGTGAACCCACCAGCAGCAGCACCCCTTTGCCCAGAACCGCGTCCCGCAGTGCATGGCGCACGCCTGAATCCCGCAGGGAAAGCTTTCCGCCCAGCGCGCCTTTGCCAAGCATGACGCCCACGATGATGGCCGGTGACTCCATGACCGCGAGGAAGGCCGAGGCATAGCTCTCATAGGGCTCGTGGATGCTCTTGAGGAAGTTCGTTGCTGCGATGAATGTCACTGCGCTCACGCTGCCATAGTGCGCGGCGATGGCACCGGCGTCTGCCACGCTGAATTTCCCCGCCTTCCGGAGCACGGGATAGGCCCAGAGGGGTATCAGACCGCCAAGAAGCATGGCGGCCAGCGCAGGCAGCCACACCACCCCGATGCCCGCCTGATGCACTGCGACTCCGCCTTTGAAGCCGATGGCCGTCAGCAGGTAGATCGTCAGGGTGGAGTAGAGGGCCTCGGGGAATTTGAGGTCGCTTTTTGAAACCGCCGCAAAAACTCCGAGCACGAAGAAGAGGATGGCGGGGCTGAGAAGGTTGGATTGAATCGCGGTGAGTAAGTCCATGAGGCTGATTTTATCCGTTAAAAAGATGATTCGTTCCAATTCAAGAATTGGCATTCATCGTTCGCTTTGCTATATGTGAGATCATGGCCTTTTTGAACTACCATCACCTCCGCTACTTCCGTGCCATCGCCATGGAAGGCAGCCTGACCCAGGCGGCGAAACACTTGAAGCTCTCGCAGTCGGCGCTCAGCGTGCAGTTGCGCAGCCTGGAGGAAAGTCTTGGCCAGCCGCTGTTTGACAGGAAGCACAAGTCGCTCGTTTTGACCGAGGCGGGGCGCATCGCGCTGGAGTATGCCCAGTCCATCTTTCAAAGCGGTGAGGAGCTGACCGACCTGCTGAAAAACCGCGCGGGGCGCAGTCGCGGACTGCTGCGGGTGGGTGCTGCGTCAAACTTGTCGCGAAACTTTCAGCTCAGTTTTTTGCGCCCGCTAGTTCCGCGTGATGACGTGGAGCTGATCATCCACTCGGGCAGCCTGCGCGAGCTTTTGGCGCAGTTGCAGACACACACGCTGGATGTGGTGCTCTCCAATACGCCGGTGCGGCGCGATGCGGAGACGGGCTGGCACAGCCATCTGCTGGATGAGCAGGCGGTGAGCCTGGTCGGGCATAAGAAGCGGGGGATGAAGCCTTTTCGTTTTCCTGAAGACTTGGAAACGGTGCCGATTGTGCTGCCCAGTCTGGAGAGCAGCATCCGCACGGCGTTTGATGTGCTGATGGATCAGGCGGGGATACGGCCGATCATCGCGGCGGAGGTGGATGACATGGCGATGCTGCGACTGATGGCGCGTGAAACACACGGGGTGACGCTGGTGCCGCCGGTGGTCGTCAAGGATGAGCTGGAGAGCGGGGTGCTGGTAGAGCGGCACAAGTTTCCGCAGATCAAAGAGAGCTTTTATGCGATCACGCCGAGCAGGCGGTTTCCGAATCTAATTCTGCGAGAGCTAATGAAGCCGAAGATTGAGCGCAGGCGTGTGGGTGGTGAGTGAGGCTGTGGGATAGGTTTACTTCCCGGCGATGAGAAAGATCAGCCCGTGGCACCGTAACTATCAAGCCCCGGGCTCTGCACGGGGCATGCCGCCAGCGGCAGCATTCCATTTGTCTCGAACAGCCACTGCTTATGAATATCCTCCCGACCTCTCGCCGCCAGTTTCTTCAAGCCGGTGGCATCGGCGCTCTGAACCTCGCCATTCCTGGACTCGTCGTCGGCAAGGACAAGCTGGACGCCTCAGGCAAGGCAGTGGCTTCGAAGAAGCGCTGCATCTTTCTGCTGCTCTGCGGCGGCCCGAGCCAGCTCGACACCTGGGATCTCAAGCCAGACGCACCGTCCGAGATACGCGGCCCTTACAAACCCATCCGCACCAAAGTACCGGGCATGCACCTCAGTGAGCTGCACCCGATGCTAGCGAAAGTGACGGATCAGTTTTGCCTCATCCGCTCGATGACGCACCCAGGGCCGATCAACAATCACTTCGACGCGATGCACAACCTGCTCAGCGGGCAGTTGATCGAACGCGTGAAGCAGGGCGAGCCCGACGGCCTCCCCTATCTCGGCTCCGTCGTGGCCAAGCATCTGCCGAGTGAGCACAACCTCGTTTCCAACGCCTGGCTCATCAAGTGCGTGGGCCCACCAGTCTTCTGCGCGCCGAACATCGGCTCCGGTGGCTACCTGGGGTCTGCGCACGCGCCGGTGTTCATCGGCTCTGAGACCAACCATCCCGCGATGCCGAATTTCAAGCCGCCGGAGATTTATGACATGGGCGATCCCGAGCGCCTTTGGGAACGGCGCAAACTGCTGGCCGATCTGGAGTCCAAGCTCCTCGCGGAGAATCCGCAGGGCAAGGACTGGAGCGAACTGCGCGAGAAAGCCTACGACGCCATGACCCGTCCGGAAGGCCGGCAGGCGTTTGATTTGAAGAGTGAGCCCCTGGCCGTGCGCGAACGCTATGGCCTGCACCCACTCGGGCAGAATCTCCTGCTCGCACGGCGAATGGTCGAGGCAGGCGTGCGCTTCATCACCGTCAATGGCTGGGTCGGTGCCGCGCCGGATGAAAAAGGCGGCGGTCCGCCCAGCTCCAGCTGGGACATGCATGGCGGCAACATGGGCATGGGCAACGCCTTCGGCGGTGGCTCTTATGGCATGAACTTCTGCCTGCCGCGTCTCGATCAGGCGCTCTCCGCTCTTCTCACCGATCTCAAGCAGCGCGGCCTGCTGGAGGACACACTGGTCGTTGCCGTCGGCGAATTCGGCCGTACGCCCATCATCCTCACACAGGGGCCTCCCGGACGCCAGCACTGGCCCAAGTGTTTCTCCGCCATCGTCGCCGGTTGCGGCATTCGCGGCGGCGCGGTTTACGGCGAGTCCGACAAGACCGCCTCCGCACCCGTGAGCGATCCCGTCACCGTACAGGATCTCCACGCCACCGTCCTCCATGCCCTGGGCGTGCCGTTGAACGATCTCACCATGAACACCGGCCTCTCCCGCCCTCCCTTCTCCACCGGCAAGCCCGTCATGGGGCTGTTTGGATAGAGCATATTATAATAGGATACAGCCTGCCTGGCTCATAACATTGTCAGGACAAAAAGCGAATCCCCTCTCCCCACCGATCATATGGCAATGCCCAAGACGTCATTTGGGGAGAGGTAAGGGTGTGGGGGGCATCGCCGTGTTCGCGAGGGGCTCCTGCCGTCCCCTCATCCCTGCCCTTTGAATTCGTCTATCTCCGCTGCGCTCCGGTTCCTCAAAGTAATACCATGCTCAATTGAAAACAGGTCTGTTCACTGAGAGGACATGCGTGCTTTCTGGAACGTAGGTCGGTCGTGTTTGGCGTCGAGGACAGCCCATGCTCCAGCGCCCACTCCGCCAAACCGCCCGACTGCGATGACGTTCGCACGCCCAAGCGCTCACGGTGCGCTCAAGTCTGCCCGAACGCTCGCAGGCTCAAGACGTTTGCCTCACGCTCATGGACGGACGGGCTGTCGCCACGTCCATCCTACGTCCCAGCATGAAGCGCCGGGCCTGATGCTCTGCTTGGAAAACAGACCTGTTCCTTCAGACTCATTTTCAACTGTCCTAGGTATCAATAATTCATTGCGGTCGTGTGTCAGGGACGGGGAGAGGGTGATTTAAAACGCTTGGGGCTGGCACACTCAGCAGGGGCCGAAGCGAACGCAGCAACGCCACCCGCAAAAACCATTTTCCAACAGCGCCCTCCCTCCGGGAAAGAGACTTCTTTGCCACCGCGTATCCTTCCGCGCTCCAGACGGCCCCGCCAAGCTGGACAACGCCAAAGCTTCCCAAGCACCCATCACAAGTCATGCTCAAAATCCTCGCCCCTGCTGATCACGCCAGCCCGCTCTGTGACGGTGTCTCGCGGCGGAACTTCCTCAAGATCGGCGGCCTCGGCTCCGTGGGGCTCTCGTTGCCGAAGCTGCTCGCACTTGAATCTCAGGCAGGCATTCGTAATTCGCACAAGTCGGTCATTCTCATCTACCTCGTCGGCGGGCCGCCGCATCAGGACATGTTCGACCTCAAACCGAATGCGCCCAGAGAAGTCGCGGGACCGCACAAGCCCATCGGCACCAACGTGCCCGGCATTGAAATCTGCGAGCTCTTCCCGCGCATGGCCAAGATGATGGACAAGTTCACCATCATCCGCTCGCTCGTCGGCGCACAGGCCGGTCACGACGCGGCCCAGTGCTACACCGGCCATGTGCCCACAGGTGTGGCACCACCCGGCGGCTGGCCGCAGTTCGGCAGCGTGGTGAACAAGCTGCAAGGTGCGGTGGATCCCGCCGTCCCGCCCTTCGTCAGCATGTGCTACGACTGCACGCATGGCCCCTACAACGAGCCTGGCCCAGGCATGCTGGGCTCCGCCAATGCGGCCTTTCGCCACATGGGCCCCAGCCGGGGAGATCTCACTCTGCAAGGCATCACCTATGACCGCCTCGCGGATCGCGCCCGCCTGCTCTCCAGCATCGACCGCTTCCGCCGTGATGTGGATTCCAGCGGCCGCATGGAGGGCATGGACGCCTTCACCCAGCAGGCCATGGGCGTGCTCACCTCATCCAAGCTCGCCGATGCCCTTGATCTCTCCAAAGAAGACCCGCGCCTCGTCGCACGCTATGGCACCGGCGACACCGTCAAACGCATCGACGAAAACGGAGCCCCGCGCGTCCCGCAAAGTTTTCTCACTGCACGCCGACTCGTCGAGGCCGGTGCGCGTGTCGTCACCGTGAACTACAGCAAGTGGGATTGGCATGGCGGACCGGGCAATGACATCTTCTCCCGCGAACGCGAAGACTTCCCCATCTTTGATCAAGGCATCACTGCCCTCATCGAAGACCTGCACCAGCGCGGGATGGACAAGGACTGCACCGTGCTCGTCTGGGGTGAATTTGGCCGCACACCCATCATCAGCCCGCAGGTGGGCCGTGACCACTGGCCGCGTGTGGCCATGGCCCTGCTCGCCGGCGGTGGCATGCCCAATGGCCAAGTCATCGGCTCCACCGATCGCCTCGGTGGCGAGGCCGACAGCCGCCCCGTCACCTTCCCCGAAGTCTTTGCCACCCTCTATCGCAACCTCGGCATCGACGTGAACACCACAACCGTCACCGACAACAAAGGGCGTCCGCATTACCTTGTGGAAAACGGTGCGCAGCCGATCAAAGAGCTGATTTGAGGAAGTGATGAAAAGGCCGGACATGAATGGCACTCAGTAAAAGCAGGTTGTCGTCATTCCTTGACTCTAGCCCGCATTTTCGCACTCACTGGGAATCTAAAAACAGTGTATGGCACGCGTCACGTAGCTCGGAGCCGTAAGACAGCCGAAGGCAATTCCGATACCGAGTCGGTTCCTTCGCGGACTCGGCACTTCGAGCAACTTCACCAGATGTAAACGTTTGGAGTGTGAGAAGTGCGGGCTAGGCACTCGGCACTTTCTTGCCGAGCACACCTACCTCTTCCACCACTCCGCCCCGCGCCACACCAGCCCTGAAAGGGCTGCGTCATATAGCCCAGGGATGCCGAGCCTTGGCGAGTGCTTCCCTGGGTCAGCATGCGACCGACCGGGAAGCAAACCCAGAATTCCGCCACAGACTGCGCCTGCCAGCAGCGTCTGCAATAATCCGCCGCCGCGCCAAGAGCATGCCGCAAGCTCCAAAAATCACGATTTTGTAATCCGACGCTCGACTAGTTCTCCTGCTACAATCCTGAAATTCCGAACTTCTGATAATCCTGTCAAAAACGGCATCGCATGCCCATTGACCGTGAGCTTTCACCACCCGCCGCCCATCGCCTTCACTAGCCGCACCGTAGCAATAAATCTCTGCGCGGTCACCTGATTGGCCTGTCGCTCAGTTTGCAGGCGAGTGCGTTCGGCATCGAGGAATTCGAGGTAGCCGACGGTGCCGCTGTCATAGCGCGCGCGGGTAAGTTCGGCAGCTTGCGAAGCAGCCGCGACGGCTTCGTTTTGCGCGGCAGACTGCTCAGCACGATAGCGCGTCTGCGCGAGCGTGGTCTCGACGTCTTTCAATGCAGCGAGCACCGCCTGCCGATAATTGGCGATGGCTTCCTCCCGCGCTTCACGCTTTTTGCGCACATTGGCGCGGATAAGAGCGAAGCCAGTGACGGGCAGGCTGAGACTGGGGCCAATGGACCACACGCGGCTGTCAGCGGTGAAGAGGCTGCCCGTGTCCTTGCTCAAGTAACCGCCCTGTCCCGTGAGGCTGATGGCGGGGAAATACGCTGCGGTGGCCACGCCGATGTCGGCATTGCGCGCGGCAACGATGCGCTCCGCTGCAGCCACATCGGGTCGGCGTTCAAGCATATTGGCAGGCAGTCCCGCAGGAATCACGGGCGGCGATCCATGCAGTGGGCGCTCGGCCAAAGTGAAATTCGTGGCTGGCACACCGCACAGCAGGGAGAGATTGTCACAGGCTTCCTGGCGCTGGCGTTTGATATCAGCGAGTTCCGCCCTGGCGGTGGCGACTTCGGTTTTGGAGCGCGCCACATCCGTCTCCTGAATGGTGCCGGCATTGAAGCGCTGCTGAATGATGCCGAGGCTTTTTTCACGCAGCGCGATGGTGCGGCGCAGTGAGGCGAGATCCGCATCCAGCGCACGCAGCTGAAAATACGTCGCAGCGACATCGCCGGTCAGTGTGAGGAGCACCTGATTAAAATCAGCCGCGCTCGATTCGGACTCGGCGCGTGCGGATTCAAAGGAACGCCGCACCTTGCCCCAGAGGTCAATCTCATAGCTGAGGTCCAGGGTTTCACTGTAGGTGTTGATCTGTGCGGAGGGGATGTTGACGGGGATTGGCGTGGGCAGATTGGCGGAGGTGCGCTCACGCTTGTTGCGTGAGTTGAGGCCGAAGGATGGATACCAATCCGTAGCGGCAGCACGGGCATTCGCGCGTGATTGCTGGATGCGCGCATAGGCGGCGCGGAGGTTTTGATTGTCCGAAAACGCCAGGGCTTCCAAGCGATCGAGTTCGCTGTCATGAAAGACCTTCCACCACTCACCCTTGGGTGCGGCATCACGCGGTACACTGGCCTGCCAGCGCCAAGTCGCGGGCGTGATGTCCGATGTGTCCGGCTTCTTGTAATCAGGCCCGACAGTACAGGCCCCGAGCCCCATGAGGAAGGCCGGGACGAGGCAGAGGCGCGAAACGGTGTGGGGCATGAAGGAGAAAATCATGAAGGATAAAGGCAAGGTTCCGAGGAGATGAGAGAAAGGGCTCGGGCTAAATGACGAAACCAGAATGTAGAATGCCGAATGAATGTGGAATGCCTAAGTCTGAAGGGCAGAGTGTCGGCACCTGGGCTTTGCCTGCAGCGAGTTTCGTCATTGGAGTTTTGTCATTCATTCGTCATTCCTCATTCTGGTTTCGTCATTCGTCTCTGCACCCATTCACTAGCACATTCTCAAACAGCAGCACGGGCAGGCTCAGGCGGCAGTGCGGCCTTGCGTGCGGCGCGGCGTGCCTCACGCTTTTTAGCACGGCGTCGTTGCCATTCGATGATGTCGTCAAAGCAGGAATAGATGACCGGCGTGGCAAGCAGCGTGAGCAGCAGGGACAACGTCTGCCCACCAAGGATCACGCCAGCGGTGGCATTGTTAAACGCAGCACCCACACCGCGCGCCAGCATCATGGGCACCATGCCCGCGACGAACGCGAGCGTGGTCATGAGAATGGGACGCAGTCGGTCTTTGTTGGCTTTGAGGATGGCGTCCAGGCGGTTCAGACCTTGGGCTCGGAGGTGAATGGTGTGATCAATCTGCAAGATGCCGTTTTTCTTCACCATGCCGAAGAGCACCAGCACACCGAGCATGGAGAAAAGATTGAGCGACTGGCCAAAGATGATGAGCGAGAGGATGGCAAACGGCAGCGTGAGCGGCAGCGCCAGCAGAATGGTAAGCGGGTGAATCCAGCTCTCAAACTGCGCCGCGAGGATCAAGTACATGAACACAAAGGCCATGAGGAAAGCCATGCCAAAGGCTTTGCCCGTGCGCGCCATTTCCTTGGACCGGCCCGCGACACCGCTGCTGTAGTCCGCAGGAAGATTCTGCTTTTTCACGATGTCATCAATGGCATCCACGATCTGGCTTTCACCCACGTCCGGCGCGTTGTTTGCACTGATGGTCACCTGACGGCGGCGGTTCAGCCGGTCGATCTGCGAGGGGCCGGAAGTCTGCTCCAGTTTTAGCACATTGTTTAGCGCCACAGGCACGCCGCTGGCGCTTGGCACAGAGAGCTGCTCCATGGCTTCAAGGTTGTTGCGGTAGCCGGCTTCAGCGCGCAAGTGGATGTCATACTGCTCACCACCCTCATCGTAAGTGGAGACATCCAGACCACCCACCAGCAGACGCAGCGTGGTGGAAAGATCGGCAATGTTGACACCCAACTGGCCAGCCTTGCTGCGGTCCACACTCGCGGTGATCTCGGGTTTGCCGCTGATGAGCGTGGAGTCCAGATCACGGATGCCGGGAATTTGTTTGGCCTCCTTCATGATGACATCCGTGGCAGCGGTAAGGCGGTCGAGATCCGGCCCGGCGACGTAGAACTGAATGTTGGCACTGGACTGTCCGGTGTTGAAAGGCGGCACCGCGAGAACGGTCATGCGCCACTCGGCGGGGTATTTGGGCAGGATCTCTTTGCGCACCTGATCCATGATGTCCTGCTGCGTGGCTTTGCGCGTATCAGGATCAGTGAGCCGCACGTAGATGCCGGCCAGATTGGGCACGCGCTGGTCATTGTCGCCAATGGTCAGCAGCGTGGACTCCACTCCGGGCAGCGCGCGGATGCTGCGCGCCACGCGCTCTCCCAGCAGATCGGTGGAGGCCAGCGTGGTGCCTTCAGGGACGCGGATATTCACAATAAACTCCGCCTCTTCCGTGGGTGGCATGAAGCTCTTCTGCACCGTGCGCATCAGCAGCGGCAGCGATGCCAGCGCGCCGAAGCACGCCAGCAGGATCACCCAGCGGTACCGCATGGAGAAGCGCAGCATGATCATGTAAATGGCCTCGATGGGACGGTAGAAAACATTCACCACGCGGTCCAGCGCACGCTCGATCCAGCTCTTGCGTCTGCGGCCAAGCATGCGCGCCGCGAGGGATGGCACCAGCGTGAAACTGATGAGCAAAGACACCGCAATGGCAAAGGCCATGGTCAGGCCGAAGCTCTTCAAGAACATGCCCACAATGCCGCTGAGGAAAGCCACAGGCACAAACACCGCAAGCAGCGAGAGCGTGGTGGCCATCACCGCGAGCCCGATTTCTTTCGTGCCATTGATGGCCGCGTCATGCGCATTTTCGCCTTTCTCCTCCATGTGATGGAAGATGTTTTCCACCACGATGATGGCGTCATCGATCACGATGCCCACTGCCAGGGCGAGCGCCACGAGGCTGATCTGATTCAGCGTCACATCCTGCGCCCACATGACGCCAAACGCGGCGATGATGGAAGTGGGAATCGAAAGCGCGGCGATGAAGGTCGCGCGGGTGTTCCCCAGAAACAGAAGCACGATCAGCGCGGCAAACACAGCACCGAGAATGAGATGTTCCTGCACGGCATGCGTGCTGGTGCGAATGACAAGGGAGTTGTCTCGCACCACATTGATCTCATAGCCCGCAGGCAGCATCTTGGTCACCTCCGCCAGACGCTCCTTCACGGCATCCACCACCTTGATGGTGTTTTCCCCGGACTGCTTGCGCAGTGAAATCACCACGCTGGGAATGCCGTTTCGCCTTGCGGCAGTCTGCGGCTCCTCGGCACCATCTTCCACGCGTGCCAGGTCTCCAAGGCGCACGAGGCCGCCGTCTTTTTCACGCACGACCATCTGCCTCAGCTCCGCTACGGAGGCAGCCTTGCCTAGCACGCGCAGGCCTTCCTGACTGGCGGCGTCCTTCACGGTGCCTGCGGGTATCTGCACATTCTGCGAACGCAGCGCCTTCTGCACATCGATGGCAGTGAGATTGAAGGAGCGCAGGCGCACCGGGTCCATCCACACATTGATCTGCCGCTTGCGTCCCCCCAGCAGCGTGGCCTGCCCCACACCGGGCACGCTTTCAAGCTGACGCCGCAGCACCTTGTCCGCGTATTCGGTGATCTCACGCGCTGGACGATCAGCCGTCAGCGCCACGTTGAGAATCGGCGAGGCATCAGGATCAAGCTTTTCCACGATGGGCGGATCCGCATCATCCGGGAGTTCGGAAATGATGCGATTCACCCGGTCGCGGATTTCCTGCGCCGCCACATCCACATTCTTTTCCAGCAGGAAGACCACGATGACCTGGGAGATGCCTTCACTGGAAACGGACCGCAGTTCATCAATGCCGCTCACAGTGTTCACCGCCTCTTCGATCTTGTCAGTGATCTGCGTTTCCACTTCCTTCGGCGTCGCGCCATTGAGACGCGTGGTGATCGCCACCGTGGGAAAGTCCACCTTCGGAAAACGGTCCACCGGCAGCCGGGTGAAGCCAATGATGCCCACCACCACAAACACCAACACGATGACGCTGGCGAGGACAGGACGCTGAACACAGATGCGGGCAAGCCATTGCATAAGTTAAAAAGAGGAAGGGGTTAATTAAACCAGTGGTGTGAGATTGTGCTTATTCATACCATTGGAACGATGGATGACGCGAAGGAGCAGAAACGTTCGCCCAAAGCCGATAAAATATCGGCGCTCCCAGCCATGAGCTACGCCCTTCGGGCAGTCTGGGCTGGGAGCGCCGGTTTGTAACCGGCTCCGGCCTTTGCTGCCAGAGGGTCGAGAACCCCATGTGTTGATTGCCGGTTTGATTGCGTGGCGGAATGGCAGAGACGCTCGCCCAGAGCCGATAAAATATCGGCGCTCCCAGCCATGAGCTACGCCCTTCGGGCAGTCTGGGCTGGGAGCGCCGGTTTGTAACCGGCTCCGGTCTTTGCTGCCAGAGGGGCGAGAAACCCATGTGTTGATTGCCGGTTTGATTGCGTGGCGGAATAGCAGAGACGTTCGCCCAGAGCCGATAAAATATCGGCGCTCCCAGTATAGAGCATCCGGATGCGGAGCTTCTTCTGTTCGCGTTGGGGGTCTTCGATGCGCTCATATTGATACGTTAGGATTGAGGAGCCATCTGCACAGGCACGCCATCAGCAGCATCCGCACCCGGAGAGAGCACCACGTTTTCGCCCTTCTTCACACCCCGGCGAATTTCGATGCGGTCTTTGTCCGTCTCACCCACCTCCACCAGTCGCTCGGTGAGTTGGCCTGACTCCACCACCCAAACTTTCTGATTGGCACCATCCGTGCGCACAGCATTCGCAGGAATCGTGATGGCCGTCTGCTGCGGAAGCGTCAGACGTGCTTCGGCAAAGAGTCCTGGCCGCAGGCGGCCATCAGTGTTCGTCACCTCAGCCTCCACCTGAAGATCTCGCAATTCAGCGCGCACAGCTGCACCGATAAATTTGACCGTTCCCTTGAAAACCTCACCTGGAAACGGGGATACACTGAACTCCACCGTCTGCCCCACACGAATAAGTCCCACGGAAGGCTCCGACACATTCACCAGCAGCCGCAGCTCATTCAAATCAATGACCTGCGCGACTTTCGAGTTGGCCATGACGTACTCGCCTGCAGTCACAAAGCGCTCAGCCACGGTGCCGTTAAACGGCGCGCGGATGGTGGAATCTTCCAGCGTCTTCTTGGTCATGTCTCGGCGCGCTTCAGCGGCGGACAAACTCGCCGCAGCACCATCGCGATCTGCCTTGATGCGTTCGAAGTCCGTTGCGGCCACCGCCTTCATCTGCACCAGCGGCTCATTTCGCTTCACTTCGCTCTCCGCGAGATCCAGCTTGGATTTCGCCAGCACCACATTGGCTTCGGCCTCCGCGAGATTGAGCTCGGCAGTGCGGCTATCGAGTTGCACCAGCACATCGCCAGTTTTAACCACAGTCCCACGCTCGACGGGCGTCTCGATCACCTTCCCGGTCGTGTCTGCGGCAACGGCGGCATTCTGCGCGGCAGTGATCTCGCCCGTGAGTCGCAAATAGCGCGGCATAGACTCTTCCTTCGCCACAGCCGTTTGAACGGTGATCGCAGCGGGAGCTTTGGGCACTTCGGCAGGCGCGCCAGCCGGTGCTTTGCCGCAGCCGGTCAAGGCTAAGCCCAAGACACCGAAGCCGAGCACCTGAAAGAATTTGAAGAGTGGAGAAGTCATGGCTTTTTTTTCGAACGTGAAGCGGGTTTCGACTTTGTTGCGCGCCGGGATACGAGCGCGCCGAGCACAAAGTCGGCAATGTTGTCAGCAAGACGCAATACTTCGGTCTCAGTCTTCGGCACGGGCGGCCCAAGGCGGTCAACGAACACACGGCAGTGATCGTAGTGGAGGCAGAGGCCGATGATGTGATGGCAGTAGAGGACGCAGTCTTCATCCACCGCACGCCTGCCCATGACGGCTGCGATGATACGCTCCAGTTCCTGATGGAAGGGGCGGAAGATGAGCTTGATGAACTCGTTGAGGCAGGGCGTCGGCTCGCGCATTTCGTGGGCCATGATCTGGCTCATCACGGGGTTCTTCGTGCGCTTGAGCAGCGCATGATCGAGGAGGTAATGAATCCAGCGCCGCAGGGTCTCCTCGGGTGAGCCGCCTTCTGCGAGAGTGACGGGCGCATCTTCCTTCATGCTCTCCTGGCAGATGGAGAGGAAGACCTCGCGGTAGAGTCCGTCCTTGCTGCCGAAATAGTACTTCACGGCGGCCACATTGGCCTTTGCCTTCAGGCAGATGGCGCGCAGGCTGGCCTTTTCAAAGCCGTCTTTTGCAAAGACGGCGGCGGCAGCCTTCAACAGGCGCTCACGCCGCGCCTCAGCATCATGTTCACGGGATGGAGCAGATTTAAACATGCGTTTATAAACAGGTGTTTAACTTGTGAAAGGTGCATCGTCAAATGGTTTTGGCTGGGGAGAAAATAGGCCCGGAGGCCCGCATGCGTAAAGCGAGGCCCGGTTTTCCTGCGGGCACAGAAGATCAATGGACTAGATCAAAAAAGATAACGCGCAGTCTCTACAGACTCACGCCCATGTCAGCACCTCAGCACTGCGGTGCATTTGAACTTCAGCACTGACGTCATCACTAACGCCTCGCGCAGAGCAAGCGGATGCACGATCTGGACTCATTGTGTTTCGTCGCAACAAGTCAAGGCACGCGTGGCGATGATGTCGGGCCCTGTGCGGGGTTACGTAAAATATTGGCAACTATTGGCGCGGTTGCGCGTTGAAGCGTCCGGCCTTGGGCCAACCACCAACACCTGCATGCATTCTCTCTTCGTGCGCGTCTGCGCTTTTTCCCTTTCCCTCCTTTCATGGGCCCAGGTCCATGCCGCGACGAAGCCGAACATCGTTTTCATTCTGGCGGATGATCTGGGCTATGCAGAGATCGGCGCGAACGGGGCGGATCATTACAAGACGCCGCACATTGATGCGCTGGCCCAGGGCGGGGTACGCTTCAGCCATTTTTACACCGCGCCGCTGTGCGGACCTTCGCGGGCGCTCATCCTCACAGGGCGCTACGGCTTCCGCTCGGGGGCGGTCACGCAGGATGCCTGCGGCACGATGGCGCGCACAGGGGAGAACGCGGAGATCATGGCGCCGGTGGTGCTGAAGAAGGCGGGCTACACCACGGCGATGATCGGCAAGTGGGGGCAGATTTTACCAGCGGGCGATGCGGCGGAGTGGGGCTTTGACCATGTGATGAGCTTCAAGGCGAGCGGCATCTACTGGAACAAAGCGGCGGCTGGAGTGTGGGTGCAGAAGTATCAACTCAAAGGCGACAAGGATGGGGAGGGCGGCGTGCGTGCAAAGCCCGGCCCGTATCACATCGACGGGAAGCAGCTCACGCTTTCGGACTCCGAGTACATGCCTGACCTGCTGCACGCGGACGCGGTCTCCTTTGTTAATGCGAACAAAGACAAGCCCTTCTTTCTCTACTACTCGATGTCACACGTGCATTCACAGATCCTGCCGACACCGGACAGCGCACCGCCAGATCTGAGCACAGACGCGGCAGCGCGCGAGCTGCAGCTTTACTCTGACAACATCAGCTACATGGACAAGCTGGTCGGCAAGCTGGTGGCGGAACTGGACCGCCTGAAGCTGCGCGAAAACACGGTGATCTTTTTCATGGGCGACAACGGCACCGGCAAGGCGCACGCGGAGCGCGCCACCATCGGCGGACGGCGCATGGTGGGGCAGAAGGGCGGCATGGAAGAAGGCGGCGGGCATGTGCCTTTCATCGTGAGCTGGCCGGGTGTCACGCCTGCTGGCCGTCAGGATGCCAACTTCACAGATGCCTCGGATCTGCTGCCCACGTTTGCGGAAATCGCTGGAGCACCGTTGCCGGAGAAGCGTGTGATCGATGGCCAGAGCCTGCTCCCACAGATCAAAGGCAATAGCGCGGCTGAGCACAACTGGGCCTTCACGCAACTGGGCGGACACTGGCATGTGCGCGAGGCCGGCTGGAAGCTGGATGAAACGGGCCAGCTCTTTGACATGAGAAACGCACCCTTTGAAGAGATCCCCGTCCCCGCAGACACCCAAGACACCGAGGCCCAGTCTTCGCGCCAGCGGCTCACTAAAATCCTCGCCCAGCTCAATCCCGCAGCAGGCATCCGTGGTGAGGGGGATGGCCGTGGTGACAAGACGGGCAAGCCGAGTGCTTCCACACCACCTGCCAACGCAGATCAGGCGGAGCGCGGGGCAAAGTTTGACAAGCCGGATGAAAAGAAGGCTGGCAAGAATGCCACTTAAATAAGAGGCATTTTCGAACTTTTGCTGCAATTCTGCCTCATTCTTCTTGAGCCCTGAAGGGGCTGAGGATTCAGCCCAGGGCAAGCGAGCCTCAGCGAGCGCCACCCTGGGTTTCCGGCAACAAGATCGGGAAGCAAACCCAGCGCCCTCGTAACATACCAAGATCACTAGCAGCGCCCTCATGAACCTCCGCCGCGTACCCGTTGCTTCCTGATGTCCGCCCTTCATGAAGTGGCATTCAAGGCTGGCATTTAGTACGCCAAGCGCATGTCAAAGCATTGAATTACAAAGCTTCGGCTCGCTGCCTGCGCATCCGCCTCAGGCGCGCGGCGGCAGTGGGATGGCGGTTTCCATGCCCCACAGTCTCATCCTCTCCATTCACCTCCGACCTTCAACCTCAAGCATTGTCCTTCCTCGCTGCCGCCCCCACCGCTGTGCTCAACTACCCATCCGATCCCGCGCCGCTGCGGACTTGGTCA
>JAIXYN010000037.1 GCA_027490195.1 Verrucomicrobiaceae bacterium | reverse complement strand
GTGCGCGCACGGCAAATGCTGGGGAGTGCGAAGGTCCTCGCAGTCGGGCGGTTTGGCGGAGATGGCGCTGGGCGATGAAATGCTTTGGACGCCAAACACGACCAACCTACAGCCCCGAGAGCCGGGCCTTGCATCTGTTTGGGAACAGGTTTCCGCTGCGTCTGGAATACAGACCTGTTTTAATACCACACGCAGTTGAAAATGAGTCTGAAGATCCCCATTCGTGAGAAGGATGGCGGAGGATCTCACAGGCTGGCTGGGGAACTACGCAGTGAGTTTTGAAGCGCACCGTGCGAAGAATGGGAGGTGTCTGTGCGCGCACGGCAAATGCTGGGGAGTGCGAAGGTTCTCGCAGTCGGGCGGTTTGGCGGAGCTGGCGCTGGGCGATGAAATGCCTTGGACGCCAAACACGACCAACCTACAGCCCCAAGCGCCGGGCCTTGCATCTGATTGGGAAAAGGTTTCCGCTGCGTCCGGAATACAGACCTGTTTTAAGCTGTGCGTGTTATGAAAACTGAGAATTGGCCAGAGTTCAGCGCCAGCACGGGAGGTGACTTGGGCGATGCTGCTTGGAAGTGGCTCCTTGGGTGCAGGCAGGAGTGCCTGCATCACTTATGATCTTCTCAGGCGTCGAGGCCGAAGGCGGTGTGGACGACGCGGGCGGCGTTTTCGACTTCGGCTTCATCGACGATGACGGCAGTCTTGATCTCGCTGGTGGAGATCATCTGGATGTTGATCTTGGCGTCTGCGAGGGCCTTGAACATCTTGGCGGCGACACCGCTGTGGCTGCGCATGCCGATGCCGACGACGCTGACCTTGGCGATGCTGCTCTGGGTGCGAAGCTGGGCTTTTTCGCCGAGGCTTGGGAGCACTTCTTTGAGCACGGTTTCCGCCTTGGCGAGGTCTGCGCCGCTGAGGGTGAAGGAGATGTCGGTGATGCCGTCGAAGCTGACGTTTTGCACGATCATGTCGATCGTGATGTTGGCGGAGGCGATGGCACCGAAAATGGCGGCGCTGATGCCGGGGCGGTCGGCGACGTCGTCGATGGTGACTTTAGCCTGGTTGCGCTCGAGGCTGACGCCGCGGACGACGACGGACTCCATGCCGGGGGATTCTTCTTTCACGATGGTACCGGGGTTGTTGTTCATGCTGTTGCGCACTTCAAAGCGCACACCAAATTTGTTGGCAAACTCGACGCTGCGGCTCTGCATCACTTTGGAGCCGGAGGATGCCATTTCGAGCATCTCTTCGTAGCTGATTTCGCTGATCTTCTGGGCGGTCTTGACCACGCGAGGGTCGCAGGTGTAAACGCCGTCCACGTCGGTGAAAATCTGGCAGAGGTCGGCCTTGATGGCGGCTGCCATGGCGATGGCGGTCAAGTCACTGCCGCCACGGCCGAGGGTGGTGATTTCACCACTGGCGGTTTCGCCCTGGAAACCGGCGAGCATGACGATGTTGCCTTCGTCGAGCATCTGCTTCACGGCATCCGGGGTGATGTTGACGATGCGTGCCTTGGTGTGGACGCGGTCGGTGGAAATGCCAGCCTGCGCGCCGGTGAGGGAGACGGCCTTGCCGCCGAGGGCATTGATGGCCATGGCGGTGAGGGCGATGGTGGTCTGCTCGCCCGTGGCGAGGAGGACGTCCATCTCACGTTCGATGGGTTCGCGCTCCGGGGAGACTTCTTTGGCCAGACGGATCAGATTGTCTGTGACGCCGGACATGGCGGAGACAACGGCGACGACTTGATTTCCCGCGCGCTGGGTTTCCAGAATGCGACGTGCGCAGTTGCGGATACGCTCTGGTGTGCCGACGGAGGTGCCGCCGTATTTCTGGACAATGAGTGCCATGCTGGGGTTTGGGGAAAGGGCGCGGAAAATGGCATGCGGGGGCGGGTGCGCAAGGACGGAGTTTTGGGGAGGGAGGGGAGTTTGCAGTCGTTGGCGATTGTTTGCGATGGTTGGCGGTTGTTCCGGAGGAGAGGGGTATGCGAAGGCGGTGGGTGATGTGGGGGCGCTGACCGACAGACAAGAGTGTCTATCGTACTGCCGGAATGCGCTGCCGAGGGGGGCTGGCGAAGACTTGTTGCTGCTCGCTGGCGCTGAGGGCGCGCCATTTGCCGGGGTCGAGGGCTAGGCTCTCAAGGCTGAGGCCGCCGATGCTGACGCGGATGAGGCGGAGGGTGGGGAAGCCGACGGCGGCGGTCATGCGGCGGACCTGGCGATTTTTGCCTTCGGTGAGGGTGAGTTCGAGCCAGGAGGTGGGGATGTTTTTGCGGACGCGGATGGGGGGATCGCGTGGGGGATGAGGGGGCTCGGTGTCGAGGCGCTGGGCTTTGCAGGGAAGGGAGTGGAAGTCTTTGAGGTCCAGGCCGGAGCGGAGTTTTCTCAAAGCTTCGTCGGTGATGGTGCCGTCCACCTGGGCGTGATAGGTGCGGGGATGGGCGTGGCGGGGATTGAGGAGGCGATCATTCCAGCGGGCTTCGTCGCTGAGGAGCAGGAGGCCTTCGGAATCGCGATCCAGGCGGCCAATGGCATAGACGTCTGGTGGGAAGCCGAATTCCGCCAGGGTGCGGTGGGAGGGATGCTCCTGGGTGAACTGGGAGAGGACGTCGAAGGGCTTGTAGAAAGCGAGGAGCATTACTTTTGTTTTAATTCTTCCAGCTGGCGCTCCAGTGCTTCGCGGCGTTCCTGATATTTGGAATGAGTGGAGTTTTCATTCAAGCCCGCACGCAGCGAGGCAATGGTAATGACAATCCCGAATACGCCCATGCCGAGTGGAACAATGGTGAAAATGCCTGCACCCGCTTTTGAGAAGCCAGTGGCCATGAGAACGCAGACCACGGTGAAAAAGACTCCAAACATGGTGCCCATGATTTTTGCGACCGGTCCCGAGGCGTTCTTTTTTGTTGCGAGCATGTGATCCAGGCCGAGCTCTCGATCCAGTTTCTCGATCTCATTTTGCAGAGCGATGACTTCCAGGCTCTCGGCCATCTTGCCGGTGTTCTCGGCGATCTTGGCGACTTCCTCGGTGAAGATGGAGCTTTCTGTGCGCTTCACCTCCAAGCTGCTTTGGCAGAACTGGCAGGTGACGAAACGGGTGGCGTCGGAGACTTGAAGCGGAGCGCCGCAGTGGTTGCAACGGACAGAGAGCGTTTCCATGCCGCGAGGCTAGCGGGAGGCCTGAAGGTTTTCAAGGGTGGTTCCAAAACGCATCACATCTTCCAATGCGAGGCGCTTCTGCTCGAACTCATCCTCGGTCAGGCGGCGCGGGATGTGATGGGGTTTGTCGAAGACGAGGGTGACTTTGGAGAAGGGCAGGGGCAGGAGGAATTCATCCCAGGTTTTGAACTGGATGGCGTGGCTGTAGTGCATGTGCACGGGGATGATGGGCACGCCGGTGAGCTGGGCGAGCTTGACGATGCCTGGCTGCACACGGTGAAGGGGGCCGCGCGGGCCATCGGGGGTGATGCCGATCTCGTAGCCTTCACGTGCCTTGGCGGCGAGGGCGATGAGGGCGCTCATGCCTTTCTCGGGTTTGGAGCTTGAGCCGCGCTCGGCTTCGATGCCGAAGCTCGCGCAGACATCGGCGATGATCTGTCCGTCGCCGCTGGGGCTGGTCAGGATGGTGCCGGGAACATTGGCGAACCACTCATGGTGAAGCCAGGGGATGAGGAACATGCGGTTGTGCCAGAAGGACCAGATCCAGCCTTTGCGGGTGGCATCAAACACACCGGCGTCATCCCGCACCTCCCAGCGCAAGGTCGAGCCGATGCAGCGCATGATTCCTGCGATGATCTTGCCGGCGGATTTGATGCGGATTTTAGCCATGAGGGTGAGCGCATTGCATGGCGGTGTTCTGATCTGCGGTCAAGGCGAGGGATGCCGCATCAGGGCATGAAAAAGGCGGGAGACTTCTCCCGCCAAAGGTGGATGGCTTATGCTGGCCAAGCCGGTTACTTCTTGAGTAAAAACATGATTCCCAAGGTGAGCAGACCGCCAACGAAGGCTCCAATGCCTAAATTAAAACCCGCCGTGAAGTTTGTGGAGCCGCCGACAAGAATGGCGCTGTCCTGAATCGCGGAAGGGAGGTATCGTACCTTGGCCACCGGATCCGTGACAGCGGTGTCACTGGCGTGGGCGGAGAAATAGTTGGAGGTGACTTTGAAGGTCTGTTTTACAGGGGCACCGTTTTGCGGGGTGTAGGAGACGTCAAACTTGTAGCCTTTCGAACGCCGTCCTCTGCTCCACTCTCCCCCTTCGATGATGCCATCCACCGTAACGCCCTCCTTTTCCAGCCTAGCAAGGCGCTCTTTTTCCTGATGGCCATTGTAGGTGATGAAGGGGCCAGCGATGATTGCAATGGCTGCGAACAGCTTGATTTTGGTGGGTGTCTCCATGTGATTTGGTGGAATTAAGTCGCCGTTTTATCCAAATCAGCCGGAAGGGTCAATAAGAATACTCTTAGTATTCAAATTCTTAAACGGACTTGACCAATTCAATCACGGACCGGCCTTCTTCGCGGCGGAAATCGACGCGGTCGAAAATCTCGCTGATGACATGGAGGCCCAGGCCGCCGATGCGACGGTCGATGGAGGGTGGTGCTACGAGCTTCTGGAAATCCTCGTTGGTGATGCCTGCGCCGTAATGCTCGATGAGGATGCGAACGGAGTCCGGGCCTGACTCCATGCGGCAGGTGGCGGCGCGTTCGGTGCTGGTGGAGCAGTAGGCGTATTTGCAGATGTTGCTCATGACCTCATCACAACCTAGCACCAGGAGGCCGGTGAATTCATCGGTCAGGCCATGATAGGCGGACCATGCCTCGATGAACTCACGCACGAGGCGCAGGGTGTCAGGATGGCAGGTGAGGGCGATTTCATCCGGCGCTGGGGGCGAATGATCGGTGATCGTTAGGACGGTGGCATCGTCCTGATAGCTGGAGTCGTCGGCAAAGGTGTGCCATTGCTCGACGAGGTGTTTTAGGAAGCCCTCGCTGCCGTTGGTGTGCTGCATGGCGGCAGCGAATGCGGCGTCTTCAAAGTATTCACCCGTGCTGTTCTGCACTTCGAGAATGCCGTCGGTGTAGAGCATCCACTGGCGGCCGGTGCTGAAGGGGAGCGCGAGCTCGGAGTAGCGTGCGGCACATGAGATGCCGAGGGGTGCATTGCCGGGAGCGGCGACTTCCTTCCAGAGCTTGCCGTCGAAAACCTGTGCGCCTGGCAGGCCAGCGCAGCAGAGCCACACGCGTCGTGTCTTGGGGCAGACGAGCATGGCATTGATAGCGATGAAGCGACCCGCCTTCATGACGCCACAGAGGCGTTTGTTCAGGGTCGTCATCCACTCGGCGAGGTTCATCGAGACGCACAGATGGGCGGTGGAAGCGATGAGTGTGGTGCCGCGTGCCATGTCGAGTGCGGCGGGCAGGCCCTTGCCGCAGACATCGCCGACACCCAGGAGGATTTTGCCGTCGTCGATCTGGTGCCAGAAAAAGAAGTCGCCGCCGACTTCGCTGGCGGGTTCATAGAAAGTCTCGACAGCCACGTCTCCCAAACGGACCTGGGGCGCAGGGAGGAAGGAGTTTTGGATTTCTGTGGCGAGTGAGAGTTGCTGCCGGTTTTCGGCTTCGAGAATCGCCTTCTTCTGGGATTCGAGCCGCATGAGTGTCACGGCGATGAGGCTGCCAAAAGTCTCAAACATCTCCACGTCGTGAGCGGTGAAGGCAGAGCCGTTGTTCGGATTGATCGCCTGCATTACCCCCAGGCAGTGGTCGCCATCGAGGAGGGGAATGGTGACCATCGCGCGGGTGACGAGGTCGGACTTGTCGGCGGCAGGCCTGAAGTGGCGCGGATCGTTGAGCGCGTCTTCAATGTTGACGGCTGTCTTGGTCGCATAGACGTCACCGGCGATGCCTTTGCCTTTGGGGACACGAACCTCCATCGCGTTGATGGGATCGAGCGTGGAGCGGATGAGTAGGTCTTCGCTGGGACCGTCTGGCAGCAGGATGGAGCACACTTCGCAGTCCATGACCTCGCGGGAACGCTGGAGGATGTGATCGACCAGTTCGACTAGATTTTGCGTGCTGCTGAGGCGACGTGCGACTTCGAGCAGAACGCTCTGGCGTGAGGAGATGGGCTGTGGATTACTCACGGCGTTTGAAGAGGTCGAGAATGCCTTTTTTCTTTTCTTCGGGGGTGGCGCTTTCGCGGGGCATGGGGACGCTGGGAGCCGATTTTGAACCTGATTCGAGTTCTTTGATACGCACGGGGTAAGGTGTCTGGGTGCGCCGCATGTGCTCGATGATCTGCTCCTTGGAGGGCACCTCATTTTCTTTGTTGCCAAAGATGAGGCGGCTGGGTTTTCCGGCGAGCGTGCCGGTGATGTACTCGCCCCACACGACTAGGGCGTTCATTTCCTCGACCAGGGTGTTGATCTTGCGCATGGTGGTATCGAGGTGCTTTTCCAAACCAGGGCCTGAGGCGGTTTCGCCACCTGCGAGCATGCGATGGAGATCGGTGGTGATTTCTTCGATGCGAACTTTCAGGCCGGGCTTGCCGTCCGGTGTGCCTGCGATGGTGCCGTTGAGTTCCTTGGAGAAGCTTTCGAGGTTGGCGAGGATGGCGTCTGCACGATTGGCGAGGCCTTTGTCAGCCGCGCCTTTTGGCCCTTTGACGAGGTCCTGAATGCCGGTGGCGGTGTCTTCGAGCTTGTCGGCCACAGCATGGATCTTTTGTCCAAAGCCGGGCGTTTTGCCGTCGCCGGTGAAGGTGGTTTTAAGCTCGTGGGTGAAGGCCTCGATGTTGGCCAGCGAGTCGGTGATTTTTTTGGAGGCCTCGCCTTTGCCCAGGGGGGCGGTGATTTTTTTGAGATCGGCGGTGATGTCCCGGATGTTGGCGAAGATGGCGTCGCCGCCGGGCAGCATCATTTCCAGCAGGCTGCCCATGCTGGTGGAGGTGAGCCGTGAGCCATCGGCCAGCAGGCCGTCTTCGTCATCGAGGCGTATGAGTGCGATGTGTTTTTCGCCCAGCACTGACTCGGCGCTGATGATGACCTTCAGCCTTGCGGGGATGGGGGCAGGTTCGAAGACTTCGATGTGAACACGCACCGTGTTGCTGGGAAGGATGCGATCGGTGGGGGCGAGGTGTTCGATTCGATCCACCACGCCGATTTTGTCGCCCGCGAAGAGCACGGTGGTGTTGCGGTGAATGCCGGTGACATCGGCAAAGTCCACGGAAAAGCGCAGATGGGGTTTGCGCCAGGGATCGCCCGAGATGGCGAACATGAGCGCTCCGAGAAGCATCAGGGAGCACAGAATGACGAGTGTCGCCACGGTGGCATCTTGCTTGTTTTTCATGGCTTGGAGGAGTGAGTGGCGGAGCGTGAGTGCGTGCCGGTTTCGTTCAGGCCGAGCAGTGTTTCGCGATAAAGGATCTCGCCGGAGTCGTCGCTGCCATCTCCCTGAGGATCGCCGTTGATGAACTGCTGCACGGCGGGATGTGGGTGCGCGCGAATTTCTGCGGGCGTACCGGAGGCGATGATTTTTCCCTGATTTGGGCCGGTGCCGAGCATGATGATGCGGGTGCCGATGCGGAAGACGCTGTTCATGTCATGCGTGACGACGACCACTGTTGCGCCGATTTTCTGGGTTAGGCGCTGGGTGAGTTCATCGACCACGGCGGTCATGATGGGATCGAGGCCGGCGGTGGGTTCGTCGCTGAAGACGAGCGGCGGGTCCAGAGCAAGAGCGCGGGCAAGAGCGGCGCGTTTTTTCATGCCGCCGCTGATCTCGGAAGGTTTCTTGTGGCCATGGCCGGTGAGGCCGACCTGCTCGAGTTTCATTTTGACGACCGTGTCGATCAGTCCGGCGTCGAGTTGAGTGTGTTCATTCAGAGGGAGCGCCACGTTTTCCGCCACGGTGAGGGATTGGAGCAAGGCACCGGATTGAAAGAGCATGCCGTAGCGGCCGCGCAGTTTGCGCATGGCATCCTCGTTCATGGTGGTGATCTCCTGGCCGAAGATTTTGATGCTGCCGGATGTGGGCTTTTCCGTGCCGATGAGGTGGCGCAGGAGGGTGCTCTTGCCGCAGCCGCTGCCGCCCATGATGATGAAGGTGTCGCCTTCATAGACTTTGAAGCTGACGCCGTTCAGGACTTTCTGAGATCCAAAGTGGCGCACGAGTGAATCGACCTCGATGATCGGTTCGCGGGTGGTCAGGTCTGGAGAGGAGTCAGGCATGGGGGATGCTCAGTTAATGGCGATCATCGGATGGGATGATATTGGAGCGTTGGGTGATTGCGGAGTGAATGTGCGGCGGAGTTTTTTTGAAGACGCTGCTGGTGGGCGTGGGGTGTGGCGGAGTGCTGGGTTTGCTTTCCGGATGGTGCTGACGTACCTAGGGTCGCCTCGCTGAGGCTCGGCTGACCCTGGGCTATATTCCGCAGCCCCTTTGGGGCTGGTGGAGTGGGGTGAGTGGAAGGCCAATGGAGGCCGTGATCTTGCTTGGTGGAGAGGCTTGGGAGGAGGGTCAACGGAGCTCGTGCTCTTGGTTGGCGGAGGGCTGGCAGGTTGACGTGACTCGGCGGCGAGGTCCGAGAATGAATGGAACGTTGCTTTAACTGAGTGGCATTGCAGTCTAACATCAGAAGAAGAACAGGGCGGTGAGGAGGGCGTTGGCGATGAAGACGCTGAGGAGGGAGACAACGACGGAGCGTGTGGTGGCGAGGCCGACGCCTTCGGCACCGCCGGAGACATTCAAGCCGATGCTGCAGGCGATGGTGACGATGAGCACGCCGAAGACGCCGCTTTTGAGGAGGCCGATGCCGATGTCGCTCAATTCAACATACTGCAGCGCATGAGTGACGAAGAAGGCGGTGGACATGTGCAGGGAGAAATGGCCGATGAGCCAGCCGCCTGCGAGGCCGACGTAAATGCTGAAGACCGTGAGCAGGGGCAGCATGATGACCATGGCGAGAAAGCGCGGAACGATGAGCCAGGACATGGGGGGAATGGCCATGACTTCGAGGGCTTCGATTTCTTCCGAGACCTTCATGGTGCCGAGCTCCGCTGTGACTGATGAGCCGCTGCGGCCAATGACGATGACCGCCGTCACAAGTGGGGCGAGTTCGCGAATGAGGCTGGAGGAAACGAGTCCGGGGACAAAAGCCGTGGCACCGAGTTTCGCGAGCTGGGCCGCTGATTGCATGGCCAGCACGACGCCGATGGTTAGGGCGGTGAGAGCCGACATGGGCACGGCATGCACCCCGATGCGAACGATTTGAGCAAAAGTGTGGCCGAGCCGCCAGCCTCTGCCGCGAAATGGAGCCACGAAGAGCCAGTAAAGCAGGCTTCCGCACAGTTCGAAGTATTGGCGGAATGCTTCGGTCATGGGCGGAGTGGCGAGGACTAACGTTTGCTGGTCAGGTCGGGGGCATTCAAAGCGGCCTCAACTGTGGGCAGATGGGTGATGAAGTCGCCGAGACGCACGATTTTGAAGGAGGCATCCACACGGCCTTGAATGCCAGCCAGCGCAAATTCCGTGCCCGCGCTGCTGGCATGCTGAAAGTATTCCACCACGACGGCCCAGACGGGGGTGTTGACGAAGGTCACCTTGGTGAAGTCGATGATGAGTCGCTTCACTCCGGCCTTCATCTGCTCGCGCACGACTTTTTGGAATTCGGGCACGGTCGCCAGATCTGCATCGCCCTCGAGTTCGACGACGACGGCGTTGGGGTGGGTGCGAACGGTTGGTTTCATGAAGAAGTGAGGAGGTCAGAGCCAGCCGGTTTGATTGAGGCGACCGGTGAGTTCCATTTGCCGTTCCAATTGTGCGGCATAGAGCGCGACGTTTTCGGCATTGGGTTTGCAGCGGGTGGATTCATCGAGAGTGACGAGCCTAGCGCAGAGCTGCTCATAGCTGATTTTTTCAGTGCCGCCTTGGTTGGCGTGGGCATAGGCTGCCTGGATGGCTCCGCCGAGCGCGGCGCCTTCGCTGGTGCTGAGCGTGACGACTTCGGCATTGAAGCAGTCGGCGGCGATCTGACGCCAGATGCTGCTCTTGCTGCCGCCGCCGGTGAGTCGGATTTCAGTCGGGTTCATGCCGAGATCGCGGAAGCGTTTCAATCCGTAGGCGAGACCGAGCGTGGCACCTTCCACGGCAGCGCGGGCGAGGTTGGCCGGAGCCATGTTGGTGGGGCGGAGGCCGTGGATGACACCCGTGCCGTTGGGCAGATTCGGGGTGCGTTCACCATTGAGGTAGGGCAGGAACATCACGCCATCAGCGCCGACGGGTGCGCTTTTCACGGCGGCTTCAAGCTGGCGCAGGTCCCAGCGGAACATCTCGCGCACTTGCTCGGTGACGACGGTGACGTTCATGGTGCAGACGAGCGGCAGCCATTGATCGGTGCTGTCGCAGAACGCGGCGACCTCACCCTGGCCATCAACCACGGGGGAGTCAGCGACTCCATAGAGAGTACCGCTGGTGCCAAAGCTCGCAGTGACGACGCCGGGCTTGATGTTGCCGGTGCCGATGGCTCCTATCATGTTGTCACCGCCGCCGGCGCTGATGATGACATCGAAGTTCAGTCCCCATTTGACGGCGAGGTCTTTGCGGATGGTGCCATGCACGGATTTGGAAGAGCCGAGGGGTGGCAGCATGGCGCGCACGCTGGGATCGATATAATCGCAGATTTCGTAGGCCCACTGGCGGGTGTTCACATTGAGGATGCCCATGCCGGAGGCGTCTCCGTATTCCATGCGCTTCACGCCACTGAGCCAGAAGTTGATGTAGTCGTGTGGCAGCAGAATGGTTTTCGTCTTGGCGAAGTTCTCGGGCTCGTTTTGCTTCAGCCAGAGCAGTTTTGGAATCGTGTAGCCGGGCAGCATGGCATTGCCCGCGACGGCGATCACGCCCGGCTGGCCGCCGAAATGATGAGCGATTTCTGCGCACTGGGCCTGCGTGGAGGTGTCGCACCAGAGCTTCGCGTGACGGACGGGTTTGTCGTCTGCGCCTAGGGCGACGAGGCCGTGCTGCTGACCGCTGACGCCGATGCCTGCGATTTTGGCCTTGTCCTTGCCGATTTGTTCGAGGCACTGCTGCACCGAGGCGTCCACTGCATCGAGCCATGACTGCGGGTCCTGCTCGAGGTGGCCTGGCGGCAGACCGTCAATCAAGTCATACGAGCTGTGGCCGGTGGCTAGGATTTTGCCCGAGTCTAGGTCGAGTACGATGGCCTTGGTGCTCTGCGTGCCGCTGTCGATGCCGAGGAAATACATGAATGGAGGGAGGGTTGGAGTCTCGAAATGTTTACGGTGGGGAGGGAGGGCTGGTCAAGTGGTCAAGGTGCCAAACAGGAGGAGGCAAAAAATCAATCCTTCGACTGAATGTTCCCTGATTTCCGAATGGCGCGCATGAGACGCCAGCCGAAGTAGAGTGACACCGCGTAGCCCAGAGCGCCGAAGATGGAGACGTCGTAAAACAGCGGGGCTGCCTGGCGGCTCCAGAGCTCACTGGAGCCGAGAAAGATCGCGGCGGTGAGGATGCCGAGGACGAGGCGGTTGACGATGGGATCGAGGTGGCGGTGGTCAAGATGCACCGTGAAAGAGCCGTCGCGAAAACGGGCGAGCATATCGGTGATGTCGCGAGGGAGCGCGGTGAGCAGACGATTCCACACGCGGAGGGAGCGGCGAGCGCGTTTGGCGATGCGGCCTGGCGAGAACCGGCGCATCATGAGGCGTGTGCAGTAGGGCTGCATGAGTGCGGCCAGACTTACATCCGGACTGAAGCGGCGCGAGGTGCCTTCCAGCACGATGAGGGTCTTCAGCAGCATGGCGAGTGAAGGTGGCAGCACGATGTGATGACTGCGGATGATCTCGACGAGGCTGCTCAGGGCCGTGCCGACGTGGACTTCATTGAGCGGATGGCCGGTGTAATCCGCCATGAACTCCTGCAAGTCTGCCCGCAGCTTGTCACGTTCGCAGTCGGCCGGTACGGCGCCCAGGCGCAGGACCTGCTCGGCCACGAGTTCGGAGTCGTTTTCCACTATGCCAAAGAGCAGTGCCTCGACTTCGTCACGCAAATCTTCATCGATGCGACCAACCATGCCACAGTCGATGACGCCCACGATGTTGCCGGGAAGGAGGAAGAGGTTTCCAGGATGGGGATCAGCGTGGTAGAAGCCGTCGCGGAAGACCATTTCGAGATACATGTTTGCACCGCGTTTGGCGAACTCGCCGAGATCCACGCCGGACTGTTTCAGAGCATCAATGTCGGTGCCGATGAGGCCGTCCATGCGCTGCATGGTGACGACTTGATGCGAGCAGAGTTCGCTGAAGAGTTCCGGGATGCAGACGGTGGGGTCATCGGCGAAGTTGCGGCCAAACTCCTCCTGATTCTGTCGCTCGTAGGTCAGGTCAAGCTCGCGCAGAAGGGTGCGGCGGAACTGGCGCACGACAGCCAGCGGCTGGTAGGAGCGCAGGGCGGGCGAGTGATGTTCCAGAAGCTCAGCGAGCGCCTGGACGATTTCGACATCCGTGGCGGCCTGCTCGGCCACGCCTGCACGGCGAACTTTGACGACGACGCTCTGACCGGTGTGCAGCCGGGCGGCATGGACTTGGGCGACGGAAGCTGCGGCGAGAGGGATGTCTTCAAAGCTGGCAAAGAGCTGCTCGATCGGCTGGCCGAGTTCGGCTTCAATCGTCGCGCGGGCGACGGAGGATGGGTCGGGCGGCACATTGGCCTGCAGTTGGGAGAGCTCATCGGTCAATTCAGGGCCGAGCAGGTCGGCGCGTGTGCTGAGCATCTGGCCGAGCTTGATGAAGGTGGTGCCCAGCTCCGTGAGGGCCATGCGCACACGCGCTGCCTGCGTCACGCCTTCGGTGAGCGACTGGCCATCGGCGCTCTTGAGGCGGTCCTGCAGCCAGGAGTACTTGAAGCCGCCGAACAAATCCGCCAAACCATACTTGCCGAGCACGGCGGCGATTTCCGCGATGCGCTTGGCATAACGTTCGAGACGGGCGAGGGCATCAATCTTCATTCTGGAGCACCCTCCACAGGAAAGAGGTGTCTGACAATGCGGAATGCTCACTCTTGGGTGGCGGTTTCGGCAGGCTTAGGTATGCATTGGCATGAGCACTCCCAAAATTCTTGCCTTTGCTGGCAGCACCCGCACCGCCTCTTTTAACAAGCAGCTTGTACGTTTTGCTGCCGAGGCTGCACGTGCCGCCGGGGCCGAGGTGACGCTGCTGGATCTGCGCGACTACCCGCTGCCGTTGTTTGACGGTGATCTGGAGGAGCAGCAGGGGCTGCCTGAGAATGCCAAGAAATTGAAGGCGATTTTTTCTGCGCATGATGCCCTGTTGATCGCTTCACCGGAGTACAACAGCTCCATCACCGCCGTGCTGAAGAACACCCTGGACTGGGTTTCCCGTGGCGAGACGGATGATGAGCCTGCACTTGCAGCCTACCGTGGTAAAACGGCGGCTTTGATCAGTGCTTCGCCGGGTGCGCTTGGCGGGCTGCGGGGGCTGGTGCATCTGCGTGCCATTTTGGGCAACATCGGTGTCATTGTTTTGCCGGATCAGGTGGCGGTGTCCAAGGCCTATGAAGCCTTTGATGACAAGGGCGGGCTGAAGGATGAACGCACGGCCAAGCAGGTGACACGGGTGGCGCAAGGGCTGGTCGAGTTTTTGAAGAAGCATGCGGCTTGAATGGCGCGCAGGTAAAGGCGTTGATCGTGAGTTTTGGAGCTGGCGGCACGCTGACCGCGCAGCGGAATTCTTCGCAGACGCTGCTGGCGGGCGTTGTATGTAGCGAAGGCGTTGGGTTTGCTTCCCGGTCGGTTGCATGCTGACCCAGGGAAGCACTCGCCAAGGCTCGGCATCCCTGGGCTGAATGACGCAGCCCTTTCAGGGCTGGTGTGGGCGCGGGTGGAGTGGGGGAAGAGACAGGTATTATTGCATGAAAGCGCCGAGTGACTGGCGGCACGGAGCGACGGCAACTTGTCTCAACTGAGTACCATTCATACCTGGGCTACCAGTCAAAAAAAAGCCGCGCATAGACCGTGCCGGAGCAGACCTTGTAACTGGAATCATCCTGGGTGGAGGAGGACTTGGTGTAGCTGCCGATCGCGTCCAAGGCGAGGTGCTTCAGCGGCTGCCAGGTCACGGTCATGGTGGGGGTCCAAATGGTGTCTGTGCGGACGACATGGATGAACTGTTCGATGGAGTACTGCACCGAGGGCGTGAGGTAGAGCTTCTGGCCTTTGAATGGTGTGAAAGTCACGCCCAGGTTGAAGTTGTGTTTGTGCTTGCTGGGCACAAAATCTGTGGGGCTGCTGTTGCTCTGATAGGAGTACTCATAGCTCCAGGCGGGAATGAACCATGGTCGGCAGAGCCAGTAAAATTCCGCCGCTGCTCGATACGTGTATGAGTCCAACATGCGTGCGCCCGTCGAGCGGTTGAACAGGCGTGAAAAATCCCAGCTCAAGGGCAGATTCAGGTCCAGCTTCTTGTCGAAGAAGGTGTGATCATAGCTGAGCATCTGCTGAAAAGTGCTGGAGGTGAAATCCTCCACGGCATTGTCAGCCCTGCCATAGTAGAACCACGATTCATCAAAGCTGTTGGACAGCGTCCAGTGTTCACCGAAGTCTGCGTCGAGGGAGATGCCGGCAAACTGAGCGTACTGCGTGTCTGACTGCGCATCCTCCTGAGTGTTGAATACGTTGTTCGTCACTGAGAACATGGAGCTCGTGCGGAACTGCATGGAGAGAATCTGGCTGAGTCTTGCATGCCGCCCCATGCCAGCGGATGCGGCCATCGACGGATCATCCTCCTGATCTCCGGCCATGCCGGAGCGATGGAAATTGAGGCGTGGAAGCAGGCGGAGACGCGACTGAATGATGTTGGCGCGGTTCGAATGGGTGGCTGCACCCAGGGTGTTTGTCAGAACCGTCAGCGATAGAAAAATAAAAGCCTGGGTGCGCATCCTTCAATGATCAACTGGCCGGAGGTGTGGATGAGGGGGCGGTTTATTTCTTTTTGGACCCGGCAGCCTGCGCTTGTTTTTCAATGCGCCGCTGGGATGCCGCGACTTTGACGTGCGTGGGAGGAGAGGCGGAGACTGTGAAAGAGGGCAACATGACCGTGACTGCTCCCTGACTCCGTTGATGCCAAGGAATGACAGCGGTTCGCTGAGCGATGGTCATGTCAAACCGACTTCCATGCAAGTGGGGTGGCAAGATTTAAGGAGCCCGTGCATGGCGACGATTACCGAGTCTTGCCGACACTGGCAGTTGTGGCGGCGGTTTTCGTGCCGGGGCCCCGGGCGCGTTCGGACTTGATAGGAACAGGGGCGAGCTTGATGGTCTCGACTTGAATAACAACGGGAGGAGAGATGCTGGATGAAACCTTTGCGGTCTCACCTGCCGCTGCTGCGGACGAATGACGTAGGGATGCGATCCTGGCCTCCAGTTCGGCGAGCTCGCGGCGGGCGGCTTCGATCTGACTAGGGAGTTCCCCGTGCACACCGTTCGTTGCCGCTTCGGGTTTGGGTGCGGCTTCGTGGCTGGCTTGGCGTCGGGGTGGGGCGATTTGAGATCCGCCCTGGGAATCGTTGGACATTGCGTCGCGGTAGCGCTGTTCGACCGCGGCGAGGCGTTGTCTGGCATCGACAAGCTGCTGCTTGGTGGCCGTGAGATCCTGATTCAGCTGTTCCAATTCAGCGCGCTTGGCCCCGACTTCAATTTTGAGGTTGGTTTCGGCGGCAAGAGCGGCGTTGTATTTGGCGAGTTCAGAAGTGCGTGCAGCCAGGGTTTTTTCGCATGAGGCGATGTCTTCGTGCAGGCGTTGCAGCGAACCTTTTGCAGCTGCGCCTTTCTGCTCCAAGGACATGAGGAGAGATTCGAGGTCTTTGACGGCGGCCTCATCACGCTGGTGTTTGGCGCTGAGTGCTGCGCTGGCGGCGTTGAGCGAGGCATGCTTGGCCTCCTCTTGTACTATGCGCTGTTCATGCTCAATGATTTGCTGGCGAAGGGAGTTGAGCAGCGACTCGTCCTGCTCGCACGCATCACGTACCTTTTTGAGGTGGGCGTCTGCCTCCTCTTTTTGAGCTGTCAGATTTTCAATCTGCTGTTGGGCTTCGGCAGCGGTGGCGGTGAGACGCTGGACCTCGGTGGATTTCTCGTAATGCTGGGCATTGAGGCGTTCGAGGGCGGCGGTTTTGTCTGCGTGCTGGCTGATCAGGGTATTGATGGTATCAAGCCATTCGCGATGGGCGGCTTCAGCCTGCTGAACGGCGGCCTTCGCGGGCGCGAGCTTTTCCTCATCGGCACGCAGTGATTCCACGCGGGCCAGATGCAGGGCGCGTTCCGTTTCAGCACGCTGCTGCCAGTCACGCAGCTCTTTTTCAACGGCGTCCACCTCTGCCTTGAGGCGTGCTTTCTCTGCTTCCAGTTTGGCCATGTCTTCCAAGTGGCCGCTGTCGGGAGGAGAGGGAGAGGCGGGGGCTTCAGGAGCGGGGGCTGCAGAAATGGGAACTTTAACCGTCGAAGTGGAAGCTGGAGGTGCGGCTTCGGTGGGTGCGGTTTCGGCGGGTGGGTTTGTGGCCGGATGTTCAAGATCGAGCGTGCCAACGAGCGGGCCAAAGGCGATCGTGTCGCCATGGAGCAGGGTGCAGCTGAGCTGGCGTTCGCCATTAACGAAAGTGCCTGAGGAGGATTTCAGATCAAAGACCTGCAGGCTGCCATCGGCGTTTTGAACGATTTCAGCATGGCGAGGGGAAATGCGCTCGTCATCGACCATGATGTCATTGTCCTCGTCGCTTCCGATGATGATGTGTTCCTTGAGAGGAACCACCACTTCTTGTCCGTCTTCGAGAACGAAAGTGAGTTTGGCCATGGGGGGATTTAGCGTTGAAAACGGTGCAGCAAAGTCGATGAAGTGAGTGGAATCAATCAGGCATTTCCATCTACCCGCAAATGATGCAGAAACAGTGCCTCAATTCGTTGTTTTTTGGCCAGTCGATCCATGGCAGCTTCGAAGTTTTTGAGTTCGGTATGGGATGGACCCACTCTCAAAAATCTTGTCCCATTGCCCGGACGGCGGAGCACCCCCATTAGCTGCGTTCGTCGTTTGCCTGTGACTTTTCTATAGCATGCGGCTCTCCCGCCTTGCCTCGGGGACTCGGAGACGAAGAGCTGATTGAGCGGCTTGTTGCCGTGCGTGGAGTGGGCCGCTGGAAGCTGGAGATGCTGCTGATCTTCACCCTTGGCAGGCCAGACGTGTTTCCCAGTGACGACTGCGGTGTGCGCAGTGGGTGGCGCGCTGCGAAGAAGCTCGATGAGATGCCGAAGGCGAAGGAATTTCGTGTGCTGGCTGAACTCTGGCAGCCGCACCGTACTCTGGCTGCGTGGTATCTCTGGCCCGAGGTGGATGCGGCGAAGGCCTGAGGCTCAGCTATTGAGGTAAGAAACGTGTCATTGCTAATGGCCTTATCGAAGGCTAAGGAGGTGCCACATGTCTTTTAAAGCTCTCGGCCTCGACCCGAACATCCTCACTGCCATCGAAGAAGCCGGTTACACGGAACCTACACCCATTCAGGCTGCGGCGATTCCGGTGGTGATCGCGGGGGGTGATGTCATCGGCATCGCGCAGACCGGTACGGGCAAGACCGCTGCTTTCACTCTGCCGATCCTGACCCGCCTGACAGCGAATCCTGTTCCTCAGGGTCAGCGCCGCCGTACGCGTGTGCTCGTGCTGGCACCCACGCGTGAACTTGTGGCGCAGATCGAGGAGAATGTGATGGCCTACGCGAGGCATCTGCCGCTGAAGATCGCCAAAATTTACGGCGGTGTCGGCGAAAAACCGCAAAAGGACGCGCTGCGTGCCGGAAGCGACATTGTCATCGCCTGCCCTGGCCGGTTGCTTGATTTGATGGATCAGCGCTGCGCGGATTTCTCGCAGCTCGAATACTTGGTGCTGGATGAGGCTGACCGCATGCTGGACATGGGCTTCCTGCCGGACATCCGCCGTGTGATCAATCAACTGCCGAAGAAGCGTCAGACGCTGATGTTTTCCGCCACGCTGTCGAAGGAGATCGAAACGCTGACGCATGAGTTCCAGCGTGCGCCGAAGGTTGTGCAGATCGGCAAGCGCGCGAATCCGGCGGAGACGGTGACCCAGTTGGTCTATGAGGTGCATAAGCATCTCAAAATGCCGCTGCTCTCGCATCTGCTGAAGGACGAAAAAATGCAGATGGTGCTGGTCTTCAGTCGCACCAAGCATGGCGCAGACAAGATCGCCAAAAAGCTGGAATCAACCGGCGTGAAGTGTGCCACGCTGCATGCCAATCGCTCGCAGAACCAGCGTCTGCGCGCACTGGATGATTTCAAGACCGGCACGGTGCGTGTGCTGGTGGCCACGGACATTGCGGCGCGTGGGATTGATGTGGATGGCATTTCGCACGTGGTGAATTTCGACTTCCCGCACATCGTGGAAGACTACGTGCACCGCATTGGCCGCACGGGCCGTGCGCAGGCCATTGGCGATGCGATCAGTTTTGTCTCGCCTGATGAGCAGCCCGATGTGCGCAAGCTGGAACGCTTTATCAATCGCGGACTCGTGCGGAAAAAAGCTGAGGGTTTTGATTACAACGCCGCCCCTCAGCCGTTCATCGATGAACGGCCCGAGCGCAGGGAGCAGCGCTCCTCGCAACCGCGCCGCCTGCAGGGTGGTGGTGGGCGCCCGGGCGGTGGTGGTGGGCAAGGCGGAGGCCGTTCCGGTGGTTATGGCGGTCAAGGTGGCGGACGCCCAAGTGGTCAGGGAGGTCAGGGTGGTGGTGGCGGACGTCAGGGTGGCGAGCGCCGCTCTTCGTCGGGTGCAGCACCCCGGCAACCAGCCCAGATGCCCCAACAAAACACCACTCCTGACGGCGCACGGGGGCTGTGGAAGCGGCTGACGGGACGTTAGGTCGCCGCCTTGATCGCGACAGTGAAGGTCCTGTGCCTTTTTCCAATCGATTGGGAGACCTGGGCAAGGAGGACGGTGGTCTTCATGGTGTTCGTGGAACCCCGCTGCGACCCTTTGGATTCACTTTGAATCTGAAACAGCAGGGTGGGGGGATCAAAAGGGCTTTGCGCTTTTAGGCTTGTCTTGCGCTCTGCCAGCCTTCAGCCTGACCTGTTACCCGCCATGTCCGATCCCAACAGCACCCGTCGCGTTGTCATTGCCAGCTTCATTGGCACCACCATCGAGTGGTATGATTTTTTCCTTTATGGGACGGCGTCGGCGCTAGTGTTTAACAAGCTGTTCTTCCCGAATTTTGATCCGCTGGCGGGGACGATGGCGGCCTTTGCGACGTATGCGGTGGGCTTTTTTGCGCGACCGGTCGGCGGCATCGTCTTCGGGCATTTCGGGGACAAGATCGGCCGCAAGTCGATGCTGGTAACCACGCTCATGCTGATGGGGGTGGCGACGGTGCTGATCGGCCTGCTGCCGACCTATTCGCAGATCGGAGTCTGGGCTCCCATCCTGCTGGTGCTGCTGCGTTTCATCCAGGGCTTTGGGGTAGGGGGTGAATGGGGCGGGGCGGTGCTGATGGCTGTGGAGCATGGGGCTGCGGGCAAGCGTGGGTATTATGCGAGCTGGGTGCAGGCCGGGGTGCCGGTGGGATTGCTGCTGGCCAATGCGGTCTTCATGGTCGTGTCTTCGATGAATGAGGCTGCTTTTCTTTCCTGGGGCTGGCGGGTGCCGTTTTTGCTGGGCGTGCTGCTACTGGGGGTCGGGATGTTCATCCGGCTGAAGATCATTGAGAGTCCGGTCTTCACCGAAGCCAAAGCCCTGGACGAGGGGCCGAAGGTGCCCATTTTCGCCGTGCTGCGCGACCACCCACGCAATGTGCTGCTGGCCATGGGAGCCCGCTTTGCAGAGAACGCCTTTTTTTACATCTTCACGGTGCTGGTGCTCAGCTACGGCTCGCAGCAGCTCGGGATGCCAAAGGCCACGCTGCTGAATGCGGTGCTCATTGGTTCTGCGGTGCAGTTGGTGGCCATTCCGTGCTTTGGGGCGCTGTCGGATCGCATCGGTCGGCGGCCGGTGTATCTGGGTGGGGCGCTCTTTCTGCTGCTGTTTGCGTTTCCTTTCTTTTGGATGATCGAGACGCGGGAAATGGTGCTTGTTGTTGCTGCGGTCGTGATCGGTCTCATCGGGCACGCGGCGATGTATGGCCCACAAGCGGCGTTCTTTTCCGAGCTGTTTGGAACACGGGTGCGCTACAGCGGGGCATCACTTGGCTACCAGCTCGCTTCGCCTTTGGCAGGTGGCATGGCTCCTCTTATTGCCACGGCGTTGCTTGATCGAACGGGTGGCAAACCTTGGCTGGTGGCGGTATATCTCATCCTCATGGCCGTCATCACTTTGGTCGCCGTTTGGCTGGCCGAGGAAACGAACAAAAAGGCGCTCTGAGTCGGCGCGGGCGTCCAATTTGGCCCAAAAAGTGTCTGGCAGGGGCTTACGAACCAGTTGCACTGCGCCCTGTTTCGTCTCCCTTGCAAGCCCTACCATGAACGACGCTTTTCCTGACATCCCCAAAATTCAGTATGAAGGACCCAAGAGCCGCAATGCGCTCTCCTTTAAGCACTACAACCCTGACGAAATCGTCGGTGGCAAAACGATGCGCTCGCAGATGCGTTTCGCAGTGGCCTACTGGCATGCGATGCGCAACTCGCTGTCTGATCCTTTCGGTGGCGGCACGGCCCAGCGCCCGTGGGATGACGGCAGCAACTCTGTGGCCAATGCGCAGCGCCGCGTGTGGGCCTGCTTTGAGTTCATGGACAAGCTCGGCGTGGACTACTACTGCTGGCATGACCGTGACGTGGCTCCTGAACTCGACACTCTGGCCGAGAGCAATGCGGCCTTCGACGCCGTCGCTGACGAGCTCGAAAAAGCGCAGAAGCAGACCGGCAAGAAGCTCCTTTGGGGCACCGCCTGCCTCTTCTCTCATGCACGCTATTGCCAGGGGGCTTCCACGAGCCCGAACGCCGGTGTCTTTGCTTACGCTGCTGCGCAGGTGAAGAAGGCCATGGATGTGACGCATCGCCTCGGTGGTGAAGGCTACACTTTCTGGGGTGGCCGTGAAGGCTACGCCACGCTTTGGAACACTGACATGAAGCGTGAGGTCAATCACCTCGCGCGTCTGCTGCACATGGCCGTGGATTACAAGAAGAAGATCGGCTTCACCGGCCAGTTCTACATCGAGCCGAAGCCACGTGAGCCTTCGACCCATCAGTACGATTCGGATGCAGCGGCCTGCTTGAACTTCCTGCGTGAGCACAACCTGCTGGAGCACTTCAAGCTGAACCTTGAAACGAACCACGCCACGCTCGCTGGTCATTCCATGCGTCATGAGATGCAGGTGGCCATTGCTGCCAATGCGCTGGGTTCTATCGATGCAAACACCGGTGACACCCTTATCGGCTGGGACACCGACCAGTTCCCGACCAACATTTACCTCACCACTGAGATCATGCTGGAAGTGCTCAAGATGGGCGGCCTCACCACGGGTGGTCTGAACTTCGACGCCAAGTGCCGTCGCGAATCCTTTGAACCTGTGGATCTTTTCCACGCCCACATCGGCGGCATGGACGCCTTTGCACGCGGTCTGAAGATCGCCCACGCGATGATCGAAGACGGACGTATCGACGCCTTCATCAAGCAGCGCTACAGCAGCTACGACAGCGGCATTGGTGCGAAGATCGAGAAGGGCGAAGTCGGCTTTGCCGAACTCGAAGCGCATGTGCTTGCCAATGGTGAGCCGCTCCTCGGCAGCGGCCGTCAGGAGATGATGGAAAATCTGGTGAACGACTACCTGTAAAACCTGGGTCACCGCGTTGATTCAAATCGTGAGGCGGTCGGCAACGACCGCCTCATTCGTTTATGGATGATGAGCTGTGTGCCTTGCGCAAGGCTGTGATTTGCAGCAAGCATGGGCATGGCCAGAGGAGAGGACAACCCTGTTGAAAGGAAGCCGGATTGGGCGGATGCGCTCGCTGCGTTGAACGGTGCGGCATTTGCTGAGTATCTGCGTGGTTGCCGATGGTTTGGCGGAAAGGCGCAAACGCTTTGTGGGGTGCAGGTGTTGGAGGCACTTGCTGTGGGAGATGTCGGAAAACTGATTTTGCTTCAGGTGAATTACTTTGAAGCTCCTGCCGAGATTTATCTTTTGCCGCTGCAACTGGCGGCGGCAAATGGCGGTTTGGTTGATGCGCTGGAGGATGAGGAGTTTCGTGCGGCCTTGATAGAGATGATTGTTGATGAGCAACGTCTCTCTTGCGGTTCGGGTGAACTGGTGGGGATCTGTGGCGCAGAGTTCAAGGCTCAAGCCAAGGAGATGGTGCGGCCGGTGCCTTCGCGTTTGCTGAAGGTGGAGCAGAGCAATTCATCCATCCTCTACGATGACCGGTTTTTCCTCAAACTCTATCGCAGGCCTGAGTACGGTGAGAATCCTGAGGCTGAACTGCTGCGCCACCTCGGCAATGGAAGGAAGTTTGCGAACGTGCCTGGCTACTGCGGAGTCATTGAATACAAGGCGAAAGATGCTGAGCCGCGTGTGCTGGCGCTGCTGGTGACGAATGTTCCGTGTGAAGGCACCGCATGGACTTCAACGCTCAGGGCGCTGGCTCAATCACAGGATGGGGGCATTGGCGGCAGCGATCTTGATCGTGCGCAGCGGTTGGGAGAGATAACCGCGCAGATGCATCTATCTTTGGCTGCGGATACGGCAGAGGATGATTTTGCGCCCGAAGCATTCACCTCGGAATATCGAGACTCGCTTTGCCAATCCATGGGAAAAGCCACGCGGCGCATGATGCAGCTTCTGGAGCAGAAACTGGATGTGCTTAATGAGGAAGCTGCCGGGCTGCTGCTGCGTGAGCAGGAAATCCTGCAGCGTCATGCGGCACTGATGGGGCACACGATCAATGCCAAGCGCATTCGCATTCATGGGGACTATCATCTTGGGCAGGTGCTCGATACTGGAAGCGACTTCATCATCATTGATTTTGAAGGGGAGCCCGGCAGGCCGTTGAATGAACGTCGCAGCAAGCATTCGCCTTTGCGTGATGTCGCCGGGATGCTGCGCTCATTTGATTACGCTGCGCATACCGTTCTCGCGCAGCGGGCTGAGCAGGCGGAGGCATGGGTGGAATGTGTCAGTGATGCTTTCCTGAGCGCTTACTTAGCCGCGGCAAAGGGAGCATCCTTCCTGCCAGCAAGCGAGCAGGAGCTGTGCATGCTGCTCGATGTCTGTCTGCTGGAGAAGGCGGTGTATGAGGTGTGCTATGAACTGAACAACCGGCCGGATTGGGTGGCGATTCCACTGCGCGGCATCACGCGAATTCTGGACCGGAGCGGGGCGCAATAAAGTGGGTTTCGGATGTAGCGACACGATTTTTGCACGGCGGGGCTCTTTGCAGACGCTGCTGGTGGGCGCGGTGCGTGGCGGGGCGGTGGGTTTGCTTTCCCGTTGCATGCTCAGACCCAGGGTCGCCTCGCTTAGGCTCGGCTGACCGTGGGCTATATTCCGCAGCCCATTCAGGGCTGTTGTGTCGTGACGCGATGTGACGGATGGCGACGACTCTTGGCTATAGAGACTGAGCTTTGTTTCGCAACCCTTGTGAGGTTATGGCGATGCAATAACAATGAGTGTGAGGACTCTTTTACCAGGCTAGTTCAGTTCTTCTTCGCGTCTTCCTTCTTTTCGTCGTCTTTTTTCTCGTCCTTCTCAGGCTTGGTGAGTTCACGCATCGGATTCACAGGCTTGTCGTCCTTGAAGAGCTGGAATTTGCTTTTCACGGGGCGGCGGGGCCAGTAGTTGTTTTCGATGTCGGTGTCCACGAGTTCCTGGCGGGGGTCGAAGGTGACGGATTTTAGCTCCTTTTTGGTGAAGAGAAGCTTGGCGGCTTTCTCGGTGTTGAAGCGCCAGATTTCAGCGGGGAGCTTGAGTTCTTCGCTGCTGCCGTCGGTGTATTCGACTTTCAAAATCACCGGGGTGACGAGGCCGCCGACGTTGCTGAATTCGATGAGGTAGAAGTTGTGCTTCGTTTGCAGGAGAGCGGGGTCGATTTTTTCCTCCTTGAGCTCTTTGATGAGCGATTCGAATTTCTTCTTTTCGCTGGGGAGGACGGTGGCCTTGTCATAGCTGTCGTAGAAGTCTTTCAATTCGGGGTAGCGGTCGATGCGCTTGGAAAGCGAGTAGTTGCGCTCGCGGGTGAGCGTTTTGGGCAGTTCGTCCTCCTCCTTTTTCTTCTTGGGTTTCTCGATGGTGGGATCGCGTGAGTCGAGCTGCAGCCACTTCACCTCATCAATGGAGACATCGACATGATCGGTGCTGTAAAACCAGCCACGCCAGAACCAGTCGAGATCGACGCCGCTGGCTTCTTCCATGGTGCGGAAGAAATCGGAAGGGGTGGGGCGCTTGAACATCCAGCGCTTGGCATAGGTCTTGAACGCGTGGTCGAAGGCTTCGCGGCCAAGGATGTGCTCGCGCAGGATGTTCAGGGCCACAGTGGGCTGGCCGTAGGCGTTTGGTCCAAGATCGGCGATGGACTCTGAGTTGGTCATCACTGGCACGCGATCCTTCAGGCGCATGTAGTCTGTCATGCCGCGTTCATTGCGGCGGTGCTTCCAGTCGTTCTCCCATTCTTCTTCCGTGAGGAATTCAACGAAGGAGTTCAGGCCTTCGTCCATCCAGGTCCATTGGCGTTCGTCGCTGTTCACGACCATCGGGAAATAATTGTGGCCGACCTCATGGATGATCACTCCAATGAGGGCATACTTGGTCTTTTCCGGATAGGTGCCGTCTTTTTCAGGGCGCGGGCCGTTGAAGCAGATCATCGGGTATTCCATGCCGCCGATGGGGCCGTTGACCGACCATGCGACCGGATACGGGTAGTCGAAGGTGTAGCGTGAATAGACTTGAATCGTGTGAGCGATGGCGTGCGTCGAATACTTGTCCCACAGCGGCATGCCTTCCTTGGGGTAGAGGGACATGGCCATGACTGGTTTGCCGTTCACATTGGCTCCTTCGACGGCCATCGCATCCCAGACAAACTTGCGTGACGAAGCGAAAGCGAAGTCACGGACGTTGTCGGCTTGGAAGATCCAGGTTTTCTTGCCCTTGGGTTTGCTCTTTTCGGCGGCTTTGGCTTCATCTGGCGTGACGATGAACATGGGCTTCTTCATTTCGCCTTCGGCTTGCTTGAGGCGGTCGCGCTGGATTTTCGTCAAGACGGCCTCCGAGTTTTGCAGGGTGCCCGTGGCGGCGACGAGATGATCGTCTGGCACGGTGAGACGCACGGTGTAGTTGCCGAATTCAAGCGTGAACTCGCCGGTGCCGAGGAACTGCTTGTTGATCCAGCCGGCGTAGTCCGTGTAGGCCGCCATGCGCGGGAACCACTGAGCGATGGTGTAGATGGTGTTGCCGTCCTCCTTGAAGAACTCGTAGCCGGTGCGCGCATTGATGCGTTCGCAGTCGTTGATCGGGTAGCTCCAGGCGATTTTGAAGACGAAGGCGGCACCGGCGGCCAGAGGTTCATTCAAATCGAGACGTAGCATGGTCTTCACGACGGCGTGCGGCAGAGCGTTGCCCTTGGCATCGGTGAGCTTGCTGATCTTCATCTCACCGTCGTAGTCTTCGTAGGCCAGCAGGCGGTCGAGCGCGGAGTAGGTGATCTTGGACGGATCAATGCCACGCTTGGTGTTTGGCACGGCGCGCGAGTCTGCGGTGTGAGAAAGGAAATTTTGATCAAGCTGGACCCAAAGATATGTCAGGGGATCCGGGGAGGCGTTGTGATAAGTGACTGTGGCCTCTCCTGTGATCGTGCGCTTCACGTCGTCCAGCTCGACGCTGATGTCATAGTCGGCGCGGTTTTGCCAGTAGGCCGCTCCAGGAGCGCCGGAGGCGTTGCGCTGCGCCGATGGCGTCGGGATCGTGGGATCGAGCTGCTGAAACTTGCCGACCTGTGCGCCGGGCTCGGCAGCGGCGAGGGACATGGCGGCGAAAAAAGCTGGAATGAGCTGTTTCATGAGAGGGGCGATTCTCCAAGTGCTTGCGATAAAGGCAAGCGCATCCTACTTGCCTGATCTTGCGGGGCTTGGCGAGTTTCTTCCACTTGCCTTTGTTTCCTGCTTCTGATTGCATCAGCCTATGAATCCACCCGCAGACACTCTTTCCCGCCGTGACGCCCTGAAAGCCACCATCGCCTCCGTGGGGCTTAGCGCTCTGGCCTTTGAGCCCGTCCGTGCGGCTCCTGTCGTAGCGCCCGATGCAAGGCGGGGATCGGTGAAGAAATACAAGATGCTGAAGTCCATCAATCAGTGGGCCTTTCCTTATCCGGAACGCATGACGCTGCGTGAGTGCATGCAACTGGCCAAAGATGCTGGATTTGACGGAATCGAGTTGAACTACGATCTCGACAATGACCTCTCGCCGAAGCATGGCACGGCAGATTATTTGAAGATCCGCAAGATGGCGGACGAGATCGGCATTCAGATCAGCGGGCTGTGTTCGTTCCTATTTTGGCCATATCCGCTGACGAGCAATGATGCGGCGAAGCGGGCGCAGGGGATGGAGCTTGCAGGGAAGATCGCTCAATGCGCGCATGATCTGGGTGTGGAGAATGTGCTCGTGGTGCCGGGGGCGGTGCATATTCCGTGGCGCACGGATCACGAGCCGGTGGCGAACGATGTTTGTGACCAGCGGGCGCGCGAGGCTGTGGGGCAGTTGGCGAAGCAGGCGGAGAAGCTGAAGGTCTGCCTCAACATCGAGAACATCTTTTTCAACGGTTACCTGATGACGCCCATGGAGATGAACGCCTTTGTGGACAGTTTTGGCAGCGAGCATGTGCGCGTGCATTTTGACACGGGAAACATCAGCATGTTCCAGTATCCTGAGCATTGGGCCAAGGTGCTGGGCAAGCGTACGAAGAATGTACACCTGAAGGAGTTCACCAAAAAGGGAACTGACTTCAGCCTCGAAACCTTCCGCCCGCTGCTTGATGGTACCACGAACTGGCCTGCGGTGACGGATGCGCTTGCTGACACCGGATACGAAGGCTTCCTGACCTTCGAATACTTCCATCCGTATGCGCATTACCCAGAGGCTCTGATCTATCAGACCTCGGATTCGCTGGACCGCATCCTCGGCCGCAAAGCATGAGCTGGGAAACGATCACGCTGTTGTTTGTCGCCGGGCTCAGTGCAGGATTCATCGATGCGATCGCAGGCGGTGGTGGATTGATCTCCGTGCCGGCGTTGCTGTGGGCCGGACTGCCGCCGCAATTGGCGCTGGGGACGAACAAGATGCAGGCCGTGTGGGGCACGCTGATGGCGGTGAGGAAGTATGCGAAGGCAGGGTTCGTTTCGTGGTCGCAAGTGAGGCTCACGGTGGGCATCACGTTTGTGGCAGCCTGTCTGGGTACGTGGACGGTGACGCAAGTGAGCAACGACGCCCTTAGAAAGATCGTGCCCTGGATGCTGCTGGGCATTGCAGTCTATGTGCTGCTTAGTCCGGGCTTGGGGAAAACGGCGGCAAAGGCGCGGCTGAGGCTTGGAGGTTTTGCGTGCCTGGCGGGTAGCGTGCTCGGCTTTTATGACGGCTTTTTTGGTCCTGGCACGGGCACATTTTGGACGCTGGTCTGCATTTCATTGCTGGGACTGGAACTGACGCGCGCCACGGCTTTCACGAAGGTTGCAAATCTCACCAGCAACATGGCTTCGCTGCTCGTCTTCGTGGCCTATGGGCGGGTGAATTATGAAATCGCAGCGGCGATGATCTGTGGGCAGCTCATTGGCGGGCGGCTGGGGGCTGGAATGGCGATTCGCCATGGGGCGCCGTTCATCCGCATCATCTTCATCACCGTGGTGCTGGCGATGGTGGCGAAATTGCTGTGGGATCAGTTTGCGTGATTTGCGCGTAGTTCATTGAATCCGACTGAAATTGAAGGGCGTATTTGCCTGACACTCTCCCATGCCTATGATCGCTGCTCCAATGCCAACCGTCCAAACCACTGCCCAAGGGCGCCAGTTCCCCAAGTTCGATCTCTCACGCCTTCTCGGCACCGTGTTCAAGCCCACCTTTGGGCGCAAAATCTGCATTCTCATCGATCTTCCTGATCTCGCAGAAGCGAAAGGTTATGCGTTTCTAAAAAATCCGGCGAGGCCCATTCAGCAGAAAGCATATGAGCACTTTCATTTGGGTTTGAAAAATGGTGTGGCTGAAGAACTCGCGCTGCAGGGAGGCGAAATATATGCCTACACGCAGACGACGGGTAGCAATCTCGACATGCCTGATCTTTGTGTTGATATGGAAGGCAAAGAGCTGAGCCTCGAAAAGGATGTTTATCCCAACTACGACATCATCCTCTGCATCTCGACCTTCTCCGCCACTGCGCCGCTGACGGCGTTCGCGAAACAATATGGCTTCCGTGGCGCAACGCTGCATGGCGTGAATGATGTCATTCTGAATTCCGGCCTCGCGGTTGATTATGAAGTCGTCAGCATTGATGCCGAAAAGTTGCGCAAGGCGATGACTCGCGCTGATGCGGTGGAAATCGATTTCACCGTGGAGAACGGCCCCGACATGACGGTGCGTCTCGAATTGAACCGTCAGGAAGCGCAGAAGAGCCACGGCCTCTGCCAGGGGGATGCGCCTGACATAGCAAACCTGCCAGCGGGTGAAGTGTACTTCGTGCCCACGGGTGCGGAAGGAACTTTCCCTTTGAAATATGAGGATGGGACTCTGGGCAAGCTCACCGTCACAGGTGGTTGCATCATCAAGGCTGAGCTCATCGCAGGCAATCAGAGCACGATTGACGAACACAATGCCAAACTCGCTGATGATCCCATGACGGGTGTGCTTGGCGAGCTTGGTTTCGGCACGCAGGTGCTGCCTGTTTCCGGGGCGGACATTCAAGATGAAAAGGTGCTGGGCACCTGCCATCTGGCCACAGGTCGAGACGACCATCTCGGCGGGCACATCACGCCGCAGAAGTTCAAGCGCCATCAGAACGCCACGCACGACGACATCCTCTTCGCACCACACAAGACGCCGAATTTTGACATCAAACAGACACGCATGTTCCGCGATGGTGTGGTCACGGTCTTGAACGAGCACTTCCAGCCGTCTAAGTATTTGTTGGAAGCTTTGGCCGCCGAATAGACTTGATGAACATCTACGAGACACGTCGCCTGCTCGACGAATACCTTCTTTTTCATTACGGCCAGCCTATGGAGGTGCTGCCCTGGGAAAGCGGGCCGCGTGAAGCACTGGGATTTCCGGTGCGCACGGTGACGGAGCTGATTGATTTGCCGCGTACGCCTTGTGAAGCGGTGGCGCTGGATCTCGGCTGCGCAGTGGGGCGTTCTAGTTTTGAGCTGGCGAATTTCGGCGTGCGTGTGCTCGGCATTGATTACTCGCAGAGTTTTGTGGATGCGGCGGCGGCGCTGGCGCGTGATGGCAGCATGAGCTACGAGCGTGTGGATGAAGGCAGCGCGAAAACGGCGCTCGTGGCACGCGTGCCGGAGAATCTGCGACGGGACCGTGTGAGTTTTGAACAGGGGGATGCGATGAACTTGCGCAGCGACCTCGGTGATTACGACATCGTGCATGCGGCGAATTTGCTGTGCCGTCTGACCGATCCGTTGAAGCTGATCGAGCGTCTGCCATCGCTTGTGCGTCCTGGGGGACAGCTGCTGCTGACGACGCCCTGCACCTGGCTTGAAGACTTCACGCCACGAGGTAATTGGCCGCAGGGTTCGACGCGTGAGTGGCTCACGTCCCTGCTGGAGCCGCACTTTGATCTGGCCAAGACCTGCGACATGCCGTTTCTGATCCGCGAGCACGCGCGGAAGTATCAGTGGAGCGTGGCGCTGGGGATGCGCTGGCGGAGGAAAGTCGAGTCGGTGTGAGTTTGTGAGATTGATTCCCGTCGGCGTTTACGTCTAGGCTGGGTGATCATGAAAAACGCCATGTTATTTGCCTCCCTCCTTGCCGCCGCTGCGCATGCACAGACTCCGAACTTCAAAGAGCAGCAGATTGATGATGCTGTAGGCATCGGCTACGGCCTGGCGGTAGCCGATGTGAACGGGGATAAGCGCACCGACATCCTGCTGGCGGACAGCAATGTGATCGTCTGGTATGAGAACCCGACGTGGAAGAAGCACATCATTTCTGAAAAGCTGACGGAGAAGGACCACGTGTGCATCGCTGCGCGTGACATCAATGGCGATGGCAAGTGCGAGATCGCCGTGGGGGCCGAGTGGAATCCCGGAGACACGGTGGGGAGTGGTGCTGTGTTTTATTTGATCCCGCCGGCGGATCGAACCCAGAAGTGGGAGCCGGTGAAACTGACGCATGAACCGACGACGCACCGCATGAAGTGGGTGCGCAACCGCGCCGGTCGCTATGACCTCGTGGTGGTGCCGCTGCATGGCCGTGGCAATGACAAGAACGCTGAAGGTGACGGTGTGCGGGTGCTGGCCTACCACATGCCGGAGGATCCGCGCAAGGAGTGGAACACCACGGTGGTGCAGGGGACGATGCACAAGACGCACAATCTCGACATCATTCCGGCGCAGGCGAACGAAGCGGAGAGTCTGCTGCTCTGCGGGCGTGAAGGTGTGGTGCGGCTGGATCAGACCGATAACGGCTGGAAGGAGCACTGGATCTCGCAGCATCCGAAGGATTCGATGGAGCTGATGGGTGCGGGTGAAGTACGCTATGGGGCTTTTGCGGGCGGACAGCCGTATGTCACGACGATTGAGCCGATGCACGGGGACAAGTTGGTGATTTACACCCCGAAGCCAGAAGGGCCGAAAAATGGTGAGTGGCAGCGGCATGTGATCAGCGATCAACTCGTCGATGGTCATGCCATCGCCACGCATGATCTTCTGGGGCTGAACAACCGTCAGATCGTCGTTGGCTGGCGTGCGCAGCAGAAGGTCGGCAAGGTGGCAGTGAAGCTGTTCTGGACGACGAAAGAGGACGGCAAGGGCTGGCAGGAGGCCTTCATTGATGATGGTGGCATGGCCTGTGAAGATGCCGTTTGCGCCGACTTGGATGGCGATCGCGATTTGGAGATCATTGGTGCAGGTCGTCGTAGTAAGAATGTTAAGATTTACTGGAATCAGCGAAACCAGTAAAATTTAAAAGTTGCTCTAGGCTCTAGCTGATGGGTTGCATGGGTGCGGAATGTGCTCCTAGAATTGTGATCGCTATGAGAGTCACTCGTCTTTTCATTTCTTCCGCTTGCGCACTGCTTTTGAGCCAGTGTGCCATGCCGGACTTCCCGCTGTTCTCTTCGCGCACGGAAATAGCCCGTCGTCCTATGACGATCATGCCACCGCTTGCGTCCCAACCGGTGATGTACGTGTGGAATGGCAGCAGCAAGCCCGGCCCGCTGAGTGTGAACATCGACCTCAGCGAGCAGAAGGCGTATCTCTTTAAAGGAGGCGAAAATGTCGGCTGGACCTACGTGGCCACCGGACGCAGCGGATTTGCTTCTCCCACAGGCACGTTTCGTATCATGGAAAAAATCGTGAACAAGCGGTCGAACCGTTACGGTATGATCGTCAACAGCAATGGTGATGTGGTGAACAGCAACGCCACGGCGGGGGTTTCACGCATTCCACCGGGCGGTCGTTTCGTGGGTGCCAAGATGCCCTATTGGATGCGGATCACCGGTTATGGTGTCGGGCTGCATGCAGGGGCGATCCCCAATCCAGGCTCTCCGGCTTCGCATGGCTGCATCCGCCTGCCGAGCGACATGGCCGAGACGATCTACCAGCATGCCCCCGTCGGCGCGCGGGTGACGATCATGCACTGAGCAGGGGCCAAGCCGTTTGCGATTGTTGACGGTGGCTTACAGTGGGTGAAGGTTGTTTGCCGGGAGGCAGGTGCGCGTGTGCGAGGCGCGACGACAACGCACTTTAAACGACGGTCGAGGCAGCTAGCTTCTGATTGCCTCGGCCAAAATCTCTTCGAAGCGCTGTAGCCATACCTGGGGACTTGCCTCACGGAGCAGCCATTGACGACCAGCGCTGCCCATGACGAGACGCTGGGTGGCTGGTGTGGCCTCCATGGCCAGCACATCCTGAAAGATGCCTTGAACATCCCCCGGCTCATGCTGCAAACCGGTGACACCCTGCTCTACGATCTCGGTCAACCCGCCTGATTTGGCGGCGAGCACCGGTTTCCGGTAATCATAGGCCTCATAGACCACAAGGCCAAGAGGCTCCCACCACGTTGAAGGAACGATCACCGCACGGCAGCGCCGCAGCGCCTCGCGCTTGGTTTCCCCGCCCGTGTGGCCAAGCTGGCCGATGTAGGGATTGGTGCGCACGCGCTGTTGCACAGCATCGCTGAGAGGACCTTCTCCAGCGATGTGCAGCAAGGGGGTCTTTTTTCCGAGTTGGGCGCGCAATGCGTCCCAGGCATCGAGCAGTGGAATGACGCCTTTGGTTTCGACCAGACGGCCAAGGAAAAGGTAGTAGCCCGCATCTTCTACGACAGGCGTCTGCGGCATCGCATCCCAGGCATGACGAAGGGTGTGTACACGAGACTCAGGCAGCGCACCGGCGCTGACCAATTTTTGCCGCATGAAATCTGAAATGGCGATCCATGCCTTCACGCTTTTCAGCCAGCCGCTGCGTTGCAGGGCCTTGAGCATGACCGCAAAGAGGGCGCTTTTCACCACCGACCCCTGCCATGCGCCCGAGAACACCTCTCTCCAGTAGCTGCCGTAGAGTGCGTCCTGCACCACCTTGTCGTGCACATGCAGTGTTCCGCTGACTGAAAACGGGCGATAATTATGCAGGTACTGTACGACGGGAAGCTTACGCTCCAGAGCGGCATGATACAATGAAGGCGAGCCGACCGGGAAGATGTTGTGAAACAAGGCAACGCCTGCGCCGCTGGCATCCAGAGCGGTCTCGAAGCGTGCACGCGACTCTTTGTTGTAAAAGAGCCGCTTTACCTGCCCGGCAGCTCCGGGAGCGCCTTCGCCTTTCCATTCGGCGCTGTCGAAAAAGCACCGCGACATTGGATGCTGGGCGCTCAGATGGTTGAAGATGCGGTCCACGCTCATCTCTTCGCCTCCAGGGGAAAGGTAGCGATTGAACACCTGCAAAATTGCAGGTGTCATAGGGGTTTCCTCATTTCGTCGTAGTGTCGTTGCGCCCATTCCTCTAGCACGTATAGCATCCAAACGCGCTGACTCAATGGCCATGCCGCAGTGGAGTTCAGGCTGCCACTGAAATATTTTTCGCAAATCTCCTGCTTCTGCGCCTCATCTACCCAGCCGCGGTCACGGCAGCGCTGGGAGCCCAGCGTGTCGCGGATGCGTTCCTGCCATTTCGGCAGCCGCATCCATTTCATCAGCGGCAGCGTGAAAGTTTTCTTCTGACGGTCTTCATAAATCTGGGGTGGCAGAAGACTGCGGAAGGCCTCGCGCAGCACACGCTTGCCGCCCAGGGTGTTCAGTTTGCTCTCCGGCGGCAGCCTTCCCGCCAGGGCAAAGATCTCCTTATCCACAAGCGGCACGCGCAGTTCCAGCGAGTGAGCCATGCTCATCACGTCATTGTCACGGAGCAGGGTGTTGGCCAGATAGGTCTCCGTTTCACGAAGAAGCAGTTCATGAAGCCACGAGTCTGGTGACTGCGGTTCGAATACCGGAGTGGGAGGCATTTTTAAATCTCCATGCAGGAGGCGTGCCACTTGTTCAGGCGGCATGATGGTGCGGCCAAACGACTGCCATTCGCGAACGTTGCCTCCGGCACCGCCCAGCGCGTAAAAAAGCATCTTCCACACCCTGTGCCCGCGCGCAGCCTGTGGCAGTATCGAATCCGCGCGACGTACCCATGTGCCTGCCGCAAGCAGCGGCGACTTCGCCGCCACAGCGATGAGACGGTGGTAATTGTACCCTGCCCACCACTCGTCGGCACCCAGTCCGCTGAGTGTTACCTTGACCTCTTTGGAGGCCAGTCGCGATACCAGCCATGTGTTGAGTGCATCGCCCGTGGGCTGGTCCATTTGATCAAAATAGCCGTCCAGACTCGACTCCAGCGCAGCAGCGGTGAGTCGTTCACGCTTGAACTCGCAGCCGAAGAACTCCGCGGTGCGCCGTGCCGCATCGGTCTCGTCAGGCACGCCCGCGTTTTCTTCGTAGCCAATGGAAAAAGCCTTGATGTGCTTCTGGCCCGCCTCGCGCATGCAGGCCACCAGGAGAGTTGAATCCAGCCCCCCGCTCAAGAACACGCCCACTGGCACATCTGAGACCATGTGGGCTTTCACGCTTTCCAGCACGCCCTCGCGCACCATGCGCTTCTGCTCCGCTGCGTTGTGCACCCATGCATCGCGCCCGGGCCAGGCAGGTTGAAACCAGCGTCTCACCTCGGCCTTTCCAGCACGCCATGTGAGCAGGTGCCCCGGCGGAAGGCAGCGCACGTCATCAAACATTGTCTCCGGACTTTGAACGGCACCATACTGGAAATACTGCGCCAAGGCGATGCGTGAAACCTGGCCACCACCGCCGAGCTGCCGCACGGCACGCAACTCAGACCCGTAAACCAGATCTCCGTCAGCGCTGAGGCGATAATACAGCGGCTTGATGCCAAAGTGATCCCGCGCAAGCACTACCGATCCCGCTTCCGCATCTCGCCATGCGATCGCAAACATGCCGCGCAATTCCGCCAGCACTTGGTCAACTGGGGCACGCTCTAGCAGAGCCCCCAGCACCGCTGTGTCTCCTGAGGATGGCAGTTTCAATTCGCCGAGGCCTGTGCGCAGCTCGCGGAAGTTATAAATTTCGCCGTTGAAGGTGAGGGTGAATCTTCCGCCACCAAACGACATGGGCTGCCGGCCGTGATCGCTCAAATCCAGAATCGAAAGCCGTTGGAATCCCATCCACCAGTTTTCACCTTCCGCCTCCGCGCTGTCATCTGGACCGCGATGCAGGATCATCCGCAGCGACTGCTTCCGCAAGGCGCGCTCCTCCTCACGCCACGGCGTGTTTGGCTGACGAAACCACCCGAGAAAGCCGCACATGAGAGAACGAATTTTAAAACAAGAGCCGGACCCTATGGTGCGGTGCCGCCCACCATGACAGCCTTTTGCTCCTTTCAAACAGGAAGCATTTGCGTGATCAACATCCGGCATTGTATAAATCCGGCATGAACTTCCGTCCCTCCCGGATCATTCTGGCCATGTGTTGCACACTCACGTTCATTGAGGCGGCAGTGGCTGAGAATACCGTTTTTCGCCCGTGGAAGGACGCGCAGGGGCGGGTCATTCAGGCCGCCTTTGTCAGCGCTACCGCCGACAGCGTCACTTTAAAGATGGAGGACGGCAAAGAGCACCAGCTGTCTCTCGCCCGCCTGTGTCCCGAAGATCAGGCCTTTGTGAAGAGCCTCGCGCCCTCCGCTGCGCCTGCTCCAGCCACCGCCCAAGGGGCCGCGCCTGCCGTGACCGCCCCCTCTTTGGACCGGGTTCCCGTCGAGAAGCGCACCTGGCCTGAAAATGTCGTGGTGCCGACCAAATCCATTGATATTGAGGTGATTGAGGAAAATTCGGCTGCGCGAAAGTGCCTGTATCGTTCCGAGGGTTTTGAATTCACCTCACAGGCCAAACTGGCCGGTGGTGTGATGAAGGAGGTGGCAAGGACTTTTGAGGCTACGAAGACGCTCGTCGCCTCGCTGCCGTGGGGGGTGGTCTGTCGGCCACCAGAGGGGTTTGAGCGCTACAAGGCCGAACTTTATGAGACGCGGAAGGACTACATCGCCGCCGGTGGGCCTGAAAACTCCGGGGGTGTGTACATGAGCGGGGATAAAATCTTCCGGGTGCCGTTTCCCAGCATCGGTCTCAAGCTGCTGGGCAAGACCTACGCCAAGGACGACAACTACGACGGTGGCACTTTGATCCATGAAATCACCCATCAGGTCATGGACGCCTACCTGACCTTCCTGCCTGTGTGGGTCATCGAGGGAACGGCTGAATACACCGAGATGCTGCCCTACAATGCCGGCAAGTTCCGCGCCGACGCGCACCAAAAAGGCCTGAAAGACCACATTCAGGAAATGCAGAAGCGTGGTTATGCCATCGAGATTGGCAATCTGGAAGAGCACCTGACGATGAATCGTGCCAAGTGGTCAGGCATCACCGACATCTCCAATCTAAAGATGGGGGAGCTCTACTTCCGGTCCGTGCTCGCGGTGTATTTCTTCTGCCACCTCGATGGCGATAAAAAGGGCACGCGCTTCATCAAGTTTATGGATGCCGTCTATGGCGAAACCGAAGCCATGCGCACCTTTTTCAAGGATCCCCGCGTGAAGCACCTTGAAGGCGGGCGCTTCAGCTACCCCACTGACTTCCCGCCCCCGGACATGAAGTCCGAAACCGCGCCGTTCAAGCATCTGGACCTGCTCATCGACGGACGAAGTTATTCACAAATCGCGAAGGAGATGACCGAGGCCTACAAGAGCATCGGTGTCAAAATCTCCGTGAATTGAGCCGCAGGGCGAAAAACTGGCAAATAGTCCCCTCCTTTGGGCGCTATTTCGCGTCTTTTCCACCCCTGCGTTTGACGCATCGCATCGACTGTGCAAGATGCCGGGCTTTCCGGCCCCGCGATGCCGTAGCACTAGCCTGCCAGCCAGTGGTTCCTTCGCTCCGAAAGCGCCCAGATTATACGCTTTCTACCCCTCTCAACCTGCCGCACTCGTCGTCCGCACCCGGATTTCGTCCTATTTTTCCTCCCCCATGCCCAAAGATACCACCATCCATCGCATCCTCGTCATTGGTTCCGGCCCCATTGTCATCGGGCAGGGCTGTGAATTTGACTATTCCGGCGTCCAGGCCTGCAAGGCCCTGCGCGAAGAAGGGTATGAAGTGGTTCTCATCAACTCGAATCCGGCCACGATCATGACGGATCCGGAGTTCGCCTTCCGCACGTACATTGAGCCCATCACGCCTGAGATGGTGGAGAAGATCATCATCAAGGAGAAGCCTGACGTGCTGCTGCCCACGCTAGGCGGCCAGACCGCGCTGAACTGCGCCATGTCCCTGCACCGTGCAGGCACTCTGGAAAAGCACGGTGTGCGCATGATCGGCGCGAAGCCGGACGCCATCGAGAAGGGCGAGGACCGCCTGCTATTTAAAAACGCCATGCTCAAGATCGGGCTGGACCTGCCGCAGTCCGGCGTGGCCCACACGATTGAGGAAGCCCGCGTGATTGCGGAGCAGATCGGCACCATGCCGCTCATCATCCGCCCTGCTTATACGCTGGGTGGCACCGGCGGCGGCATCGCCTATAACAAGGAAGAATTTGAAACCATCACGGCCAGCGGTCTTGACCTCTCGCCCGTGACGGAAGTGCTCATCGAGGAATCGCTCCTCGGCTGGAAGGAATTCGAAATGGAGGTCATGCGCGATAAGGCGGACAACTGCGTGATCATCTGCTCCATCGAAAATCTCGATCCTATGGGCGTGCACACGGGCGACTCGATCACTGTGGCTCCCATTCAGACGCTGACGGATCGCGAGTATCAGATCATGCGTGATTTCTCCTTTGCGTGTATTCGCGAGATCGGCGTGGAGACAGGTGGATCCAACATCCAGTTCGCCATTCATCCCGACACGGGCCGCATGATCGTCATCGAGATGAATCCGCGTGTGAGCCGCAGCTCAGCGCTCGCGTCGAAGGCCACCGGCTTCCCGATTGCGAAGATCGCCGCGAAGCTGGCTGTGGGATACACGCTGGATGAGTTGAAGAATGACATCACCCGCGAGACGCCGGCCAGCTTTGAGCCGTCCATCGACTACGTGGTCACCAAGGTGCCGCGCTTCACCTTTGAAAAATTTCCCGGTGCCAATGAGACGCTGACCACGCAGATGAAATCTGTGGGCGAGGCCATGGCCATCGGCCGCACCTTCAAGGAGTCCCTGCAGAAGGCCCTGCGCAGTCTGGAGATTAAGCGCTTCGGTCTCATCGGCGATGGTGCCGACAAGGAGGTCGATGACGAGACGCTGACCTCGAAGCTTACCGTGCCGAATGCGGAACGCATTTTCTTCCTCGGCCAGGCTTTCGCGAAGGGCTGGAGCGTGGAGAAAGTGTTTGAGCTGACGAAGATTGACCGTTGGTTCTTGAGGCAGATTGAGGAACTCACCATCGATTCTGCAGTGCTTCGTGCCGACCGAGACTTGCATGCGTGGCATCGGCATCAAAAAGGAACCGCTGAACCTGATTGCCCGAATGATGAGGCATACGCAAAAGAGCTCATTCGAAAAGCCAAGAAGCGCGGTTTTTCGGATGTTCAAATCGCACAGAAGCTTGACGTTTCTCAGCTCGAAGTTCGCAGGATGCGCAAAGCCCTCGGCATCATCCCCACCTACCGCCTCGTGGACACCTGCGCGGCTGAGTTTGAGGCCTACACGCCTTACTACTACAGCACTTACGGCATCGAGGACGAAGTGCGGGACAACGACCGCAAGAAGGTCATGATCCTTGGTGGCGGCCCGAACCGCATCGGGCAGGGCATTGAGTTCGACTACTGCTGCGTGCATGCCTCGTTTGCTCTGCGCGAGCTGGGCTTCGAGACCATCATGGTGAACTCTAATCCCGAGACCGTCTCCACCGACTACGACACCTCAGATAAACTCTACTTTGAGCCGCTGACGCTGGAAGATGTGCTGAACATCTATGAGCGCGAAAACCGCCATGATCAGGTACTGGGCGTCATCGTGCAGTTCGGTGGTCAGACGCCGCTGAACCTTGCCAAGGGACTGGAAGAAAACGGGGTCCGCATCATCGGCACCTCGCCGAAGAACATCGAACTCGCGGAAGATCGCAAGATGTTCGCCAAGTTGCTCGACGATCTCGGTTTGCACCAGGCCCCGAGCGGCACCGCCACCTCGTTGGAGGAGGCCCTGGCCATCACCGCCACGATTGGTTATCCCAGCCTCGTGCGACCCAGCTTCGTGCTTGGCGGTCGTGCGATGCAGATCGTCTATAGCGACGCTGAACTGACGCACTACATGAAGAACGCCGTCGAGGCCACGCCCGACCGCCCCGTGCTGGTGGACCGCTTTCTCGAAGACGCCACCGAGGTGGATGTCGATTGCATCAGCGACGGCGAGACCACCGTCATCGGCGCGATCATGGAGCACATCGAAGAGGCCGGCATTCACTCCGGCGACAGCGCCTGCGTCATCCCGCCCTTCAGCCTCAGCAAGGAAATGCAGGATCGCATTCGTGATGCCGCGAAGAAGCTGGCCAAAGCCCTCGGCGTGCGTGGTCTGATGAACATGCAGCTCGCCGTGAAGGGCGATGACTTGTATGTCATCGAAGTCAATCCTCGTGCCTCACGCACCGCGCCCTTCGTCAGCAAGGCCATCGGCGTGCCGCTGCCAAAACTCGCTGCCAAGATCATGGCGGGCATGACCTTGAAGGAACTCGGCTTCACCGAGGAAGTGATTCCGAAGCACCACAGCGTCAAGGAAGCCGTCTTCCCCTTCAGTAAGTTTGCCGGCGTGGACATCATCCTCGGCCCGGAAATGAAGAGCACCGGCGAAGTCATGGGCATCGACTACGACCTCGGCATGGCCTTCGCCAAGAGCCAGATGGCCGCTGGCGGCACCCTGCCCACCAAGGGCAATGTCTTCATCAGCGTCAAGGAAACCGACCGCCCCAACGTCGTCCGCATCGCCAAAGGCTACGCCGATCTCGGCTTCACCCTCTACGCCACCAGCGGCACCGGCAGCGTCATCAAAGAGTCCGGCATCCCCGTCCAGATCCTCCCCAAACTCGCCAGCGGCCAGCGCCCGAACGTCATCGACCTGATGAAGAACAAGGACATGGCCCTCGTCATCAACACCCCCAGCGGCAAAAATCCCCGCGAGGATGAGATCAAGATCCGCACGGCCTCCATGCAAAACCGCATTCCGATCATGACCACGCTGCGTGGCGCCGATGCCGCGCTGCGGGCGATCAAGTCATTGCAGGGAACCGAGGTGCAGGTGCGGGCGTTGCAGGAGTATCATCAGTAGCTTCGAGAGGCACTCGAGGCCTTGCAGACCATGAACCAGCTCATCTACATCGAGACCAGCATCCCGAGTTTCTATTTTGAAACTCGGCCAGGGGCACAAATTCAGGCTCGCCGTGAATGGACTCGCGAATGGTGGGATCTGGCGAAGTGGCAGAACGAATTGGTCTCCTCGCTCTGGGTGATTCGAGAACTTGAAGAAACGCCGGAGCCAAAAAGGTCGGAGTGCCTGGATTTGCTGCAAGATCTGCGGCTGCTGCAATCCGCTTCTGAGATCGATGAGATGGTCGAGTGCTACATAGCCCATAAAGTCATGCCTGCGGATGCTGACGGGGATGCCCGACACCTGGCAGTCGCCACGTTTTGGAAATGCGATATTCTGGCCTCGTGGAACTGCAAACACATTGCCAATGCCAACAAGAGCGAGCACATTCGTCATGTGAACGAGGGGCTAGGTTTTGCAACGCCCCAGCTCATCACGCCGTATCATCTGCTAGAGTCAGGAGTTGACCCATGACAACTGCACCCACACCGCCCAACCCCGACACCGACGACCTCGAGTGGCTGCGCGCCATCCGGCGCAAGCTCACGTCTGAGTTTGGTCACGACCAGAAGAAGCTCGGCGATGCCCTGCGAGAGCGGGAGAAGCAGATGGGAGATCGCATCGTCCGCACCCAAGCCAGACTCGTTCCTGCCAAACCCTGAGCCAAACTCGCCAGCAGCAGACACCCGAACGTTTTCGACCTGATGAAGAATAAGGACATGGCCCTCGTCATCAACACCCCCAGCGGCAAAAAACCGCGTGAGGATGAGATCAAAATTCGCACGGCCTCCATGCAGAACTGCATTCCGATCATGACGACACTGCGTGGTGCCGATGCCGCACTGCGGGCGATCAAGTCATTGCAGGGGACCTAGGTGCAGGTGCGGGCGTTGCAGGAGTATCATCATGCCTGAGATCGTATTCAGCGCTCAGAACATCCTCAATACGGTGAACGTCGTATTTATATTCTTTTTGGTATTCCGAGCGATGTAGGCCGCCTTCGTGTTTGGCGGGTGGGGCGAGACCATGTCAATGCGGCTGCGGCCAAAGACTCAACCGAATATGCCAATCTCGCCTGCAAGCGATGGCGCTACTTCAACCGACTTGAAGAAGCCGCCAACTCGCTGTCTGAACTCGAAACCCGATGCATGAAGGGAACCAGTGCAGAGATTGGCTTTGTCCTCGATGTAGATTCGAACACGGCAACGGGGCCCGATACGCTCGCGATGGCTTGGTGCCGACGCACGCACACGAAAACCCGCCGAAAAAAACTTTACACAGAGTGTAGTAAATATACACTAACGAATGCTGTATTAGCATTATGAATCATGCTTTATCCACACTCAATCGAATCAAAAATTTCCTGAAACCGACAATCAGGGCTTCCATTCGTCATACGATATTAGGCATGCGATATTAAATATTCTGCATTCATACTCACCTCTCTACGCTTGCCACGTTAAAAGCAATTTCTTAGCAGGTGCCCCGCTACTTACCACGCAATTCCACGCCGCGGTTGCGTGCCGCAGCCCGCCCACTGGCTTTCGCCCCTTTTTCCCGTCAGCGCCACCAACTCACAACCACATCCCAACAAGGAGTTCCACCCATGTCCAAACCTGCTGTCCAAACCCAAGTCAAAGCCCGCCCCGGTGGCTGGCTGCCAAAAGATCGCGCCCCCATCCGCAGTTGGATCCGACGCCTACGGAAGCGCGCGCTGCAACTCAATGACACCCTCGTGGCTCCCATCCAGGATTTTTCGGACCTAGTGGCGATGGATGCAGGGCTGCAAAGCCTGGCGGATGACATGTTCACTCAGGCGCTGGAATACGAGCCTGTAGATCCGCTTGGGCAGTCCACGGTGCAGGACTTTGCCGATTTTCTACAGCTGCTCAATGCCATCATGCAGACCGCGCCAGAGGCCTATCAGCAGGTGACCGCAGGGGCCTCCCTGCAGCCTTCCGGCTTGATCGGCTTTCCCATCAATGCGTTGCTCGACTACCCCATGGGCACCGACGCAGGCTACGCTTTCTTTTCCAATGCGCTGGTGAATCAGCAGTTCAAAAAGATCCTCCAGTACTGGTCGCAGTTCCTCACCTCCTCTGGCTCCTGCTACGTGCTCTCTCAGCCGCCCAGCCCGCTGGACCCTCAGACGGAGATCGTGCCCTGGCTCGGCTCGCTGGCCCAGGAGGAAATGGTGCAGGTGGCGCAGTCCGCGCTTGGAGACGGCCCAAACCCCACCCCCGCAACCTTTGCCGAGATCTTCAACTGTGACCCCAGCTTGCCAAACTATGGCTTCCAGTCGTGGGACGACTTCTTCACGCGCCTCTTCCAGGACGGCGTGCGCCCTGTCTCCGCCCCGGGGGATGATACCGTGATCGTTAACGCCTGTGAATCTGCGCCGCTACAGGTGGTGCCGAATGTGCAGCAAGATGACGAGTTCTGGCTCAAAGGCCAGCCCTACTCGCTGTCCAATATGCTCGACTTCTGCGATGAGGCCGCGCAGTTTTACGGAGGGACGGTGTATCAGGCTTTCCTGAGCGCGCTGAGCTTTCACCGGTGGAACAGCCCCATCAGCGGCACCATCACCAAGGCCTGGGTGGTCAGCGGCTCCTACTACCTGGAAAACTACTACACAGGCTTTGCCGACCCCGCCGGCCCAGACACCAGCGCGCCCAATGAATCCCAGGCCTTTCTCACCGCCGTGGCCACGCGTGCTATCATCTTGATCAAGGCGGACAATCCGCAGATCGGTCTGCTGGCCTTCATCGCCGTGGGCATGGCTGAGGTGTCGAGTTCTCAGATCACCGTCAGTGTGGGCCAGCATGTGAACAAGGGAGATCAGCTAGGCATGTTTCACTTTGGCGGCTCCACCCACTGCCTGGTGTTTCAGCCCGGCGTGAATCTTAACTTCAACTTCTATGGCCAGACGCCTGGGATTGACGCGCAGTACAACATGCGGGTGAACACCGCCATCGCCACAGTGGACTAAGCCCCCCCGGGGACCACTCGACACAGCGCAGATTGAAACACCGCAAAGGTTTGATGCACAAGACATCATCCTCTGCGGCGTTTCCGGCATCTAGCATTCTACTCTGGGGAACGGGTCAGTGTGGGGTGTGCAACTGCTTGCCAGAAAGCCGCTCACTGAATCCGAATTGACGGAATCCGTCCATCCATCGAATCCCCGCTAGGCAGGATCAGCAGGGACACCCTCAGCAGGCTCAGGCTGAGGCCTTGGAGAGCTTGGGCTTCGCTGGCTTGCTCAGAAGTGCCCGGTGGAGTTTCTTTACGTTATATACCTTGAAAAAAGTTTGCCGAGATTCCATTCCATCGCGATCTCATTGAGATTTGCAGACCTTGGTTCGCGAGACCTTCAAAACAAATGCAGGCCGAAATTTCCCTTGCCAACCAGCATGATGAAATTGCCTCAATTTCTTTCTCAAGATATGAAGTCGTCGGTTCTTGGTGAGGGAATAGTATTGAGCTGGGGGCGGGGCAGTACTGTTTCAGAATGGATGGAGGACACAGAGAACCTGCATTATGGAACATTCATGAACGACCATCCTCTGCCTGCCCTTCGCAACCAGCTCCTCAGCCTCCACAAGCTGCTCATGAATGCCGAGCGGGCGGCGTATGAGAAGGAAGGGAATGTCATAGAGTCGCCGATGCAGTTTCTGCAACTGCTCATGGAGAGCGAGCGCTTTGCGTGGCTGCGGCAGCTCTCGCAGTTGGTGGTGATGATGGATGAGGCGATGGAGGAGAAGCCGCCGATCTCGAAAGAGCGGATGGATGCGCTGGTCGGTGAGGCGCGGCATTTGCTCATGGGCTCGGAGGAGCCGGGGAGTTTTGAGGTGCGGTATGCCAAGGCCCGCGGGCGCGAGGCCGCAGTGGCGGCGGCGCATGCCGAGATCAGCAAGAGTTTTGAATAGCGTGCTGGCGGCCATTTCGAGGTGCATGGTCATTCGCTTCGCGGCTACGCAGCTTGACCGGCCCCCTTTGGCTACGCGGCTTCGCCGCCATTTAGGGGAGGCGGACAAGAGTGTCTGCGTTCCCCTCCAACGCTGCTCACGCCAGCGCTTCTTTGCAATACTGGACGCACTTGGCGACTTCGGCGACGGCGGTGGAGCCTTCGGGGATTTTGTATTCCAGCTCGATCTCGGCGGGGAAGGTCCACTTTTCCTTTTTCATCAGTTGCAGCACTTCCTTGATTGGGGTCTGGCCCTGGCCCCAGGCCACGTTGCCACCGTCGGCGGTGCGGTCCTTCAGGTGCAGGTTCACGATGCGGTCGTGGTACTTTTCCAGCACTGGAATCGGCGACTTGCCCTTCGTGCCGGCGACATAGTGGCCGATGTCGAGGTTGAAGCCGATGTACTGGCCGAGATCCAGGATGGAATCGAATTTGTCCATCTCAGGCAGGTTGTTGGTGTGGTTGTGAAACCCGACCCAGATCTGGTGCTTGTCGGCAAACGGTGCGACGCGCGCGGCGAGGATGGCATTGCGCTCGGTGGTCACGCCGGTGCATCCCAGCGCCTTGGCCACCAGGAAGCTGAACTCGATTTCCTCATTCGACTGCCCGAAGCCCATCTTGTGGATGTGAATGTTGACGCCCGCATCGTTGTACATCTTCCGCAGCTCCCGGCACTTCACCAGCTGCAGCTCACGCTCTGCGTCCGTGGCTTTGCCTTTAATACCAGTGAAGTCCTGGATGGGCCCGCCCATGAGCTCGGTCTCGCTGAGGCCGTCATCAACAAGAGCCTTGAGTGTTTCCTCGGCTGTCTTCGCCGAGCTACGGTAGCTGTAGGTGATGCAGCCGATGCGCACGCCGCCAAAGACGGAGCTGGGCTTGTCTGCGGCAGAAGCGCGACGCGGAAGGGTGAGGCCGGCGGCGGCTGCGACTGCGGTGCCAAGAAAAGTGCGGCGGGAAAGTGGGTTCGAGTTCATGGAAGGAATCAAGATGCGATTTAGCGGGTGATTTGCTGCCACGTGTTTGGCACATTCCCCTCATGAAGTCACGCCAAAGTGCAGAGAAGAGCACATGAGTCTCCGCGCTCCTTTCTTGCCACCTTCATAGCTCACGCTATGGAAAGAACCATGACACTGACTCTCCCCCGCTGGTTCGATCTCCACACGCATTTCCGCCAAGGCCCGGCGATGGGTTCGTATGTCCAAGCACACCTCGACATGGGCTGTGCTGGGGCGCTGGCGATGCCGAACACGCAACCGCCGGTGTCGCGGATCTCTGGGGCGGCGCAGAGCGATGGCTGGTCGATTGAGAGCTACTCGGAGGAACTGCGGGCGGCGGGGGCGGATGGGTTTGAACAGTTGATAGTGCCGCTGTACCTGACGCGGCAGACGTCGGCGGCGATGATCCGTGAAGGCGCGGCCTCGGGATTGCTGCGGGCCTGCAAGTACTACCCGCCGCATGGGACGACGAATGCGGAGCATGGGATGCCGATGGATGATCTGATCGGCGGTGAGGTGCTGCGGGCGATGGAGGAGCATGGCATTGTGCTGTGCATTCATGGAGAGCAGCATGCGCTGAGCGGGCCGGACTACATCGACGCCCAGCAGAATGCGGAGACGCGCTTTTACACGGAGCGTATGCCGCGCCTGCTGGCGGCGCATCCGAAGCTGCGGATTGTGTGCGAGCACATCACCACGCGGACGGCGGCGGAGTTTGTGGCACATGCACCGGAGCATGTGGGTGCGACGATCACGCCGCAGCACCTGCTGTACACGCTTGGGCATCTGATTCAGGGGCTGAAGTACCACCTGTACTGCCTGCCGATTGTGAAGTTTCAGGAGGATCGCGCGGCATTGAGACATGCGGTGACGACGGTCGGGCAGACGAAGTTTTTTGCGGGCACGGACAGCGCGCCGCATACGACCAAGGCGACGGCCTGCGGCTGTGCGGCGGGTTGCTTCACCGGAGGCTGTGCGCCGCAGCTCTATGCCATGGCGTTTGAAGAGGCGGGTGTGGATCTCGGCACGGCGGAGGGGCAGGCACTGCTGGAGCGGTTTCTTTGCACCAATGGGCCGGGATTTTATGGGTTCCCAGTGTCGGAGCAGCGGTTTCAGATGGACAAGGTGGCGCAGACCATGACGCTGCTGGAGACGCCTGCGGGACCGGTGACGCCTCTGCCGGTGGGTATGGGCATGGAGCTGACGTGGCGGATCGTGGGGTGAGGGGCAGATTTGCCAGGCCCTGTCAATCCGGCTTGGCCGCCAAGCGAATGCTCCGCACCTTCATCCATGCGCCTGTTTCGGCGCTGCCCACGGGGTCGATCCGCAGGCGCAGCATGCCGCCGTGGTAGGAGGCGATGGAAGACAAGGGGATGACAAGGCGGTGAAACTCGCCATCCGCAACGAGGGGAAAGGAAGTGACATTTGCAGATGAAAACCCCTGCTGGCCATGCGACTGCCACATCACGGTGCCCTGCTTTTGCTTCGTGTGGAAGGCGGCATCGATGATGAGATACGGCGCATCGGCCGCCTGCCAGAAGGTTAGCGGGCTGATGAGCTGCGGATCGTCCTGCTCCAGCAGCACCTGCAGATGTTCCTTGGACGGCCAGCCAGCATCCCGAGCGTTTTGGTAATGCCAGCTCTGGCGGTCCTGCGTGAAGTTCCAGGTGGGTTGTCCCTGCGGGCGATGTGTGGCCGCACGAGCGCGGATCTCCTGCACGGTACCGAGCACGAGCTCGTAGCGGAATTCATAGACGATGTTGTGATCGAGAATCTCAAGGCCCTGGCCGGCGAGATAGCCGGTGCTGTTGCCATGTGTGTCATTGGGGCCGGGCTTGCCGGCAAAGCCGCCGGTGAAGTGTACACGACCTGGGGTGATGAGGCCGAGGCCGTAATCTTTTTCATCGAGGAGTGCAGCCCAGCCTTCAGTGCCGGTCCAGAGGGACCAGGGGTGTTTGCCATGCGGCGTGGGTGCGGCGGATACCGCATCTTGCGTGAAGGGCTTGTCATTCAAGTAGCTGATCACGCGTGGAAACGCAGCATTGGCATACACAGCGGGGAGCTCTTGCAAACGTGCGGGATACTGCGTGCTGTCACTGCGCTTGTTGGTGAGCCGCGCCCGCGCCTTGACCACAGCGCCGTCGAGCTCCAGCCAGGAGTCGAAGGTGCATTCTCCAGGCACGTTGTTGAGCGGCCATTGCAGGGGCACGCAGGTGAGGTGGATTTTTTTGCCGTCGTTTTCATGCGCCAGAATGCGGCTGGCGTTTTTGAAATCATCGCCCGTTTGGATGGGATTCCAGCCGATGTGCCGCCAGTGCTCCGCAGGCTTTTGCCCGTTCGCTTCAAACGGCACCGGACCGGAATAAAACGAAAGTTGCACCTGCCGCCCGAGATCGAAGTTGTTGATCACATTGGCACCGTCCTTCACGCTTGCCAAAAAGGTGATCGCCCCACCGCGCTCAAGGTCCACGCCCAATTTCACCCGGTCATTCTCCAGCCAGCTCATGCGTTCGGCATGTGCTAAGGTGGAGAGGAGCAGAAGGGAGAGCAGCAGGCGGGCTGGAGGCATGGCTGGGTGAAGATGAAGCAGCCACCGGATTCAGCAAGAGATGAAGAAAATGGATGCGTACGAGTGTGCGCACGCTCACTTCGCATTATGATTTCACTGAACGTCATCGCCACACTGCGCACGTGCTATACCGACAAGTTCGGTGTGCCACGGCAGTCCGGGCTGGTGCCCAGCGCCTGGGGGGTGGTGGAGTTTGAGCCGGCGTATCGGCGCATGGAGGCGGTGCGTGGCATTGAGCAGTTCAGCCACCTGTGGCTCATCACGCAGTTTCATCTGGTCACCGAGGAGCCGACATCCCTCACCGTGCGCCCGCCACGGCTCGGGGGCAATGAACGGCGCGGGGTGTTTGCCACACGCTCTCCGTTTCGTCCGAACCGGTTGACGCTCAGCGTGGTGAAACTCGACCGCGTGGAACTCGAAGGCGATACCGCGCCGCGCCTGTTTGTCTCGGGTGTCGATCTCGTGGATGGCACACCCATTCTCGACATCAAACCCTACGTCCGTTTTGCTGACTCAGTTCCCGAGGCCCGCAGTGGTTTCGCGGATGAAGCGCCGCCGCGTCTGCCTGTGCGCTGGGATTGCGAAAGCTGCGTACCGGAGGATGTCCGGGTTATCATCGATGAATCACTCTCTCTGCAACCTCAGCCAGCCTACCATGAAGATGCAGAGCGTGAGTATGCGACGGAGATATCCGGCTGGCGCGTGCGCTGGGCTGCGACCCTTGACGGAGCGTGTGTGAAATCGTGCGAGTGGGTGGGACCTGGCGCTTTGATACCTCATGACTGACACCGAACTGCCCATCCGCGCCGCCACAGAAACGGCCATTGCCCATGGCATCACGCCAGACCGCTGCGATATCCTGCAAAACGGCAGCACGTTGGTGCTGCGCCTCACGGAAACGCTGGTAGCACGTGTGGTGCAGGATGTGGACGGGCCACGGCAGGGCACGGAGTGGTTTGCGCGGGAGAATGCCATCGCTCAGCATCTGACGGAGAATGGCGCACCAGTGATCCCGCTGCATCCAGATCTCCCGCCGGGGCCGCATGAGCATCTGGGCTACCCGATCAACTTCTGGCAGTTCGTCACCCGCATTGATGCCGAGCCTGATCCATGCGAGATCGGCCGCACGCTGCGCCACTGTCACGACATCATGCGGCACTTTGAGGTGCCATTGCCTAAGCTGGCGATTCTCACGGAAAGCCTCGCTATTATGCAAGACCGCGAGCTGTTTCCTCAAGTCACGCAGCAGATGCTGCGAGACCACCTCACGAATTCCATTGAGGTGCTCAGCCGTTTTCCACATCAGCCGCTGCATGGAGATGCCCACATGGGCAACCTCATGAACACGACGCTTGGGCTGCTTTGGACCGACTGGGAGGACACGTTCTCGGGCCCCGTCGAATGGGATGTGGCCTCCATCATCTGGAATGCGCAGATCCTCGAAGGGGATCATAGCTGGGTGAAGGCGATCTGCGATGCTTATGGATCTGTAGATGAAGTGGCGCTGCGTCAGTGCCTCATCGCTCGTGCTGCTGTGATGACGGTGTGGTATCCAATCCTGTATCCGAATCCGAATGAGGAACGGCAAGCGAAGCTCCAGAGACGGATCGACTGGCTCCAGACATTGATGGATGGTGCCAGTATTGCCGTTGCTTGAACTGCTTTAGTGCCGCTCCCACTTCTGCCTTTCCATCTTCAGATCGATTTCCCAGCGGCCTGACTGCCGGAAAGAGGTTGCGTTGCCATGAGCTATTTGACTCTCACAATGAGAGGATCGCCCAGCACGTTGGAAATGTTGAGGAGGTATCTTTTCCCGACTTGGATAATGCTAAAGAAGCAGACATTGCCTTGCGCATGGTCAATGTGCCTGCCGATGACATCCTGCAAGTGCGGTCAGGCCCTGCACTCCGTCATCCTTCACTGCCAGGAAGTGCATTCCCCGGAACGACTGTGTGGGGGACAGGGCAGCGCAATGGGCGCGACAGCGGATGGGTGGAAATCCAGGTCGAAGGAAGGAGAGGCTGGGTGGGCTGCGGGTATGTGACACCAACGAGGCGTTGAAACCGCCCCACACACCGCTCATCTCGCAGAGGGAGATCTAGGCTTGTATTTTTTGATCTCCGCAGCCGTGGGCTTCCACCAAGTGAAACCGTATCTGGCGGCCAAGGCCGGGCCATCAATGCGCACGGGGTCGGCACGGTTCCACGGCTGAACGACAGCGTGCGTTGTCAGATACTTCAGCGTTGGCACTTCGGCTTTAACGAGGGTGATGAGCTCATTCAGTGCAAGCATCTGCTGCGCAGTGTATGCCTCCGGCCCCGAAGCCGGGTCATTCGTCACGTGAGCCTGAAGGTTGGCCAAGCTGATGGCAATGGAGTGATCGTTGATATGACCGCCATTGGTGCCGGGCACCGGAATCTTGGTGGACACATGGGTGCCTCGATGGTGGTAACGAACGCATTGGAACACCGTGCATTCGGTGCCGTTGGATTTGTAGGTCCAGTCGGAATCGACAGTGTCCCGGCCAATGATGAAGTGATAGGCATTACCCTTGGTCCGCAGGTAATCGATGCTCGACCTGGCACTAGCTCCAGCGGTCGCATGGAGAATCAACAGGGTGGGCTGGACTCCCTTTGGGCGGGGTGCTTCGCTGAGCAGTTTGGTGAGGCGTTGGAGGATCATATTTCAGGATTCCGTTCTGGAGACATTTCGCAAAAAGTATACATCTGCATATTTACAGTGTTGTATTTAGCGAAACCGGTCATTAACACCATGGTTTTCTGTCGTCCAATCCTTTAATATGAAAATAACATACTAAAAATATTGCTATGTATGGCAATTACTTTTGGCTTGGGGCCACAGACGCCGGCGGATCATACTTCGCGCCTTTGGACACCTGGGTGAGTGTCATGCGCACCTTGGTGGGAAAAAACTTCTCGGGATCAGGACGTTTGTGGGCATGGAGGTTGTGATCGTCTTTGATGACAAGGTGCATTTCCTTGATGCCTTGGTTCCAGACGATGTCGTTGTTTTGCCAGAAGGTGGTCATGTCGAGGTCCTTCTCATGCACGCCAGTTGTTTTATAAACGCCGCTGCCAATGCAGCCGTAGCCGTGGTTCTGGCCTTTGTTTGGGATGTAGCAGATGCTCCAAGTCGTTGGTTGATCACCAGCGGGCTTTTCGAGGACTTCGAGCCGCACATGTACGGTGCCGTTGCGATAATCCACAGGTGTGGTCCAGTCCTTGGGGCGCTGGGCATTTATCATGTCGCCCCTCACATAGTAGTGCGACTGATTGGGTTTTGAATTGAGAGCGTCTTCCTGGGTGAAGGTGAACGTGACATCGAACAGCACGAATTGGTCGGCGCGGGAGATCGTTGTGCCAAGGCAGATCAGGAGGAGAGAAAGGAGCAGGGGGCGGTGTTTCATGGCGCGAATCATGGTGGCGGACGTTGTCTGGTCAATGCTGGATGATGCATTGAATATCTGGTGAACCCAAAAAAACAAAACGGCGCAAGGTGCATGACCCTGCGCCGCAGTGGAATTGATTTTTGAAAAGGCGGTTACTTCATCGACGTGGGCTTGAAATTCTTCACGAACTCCAGGCACTTGGTCACATCTGGCAGGCTGGTCTCCCAGTCTTTTTCCCATTCAACATCCAGTGGGCCCAGGAAGCCCTTTCCCATACTCCGAAGCAACGCTGTCAGAGATCGCCAAACTGCTGCAGGAAAAGCCGGACCTGCGTGTGCTCGTTGTTGGGCATACGGATACTGAAGGTAGTTTCGAATACAATCGCAGCCTATCGCAGCGACGTGCTGATTCCGTGGTATCGAATCTGGCGGAAAAAGGCATTTCCAAGGAGCGACTGTTTCCTGTGGGGATTTCATTCGCTTCTCCCTTGGCGACGAATGCCACCGAGGAAGGCCGTGCGAAGAACCGCCGTGTCGAACTCGTGGACATGGGCGTGGCGAAGGCCAAATGACCTGTGGCTGTCTTTATCGAAGTGCCACGAAATCTCCTTCAAACATCACGCAGACTTGATCTGCGTGGATGACCTGTACCTGAAGTTTGAGGTGCGCTTTGCCCGTGCTTTGGAATGTCGTCTTGAATGCCTTGAGTGCCGCATCATCAGGTCGCACACACACGGCACGCAGCGTGCCGAGGACGGGGCGCTTGTATCGGATGGAGCTCTCACGGATGACGATGTGAGCATGGCGGTCGCCGAGCTGAAGCCAGAGCATTGCGTATCCGGTCAGCGTAGTCAGTGCGCTAAGGCTGCCGCCAAAGGCGGTTCCGAGATGATTGTGATTCGGCTCCAAGGGCGCCGTCACGACGAGTTGTGTGCCATCGTAGCTTTCCAGCTTCACGCCCATAGCGTGTGTGAGCGGGATCTGCTCATGGAGGAAGCGTTCGGTGTCACGCAGGAGGTCGTCGTTCATGGGGTCGGAACTGTCGGGATGCCGCGCGAATTCGCAACGATCTTCACGATAGGCCGGGGCTTTCAGATCGTTCTCACCCCGCCCAATCACCATGAAAGCTCTTTCACGTGTCCTTGCCGTCGCCCTTTGCCTGGGCCTGCCTGCCAGTTTGCTGGCCGAACTCTCGCTGCCACACTTTTTCAGCGATCACATGGTGCTTCAGCGCGAGCGTGAGGCGGCCATCTGGGGCCAAGCATCACCGAATTCAGAGGTAACGGTGAGTTTCAAAGGCAAGACCGCGTCTGCCACGGCCAATGACAAGGGCCACTGGCGCGCCGTGATTCCAACGGGCGCAGCCGATGCGACGGGCGCGGAACTGACGGTCAAAGCGGATGCCGACAGCGCGACGATCAAGGATGTGCTCGTCGGCGAAGTCTGGCTGGCCTCTGGCCAGTCGAACATGTATTACACCATGAACCGCACACCTGCTTACGCGGACCTGATGACCAAGGCCAGCTACCCGGGCCTGCGCATGTTCAATGCACCGCTCGTTACTGCCGAGAAGCCGCAGGCTGACATTGAAGGGGAGTGGTCACGCTGCACTCCGGAAACGGTGCCGGGCTTCTCCGCGGTCGCCTTTTTCTTCGCGCTGAAACTGCATCAGGAACTCGGCGTTCCTGTCGGCGTGCTTAAAACGTGCTGGGGCGGCAAGCCGGTGGAAACCTTCACCAGCCGTGAGGCTCTGATTACCCTTTCAGGCACAAAGGTGATGGTGGACAAGCTGATGGCAGAGGCCGCCGCTTATGATCCCGTCAAAGCCAAAGCGAACTACGAAACACAACTGGAAAAGTGGAAAGCCACGATGGCTGCGGCGAAGGGCAAGTCCGCCGAGGAACGCAAGCGTCTGCCCAAGAAGCCTAGCGAGCCCAAACCACCGCTGGAAACCGAAGGCATGCCGGGTGTGCTGTTTGATGCGATGATCCATCCGTTTGTCGGTTACACGATGCGCGGGGCCATCTGGTACCAGGGCGAGGGCAATGCCAGGGCTGGCGCAGTTCCGTATGACCAAACGCTGCCCTTGATGATTCGTGACTGGCGCAAACGCTGGGGTGATGAATTCTCATTCTACTTTGTGCAGTTGGCGAACTTTCATGCGCCATCCACCGTACCGGGCACACCGGACCCCTGGGCGCTGCTGCAGGATCGCATGCGCCACATCCTCGTATCCACTCCGAAGACCGGCATGGCAGTGATCAATGATGTGGGCGAGGTGAGTGACATTCATCCGAAGGATAAAATGACGCCGGGGAGCCGACTCGCGCGCTGGGCATTGGCAAAAGACTATGGTCGAGATCTGGTGTACAGCGGTCCGCTTTTCAAAGCGAGTGAGGTCAAAGACGGAGTTGTGCGTGTGACCTTTGATCATGCTGGCCAAGGATTGAAATCACGTGACGGAGCGGATCTGAAGCGCTTCGAAATAGCCGGGTCAGATCGCGTCTGGCATTGGGCGGATGCGAAGATCGACGGCAAGGACCGTGTGCTAGTGAGCAACGCCGATGTGAAGCAACCTGTGGCGGTGCGCTATGCCTGGGCGGCGAATCCCGAAGGTGCGAATCTTGTCAACAGCGACGGCCTGCCTGCTTCCATCTTCCGCACGGATGACTGGGATGACGTGGAGGCCGCCCCGCCACTCACGCAGGCAGCAAAGGAACTGGAGGATCGACGTGCTTTGGCCACGGAAATCAAAACACTGAACGCCAAGTTACAAGCGATGGACCGTAAAAACCCTGAGGCTATGGAACTGCGCAAGAAGGTTCAGGAACTGCTCACGAAATTCAAAGCCACTGCTCCAAAGAAATAACAGGGCGGGTTATTTCGCCCACCAGCTCGAAAGGCAGGCCTTCGGCGTGTCCGGCTTGATCAGTGTATCCTCGGAGTAATGCGAGGTGTCGTTGAACAGCATCAGGCGCGCACGGACCGGATCTTTGAAGTCCACGACGTTCAGGGCCGCCGGGTTTTGATCCAGATTGTCCCGATACCGCCGGGGGTCGAATCCGAGCAGGGAACTGAGCAGCAGGCGAATCGTAGCCTTGTGCGAAACGACGATCACCGACTCGCCTTCGTGTTGTCTGACAATCTCCATCAATGCAGGCAGGGCGCGTGCGGTCACTGCCAGACCGCTTTCGCCGCCAGCAGGTGCAAAGGTGAAGGGATCTTCATCCCAGGCGGCCGCTTCGGTGGGAAACTGCTGCTCCACCTCGGCGCGCGTCAGTTGTTCCCAATGGCCGTGCGAGATCTCACGCAGGCCGTCACGCGGGTTGACCTCCAGTTGATGGGATGCAGCCAGAATGCGCGCGGTTTCCATCGTGCGGTCGAGTGGGGAGGCGTAAACTGCCGTCACCGGCAAGCCTTTCAAGCGCTGCGCAAGATGTCCCGCCTGCCTGCGGCCTTCATCTGACAGCGGCACATTGGTGGCACCGGCAAAACGGTCTTCGGCAGTCAGAATGGTGGCACCGTGACGGATCAGGTAAATGCGGGTAAGAGGCATGAGAACAGCCTATAGCACAGACCCTCCACGCTTTTCGAGTGGATTCGCATGCCGGGCAAGCTTCTGCAGTTTTCACCGCCGCCCGTGATTAAAATCCACGGGCTTGCTGACGGTCGTTGCACCCTGGTTGTTTTCGATCAACGCATTCTTGCAGCTGGGATCAACAACTATGGTGGCGGCCTTGTTTTGGAAAGTGTTGCCGCTGAATTGCAGATCATGGCCGTTGGGCGCGAAGGTGACGGCTTCTTTGGGTGCGGAGTCGCCGAGGATGAAAATGTTGTCACGTACGATGATGGGGCCGTATGTGGCTCCTGGCTCGTAGATCGTGAAGTAGAGCTCGGGGAATTCACCGGGCTTCGCGGTGCGATAGGCAATGCGCCCACGCCGCATGTCGGGTTCGTTTTTCGTGGTGTTGTTGACGAAGACATTGCCGGTCATGATGAAATTGACCGGCTGATTGATCCACGCACCGCGTCCGCCGTTGCGAAAGGTGTTGCCCGTCATTGTCACGTCCGTGCAGCTCTTCTCCACGCTGATTACACGAGAGCCGTTGGTGCCATCGACAAGGTTGCCGGTGATCGTGGCATTCTGGCAGTACTCTGCCAGAAAGAAGGCACCCATTCGGCTGCCGAGAATGTGATTGTTCGCAAAGATGATGTTTCGGCTGCGCTGGATGTGCATCGTGTCGCCGATCGCGCTGAGCTGGCAGCCTGTGACGCGCACATCTCTGGCGCCGACGATGTCGAATGCGCCTTTGCCGGGGCCGCTGCCCGTCGGAGCATAGGCAGACAAGTAGGTGGCACTGAGGTTGAAGGCCAGACTGCCGCCGCCCTCTCCTTCGAATTGAATCGGTGGACCTTTTGGATCGTCGGCGATCTTGATGTATTCCGGTGCGGATTCGACGACGAAGTATTGGCGGCCACGAATGATGTTCTTGGGCAAATCCGCGCCCATGAAGGTGATCGCGTCTTTGGGGTCGTCAGTCTCGCTGACGACAAGCGGCCGGTTTGTGTTGTCAAACTTCACGAGCCCGCCGCTGAACTTCACCTCGCGCATCAGGTCGGTGCGAAAATATTTCCGTGCCCGCTCGACTTCCCAAGGCTCGTAAGACTCCGGCCAAGTCATGATCTGCCAGAGGTAACCGTAGTCCCACATGAATTTGCCACTGCGCAGCAGCGTGCAGCTTTCCACCGCCACGCGTTCGGCATAGGCAGTCACTTCACTCTCACTGCTTTTCCCGGTCAGGCCGTGAACTCCGATCACGGCTCCGGCCATGCCGTTGGACTTTACCTCGCGAAACAGGATGTCATGCGTGCCCCCATCCTTCGTCGTGGTGATCTCGATGCCCTTCGTATTCGCATTGGGTTCCCACAGGTTTTCTTTTTGGGCAGGGTCAAACACATGGCCGACAAATTCCCCACCATGCCAGGTAAAGTGTGCGATGTTCTCTCCCGCAAACAGCACCACACGCGCTTTGTCAGGCAGCACATCGGAAAGTATGAATCTGGCCCCATGAGCGAATACAGTCATGTTTGAGGCCAGGGGCAACGGCTTGGTGCCATCGAGATGATAGTCCCCCGCCGGAATCGTCACCACGCCGCCTTTGGCAAGCAAGGCGGCGAGTGTTGCCGAATCATCCGCCCAAACGGTGGCAGAAAGCATCAAGAGGCAGACGAAGGTCTTCATGATAAAGGGGATGCGAAATTTAACTCAAGGCTTCTTCACCTTCTGCACCGGTGTGCTGGGTAGAGACGAAACATTCAGCGTGAAGGCCTTGGTCGGCTGTTTGCCGAGCAGTTGCAGATCAAACCACTCAACCATTCGCTCCGTGTCCTGCGGCATTTCCTGCCAGCCGCCGTGGCCGGCACCTTCCCGGATGACCAGCTCGCACACCACTCCCTCTTCGTGACAGCGTTTGAGAAAACGCTGCGATTGTGTGATCGACACCTGTGGGTCGGCATCGCCATGCACGATAAAGATGGGCGGCTGCCCCTTGTGAACCCAGTAGATGGACGAGAGCTCGCGCCCCAATGCCGTGCGGCCTTCCTCAGTCGCTGCCTTCGGACCAAACGCCCCCGCATACGCAGCGAGCTTGCCAATGCCGACCGCATTGTCGCCCGGCTCGAACCAGTTCAGGTAATCGGTCGGTGGGTAAAAGCACGCCACGGCATTCACGGCACTGCTTTCGCGGTCAATCGGGTCAGCCGCCTTCGCATCTCCAGGGCCTCCACGTGTCGCCAGCATCAGGCTGAGGTGCCCGCCCGCGCTGCTGCCTGTGACACCGAGCTTTTGTGGGTCCACGCCATACTCTGCCGCATGGCTGCGCACAAACCTCACCGCACGATTCAAATCCGCCACGATCTCCTCCACCTGAAACCTCGGCTGCGTGCCGTGCACGACCACAAACGTCGTGTAGCCCGCCTTCGGCCAGCCACCATCGCTGATGCCATTGTGGTTCGACTTCCAGCCACCGCTGACGATCTTGATGATGCCCGCCCCGTTCGGCTTCACCGGCTTGAACACATCCATGGTCAGCGCCACGCCATCATGCTTGGTATAAATGATGTCGCGGATTCGCTCCGGTTCCTGAGCCTGCAGAGGCGCGGTGATCAGAACAAGGCAGGGGCATAGATGGAGCAGGAGGCGTTTCATGGTTGGATCAGTCTAGTGTCTTACTTCTCAAATTTCGCAATCGCCTTCACCACCTCATCACGGAAATTGGGCTTCATGATGCAGGTGATATGCCCTGCTCCGGCGATCTTTGTCACTGGCCAGTCAGGGCGAATGCGGGTCAGCGGCAGGACGTAAAGTTTGTCCACCGGATCGTGGTCGCCCACAATGATGGAGGCGGGCATTTTGAGTGCCTTCACTTCCGACTCTGTAAGCGCGAGTTGTGCCATGCCTTTCATGCAGGCGGTGCCGCTGCTGCCACCGATGAGGCGTTCACGCATGGGAATGTGCTTCCAGAAACCCTGCAAGGTGCTGCCGTCCTGCAGCCAGCCCATCCCACACAGAAGCAGACCCTGAACTCGTTCGGGATGCTGCGCCGCCGTCTTCAGTGCGATCATGCCCCCCATGGAATAACCGGTGATGTGTGCCTTTCGAATATCGAGGTGGTTGAGCAGAGCGATCACATCCTCCACCATGGCGGTGCCGTAGGCTGCTTCTGACTGCGGCTTGTCGGATTTACCATGACCTCGGCAGTCCAGCACAATGACACGATGCTTCTGCGCCAGAGCCTCCGTGGTTCCCGGCAGGGTCCAGTTCATAGCCCCGCTGGAATGCAGACCATGAATCAGCACCACGGGAGAGCCGCTGCCATGAACAGTGTAGTATATTTTGACACCACTGGAGGTGAACTCATCGGCACACGCGAAAGCGGTGACAAGAAACAGGCAGATCAAACTGAGGCAGGGCTTCATGGTGATAGGGGAAGAATGAAACGCTCAGCCGTTAGGTTACATTTTTTTCGGCAGAGGCTGGCAGCTTGGCGGGCGCATCCCGCACCTCGCGATGCCTGAAGCTGCCAGTGCCGGGGCCTTCGTTCTTGATTTTGACTGACCATCCGACGCTATAAGGCTCATTAGGATTCACAGTTACAGAGCCCGTTTGAATGGCGGACAGTTGCTTCACGGCCTGCTCGGAGAGCTGAAAGGGGCGGAATCGCTTACTGCGGCCAGTAGAGGGCGATTTTCTTTTTCAGGAACTCCACACTGCGCGCGAGCTGCTCCATGCCATCCACACCGTCCTCGATGCTGATCCAACCATTGAAGCCTTTGCTTTTCAGCTCGGTGAAGATCGCATCGTAGTCATTGAGGCCTTTGCCAATCTCGCCGTGTCGCAGACGCTTAGCATAACCCTGTGCGCCGCCTTCTTCTTTGCGCAGGTCTTCGATGGTGCCTTCCGCCAGATAGCGGTCGCTCGCATGCATGGTCACGACGCGGTGTGAAACACGCTTCAGCAACTCAATCGGGTCCTCACCTGCGAGGTAGGTGTTGGAAGGGTCATAGTTTACACCGAAGTTCGGATGATTCACTGCATCCACGAGTTTGCAGAACACATCCATTTTCTGCGCGAATTCGGGATAATCCCAGAAGTCGTCCTTGTAGTGGTTTTCGATGATCAGCGTGATGCCGCGCTCCTGCGCATAAGGCAGGCAGGCGTAGATCGAATCAGCCGCCAGTTTGACACCTTCATCAAGGGTCAATTCAGGGCGACGTTGCCCGCTAAGCACGCGGCAGTACGAGCCGCCGAGCGTATGCGTCATGTCGATCCAGCGTTTCTGCTTCGCGATTTCTTTGTCTCGAAAAGCAGTGTCTGGGTGCGTGAAATCGGGGGAGCAGCACATCATCGGAATCACCTTGCCGGTATCCTCGACTTCCTTGCGAAAGCGCGGCCAGTTGCTTTCATCGGCCATCTCAAGAAAGCCCGCATACCATTCGAGGCCCTGCACATCGAGCTTGGAGGCGAGTTGAATCCATTCGGAGACGGTCATGGTTCCTTCTTTGCAGAGGGCCTGCATGAAGGCTTTGGGGAAGGCGGCGAGTTTGGGCATGATGCTTATTTAGAGGGAATGGTGGAGGCGTCTTTGGGTGGATTGCGGCCGATGAAAGGATGCTGTTCCAAATCAAACACCTGACCGCTGATGGGGCCGCATTCATCGGCCAGCAGCCAGGCGGCGCAGGCGGCGATTTCATCGGGCCATAGGATGCGACCAGCCGGAGCATAGACCTTCGGTAGATCCGCATACCAGTCTTCGCGCAGGCCGTGTTCGCGTTTGCGTTTGGCCTCGTTTTCCGTGAGCACCCAGCCGGGATTGATCTGGTTCACCCGCACACCGTCTTCGCGCATGAGCGTATCGCCCAGATTGCGGGTTAGGGTCATGAGCGCGCCTTTGCTGACGCTGTAGGGCATCAGGTTCGGCTCGCCGCTATAGGCATTGACGCTGCCGATGTTGATGATGCTTCCGTGCGTTTCGCGCAGGTGCGGAAGCGCGGCGCGGGTGATGAGGTAGGGGACCACACAGTTGATCTCCAGCATGCGGCGAAACCACGCACCATCCGTGGTCTGGATGTTGCCCGTGCCCACCTGCGCCGCGTTGTTGACCACGGCATCGATCTTGCCGAAGGCTTTGATAGCCTGATCCACCAGCAACTGCGGCGCGGCTTCGTCAGCGAGGTCCTTGATGACGAGTACAGCATTCTCCGCGCCGAGCTCGGCAACGGTTTGATCGCCGAGATCCTGCTCAAGCCCATGAATGAGCACGCGGGCTCCCTCTGCGACGCAGCGCTTGGCGATGGCTTTGCCGATGCCGGTGACGCTGCCGGTGACGATGATGACTTTATTTTCTAGGCGCATACTAATTTTGGCTGGTGGGTTCATAGCCGAAGAACGGATAGTCATTCTCAGGCACGTACTCGACTTCTTTGACTTGTTTCACTTCTTCTGTTGCAGTGGCAGTCAGGGCAGACATGCCTAGCCCTGCGAGCACCGTTTGGCGCAGTGCATCACGGCGGGAAAGGGGTGTGGATTGAGTTTCAGATTTCATCGTTATGCGTCGGTGAATGGTCCTGCGTTTTTTTGAGTAAGCGCTTCACGCACATTCACGCCATTCAAGATGCCAACTTCGGTTTTCGATTTCGTCGCGAGCGCGGCGGCGGTTCCGGCTGCCTCGCCGAGCGCCATGGCGGTTGCGGTGACGCGGCTGGAGGCACTGGCTTCGCTGCTGGCGCTGTGGCAGCGACCGGCGACGAGTAGGTTGCTCACTTTTTGCGGAACGAGTGTGCGATACGAGATGTCGTAAGGCTTCGGCTGGAAGCCGGAGCCAGTGAAGGGTTTGTCGAGTGTGACCTCTGGCGGGTGGATGTCCAGAAACCAGCATCCTGTAGCGATGGCATCATCGTGGGGTGTGGTCTTTTGAAGGTCTTCAAGTGTGAGCACGTTCAGCCCCACAATGCGTCTCGTGTCACGCACTCCGATATAAGGGCCACTCATGATGTAGTAGCTGTTTTCAAAGCCGGGCACCTTCGTCTTCCATTCGTTGAAGATGGTCCACGCATCCTTGCGACCCTGAATTTCCGCGCGCGTGAAGTCAGCGGCGTCTGTGGCATCGGCCGGCACACGAGTGGCATGGACGTAGCATTCGTCTTTGGCGAAAGCGAAGATCAAGCCGGGGCCGTAAAAGTTTGGCAGACGACCCTCCTTGTGCGCCGCAATGAGCGCCTTCTTCGCCGCGTCCTTCGTCTCCTTCACGGGCACCACATTGCCGATGCGGAAATGCATCGTCAGCGGCATAAGCGGCGTGGATTTAATCGTCGGGCAGCCGGCCCAGTGCGCGATGTCGCCGTCACCCGTGCAGTCGATGACCTGACGTGCCTCCACGCGAGTGAGGCCATCTTTGTTCGCGATGATCACCGCCGTGATACGGCCTTCCTTCTCCTCCACGTCACAAGCCATGCTGTGGTAAAGCACCGTCAAATGGTCGCTGTGCTTCAGGATGAGTTCATCGCTCAGCAGCTTAAACTCTTCGATATTTGGAATCCACACACTGCCCCAGTACTTCGTGATGAGGTCTGGCCTCAGGTCGTCGATGTGCTTAGCTCCCTCTTTTGCCACGCCGAGCTTTTGCAGCAATTCCAAAGGAATGCCTTTCACGACGAATCGCCCCGATGGCTTGTCGATGAGCCCATCGAAATAAGGCAATCCGACGGTGGTGATGATGCCACCGGAAAAGCCCGCGCGTTCAATGAGCAATGTCTTGACGCCATTGCGGGCGGACGAAAGGGCCGCTGCGATGCCCGCGCAGCCGCCGCCACAGACAAGGACGTCAGTTTGGATGGTTTTCATGATCGCTAATATAATCTAACCCGGACGTCCGCTACTACGACAAAGTCTGTGTGAAATGCGTCAATGATTTTAAGTTTGGGCAAATCCAAGGTTGCAGCTATCATTTCCCCATGAATATCACCCGTAAAGGCCATGGTTTCACACTGATAGAGCTGCTCGTTGTTATCTGCATCATTGCGCTGCTTGCGGCTTTGGTGCTGAAGAGCGGGAATCCGGCTTCTTCCAAGCGTCAGGCAACCCAAGGCACCATGGAGGCAGTCGCGGCTGCCTTGGAGCGCTACTACGAGCACTATGGTGAATATCCTGAGCCGGTAAATGCGGATGAAACGGCTGAGATCATGCAGGGGAAAGTCTATCGTATTGGTGCCGCACGGTGCCTGTATCAAGCACTGCGTGGAGATGGCTACGATGCCATCAAGGTGGCCGCCCGAGGCGAAAAAAGCGAACCTCAGTCTGATGGAAAAGTCAGCGCGGACGAAATCAAGAACGTCATCATGGCCGATATGCCGGAGGCCATGTGGCTCAAGGTGGGCACCAGCTACATTCTCGTCGATGCCTTTGGGCGCCCTTTTCAATACATCAAAGCCAACAGCGATAGGAAATATACCATCAACAGCACCTACGACCTGTGGTCCTATGCTGAAGACGAAAAGAACGTCATGGCCAAATCCAAAGACACCGAGGCCAATGCCAGTCTCGGCGCCAAATGGATCAAAAACTGGTGAAAAGGAAGCTCGACTGATTATTTCGCCACGCCCTTGATGCTGAAGTCATCATACTTCACATCAATGCGGTTGGTGGTGAGGCTCACGACCGTCTTGTGATCATGCGCGACACCGGGAGACTGGAAGGTACTGACGACCTTGCCGTCGATGCTGGTTTCGACCACATCGTTGTGGGTGCGCACGGTGAGCGTATGCCACTCTTTGAGCGAGACAGTGGTTGGCGCCGACTTCGTCCACTTGAGCATGTTGGCCTTGTCTTCGGTGGTAAGTGTGGGCGGGACCGTCTTCTTGCGCGCATAAATATCGTTGCTGAAGGTGCCAGCCTTGGCATCGGCTACGACGACTGCCTTCGGATTCACCGAGATGCTGCAAATGTGACCTGCGTGAGAGCCTTTGTACTCCTTGTCATCGAGCCAGACATTGAAGCCTTTGGCCTGATCGCTGACGAACTGGAACTTCACCGACACTTCCAGATCCGTCTCAGGGGCGATTCGTATCACATCCACCGCCGCATGATCCGACTCCGGCGCTGTGATGCCCACCAGCACGCCGTCTTTCACCACGCTGGAGCTCTTGTAATGGCCCCAGGCTTTGCCAAAACCATCGGCGGCGAAGTCATCCGAGAAAATGACGCGTGGATAATCGAGGGCAAATGAGGATGTCGCCAGGAGGGCGAGGCAGAGAATGGATTTCATGGTGGTGGTGGGTGAAGAAAGAAGAACGGCAGAGCGCCGTCCATCACACAGGCTATTTGACGAACTTCTTCACGAAGTCCAGCACCGAGCGGGTGAAGGTCCATTGCCCCGTTTCTGGCAGGCATTGGGAGGGAGCGCTTACCCAGCTTTCGATCACGATCTGATCCGGCCTGCCATCCACAGCGGCGTAATCGTAGCCCTGCTGCATGATGGAGGTGTACCAGGTGCTGTCGTCAGCGAACCCACGTTTCTGCATGGAGGGATACCCGGAGGCCCAGTAAATCAGCGAGAAAGGCAGCTTCTTCTGGCGGCAAAAGTGCTCCAGTTCCCGCACCTCTTTCCATGAACCCTTCTGCTGCACATTGAAGCGCAGCCAGTCCACATCCAGCCGGTAGAAGTCGAGCCCGCGCACCTTCTTCTCCGCAAGCTGCTGCTGCAGGCCCTCGATCCATTTGCGGTGTTCTTCGACGGAAAAGGAGGGGTAGGCCTCGATGTCACCAATCAGCACGTCCGGGAAATGCTGCCGCACCAGCGCGATGTAGTTGGCGGTTTCCTTCATCGCATACTCATCGCTTTGATGGATCTGCTCGCGGGCGCAGACCAGCGGCTCGTCCATCGCGATGGCATACAGGTTCGCGCCCAGGCTTTGCAGTCGCTCCCAGTTCTTGCGCTCCGCATTGAAGCATTTTTCCCCGGTCTGTCCCCATGGCTTCACCGCACCGACCTCCATCGCCAGCTTCAGCTTCCACTCCTTCATCATGCCGAACCACTTCCGCAGTTCGTCATCGGTAAAATGCCGCTGCAGGTTCAGGTCCGTGATGAACAACACGTCCGTCCGTGCCCGGGTTTCCTTCCAGGCATCCGGCTGCTCAAACAACTGGCGGAAGGCCAGGCACTTGTCCTGGCCCGGCGGGCTGATCCACACCGAAGGCTTCGGAGCGGTTGTCTGCGCGAAAGTCGTGTTTGCCAGTCCGAGGCACAGCACTGCGATGGCCGACAAGTGGAGGTGATTCATACGATAGTGGTATTGGTGGGACAAGACCCGCTACAAGGGAGAAGCGGGAGATGGCATAGAATGAATCACCAGCGCGTAATCAGGATAATCATCTGTGATTTTTTTGGCCGCCAGATCGGCCAATTTCACTCTCTGCGGTCGCAGTACCCAGAACGCAAAGCTGATCGCGGCAACGCATACAGGCAGGATGTACTGGCCCCAGGTAGCCAGTGGCAGCAGAAAAAAGGCGAGAATAAGGGCGATAACGGCAATGCAGCCCGCCGGCATGACAGTTGTGATCCATTTTCGTGCCGCCAATTGCTCTGGTGAAAGATGTTGAGCGATCAAGGTGTCCTCAAAGCCGTCTGGGTAATCGAGAGAGTAAAAAGTTGCCGCATGGACTCCTGGTCTTATGTGAATACTTTCTCCCATATGCGGATATTTGAGAAGCTGGGATGAATCGTGTCGGAAGACGTATTCTATTCCAGTGAAGTAGAGAGTCCCGGAAAGCGCGTGGAATTTGGTGATCTCTTCGTTGGAAGTGACAAAAGAGGTCAGTTTATCAGGAAGGTCCGCTCCTTCGAATACTCCAAGCCGATAACTTCCATCAGCATGAGCGTCGACCCAGAAGAGCTTTCCCTCCTTGTGCAGGTACTCAATGACTGAGATCGGATCATCTTTGCCGACAGAGTCATAGTCGTCAGGTAAAGACGCGGTGTCGAAGATGACCACGCTCCCTGCGTCTGTGCCTGCATGAAGGGTCATGACTGCTGTCCAATCATTGGGGTGACTTTCACTGCACTCTGATGGGCTGAAAAAGCAGTCGAAATCACACCGGCCTCAGCACGCTCTTCACGACTTCGCCCTTGTGCATCTTCTCAAAGGCTTCGTGCCATTCGGTCACGGGCCAGACGCCGCCGATGATCGGCTTCACATCAAACTGGCCGCTGCTGAGCAGGGCGATGACGCGCTCCCAGATCGGCCAGTTGTGGCTGAAGCTGCCTTGCAGCGTGATGTTCTTCTGCACCAGCGGATCAAGATTGAAGCCCAAAGGCTGCGGCCCCCAGCCCACCTTACTGATCCATCCGGCGGGACGCACGATGTCGAGCGCGATTTTCAGTGTGATGCTCGCACCTGCAGCATCAATCACTCCATCGCAACCCAGGCCATCACGGGCAGTGGCCCAGGGCTTGGCATCTCCAATGATGACTTCGCAGCCGTACTGCTTCGCGATTTCCAAACGATGCGCATCCTGCGGCAGGCCGACGATGGCAACTTGAGCCCCGCACAGACGCGCCATGGCAGCACAGAGAATTCCGATGGTGCCTGGGCCGAGCACGACGATGCGGTCGCCTGGCTCAATGCGCGCATTCTTCACCACAGCACTGTAGGCCACGCAGCAAGGCTCCGTGAGGCATGCCTGCTCAAAGGGAAGCTGATCCGGCACATGGTGTAGAATGCGGCTAGGCACTCGCACATACTTCGTCATTGCACCGTTTACGCCATAGCCGAAGCCCTTGCGGGTTGGATCGAGGTTGTAGAGACCGCGCTTCGTCATCGGATTGTTCGGACTGATGATAGCGGCGGTTTCGGAAACGACGCGGTCGCCTTCCTTCCAGCCTTCCACATCCTTGCCCACTTCGACGATGCGTCCGCCGAACTCATGGCCAAGCACGACCGGGTAGTTTACCGGCCAGGAGTGGTCGGCGGTCCACTGATGCAGATCGGAGCCACAAACACCGACATTGGCGACTTCGAGGAGCACGTCCTCGCTGCTGATGATGGGAGTTTCGATTTCACGGATTTCGACGGAGCCTTTTTCAGGCGCGTAATTGACGACGGCGGCGGATTTCATGAGTGATGGTTATGAGAGGTGTTGAGAGAGATGTTAGCGCGAATAAACTCGAATATCCACGAACTGGGTTGAAGAGGGGAATTCTGAATTCGCGAAAAATTCGCGGTCATTCGTGCCAATTCGCGATGAGATCATGAAGGGTGATCTGGTTATTCGTTCTGAGATTTGACTTTTCTTACCCATTCAAGCTTGGGATTTTTAAAGTTAATGATCAGGCCGACTTCAAGTCGTGCGATACGTAGATAATTAAGCATCTGGGCGATCTCATTTTCGCCAATCGCGTCGACTGATTTAGCATCGACAAGAACAGAGTCGTTGACGGTCATGTCAGGGATGCAGTCGCCAACAATCGAATTGAGATAGCGGATGGGATAAGCGCGCTGCTGTTGCACTTTGATGCCGATGTTCTGCAGATCAATGACCAGCGCATTTTCGTACGGCTTCTCACGCAAGCCTGGCCCCAGAACTCGGTGGACGCGCATGGCGCTTCCAATGATCTCATAAGTGCCGTCTTGGAAGTCCATGTTTTAAACGCGAATTGCCGCGAATATCCGCGAATTATTTGAATGCCGGAAAATGAATGAATTAGAAAGCAGGAACATCCTGAGCATGCACGGCTTCGCAAATCATGCGCAACGACGCCTCCAGATTGCCGTCCGCTGTTTTGAAGGCGTCAGCATCAATGGTGAGCGGTGCGCCGAGGACGACGAGCGGAGCACCGTATTTGGGGCACTGGATGGCTTGCTCCAAGCTGAGGCCACCGACGGCCTGGACTGGGATTTTGACGGCATTGCACACTTCACGGAGCTGATCCAGCGGGCTAGGCATGCGTTTGCCAGCGGCTGCGATGCCGCGACGTTCATCGTAGCCAATATGATGAATCACATAGTCGCAGCCGAGGTCTTCCAGCCACTTGGCTCCTGCAATCATGTCCTCAGAGATCATGTTGTCTCCCATCACCTTGCAGCCGAAGTCTTTACCTGCTTTGACCACGCATTTCACGGTTTCTGCATGCGCGCGGGCCATGACGACGACGTGGGTGGCTCCTGCCTTGGCCATCATCTCGGCTTCGAGGTAGCCGCCATCCATGGTTTTGAGGTCAGCAACGATGGGCGTATTTGGGAAAGCTTTTCTCAGGGCGCGCACGCCGTGCAGACCTTCGGCCAGGATGAGTGGCGTGCCAGCTTCCAGCCAGTCCACACCAGCGCGCATGGCTAGGGCGGCGGTTTCGAGCGCTTCGTCGATGTTGGTGAGGTCGAGGGAAATTTGAACGATGGGTCTCATGGGCGGTTGATTTCTTGCAGATTAACGCAGAACCATGCAACGTCGTCACGACAAAGATGATGCGAAATGCGACACCCCTGAAACCCCGCGTGCGTTCCAAGCGCTCTGCGGCGGAAATCGCGCGATGGAGAAAGCAACGGGCGGCATGGATGGCTTCGCTGGAGCCGACGCTGCTGTTTCAGCGGCTGTTTGACCACATCCCGGGAGTGTACTTCTTTGCCAAGAACAAAGCGGGGCATCTCATGTTTGCCAGCGAGGGGCTGATGCAGCGCTACCAGATGCCGGATGACTCAGAGATCATTGGGCGCACGGATTTCGATTTGAACCCGGACACGATGGCGCAGGCCTATGTGGATGACGACAAACGCATCCTAGCCGGCAAGGTGGATGTGATCGAGCGCGTGGAGCTATGGTGGGACTCCCAGGGCATTCCTGACTGGTTTCTGGTGACTAAGCTTCCCCTGTTTGACTCTAAGCGTCGGGTACAGGGTGTGATGGGCACGTTAAGGCGACCAGATGAAGCTGAGCGCAGGCTGCCGGTGTTTCAGACCGTGGCGCAGGCGGTGGAGCTCATCCGGCATGATTATGCGAAGCCGCTGTTGATTGAAGACGTGGCGAAATCCTGCGGGCAGTCGCTGAGGCAGTTGCAACGGCGCTTTCAAAGCGCGTTTGGGATCACTCCGCAGGAGTTTCTCATCAAGACGCGGGTCCTGGCGGCCGTACGTTTGCTGGAACGAACGACACTGACCGCCAGCGAGGTGGCGGAGCAGTGCGGCTTTGTGGATGCGAGCAGTTTCACCCAGCATTTCCGCAAACGCATGGGCGAGTCACCGGCAGTGTATCGGCGTGCAAGGCGATGAAAATCAGTGCAATTCGTCGCACAAAGCCAGTGCCTTCAGGGCCTGCGCCGTGGCGATGTAGGTGATGTAGCTGTAATTTCCGCGATACAGAGACTGCATCCACCAGCGGCCGGAGACACGCTGCTCCTGCTTCAGCCATTTGAGGCCGCGCTGGATGCGTTCGTCGCTTGCCGGAATGTTGTTTTGACGCATCAGGACGATGGCAAAGGAGGTCATGTAGGCATCGCTTTCCGGTTTCGCGGCATCGGGCAGGCCGCTGATGAGTTTCACCACGGTGTCGCTCATTTTAAAGTGCCAGTCAGCTAAGGCGGACGTGTCGCGCAGAGCCCAGCCGCCATCGGCATGCTGTTTTGAGGACAGCAAAGCCAGCGCGGCATCGCGCTGGGCTTGCGGTACGAGTTCGGGCATGTAATGCGCGAGTTGGAGGCGCAGGATGCGGTCAAAGTCATTCTTTGGCGGCGCATTGCGCAGCCATGCCTTCATTTTCTCGACACGCGCGAGCAGTTCGGGGTCTTTGAGATTGGCGAGCCAGCCAGGCGCGGCGGTGGCCGCGCGGGCGGCTTGCAGCGTGAGTTCGAAGTCGGTGGTGATGTGAGGGATTTCGACTTCGCCGTAGCTGACGAATGAGCCGTCGGCGGACTGGCGCATGAGCATTTCATGGAGGGAACGTTCCGTATGGGGGGATAGCTTCCCGGTCACGTGTTTGTCCCATTCAGCGAGACCCATGGAGCGCCAGATGCTCGACCAGGAGCCGCCGTAGTATTTGATGCCATCCTTTTCCGTTTCTTTCTGCGGCTTAACCTCTGCAGGAACGGTTTTGACGAAGTCCGCCAGCACCTCCTCCAGTGGCATGCCGAGCTGCTTTGACAAAGCCGGGCGCTCGCTCAGGTAGGGGCCGGTGGTGTGGCAGTTCACGCAGGTTTTCTCGCGCACCCAGCAGATTGCGCCATCGTCGAGGTATTTGGCGGCGGCTTTGATGGTGTCGGGGCCAAAAGCCTTCACTTTCGGTTCATCAGCGGTCGCCCGGCTCACCTGGATGCCGGCTGTTTGGTATTGAAACTCGGGCTTGGGCTTTGGTTTGGGGGCATCGGCGGCGAGTGCTGCGGATGTGGTGAGCAGGAGGAAAAAGGCGTGCTTCATGCACGGGCTTGTACGCTGCGACTCCCGGCAATCAATCGTCCGAGCGGAATTGAGTCGTCTTCGTAGAGCCAGCGGTGGAAGGCGGTGGCAATCTGTGGCCATTCGTGGTCGAGCATGGCAAACCAGGCGGTGTCGCGGTTTTCGCCTTTGATGATCATGTGCTGGCGGAAAATGCCTTCAAAGGTGAAGCCGAGGCGCAGGGCGGCATTGCGGCTGGGTTCATTGCGTGCATCGCATTTCCACTCCATGCGCCGGTAGCCGAGGTCTTCAAAGCAGTGACGCAGGAGCAGGTAGCATGCTTCAGTGTTCGTCTTGGTGCGCTGTGCTGCAGGCGCATACCAAATATTGCCCAGCTCTGCCACGCCATGCTCGGCGCGGATGCTCATGAGAGAGATGCTGCCGAGGCAGCTCTGTGTTGCAGCAGCGCGCACCGCAAAGGCGATGACGTTGGGTGTTGCCTGCCATTCGCGCAAGAAGGCGGCTTGCTCTTCGACATTGGCAAACGGACCGCACGGCATGTAACGCCACAGTTTGCGCGTTGATTCGTCGCTATGCGAGATGGTAAAGAGTTCTGTCACATCTGTAGCGACATCGAGCGGGGTGAGGGTGATGAACTGGCCGTCGAAGAGTTGGGGTTTCATGTCCTTGGTTGCACGGTCACATCTGTCCTGATGGAGCTGGCGATGAAGCATTGCTCGTGTGCAAGATGATGCAAGTGAGCGACTTCAGTGGCAGAGGGTTGTTTGTCGCCTCCCCAGATGATGACTGGGCGCAGGGTGATCTGGCTGATCCACAGTATGCCGCGTTCATTTTGCGTCATGATGCCTTCAGCTGCATCGTCATACATCTCGGGCAGAAAGCCGGCGTCGCAGGCCACGTGGAGGAACCAGAGCATGTGACAGCTGGAGACGGACGCGATGAACATCTCTTCGGGGTCGATGCCTGCGGGGTTTGACCAAGGGGCAGGCACAATCTGTGGGGAGGGGGAACCTTGGATGGTGGCACCGCCGTCGAAGTGAAGGGTGTGCTCACGGGAGTAGCGGCGGCTGAGGAAATCAGGGCCTTGGTTCTTCCAGCGGATGGTGGCGGTGTGGGTGGACATTAGAGCCTCTCTTTCATCATTTTGGCCGTGTCACGATCGGTCTGGTCTGGGCTGTTTTCTAGCATGGCGATGACAGATTGTGCATCCTGTGGTCGGTTTTGGCTGAGTTTGAACTTGCCTTCGAAGCGGGTGATTTCGATCTCGATGCCGACGATTCCTTTCATGAGGCCGTCGCGGAATTCGGCGGGGAGGGTGCCGTGCCAGCGGTTGGGGCGTTCGGCTTCGTAGAATTCGATGAGATCGTGCAGCATCTGGGCAAAGCGGTCATGCTGCGTGACGATGCGTGGAATGCCATAGGCATGCACGGCGGTGTAGTTCCAGGTGGGGACGGCGGGCTCGGTGACGTACCAGGCCGGGGAGATGTAGGCGTGGGGGCCGGTGAAGATGACGAGGACTTCTGTGGCTGGGTCAAAATGGCGCCATTGAGGGTTGGCACGGGCCATGTGGGAGAGCAGACATCCGTGCGAACCTTGTGTCGGATTCAGCAAAACGGGCATGTGCGTGGCCTGCGGAACTTTGCCGTCGTGTGATACGATGGTGGCGAAACTGTGCTGGCGCATGAAAGCGTTTAGCGTGTCGCGGTCATCGATCTGAAAATGCGCGGGGGTGTACATTTGACGGGCTACTTCTTCTTTTCGGGCAGGGCCGGAATCGGGGTGGTGTCGATGGTGGCATCGGTACCGAGCAGGGTTTTGCCGACGAAGAGTTTGGCGCGGGCGATGACTTCGGGATGGCTGACGGAGCCGTGGCCGCCGTTGGTGATGGGGATGAGGAGGGAGGGGACGCTGGCTTTTTGGAGGGCGGCGTGGATGGCCTCGGCATGGAGATAGGCGACGCGTTGGTCGGCGGAGCCGTGAAAGGTGATGAAGGGTGGATCGTCTTTGGTGACGTAGGTCACGGGTGAGGCGGCTACGGCTTCGGTGTGCTTTTCTTCGTAGTTACCGCCGAGGAGGCCGATGACGGCATCGTCTTTGAGGACGGGTTTCTTTTCTTGGTCGAACATGAGGGCCTGGGTGAAGTCTTGGGGACCGCAGAGGTTGACGACGCATTGGACGCGGCTGCTGAAGGTGGTGTTGGGGCCGAGATCGCCTTCGAGTTCTTTGACGTCGCCGCTGGTGCCGATGAGGGAGGAGAGATGGCCGCCGGCGGAGCTGCCCATGACGGCGATTTTGTCGGGATCGAGATTGTACTCTTTGGCGTGGGCGCGGATCCAGCGGATGGCGGCTTTGCAGTCATGGATTTGCGCGGGCCAGTGGGCTTCTTTGGTGAGGCGGTAACCGACTGTGACGGAGGCGTAGTCGCCGGTGCGGGCGAACTGGATGGCGGCGGCGGCGTAGCCGAGGCGGTCGCCGTTGACCCAGCCACCGCCGTGGATGAGGGCGGCGACGGGAAGGGGCTTGTCGCTGTTGCGTTTTTTGGGGAGGTAGAGATCGACCTTTTGTTTGGGGTTTTCGTTTCCGGCGTAGGGCTGGTCGAGGTGGAGTTCGACCTGGCTTTTTTCGGCGGCGGATTGGGCGTTCGTTCTTTGTGCGCTGAGGTCCTGGGCCCATGCGGATGATGTGGCGAGGAGCAGGAGCGGAAGAAGGTGTTTCATGGTGGGCAGAGTACGGGGAAGGTGGCGAAAACTAACGGCGGCGGTAAATCAGCATCGGCATGCCGAGAATGGTTTCCGCATGGGAGCAGTCAAAGCCAAGTTTTTCCAGGACACGCCGGGAACGTAGGTGATCGGGATGCACGTCTGCGAACAGCGGTTCCGCTGGGTGGTGTGTGTCAAACCATTCGAGCCAGGCACGGCCCACCTCAATCGCGTAACCCTGCCCCCAGTAGGCTTTCGCCAGACGAAAGCCGAGTTCGATGCGTTTGCCGTCGGGAAGATGAAACAAGCCGCTGTCGCCGATGGGCTTGCCGGTGTCTCGATGAAGGATCAGCCGCTTGCTGAAACCATGAAGTCTTTGATGTTCGCGGTAGCGATGGATGCGGCGGCGCGAGTCCTCCAGGGTGAGGTCCGCCCCGCCTGGAATGAACTGCATCACTTCGGAATCTGAGAACCAGCCGAAGGCATGCTCCGCATCCTCATCCTCGAAAGGGCGCATGCAGGTGAGCTCGGCTTCGATCCAGTGATGGTTCGGGAGTGGCATGGCCATGTCAACGCCGTGAGAACCTTTCGATATTGCATCCGCACGTGAGTTTTCAAGGACTGAAGGCCGGTGACTTTTTTCCATGCCACAGCACCTAACGCTGGTAGCAGCCTACCTAGGTCTCCTCTAAGATAAGGAAAATTAGTTAAAAGAAAATAGCGTTCGTGAGTTGCCATTCGAGTTTCATGCTGGTACTTTTCACCAGAATATGACGCGTATGTGCGTCATATTAAACAATTGTGTCGCCAATGACGCCTGTTTGCTGCGTCAAAAGCAACTCCCACTCCCATGAGCCCGCCACCCCGTTGGTACTCAACAAATCTGTTCCCCATAATGCTGTTGACGTACTCGACAGAATTGTTTCTCATTAAATAGTTCGCCCAGCCCACAGCGTCAGTCGCCATGTTGAAGACATTGAAGTTTCTCGGAGAGTATCTCGGTGCCGTGTGTTCGGGTAGGTTTGTTGCATACGACACTCAGCAGAACAGGCGCGAGAGTCGAGCCAGAGAGTTGGTATCCACTCTTTCTCCAGCCAGTCGAACCCGCTTTCCTGAGCCGATCTTGGCCCGGCTACTTGACGCCGGGTGGCGTGAAGGTCGTCAGTGGGATTCGTTAGATATGCAGACTTTCACAGCTAGGTTCAGCCGTCCCTTCGCCCCCGTTCCTAGAGCCATACTCTCTGAGTTTGGGGGACTCGATATAGGCTTTCGCGGGCGCACTGTGCTGTTTGGATACATCGATGAGCGACTATGCCTTTCCCATTCACTTCTCCCGTCCCTGCTGGGAGACATGCTGTTTCCATTGGGACGCACCAACCTCTTCGAGGACGATGGTCTTGGGGTCCTCACAGATGCCGCAGGTCACATCTATATCGACGGTGCGACAGGGCATGAGGCCCCGAGAGACTATCGACTGGATCTAGTTGCGGCTGACATTGATACTTTTCTGGTGCGGGTGTTTTCGGGCCAGATCAAGCCAGAACCGCAGTCATGGTATTACAGCCTTGCAGAGACAGCATCATTCGAGAGTTAACAGCTGAAACCAAGGCGAACAAAACGGATGCAGGCAGGGGGCTCGAAGGCTATCTGTCTTGTCAGAAACGTCTTGCGCTCGCCGTCGCCTGATCCGAAGCGTTCGCCCAACTTCAATGCCACCAAGAATCGCCACGAAGCAACTTTTGATTGGCTCGATAGTAGGTGTCCTCGCTGCCTCTGGAGTGATTATCGCCTACAGAGACCTGTTGGTCTACCCAACCGTCCCAGTCCCAATCGCACATTATGATTCATCGCTACTCCGACCTTTTCAGAGGGCGACCAGCTTCCGGGTGCTAGCGTTGGATCCGACACACTACCGGGGTTCCTCATCGCGCGAATCTCCGACATCCGCAGACCCATTCAGACCAGCATTTCACGACTATGAAATTGTTGGTGACACCGGTTTCATTGAGGCTCCGGACCTGCCTCACTTCTTATCTGATTTGGACGCTTTATACGCTCGGAATCGGATCGAATGGGCGTGCTTCACACCACATCACGGCATTCAGGTGTCTGATGGTGAATCTACATACGATCTGGTGATTTGCTTCGAGTGCACCAAGGCACTCATCTATGTTGATGGGACAGGGCCTTCTGTCATCTCATTTGGAGTTTCCGACTCACCACGACTTGACCAAAGGCCACTGGATCGACTCATTCAGAGCCACTCTCACTAGCCATGACGATCAAGACCACAGCCAATACCAACGCCGAACAAAACAGATGCAGGCAGGGGGCTCGTATGGCATTTGTCGTGTCATCGGCGGTTCCCAGCGCCCCCCCGGCGCTGCACTTCGGGCTGCTTGGTGCAAGCTATGTCGGTTGATGCGAGTTCCCACTCGCACCCTACGGGCAGTCTTTGGCTGTGCATCTCGCTCCGCTCGGTTCGCTCCATTCCTGCTCGCTGCCGCCTGATCCGAGACGTTCGCCTCAGTGAAAGCGCGCGTTGACATTACCTGCGGTATCGGATATGATACCGCGTGATCAGAGCCGTGATCGATACCAATGTCCTCATTGCCGCCCTTCGTTCTTCATCAGGAGCCAGCCACCAGATCATTTTGGCGGCAGACGGAGGTGATTTTCAGATGGCGCTTTCTGTCCCGTTGCTCGCTGAGTATGAGGATGTTTCTGCACGGCCTGACATGGGAATCACCCTTCCGGCTGCCGCTGTGGATGCGATCATCCGGCGCATCGCGATGGTGGCCCACAAGCAACAGATTTACTTTCTCTGGCGGCCCATACTTCCAGACCCCAAAGACGACATGGTGCTGGAGGTGGCTATTGCTTCGGGTGCCACTCACATTGTCACATTCAACGGCAAAGACCTTCGATTAGCCTCCCAGTTTGGCATCACCGTTTTACCTCCCGCAGACTTCATCCGACTCCTACCATGAGCAGCCTCAGCCTCAGACTACCCGATTCTATTCACCGCCACCTCAAGCGTGCTGCGGATGTGGATGGTATCTCCATCAACCAGTTTGTCAGTCTGGCTGTTGCCGAGAAGCTGTCGGCTTTGCAGACCTATGACATCATCGCCGAGCGAGCCAAGGGCGGCTCACGGAAGAGTTTCCTTGAGGCAATGGCCCTGATCCCCAAGGGGCCAATCGTGGAGGGCGACGAACCCCGATGAACCAAACCAAGGAGAACAAAACGCTGCTTCGAACAGATAGGGGTGCTGGTGCAACATCATCACTCGTGACTCGAAGAATCACCGCTCCGCCCATGTGACTCGCCGTCCCTATCTGCCGGAGAGCTTAGGCGGTAGGCCAACCAAAGGAAACCGCCGCCAATCACACGTAAACCTCAAGCCAGTCTATGGAGTTAAAAGACATCATATCGAGTTCGTCAATTTTGGCTGGAGCCATTGGCGTAGTTGCTTCTGGTCTCACAGCAGGCTGGAGTTTTTATCAGAAAGCCCGGGAGTCAATCCGAACCGGTCGCCAAGCCCGACAGAACGAGGTTCTGCGGCTGCAAGCAGCACTAAAGACAGTGCTCGAAGTGTTTTCGCGGATTGTAGATTACAAGTCAGCGTTTGATCATCACTTGCGAGTGATCAACCTCTCTTTTGATGCAGACGAATTGGCCACTAGATTGAAGGTCGATGATGCATTTGAGCACCTTCGGGATGTCCACCGCAGTGTGACATTTGGCCTGATGACCAAGGATGACATTGGTCCTTGGGTGTATTGGATTCACCGTATTGAAACAAGGGAGCCTATCAGGGTTTACTCACACGCCTGCGGATATGGTGCATTTATGGATGACCTGAACACCTGGGCGAAAGCCACAAAAGAACTCAAGTATCTAAAGAACAACTGCCCATGGATTTAACGCGGCGCACGAAGCCAATGGCGAACCCTCAAGTTAGCTTTGAATCGGGCGCCAAAGGGCGTGGATAAGGTCTTGGGTGTCTTCGCCCGACTTCAAAGGTACGCAGTTGTTGGACACTGCCTTGCCGCGTGAGCGGCATCCTGCACGCGAAGCCAATCTGCAGAGCCTGAGCAGCAGGATTACCCCGTGGTGGAGCGTCCATCGCAATGCGCCGGAGCGGTTGGCTCTTTGCGTTTTGCTTTGGGTGCCGTGAGGCTCTGACGCTGCTGCTGGCTGCGTTTTTCGGTGCTGCGCAGCTCTTTCCATGGCTTGTGCAAAATGTCTGGCAAGAATGGCGCTGGGTTTGGGTGACGCGGCACCGCCAGCCCCAAGGCTGCGCTCTGAAGGAGCGCAGGAGATGGGATGGACGGTTCTGCGCTGTGCATTGAGATGTATGGAGGTGCCTTGCGCGCGGCATGCGTTCTCCCGCGCCCATTCAGGGCGCGCCCTTGACGCAAGGTGTGTGGTGTGCGCGGACCCCAGGGCAGCCCTCGCCTAGGCTCGGCCCGCCCTGGGCTGAATCCTTCGCGCCGCTGGCGCGGCGGAGATTTAATGCGGTGTATGGAGGTGCTTTGGATGCAGGGCATGAATGGCGCTTGATTAAGCGCATGGTTCGTGGACTGCGAGGGCGTTGGGGCGTTTGAGAGTGAGTGGTGTGTGGCGGAGCGGGGTGTGGACGCTGCTGGTGAGGTTGGTGTTTTAAGAGTGCGCTGGGTTTGCTTCCCGGTGGTGTTGCCGGAAACCCAGGGTCGCCTCGCTTAGGCTCGGCTGACCCTGGGCTGAATTGCGCAGACCTTTCAGGGCTGGTGTGTGGCGGGGCGGAATGGGGGAGTTGACTTTATTCTGCCAAGGGGATTGAGCATGTGAAGTCAGGTGCGCTGGAAGGTGTGAAGACGAACGATGGCCTGCCTTAATTAAGTGCCATTCATGCCTGACATCGCTACTTCCCAGAATCTCTGACCACGGATGGCACGGATTGACACGGATGACGGAGTCTGAAGCTGACTCGCTCAATGCGCCTGGAGGAAGAGCCGGATTTTTAATCGCTGATGGGACGCTGATGCAGAAGGTCTGAAAATAAGGAATGCAGGAATTCAGGAACTGGATGGATGGCAGGCAACTTAATTCCGCGTTTTCGCGCGCCTGATGGGCCGGCGTGGGTGTCTCAGTTTGGCTTTGTTCTACAACTGTTTACGCCCTGGTGTGTGCATTATGCTTGGCATCTCTAAACATGCCGTTGTTGGCAGTGGTTGATCAGAGGTGGGAACCGGAATTGATTGGCCGCAAAAAGACGCATAAGGCGCAAAAATGGGGAGGGGGCTGGGCGTGCGTGATTGACGATTGATGAGCATTCGATTTTTGATTTTGGATTGCCAGGATGCCGTGGTCGAAGGGGTATTGAAGCGTGTCAGCCTGGGGTGTGATTTAGACCAACTCTCAAAAATCTTCTCCCATTGCCCGGACGACGGAGCGGCCCCATTGGCTGCGTTGGTCGTTTGCCTGTTATTGTTCAATAGCAGGCGGCTCTCCTGTCTTGCCACTGGGGCCGCTGAGTTCGCCGGTTCAATATGACAATCTTTTCGAGAACTGGTCTAGCCCGCACTTCTCACACTCCAAACGTTGACATCCGGCGATGTTGCTCGGGGCACCGAGTCCGCGAAGGGCGCGACTCGGCATCGGAATGCCGAGCTACATGACGCGTGCCACACACTGTTTACCTATTCCCATTAAGTGTGAGAAATGCAGGCTAGGCCGTGGTGATCGTGATTGCGTTCGATGTGTGACGAAGGCTGCCTTCACTGCGTGTCAGTCGTGAGTGTTATCAAGAGGTGTGGTTTAGTGTGTCATGGCTGTCGCGAATCCAGCGGTAGTCCATTTGTCTGGCGGTGGCGATGGCGAGGGATTCGGACTGGAGGCGGGAGACGAGGTGGAGGGACATGTCGATTCCGGCGGAGATTCCGGCGGAGGTGATGATGTGGCCTTGATCGATGAAGCGGACTTGGTCTTCGACGGTGACTTTGGGGAAGAGGGACTTCATTTCTTCGATGTCGGACCAGTGGGTGGTGGCGCGTTTGCCGGTGAGGAGGCCGGCTTGGGCGAGGAGGAAGGAGCCGGTGCAGACGCTGGCGGTGAGTTTGGCTTTGGCGGAGGTGGTGGTGATCCAGTGGATGATGTTTTCCTTTTTGAGTTCGGCTGAGACGATGCCGCCGGGGATGATGAGGAGATCGATGGGCGGATGATCGGTGAAGGAGAAGGCGGGGGTGACGATGAGGCCGCCGCGGGCGTGAATGGGGGCGGTGGTTTCGCCGATGGTGAAGACGTTGAAGGGCGGCGGGGATGCGGGATCGAGGCGGGCTTTGACGCGGGTGGCGACGGAGAAGACTTCGAAGGGGCCGCCGAGGTCGAGGACTTCGATGTCGTGGAAGATGAAGATGCCGACGTTCATGGACAGCGGGGGAGTTTGCGGTTGTTTGCGATTGTTTGCGGTGGTTGATTAGAGGTGGGAACCGGAATTGAGTGGCCGCAAAAAGACGCAGAAGGCGCAAAAAATGAGGAGGGGTACTGGGCGTGTGTGATTGAGGATTGATGAGCAATCGATTTTTGATTTTGGATTGCCGGGATGCCGTGGTCGAAGGGGTGTTGAAGCGTGTCAGCCTGGGGTGCGATTGAGTAGTGTGATGAACCACTCGACGGTGGCGGAGAGGGTGTGGGCACCGGATTCGTCGTGGAGTTCGACGGCGATGCTGACGATGGCGCGGCCTTTGGCGGCGAGATCGGCGCGGAGTTGGTCGAGTGTTTCGGGTGGGGTGGAAACGGTGGAGGTGATGGCTCCGTTGGCGGGTTTGCGGAATTTGGATTCGAGGCGGCGGACGACGGGGATGACGCCGGAGTCGGAGCCGAGGGAGCGAAGGAGGAACTCGCCGCTGGAGGCCTCTGCGAGCGCGAGCTGGGCGCTGGCGTGGACGGTGCCGAGGTGATTGAGGTACTGGGGGCCCGAGGGGAGGCGGAGGAGTTGCGCGGGGTCCGTGGCGGATTCGAGGCCGAGGAAGGTGTTGAAGGGGAGCTCGGTGACGCTGTGCTTCATAAGATGGAGGTGGTGTCCTATTTTGGCAAAGCCTGGAGTCGTTCCCACGCGGCATCGACCCAGAAGAACTGGGAGTAGTAGAGCTTGGTGTAGTCATAATGTGCGATGACTCGCTCCACATCTGCAGCGCGTGATTTCAAAATGGCGGTGTCAGGTGCAAGTGTGACGACCCACGTGGCGGCGGTGGGTTCGCGGACGAAGGCCGTCTCCTTGTTGCGGCGTGGGGCGACGATGTTGAATTTTTTCAACTGCAGGTGTGCGAGATCCTGCGCCTCTTGTTCGGTTTGCTGAGGTTTCCAATCCTCGTTCATCACACGCCAGTTCATCTCGAAATAGCTGGTGTCTGCGTTGTTGAATTTTTCCGCCATTGGCAAGCTCTTGAGGGCAAGATCAGCGCTGGCTTGCAGGCCTTTCGCATAGGCGCTGTGGAGGGTTTGGTCCTGCTCCATCTCCCACAAGGCGCGCAGGGCGCCGACGCAGGTGCAGGAGGTCCAGGTGTGATATTTGGCGTATTCGAACACCATGCCTTGCTCGCAGATTTCGAGGCGTGTGCGCTTTTCTTTGCCACCGCGTTCCATCAGAGCATCGCGGTAAAGCTTGTCCCATTTGGCATCGCCGGTGACCTGATGCAGAGCCTTGCAGGTGAAAAGGAGGCGTGGTGAGCTGTCGAAACTAAAGCCGCCGAAACCGCCTCGTTTGCCGAAGGGCTGCTCTGCGGGCATCTGCCATTTCATGGCAAGGATCGTCTCCACTGTCTCGACGAGGTGTTTGGCAATGCGTTGCTTTTCCTCGGCAGTGGCGAGGCCGGAATCCCAGTAGCGCCAGAGGCCGAGGAACCATGGAAGCGTCTGATCATTCGAGCCCATGGGGTAATGCGATTTGCCATCCGCGCCGACACCGCGACCGACGAAGCCTTTGACGTCGCTGATCGAGTTCAGGAGTAGCAGGCCCTCCATGAGCTTGCGCGCTTTTGAGGCATCTTCAGAGGATTGAGTGCGCTTCCAACGATTGATGGCGGCATCCATGTAGAGGCCGTTGAACATGGCACCGTTCTCGATGGGTGCCCACCAGCCGAGGGCGTTGGGTTTGCCGTCGCGCAGTTCTTCGGCGGTGGGGAGGGAGACGGTGCCATCGAGGTCGGCGAAGTCGATCATGATGCCGAATTTGTCGATGAAGCGGCGCCAGATTTCGGTGTGGGCTTGGGCGGCGGCGGTGGCGGTGGCGGTGGCGTGCAGCGGGCGCAGTGTGGATGCGGCGAGGGCGGATACGATGAAGGTGCGGCGGTTCATTGAAGGGATGGTGGATGGAGTGGGCGGGGTGTTCAACCTGGCAATCGGAGTGAAAGCGGCAGCCCGCTTCAGTTGGGTTTTTCGGGGAAGAAGCGACGCAGGTGAGGGCGAAGCTGGTGCAAACGAGGCCGAGGCGCTGGTGGATGGTAATACCACGCGCAGTTGAAAATGAGACTAAAGACCCTCCTTCGTGAGAAGGATGGTGGATGGTCTCACAGGCTGGCTGGGGAAGTGCGCAGTGAGTTTTGAAGCGCACAGTGCGAAGAATGGGAGGTGTCTGTGCGCGCACGGCAAATGCTGGGGAGTGCGAAGGTCCTCGCAGTCGGGCGGTTTGGCGGAGATGGCGCTGGGCGATGAAATGCCTTGGACGCCAAACACGACCAACCTACAGCCCCAAGCGTCGGGCCTTGCATCTGTTTGGGAAGAGGTTTCCG
>JAIXYN010000070.1 GCA_027490195.1 Verrucomicrobiaceae bacterium | reverse complement strand
GGAAACCTGTTCCCAAACAGATGCAAGGCCCGGCGCTCGGGGTTGTAGGTTGGTCGTGTTTGGCGTCCAAGGCATTTCATCGCCCAGCGCCATCTCCGCCAAACCGCCCGACTGCGAGGGACTTCGCACTCCCCAGCATTTACCGTGCGCGCACAGACACCTCCCATTCTTCGCACTGTGCGGTTCAAAACTCACTGCGTAGTTCTCCAGACAGCTTGTGAGACCATCCGCCATCCTTCTCACGAAGGAGGATCTTCAGACTCATTTTCAACTGCGCGTGGTATGAGAAGTGCGGGCTACCCGCCCCACGCAGCCCGATACCCCAGCGCTGGTAGGGAACCGCTGCGCGGGTCCGTAATTTCGGGTCTGTCCCATCGCAGGCTATCCAAAAGGTTCGCCGTCCTTATCGTCGCCGATAGACGGGCGCACCGCACCCACTCAGTTAGAGACTGGTTTCTTCTGAAAGTGGGTGATGCACAGCCGTAGAGCGCCAACCATCAATGGGCCACCCTCGCCCCTTGAGCGATTTCAGGGCAGGTCGTGCCAGCAATGGGTGCCACAGCAGGGCAGAGCTTAGTTCTACTTGGGTAAGTGATCAGAGGGCATAAAATCCATCGGGCTGTCTTTCCTGCGGCATCACATCTGATGTCTTGGAATGCTCTTAGCAGGTTGCTAGGGTCTAGTGTCATCCCATTCCGCTTGCCCCCAGTCCCAACGGGACTGCGCATCCTGGCGAAGGGTTGCCGAGCCTCAGCGAGGCTACCCTGGAACCGGATGTTTAGTGCCGGAAAGCCATCCCAGCGCCTTCGCCATACACCACGTCCACCAGCATGCCTGCCCTTCGTAGCTTTAGCGAAGAATGGGCCTTTCCAAGAAGCTCCGCCGCGCTCAGAACGTGCCGCCAGCCCCCAACCCCCGCTAACCTGCCAAAGTAGAATTAGCGGCTGCCGGGAACCATGCCGCCGTATCTGGCGTTACCTTCCCAAGACCGCGGACGGTTCCACGGAAGGCTGCTATACCCACTGGAATCCGGTCCCACCACCTTCTTCCGCTTCGGTTCATCCGAGGCGCATGAGGAAAGGGTGCATGCGGCGGTGGTCGCCAAAAGCAGAAGGCTGAGAAGTCGTGTCTTCATGAGGTCCTCCCTATGCACCCTCTAAATCAATTTTGCACCAAGTTTTCGAGGATGACCCGATCTCCCGGCATGATCACCTGACCATTGACGACGGCATCTGTCACAATCGATGCCATGGAATTTTTCCCATCCACAGACATGATGCTGATTTTGCCGACAGTCAGTGCGCCGCGGGTGACAATCAATTTGGTCTGCTCGGTGAGACCGGAGCTCTTACCCGCATCAATGATCACAAAACCCCAGTCATAGTTCACGGCGATGATGCGGGAACTCAGGCTGTTGCGCTCGAAGTTTTTGCGGCGGTCCTCGATTTTGTGCATCACTTCATCCACACGCTTTTGAATGCCAGCGACTTTGTCCTCTTCAGCGGCCACCTCTTTCTTCTTAATTTCGGCCAGTGATTCAAATTCGAGCTTTTCCTTCTTCAGCTTTTGGATGTCTTCGGCCATGGTCTCCGGTTTCATGCCCTGAGGGAGGCCCTTGAGGAGTTCTTCCAGTTCCTTTTTCTTCGTTTCTTTCACCGCCAGTTCCGCCTGGGTACGCGTGATTTCATCCTGGGTATTGGCCAGCTTGTTTTTCTGCGCCTTGAGCTTCTCGTTCTCGACATCCAGATCTCCCTGCACGCGGACGATTTCGGCCGCCAGCTTCGGCACCTCACCTGTGCCTGCCTTCAGCAGCTTGTCCTGAGCTAGCTTTTCGTTCTTAATGCTGGCGTTAATGCCAGCAATCTTGGTGCGCACTTCGGCAAACTCACGCCCGTTTTGATAGGCGAAGAAGCTGGCTACGAGAATCACCACTGCGCTAAGGATGAAAAGAACTTTGGTCATGGGAAAGAGAGTCGGGAAAAGAAATCAGGCGAAGAGCGGCTGGCAGCGTTTATTTGGCGGGAGGTGCTGTACCAAAAGGATCCTCAGTACTTGGCGGCTTGGCACCCCCGGCAGGAGGGGCTGCAGGTGGGGCGGCACCAAACGGATCAGCACCCATGGCGGGAGCTGCAGCTGGCGCAGGAGCCGCAGGCGCTCCAAATGGATCAGCACCCATGGCAGGTGCTGCAGCCGGCGCAGGAGCCGCAGGCGCACCGAAAGGATCAGAGCCCATCGCGCCTGCTGCGGGAGGAGTGGTTGGGGCAGCAGCGGGGGCTCCCGGTGTTGCAGTGGCAGGGGCGGCTCCGTCGGCTGGTTTGGCTGCGGCCTTGTTGGCGCTCTGCTCAGCGGCGGCGACCACAAGATCACCCGAGCGAATGCGCTCGCCTTCAGCAAGGCTGCCTTTGACCAGATCGGCCACGGAGGAATTCTGCTCCACATCACGGACTCTCAGCTTGGCCACAACGTCTTTGCCGCGTTTCACTTCGAGATCCGCATTGGCAAAAACACCACCACCGTTGCCCTTATTGAGCACCACAAAGCCCCAGTCGGTGTACGCATAGGAGACCTTGGCGGTGAAATCATCGTCAACAATACCGCGCCGGCCACGGGCTTCGCGCTCCTCAGCCTCTTTGGCGGCATTGGTAAGGCTGGTGATTCTTTCCTGGGCGGCAGCCAGATGCTGCGTCTGGTTGGCCAGCGCCGCCTCGGCTTCGGCACGTTCTTTTTTAATGACATCGATCTGAGCCAGCAGCGCCTTGATGTCGCCAGCTTCCTCAATCTGCTTCTGGTTTTGGGCCACCACTTTCGAGGTTTGCTCCAGATTGGTCTTCACGACAGCCAGTTCCTGATCTGCCGCCACTGCCTTGGCAGCAAAGTCTGCCACGGAAGTCTTGGCGGTTTCAAGCTCCTGATTGGCCATGTCACGCTGCGTCTCACGGCTCTTTTTTGCCTCTTCCGCTTTGGCGATGTGGGCCGTAATGGCAGCCAGGTTGTCGTTCGCGAAACCCTCGCGTTTCCGCTCCTCAACGAGCAGTTTTTGGTTGGCCCACGCAAAATAGCAGGCGGTGCCGAGACAGACGGCAGACAGAGCAGATAAGATTTTCCAGACCATACGAAAGCGTGATTATAGAGAATTAAGAACCTCGTTTTTACCGGAAACGCTGGCTTTCGACAACACCAATTTTCACACATTTTGCCTTTAGGCTGGAATCTTGCTTGTGCCCGATGGCCCCAGCGGCTAAATCAAAGGCGTCAGGGGCCGCGGATGCTCAGCTTGCGAACCCCGCCAGGTCCTGACGGAAGCAACGGCAGCCTGCCTGTCCATGTCGCGGTTCCCTGGCATTTTTTGATGGAGTCATTGTGCCCACGCTTCCGCCGTGCCATTCAAATCTGACACCATCCGCTCTTCCAGTCCTCTGATCGACCCTGAAAGGGCTGCGGAATAAAGACCAGCAGCGTCTGCAAAGAGTTCCGCCACACGCAGAGCGTCCCGCCGGCCCCACAAACCAAGAGCACCCCTCTTAATGAGTGCCATTCGAGCCCGGCATATTCAGGGACAAAAATCTCCTTCATCGAAAATCAGCTTCTGCCTACGGCCTCGGATCTGAATGTACAGATGCAGGCGGCTCTCCAGGCCGATCCATCCACACGCTTCATGCAGCATCAGGCAGGCGGCGTTTTTCTTCCAAAAAGCCGGCCAGCGCGGTTGCCGTGGCAAAACGCTCCCGCGTCATCTCCGCCGGATTGATCGTCAAACGGAAGCGTTCCTCGATCAGCAGCAGCAGCTGCATCATCGCCATGGAGTCCAGACCCATGGAAAAAAGGTCCGTGTCTGGTGCTAGGGCTTCCTGGGGTTCGAGGATGTGTTCGGCGGTGAGCAGGTCGATCACGGCGGCGGGGCTGATGGGCACTTCGGGCATTCTTGCTAGACAGAGCCTGCATCATCTAGGACGTCAAGAAGCCCCTGTAGGCGTATTTGCCTTCAGTCGAGGGTTGCACAACGTCATCCCTCCGCCACGGTGCGCACCCCTATGAATAAGCTGGACGAAATCATCGCCCACAAGCACACCGAATTGCAACGCCTGCTCCCGCGCGCTGAAAAGCTCCGCGCCGCCGCTGCCCTGCGCAATGACGTGCGCTCCTTTTATGACGCCCTCCGCGCGGACCCCACCCGCCTCAGCATCATCGCCGAAGTCAAACGCGCCTCGCCCTCCGTCGGCACCATCGCGGCAGACTTTGATCCACTCACCATCGCCCGTGGCTATGAAAAAGCCGGAGCCAGCGCCATCTCCGTCCTCACCGACGAAAAATACTTCCAAGGTCGCCTGGAATACCTCGCGCTGATCCGCGAGCAGCTCGACATTCCCTGCCTTCGCAAAGACTTCATCATTCACGAAGCGCAGATCTTTGAAGCCGTCGTCGCTGGGGCAGACGCCATCCTCCTCATCGTCGCCGCGCTTGACCAGCCCACGCTGGAGCACCTCCTCGAAGTCGCCCATACCTTCCAGCTCGATGCCCTTGTCGAAGTTCACAATCTCCCCGAACTCGAACGCGCCCTCGCCACCGACGCCCGCATCATCGGCGTCAACAACCGCAACCTGAAGTCCTTCACCGTCGATCTCGCCACCACCGAGCAACTCGCCGAAGAAATCCCGGACGACATCGTTCTCGTCTCGGAAAGCGGCATCAAATCTCCCGCCGACGCCCTCCGCCTCGCCGAAGCCGGTGCCGACTCCCTCCTCATTGGCGAAACCCTCATGCGCAGCCAAAACATCCTCCTGGACCTCCCCCAGTTCCGCGCCTCCACAGCCGGTGCTCAGGGGTAAGCCATATCGCAGGGCGTGAAGCAAATCATTTGGACTGCGGTTGCGTAGCGAGGCACGAGCGCAGCTACCGCTTTCCGCAGGCCGGTCATATCTCGCATGCCAATCACTGTGCGAGAGCGGCACCCCAGCGCCGACTCACTCCGAGACGCTCCAATACCAACTACCCCTTCGCCGACTGCACCGCCAGCTCCGCGATCAAACTCGTCAGTGTAATCAGCTCCTTGCGCGAATAGGCCAGGAAAATAACGCCATTCTCCGACCCCAACGGGGTCCTGTATCATAGCGAAGGGTTGCCGAGCCTTGGCGAGGCTACCCTGGTACCCATACCAGTCACCGGGAAGCAAACCCAGCGCATAGCAACACACCTCGCCCACCAGCAGCGTTTCCAACCAGCCCCGCCACGCATGCGGGCTGCGATCACTCGACGCTCCAATACTACGCCTTCGCCAACTGCGCCGCCAGTTCCGCGATCAAGCTCGTCAGCGTATTTAGCTCCTTGCTCGCCTCCTGCTTCGGCAGCACCAGCAGCAGTTCCGTCGTCGGCACGGGCGCAGCCAGCGCCACAAACACACACCCACCATGCGGCATCTTGCTCGCATGCCCTGGAATCAAAGCCACCCCGCCAATCGTGGTCACCGTCCCCAGCATCATCGAAAGCGAATCAACCTCGCTCACAATCTGCGGATCAAATCCCGCCTGCTGACAAATCGACCGCAAAAACTCCCGCCTACCCGGGAAAGACGTGTCAGAAAGCGACACCCATTGTTCATTCTTCAGCTCCGCGAGCTTGATCGTCTTCTTCTTCGCCAGCGCATGATCTTCTGGCAGCAACGCGGCCATTTTATGCCGTGACAACGTACGCGTCGTGAAGAAAGAGCGATCACTGTCAGAGATGTTGCCGAGGATCGCAGCATCCAGTTCATGGTTCCGCAGCCGGTCCAGTTGCGCACGCGGCGGCAGTTCAAACAAACTCACCTGCGCCTTCGGATGCCGCTGCCGAAACTCACGCACCGCAGGCACCACCAGATCATCCAAAAACGGTGCCAGGAATCCCAGTCGCAGCGTGCGGCGTGCCTTGCCAAACTGCTCGCGCAACTGCTGCGCCCCCGTTTCCGCATCACACACGATCTGCCGGGCCTTCGGCAGAAAAAAACGTCCCGCGTCGCTGAGATGGATGCGCTTGCGAATGCGATCAAACAGCGCCACCCCCAGCTCCGTCTCCAGCACCGCGATCTGCCGGCTCAGCGCAGGCTGCGTCACATGCAGGCGCTTGGCAGCACTCGAAATGCTCAAATCCTCGGCGGCGGCGATGAAGTAGCGAAGCTGGTGAAATTCCACGCCAGATCAGACCACAGTCAGGCAGTCTGCGCAAATCGTCCGCACATCAGCAAGGCCGTCGCGTTATTAAACGTTGGAGGCTTGCTCGCATCTTATGGATTCACCGCTCTTTCGCCCCTCAATGGACCGCCGCGCCTTCCTCACGGCCTCGACGCTGGGGCTGGCATCGCTTCGATGTGGTCCTGCCTTGAGAGCGTCCACCGGCCCCGGCGTACCTGCCGCCACACTCGCCAAGCCGGCCAAATCCACCGTGCTCTTCTTCCTCTGCGGCGGTGCCTCCCACATCGACATGTGGGACATGAAGCCCGAAGCCCCGCTGGAATATCGCGGCGAGTTCAAGCCCATCCGCACCACCGGCGCTGACATCCGTCTCTGTGAGCATCTGCCGCTGCTAGCCAAACAAGCGCACAACTTCGCGCTCGTTCACGGCGTCACAGATGCGGGACGTGCCACCGGAGACCACCATGCCGGCTACTATTACAATCTCACCGGCCATGCGCCTGACATCACCTTCAAGCAGCAGGGCAACGACCGCCGTCCCTATCCCGAAGACTGGCCCTACATGGGCAGTGTCGTGGGCATGAAGCGTCCCCAGCATCCCTCGCTCCCGCAGATCATCTCTCTCCCTCACAAGCCCAGCAAACTGCCCTACACGCGCCCCGGCCAGTTCGCTGGCCGCATCGGCATGGAATACGATCCGTTTTATCTCGATGGCAGCTTCGACGAACCCCTGAAGTTCAGCGCGCCGACGATTTCCATGTCCGGCAGCATGACCGCCGCGCGCATGCAGGACCGTCACTCACTGCTGAATGCCATGAATCAGGCACGCCGTGAGCTCGATCACGAATCCGCCGTTCAAAACTACGTGAAGCAGCAGGAGCGTGCCTTTGACCTCTTGTCATCCAGCGGCACCTCAAACGCCTTCGACATCAAGTCCGAACCCGACAAGCTGCGCGCGCGTTATGGCAACACCATCAACGGCACCAGCCTCCTCATGGCACGTCGCCTCGTCGAGGCCGGCGTTCCCTTCGTCACCGTCTTCTGGAAGGAAGACGAAAGCACCGCCAAACAATGCAAAAGCGCCGGCGGCTGGGACACCCACGGCGACAACTTCAACTGCTTGAGAAAGTACCTCCTCCCGCAGTTTGATCAGGCCTTCTCCGCCTTCATGGAAGACCTCTCAGGTCGTGGTTTGCTTGATGAAACACTCGTCCTCGTCACCAGCGAAATGGGCCGCATGCCCAAAGTCGGCGACCGTCGCTCCGGCGGCCCCCTCGGTGCCGGACGTGATCACTGGACCTCCTGCATGAGCGTGCTCATGGCCGGCGCAGGCATTCGCGGTGGCCAGGTCGTTGGCGAAACCGACGCCCGCGCCGAGCTTCCCAAAGACCGCCCCATCTACCCCGAAGACATCACCAAGACCGTCTACTACGCCATGGGCATCCAGGACCTCGAAGCCAAAGACAAGCTCGGTCGTGCCTACAACCTCCTCGATGAAGGCAAGCCCCTCACCGAGCTCTTCGGCTGATCCTGTTCTTTTATGCACCGCTCGAAAGGCACTCACTCAAGGCGGGCTGTCGTTGGTTCCATCATGCCAGCACTTGGCTTCGCTAGTTTTCCACCTGCCGAATGCCACGTGCACTCTTCCCGGCAGCTCCTTGGCATAAGGATGCCGTCTTTCGCCACTTCACTCCGCCATACATCAGCCCCAAAGGGGCTGCGGAATTCAGCCCAGGGTCAGCCGAGCCTCAGCGAGGCGACCCTGGGTATGGCAGTAATCAACCGGGAAGCAAACCCAAGTCTCCGCCACACCACACGCTCACCAGCAGCGTCTTCGAAGAGTGCCGCCACACTCAGAGCCCCTCGCCAACTCCAAAAACTCACGATCAACGCTCTTAAGCGAGTGCAATTCGTGCATCACATGAAGGGCACTCGGCTAAAGCGATGTCACGCTCGCACCGCAGCCTTCTCCTCAGCACCAAAGGTGCGGCCTATCGCAGCCCAGGGTCAGCCGAGCCTCAGCGAGCCACCCTGGGTTGCCTCAAGCATATCGGAAAGCAAACCCAGCACTTCGCCACACCCTCCCGGCCACTAGCAGCGTCTGCCTTTCCCTCCGCCACACGCCTGCGCATCGCGGCATGCACACCATCACCAGCCCCGCTAAAAACCTTTAACCCAATGCCCTTCATGCATCGCCTCCTCCTCGCCGCCCTGGCCCTCTCCCTCCCGCTTCATGCCGAAGACTGGCCCCAGTTCCGCGGCACCAATGGCACCGGCATCTCCCCCTCCAAAAATCTCCCTCAGGAATTCTCCGCCGAAAAAAACATCGCGTGGAAAGCCAAGATTGGCGATGGCATTGGCTCCCCCATCATCAAAAACGGCCGCGTCCTCACCACCGCCATGCTCGGAGATCAGAAGCTCGGCCTCTTCAGCTTCGACGTCACCACCGGCAAACAGCTCTGGCGCAGCGATTTCGACACCGGCACCCTCCCGCGCATCACGCCGCCAAACAGCCACGCCTCCTCCACTCCCGCCACCGATGGCGAACGCGTTTACGTCTATTTCAGCACCATCGGCCTCCTCGCCTTCGACTTCGCCACCGGCAAGGAAGTCTGGCGCCACACCATGCCTCGGCCCGCCTACCTCATGGACTGGGGTGCCGCTTCCTCGCCCATCGTTTACAACGACACCGTCATCTTCTGCCAGGACGACGACCTCGCCCCATTCGTTGTCGCCGTGGATGCGAAAACCGGCAAAGAAAAGTGGAAGACCCTGCGCAAAGAAATGCTCGCCGGTTATTCGCTGCCTGTCCTGTGCGAGGCCAATGGCCGCACCGACCTCGTCATCGCCGGCAGCGGCAAATTGAAAGGCTACGATCCCGCCACCGGCAAGGAACTCTGGACCTGCAACACCCTCCTCCGCACCATCATGACCTCGCCCGTCGTGCATGACGGCGTCATCTACATCGCCGTTCAAAGCTACGGCGACTCCACTCGCACCTTGAAGCACGCCTTGCTCGAATGGCTCGACACCAACCAAGACAAAATCCTCTCCCGTGAGGAAACTCCCAAAGAGTTCCACGGGCGCTTCGACGCCTCCGACAAAAATCACGACAAAGTCATCGGCCCCGAAGAAATCGATACCGCCTTCCAGTCCCCTGACAACATGGCCGCAGGCGGCAACATCATCCAGGCCATCAAAGGCGGCGGAGCGGGCGATGTCACCAAGACCCACGTCCTCTGGAACATCGATCCCAAGACTCCCTCAAACCTCTCCTCACCGCTCTTTTTCAACGACCGCATCTACGTCGTCAAAAGCGGCGGCATGTCCAGTTGCTACGACGCCAAGGACGGCAAAACCCTCTGGGATCGCAGCCGCCTCGGCAATTTCGGCGACTACTTCGCCTCCCCCATCGCTGCCGCTGGCAAAGTCTACATCGCCGCCAAAAACGGCTTCATTGTCGAACTCGAAGACGCACCGCAGCTCAAAGTCCTCGCCAAGCACGACATGGGCGAAGAAATCATCGCCACCCCCGCCATCGCTGACGGCCGCCTCTTCGTCCGCACCCGCGAAAGCCTCCTCTGCGTGTCCTCCGCTGCCACAGCACCCGCTCTGGCTGAGACGATGAAAACACCGACCTCTACAGCCACCATCGAAATCATCACCGCCCAGCCTCCGCATGGCTCACACGTCTGGAACGGCTACACCGGCAACGCCATGGGCCAGGAGTCATGGAGCCAGGAAGAACTCGAACAGCTCCTCAAGCGCCTCCAAATCTTGAAGTACACCACCATCGCCATCCCCGCCAAAATCGTCCCCTTCAAACCCATCCGCGTCGATGGCGACACCGGCGGCCGCAAAGCCTTCCACGGTGCGTCCACCTTCGGCAATCCCGACGTCGCAGCCATCACCAATCGCTTCCGCGAACACGCCGGCAAACTCGGTTTTGAAATCATCGACGCCGAGCCCGTGGCCGTTTCCGTCCTGCCCAAAAACGACTTCGCCAACGAAAAAGCCCTCAGCGATTTCGTCACGCCCATGTGCGGGGAAGGGGTCGCCGAGCGCATGTGGCTCGGCTTCCAGGCCATCGACAAAGCCTCAAAGCTCATCGCCCAAAACGATCCCAACCTCGGCATCCCCGCACCCGACATGCTCCTGCGCCATCTGAACTCCAAGAAAAGCCTGCCCGACTGGCTCACCGAGGTCAAAACGCACTACGCCACCGCCATGAACGAGATGTACCGCGCCAATACCCGCGCCCGCGAAGGCTCTCGCACCTTCACCCTCTACAACGCCAAGCGCCTCGAATTCACCTTCCATTACATCAGCGCCATCGAATCCCTCTACAAATCCCACGACGCCACCACCCGCGCCGAGTCCCTCGAAGCCGCCATGGACAGCATCTACAACTCGCTCAACTCCTGGTCCGACGTCGCCCGCGACTCCACCGATCGCGGCGCCATCGCCCTCCTCAACGAGTACGGCTATCGCCCATTGGTAAAAGTCGTCAAAGGCCGCGAGTAGGCGCAAATCGAGGCGGGGAGAAACTCGTCAGTTGCTGATTCCAGTTCTCTCTTGAGTGGTACTCGATTAAGCGCATTCATCGTGTGCTTTGACACTAAGACACCAGAGCCCAAGCCAGCTTTTGGAGTGCGGTCGCGAAGGTGCACGGCGCAAGCCTGCATCGCAGCTACCGCTTTCGCGGGGTATAGAAATTGCTTCATCCCGAACCCATCCTTCGACCTCCAAAAGTGCCTCCACACGTCAGTCCCAAAGGGGCTGCGGAATCCAGGGTCAGATGAGCCTTGGCGAGGCGACCCTGGGTAGGGCATGCAACTCTGGAAAGCAAACCCATCGCTTTGCGATCGTCCTTCGGGTGCCAGCAGCGCTTGCAAACAGCACCGCTGCGCCTTGGCTCCGCCATCATCCAGCGCTTCCCATTCCTAATTCATTACCTCACGGCATGAACTTGTGAAGCAGGAAGCATTGGAGGAATGACGCCAGCGGCGCGAGTACAGCGTGGTTATGAAACTCAATCTTCGACTCTCCAACGAACGTGGCCATGCCAACCACGGCTGGCTCGACAGCTACCACACCTTCAGCTTTGCCGATTACTACGATCCTGCGCACATGGGCTTCCGCAGCCTTCGTGTGATCAACCAGGACGTCATCACCGGCGGCGCAGGTTTCCCCACCCATCCGCATCGCGACATGGAAATCTTCAGCTACATCCTCTACGGCGCTCTCGCGCATAAGGACAGCATGGGCAATGGCCACACCCTTCTCCCCGGTCAGATCCAACTCATGAGTGCCGGCAGCGGTGTCACCCACAGCGAGTTCAATCCCTCCAAAACTGAGCCCGGCAGCCTCCTCCAGATCTGGATTCGTCCCCGTCAAAACGGCCTGAAACCCAGCTACACCGAATGGCACCCCAAGCCCGAGCATGAAACCGCTGACAAGGTCCTCGTCATCTCCTCCGACGGCCGCGACGGCTCCGCCACCATCCATCAAGACGCCGACATCTACCGCGTGCGTCTTGAAGCCGGCAAATCCACCACCCACGAAGTCACCCCCGGTCGTGGCGCTTGGCTCCAACTCATCAAAGGCACCCTCACCGTCAACGGCACCTCCTTAAATCCCGGCGACGCCATCAGCACCGACGACACCGGCACCCTCACCCTCACCGCCACCCAAAACACCGAAGCCCTCCTCTTCGACCTCCTCTGATTCCCCCTCTGGAAAACCACCGTCAACCATCGTCAACAACCGTAAACCACCGTCAACTCATATGAAATTCGTCCCCACCATCGCCCGCCTCCTCCTCGGCCTCATTTTCACCGTCTTCGGTGCCAACATGTGGCTCCACTTCATCCCGATTCCTCCGCCCCCGGAAGGCCCTGCCGCCAACTTCATGTTCGCCATCTACGGCAGCGGCTACCTCACCGTGGTGAAGGTCTTGGAAGTGGCTGGCGGAGTCCTCCTCCTCAGTGGCCGCTTCACCAATCTGGCCCTCACCCTCCTCGGCCCAGTCGTGGTAAACATCGCTCTCTACCACTTCTTCCTCGTCAAAGGCGGCTATGAAATGCCAGTCGTGCTCGGCGTCCTCTCCCTCGTGGCCCTCTCCGGCCGCAAAGACTTCCTTAGTAGCCTCTTCTCCGCAAAATAAGGCATCTCCATACGGGCCGGATTCGTCATTGAATCCGGCCCGCTTCTTCATGCTTGCGTTGGCTCCGAAAACAACGGCTAACAATCGCAAACCATCGCCAACAATCGCAAACTCCCCCCCGCCATGTCCCACGCCAGTCTCTTCTCCCCACTTCAAGCCGGTGCTCTTCATCTGCTCAATCGCATTCTCATGGCTCCGCTCACTCGTTGCCGTGCCGATGCCGATCACGTCCCCACTCCCTTGATGGCCGAGTACTACTCCCAGCGCGCCAGCGCCGGTCTCATCATTGCTGAAGCCACCATGGTCATGGAAGGCCACTCCTCCTTCTGGATGGAGCCGGGCATCTATTCCGAGGCCCAGATCAAAGGCTGGAAGGTCGTCACCGATGCCGTCCACGCCAAAGGCGGTCAGATCGTGTTGCAACTCTGGCACGGTGGCCGTGCCTGCCATCCTCTGCTCAATGGCGGCGCACAGCCTGTCGCTCCCAGTGCCCTCCCCATTCTCGGGGACGAAGTTCACACCCCTGAGGGCAAGAAGCCCTACGTCACCCCGCGTGAACTGCGCGACGACGAAATTCCCGGCATCGTTGCGGGTTTCAAACATGCCGCCGAAAACGCCAAAGCCGCTGGTTTCGACGGCGTGGAGGTGCATGGCGCGAATGGTTACCTCCTCGATGAGTTCCTGCGCGATGGCTCCAACAAACGCTCAGGCCCCTACGGTGGCTCCATCGAAAACCGCGCCCGCTTGATGTTCGAAGTGCTTGATGCCGTTATCAGCGTCTGGGGCGCAGATCGCGTCGGCCTCCGCATCTCTCCGCTCAACAGCTACAACAGCATGCTCGACAGTGATCCCGTTGGCATCACCTCCTATGTCGCCGGACAGTGCAGTGCTCGGGGCCTCGCCTATCTCCACATCATGCGCAGCGACTTCTTCCAGGCCCAGCAGGGCGATGTGATGACGCCCGCCCGCGCAGTCTTCAAAGGCGTCCTCATTGGCAACATGGGCTACACCGCCGACGAAGCCGATCAGGCCATCAGTGACGGCACACTGGACGCCGTCGCCTTCGGCACCAGCTTCCTCGCCAATCCCGATCTTCCTGCACGCATCGCTGCCAAAGCCGCGCTCAATGCACCGAATGCCGCGAGGTTCTACTCTCCGGGACCGGAAGGTTACACCGATTATCCCGCGCTCAGCGTTGCTTGATGTGAGCACCCCCATCCACCCCGCCGTCCGCATCGGCCACGTCCACCTCAAGGTGGCCGATCTGGAGCGCGCCCTAGCCTTCTACTGCGGCGTCCTCGGTTTCGAGCTCACCCAGCGCTACGGCACCCAGGCCGCCTTCGTCTCGGCGGGTGGATACCATCATCACATCGGCCTCAACACCTGGGAAAGCCGCGGTGGCAAAGCCCCGCCTCGCGGCTCCACAGGTCTCTTTCACGTCGCCATTCTCTACCCCGACCGCGCCTCGCTGGCAGACGCCTTGCGCCGTCTCATCAAACACAACATCCCTCTCGACGGTGCCTCCGACCACGGCGTCAGCGAAGCTCTCTACCTCCAAGACCCCGATGGCAACGGCATCGAGCTCTACGTGGATCGCGATCCCTCCCAATGGCCGCGCGACTCCAAAGGCGAGCTCACCATGACCACCGAACATCTCGATCTCGACGCCCTTCTCGCGGAAGCCCCATCTCAACCATGAAAACGCTCTCCATCACCGAACTCCAGGCGCAGAAAAACACCGCCACCCTCATTCACGTCCTGCCGGAGGAGCACTTTGCGTGCAATCACCTGCCAGGCGCTGTGAACGCCTGCGTCTATGAAATGGTATTCCTCTCCAAAGTCGCCGAACTCGTCCCCGACAAAACTGCCGCAGTGATCCTCTACGGCGCAGGCGGCGATTCACTCGATGCGACCACCGCAGCCGAAAAACTGACAAAGGTCGGCTACACCAACGTCACCGTTTTTCCCGGCGGCATTGCCGAGTGGCAGCAGAACAACCTCCCACTCGAAGGAACCCGCGCCGACTCCAGCACCGCAACTCCCCACGGCCACTACGACATCGACACCGAAACCAGCCTCGTCCGCTGGACCGGCCGCAATCTCTTCAATCACCATCACGGCATCCTCAAACTCTCCGCCGGTCACATCGATGTCCAAAACGGCGTCCTCCAGTCCGCCCGTTTCACGCTCGACATGAACAGCATCGCCTGTGAAGACCTCGTCGACACCGCCTACAACGCCATGCTCATCCGCCACCTGCGCGATGACGATTTCTTCGCCGTGGATCGCTTCCCTACAGCCGAGTTCATCTGCGACCGCGCATATCCATTGCCATCCTGCACTCCCGGCACACCCAACTACACTCTCCACGGCACCATCACCCTTCGCGGCGTCACACAGCCCCTGAGCTTTCCCGCCGTCATCGCCGCCGCAGATTCAGATCATCTCACCGGCCAGGCTCAGTTTGAGCTCGACCGCACCCAGTTCGGCAGCCACTACGGCTCCGGCAGATTGTTCGCCTTCCTCGGCAAACACGTCGTCAACGACCACGTCCACCTCCACATCAAACTCCACGCAAAACGCTGCTAACTTAAAGCCAAAAATATCCCTTCAATCCTCTGAGCCCTCGCTCAACGCACTCTGGAAACAAACGTCAACCATCGTCAACAACTGTAAACCACTGTCAACTCCCCCCATGAACACCCTCGAAGCCATCGCCGCCCGCCGCGCCATCAAGCACTACGATCCCGCCCACCGCATGACCGAAGCTGAAATCCATCAGCTTCTCGAAGCCGCCATGCAGTCCCCCACCGCCTTCAACATTCAAAACTGGCGCTTCGTCACCGTGCTCGATCCTGAAGTGCGCAAACAAATCCGCGCCTCCGCCTGGGATCAGGCCCAGGTCACCGATGCCTCCCTCCTCATCGTCATCTGCGCTGACAAAGACGCATGGAAGAAAGACGCCGCCCGCTACTGGAAAAACGCACCACAGCCCGTGCAGGACTTCCTCGTGCCCGCCATCGGCCAGTACTATGAAGGCCGCGATCAGGTGCAGCGCGATGAATGCATGCGCTCCTGCGGTCTCGCCGGAATGACCATCATGCTCGCCGCCAAAGCCATGGGCTACGACTCCTGCCCCATGGACGGATTCGACTTCGACGCAGTTGCGAAAATCATCAAGCTCCCTAAAGACCACGTCATCTCCTTCATGATCGCCATCGGCAAAGGCACCCAGCCAGCTTGGGCCAAGCCCGGGCAGCTCCCCTACGACGAAGTCGTCATCCGCGACCATTTCTAAATCATATGCAATGATTGAGAGTCCGATAAATCTAGATCGGCCAAAGCGGATCTCCCTCTCCCCGCCCCTGAAATACGAAAGCAACGAATATTCTTCTTCGGGGAGAGGGTTGGGGTGAGGGGACTCGCTCCCCCGAGGTGAGGCCAGTGCGCCCGCTTCGCCATCACCTCTCAAATTCTCCCCGACCCCCACCATGAAAATCGCCATCGGCTCCGATCACGCCGGCTACCTCTACAAGCAGGCCATCCTCCAGCACCTCCTTGCCGCAGGCCATGAAGTCGAAGACTTCGGCACCCACTCCGAAGCTCCCGTCGATTACCCCGCCTCACCCGCCTCCACAACGACGCCCACGTCCTCTCTCTCGGCGAACGCATGATGGACCTCCCCACCGCCCTCCGGATCGTGGACACCTTCCTCACCCCCTCCTTCGAAGGCGGCCGCCACCTCGCACGCATTCAGCAGCTCGATGAGTGATGCAGGCACTCCTGCCTGCACATCGAGTCATCCAGGACGCGCTCACGGCCAAAGCGTCCACCTCACACTTGAAAACACAGCAGAAAAATCAGAACCAATCTCTGCGGCGTTCCAGCCTCTGCGGTGTAAAAAATCAGGCCCCTCTTGCCACACCAAAAAAGTCCGGCAGATCTCTCGCTCAATCCCTGAAAACCTTTCCCTCTCCCCGCCTCTGAAATCATTTTACCCCAAATCATTTTACCCTCTTCTCTGACCATCCCCCCTGAACCGACCATCACCCCTCGCACCTCTCGCTGGACCCCCGCCATCCCCTGGCTCTTCGTCCTCCTCTGGAGCAGCGGCTTCATCGGCTCAAAGCTCGGCATCCCCTACGCCGAGCCCTTCACCTTCCTGACCCTGCGCTACTGCATCGTCCTCGCGATTCTGATCCCCATCGCCCTTCTCACCCGCGCACCCTGGCCCAAAGGAAAAACGCAACTCGCCCACGTCGCCTTCGCCGGCCTCATGATCCACGCCCTCTATCTCAGCGGCTGCGTCTGGTCCCTCCGCCTCGGCCTTCCAGCAGGCATCCTCAGTTTGATCGTGTCCTTGCAGCCCCTATTCACCGCCGCCTTTGCCGGTGTGGCCCTTGGCGAGCGCGTCTTGCCACGCCAATGGTCAGGCCTCGCACTCGGCTTCATCGGCACCGCGCTCGTGGTCGCGCACAAGACCGGCACCGGCCTCACCTTCCTCATGACCCTGCCCGCCATTGCCTCTCTCATCGGCATCACCGTCGGCACCATGTGGCAGAAGCGCCATTGCCCCGCCTTCGATCTCCGCACCAGCACCGTCGTGCAGTACGCCGCCAGTCTCCTCATCACCGCCGTCCTCGCTTTCTCCACCGAGACGATGCACATCGAATGGAGCGGCCAGTTCGTCTTCGCCCTCCTCTGGGTCGCCCTCGTCCTCTCCATCGGCGCCATCAGTCTCCTGAATCACCTCATCCGCAGCGGCACCGCAGTAAACGTCGCCAGCCTCTTTTACACCGTCCCTGCCGTCACCGCCCTCATGGCCTGGGCCATCTTTGGCGAAACCCTCACCGGCCTCTCCCTCATCGGCATGACCGTCGCCGTCCTCGGCGTCTGGCTCGCCCGCGCCCGCTAACCCATCAAGGTCGCAAGACACAGCCCCTTGCAAGTCGCCCCATCACTCCGCTCACCGCAAAAATCGTCCTCGTCCTCCTACTCGAACTAGAACTCGTCCTCGATCCTTTGACTCCGCATAACCCCCGCGCCCCACATTCGCCGAAATGCCTCACTGAAATCCCATTCCCTTGCTCTCCATTCCCTTGCAAAAAACAGCGTGCCCCAGTTCCCCTCTGCACTCGAAAAACCGAGAAGCTCCAGATTCAAAACTCATCTCTGCGGTCTTCTGAACTCTTGCGGTGTCAATCATCATCTCCCTCGCATTGACGTCTCCTCCTTCAGTGTCAGTTCCGTAAGTTGAATTCCAGCATTCCGGCTCTACCTCTCATCGTCATGAAATTCCTCCTCTCCTTCGTTGTCATTTCCTGCCTGGCTTCCGTCCTGCATGCCGACGATCCCAAAACTCCACCGCCACCGGAACTCAAGACGCTCACGGAGACCTTGGTGAATGCCATCAAGGCTAAGGATGACGCCACCATCGCAGCATGCTGGCACTCTCCCGAGGTCATGGCAAAACTCAAAGCGGACGAGGCCCTCGCCGCCTCCGGCACCTCCACCACCGAGATCGATGTGCCAAAGGAGCGCGAGAAAGAAATCCGGAAGCGCGAAAAAGACATGCTCCGCAACAAACAGCGCATCGACGAAATCCGCTCCCTCATTTCCAAGCACTTTGGCAATCTGGACGGACTGAAACTCGTGGAGCTGGAGGTCGATACCGATGAAGATGCCGCCGACCCCGAGGCAGCCTTTGACGAAGTGGACATCCATCTCCTCGCCTCAGACGGCACCAAGCTCCGCATCGAATTGGATGACGCTCTCCGCATTGACGGCGTGTGGAAATTCAAAGGCCGCGTTGAGGATAAATTGTGCATCGAGCTCACCGATCCCTGAAAACGATTGCCGTGCCATTCTGAGCGGCCATGCTGCCGCGTACTCATCATGGCCTCGGTTCTCGTTCTCCACGCTCATCCCGCCCCTCACAAGTCACGCATCAATCGTCGGCTCGCCGCCGCCGCACGTGAAGTGGAAGGCGTGACCTTCCGTGATCTTTACGAAATTTATCCCGATTTCTTGATCGATGTGGAGGAGGAGCAAAAGCTGCTCCAGGAGCACGACGTCATCATCCTTCAGCACCCCTTCTACTGGTACAGCGCCCCCTCGCTCGTGAAGGAATATCTCGATCTAGTGCTCACTTACGGCTGGGCCTACGGGGAAGGGGGCACCGCTCTTCAAGGCAAGATCATGCTCCAGGCCATCAGCGCCGGCGGTTCCGAAGAAGTGTACTGCACTCAGGGGCGCAATCGCTTCACCATCCGCCAGCTCCTCGCACCCTTTGATCAGACCGCCTTTCTCTGCGGCATGCGCTACCTAGCTCCGCACATCATTTACAGCGCGAATCAACTGGCGGATGCCGCAAGCATTCACCCTCTGGCACAGCGTTACGCACGGCTCCTTGCAGCTCTCCGAGATGAAACGCTGCCTCTGGAGCAGGCGGCTGCCGCTGGGAAAATCAACGATCTCATCCCTGCATAGCTCATGCACGCCCCGGATTTTTTCCTCTCCGCCTTCATCTACCTCGGCGCTGCCGTGCTCCTCGTGCCGGTGGCGCATCGCCTGGGTCTTGGCAGCGTCCTGGGCTACCTCATCGGCGGTGCCATGATCGGCCCCTTCGTCCTCGGCTGGGTCGGCGGCATGCAAGGTGAAGAGGCCATGCACTTCGCGGAGTTTGGCGTCGTCATCATGCTCTTCATGATCGGCCTCGAACTCGAGCCCGCACGGCTGTGGCGCATGCGCGGTCCCATTTTTGGCCTCGGCGGTTTGCAGGTCCTGCTCACCACGCTGTCAGTGATGGGCATCGCCATGGCCTGCGGTTTGGAAGCCAAGCCCGCCCTCGCCACCGGCATGATTCTGGCCCTCTCTTCCACCGCCATCGTCCTTCAGACCCTGCAGGAAAAAGCCCTCATGCGCACCGACGGCGGCGCTGATTCCTTCGCCGTGCTGCTCTTCCAGGACATCTCCGTCATCCCCATGCTCGCGGTCTTCCCCTTGCTCGCCTCCAGTGTCACCAAGCTGGAACACCACGGCTGGCTCCATGAGCTCCCACACTGGGCACAGCCGCTCGTCACGCTCGGCGCAGTCGTCGCCATCGTCATCGCCGGCCAGTTCATCGTTCCGCGTGGTTTCGCAATTCTCGCGAAGACCGGCCTGCGCGAACTCCTCACCGCCGCCGCACTCCTCTTGATCGTCGGTGTCGCCCTGCTGATGACACAAGTCGGCCTCTCACCCGCACTCGGTGCCTTCGTCGCAGGCGTCGTCCTCGCGGGCAGTCATTACCGCCATGAACTCGAAAGCAACCTCGAGCCCTTCAAAGGCCTCCTCCTCGGCCTCTTCTTCCTCGCCGTCGGTGCCTCGCTTGATTTCAGCGTCATCGCTGGCAAGCCCCTCCTCGTCGCGGCACTCGTGATCGCTCTGATCGCCTTGAAAGTCGTGGTCATGTTCGTGATCGCCACGCTTCTGAAAATTCGCGGCAGCCATCGCTGGCTCCTCTCACTCGCTCTCGCTCAGGGCGGTGAGTTCGCCTTCGCCTTGCTTTCAATGGCTATCCAGCAGGAGATCCTTCAAGCGGAAACCTCGCGCCTGCTGGTCGCGGTGGTCGCCCTGTCGATGGCCATCACCCCGCTCCTCTTCATCATCTACGAGCGCATTCTTGCGCCCCGCTACACAGCGGTGAGCAAGGAGCAGCGTGCCCCCGACCGCATCGATGAACACGCCCCCGTCATCCTCGCCGGTTTCGGTCGCTTCGGCAATTTCGTTGGCCGCTTCATGATGTCCCAGGGCGTCAAAGTCACCGTGCTTGAGAGCGACCCCGATCACGTGGACATGCTGCGCAAATTCGGTTTCAAGGTCTTCTACGGCGATGCCACCCGCCTCGATCTCCTCCACGCCGCAGGCATCGAGCACGCATCCCTGCTCATCATCGCTCTGGCAGATCAGGCCAAAGTCGCACAACTCGTCACCGAGGTTCGCGAAAAATTCCCCAAGCTCCGCATCCTCGCCCGTGCCCATGACTACGATCAGCGCTTCGAGCTCATGAGCCTCGGCCTAGCTGCCGAAGACGCCGTGCACGAGCAGATGGGCAGCGCTCAAGAACTCGCCGTCCGCGCCCTGCGTGCCTTGGGAAAACCCGCCTACGCCACCGAGCGCGCCGCCCGCCGCTGGCGTCGCTACGACGAAGAGACCGTGCACCTTCTCGTCCCCGTCCATGAAGACGAAGACGCCTACGCCAGCATCGTCCGCGAACGCCGCATCGAGCTCACCCAGCTCTTCGAAAAAGACCTCGCCGAACTCCCCGACGCCAGCGACAAAGGCTGGGAAATCGGCCGCGCCGAAGAAAAATAGCATTGAGCAATCTGAGAATAAACCAAGGACGCCGCGAGGGCGCAAGCAAAGTGGTCCGCACAGTCCTCTGTGCGGCGCTCCGCCATTCCCCTGCTGCTCCGCGTGAGCCTGCATTTCTCACACTCACTGGGAATAGGTAAACAGTGTGTGGCACTCGTAATGTAGCTCGGTATTCCGATGCCGAGTCGCGCCCTTCGCGGACTCGGCACCCCGAGCAACATCGCCGGATGTCAACGTTTGGAGTGTGATAAGTGCAGGTTAGGCCAACCCAACGACGCATTGCAAGTCAGACGCCAGCAAAGGGGTTCGACCCCGCGAAGCAAGCCGAAGGCAATCCACTGTGCGACGTTCCTCTTCTCCACAAAGCTCAGCTCCGTCTCAGAATTTCATCCAGCATCTAGAATCCAGCATCTAGAATCCAGCCATCCAGCACCAAGCCTACTTCGCCGTCAGCTTGATATTCCGGAACCAAGTCTCGTCCCCATGCTCCGTCAGCATGATCTTCCCTTTGCCCGGCGCAAAGCCTTCCTTGCTCTTAAACTTACTCTTCGCCACGCGCTCCTTCCACTCCGGCGTCGTCGTGTCCGCTTCACTGGCCAGGGCACCATTCAGCCAATGCTGGATCTTCCCATCCTGCACCACGATCTTGCTCGTGTTCCATTCACCGGCCGGCTTCACCAGTTTGCCTGCCACAGGTTCCTTGATGTCGTAAATCGACGCCGTCGTGTGCGATCCACCTTTGAGCCCGTCCGGATGCCCGCTGTCGTCGATCATCTGGTACTCAATGCCCAGCCACTCCTTGCCACCCACTTTGGTCACCCAGTACTTGATGCCATTGTTACCCTTCGCATTCACCTTCCATTCCCATTCCAGCTCAAAATTGGAATATTCATTCTTCGAGATCAGCGCACCACCACCTTTGCCCACAAGATGAATGGTGTCACCTTCCGTCGTCCAGCCACCGGAAGGCGCGGCGTCCTTGGTGTCGGTGAAATCAGCCAGCGTCAGAGTGACTGGCTCGGCGGCAGTGGCGAATGAAGCGAGGGCGAGAAGTGTAAGCAGCGTGCGCATGGTGGTTGGTGATGGGGAGAGGCGACATCAAACGTCGTGAAGACCGAGTTGCCAGCATCTTTTTCACAGCGATTGCCAAAACCGAGTTTCCGAAAGCCCTTCCTCCTCTTCGCTCCACAACATCGCAAACCCATCTCATGTATTGCAGTCCCGCCTTCCCTGTCCTCCCGAATAACTCACGGCTATTCTTAGTACGTAGTTGAGGTGCTTCGCTTCCCTTCGGGCTCACTTCGTTCGTCTGTCTCGCTTCGCTCGGCTCGGGGTTCGCTTCGTGGCTTCGCAGCAGCCCGTTCCGGAAGCCCCGCAACACCCCAGATTTGAAGCAAGCCAACGCACGTATTGTAGTACCGGCTTTAGCCGGAATCTGGGAGCTTGCTTCACGCGCGCAGCTCCCAAATCCATTGTGACTCTCCGTTCCACAATCCAGCCGCCTAGAGTTCAGGTGCTTCGTAGCCTCGGCAAAAGAAGGAAGGCGGCTCCGTACGAAAGTCCCCAGAGTCACGCCTCCTGAATAACCTCCACAAGCGCGTAGCGCTGACATAACCGTAGCCGTGGGTGCCAACCCACGGTAGTCCGACAAACCGGCATTATTAGTCGGTAGAACCGCGTAGCGGTGACACAAATCTCCGCGCGTCTGTGAGTTTCCGAAATCGCTCCAACAACCTGATATTCCAACACCAGCCCAACGTTTAAATTCGCCACATGAAATCCATCCTGCTCCTTGCTCTCATCGCCAGCACGGCCCTCGCCGCAGACTCTCCCACCCCAGCGCCCAAGAAAGCCCCCAAACGCGCCCCGCATCCTTCACTGGCCAAGGTCGAAGACATCGCCGGCCTCCCTCGCGTCCTCCTCATTGGCGACTCCATCTCCATGGGCTACACCCTCGACGTGCGCGAACTCCTCAAAGGCAAAGCCAACGTCCACCGCATCCCCACCAACGGCGGCCCGACCACCAACGGCCTCAAAAACATCAAAGCCTGGCTCGGCGACTCCAAGTGGGACGTCATTCATTTCAACTGGGGCCTGCACGATCTCAAATACATCGCCGAAGATCCATCAAAGCGCGCCGACCCCAAAGCCCCCGGCTCGCACCTCCAGGTTCCGTTGGCCGAGTATGAGAAGAACCTTGCCGAACTCGTCAAAATCCTGCAGGTCACCGGTGCCAAGCTCATCTGGTGCAACACCACGCCCGTCCCCGCCGGCTCCGATGGCCGCATCGAAGGCGATGAAAAGAAATACAACGAAGCCGCCGCCCGCGTCATGACCACCGCAGGCATCCCCACCGACGATCTCTGCACCCACGCCGCCGCCAAGCTCACCGAGGTTCAGCTCCCCGCCAACGTCCACTACTCTCCCTCTGGCTATCATTACCTCGCCGAAAAAGTCGCTTCCGTGATCACCGAAAATCTCCCCAAAAAATAAGAGGGACATTTCTAGCCTTACGGTCTTGTCAGATATGGTCATGCAACCCTGTCACGCTCGCAATGAAATGATCACCCTTGGCCCTGACAAGCATACTTCTTCAGCACCAAAGGTGCTGCGGATTATAGCCCTGGGTCAGCCGAGCCTAGGCGAGGCGACCCTGGGTATTGCAGTACACGTCCGGGAAGCAAACCCAAACCTCCGCTACACCCCAAGCTAACCAGCAGCGTTGGCAACAAACTCCGCCGCGCATTCGCCGCAAACAAACAACGTCTCCAAACTTCTCCACCGATTGCCTCTCCCGCATGAAATACACCCTCCTCTTCCTCGCCTTCGCCACCCTCTCCCACGCCCAGGTCAAAACCCAAAACGAACCCACCAACGCCGCCGAAGCCGCCGCCAAGAAAGCTGCCGAAGACAAGGCGGTCGATGAAAAATACCAGGCCCTGAAAGCCACCCTTCCGCCAGATCAGCAGGCCTGGGAAATCGTGCTCGAGCAAAACCTCGGCAACGGCTTCTACCTCCCGCTTCACAAAAAGGACAAAATCGCCGGACGCTCCAATGCCTGGGACTTCGTTCAAGACGACCCCAAACTCCCGCGTGTCCTCCTCATCGGCGATTCCATCTCACGCGGCTACACCCAGGACGTCCGCAAGGCCATGGCCGGCAAGGCCAACGTGCATCGCGCCCCCGAAAACTGCGGCCCCACCGCGAACGGCGTGAAGAAAATCGACATCTGGCTCGGCGGCGGCAAATGGGACGTCATCCACTTCAACTTCGGCATCCACGATCGCAAAACGCCCGCCGCAGACTACGAGCAGCGCCTCGAAACCCTCATCGCCCGCATGCAAAAAACCGGCGCAAAACTCATCTTCGCCACCACCACCCCCGTTCCGCCAGACACCAAGGACGGCCCCGAAATCGTCACCCAGATCGCCGAGAAAAACGAAATCGCCCTGCGCGTCATGAAAAAGCACGCCATCGCCATTGACGACCTTCACGCCTTCCTCGCCCCCCAGCTCACCGGCATCGCCAATCCCCAGGACGTTCACTTCAATGCCAAAGGCTACGAACTCATGGGCCAGCAGGTGGCAAAATCGATTGAATCACAGCTAAAGTAACTCACCTCCTTGGATGGCCAAACTACATCCATTGCTTCCCTTGCTTCTGCTGCTCGGCGGGCTCTCCCCGGTATCTGCCCAGGGCGTGAAAAAAACGGTGCCACCTCCATTTGTGGTTCCGCCAGATGTGAATGGGATGAAGTCCATCATCCCTGCGCCAGCGCAGACGCGGGAGATCACAGTTGGCATCTACCGTGGACTGGGCTCCCCCCAGAGTGGGGTGGACAATGTCTTGAACGTGCTCAGGCCTTTTCCAAAGATGAAGGCGGTGGTCCTCAGCGGGCAGGAGGTCGGTAGTCTCAACATCAGATCCTATGATGTGCTGGTATTTCCAGGCGGCTCTGGCTCTGGCCAGTCCAAAGGCATTGGCGCTGCGGGTCTCAAAAACGTTCGCGAGTTCGTGAAGCAAGGCGGCGGTTATGTGGGCATCTGTGGCGGGGCCTACCTCGCCTGTTCAAATTTCACCTGGAGTCTCGGAATATTGAATGCAGGCACCGTTTCCGACAAATGGCGTCGAGGACATGCGCTGCTGGATTTGGAACCCACCCTGGCCGGTCAGCAATGGCTCGGTGATGTAAAGTCCACCTTCAAAGTCCGCTACCACAATGGCCCCATTCTCACAGCGGCACATCGCACCGATATTCCCGCCTACAACGTGGTGACAGTTTTCAAAACCGAAATCGCCGAATACGGCTCCCCCGCCGGTGTGCAGGTCAATTCACCCGCGCATGTCATCTCCACCTATGGCAAAGGCCGCGTGTTTATCTCCAGCCCTCATCCCGAGAACACACCTGGACTCGAGAACTTCATCCCTCGGGGCATCCTCTGGTCTGCGGGCGATAAATCTCCCCACGCTGTAGAATGATCGACAGAATGGGTGGGGCGGTGCGCTGCATTATTTTCTCTCCCGAGCCCGTACAAACGTTCTGAAAATCAACGATTTGTTAGCACGCGCCCTGCTTTCATTCTGCGGCGTCCGCTCCATTCATTTGATTCATGGCAGTCTCAATCCGCACCATCACAATTTTTGTTTTTTCCGCCTACACCTTGGCGGCCTTGTTGGCCGTGCTGCGGTGATTCGGTGCTCATTGAGTCATGAGAAACCTTGCCACAACAACGTTTCGCATGCTGCTGGTCGCCAGCTTGGGGCTAGCGGCGGTTGACGCTACAGCGCAAACCACCACCTTCTGGGACGGCGGCTCCACTGGCGACAGTGTTTTTTGGAGTCTTGGCTCCAATTGGTTGACCGACACAGTACCTCCCAATGCGGCAGATTCAGACGTCGTGTTCAACAATCGCAACGGCACGGGCACCTTGGTCAATATGACGGTAAGCGGCCCACGGGTGTTCGGTTTGATGACCTTTGACAACATCAACGCCAAGCTTCCTGCCATTCTCGCCATCGACACCAACAGCACAGGGTCCACTTCACGCTCGCTCACGCTGCATAAGGGCATCACTCTGCAAAATACGACCACCTCAGTCGTCTTTGCCGGGGCCAATGGCACGCTTTCCGTCGTGCTTGGTGCGGACAACACCTTCACCACAGCCGCCGGTTCCACCCTGGAGTTCGGCTCTGCCGTGGCCATCAGCGGTGCGTTTCACATCACCAAGGAAGGCCTGGGCACCGTCACTCTGAACTCAGCCAATTCCTTCACCGGTGGTGTTACGATCAATGCCGGAACCTTGAAGATAGCAAGAGGAACTGCACTGGGTACCCTTCCGGCCTCCTACATTGCGGGGCAGGTGACCCTGAATGGAGGCACCCTGGAGTTCGCATCGGATTCAAATTTCACTTCCGGCGGCAATCGCGGTTTTTCCATCGGCAACGGCGGCGGCACGATTCGTGTTTCCGGCGCAGGTGCCTTCTCCATCTCAGGCATTCTCGCCGATCTCGCCGGTCAGTCAGGTGCTCTGACAAAAGCCGGCCCGGGAACCCTGACCCTGGATGCCGCCAGCAGCTACTCAGGCGGCACCACGATCGCCAGCGGCACACTGCGCGTGGGTGTCAGCGGTGCGCTTGGTGCTTCCAGCGGAGTGGTGAATCTCGGCAGTGTCGGCGGCGGAGACGCCTCGCTCATCAACTACTTGGGTGGCTACACCTTTGCCAATGACATCAATGTCGTCGCCGGCAGCGGCGGTGTACTGACGCTCGGCTTCACCAGCGGGGCGACCTTCAGTTCCCGCTTCAGCGGCAAGATCACTCTCAACGACGACTTGGTGATTTTAAGCCAGTCTGTCGATACCTTTGCCATGCGTCTTTCCGGCGCCATTTCAGGGGCTAAAAATCTGACAAAGACTGGCTCTGGCATCGTGCGTGTGGAGGACGACAACTCAGGCTACTCCGGCACCACAACCATCTCGGAAGGAATTCTCCAGATTGGCGCTTTGGGTGGCGGCACCACAGGGGGGCTTGGCTCGGGCAATGTAACCAACAACGCCTCCCTTCTCGTGAACCGCAGCAATGTCTATGCCTTGGACAATCTCATCAGTGGCACTGGCTCTCTGACACAAGCGGGTGCCGGCACCACCACCTTGTCCAAGGCCAACACCTACAGCGGCGGCACGTCTGTCACAGCCGGATCACTGCTCGTCAGTAACATCACTGGATCGGCCACAGGCTCGGGTTCCTTGCTCACCTCCTCGGGCACCACTCTGGGGGGCACAGGAATCATCTCACCCACAGGTTCCAGCGGCATCACCATTGGCGGCACCGTGGCACCGGGCCTCCCTCCCACAAACAACGGCATTGGCACCCTCACGTTCACTCCCGTGGACGGCAACGCGACGTTTCAAAATGGCAGCGCCATCATCTTTGAGCTCAGTGCGAACCACACCAACGACAAGATCGTTTTCGCCGCCTCAGGCGCAGGCAGAATGGACTTCTCAGCGATGAATCCTGGCAGCCTGAGCGTGATCTTTGCAGGAGGCTACACTCCCACTCTGAATGATTCCTTCGATCTGCTCGACTGGTCCGCCGTTTCAGGCACCGGCATCAATGGGCTGGATGCAAGCCTGCTGAATCTCAGCACCTCAGGCTTTGACCCATCTTGGACGTGGGACACCTCGCTCTTCAGCACCACCGGCGTTGTCACCGTCATCACAGTCGTGCCAGAGCCTTCACTCACCTTGCTCATCGCCTGCGGCCTCACCAGCATAGCCTTGCGCCGCCGTCGCGTGCAGTAGCCGTCTCGCTCCGCCGGGATGAGCACAGCGCGCCCTCACCGCCCAGTTTTCACCAAAATAAGCGAAGCTTATGCGATGGACATTTGGCATGAATTCCGCGTGAGTCAGTCATCCCCAAACCCCTCTGTCCGTATGACTCCCATTCCTTCGTCCAAACCTCTCAGCAAAAACATTCACCTTCAGCGCTGGGTCGGAAAAATGGCCGCGCTCTGCAAACCAGATCGCATCCACTGGGTGGATGGCTCGAAGGCTGAATACGACCGTCTGTGCAATGAGATGGTCGAGGCCGGCACCTTCACCCGTCTCAATCAAAAGAAGTGGCCCGGCTGCTTCTACGCCAAGTCAGATCCCAGCGACGTCGCCCGCGTCGAGGAGCGCACCTTCATCTGCAGCAATTCCAAAGACGGCGCAGGCCCCACCAACAACTGGATGAACCCCTTCGAAATGAAGGAAAAATTGCGCAAGCTCTTCAACGGCTGCATGCGCGGTCGCACCATGTACGTGCTCGCTTACAGCATGGGCCCCATCGATTCCCCCATGGCTCAGATCGGCGTGCAACTCACCGATTCCCCTTACGTCGTGGTCAACATGCGCATCATGGCCCGCATCGGCAAAAAGGTGTTTGAAAAAATCGACCAGTCCAAGAAGCGCGTCGTCCCCTGCATGCACACCGTTGGGGCTCCCCTCAAGAAGGGTCAGAAGGACGTTCCATGGCCTTGCAACAAGGAGAAGTACATCGTTCACTTCCCTGAACTGCGCGAAATCTGGAGCTACGGCTCCGGCTATGGCGGCAATGCCCTGCTCGGTAAAAAATGCTTCGCCCTCCGCATCGCTTCCGCTATGGCGCGCGATGAAGGCTGGATGGCCGAGCACATGCTCATCCTCGGCGTGGAAGATCCCAAAGGCAAAAAGACCTACGTCGCCGCCGCCTTCCCCAGCGCCTGTGGCAAAACAAATTTCGCCATGATCATCCCACCCCAGCACTTCATCGACAAGGGCTGGAAGGTCTGGACCGTCGGCGACGACATCGCCTGGATCAAACCCGGCGCGGATGGCCGTCTCCACGCCATCAATCCTGAAGCCGGCTTCTTCGGCGTCGCACCCGGCACCAGCGACAAGACCAATCCAAACGCCATGGCCTCGTTGCGGAAGAACACCATCTTCACCAATGTGGCGCTCACCCCTGATGGCGGTGTCTGGTGGGAAGGCATGACCGACACACCTCCTGCGCAATGCACCGACTGGCAGGGCAACATGTGGACGCCTGCCATCGCCAAGGAAAAAGGCACCAAGGCCGCCCATGCCAATTCACGCTTCACCGCACCCGCTTCGCAGTGCCCCACCATTGATCCCGATTGGGAAAAACCCGAAGGCGTCCCCATCAGCGCCATCATCTTCGGCGGCCGCCGCGCCACCACCATGCCCCTCGTCTATCAGGCCTTCAATTGGAGCGGCGGTGTGTACACCGGCGCAACAATGGGCAGCGAAATGACCGCCGCCGCCGCAGGCACCATCGGCAAAGTCCGCCGCGATCCCATGGCCATGCTCCCCTTCTGCGGCTACAACATGGGCGACTACTTCCGCCACTGGATCAGCATGCAGCGCACGTTGAACGAAACACCGCGTATCTTCAACGTGAACTGGTTCCGCAAAGACGCCGACGGAAAATTCCTCTGGCCCGGCTTCAGCGAAAACATGCGCGTCCTCAAATGGATCGTCGATCGCGCCAACGGCCACGGCAAGTCCAAGGAAACCCCCATCGGCTGGGTCCCTCAATACGAGGACATCGAGTGGAAGGGCCTCGACTTCTCCAAAGAAAAATTCGAGGAGCTCCAGCGCTTCGACCGCGCCGCTTGGCGCACCGAGATCCTCTCCCACGAAGAACTCTTCATCGACCTCAAGACCCACCTCCCCAAAGAGCTCATCTACGAACGCGAGCTCCTCATCTGCCGCATGTGATGCCCGCAGTCTGCGCGGGCATTCCTCCCCGAATCCCAAACGTCCCACGACTCCACCACGCCCTAGCGCGGAGTGGTCCGCACTCTCCGTGTGCGGTTCTGGAGATGTAGGATGGGTTTGGCGGCTTCCCGCGTGTCCTTCGAAGCACGTAGTGCGAAGAATGGGCCCGTCTGTGAGCGTATCCCAATCACACCGCGCACTGTTCTATGTGTGGTGCCTTGGCATTCACTCCCTCCAGCAGCGTCCGCATTGAATCCCGCCGCACCAAAACGGTGTCGCATCATGCATGGCATTTTTTACGGTTTCACGCCGTATCTTCGCATGGACATGCGTCTTCTTTGCTCCCTCCTCTGTCTGTTCACAGTCGCCACACCTGCCGCTGAAATCATCCTCGGCACGCGGCACGTCATTCATCACTCCGCCAATGCGCCGCAGACGGCCAGGCAGGCAGCGCTTGAGCTTCAGCACGTGATTCAGCAAGCCACGGGCCTGACCTTGCAGATCACCAGCGATCCAGTCCTCGTCCCCGCACTTCGCATCGTTTCGGACAACACCCTCCCGCATGACGGTTTCGAAATCCGCCAGGATCGTGAGGACATCATCATCGCAGGAAACGACGATCTCGCCCCCGCAAAACCGGACGCCTGGTTTGTTCCCAGCCACGGCACCTTCTTTGGCGCGCTGGAGTTTCTCGAGCGCTTCACCGGCGCCCGCTGGCTGCTCCCAGGCGATCTCGGGTTGGATGTCCCTCGTGTGGAAAGCATCCGTGTCCTGCTGCCACAGCCTCTGCGTGGAGCGCCAGACTTTGCCACGCGCTCGCTCGCTTATGTCGGCGAGACCGACCCTCGAAATCCGCGTCTTCCACAGTCAGCGGAGTCGGATTGGCTTCGCCATCATCGCCTCACCAATGCCTTTCATCCCTTCGCTACGGGCTACGGTCACTCTTGGGACGACTACCTGCGGCCCGATGACTTCGTCGCCCATCCCGAATGGAAGCCATCCGGCGGGAACTACGAGCGCAAAGGCAAGGTCACTTTCTTTTGCACTACCGCACCCGGCTTGGTTGACCTGTTCGCCAAACGCGTAATGGAATCCATCGATCGCAATCCAAAGCGCGAAATGACAAGCATCTCGCCCACGGATGGCGGCGGATTTTGCACCTGCAAACGCTGCGCAAAGCTCATCACCAAAGACCCGCACGGAAAACCAAATCATGCACGGGCCATCCTCACCTTTTACAGCGAAGTCGCCCGCATCATCGCGCGCGAGCGTCCCGGTCACCGCCTCGGCGGCTTCGTCTATTACAACTACCAGTATCCACCCGAAGATGCCATCAAAATGCCGGACAATTTCAGCCTCTGCTGGGCACCCCTGAACTACTACGGCTATGGCCTGCTCAAGCCAGTGTATCACGACGAGTTCGAAGGCATCATGAAGCGCTGGAGCAGCATCACCGACCATCTATTTTACCACAACTACTCCACCTGGATGCGCAGCTACCACGGCGCACCACTGCCGCCCGCTCTCACCATCTTGCAGATGGAACTCCCCATTGCGGCGAAGTGCAAAGTCTGGGGTGCGCGCATGGTGGGCACCAGTTCGTGGGGCGTGAATGCCCCCATCAACTACCTCCTCGCCAAACAAATGTGGAATGCAAATCTCAATGTTAGCACCTCGCTCGACGAGTGGCTGCAGCGCGCCTACGGCCCCGGATGGCAGCACATGCGCCGCATGTACGATGAACTGGACGCCAAAATGCTCGCACACAAGCAAGCTCAACCGCTCGCCTACAAAGGCAGCCAGTATGAGGTAAACGAAGATGTCATGCAGTCCATCTACGCACCCTTGTTTCCTCAGATCGAACTGCACTACCTCGCCACCCAGGCCGCGTGCTCCACCGACCGCCAGCGTGCTCGGCTCGCCATGTTTGGCGACAATCTCACCCAGCTTCATTTCGCGCTCCGCAAGGCCGGACTCATCAGCGGAGAATTGAAGTCCGTCTTCCACCGCGATGATGCCGCCTTCGCCGAGTTCATGCGCAGCATGGAATCCTCATCCAGCCTCTATCGAGATGCCAGCGGGTTGGATCACGGCCCAATCTGGAAAGGCGAATACCGCGCCCCTTAAAGGCCCACCTTCCACGCGCGCCTCCGGCCAGTTTGCAATTCTCAGTTTTCAGTTCCCAGTTTACACCCCTCAGTCCTTCGAAGCCTAGGCGAAGAAGGATCCACCCACGCGCCTGCCGCTATCTACCCATGCCCGCCACCCCCTACACCACCACCGGCTCCAAACCCGCGCGCCTCCTCAAAGACAAAATGATGAAGGGTCACACCGTCTTCGGCATGCTCGTCCAGCACGCCGTCGTCCCCGCCATCGTTGACTTCATCTCCGACGGCACCATCGACTTCGTCATCGTCACCGCAGAGCACAACGCCCTCGACATCGCCGACTTCATGCCCCTCCGCTACGCCCTCGCCGCCAAAGGCATCGCCTGCCTCGCACGCACTCACAGCCGCGATCCCGACGACGTCGCCAAAGTCTGCGACTCCTTCGATGGTGTCGTCATCCCCTACGCCGAAGACGTCGATCTCATCAAGCGCCTCGCCGCCGCCGCCGTCTATCGCCCCCTCAAAGGCCTCGCCCTCGAAAAAGCCATCAACGAAAACAAATGGCCCAGCGAAAAAACCCGCGACTACATCGAGCAAAAATGCGCCGACACCCTCTTCGTTCCCATGATCGAATCCGTCCTCGCCCTGCAGAACCTCGACGCCATCTGCGCCATCCCCGGCGTCAGCGCCCTCTTCATCGGCCCCAATGACATGACCACCAACATGGGCATCCCCAACGAGTACGATCACCCCGACTTCATCGCCAACGTCCAAAAAGTCATCGACGCCGCAGACAAACGCCACATCCCCGCCGGCTCCTGGTTTGGCAAAACCGACCAACAACTCCGCGCCATCAAACAAGGCGCCCGCTTCATCTGCCACTCCAACGACAGCAGCCTCCTCAAAGACGCCATGACCCAGGTCTTCGGGACCCTTCGCAAAGCATAAGTTCCGGGCTACCCACCAACAAACGCCTGTCGACCAGCGCTCTCCAATCCTCCAAATCGACAGACACTGCCCACCTCACTGCACCGAGTCTCCGCAATCGCTCCCGAAGTACGACAGACACTTCTGTCTGTTGACCAGCGTCCACCCATCCCCCCAGACCATCGAAAGCCTTTACCCCACTGCAAAGAGTCTCCGCAATCGCTCCCGAAGTACGACAGACACTCCTGTCTGTCGATCAGCGTCCACCCATCCCCCCAGACCATCGAAAGCCTTTACCTCACTGCACATATACTCCGCAATCGCTCCCGAAGTACGACAGACACTCCTGTCTGTCGATCAGCGCTCTCCAATCCCCCCAGACCATCGAAAGCCTACACCTCACTGCACAGAGTCTCCGCTATCGCTCCTGGAAGGAGCAAAGAAATGAGCCGGCGGTGCAGCGAGGCTCGCCGAGCGAGAATCACCGGACCAGCGGATGAAGATCCCCGTGTTCAAGTACGCATGCCGAAGGTATGCGAGAAGCTTGCAGCTACCCAGCGTTCACGAGTAGCACGCGCATCATCCTCAATGCCTTTGTTTCAGCGAAGCAAAATCGGTTAAGAATAGGCATCGTGAATTCCATCGGTCCATGCTCCCCCAATCAACGCGACAGCGTCTTGGACTGCGGTGGCAGAGATGCACGGCGCAAGCCTGCATCGCCGACACCGCCTTCGCGGGTTAAAGCGCACACTTCGTCCTCGCTTCGCCGCCAGCGCAGGTGGCATCGCGCCTGTCATGCAAGAATGACGAAAGCATCACTCCTGGTAATCGATGGCAATGCACCGTCACTTCCCGATCTTCAGCAGCTGCCCCTCTTCAAGAGTCATCGTTCCATCCACACCATCCAGGGTGTATTCGACCTTCAATTGCTTCTCGATGCCATTCGCCGGATCGCCAAAATTTTCGGCGGTGGCTGCCACGCTGAGTGAATCTTCGACCCAGTCCGCCACCTTCTGCGTCACGTTGACCACCGCATTGCTGGCCAGATCGCCATACACCGCGTTGCGGATCACTAGGCGCGGTGCCTTCGCATTGACTGTGCGTGCTACGGGTTTGAGCTCCACGAAAGGATTCCCAATCAGCAAAATGCCTGAGACAATGTCGCCAGGCACATGATCGCCGGGCGCGTGTTCAATTTCATGAGCCTGCTTGCAGGGAAGGTACGCTTTGCCAAGGTAATCTCCGGCGCGCAGTCGCGCGTAAATGAGATCATCAAAACCCACGCCACCGCTGCGTACTTGGGCCACTGCGGCCTGCCCCAGATGATTGCCGAAAACCCAGCTCAGCCCGCAGTTGGGGCCGTTGTTGTCATGCTGGGTCTTGTTCCAGTTGGCAGCAAAGCAGCCATGGCTGATGGTGATGAGAGATCCCGTTTTCATAGCCGCGATCTCATGCGCAAAGAGGTCCTCGTCATCCATGGCGTGACCGGTTTCATCCGAGTGCAGCGCCACGCAGGTGAGCGAGTAGCTGTGTTTCTGAAAAGCCTCCAGCGCAGCCTTGTGCGTGCATGCTTTCCCCTCCAGCAGCGTCACATTCTCCGGTGCGGAAAAACGCGTGCCGCCGCGCCGCTTGAACCACTCCCCGGTGCCGGGCCAGTCTGCGGTGATGACCTCCGTGCTGAAAAGGAGGGTGCGCAGTTCCGGCACCACCCTTCCGGTGTAGTAGTCATGCGTCTTGGCAAAAAAACGGCTCAGTGCGGGGATGTCATCGTCCTGCGCTTTTTCGCAGGCACGGATGTTGGCCACCCAGATCTTCAGTTGCGGGGTACCTTTGTAGGCATCGTCCACGCCGTCCTGGTTGTTGTCCACAAACTCAAGATCGAAGTCCTCATAGTAGAGTGGATTGGGATTGGCATGCTCATGCATGAAAAACGGATGCATGGGCATGGCCCCCACGAGGATGATACCTGATACTCCGCTCTCCTTATGCAGGCTCTTGATGGCCGCACGCACTTCCGCTGGAGTCTGCCAGTCGCGCACGATGAGCCGTACCTGCACCGGAAAGCGTGCCTCCACATCAGCCACGTAAGTGCGCAGAGGCTCGGCGAGCGCCTTCTGCGTCGGCTCGCGAAGCAGAATGGCGATACGCTCAGGCTCCGCTGCAATCAAATTCGCGGCTGCAAAGAGCAGAGTGATGACGATAACGAAAAAGTTCTTCATAGGCCATGTTCACTCCGTCGCTCCTGCCGCACCCACGGCCCAGATCCGCACCTTGGCGGTTGATCCTTGCGGCACTTTACTGCCTGCGAACTCAATACGCACACGGTGCTGACCTGGGGCCAAATCCTCCGCCAGCGGCAATCGATTGGGACTCTTTTTCAAAGGCCGTTCCGCGCCTCCATCGATGGAGAAGCTTACAAAGCGTTCGGATTCCTCATCAATGTCATATCCCACAAAGAGCAGCTTGCCCGCGAAACCAAACTCGATCCCACCATCAGTCGCGGCCGGGCTTTCCCACTTCGTGCCGTCCGGAGTTTGAGTCCAGCCGCTGTTTTGCGTCGGCTTCAAGTCCGCGTATTGCGCATAGCGACAGTTGGCAAAAAGATCCGTGATCATAGGCGCAGGAAGCTCCGCATGGCCCGCGCTGGCGCTCTGTGCAGGCTTGGCATTCACATCATTAAGCAGAGCGATCAAAAGCTCCGAGGCGAGAATGTGTCCCGTGTCATTCGGATGCACCACATCGGCATACATCACCTCCCACTTGGCGCGCCCGCTGTAAATCTCCGGCCACCACGCATCGCGAAAGCTCACCATCGGCAGATCATAATGACGGCCCAGCATGTGCTGAGTCTCCTGCGCGTTTTCACCCTTCCTCTGCATGAAGAACAACTGCACGACGGCCGGCTGCTGCGGCTCGCGCAAAATCTGCCGCAGCACGCCCTCGTAGCTGCCCCAGAACATCGGCACCGGATGGTTGTCGTTCACCGCATATTCCACAATGACAAGGTCCGGCTTCTTGCTCAGCACATCCCGCTGCACCCGCATCGCACCGTAGAGCGAGTTGGTCCCGCCGATGCCTGCATTGACAAAGCGCACCTTGGCCTTGGGAAACGTTTGAGTGAACCAATCCGCGACCCGCGCGATGTAGCGGTTCTTCGGGTCCTTCGTCTGCAAGCCCCCAGCAGTGATCGATCCACCAATCGCCGCCACACAAATCTCCTCACCACGACGAGCCTTCGCCATGACCGCCGCCAGTCGGCTTTCATTCCCCTTGGAAACCAGTCCTCGATCCCTGATCGAAGGCGTGGTCACAGGTGACTGCGCATGGACCATTGCAGTCTGTTGCAGCGAGGTGCAAGCTACGATGGCGAGCCAAAGAGATGGTATGATTCTCATGGGAGAAGAGAAGGTGAGATTTTTGGTGAAGATGGGTGGGTATATGATTTTTGAATTCCTTTCTTTTGCCATGAGACAACGGAATGATGGATCATCACAAGCCGGGCTTGGGTGCATCGGTAGTTGCCTCATCTGCGAAAGGCGTGCGCCGAAACTCAGTCAGCACTTCCATTGCACTCGCTCGCTGTGTTGTCGTTGCTTTCCGGAGAAAGGCTTCGGCACCTGCGCTGGAGGATGGTTTCAGGAGGACATTCCCGGACAGCGTTGCTTGACGAATGTTCTCGGTTTGAATGGCAGTATGCGTGTCCACTTTCGTCTCCGGCATCATTGCACTCCCGAGAAATGGTTGGATGAAGATGTTGTCGCGCATCGTGAGCCCATCCACGTTTTCCACCTTGATCGCCGGGCCGCCACTGTTGCAGACGAGGTTGTTCTCGATGCGGATTTTCTTCAATGCGCGGCCTGTTCCACCGATGCTGAGAGTGCTGTTCGGTGGCGAGTTGCCGGTATCGAGAAACAGATTGTTTCGGATCGTCACTTCATCGGGGCTGCCCCCTTCGATATGGCCGACAGGGCCGTTCGAAACGACGAGTGCACCGCCACAGCGCACCACCCGGTTGTTCTCGAAAACTCCGGGGCCGCACTGGAGCAAGATGCGCTGATAACAATCAACGAATGCACTGTTGCGGATGACCCAGCCAGCATTCTGATGGCCGGGAAAAATCACAGTCGCATCTGCGGAGTGGTTGCCGAGGGGTTCGCGGAATGTCACGGCCTTTCCGTTGACACTCTCCAGGGTGAACCTGCCCACGAACGTTTTCTTTCTGCTGTCATAAACCTCCGCGAAATCGCCAGCCACCAGCGGCTGCGGCAGAGGGTTCTTGAATGTGATCGTCTGGCCGCTGGCTGATTCGGCATGTTGCCAGTAGCCATGGTTGTTGAAGCCATCGTCCGTGCTGCGATGAACAACCACGCCGTCAAACGTTGAACCGTGCTGGCAGGCATTGTTCATCGTGCCCTCGCCGCCTAGCAGGTTGTTGGAGCCGGGACGCGCCATGAAGCGGCAGTTGATCCACTGGTGATCGCCATAGCCCTCGCTCTCGGAGATGCACGCTTTGGCCGCATAGACGTGGCAGTCACGGATCGTGATTCGTTCGCACTGACTCAGCCAGATGGACTCAGACGTGCTGTAAAGAATGCCAAGCACATCGCCGACCTCCAGCGTGCCCGCGCTACCATAAGTCTTCCGCCAAGTGTCGTCGCGGATGGTGCGCAGAAGCTTCTCGTTTTTCATCGTCAGCCAGAAATGCCCGTCCGGCGTGCGCTCCACACTCTGGTAGAAAACATTGCCAGGTCCCCAGCCTGAGTCGATGGCATAAAGAGCCGCGATGTGATGACCATTCGCCTTGAACGGAATGAATCTTCCCTCGGCCTCGGGAGGCGCAGAAATCAAGCGTGCGCCTTTCACCGGCTCGACTTGAATGCGGTTGCCATCAAAGTCGAAGGCCGTGATCCGCGCGTCCATGCTGCCGCGAGGGTCGCTGTCGATGACAAGACCTTCCAGCGCGAGGTGGCTGCAATCGATGATTTTCACCATGCGATGCGCCGAGGGCGCTGGCGCATCGCTTAGATTGAACCAAAACGTTGCTCCATGAGCGAGAATGCGAAATGGCTTGTCTGCCGTGCGGCGCAGGCCCTGAAGCACGAACGAATCTTTCGTGACCAGCCAGTTCGCACCAAAGCGATAGTCACCCGGCGGTAGGGTGAAGGAGTCTCTGCCCGCTTTGCAGGCGGCGATGATTTCGTCTTGAATGCGCTGACCCTCGACCATCTGGCGCTGTTTTTCATCGGCAGTGAAGGTCGGTCCCGGTGGGTGATCGGCAGAATAGGGGAGGTCCCACTCGTTCACCTTGACGGCTCCATCGTCGGCATCACTGCCTGACAAAGCTAGTGACACAATGATCCCAGGAAGAAGCCATTTGGTGAGACAGCGAAGCATGGCTCTGCCTTAAACAGTGCTTTGAATATCGTCAACCAAGGAGAACCGGGGGCAGGGTGCAAACAATGGACAAAGAACCACCCTCAGCTCTCTGAATTCAGCCCATTCCCTTGCTAAACCCAAAACCTACATGCGCTGCCCAGCCACTCAATCAAAACACCCGCATCCAAAATTTCTGCCTGCCTTTATGAGTGTCTTATGAGTGTCCGATTAGTGGTTAAAAACTCTGCTCTTAAGTCTGTGATATTTGCCTGAATCCAGCCCACTCCATTGCTCTCCATTCCCTTGCCAAAATCAAGGCCTCCGCACCACCACGCCAACAATCACCGCCTGGAGCTCTCGATCAAAGCTCCTCAAAGACAAAATCTGCGGCTTCCCTGAATCTGCGGGAAATATCTTCCCACCCAGCCAAGAAGCAAAACGAAACAAGCCCTCCAAACGCTGATTCAAAAACTCTTCTCTGCGGTCTTCTAATCTCTCGCGGTGTTTAAATCTCTGTTCCCTCCAGTCAGTGCCCTCATTAGCCCAGCAAAGAACAGGCACCGCCCCCGCGTAGTGCTCCAGCACAAGCCCATGCACCTCCGTCTCCTCTTCTCCCTCCTGCTGCTCTGGCCCCTCACAACCTCCGCCACCGCAGCCGACACAGTCATCCCCGCCGGTGCCTCCTCCATCGACATCACCCCCGACTACCCTGTCCGCCTCAGCGGCTACGGCAACCGCCGCGCCCCCAACACCGGTATCTCCCAGCACATCTTCGCCAAAGCCCTCGCCCTCGGCACCGATGCCGAAGGCCCCGCCATCCTCGTCACCGTGGACAACGTCGGCGTGCCCGCCTCCATGCGCGCCGAAGTCCTGCGCCGTCTTCAAACAAACACCAAAGCCACCGACTCCCGCTTCGCCATCTGCTCCAGCCACACCCACTGCGCGCCCATGCTCATCGGCGTGCTCCCCAACCTCTTTGGCATGGACATCCCCGCCGAGCACCTGCCAGCCATCGAGCGCTACACCCGCGAACTCACCGACAACATCGAAAAAGCCGCCCGCGCCGCTCTCGCCGATCGCAAACCCTCCACACTCGCCTGGGGCATCGGCAAAGTCGGCTTCGCCGCCAACCGCCGCCTCTTCCCATTAAAGCCCATCGACCACGACCTCCCCGTCCTGCGCGTCACCGGCCCCGATGGCAAGGTGCGCGCCATCTTCACCAGCTACGCCTGCCACTGCACCACCATCGGCATCGATGAAATCCACGGCGACTGGGCCGGCGTCGCTCAAGAAGCCCTCCAGCGCGAATTCCCCGGAGCCATCGCCCTCACCGCCCTCGGCTGCGGTGCCGATCAAAACCCCAATCCCCGCCGCACCATGGAACTCGTCAAACAATACGGCGAAGACCTCGGTGCCGAAGCCAAACGCATCGCCACCAGCGAACTCAAACCCCTCACGGGCCCTCTCGCCTGCCAATCAAAACAAATCGACCTCGCCTTCGATACCCTCCCCACCCGCGAAGAATGGCAGACCCTCGCCGCCTCCAAAACTCCTGCCATTTCATACCACGCACAGAAGAATCTCGCCCGACTCGATCGCGGCGAAAAAATCCCCACCCATCTGCCCTACCTCGTCCAGCGCTGGAGCTTCGGCAACGACATGGCCATGGTCTTCCTCCCCGGCGAAATCACCGTCGACTACTCCCTCCGCATCAAACGAGAATTCGACCGCTCCCGCATGTGGGTCAACGGCTACTCCAACGACGTCCCCTGCTACGTCCCCTCCCGCCGCGTCCTCGAAGAAGGCGGCTACGAAGGCGCCGGTGCCATGGTCTACTACGACCGCCCCACCAAGTTCGCCCCCGATGTCGAAGACCGCATCATGACCGCAGTTCATGCAGTCACTCCCAAAGACTTCCTCACCACGCCAGCACAAATCAAACCCGCCGAGTCACCATCCGCCATCGCTTACCCCGACCACTCCAACCTCCTCATCGTCCGCGACTCCAAAGGCACCGAGCGCCCCGTCCAAACCGCCCCCGACTGGGCCGAGCGCGTCACTCACATCAAGAACAACATGCAGCAAGTCATGGGCCCCCTCCACGACACCTCTCGCTGGTCTCCTCTCAACCTCCAAATCATCTCCGAAGAAAAAACCGCCAAATACCTTCGCCGCAAAATCCACTTCACCCCCGAACTTGGCGACCACGTCCCCGCATGGCTCCTCATCCCCAATGACACAGTGAAGGCACCCGCCATGCTCTGCCTCCATCAAACCACCAACATCGGCAAAGACGAACCCGCCGGCCTCGGTGGCAAACCCTCCCTCCACTACGCCCACGAACTCGCCGAACGCGGCTACATCTGCCTCGTCCCCGATTATCCCTCCTTCGGCGAATACCCCTACGACTTCAAAAGCCAGGGCGCTCACCGCGCCAGCGGCTCCATGAAAGCCATCTGGAACAACCTCCGCGCTGTAGACCTTCTTCAATCACTCCCCCAGGTAAACAAAGACCGCATCGGCGTCATCGGCCACTCCCTCGGCGGCCACAACTCCCTCTTCACCGCCGTCTTCGATGATCGCATCAAAGCCGTCGTCACCAGCTGCGGCTTCACTCCCTTCCACGACTACTACAACGGCAAAGTCGCCGGCTGGACCAGCGACCGATACATGCCCCGCATCCGCGATGTCTATGAAAACAACGCCGACAAAATCCCCTTCGACTTCTACGAAATCCTCGCCGCCATCGCCCCCCGCGCCGTCTTCTCCAACTCTCCCATCAAAGACAGCAACTTCGACATCACCGGCGTCCGCAAAGCCTTCACCAAAGCCACCGAAATTTACACCCTCCTCAAAGCCGAAAAAAACCTCACCCTCGTCACCCCCGACGCCCCCCACGACTTCCCAGAAGCCGAACGCAAGGCCGCCTACGACTGGCTGGACGGCATCCTCAAGGTTTCAACAAAGTAGGCTCCGCCCAGATTGCATAGTTGCTCTTTGAATCAACACCCCGGGAAGTCAGCGCAAGCTGTAGCTCCCTCACTCCCGTGACCTCACACTCCAGCAACTTCGCCGGATCGGTCCCATTCAGAATAACCGTCGTCAGTACCTTGCCATCCCCGCTGACCGTGAATTCCACTCGCCCCTTGGCTCCCAATTCCGGATGCAATCCGGCCAGGACCGTGAAACGCGCATAAACATCTTTCGGCAGCAAAAAAGTCAGCGGCTTCCCCATGCCCGCGCTGATGCCGTTTTTGAACTCCTGATTGCCGGATCCGACACAAAGTTTGAGCGGAATGTCCTTGTTTCCACCCGCCAAAATCACCCCGCTCCGCGCATGCCCCCAGTTCGGCGAACTGAAAAACTGCGACTGCGGATAATACAAACTGGCCGCCTCCAGCGGAAAAAAGCTGCCAATCGCCACCTCCTTGAGCGCCGCCTGCTCTTCAGCTGCATACTTCTGCATCCCGAGGCACAGAATGGTATACAGCGCATCCGCCACCACCTGCGCATCCATTACCGCAGCCCGCATCTGGTGCTTCACCACGCTCTCCTTTTCCTCCCGATACAACGCCTGGATGATCGGCACCGTCGTTGTGCGCGCATTTATAATCTCCTCATGCACCCGGTGCATGAGCCTCCATGCAGCTTCATTCACCGTGGTGCCAAGCAACTGCGGCTTGTACCCCTCTATGCTCACCTTGAAGTCCCCATTCTCAATCGGCCCATGCATGAGCTGCCCTTTCATGGCATCCGAAGGCGGCAGGAACTGCTGCAGCAGCGTGAACATGTTGTCCCCCGGCACCGTGTGCGAAGGACTGCCATAATCTTCAATCTGATGGCACATCGTGCCCATGTAGCGCGCTGCATCTCCGTTCCTCCCCTCGCGCAATGCTGCTACCGCCTTCTCCATAAAGTAACGCATCACCTCAAAATACTCCGGCTGCTGCGTCGGCAGGTGCAGGATCTTCAAATACACCTCGTTCGGCACCGACTCCATCTTGGCATACCTAGCGTTTTCCTTGTCCGTGAAGACATTGTCCGGAATCATGCAATAGCTGTCACCGAGGTGCATCAACTCGCCACCAAGTGCGTCCTTTTGCCATGTCGGCAGTACATCCAGCGCCCCACGTGTGATGGCATGATGCGGCTCTCCCCAGCCCAAGACCAGGGAGGGAGTCGTGAGGGCAAGTACGGTGGCAAATGTGAGCTGTCTCATTGTGATTGAAGCTAATACTATAGTCACTCAATGCGAAAAAGGGTTCTCACAAGCCGTAGGTTTGATGTGACCCAAAAGAGAGCCCTTCTAAAAACAAGCACATTTCTGCTTCTCGTTGCAACGAGCTTCGCGGCGGAGCCTTCGCGGCCACTGAGCTTTGTGAATGACATTCAGCCCATCCTCACCAAGGCAGGCTGCAATGCAGGCGTGTGCCATGCAAAGGCCATCACGGGCCAGCGCGGCTTCCGCCTGAGCGTGCTTGGATTTGAGCCCGAGGAGGATTATGAGGCCATCGTGAAGCAGGGGAAGGGGCGGCGCGTGTTTCCGCCCGCACCTGAGGAAAGCCTGCTCATCACCAAGGGGGCAGCCATCGTGCCGCATACGGGCGGGAAGAAACTGGAGCCGGGCTCCGAAGAATACAAGATCCTCGTGCGCTGGATCGCCGAAGGCATGAATTACACTCGGAAAGATGAGGCGAAGCTCAGCGGCATTCTCGTGGAACCAGCGCGCGTGACGATGAAAGTTAAGACCGCGCAGCAGCTCAAAGTGACGGCACGCTACTCCGATGGCACCAGCCGTGATGTGACCAAACTCGCTCTCTTTGAAGCCAACGATCGCGCCATGGCGGCTGCCGGAGAGCAGGGCCTTGTGAAGACCTTTGATCTCCCCGGCAACGTGGCCGTGATGGTGCGCTTCGGCGGTCATGTTTCAGTGTGCAGCGTCTCTATTCCTCTGGGTGCGCCGGTTGATTCGCTGCCGCCGGTGAAAAACTTCATCGACCAGCATGTGTTTGCCAACCTGAAGCAGATCGGCGTGCCTCCCTCGCCGCTTTGTGATGACTCCACCTTCCTGCGCCGCATCTCCCTCGACATCGGCGGCCGCCTGCCCACGGCGGAGGAAACCAAGGACTTCCTCGCGAGTCAGGAGCCGGACAAGCGCGACCGCGCCATCGATGCCCTTCTGAACACTCCCGACTACGCGGATTACTTCGCTAACAAATGGACATCGCTGCTCAAGAACACCCGAACGGAAGCGGCAGACATCACTTCGAACTTCGCTTTCCACGCATGGATGCGCGACAGTTTGCTGGCGAATACCAAGTACGACCAGATCGTGCGCCAGATCCTCGCCTCCACCGGCACCATCGTTTCAAACCCTCCAGTAGCTTGGTACAAGCGTGTGAAGGAGCCCACCACGCAGCTCGAAGACGTTGCACAGCTTTTCCTCGGGGTACGCATGCAGTGCGCGCAATGCCACCATCATCCCTTTGAGCGCTGGACTCAGGCCGAGTATTATCACCTCGCCGCCTTCTTCAGCCAGATCGGTCGCAAACCGACCGCCATCGCCGGTGAAGACCTCATTTTCCACAAACGCGGCACCGCGCAGACCGAGCATCGTAAAACTCGTGTGATGCTGAAGCCTGCTGGTCTTGGCGAGCCCGAACTCGACATCGCCCCCGATGACGATCCGCGCCTCGCGCTGGTCGATTGGATGAGCAAGAAGGACAACCCATTCTTCGCCAAGTCGCTCGTGAACCGTTACTGGAAGCATTTCTTCAAACGCGGGCTCGTCGAGCCCGAGGATGATCTGCGTGACACGAACCCGCCGACGAATCCCGATCTCTTCGATGCGCTGGCCAAAAGCTTCACCGACAGCGGTTACGATCTGAAAGCGCTTGTACGCACCATCACGCAGAGCCACACCTATCAGCTCAGCTCCACGCCAAACCCGTATAATGCCGTCGATCGTCAGGCCTACTCCCATTATTACCCGAGACGCATGACCGCCGAGGTCATGCTCGACAGCATCGACATGGTCACCGGCTCCAAGACCGATTTCGCCGATCTTCCAGCTGGAACGCGTGCTATTTCACTGCCCGACAACAGCTACAATCGCGCAGCTCCCTTCCTGAAAGTCTTTGGCCGTCCTGAAGGTGCCAGCGTCTGTGAGTGCGAGCGAGTGTCGTCCGCCAGCCTCGCGCAGAGCCTGCACCTTATGAACGCCGCCGACGTGAAGGCCAAGCTTGCCTCCAGCGGTGGACGTGCGGAGTCCTTGAGCAAGGCCGAAATGCCCGAGCCCAAGCGCATTCGTGAGCTTTACCTTGCCGCCTTTTCCCGCGAACCCACCGCCGATGAGGTGCGCATCAGTGAAAATCATGTCGTCCGGCCGCGCAACGATGCAGCTGGCAAACCGCTCGATTCCCAACGCGCAAAACGCAACGGCTACGAAGACCTGCTCTGGGCGCTGCTGAATACGAAGGAATTCCTGTACAATCATTAATCTATGCTCGCGAAATCCACACTCACACTAGCCGTCTGCACATGGATGGCTGCTTCGGCCCTCGCCCAGCAGGTCACTCTGCCGCTGCCACGTCTGCTCACTGTCATGCCCATGGGCGGACAGGCGGGCACGAAGGTCGAGGTCACGATCACCGGCGAGAACACGGAGAACATCAGCGAGCTGATGTTCTCCACGCCCAAGATCACCGCTCAGCCGGTGGCAGGTGCGGAAAACAAGTTCACCGTGACCATTGCTGCGGATGCCCCGGTCGGGGTTTATGATGCGCGGGTGATGTCACGTCTCGGCGTGTCAGCGGCGCGGGCGTTTTCGGTGAACAAACTGCCGGAGGTGATGCGCACCAAGGCCAACAACTCCGTTGAGACGGCCATGGCGCTGCCCGTGGGCACGATCTGCAATGCGACGATGACAAAGCGGTCCGTGGATTTTTATGCATTCCAAGGCGTGAAGGGGAAACGAGTGGCAGTGGATTGCGCCGCGACGGGCATCGACTCCCGACTGACGCCAGTGGTGGTTCTGGCAGATTCCAAAGGCGGCGATTTGAAAGTGAACCGCACCGGAGGCGTGATCGACTTCACTCCGCCTGCCGATGGCACCTATCTGATCAAGGTCAGCGATCTCACCTATCAAGGCGGCGAGCGTCTCTTCTATCGTCTTGCGTTGCAGGAAGTCGCAGGAAGCGGCCCTGCGCCGCGCCAGCCGCAAACACTGACCGTCAGCGCCATGTCCTGGCCACCGACTGATCTTGCCGCAACAGCGAAAGCGAATGAAACGGAGCCGAACAACAAAGCCGCCGAGGCGCAGAAAATCACGCTTCCCTGTGACATTGCGGGTTCCTTTTTCCCTGCGGCAGATGTCGATGCCTTCGAATTTACCGCCAAGAAAGGCGAGACATGGTGGGTCGAAGTGGCCTCAGAGCGCCTTGGTTTGAATACGGACCCCTTTGTGCTTGTGCAGCAGGTGAAAGCAACCGGTGGCAAAGAGACGCTGACCGATGTGGCCGAACTCTACGACATCGCGCCACCCATGAAGGTCACCAGCAACGGCTACTCGTATGACGGCCCACCCTATGACGCAGGCTCGCCCGACGTGAACGGTAAGTTTGAGATCAAGGAAGATGGCACCTATCGCCTGCAGGTGCGCGATCTTTTCGGTGGCACCCGCAGCGATGCAAACAACGTCTATCGCCTCATCGTGCGTCAGGCTAAGCCTGATTTCTCTCTTGCTGCCTGGGCTGTTCACATGACGCTTCGAAACGGCGACCGCGCCGCGCTCTCCAAGCCGATGGCCATGCGTGCCGGTGAGACACGTGCCTTTGAGGTCGCGGTGCAGCGCCGTGATGGATTTGATGGTGAGATTGAGATTGGCATGGAAAATCTGCCGCCGGGCGTGACCGCCACCGGGTTGAAGATCGCGAAGGGCAAGCCCTTTGGTTACCTGATTCTTACTGCATCAAGCGATGCGAAACGCGGCTTCTCCCTCGCAAACATCGTCGGCAAAGCCACGGTCAATGGTGCAGTCTTGACGCGTCCTGTGCGTGTGGCGAGCATGGAGTGGGCGGTGAAAGATGCGAAGGGTGAAATTCCCGCGCCGCGTCTCATGGCTGACGTTCCTGTTTCCGTCAGCGACTCCGAGCAGGCACCGCTGACCATCGCCACCGCTGAAAACAAGGTCTTCGAGGCCAAGGTGGGCGAGACGCTGAAAATCCCGCTCAAGCTCACCTGGCGCAACGAGTTCAACGGCACCTCGATCAAGGTGAAGGCCTACGGCGAAGGCTTCAGTGCCATCAAGGAGTTCGACATTCCTCTCAAAGCAGCCACACACGAGGCCGTGGTTGATCTTGCCGCATTGAAGATTGCTCCGGGAGATTACACCTTTGCTTTCCAGAGCCTGGGCATCTGCAAATACCGTTACAACCCTGCCGCAGTGCCACTGGCCGAGGCAGAGCAGAAAAAGGCCGAGCAGCTTGCCGCGACGGTGGCCGCCGAAGCTAAAAAGCTTGCGGCCACCGATGCGGAAGCCGCAAAGAAGGCCGCTGAGAAGCAAAAGCAGGCCGAAGCCGCCATGGCAGCGGCCACCAGCCGTATGAAGGCGATCACCACGGCGGCCTCGCCCACTGACACGGTTGAGATCCTCATTTCAGAACCGATTCGTGTTACGGTGAAACCCGCCGCAGCCACCACTGCCAGCAAGTGATGAAGCTCATTCCACTCATTGCCTTTTTGTGCGCCTCAATGCCCGCACTGGCGGTCGATCTCGATTACTATCGCGACGTTTACCCCTTCCTGAAGGCGAACTGCATTTCGTGTCACAACAAGACGACGACGAAAGCTGACCTGAACATGGAGACACCGGAGTTGATGATCAAAGGCGGCGAAAGCGGACCTTCGATCATTCCGGGGAACGGGGCCGAAAGTCTGCTGGTCATGGCGTCCCTGCATACGAAGGACATGGAGATGCCGCCGCCGAACAACAAATCCGGTGCGGTGAACCTCATCCCTGAGCAGATCGCAACCTTGAAGGCGTGGATCGATCAGGGGGCGAAGAGTTCAGTGTTGGTGGAACGCGCGATTGTGTTGCAGGCCTTTTCCGCAAGCATTGACCCGATCTACAGTGTGGCGATGACGAAGGACGGGCGCTACGTGGCCTGTGGGCGGTCCAATCACATCTATGTCTATGACATGGCCACGCGGCAGTTCATCGCGCAGATCAGTGATCCTTCGGAGAAGAACGGCGCAGCCCATCGCGCGCTGGTGCAGTCACTTGCATTTAGTCCAGACGGCACCCGCCTTGCGAGCGGCAGCTTTCGGGAGGTGAAGATTTGGAAACTGGCGGAAGGCAAGCCGGTGGCGAGTGCTGCGAAATCCGTTTCATCCCCAGCAAGTGCCGATTTGATCAAGAAGATAGCCACCACAGGCAAAGTGGTTGTGCTAAGCAGTGCGATGTCTGCCGATGGCAAACAGGTCGTCACGGGTTGTGAGGATGGTTCGGTGCGCGTGTGGGATACGGCAACGTCGAAGCCGGTCATCGAACTGCGCGGCAGTGTGGTGGCGGCAAAGAAGATGGCGGAACTGGACTGGACCATCGCGGCGCAGACCTTGGAGCAGGCATTTCAAAAGGGTGAGATCACCCGCATAGAGGCCCAGGACAAGGCTCTTGATATTCTGCTGGGCAAAGCCAAAGAGGCCATCGTGGCGATGAACAAGGTGCTGCCGGAGAAACAGAAGGCCGTGCCGCCGACCACCGAGGCCAAAACGGCGGCGCAAAAAGCCGTCGATGAAGTTACTGCCAAAATCAAAGCACTCCCTGGCGGCAAGCCGGATGCGGCGCTTGAAAATCAGCTCAAAGCTGCGCAGGAAAAACTCATCACCACGAAAATGACGGAGGTTTCCGCGCTCGCGGCCGTCTCCGCCACGCAGAGCAATGTGAAAGACGCCGAGGACGATTTGAAGCGCATCACCGATTCGAAAGCCGTCAATGCCAAGGCCATTGCTGCCGCGAATGCCGCCGTTGCTGCGGCGAAAACATTGCAGGACAAGGCAACGACAGAACTGGCCGCGGCGAAGCTGGCGCTGACCAAGACCACTGCGAAACCCATCGCCGTATCCTTCTCTGGCGATGCGCTGCGTGTGGCCTCGATGTTTGACGATGGTTCTTTGCGTGTGTGGGGGACTGTCACCGGCACGCCGATTGAAGAAAGCACCGGCAGTGCTGCCGTGAGCACGACCATCACCTCCTCTCCCGATGGTTCCTTTGTGGCGAGCAAATCCGTAACTCAGTCGGCAGGCAGTTCACCGCGCTGGGGGTTGGAGCGCAAGATTGATCAGAAAGGCCTCTTTGCAGATCGCGTAAACGCCGTGCGTTTCAGTCCCGATGGCAAAACACTCGCCACAGGCGGTGGTGAGCTGTCACGGAGCGGCGACATTATTTTCTTTGATGCATCCAACGGCAAGGTGACGCAGACTTGGAAAGAAAAGCATAGCGACACGGTGCTCTGCCTTGATTTCTCGCCGGATGGCAAACGTCTCGCATCTGGTGGTGCTGACAAGATCGCGCGTGTCACCGAAATCGCGACTGGCAAGCAGTTGAACCTCTTTGAGGGCCACACTCATCACGTCATGGGTGTTGCGTTTCGCAGCGATGGCCGCGTGCTTGCCACAGCAGGTGCGGAGGGAACCGTGGTGTCCTGGGACATGATCATCGGTGAGAGGAAGAGAAAAATCGAAGGCTGGACCAAGGAGGTCACTTCACTGCAGTTCATCGGCGCCACGAATCAAATCGTCACCTCAGCCGGTGACAACCGCATCCGCATCGTTACCGATGATGGCACCGAAGTGCGTGCCATGGCAAATCTGCCCGACTACATGCAGGCTGCCGTCAGCGCGCCCAATGGCAGCGCTATCATCGGCGGTGGTGAAGACAGCATCCTGCGGGTGTGGGATGGCGCAGGAAAAGAGCTCGTCGCGTTTGGGGCGAAATAGCTGGTTTGATGGGATGAAAAACCACACTTCATCGCATGTCCTCCATCGTTCAACCTCCTTCCATCGTTCGTTGCGCAGGTCCCATGCCGCGTCGCGCTTTCATGCAGTTTGGTTTGACCGGCATGGCGACGCTGAGCTGGCCGGGACTGCTTAGACTGCGTGCGGCGAACGCGGCGCTGCCGAAGAGTGAGCGGAAATCCATCATCATGGTATGGCTGCCAGGCGGGCAGTCGCACATCGACACCTACGATCCGAAGCCTGAGTCCAGCAGCGAGTACCGTGGGCCGTTCAAGACGATTTCTACCAAGATTCCGGGCACGCATTTCACGGAATTGATGCCCTTGCAGGCTAAGATTGCGGACAAGTTCACGGTGCTGCGCTCGATGAATCAAACGGCAGGCGGTCATCCTGCGGGAACGCTGCAAATGCTCTCGGGCGATCCCGATACGCGCGACAAACCGGCCCCGCGTTTGCCGGACTGGATGTCCGTGGCGCATTACCTGCGATCTAAAGATCCGCAGCGACTGCAGGCGCTGCCAAACTATGTCAGCGTCAATCCGATCAACGCGTCCTACTGTGGACCGGCTTATCTCGGCGCATCCTATGCGCCGTTCTCGGTGAGCGAGGATCCGAACCGCCCGAGCTTTGAGGTGCCGAACATTGGCCTGCCGGATGAAGCGGAGACGCGGCGGCTCAGCGACAGGGTCGCGCTGCGTCGCAGCCTCGACAAGATGGAACGTGCGTTTGATCGTGAGGGAGAACTCGGCGCACTCGATCAGTTTGAGTCCCAGGCGATGTCCCTGCTTACGAATTCACAGACGCGCGATGCTTTTGATCTGAGCCAAGAGGACGCCCGGACACGGGACCGCTATGGACGCAATCGCTGGGGGCAGCAACTGCTGCTCGCACGTCGTCTGGTGGAGGCGGGCGTGGAGATCATCACCAGCAGTCTGCATGGTCCTCTGTGTGGCCGCACGCAGGTATGGGACGACCATGCGGTGGACCATCACATTTTTGAGGCGCTGCGATTCCGCATGGGAAACTATGATCAGGCGGTTTCCGCGCTGATCGAGGACATTTATGCAAGGGGTCTCGACAAACGCGTGCTGGTGGTCGTCACGGGAGAGTTTGGACGCACGCCGAAAATCACCTTCGACCGCAGCACGGGCGCGGGTGATGCCAGCGGACCAGCGGGCACGCTGCAACCGGGCCGCGACCACTGGCCGCGAGCATTTTCCAACATCTGGGCTGGCGGCGGCATCCAGACGGGCGCGGTCATCGGTGCCACGGACAAACGCGGCGAGGACGTGATCGAGCGGCCGAGCAGTGCAGGGGATTTTCTGGCGACGCTCTATCACCATCTGGGAATCGATGCCTCTAAGGTCACGATCAATGACTTCAATGGCCGCCCGACGCCCATTGTCGATCACGGCCGCCCGATTCCAGAATTGATGGCGTGAGTTTTGCCGCAGCATTGCCCGATAAACTCAGGCTTCCCCAAGCGTAGGTTTCAGTGCATGTCATCCATCATTCAGCCCCCCTCTCTTGTTCGTTGCGCCGGTCCGCTGTCGCGGCGTGGATTCATGCAATTTGGATTGTCTGGAATGGCGACGCTGAGCTGGCCGGGCCTGCTGAAGCTGCGTGCGGAGAATGCGGCGAAGCCGAAGGGGGAACGCAAGTCAATCATCATGGTGTGGCTACCAGGCGGGCAGTCTCACATTGACACCTACGATCCGAAGCCGGAGGCCAGCAGCGAGTATCGTGGGCCGTTCAAGACGATCAGCACCAAAGTGCCGGGCATGCAGTTCACTGAGATGCTACCGATGAATGCGAAGATCGCGGACAAGTTCACGATTGTGCGCTCCATGAACCAATCGGCGGGTGGACACCCGGCAGGGACGATGCAGATGTTTTCCGGTGACAGTGACTCACGCGACAAACCCAAACCGCGACTGCCGGACTGGATGTCGGTGGCGCATTATATGCGGGCCAAGGAAGGTGGGCGTGCGAATCCGCTGCCAAACTACATCGGGGTGCCTGCGGCATCGCCTGAGTATTCAAGTCCGGCGTATCTTGGAGATGCGTATGCGCCATTCGCGGTGAGCGATGATCCTAACCGCCCGAGCTTTCAGGTGCCAAACATCGGCTTGGCCGACGAATCGGAAAATCGTCGCCTGAGTGACCGCATCGTGCTGCGCAAGAGCCTGGACAAGATGGAGCGTGCGTTTGATCGCGAGGGCGAACTTGGTGCGCTGGATGAATTTGAAGCCCAGGCTGCCACGCTGCTGACAAACCCGAAAACACGTGATGCTTTTGACCTGAGCAAGGAAGATGCCGCGATCCGTGACCGCTATGGGCGGAATCGCTGGGGGCAGCAGCTTTTGCTGGCGCGTCGTCTCGTCGAATCGGGCGTGGAAATCGTCACCAGCAGCCTCAGCGGCCCGTTGTGCGGCCGGGTGAACAACTGGGATGACCACGCGGTGAACCAGCATCAGTTTGAAGCGCTGCGTTTCCGCATGCCGACCTATGACCGTGCGGTGTCCGCACTCATTGAGGACATTTATGCGCGTGGGCTCGACAAACGCGTGCTCGTTGTTGTCACGGGAGAGTTTGGGCGCACACCCAAGATCAGCTTTGACCGCAGCACCGGCGCGGGAGATGCCAGCGGACCTACTGGGACGCTGCAGCCTGGGCGCGATCATTGGCCGCGTGCCTTCACCAATGTCTGGGCCGGCGGTGGCATTCAGACGGGTGGCATCATTGGTGCCAGTGACAAACGCGGTGAAGATGTGGTCGAGCGCCCCTGCAATGCCAGTGACTTCCTAGCCACCATTTATCATCACCTCGGCATCGACTATTCGAAGGTCACGCTCAACGATCTCAATGGGCGTCCTGTTCACATTGTGGAAAATGGCAGGCCGATTGCGGAGCTGATCGCGTGATGATTTGCAGCATCTGAGAGCGTAGAAGAGAGTCATGCACCTCCGTCCGGCTCTTCTTCTTGGCATTTGCTTCCTTGTTTCCAGTGCTCACGCGCAGGAAATCGTTGATGGAAAGTTTCCCATCACCTCGAATCTCAAAGCCGGGGTGGCCAAGGTGGACATCACCCCGCCTGATGCGGCGGAGTCCAAAATTGTCGGGCATGTGCGTCAGGTCACTGGCGTGCGAGATCCGCTGCGTGCAGGAGTTTTGATCCTCGATGATGGCGAAACGAAGGCTGCCATCGTCACGATGGACACCATTGGTGCGTGGGATGACATGGTGAAGGATGCACGTGCGAGGATCGAGGCCGAGACAGGAGTTCCTGCCGCGAACATCCTCATATCCGCCTCCCACAATCACTCCGGTCCAGGGTACATCGAGAATATGCGGTGGGCGGCCGATTTGATCAAAAAACTGGGACAGGCTGCGAAGGAGGCTGCCGCCAGCATGAAAACGGTGAACATCGGCTATGGCGAGGATCGCATCAGCTTTGGAATCAATCGCCGCAAAATTTACGATGGCAGAGCGGTGGTAAGTTTGAACCCCGACGGGCCCAACGACAAACGTGTGAAGGTGCTGCGCTTTGACGATGGCAAGACGCTCACACCGCTGGCGGTCATCATGCACGCGGTTTGTCATCCATGCTTTTTCACCTGGGGTGACAAAGGATCGCTGCCGTATCCGAAGGGGTATCCGAAAATGAGCGCTGATTTTCCGGGTGAAGCGCAGACATTTGTGGAGCTGTGCTACGCGCAAAAGACCAGCGCTTTGTTCATGCAGGGCTGTGCTGGAGACATCCGGCCCAATCTGCCCGGTTATCCGTATCGCTGCGCTGATGAGGCGGACATCCAGTGGGCGGGCCGCGATCTGGGTGGCGCGGTGGCGCGTGCGGCGGCATACGGCGTGACGCGTGAGCAACTGCGCAAACGCGAGACGTTTTACCCAATCCGTGTCGCCAGTGAGGTGGTGGAACTTCCTGGCAAAGAGCAGCCGGTGCGCGCTGAACTGATGGCGATGAAGATCGGCCCCTTTCTTCTGCTCACCATGCCTGGCGAGCCAATGGTGGAATACGGGTTCAAACTTGAACAGGCCATCGCCAACCGGGCCACGCCGATCATCGTCGGCTATGCGAATGGAAACATCGGCTACATTGCCACCGCCGATGCCCATGCGGTGGGTGGTTACGAGCCCAACTTGTCCAAGCTCAAGCCCGAAGCAGAGGCGATCATTTTGAAGAAGCTTGGCGCACTCGCTGATCGAGTGGTCGGTGATGTGTTTGAGAGTTTTTCGAAACATCCGAAGGATATGCAGAAGCGCGAAGCCGAGGAAAAGGCGCGCCTGCAGTCTGCGCCTGCTGGCAAACCCTGATCTTTTTATCATCATGACCCATCCGCTCGTCTCTTATCCCCAACTGCCCGACACACCGACTTCCCATCTACCCTTCAGCCCCTGCGTGGTGGTGGGCGATTTGATTTTCGTTTCAGGCCAGGCCTCCGTGGATCAGGCGGGAAACATCGTCAGTGACAGCTTCGAAGGCGAGTTTCGCCGCAGCATTGAAAATGTGCGCAAGGTTCTGGAAGCAGCGGGCAGTGATCTCGCCCACGTGGTGCAGACGCGGAACTACGTCCGTGATGCGGAGGATGTGCCGCTGTACAACCAGCTCTATCGTGAATACTTCCCGCAGCCCTCGCCTGCGCGCACCACGATAACAAACTGCCTGCCACCTTCGCTGCGCTACGAGGTGGAGGCTGTGGCGGTACGCAAAGCCAACTGATCTAACTGTTTATGAACAACGACGAAGCAGCACGCCGTGCCTACTGGGCGGATCAAATGGAGCAAGGCTATGCAATTGTGCAGAAGCTCATCGAGTTTCCGGTCAATGAATGTGGCGAGCGCTTTGCTTCGATCCCGGAAGCCGCAGCTGCAGCAAATGTGGAGATGCTGTTTTCCACCAGCAAGATCGCAGGGGAGCTGGACCGCGTTTACTTCCTGCGCGAGAGCCTTGTGCGCGATGTCATCACCATCGGGCGAGAGATGAACGAGCGTGGCTGGATCTTGAAGATTGAGGATGGCTTTCGCTCACTGGACATGCAGCGGCAGCTGGTGCGCAAGCCATCGGTTTTTGACACGGTTTTGAAGAAGTGCATCTGGGAGCTCGGGGGAGAAATCCCGAGCACGGAGATGATGTTTCGGAGGGCCATTGTGCTGACTGCCAACATGCCCAAGATCGGGGCGCACATGTCGGGCTCGGCCATCGACATTTCGGTTTTCCGTCGTGATGATGGCACTGAGGTCTGGCGCGGCTATCCGTATCTCGAAATGAGCGAATGCACGCCGATGAGGTCGCCTTTCGTTGCTCCTGAGCATGTCGCCACACGGCTTGAGATCGCGGCGATGATGGAAAAGCATGGTTTCATGCATTTTCCGTTCGAGTTCTGGCACTTCGATAAAGATGATGCCGGGATGCATATCCTGACTGGGAATCCCGCGCCCTGCCGCTTTGGCCCGGTGAACTGGGATCCACGCAGCAACGAAGTCACGCCTGTGCCTGATCCACTTAGTCTGCTCAATCCTCTACCTGTCATCGAAAAAGAAATCTCTGCAGCCTTGGAGCGCGTCCGCAATGCATAACTCTATGAAACCACTCCACTTGCTTCTTCTGCTGCCAGCTTTCGCTGCGCTCGGTGCTCCTCCATCTGCACCGACCAAAGCACCGGAAGTGCCAGCAGAAGTACCGCCGCAGATCGAAATGTTGCAGCCCGGCGTCAAACTTACACTGCTTGCTGAGCATCCCGATCTGGTCACGCCGACGGGCATCGCTGTGGATAAGAACGGGAACATTTATTCGATCTCCTGCCACACGCATTTCCGGCCGGAAAACTACGACGGGCCGGCGCATGATGAGGTGGTGGTCTTTGATGCGAACGGCAAGAACCGCAGTGTGTTTTACAACAAGACTGATGCGACCATGCATGTGGAGATCGGGCCGGATGGCTGGATCTACCTCGCGGAGCGGGACCGCGTGCTGCGTGTGAAGGACACCAATGGTGATGGCGTGGGTGATGTGGAGGAGAATCTGGCCACGCTCGATTCCGTGGCAGATTATCCGCATAACGGTCTCAGTGGTATGTCGTGGCATCCCGACGGTGGACTTGTCTTCTCGCTCGGAGAGAATTTTGGCAAGGACTGGACGCTCACAGCCAAGGATGGATCCAAGGTCAGCGGACGTGGTGAGGGCGGGGTGTTTCGCTGCACGGCGGATGGGACGCAGATGCGTCGCATCGCCCGTGGATTCTGGAATCCCTTTGGACTGATGGTGCGCAAAGACGGGGAGATCTTCGCTGCAGAAAATGATCCAGGAAGCCGCCCACCATGCCGGTTGTTGTATGTCGTTGAAGGCGCGGACTACGGTTTCCAGTGGGTGTATGGCAGCGCTCCGGTGCATCCTTTCGTGGCTTGGAATGGAGAACTGCGCGGCACGCTTGGCATGGTGCATCCGTCTGGTGAAGGCCCTTGTGCCATTGTGGAACTCGGCGGCGGCGTGCTGATCCCGAGCTGGAGCGATCACAGCATTGATTACTTCCCGCTCACACGAAAAGGTGCGGGTTATACGTCAGAACGCATTCCACTGGTCAAAGGCAGTGATTTCTTCCGGCCAACGTGCATGGCGGTTGGGCCCGATGGTTCCTACTATCTCAATGACTGGGTGTTCAGCTCTTATCCGATTCACAAACGCGGACGTCTCTGGAGGCTGGAGATCGACAAAGCGAAAGCGCCGTGGGTGAAAGAAAAACCGGATGCGTTGAATGATGATGCGCGTCTTGCTGATGATCTGCGCACTGGCAAGGCGACGCTGGATACGAACAAGCTTCTTCAGCTTGCGCGTGGCAAGGATGCCTATCTCGCTGATGCTGCTTTGACTGCGCTGGCGCGTGCGAAGTGGACGGTTGAAAAGTTGAAGGAGCTGCCAGCACAAGATCGTCTCTGGGCCTTCGTGGCTCTGCGGCGGATTGATTTGAACGATAACCGCTGGGTGGGCGCCTTCATGGGCGATGATGATCCTGAAATGCGTTTTGAGTGTCTGCGCTGGATTGCGGATGCTGTTTTGACCAAGTTCACGCCGCAGGTCGAGGCGATGCTTTCAGATTCGACGCTCGATTATTATCTGTTTGAAGCCGTTCTGGCCACCTGGAACACGCTGCGCGGTGAACCCGCCGCAGGTGTGACGAATCCTGAGGTGCTCGTTGAGCGCATCATCAACCCCAAGACGCCCGCACGGCTCAAAGGCTATGCGCTTCGTCTCGCGCCAGCCATGCACAAGCAGCTCACGGTGTCGCTGCTGCGTGAACTTTTTACCGCAGGCGATCCCTTGCTGTCCCAGGAGGTTGTGCGCACACTGGTGGCACGCAATGCCGATGATGCCCGCGCGGTGCTGGCGGAGCTTGCTGCCGATGAATCGCAAAAGATTGGATTGCGTGCGGATGCAATTGTGGGGCTCGCAAGCTCCACCAATGCAGAAGAACAGTCGCTGTTGTTGAAACTGGCTGCTGGAAAAGAGGCCAGCCTGCGCAATGAAGCGCAGCGTGCACTGCGCTACACCGACAAGGACAAATCTTTCCTGATGAGCGCGACCCGTCCTGCCTTTGATAACACCGATGCATGGTTGAAGCTGCTGGATGCGTTGCCCGGCAAGGCCGATGTGGAAGCAGGTCGCCGGATCTTCTTCCATTCCAAAGTCGGTCTTTGCGCCACCTGCCATCGACACACCGGGCGCGGCAATGTGGTGGGTCCTGATTTGAGTCTCGTTTCAAAGCAGGGAGATCGCGCGGCGATTTTGCGCTCCATTCTCGAGCCAAGCCGCGAGGTGGCCCCGCAGTACTACCCCTCGCAGGTGAAGCTCAAGGACGGCACTGAGTTCATCGGCATCATGCTGCGCTCTTCCAACACGGAGGTCTTTCGTGATCTCACCGGCAAGGAACGCGCCTTCCCGCAGACGGACATTGTGAAGCGGACGGAGCTGAAAACATCCATCATGCCGCAAGGACTCGTGGTGTCGCTGACCGATGAGGAATTGCGCGATTTGCTGGCTTTCCTCACTGCTCCGTAAGCACATAAGACTCGCTTAATTCTGCAGTACTTTTCTATGAGAATCCGCCCCATGAAATTTGTCGTCTTCGCTCTGCTGATCATTTCACCCTCGCTGTTGGCTCAAACCAGAACGCTGCGAGCCGGAGCGGCGGCGGTGGACATTACGCCTACCGAGTTTCCCATGAACATGCCCGGAGGGTTCAGCGCGAATGCCGCGACCAAGGCGCATGATCCTTTTCATTCCCGTGCCCTGGTTCTTGATGATGGAAAAACGACGGTGGCCATGGTCGTGGTGGATGTGCTGGGCGCGGGTCCGGATGTGCTCAATGAGGCGAAGGCCATTGCAGCGACAAAGACAGGCATGTCGGCGGACAAGATGCTCATCAGCTCCACTCATACGCACAGCGGTCCTTCGGTAAACACTCGCAGCGAGATGGCGGCGCGTTATTACAAACGGTTTGTGGAGGGTATCGCCGAATCAATCATCAAGGCGCATGCGGTTCTGAAGCCGGCGTCGGTCGGTGCTGCGGCCAGTCCGCTTCCTGATGAAGTTTTCAATCGGCGCTGGTATCTGAAGCCAGGGAAAATGCCGCTGAATCCCTTTGGCCGCATGGACAAGGTGAAGATGAATCCAGGGACCGACCCGAACACATTGGATCATCCAGCAGGACCCACGGATCCTGACATCACGATCATTTCGGTGCAGGATGCCAAGCGGAAGCCCATTGCCCTTTATGCGAACTACTCGCTGCACTACGTTGGGGGAGCGCCGGAAGGTGAGATGTCTTCGGATTACTTTGGCGAATTTGCCCGTGTCATGCCTTCGCGTGTACGTGGCGATGAGAACTTCGTGGCCATGATGTCCAATGGAACCTCTGGCGACATCAACAACATCCCCTTTGGCGCGACGCGTCCGCCACGTGAGCCATTTGAGCAGATTCGCATCGTGGCGCAGAAGGCTGCGGATACAGCATGGCTGGCGCAGCGGAAGATCGAAAAGCATCGCGGTGATGTGACTGTGGGCATGCTTCAGCGCGAGATCACGCTAAAATACCGCAAACCAACTGAGCAGGATGTTGCAGAGGCGAAGGCAGTGCTGGCGGTGAAGGACAAGGATGCGGTGGAGAAGCTGCCTCGACTAGCGAAAAACTATGCGGGCAGTGTCGTCGCTGCGGCGGAGCGCAAGGAAGAAACGATCACGGTTCAGCTCCAGGCCATCCGCATCGGCGATCTTGTGGTGTGTGGCATTCCATTTGAGACCTTCGTCGAAATCGGTCTCGACTTGAAAAAGCGCAGCCCGTTTCCGCAAACGATGGTCGTTGGTTTGGCCAACGGTCGTCACGGTTATCTGCCCACTTTGGAGCAGCACAAGCTCGGAGGTTATGAGACCTGGCTCGGCACGAACAACGTGCAGGAAGATACCAGTGTCATCCTCACGGACAACCTGCTGGAGATGATGGCGGAATTGAAAAAGGCGGACTGAATGCTGCTACTCCGCAGGGATGGAGATCACGATTTCCAAGCCCGTTGGTTCGCGCAGTTTCGCGATCACGGTGCCACGGCAGGCTTCAACGCAGCGCTTGGTGATGGCGAGGCCGAGACCGCTGCCGCCGGTGGAGCGGCGGCGAGCTGCCTCCGGCCGATAGAAGGGCTCGAACAAACGCGGCAATGTTTCCGGCGGGACGCCCGGTCCTTGATCGGAAATGCGGATGACGGTTTGGCGATCCTGCAGTTCGGCATGAATCTCAATGGGACCCGAGTCAGCGGCGTAGCGTGCGGCATTGCGCAGCACGTTGCCGATGGCGCGGTCGAGCGCGTCACGCAGTGAATGCACCTGCAAATCCGTGGAAACAGCAAGCTGGATATCAGCCTCAGGCGCTTCACGGACGATGATGGCGGTGATCAGTTCATGCAGGTGGATGTCTTCAGCAGTTTCGCGTTCGGGAAGTGTCTCGGCTTTGGAGAAGGCAAGGACCTCTTCGACGAGCCGCGCCATGTGCTGAAGTTCGGCGTCGAGTTTTTGCAAATAGGCCGATTGTTGCGGCGTGCTGCGTTGTTCCACCACGCCCAGCGCCATCTGCATGCGTGCGATCGGTGAGCAGAGCTCATGCGCCACGTCGGCCGTGATGCGCCTTTGCTGCGCCATGTATTCGCCGAGCTGCGCGGCCATGGTATTCACTGAGGAGGAAAGCTCGCCCAGCTCATCGTTTCGGCTGCGCGACACACGTTCCCCGAAGTTTCCCTGCGCGATGCGCCCTGCGGCATGGTTGAGACGTCCGATGAATCCGGTTATGCCGCGAACGAAGGGCATCCAGACGAGCGCGGAAAGCAGCAGCGCTGCGGCGGCGAGACCAAGCCAGGGCCACAGATCGAAGAACAGGCCACCGCCAGTGATGGTGTTTGATACCATGAGCAGAGTCAGCGGACGGTTGTCGCTCTGCTGTGTGAGGTCGAGATGAACGCCTGCCCAATAATGGGCGGGATCACCGGCGCGCAGCATGAAACGCGGTTTGGGAGGAGCATCAGTGGGGCGTTTTTTGCCCACATTTGGAGTGGGTCGTCGGGGCGGTGGCCGATCACCTGGACTGCGCTTATCGATGAGTTTTGGCAGCAGTTCCGCAGGAACTTGAACGCCAGTGCCCATGACCTGAGACCCGCTGCTGCTGAACAAGGCAAAAGTCACATCGTACTTTGCCTCATGCTGCTGCAGTACTGTCGGCCATTCCTGTTCGGGCAGGCGGTAAAGTTCGTCTGTCAGGCTGTCGCCGATGGCGGCTATACGCTCTCCGGCCTCGCCGGAAAGCATCCAATCCAGACTCATGCGAAACTGCATGCTGAGGAATCCAAACAAGAGAAATGCCAGCACCAGCAGATTCACCCCGAACCAGAGCAGGATCTTCAGATACAGAGGCAGACGCAGGCGCGGCATGAAGTGTCAGCGGCTTGGGGTGACGAGCTGGTAGCCGAAGCCACGCACTGTTTTGATGAACTGTGGGCTTTTTGGGTCGTCCCCGAGTTTGCGGCGCAGCGTGGAAATGTGCATGTCGATGGCACGGTCAAACACATCCCATTCGCGATCGGCGACATCCTCGATCAATTGTTCGCGCGTGCGCACACGGCCATGGGCTTTTGCCAGAGAGAGCAGCAGGCCAAATTCTGCGGGAGTTAGGTCCAGGGGAGAATCGCCAAGAATGACCACATGCGAATCCGCATTGATCCGCAGATTGCCCACGACGATCTCCTTCATGGGCGCTTGCGGTGAAGTTTCTGCCACCCAGCCGGAGCGCCGAAGGACGGCCCGCAGACGCGCGAGGAGTTCACGCGATGAAAAAGTTTTGGGAAGATAGTCATCCGCGCCGAGTTCGAGTCCGACGATGCGGTCCACCTCTTCTCCGCGTCCCGTGAGCATCATGACTGGCACCTTGGATTTTGTGCGAATGCGCCGAAGCACTTCAAAGCCATCGCAGCCGGGCATCATCACATCCAGGATGATTGCATTCCAAGCTTCACTGAGGGCGCGTTCGGCTCCGCTATTGCCATCATGTTCGCATTCCACCTCAAAGCCCATCGGTTTCAAGTAATCCGCAACGAGCTGTGAAAGCTCGGTGTCGTCATCGATAACGAGGATGCGCGTGGCGGGAGGCATGGGAAACTATGGGCTTCCGGGACTGGTTTCGCGAGTTTCTTTACGGTTTGCTGACAAATCACCTGCAATTCGCTGATGAGTGACTGACACCACTGCTCCAGCATGAGGATTATGAAAGCCATCTTCGTTGCCGCCTTGTCCGTTGGATTGTTCAGCAGTCCTGCGACTTTTGCCCATACCTGGAAAGCCGGTGCATCAGCCGACAAAGAGAGCCTGCGTGAGCATATATTGCAGGAGTGGATGCAGGAGCATGGGAAGGCTGCTCAAGGGGAGATCAAGCCGGTGCAGGTGGCTTCGACGGCGTCCGCTTTGAACCTCGCTGCGGCAGCGGCGGCCAATGCGGCGAACGCACCGGCTGCGGCGAAGCCGTTTCTCGCTTTTCAGAGGCTTGAACTGAAGTGGGACAAGGATTTCCTGTTCGTTGGGTCCAACGGGATGCCGGATCACAACATGATGGTGGGCATCACGGCGTGGCAGCAGCAGGTGCCGCTGCCGCAGAACTACAAGGGGGACAACATGTGGCGCATTCCTCTGCACCCGGTCCCGGCGAAAACGCCAGCCATAGTGGAGGGGCATTTCCTGCGTGGTGCCATCGCACTCGGGGTGAATGGCATCCCGATCTTTAATCCGCAGAATAATCGCGGCGAGGTGTCCTATGAGATCGGCGAACTGGATCAGTGGGGAGGTCACTGCGGGCGAGCCGATGATTACCATTACCACATCACTCCTTTGCATTTGCAGCAGGTGGTAGGGAAGGGGATGCCGGTTGCCTATGCGCTGGATGGTTACCCGATCTATGGCCTTACAGAGCCGGACGGCTCGCCGGTGGGCAAGCTGGACGAGTGCCATGGGCATGAGGATGCCAAGGTGGGCTACCACTACCATGCCTCGACAAAGCGGCCGTATTTGCAGAGCGCGTTTCATGGTGAAGTCGTGGAGGCGGAGGGCCAGGTGGACCCGCAACCGCGTGCGCAAGGAGTGCGGCCTGATACGCCCCCCCTGCGTGGGGCGGAGATCACCGGTTTTGAGAGCTCGGGATCCAACAGCTACAAGCTCAGCTATCAGGTTGCGGGTGATAAGCGTTCGATCACTTACAGCATCAACAGCGATGGCACCTATCCCTTTGAGTTTAACAACGGGAGTGAAGGCGTCGTGAAGGAAGTTTATACGAGCCGTGGCGGGGGTGGTGGCGGAGGCAAAGGTCCCGGTGGTGGTGGCGGAAAAGGCAAGGGCATGGGGAAGGGCAAGGGCGGCCCAGGCAAAGGCATGAAGCCTGATGAGAATCCACCTGCACCTCCTGAAGAAGCTCCACACCCGCCGCAGCCAAAGGCCTCAGGCAGCCTCATGGATGTGAATGGCGACGGCATCGTCACTGCACAAGAATTTGCCGACAATGTTAAACGTGAATTTGCTGCGAAACGCAGCGGTGGGACGCTGGCGGAAGCCATGGTGAAGGCACGTAGCGAATTTACCGCGATGGACCGGAATGCTGACGGCAAGCTCGATGTGAGCGAACTGGCTGCACCAGCGGCTGCTGAGCAGCCCAGTGGTCGGCGCGGCGGGGTGCCTGCCGCAGCCACCAGTGGTTTTGTTTTGACCAGTCCCGAAGTGGCAGATGGTGGCAATCTGCCTGCGGACTACACGGGCGATGGCAGTGGTGCGACGCTGCCCCTTGAATGGAGTGGCTCACCTGCGGGCACGAAGAGCTATGCGTTGATCATGGATCATCTGGCTCCGGGCAATGAAATGAAGAGCTACTGGGTCATGTGGGACATCCCTGCGAAAGTGACAAGCCTGCCTAAAAATGTGAAGAGTGTGGGCAAGCTGGGAGTCGGTTTTAAGGGTGAGGAAGGCTATGAGCCGCCGCATTCACAGGGCCCCGGTGAAAAGACTTATGTGCTGCATGTGTATGCGCTTTCCGCAGAGCCGCAGCCCAAGGCTACCGGCCGTGGCGGCGTGACACGCGAAGATTTGCTCGCTGCGATTGAGGGCAAGATTCTCGCCAAGGCCGATTTGAGCGTCGTTTACTCACGTGGTGGTGCAACTGGTGGTGGCGGAAAGGCACCTGAAGATCCGGGTGGAATGGCTCCCGGAGGCAGCACTCAGCCGATGCGGCCCGAGACATCCACGCAGCCAATGACGCCGCAGGCCGGTGGTGGTGGACAGGGTGGTCAGCGCAAACCGTGGATGCAAATGCATGGCACGGAACTCGATGGCAATCAGGATGGAATCATCACCCTGGCTGAGACTCTTGCGGACATGAAAGTCGCAGCCTCCAAGTATGATGCGGATATGGATGGAATTATCACACCCGCCGAGATCGACGCGGCGGGCGACATTCGCGAAGGCGCTGCATTCGCAGGCTTCATCAATCGCCATGCTTTCGAACTGGATGCCAATCAGGACAGCCGTTTGAGCAGTGCGGAACTGGCGGATGCAGCCAAATATATTTTCGGCACGGCGGATCTGGACCACGACGGCAAACTCACAGCGGAGGAAGTGCAAAGCGCACCCAATGCTCCATTGCGCGCGGTCGCTCCTGGCAGCGGAGATCAACCGCCTGCTCCGCCACCTGCAGCAATTCCTCCTCCCGGACCGGACACAATGCCGGCTGCAAATGGGGCCAACGGCAGCGGTGGTTTGCGCCCGCTCGACAGCATCTTCAATCCACCAGGCCAAACTGGTGCTGGTGGTGCAGTTGCGCAGCCAATGCAGGCTGGAGCAGGTCAGGGCGGCCAGCGTCCCGGTGGCGCACCCGCTGAACCTGGCAAGGGCGGTGGTAAAAAGAAAAAAGGCGGTGGTCCGCCGGGACTCGTCAAACCGAGCATCGCCGACACGATGAAACTCAACGTTTATGCGGACAACTGGTTCATGCTCTACGTAAACGGTCGACTCTTGGCTGTTGATCCCATTCAGTTCACCCCGCACAATGTCGTGAGCGTCGATTTCCTGCCCGAGTATCCGATGACGATTGCGGTGCTCGCGAAGGACAATGCAGATCCCAAAACCGGTCTCGAATATGGCAGCAGTGTTGGCGATGGCGGCTTCATTCTGAAGTTCGCCGATGGCACCGTGACCAATGCCAGTTGGAAGGCTAAGAGCTTCTTCCATGGCCCGATCAACGGCGACACAGCGAACCCACAGGTCAAGCAGGAGCTGCTGCCAGCAAACTGGTGGGCCATCGAATTCGATGACAGCTCATGGAAAAACGCCAAAGAATATACTGTCGAGGAGGTTGATCCCAAGCAGCCCTACTTTGAGAACGATTTTGAAGGTGCCAAGTTCATCTGGACCGACGACCTCGCGCTCGACAATACCATCATCTTCCGCACCAAGATTGAAAAGCCAGATTGGAAGCAACGCTGGAATACCAAGCCCGATCTCGACGTGACTGGAGCACCCCTGAAATGAAAACATTACTCGCATTTGGCATATCCCTCCTTCTGGGAGCCAGTGGCTTTGCCAAGGCCCCGAACATTCTCTTCATCCTCGCCGATGATCAATCTTGGAGCGGCACATCCGTGCGCATGATGCCTGCTGAGGCAGGGAGCGCGAGTCGTGAATTTCACACGCCGAATCTCGAGAAACTAGCAGCGCAGGGCATGACATTTTCGCAGGCCTATGCAGCGCATTGCAAATGCGAATGCTCACGCGCGGCGATTCAGATGGGTCGTAGCACGACCACGCTGAATGCGCCCGACAAAAATGCACGCAACTGGAGCGCGCCGGTCACCGACTCACTGGTGAACACGCTCAAGAAAGCAGATCGCAGCTACCGTGCGGCGCATTTCGGCAAGTGGCAGTGGTTTCACACGCCGGAGTCGATGGGGTATGATGCCAGCGATGGCATCACGATGAACGAAGATGGCGACACGACCGATCCGGAAGATCCCAAACAGTCCTTCAGCATCAATCGCCGAGCAGGTGCTTTCATGGAGTCGCAGGTGAAAGAGGGGCATCCGTTCTTCCTGCAGCTTTCCTACTATGCCGTGCATCAGACACCGCAGGCGCTCGCTGCGACACTCAAGAAATACGAGGGCATGGCCAGTGCGAGCAAAGGCGGGCGGGGTGATCGTGCTGTGATGGCTGCAATGACCGAGGACCTCGACACCTGCGTGGGGGCGGTCTTGAAGAAACTCGAAGAACTGCACATCGCCGAAAACACGATTGTCATTTACACCTCGGACAACGGAGGCCGGACAAGCCTGCTGAACGGCGGCAAAGGCGATCTTGGCGAAGGGGGAATCCGTGAGCCGATGATCATCCGCGTTCCCGGCATCAAAGGTGGATTGAACTGCACCACTCCCGTCATCAGCTACGATCTCATGGCCACGGTGCTGGATTTTGCTGCACCGGGGTTTGTCTTGCCGAAAGGAGTCGAAGGCGGCAGTTGGAAGCCTTTGCTGATGAGTGCTGGGAAAGCGCCGGTGAAGCGCCCCATCGACCGCTTTGTATGGCATCAGGTGGTCGAGGTTGAGCATCCGCAGTCCGCCATTCGCATAGGCGACTACAAGCTGCTCTATTTTTGGGATACCAAGGAAGGACTGCTCTTTGATGTGGTGAAGGATCTTGGCGAAACGCGTGATCTGGCGAAACAAAACCCGGAAATTGCGGCCAAACTCCTGGCTGAGCTCATGGCGCACATCCGTGCTGGAATCGGAGAGCAGGCGTCTGCCGAGCTTGAGAGAGGCGAGTTCCCTCAAGGGCGTGGCCCTGGCAAAGGCAAGGGGCCGGGGGGAGGCAAAAAGAAAGATGGCATGAAAAAGGGAAAGTGATCTGGTAGAGCAGACTCTTTCATACACATGCACCCTGTCATCGCGCTGCTGCTGCTTCTGTCTCCGTTGTTTCTCTGCGCTGCACCCGTGCCGGTGACAGTGGATGTGAAGAATGGCATGCTGCGCGGCGGAAAGCCCTATTTTGTCAAAGGCGCGGGTGGTGAGACGCATCTGGACATGCTGGCGGCACGTGGGGGAAATTCACTGCGCACCTGGAGCACCGATAGACTGGAGAATACCCTAAAGGAGGCGGAGAAACTGGGGCTGACCGTGAGCGCCGGGATTTGGCTGGAGCCGGAGTGCTCGTGGTTTTCATATGCCAAACCGGAACATTGCGCCAGACAACAGGAGCGAGTGAGGCAGGTGGTGATGCAATTCCGCGAGCATCCCGCGCTGCTGGCGTGGGGGCTGGGGAATGAGGTGGAGGGTGACGGCTCGCAGTCAGCTTTCTGGCAACAACTTGAGAAGCTGGCTCTGATGGTGAAGGGGATTGATCCCGCACACCCGACCTTCACCGCCGTGGCCGGCATGACGGAACAGAAGGCGAAGGGGCTGAACGAACATGCTCCGCATCTCGATTACGTCGGCGTGAACACTTATGGCGGATTGTTCCCCTTGCGTGGGCAACTGGCAAAGATCGGCTGGACACGTCCTTGGCTGGTCACGGAATGGGGGCCGCAGGGTTTTTGGGAGAGGCCGAAGAGCAAGTCCGGCGCACCCTTGGAACAAACGAGCACGGAAAAGGCGGAGATGATGCGGCGCGGATATGAAGAAGTGATCGCGCAGGGTGGAGCGTGCCTGGGTAGCTATGCGTTTGTATGGGGCTGGAAGTATGAGGCCACGGTGACGTGGTTCGGCCTGCTGACGCATGATGGAGACACGACCGGGCCGGTGGATGTTCTGGAAGAAAAATGGAGCGGCCAGGTGCCACGCAATCGTGCGCCGAAGATCCAGCCACTGAAAGAGACGCCGGTGGAAGCAGTGGCTGTAGGTGCGGTGTTCAAGGTTCGCGCTGAGGCCGCAGATCCTGAAGGAGATGCTCTCGTCTGGCACTGGGCCGTGCTGCCTGAAAAGACCGGCCACGATGCCGGGCAACGCCTGCGGATGCCTGCTGAGGTGGAGGGTGCGATCACCTCGACCGAGGGTGATCAAGCCCAGGTGAAGGCACCGAAACAACCCGGCAAGTACCGGCTGCATGTCTGGGTCAGTGATAGAAACGCCCATGCCGCGACGGCGAATGCGCCGTTTGAGGTCAAGTGAGGTAGCATGCGCCGGGTGGTTGAACCATGTGCATTTCGGTATTTGCAGTGTGGGTGTTGGAAGATTGTAAATCCGGCGTTTACTGCCGATGAAGATGGGTAGCCGCCGGTGTTGATCGGTCAGCGGTTTTCGTCTTCACTGCAAATCACTCACGTCCCATGTCTGAAGCTTTCAATTCCAACTACCCCTCCATCGAACATCTTCGCGAGAGAGCACGTCAGCGTGTGCCGCGTTTCGCCTTTGAGTATTTGGAGGGCGGCTGCTTTTCCAACATCAATCTCCAGCGTAACACGGAAGAGATCCGGCAGGTGCAGCTGCGGCCTTGGTATTTGCGGGACTATCCGGGTTCTGATCTCAAGACGGAACTTTTTGGCACGACTTACGATGCGCCGTTTGGGGTTTCGCCCATTGGCTTGCAGGGACTGGTCTGGCCCAAGGCGACCGAGATCATCGCGAAGGCGGCGCATCAGCATAACATTCCCTTCACTCTAAGCACGGTCGCGACGGCCAGTATCGAAACCGTGGCCGAACTTACGGAGGGGAAGGCCTGGTTTCAGCTTTACCACCCGGCTGAGGATGCGCTGCGTGATAAGCTGCTGGATCGTGCACGAGATGCGGGGTTTCCGGTGCTCGTCATTCTCGCGGACACGCCTACTTTTGCCTATCGGCCCAAGGAGATTCGCAATGGTCTTTCCATCCCGCCGCGCATGTCGGTGCGCAATGTGGTCCAGATGATGATGCACCCCACGTGGTCGTTCAGCCAGCTGGCGGCAGGTGCGCCAGAGTTCAAGACGATGAAACCGTATCTGCCGAAGGGGCTGAGCATGAAGCACTTGGGCCTTTTCATGAACAAGACCTTCTCGGGTCGGTTGAATCCGGCAAAGATCAAAGCCATTCGCGAGCGCTGGAAGGGCAAGCTCGTGGTGAAAGGGGTTGTCACCGAAGAGGATGCTGAAACGGCGCTGGGTCTGGGCGTTGACGGTTTCATTGTTTCAAACCATGGAGGACGTCAGCTTGATGCCGGACAATCCACCATCAAGCCGCTCACTGAACTCGCCAAGAAATTTGGCCAGCGCACCACGGTCATGATCGACAGCGGCCTGCGTGCGGGTCCAGATGTTGCCTGTGCACTCGCCAGCGGTGCGAAGTTTGCCTTCATGGGGCGCTCCTTCATGTATGGCGTTGCTGCACTGGGCAAGGCCGGCGGCGACCACACGATGACGATGCTGAAGCGCCAGCTCAAGCAGGTCATGGAGCAGGTGGGGTGCGAGCGCGTGGCGGATCTGCCGAAACATCTGGTGAATGGGCCAGCGGCTTGAACATGATCTTAGATTCGAACGATCTTCCCTATTTGCATGGCGGTCCTTTGGGCAGGGCGCGGTTCAAAGTGGAGCCGGAAGACTTTGTGGTGGAGGAATTGCTCGGCTTTGAGCCTTCGGGCGAGGGTGAGCATTGCCTCGTTTGGGCGGAAAAGCGGAATTTGGACAGCAATGCTGCTGCGGCTCGTTTGGCGGACGCATTGGGGATTCGGCGGCGGCTTGTTAGTCACTGCGGGCTTAAGGATAGGCATGCAGTCACGCGCCAGTGGTTTAGCCTGCACATGCCGGGTCAGGTATCGCCCGAACCTGAAGCGTTGGAGTCCGAGGGGTTGCGCGTGCTGCGCATCACCCGCAACACGCGTAAACTGCGGCGAGGCATTCATCTGGGCAATCGCTTCACCATCCGGCTGCGCGAGCCGAATTTCGATGCAGCGTTTGCCGCAAAGCGCTGGCAGGCGATTGCGGAGAAGGGATGTCCGAATTATTTTGGGACGCAGCGTTTTGGCAACGAAGGACAAAATGTGGCAAAGGCGCAGGCGATGTTTCGCGGTGAATTCACGCCTGGGGATCGCTTGCTGCGTGGCATACTGCTTTCCGCCGCCCGCAGTCATTTGTTCAATGTCGTCGTGGCCAGCCGCATGGCAGCCGGAACCTGGGACAAACCGCTGGCGGGTGAGGTCTTCGGCTTTGCAGACAACGGCACGATCCTGCTGCCGGAAAACCAGCGCGGCGATGAAGTCGCACGGTTTGAAAAGGGCATCGTCGAACTTACGGCTCCCTTGTGGGGCAGCGGCGAGCTGCAAAGTGAGGGCGAGGTGCGCAGCCTCGAACAAGAACTGCTTGCTGGATTTCCCGACATCACAGCCGGGCTCGAAGCCTTCGGACTAAGGCAGGAGCGCCGGGTGATGCGTCTGCGTCCGCTCGATTCCAAGTTTGAGGCGATGGAAAACGGCGACCTGAAAATCTGTTTTGATCTTCCCAAGGGCACGTATGCCACGACCCTGCTGAGCGAACTGGCAGAGCTGGTTGAATCCAGTGTCTTGACGGTTTCCTGACAATTTTGGCGTCGTCGCCTGATGCCGTTTTGACATTGGGAGCTATCATGGATGCGCATGAAGCATCTCTCCATCCTTTGCGCTCTGGCCATGTTCGCTGTCATAGCCATGATGGCGTTTGGCCAAAATGAAACGAAACCTGCCAAGGATGATCGCGGCAAAGGCAAGGGGGCTGGACCTGGCGGACAGGTGGAACCTGCCGTGGTGCCGCAGTATCTCTTCAATGTCTGGCTTTGCCGGCCCGGTGCTGACTCGGTGACGGTGAGTGTGCTTCCTTGGCAGGACATGGATGCCTTTGTCTCCTATGGCGCGAGTCCGACGTCGTTGACGCAGCGCTCTGATGTCGTTAAACTCCGCGCAGGTGAGCCGCAGACGATCCTGCTGGGCCAGTTGAAGGCAGACACCGGCTATTCGTATCAGTTGACCTATCGCATCGGTGGCGGGGAAGCTGTGCGCGATGAAGTTCGCAGCTTCCACACTCAGCGTGCAAAGGCATCCAGCTTCACCTTTACGACGCAGGCCGATTCACATCTGGATGTCAGCACGGATGTTAGGGTGTATCAGCAGACGCTGGCCAACATGCTCGCCGACAAGCCCGATTTTATGATTGATCTCGGTGACACGACCATGGTCGATAAATTTGGCAGCTTCTACACGCGTGCCGAGTCGCAGTACAAGGCGCAGCGCTTTTACATGGGTCGTATTGCGCACAGCGTGCCGATCCTTCTCGCGTTGGGCAATCATGATGGTGAGCAGGGCTCACGACTGACCGGCCAGCCGAACTCCATGCCGCTGTGGTCCATTGGCATGCGGAAGAAGTATTTTCCTAATCCCGAGCCCGGAGGCATCTACTCTGGCAATGCCAAGCCAGAGGAGGGTGCTGGCATGCTGGAGGATTATTATGCTTTTGAGTGGGGCAGTGCGCTGTTTGTCGTGCTGGATCCGTTTTGGTTCACGCGCGATCGCAAAAGCGAAGACAACTGGAGCATGACGCTCGGCGAGGCGCAGTATCGCTGGCTCACGAAGACGCTTGAGGCGAGCAAGGCTCCTTTCAAATTTGTATTCCTGCACCATCTCGTCGGTGGTCTAGGCAAGGATGTGAGAGGTGCTGTGAAGCCTGCTCCCTTCATGGAGTGGGGCGGCAAAAACGCGGATGGCAGCGACGGCTTTAAACAACACCGCCCCGGCTGGGAGCTGCCGATTCATCAGCTATTCGTCAAAAACGGTGTCAGCATTGTCTTCCATGGCCATGATCATCTCTTCGCAAAGGAAGAACTCGACGGCATCATCTATCAGGAAGTTCCACAGCCCGGCCACCCAAGCGGTGGGACACGCAGCGCGGAGGAATACGGCTACACGGGCACCATCCTCGGCAGCTCGGGGCATGTGCGTGTGACGGTCGGGTCGAATGAGGCAAAGGTTGATTATGTGCGTACCTTTGTGCCTGGTGTGACGCGGGACGACCTGACCAATGGGAGTGTGCAGCACAGTTACACACTCAAAAGGAAGTAGCCGAAGGCTGGTGCACCGTTCGATTATTGCACGAGTTCGAAAATGCCGAATGAAGCGGGCACATGAAAGTCCGGGCGTTCTGTCTGCGGATTGACCCAAGGCATCCAGCCGGAGTGAACCGTGCCATCGGGTCGGTGATGAAACTCGGCGCGGTAGACGCCGGCGATGAATTCAGATGAACCGGGTTTGAGCACCTTCAAAGCACGCAACGTATCGAGCGGCAGGCTGCCGGTGACGGTGTAGCGATTGGCCTCGATGTGGGCGGTGAGTTGCAGGCCATCGCACTGCCAGTCCCAGTTCATTTCACGGTAAAAATTCGCCTCGTAGGCCAGCACGTCGCCACGCGGAGACATTTCGAGGCAGTAGTAAGGCTTCAGGCTCAGATCGGGAGCGAGGAAGATTTCGACGCGGTCGGAGCCGAGCACACGATCTTTGGCGGTAGGACCTTCGGGCAGGACGAGATCGTCATCGATGCAGTCGAAACGGAAATGGAGATGGGTTTCATCCCATAGGGCACGGAATTCGGTGAGTGGAGCAGTGCGTGACTCCCATGGAAAGATGAAGTCGGCCAAAGGCTCGGCCGCAGACCAATCCAATGGGGATGCGGGCGTGTGGCGGACTGAGTAACGTTTCATGCGGCAGCTTTGGCAAGGTCAGACGTCAATTCAATGGCGGGCGGATAGTTGTCATCAAGTGGGTTCGTTGGTGCGGGATGAAATGGATATTTATTTGCCTGCCCGCACTGTCTTTGATGGCGGAGGATTTGACGGTGGAAGCCAAGCGGTTGCATCTGGGAAAGGCGGGGCAGTTTGAGTGGGAGGTGTTCAAGGATCACGCTGTCGATGCAGAGAGGCTGGAGAGGCGCTTTGAGGCGAAGGCGAATGCTAAGGAGCAGACGCTGCGGCTGTGGCAGCGAGATGTGAAACTGACATGGCCGGTGCAGCTGAACGGGCGCAAGCTGGGAACGCTGGTGACGGCGGAAACGGCGATGGAGAGTCTGCTGACGATCCCGGCGCGGGCTTTGCGTGATGGGGAAAATGTTTTGACCATCGAAGCGCCGCCAAGTGTGGACGACATCGAAGTTGGGCCGGTGTTCATCGCAGCGAAGCCGATGACGGAATTTTTGAGCGGAGCCCAGGTGGAGGTGTCGGTGACGGATGGCGAAAACGGAGGGGGACTGCCGTGCCGGCTGACCTTGACACGAACGGACGGGACCTTGCAGCCGCTGCGGGCGGAGCCTGCAGGCGCGGTGGCGGTGCGCATTGGCGTGGTTTATACGCAGAATGGAAAGGCCATGCTGTCGCTGCCTCCGGGCGACTATATCCTGCATGCGGGGCGCGGTTTTGAATGGAGTGTGGAGCGCGCCGCTATTTCGCTCCATGCCGGCGATACAAAGCGGGTGGCGCTACAGTTGCGGCGTGATGTGCCGACGGCGGGCTGGATCGCAGCAGACAGCCACATTCACACGCTGACGCACAGCGGGCATGGCGATGCGAAAATCGAGGAACGCATGTTGACGATTGCGGGGGAGGGGATCGAACTGGCGGTTGCGACGGATCACAATCATCACACCGATTATGCGACCAGCGCGGCGAGCATGGGCGTGGCGGAACGCTTCACGCCGGTGATCGGCAATGAGGTGACGACGAAGCGCGGGCACTTCAATGCGTTCCCCATCGAACCGGGGGCACGGGTGGTGAATCACAACCAGGAGGACTGGGGGAAACTGCTGCCTGAGATCCGTGCGACACCGGGGGTAAAAGTGATCACATTGAATCATCCGCGTGATCTGCACAGCGGCTTCATTCCGCTCGGCGGCATGCAGTTCAATCCGAAGACGGGAAGGCATCGCCATGCGGACGCGCTAGATATTGATGCGATGGAGGTGATCACATCGGCGGCGATGCAGTCTGACATACAATTGCTATATCAGGACTGGTTTGCCTTGTTGAACCGCGGGCATCGCATCGCGGCGGTTGCATCAAGTGACAGCCATGATGTGAACCGATTCATTTTGGGGCAGGGGCGCACGTATGTGGCGGCGAAGGATGCAGATGCAGCGAATCTCGATCTCGAAGAAGTCTGGCGCAGCTACAAAGAGGGACGGCTGCTGGTGAGCCTCGGGCTGCTGGCGCAGCTGAAGGTGAATGACAAGTTCACGGTCGGCGATCTGGCCACAGGGCTGAAGGAAAGCATCAAAGTGGAGGCCACGGTTTTTGGCCCGGAATGGACGCAGGCGGACCGAATCGAACTTTTCGCGAACGGCATTCTGATTCGCGAGCAGAAGATTGAGGACAACCATCGTGCGGGTGAAAAGGCGCGCATCGTCTGGCAGTTGCCGAAACCTGCGCATGATGTTCATCTGGTGTTGATCGCTACGGGGCCGGGTGTCACGGAGCCGTTCTGGGAGATCCCACGCCCGTATCAGCCGAGCAGCAAAGCCTTCGTTTCACGTGTGATCGGATCGACAAATCCGATCTGGCTGGATGCAGATGGTGACGGGCGGTTTGAGCCTGCCTTCGCCATCGCACGGCGATTGATCCAGGAAAGCGATGGAGATGGCGTGAAACTTAAGGATGCGTTGAAGCATTGCGACGAGGCCGTGGCGGTTCAGGTGGAGTCGGTGATGGTGAAAAGTGAACAATGATCTTGTCCAAAGCCGCCTTTCATCTGACTTCTGTACCATCATGAGCAATTCAAGTTCTTCCCCCGACCTCAAACGCCGCTCCTTCCTGACCGCCGCCTTTTCCGGTGCGCTCGTCACACCAGGACTCATGAATGCAGTGGAGGTGGAGAAAGTCATTGCGGGGCAGTTTCATGAGCCTGCGCAGGATCTGCCGCTGGGGGAGGATGCGGACGTCATTGTCTGCGGAGCAGGGCCGGCGGGTATTGCGGCGGCGATCACGGCGGCACGCGCGGGTGCCAAGGTGCGGGTGTTTGAGTGGCGGGGCTGCCTCGGTGGCGTGTGGACGGCGGGGCTGCTCGGCTACCTGCTGGATTTCGATAAGCCGGGTTTCAACCAGGAACTGCTGAAGCGACTGGATGAACGCGAGATGCGTCGTGGCACCAGCAAGGGCAGCGTGGTCTATGAACCGGAAGGGATGAAGCTGCTGCTGGAAGAAATGTTTGTGGAAGCGGGTATTAAGTTCCAGCTCCACACGAAGGTTTGCGCGGCGTATCGCGATGGGAAACGGCTCACGACGATTGTGACCGAATCGAAGTCTGGACGGCAGGCATGGAAGGCACCGGTGTTCATCGACACCACGGGTGATGGCGATCTCGGAGCCCTGGCGGGATGTGCCTTTGAATATGGTGAGGCAGATTCGTGCCCCTGTCAGCCGATGTCGCTCAATGCGCTGCTGGTGTGCAAAGAATCGGCTAAGCTCGCGGCTTTCATTCATGGTTCAGACCCGAGCAAGGCGGATGGCATTGCCAAAGATACTCTCAAGGCGGAAATCGAGCGCACGGGCCACTACCCGTCATATTCGAAGCCGACACTGTTTCAGGTGCGGGATAATCTGCTGCTGGTGATGATGAACCATCAATACGGAGTGCCATGCTTTGATGCGGCAAAAATCACCGAAGCCACGGTTAAGGCGCGATCAGAGTTGCACAAAATCGTGAACGGTTTGCGCCAGCTCGGTGGTCCATGGGAGGGGCTGCAGATCGCCGCCACCTCCGAACAGATCGGAGTGCGCGATGGCAGGCGCATCAAAGGCCGCTATACCGTTAACAAAGGTGACCTTATCGCAGGTGCCCGCTATGATGATGCCGTCGTGCGTCCAACTTTCCCCGTGGACATTCATGCGCTGAGCAAAGAAGCAAACAAATCGGCGGCCTATCACAACGGCGGCGTCAAGGTGAAGCCGTATGACATTCCGCTGCGGGCCTTGATCGCGAAAGATGTGGACGGCCTGATGATGGCCGGGCGCAATATCAGCGGTGATTTCATCGCGCATGCGAGCTATCGCGTGACGGGAAACTCGGTGGCGATGGGCGAGGCTGCTGGTGTGACTGCGGCATTGGCTGCAACGACGAAGCGATTGCCGCATGATGTTCCCTGGAGCGAGGCCGAGGCCAAGCTGAAGGCGCTCGGGCAGCGGGTGTAGTTATTTACCAGTGCGCTTGCGTTTTGCTTCCTGTTTGAGGAAGAGCGGCTCCAGAGTTTCACGAATCCACGCGAAGGCAGGCTCTAGGCCTTCGCGCTGATAGATCACGCCGATGTCGGCTTCGACGGCGGTGGGATTGCCGGTGCAGGAGAGGAACTGATTGCAGGTGAAACGCGTTTTCATCTCGGCATCCACCTTGCCCTGCTGCTTCAGGATGAGGCTGCGGACGTAGAGCTCCAGAACGGCATCGCCAATCCAGGCGTTTTCGCGCAAGCGCTGGGTGAGGTCGAGTTCTGAGGAGGATGCCATGAGCGTGGCATCCAGAGCGAGCATTGAGGCAAGTTCAACTGAGGATCACTTGGTGTTGCCGGACTGCGCTGAACTTTTAAGCCCCTGGAAATAGGCGGCGACCGAGGAGTGCTGAAGACGGGTGGCTTTCACGAAAACTGAGTTTTGCTCTTTTTTGAAGGCCACTCTTGATTGAGGTTTGTCTGCAACAGGGTTGGTTTCGTCACCCTCAATGAGCGTGCTGATGTCTTTGAGGATAGTTTCGATGATGGCCTGCGTTTTTGGCAGGGCATAATCTTTCGTGACCAGAGTGGTATCATCGGTGACGCGGATGAACCACTTGTTCTGATCAAGCACCAGCATCAAACCATTCGCGCTGCAAAGTGTCTCAAGGACCTCAAAAGGACTGCTGCTGATGCTAAAGGTCACCAACTTTTGATTGATGGGATTGTCGTCGGGGAGAGCAAAGAAATTGATGCCGGCATCGGTGGCAATAAAACGCAGCACATCGCCGAGGTTCGCCTTGGCGAAGTCATACTGTTGCGGACGAGCTTTGCGCAGCTCCGCCGCCTTTGCCTCGGCGGCACTTTCTTGTGGAGGTGTCGCAGGGTTTGAAGCCTGATCTTTGTTTGCCGGGACTTCTGTGGAAACAGGAGTGAGGAAAAAGGACTGGGCGTCGGAGGTGAGCTTGTGGTTCGTTAGCTCGGCACAGTAGCGAAGGACTTCTGACAGAGGCACGTTCTTGAGAGATAGGGTGATGCGCGCCGTTTCATTCCCGCCCGGCTTGAGGATGACGTTCACGCCTTTTTTATCGGGGTCGAGGTCGCGGGCTTTGATGCGAATGAAGTCGATGCATTCGGTGAGTGTGGCATCGCGGAATTCGACGCTGGGGAAGATGATTTTGGAGCCCGGGGCTGCAATGACAATCTCGCCGGGTTTGTCGGATGAGTTGTGCACAGACGGTGCAGCCGCAGATTTCGCAAACATGGGATCATCAGCAGGGCCGATGAGAACGGCGTATGGCTGAATGATCATTTTGAGGCTGGCCAGTTCAACGACATAGCGCAGGGCTTCGCCCAAGGGGATGTCTTTGAGATCTAGCGTGATGGCGGCGTTGGACGGTGGGTTGCCGGGTCGGTATTGGAGATTGATTCCGCGCGAGGCCGACTCAGATGTGTCGAGGTCAAGGGCTTTGACGCGGAGGTACTCAATGCATTCTGCCACCGTGGCGCTTTGGAATTGAATGTGAGGGAAGATGATTTTTTCGAGCTTCGTCTGGATGGCCTTGGTGGTGGGTGGAGTTGTCGCCTCTACGGTAATGTTCGCATCCGTGGTTAAATTAGCACCAGCCGGAAGACCTGCCTTCTTCGGGTCGATCACATGGGGTGTGATGATATAAACCACTGGACGTTTGCTTTGAGGTTTACCATCATCCCAGTCGGCGATGACACAGGATTGTCCGTCGCCACTTTCGTGGCTGGCTTTATAAGTCCGTGTGTGGACGGTGGGATAATCGCCTTTGAACTCGGAAATCGCCGCACCGGTTGCTGGATCAACCAAAATCGCGTCGGTGATATCCATGTCGAGTTTGACGCTTTCGCCATTCACAGTGGGCGTGAATTTACAGACGAGTCCGATTGGAAGCTCCTTAACTTTGCCGTCCTTGTCTTTGTAGGGCTGGTTCACGACGCTTTTAACCATGAGTTCGTGTCCACTGACGGTGACCATGCGGGGGTAGGATATGGTAGTGGTGCTGTCGTTATTAAGCATTTCCCTCAATTGAACGGCGAGTTCTGCGGGGGAGAGCAGGACAGCAGGAGGAAAGGCATTTGTTTCTTTGTCTGGCAGTCTGCCGCCAAAACTCCAGTCGGTGGCTTGCTTAAATTTAACGACTCTAACTTCGATGGCGATGAGCTGCGCATCATCTGCGGGTTTCGGTTGCTGGGCGCGGGTGATGCCGAAAAAGGTCATGAGCACGATGAACAAGGTGATCATGGCTTTCATGGCGGGGTGTGGAGCGCGATGGGTGGCAATGGAATGGATGCGGGAACGCAATGCAGATCCGCGCTGAAAGATGCCGACGAAGCCTAGGCTGAAGCCGCGAGGACAGAAGGCGGTTTCGACTTTGAGGAGGGCATGTCCATATTCGATGCGACGGTCATTGGGGGCATCGTGGAGCACCTGGGCATCGCAGGCCGCTTCGCGGTCGGCACGGATTTTGAAGAAAGCCAGCCATAGCAGGGGATTGAACCAATGCAGGGCCATCATTACGCACATGAGGGCGTTGAGCATGAGATCGCCGCGCTTGAGATGCATGAGTTCGTGCTTGAGTACGAGCCGTGCCTCGGCGGGCGAGAACTCGCGGTCAAAGTCAGCGGGCAGCAGCAGGGTGGGACGCATGAGACCGGTGACAGCGGGGCTGCTGACGGCGGAGGCGATCAAGACCCGCGGGACGTAGCGCAAATGCATCTCGCGGGCGATTTGAGCGAGCGTGTTGAGAAGCTCATCACTCACGGGATGGCGGGCTTGTTTGAAACGGCGCAGGGTGAGCATGAAGGAGGCGCTGCCGAAGACGAGCATGCCTGCGGAGACGCTGAGCCAAGTAAGAAGGAACACTTGCTGCCAGTGGATGGTTTCGGGCATAGGGGTGACCGACTCGAAAACCACCGGTCTTGGCTCCTTGATCAATGGAGAGATGGCTCCAGAGCTTGGTGCTGGCTGGGGTGGTGCTTGAAAGACGTGCTCGATGCTCCAGCGGCTTTGCGGCAGCACAGGCATGAGCAGAACGATAAGCACAGGCAGCCAGAGGGCATAGCGCATGCGGGCGGTGAGGTGCCGACTTAAAGCCGCCTGAACGAGCAACGTGGCCAGAGTGAGCAGCGACGCACGAAGACTGGCGGCGAGCAGCCAGTCGAAGAGTTGTGTGAGCGTGTTCATGGTGGATTAAGAGTTGAGATTTTGGTCGAGCAGCTTTTTGAGCTCCTTCACCTCTTCGGCGGTGAGCTTGCTGTTTTGGGCGAAGTGGACGAGCAGGGGCTTGGCGGCACCGCCGAAGATGCGCTGCATGAAAGACTCGCTCTCAGCGCGCACGCAGGCCTCGCGTTTCACGGCGGGGAGGAAGGTGCGGGTGCCGCTGGCGTTTTCGGCAGTCTTGAGCGCGCCTTTATCGACGAGGCGCATGAGAAGGGTGCGGACGGTGTTTTCCGCCCAGTTCATGGTGGGGCGCAGCGCCTTGGTGACTTCAGAGGCGGTCTGCGGAGAAGTCTCCCAAAGAGCCTCCATGACGGACCATTCAGATTCAGCGATGTCGGGTGCGTTTGGCATGTTTTATTGGAATTAAATGCATTCCACTACATTTGTCGTGAAATGGCAACTACAAATGTAGTGATGAGGCGTTACATCTTTCAATCAAGGTCCGAATCCTGCTGCCTCGGCGGTTGACACCCCCTCCCCCCGGCGGTAATCCTGATCCCCTCAAAAATCCAAACTACCTCAACTAACATGGTCAAAATCGGCATCAATGGTTTCGGGCGCATCGGTCGCCTTGTATTTCGCGCAATCTGTGACCAGGGTCTCCTGGGCAAGGAAATTGAAGTCGTTGCTGTGAACGACCTCGTGCCTGCTGACAATCTCGCTTACCTCGTCAAGTACGACTCCACCCAGGGCAAGGCCCGTGAGAACGTTTCCTCCAAGAAATCCAGCCCTGATCTGGCTGCAGACGACATCCTGGTGGTCGATGGCCATGAGATCAAATGCCTCGCTGTGCGCGCAGGTCCTTCCGCACTTCCTTGGAAAGAGCTTGGCGTGGACATCGTCATCGAGTCCACCGGTCTCTTCACCGAGCGCAGCAAGGCTCAGGGCCACATCGACGCAGGTGCGAAGAAGGTCATCATCTCTGCTCCTGGCAAGGATGAAGACATCACCATCGTCATGGGCGTGAACCATGAGAAGTATGATCCCGCCAATCACCACGTCGTTTCTAACGCAAGCTGCACGACGAACTGTCTGGCTCCTGTCGTTCACGTCCTTCTCAAAGAAGGATTCGGCGTCGCTGAAGGCCTCATGACCACCATCCACAGCTACACCGCCACGCAGAAGACTGTGGACGGCCCAAGCGCCAAGGATTGGAAAGGTGGCCGCAGCGCTGCCATCAACATCATTCCTTCCGGTACGGGTGCCGCCAAGGCCGTGGGTCTCGCCATTCCAGAAGTGAAGGGCAAGCTCACCGGGATGTCCTTCCGCGTGCCAACGCCGACGGTTTCCGTGGTCGATCTCACCGTGAAGACGGAGAAGGAAACCAGCTACAAGGAAATCTCCGCCGCTATGAAGAAAGCCAGCGAAACCTACCTCAAGGGCATCCTGAACTGGACCGCCGACGAAGTGGTGAGCACCGACTTCATGCACGACCAGCACAGCTCCATCTTTGACGCCGGTTCCGGCCTTGAGCTGAACAGCAAGTTCTTCAAGCTGGTGAGCTGGTACGACAACGAGTGGGGTTACTCCAACCGAGTCGTCGATCTCGTGAAATACATTGTGAGCAGAGGCCTGTAATCTAGACGAACACAGCAACCTTCAAAGCCTTCGACGGGCCGGCTCACCTGAGCCGGCCCGTTTTGCGTTCCAGCTCATCTCCCAATTTCCCATGCACTTCTTTTTCTCTTTCCAACCATGTCTCTGTTTTCACAACTGCAGCTCCTGCCCAGACCCTTTTGGGTTCTCGTAGGCGCTACCTTCGTCAACCGGTTCGGCGTCTTCGTCGTGCCGTTCCTGGCGCTTTTTATCACGCGGAATGGCAACACGGCCACGCAGGCTGGTTATGCCGTGGCCGCTTACTCTCTCGGAGGATTCATAGCCGCCTGGATCGGCGGCTGGATGGCGGACCGCCTTGGGCGGAACGTCACCATGGCCGTTTCATCACTCGCTGGTGCAGCCTGCATGATGGCCATGTCTCAGGCGGTGGACTGGCAGGCGCTAGCAGCTCTGGCTTTTCTTACCGGGGCGATCAATGAAGCCGGGCAGCCTGCGAGCGCCGCACTGGTGCAGGACATCGTGCCGCCTGAGCAACGCGTGCTGGCGTATTCGGTGCAGCGTTTCGCCATCAATCTGGCGTGGTCGTTGGGACCGGCGACAGCGGGGTTTCTCGCTGAATATTCATTTTTCTGGCTGTTTGCAGTCGATGCGGCCACGTCCGTCGTGTTTGGCATCATCGCCTGGTGGCTCCTGCCGAGGGGCCGGCGTACGGCACGCGAGCACGCGGGCTGGGGGCATGCCTGGCAGTCGATCCGCACCAATCACGCCTTTCTAGCGCTGTTTGGGGCCTGCGTGTGTTTGGCGTGGGTTTTCAGGCAGACGAACACGACCTTTCCGCTGCACTTCGAGCGGAGTGCCTTGCCGCTACATCTCTGCGGACTCGTGCTCGCATTGAACGGCGTGATGATCTGCCTGTTTGAGGTGCCTCTGGCCAATGGACTGCGCCGGTGGCCGGTCAAGCAGGTGCTCGCCTTCGGGTATATTCTGATGGGGGCCAGTTTCCTCACCTTTCTTGTCAGCGGATCGCTCACGGCGTTTGTGCTGATGATGGTGGTGTTCACGCTGGGAGAGATGTCGGCGTTTTCGCGGCAGCAGGCCTATTCGGCAAGTCTTTCACCTGAGGACATGCGCGGGCGTTACGTGGGATTCCAAAGCCTGGCATGGTGCGCAGGCAACACCGCCAGTTCCGCGCTCGGAATGCCACTCTATGATCATCACCCTAAGGTGCTGTGGTTGCTGAATGCCGTGCTTGGCATCGTGGCGGCCCTGCTCATTCTCTACACTCGTAAAGCTCAAAGGCATGAATCCTGAAAAACCACCCGCCAATGCCGTGCTAAGTGCCGTGGTCGCCTTTGGCCTGTGGGGCGTGCTGCCGGTGTATTGGAAACAGATCGGCCATCTCGGCAGTGATGTGGCCCTGGCGCAGCGTGTGGTCTGGACCATGGCCACCGTGCTGCCCATCCTGATGCTGCGTGGGGAATGGCCCGGCTTTCTGCGCTCTTTGCGGGACATGCGCCTGCTCAAAGCGCATGCGTGGTCCGCATTTTTGCTGGCCATCAACTGGGGGGTCTTCGTCTGGGCGGCGCAGCATGGGCGCATCATCGACTGCAGCCTTGGCTACTTCATCAATCCGCTGTTGAATGTACTCATCGGCAGCCGGTTGCTTGGAGAGCGTCTGTCTCGATTGCAAAAGCTAAGTATCGCTTCCGCTGCGTTTGGCGTGCTGACGCAGCTGGTTCTTGTGGGGCGATTTCCCTGGATTGGCCTGCTGCTGGCTGGGAGCTTTGCGCTCTATGGTCTGGCACGACGGCGCTCGCCCTTGGGTTCACTGCCGGGACTCGCGCTGGAAACGGTGGTCGGCATCCCGGTGGCGGCTGTTTATCTGATCTGGACACAGCAGAGCGGACTGCCCATCTGGGGCACGGCTTCTGCGCATGATCTGCTGCTCATCGTGGGACTTGGTATCATCACGACGATTCCGCTGCTGGGATTCGCGAACGGGGCGCGGCAACTGCCGTTCGCCTTGCTCGGCGTGCTGCAGTTCCTCGCACCCTCCGGACAGTTCCTGGTGGGGGCCTGCGTGTATCACGAGCCGATCAACACCGCGTCCTTGGTCTCGTTTGGCCTGATCTGGCTCGGTGTGCTGCTGTTTTGCAGTGATTTGTGGCTGAGGAAGCCAGCTAGGGCCTGAGTATCTCAGGGCCTCGCAGCAATCGACAGCTCAATGATCCTGGCGCACAGATCTGGGAACTCGATGCCCACGGCCTTCGCGGCCTTGGGCAGCAGGCTGCTGCTGGTCATGCCGGGAATGGTGTTCACCTCGAGCACGAAGGGAGCTTGATCGCTGTCACGCAGCATGACATCGACACGACCGTAAACTTCGGTGCCGCAGGAGCGGAAGGCTTTCAGCGCGGCCTCCTGCACGGCCTTTGTCACCTCGGGGCTGAGATTGGCGGGGCAGTTGTAATTCGTTTTGCCAGTGCCTCCCATCCAGGGGTACTTGTTGTTGATGTCGTAGAAGCCTTCGACCGGTTCGATGTGAATGATCGGCAGCACCTGATCGCCGAGAATGCCGACCGTCAGCTCTTTGCCGGCCACGTAGTCTTCGATCAGGGTGTCATCGCCAAACTTTTTCGCATCTTCAATGGCGGCATCGAGTTCCGCCTGATCGTGGCAAATGTGTACGCCCACGCTGGAACCTTCACGCGGTGGTTTGACGACGAGTGGCAGGGAGATTGCGAGCGCTTGCCTGCCATCAAGAGGATAGGTCTGCGAGAGCGGAGTCGGCACACCGGCGGAGATGAAACGCTCCTTGCTCAGCAGCTTGTCGAACGCGATGCGGCTGCTGGTCACGCCCGCACCGGTGTAGCGGATGCCGCGTTGTTCCAGGATGGCCTGAATCTGGCCGTCCTCGCCAAAGGTGCCGTGGATCAGGTTCATGGCGATGAACACATCCCCGGGCACTTCGAAATCCGGGCCGGTGACATCGACTTCGACGACAATAGCGCCTTTGCTGCGCAGTGCCTCTGCGACGCTTTCGGCGGTTTTGAGCGAAACTTTGCGTTCGGACCCGGGGCCGCCCATCAGGAGGGCGATTTTCTTGTTCGTCAGATCGATCATGGTGCGAAGATATTGAATGCGGAGGCCGAATTGGCAAAAGGAATCCTGGCAATGTCCGTGCCAGCAGCCACGTCTTTCACTGTCATCATGAATCTCGGCCTCTATTTCGCCTTTCTGCTCACGGGTTCCGCGCTGGCGGCGGATTTTGATCTTCTAATCACGAATGCGCAGATTGCGGATGGCAGCGGCAGTCCGCTTGTCCGCGGCAGCGTCGCGGTAAAAGGCGGGCGCATCGTGGCGGTTGGTGAGATCAAAGGCTCGGCCGATGAGGTCATTGATGCTGGCGGCAAAGTGGCTGCGCCGGGCTTCATCGATGTTCACACCCACTCGGAGAACATCTGCCTCATCCCGACTGCGGAGAATTTTCTACGCATGGGGGTGACGACCATCATCACTGGCAACTGCGGTCATTCGCGCACCGATGTGGCGAAGTTTTTTCAAGAGATTGAGGAATCCAAGGTCGCTCTCAATGTGGCCACACTGATCGGTCACGGCTCCGTGCGTGAGCAGGGCATGGGAGGCAGCTTCATCCGTGCGCCAAATGCCGAACAACTCGACATGATGAAAGGGCTGGTTGATCAGGCCATGAAGGATGGCGCGGTTGGCTTGAGCACGGGATTGATCTATGTGCCTGGCTCGTTTGCCAAGACGGATGAACTCATAGCGCTTGCGCAGGTCGCCGCCGCCCATGACGGCATCTATGTCAGCCATATGCGCTATGAAACAGTACGCATTTTTGAGGCACTGGATGAGATCATCCGCATCGCCCGAAAAGCGAAAGTCCGTGCCGAAGTCTCACACATCAAACTCTCCGGGCCGACTGCGTGGGGGAAGGCAAGTGAAGTGCTTGCAGTGCTCGAAAAGGCCCGTGCCGATGGTTTGAAGATCACTCACGATCAGTACGCCTATACCGCCTCCAGTACTGGTTTGCGCCAGACCTTGCCGGACAGCGCGCTCGAAGGCGAGCACTCAGACTTCATCGCACGGATTTCTGATCCTCAGAAGAAAGCCGCGATCATCGCCAGCATGGCCAAGATGCGTGAACGCCAGGGGCGCAAAGATTACGGATATGCGGTGATTGCCCGCTGCAAGGCCGACCCGTCGCTCAACGGCAAGACGATTCCTGAGGCGGCGAAGATGCGGCGTGGTGCGGATACGCTCCAAGATCAAATCGAAGTCATCCTTGAGATCGAGGCTCAGGGCGGCGCCAGTGCCATCTTTCACGGGATGAACGAGGACGATTTACAGATCTTCCTGAAGCACCCTCTCACCATGATCGCCAGTGACGGCAGTCCACGCCGTCTGGGTGAAGACGTGCCACATCCACGCAGCTACGGCAACAACGCACGGGTGCTGGGCCGCTACGTGCGCGAATTGAAACTGCTGACTTTGCCTGAAGCCGTGCGCCGCATGACCTCACTGCCGGCGCAGACTTTTCATCTCAAAGATCGAGGTGTGCTCAAAGCGGGTGCTCATGCGGACATCGTGATCTTTGATCCTGACAAAGTCGGTGATCCAGCCACCTTCAGCGACCCACATCATTTCGCGGAAGGCTTTGATCACGTGATCGTGAACGGCGGTGTCACGATCCGCCACGGCAAACTCACGGACGTGCGAAGCGGTGGTCCTTTGCGAATGGAGCACTAAATCATCGCGAAGCTTGGAAAGAACCGGCTTGAGCACTTCGAAAACCCTTTGTCTGCGATCTTGTTCTTTACCTCTCCGGATGGTATGATTTGTGAGTTTTGCGTCGTTTGCTAATCACCTCCAACATCACCATGAAAGTCATCCTTGGCCTACTTTTCACATTCAGCCTCAGCTTCCTTCATGCCGCCGACACCAAGGCCCCTGAAGGCATCCCTGCCAGCTACACGCTCAAAACCTGCGCCGTCTCCGGCGAAGCTTTTGGTGGCGGGATGGGCAAGCCGGTCAAAGTCACTCACGAAGGCACGGACGTGTATCTTTGCTGCAAGTCCTGCCTCAAGGACTTTAAGGCGGATCCCGCCAAGTATGTGAAGATGGTCAAGGATGCCGCCGCGAAGAAGTAACCGGCAGCCATCTCATACCACGCACAACTCAAAACAGGTCTGTATTCCGGACGCAGCGGAAACCTGTTCCCAAACAGATGCTAGGCCCGGCGCTCGGGGCTGTAGGTTGGTCGTGTTTGGCGTCCAAGGCATTTCATCGCCCAGCGCCATCTCCGCCAAACCGCCCGACTGCGAGGACCTTCACACGCCCCAGCATTTGCCTGTGCGCGCACAGGCACCTCCCATTCCTCGCACTGTGCGGTTCAAAACTCACTGCGCACTTCCCCAGCCAGCCTTTGAGACCATCCACCATCCTTCTCACGAAGGGGGATCTTCAGACTCTTTTTCAACTGCGCGATTTATCAGGCCAGTCTCTGGCACACCCATTCGCCGATGCCGCGTGCGTCTTGATCCGTCACGCTGGCATCGCTCTGGCATTCCTCAGCACTAAATTCGCCGCGTGGCGCGATGCGTCCGCCTTTCCAGACCTGAGCACCGGAAGGATACGGGCCGACCTTGCGCGGATCACTCCACGTATGGATGCCGAGTGTCTGCGGATTCACCGCTGCGGCGATGTGCATCGGTCCGCTGTCCACGCTGATGCAAAACTTTGCCTGCCGCATGATCCAGATCAGTTCGGGCAGGGAGGTGCGCTGGCTCCAGTCGTGAACATGGTCACCCGTGGGACGGGTCGCGTCTGACGTCATGCCGACGAGGACGACGGGATGCGGAGCCAGGGCATCGCAAAGCGCCTGCAGGGAGGAGTTGGAGAGTGATTTCCCCTCGCCACGAGACCAAGGATGAACGGCGATGAAATTTGGCAGCGCCTCTGGCCACCCGGCGGGCGCGGTGCCAGGAGTGAGCTCAAAGGCGATGTCTTCTGGCTCGATGCGGATGCCCAAAGCACGTGGCAGCTCGAGATAGCGATCCACGGCATGGGCTCCGGCATTTACTGGCACAGTGTGATTGTAAAAGAAGCGGGAGCCTTCACGGGCATCCGAAAGGCCGAGGACGATTTGCGACCCACGCCAGCTGCTGACCACTCCGCTGCGCAGCAGGCCTTGGAAATCCAGCACGATCTCGGGCTCCTCGCGGGGTAAGGTCATCCAAGTGCGCCGCCAGTTCCAGAACCGCAGCAGGCCAGCGAGGCCACGAAACGTTTTGCGCGGGAAGGGGATCACTTCGTCGAGCAGCGGGCTGCCCTGAAGGATCGGCGTCCATTCCGAATTAGCGAGCCAGCGGATTTTTATCTGGGGGTACGCATCCCGCAGCGCCTTCACGGCAGGAAGCGTGTGGACGATGTCTCCCAAAGAACTGGGTTTGACGATGAGCGCGGAGCGGAAGTCGCGCAGGCTGGGAAGCTGGCGCGTGGCGGCGCTCATTTGCCCAAGGCAAGGCGGTCGGCCAGCAGAGAGGGCAGACCAGCAGCGCGGATTTTACCCTGCGCGGTTTCGATGTCGTATTCCAACCGGCGGATCGAGATCGTCTGCGCCTGCACGTCATAGATGGCGTAGGCGGCACGCCAGTCGCCGTCGCGGGGCTGGCCGACACTGCCCACATTGACGAAGTATTTCACACCGCGTTGGAGCATGACGTCGGTGCCGCGGGCGGCACGTACGGCGTCGTCTTTTTCAAAGATGCGCGGCACATGCGTGTGGCCGTAGAAGCACACCTGGGTGAACTGGTAGCTGAAGCTGGCCATCGCATCAAAGCGGTTGGTCACGTAACCCCAGTTGCCGGGAGAATCGAGTGTGGCGTGGACGATGGTGAAGTCGCGGACCTGGCGCACCAGTTTTAGATCCCGCAGCCACTGGCGTTGCTCCTCGCTGAGCTGTTCGCGGGTCCAGAGCAGGGCATTCTGGGCCAGAGGATTCAATTCTTCGAGGGAGCTCTCGCTGGCAGCACCTTCGTCGTGGTTGCCACGCACCACGGGGCAGCCCAGATCTTGCACGGTTTGCAGGCATTCCACGGGATTGGCCGCGTATCCTACAATGTCGCCGAGACAGACGTAATTGGAACAACCCTGCTCCTGAGCGTCCCACAGAACGGTCTGTAGGGCTTCGAGGTTGGCGTGGATGTCTCCGAAAATGGCGAATTTCATCGTCTAAGGTTGGCGGCGAGAACCTTACCTTCGGGACATGAGCAGGGAAATCAAGCATTTCGGTATCAGAAACACTCCAGCGCCCCACGCCTTGCCCCATCGTTTGTTTCGAAAAAAGCAAACGGGGCGGATCACACGATCCGCCCCGTCGCTTGATAGAGTCCAACAGCCAGAAGGAACCACTATTTGAAAATTTTGACTGAACCGCGTTCGGTTCGTTGTCTGATGGTAGTATTTCACAGATCGAAAAGCATGCGTCAGGAGCTCGTAAATGAGTTGTAAGGAAGATGTGAGATTGTCTGGCCCCCCGCCTAAATGCCGATGCGGCTGGTCCCTTGCGGTAAGTGGAGAGAGCTGTTTGCTTGCTTTAGCCTAGGTATCACACAATTTACTCTTCTCCATGAACCTCAAGCTGATCGCCTTCTTCGCCCTGCTTACCGGCTTGTCATCATCCCTGTGCGCTCAAAGCCCTGAGGATCTTCCCGGGTCCAAAGACCCAGCAGGACTGAAGCGCTATGAAGGCACGCGCACCACACTTTATGAGGAGAAAGTTTTTGGGAGTTACACACTGCCTCTGGGCAAGCTGACCAAAAAGCCTGGGAATGTGAATCTCTTTGCCAAGAGTCTCCCACTGGAAGGGAAGATCACGAAGGTGACTTATGTCAGCAAGGATCCAAACCGCACGGCGCTGGAAGTCTTTAAAAACTATCAGAGCGAACTCGCCGCTGGAGGCTGGGAGACGCTGTGGGAAGGCACTGGCGAGGAGCTCAGTGCTGGAAAAGGCATGCTGTTTCAATCGCTTTTTGCGAATCGACCTGGCGGCACCTTTGGTATCTGCCACCCCGGTGCTCGTTACCTCGCTGCGAAGAAAGGTGGTGCGCACTTGGCGCTGTTCGTCGCGAACTACAAAGCAGGCACCGTCACGCCTAAGGATTTGCAGCCGCAACCCGGAGTGCCCGTGATCGCGGTTGATCTAATCGAGACCCAGACCATGGAAGAGAAGATGGTCCTCGTCAAAGCCGAGGAAATGGCTTCTGGGATCATCCAGCAGGGTTCTGTGAACCTCTACGGCTTTCACTTTGACACTGGCTCCGCCGCGCTCAAACCGGAGTCCGACGTCACGCTCGATGAAGTTGCTAAACTACTGAAGTCCGACCCCGCTCTGCGCCTTCTCGTCGTCGGCCATACAGACACCGTGGGCAAGTTTGAAGGGAACATTGAGCTTTCCCAAAACCGTGCCGCATCCGTGGTCGCCGCGCTGAGCAAGCGGTTGCCCTCGGCGGCCTCAAGGCTCACTCCCTGCGGTGTCGGCTACCAATGCCCGATCGCCAGCAACAGCAGCGACGAAGGCCGTGCGAAGAACCGCCGTGTCGCACTGGTGAAGGTGGAGAATTGATGGGGCTGATGCCGCTGAAGTCACTCAATCCTCATGCATCCGCTTTCTCGTAATAGCGGAACTCCAAACCTTCAAATTGGCCGACCACCTCCTTGAGGCGGAAAAGGGGCTCGAAAGGCGGAAGCAGGACATCGCCTTCGTATTCTTCGGTGATGAAGGTCAGGTAGAAGCCATCGCACTGCGGCAGGAATTCTTCGAACACGCGTGCGCCACCGATGACAAAGACGGTTTCAGCCTCACCGCAGACCTGCGGCAGTTCGGCGGCGCTGCGAATGACAGTGACCCCTTCGCGAGGTGCCATCGTGTGGCTTAAAACAATGTTCTGGCGTCCTGGCAGCGGCCTGCCAATGGAGTCAAACGTCGCACGCCCCATGAGGATGGGATGGCCGAGCGTCGTCCGTTTAAAAAACTTCAAATCCTCCGGGAAATGCCACGGCAGTTTACCCTCACGTCCAATGACGCGGTTACTCGACATGGCAACGATGGCGACGAGACGAGGCATGGCCGGAAATTACCAGAGGTCGACTGGCTGATTGGGTTCTGGGCGGATGATCACCGTTTCGGGAATGCTTTCGTTGAAGCGGCGGGTGAACCACATCTGTGCGGGCTCTTCGCCGTGCACGAGCAGGAGCTTCTTGGGCTTCACTTTCTCAATGTATTCGGCGATCTGCTCACGTGAAGCATGGGCGCTGAGATCGAAGCTCTCGATGCGGGCATTCAGGGCCACGGCGGGCATGTCTTTGGCGAGTTTGATCATCGTGCCGGGGGTGGCATTGCGGATCTTGTAGCCAGGGGAATCGGGATCGGTGTAGCCGACGAAGCAGACGGTGTTGCGCGGGTTATCGAGGAATTTTTGCGCGAAGGTGTTGGAGACCGTGTGCTCCGTCATCATGCCGCTGGAAAGCGCGTAAAGTGAGCGCGGGCTGGAAACCAGCTCCACGCGCTTCTTGCTCTTGCGTGGCACGAGCATCTTCATGTCTTCCAGCAGGCGGAAGCCTGGATAGCTGCGACGGCTGCGAGAGGCGTAGTGATCATAGAGCACGGTGATCTTGGTGCTCAGACCGCCGATGTAGAGCGGCATCTCAGGGATGAGGCCTTCCTGATGCAGTTCGTGCAGCATGAGCATGACCTCCTGTGTTTTACCGAGGGCAAAGACTGGGATCATGACGGCACCACCAGCTTCATGCGTTTCGCGGATCACTCCGGCGAGACGTTCTTTTTCGCCTTTGCGGGAAAAGCCTTCCGGGCGCGCATAATCGCCACGCGTTGTCTCGGCGATCATCACGTCGATGCCGCTGGTAGGGAAATCGGCGGCGCGGCAGATCGTCTGCGCTTCGAAGTTCACATCTCCAGTATAAAAAAGTGTGTTGCTGCCTTCGCGGACCAAGACGCCTGTGGAACCGAGGATGTGACCGGCGTCGAACATCGTGGCTTCCAGGTTGGTGTCGGGTATCTCAAAGGGGCGGTCGATGTCTCGGTAGATCCACTTGGCACGGATGTCATCGAGTTCGCGGTGGGTGAAGAGCGGATATTCCGGGATGCTTTCCTCTTCGCGCTGTTTCGTCATCACGTTGACGGAATTGTGCAGCATGGCAGACGCCAGTTCCCCGGTGATTTCGGTCATCAGCACAGGCGTGTTCGGTTGCTTGCGCTGCAGCACGGGCATGGAGCCAATGTGATCATGATGCGCGTGTGTGATGATCGCGGCGTTGACCGACTTGTGCGGTAGCGGGCCGAAATCCGGCAGGGCTTCGTGGCCTGCGCGTTTCGGGTGCATGCCAGAATCGAGCACAACACGATGATCTCCGGCTTCGAGGAGGTAAGAATTGGCGCCGATCTCACGTCGGCGTGTCAGGTTGCGGAAACGCATGCTTTATTTTTTGGGGGAAGGGAGGCCGACACTAGGGGCTGGTCAGTGTTCCACAAGGGGTAACTTCACCCCTCAAACCTTCCTGCGGCCGGCTATTCGCGCAAACACGGTCGATACGGCGATCAAAGCGGCTGGAATTGTAGGCGGGCACCAGATCAAACTGGACTGAAAAGCGAGGAAGCAGGTGACCAGCGCCGCGAAGATACACAGCATCCCGCGCAGGATGGATTTGGTGCGTGGCACGAAGAACACCAGCCAGAAACCCGCCAAACCAGCGGCACCCCAGAGGAGCCATTGTGCCCAGTGCGGCAGCAGACGCAATCGTGGCAGGGCGAGCACCTGCGCGAGCGCCTGGGCATGCAGGCGAGCCAGCCCGCTTTGGGCGTCATCATCGGTTCCAATCACGATCACCTTGTCACCTGACAGATTCGCCTTGTCCTGCGGGGAAAGGGCATCGGCCAGTTCCGAAGTCATCAAGTGGAGCGCATCCACCTCGTGAACCGGCTGCTTCGTGTTGATGATGAATTCGCCCGCAGCAGAAAGTGGCACAAAAGCGCCGTTCGAGAGATAGGCACCCGCCCCAGGTCCCAGCAGCAGGCGCTGTGTGGCATAGGGCGTCTGGGTGAACCGTGCCAAAGCCTGGGCCAGAACGGTGGGCAGCAGGTGGCCGCTCTCTTGAAAGGCATAAGGCAGTTTGCCGGCGTCTTTCGGGACAGTAAGGCCTATCTCGCCCTGTCGGCGGAGCAGGTCATCTGGCGCAGCAATCAAAGCTCCCAAGGGAGGAACTGATCCGATGTCACCCTGCACCTTTTGAAACTGAGGCAGTGAGTTTTCGAGGCCACCCAAAAAGGCGGGTGCCTCACGGTTGGCGGCAAGCTGGGCCTCAACGCCCAGAACCGTGCTAGGAAATGGCACCAATGCCTGCGCTGCTTCATTCACAAACTCGGGCGAAGGGCTGCCCCAAAAAAGAGTTTCGGGAATCACGACCACCGCAGGATTGTAGGCCTGCAGGCCCTTCAGGACCATCTGCCAGTCGAGCGGGCGCGGGGGCCAGCCTGCGTATTCCGCTTTGTCAGCCAGGCGCATTTTCACCAGGACGACAGGTGAAGATGAGACCGCCTGATCATCGGCCGCGATAAAACGGTCCCGCGCGTTAGCGACGAGAAAGTCGAGAAACAACTCGTCCACACGCTGGAAGCGTCCCGCCTGATGCTCGCGATCCAGCCAGCAGCCGAGGCTGCCGAGGAGGAGAACGAGAATCAGGGCACGGATCATGGCAGGCAAAGCCCGGCGGATCGCTCCCGGTTAGGGAGCTGGCGTCTCGGCCGGAGCCACAATGTCAGTGGTTTCGCGCGCGTCGGCAGCAAATTTCAGCCGCTTATGCTCATCATCGTGGGAGACCTTGACGGTGTCGCCTTCGCGGATGTCACCGCGCAGGAGGTGTTCGGCCAGCGGGTCTTCGATGTTTTTCTCCACGGCACGGCGCATCGGACGCGCACCATACTGCGGATCAAAGCCCTCTTTCATGAGGAACTCGCGGGCGCTGTCGTCGAGGGTGATGTGGATGTTCTTCTTCTTGAGGCGGGTAACCACTTTGCTGACTTCGAGATCGACGATCTTGTTGAGCTGCTCCTTCTCGAGCATGCGGAAGATGACGATGTCGTCGAGGCGGTTGAGGAACTCGGGCTTGAAGAACTTCTTCGCGGCTTCGGTGATCTTGCCTTTGATGCCGGCGTTGTCGGCGGCGTCTTCTTGCATGGCCATGAAGCCCAGGCTGGTCTGGCGTTTGATCTGCTCCGCACCAATGTTGGAAGTAAGGATGACGATGGTGTTCCGGAAGTCGATCTTACGACCGAAGTTGTCGGTGACCTGGCCTTCTTCAAGAATCTGCAGCAGCAGATGCATGACATCCGGGTGCGCTTTTTCGACTTCATCGAACAAGATCACTGAGTAGGGGCGACGGCGCACGGCTTCGGAAAGCTGGCCACCTTCTTCATAACCGACGTATCCCGGAGGCGCACCAATCAGACGGCTGGCGGTGTGCTTCTCCATGTACTCGGACATGTCGATCTGGATCAGCGAATCGGCCGTGCCAAACATGAATTCGGCGAGGTTCTTTGCGAGGAAAGTCTTGCCGACACCGGTCGGGCCGAGGAAGAGGAAGGAGCCGATCGGGCGGCGTGGATCCTTCAAGTCGGCACGGGAACGGCGCAGGGCCTTGCTGATGGCGATGACGGCTTCGTCCTGACCGATGACCTTGCCCTTGAGCTCGGTTTCCATCTTGAGGAGCTTCTCGGCTTCAGCCTGCTCCATGCGTTGCAGCGGAACGCCGGTCCATTTAGACACGACGGACATGATGTCCTCTTCTGTGACATCAACAATGCGCTCCTGATTGTTGGTGCGCCAGGTTTCCAGCACGTCATCAAAACGCTTCTTCGCGTTCTTCTCACGATCACGCAGGCTTGCGGCTTTTTCGAAATCCTGCTCCTTGATGGAGCCTTCCTTCTCGACGCGAATCTCTTCGATCTCAGCTTCGATCACCTTGAGCTCAGGCGGACGTGTCATCGCGGCGATGCGGGCCTTGGAGCCGGCTTCGTCCATGATGTCGATGGCCTTGTCAGGCAGGAAACGGGAGGGCAGGTAGCGCGAACTGAGATTCACGGCGGCCTTGAGCGCGTCTTCGCTGTACTTCGCCTTGTGGTGCATCTCGTATTTGCCACGCAGGCCAAAAAGAATCTTGATGGCGTCCTCGACGGAGGGTTCCTCGATCTTCACGCTCTGGAAGCGGCGTTCGAGCGCGGAGTCCTTTTCAATATACTTGCGGTATTCATTGAGCGTAGTCGCACCGACGCATTGCAGCTCGCCACGGCTAAGTGCCGGTTTGATGATGTTGCTCGCGTCCATCGCGCCTTCAGCGCCGCCGGCACCCACGATGGTGTGCAGCTCGTCGATGAAGAGAATGACGTTCTTGTTGCGGCGGATTTCATCCATCACCGCCTTGATGCGCTCTTCAAACTGACCGCGATACTTCGTGCCAGCGACCATCAGCGCGAGGTCGAGGGTGATGACTTTCTTGTCGCGCAGGATTTCAGGGACGTTGCCAGCTGCAATTTCCTGGGCCAAGCCCTCGACGATGGCGGTCTTGCCGACACCGGCTTCGCCGATGAGCACAGGGTTGTTCTTGGTGCGGCGGCAAAGGATCTGGATGACACGCGCGATTTCTTCCGAGCGGCCAATGACAGGGTCCATTTCACCCTTGATGGCGAGCTCGGTGAGGTCGCGGCCGAAGGCTTTGAGGGCCGGTGTCTTCTCGTTCTTTTTCTTGTCACCCGCAGGCGTGTTTCCAGCGGGGCTGGCGGGTTCGCTTTCTTCCTCTTCCTCTTCGTTCTGGGACGAGAAATTGGGGTCGAGTTCCTTGAGAATTTCGCTGCGCGCCTTGTCGAGGTTCACGTCGAGATTGCGCAGCACCTGGGCGGCAACGCCTTCGCCTTCGCGGAGGAGGCCGAGCAGGATGTGCTCCGTGCCGACGTAGCTATGGTTGAGCGCCTTGGCTTCTTTCGAGGCCAGGGCGAGAACCTTCTTCACCCTAGGGGTGTAGGGAATGTTGCCGACCATCTTGGTCTCAGGGCCGGAGCCGACCTGTTGCTCGACCTGCATGCGCACGGTCTCGAGGTCGAGACCGAGCTTGGTCAAAACGTTGACTGCGACCCCCTGGCCGAGTTTGATCAGGCCAAGCAGGAGATGCTCCGTGCCGACGTAATTGTGGTTGAATCGGTCGGCTTCCTTGCGGGCAAGGGCCAAAACCTGTTGGGCGCGTGGAGTGAAATTATTCATCATGAGTGGGGGAGGTGGTGCCTCCGTTGTTAGATTGTGATGTCGGAAAACTACCCGGGCCGTCGATGGATTGCAACCGCGTGCGGGTTAAATCAGCGCGCATGCTGTCACGTTCTTCCGGGGACAATTCACGCGCAGCATTGAGCTGCAGATGCGCAGGTTGAATTTCAAGCAGAAGCATGTCGATGAGGCTGCGGTCACAGTTCCCGACAAGGTCGAGATCGGCACCGAGGCGAAGCATGGAAAGCAGGTTCAATGCCTCCTTGGAGGTAAGGATGTGCGCATACCTCAGAATAGCGAAGGCACGCCCGATCTGGTCTTGCAGCATCGTCTGGTGGTCCTCCTTGAGCTTGGCGCGGGCTGTCACTTCAGAGCGGACCACGCCTTCGATGACTTTTTCGATCTGGGCGATGATTTCAGGCTCCGCCTCACCCAGCGTGTGCTGGTTGGAGATCTGGAAGAGATTGCCCAGAGCTTCGGTGCCTTCGCCATAGAGGCCGCGCACGGCCAGGCCGATCTTGCCAATGGCTTTGATCACCGGATTGATCTGCTCGGTCAGCACCAGTGCTGGCAGATGCAGCATGACGGAGGCTCGCATGCCGGTACCGAGGTTGGTGGGGCAGGCGGTGAGGTAGCCGAGCTTGGGGTCAAACGCATAAGGCAGCATGCCTTCCAGCTCCGTGTCCACGCGGTCCACCACTTCAAAGGCGCTGGTGAGGTTCAGCCCTGGCCGGATGCCTTGAATGCGAAAGTGGTCCTCCTCATTGATCATGATGGAGATGCTCTGCTTGCGGTCCACGACCACGGCGCAGCCGGAAGAGCGGGCCGCGTGCTCACGACTCACGAGGTGGCGCTCCACCAGAACCTGTTTGCGGATCTTGCTGAGTTCCGTGTAGTCCTCGCTGTAGCCGTCCCGCATTTCGGGCAGCTCTTCCACCACCGGGCGTGCGCGCTCCAGCAGCTCGATGCGCTGGCGCTCCTGGCTAAAGCCGGGAAAAGGGTAGCCTCGAAGGTTGCGAGCAAGACGCACCCGCGAAGTCATGACGACGTCGGAGTGGGGACCCGCGCCTTTCATCCAGTCGGCGGGGTTCTTGATCAAAGTGGCAAAACGCATCATGAGATAACGAAGTTGGACGGTATAGAGGAGATACGCGTTGAAAGATACGGAAGGATCATTCCACGTGCGGCCTTCTTCATTTGGAGGCCTTGGGCTGGAAATTTTCGATCTCGGCTTTCAACTTGGCTGCGTCCTCATAGCGCTCCTCCTTGACGGCCAGATCCAGCTCGGCGCGGAGCTTGGCAAGGTCCGGTGGTGGCACTGGTGGGGTGGGCACCGGGGCGGGTGCAGGCGCTTCCTTCAAAGCGCTTGCTCGCTGCCGTGGCAGTATTTGGGGGGCAACGGCGCTGAGGTGACTCGGGCGCTTGCCCACATGCCGGGTTCCTTTGTGCATGTTGCGCAGAAGTCCGTCCAATCCATCACGGAAGGCGGCGTAGCATTCCGGGCAGCCCATGCGGCCGATTTTCTTCAGCTGGGATGCTGTGAAGCCGCAGGCATCGCACGCGATTTCCATCGTGTCCGACTCCGTTCGGTGGGAGGGGCTCAGAAATGCTTCCGCAAGACCGAAGCCGGTCTCCTCGGTCACGCCTTTGGCCTTTGAACAGGTCTCACACAGATTCACCGTGGTCATCTGACCGTTAATGATCTGGGTGAGGAACACGGTGGCCTCATTTTCGCAAACGTCGCATTTCATGGAATTAGTCGTGCATGCATTCATGCCACATAGGTGATACGAACGGCAGCCCGTACTGGGTATGACAGGTATTCGCGCCCGTCAACCAATGCCCTGAGTCGCCAGCCATTCGTCCAGCTCCGCCTGCAGCTGAGAATGCTTCACAAAGCTGTAGTGAAATGCCCGAAACCCCAATCGTTTCGCGGTGGCGATGTTTGCCTCCAGATCGTCGATGTAAAACGTGCGCGCGGGGTCCAGATCCAGCTGCGCGGCGGTCTTGATAAAGATCTCTTCTCCCGGCTTGGCGCAGCGGGCGGTATGCGAGTACACGCCATCCTGGAAGTGCTGGAAAATCGCAAACTCACGCAGGAAGTAGCTTTTGTGCAGCTCATTGGTGTTTGAGAGCAGGTGCATCGGCAGTCTGCCCGCCAGGGCGCCGAGAGTCCTGTGCATGGGTTCATTCTGGGCAAAGATTTCGCACCAGATGGCTGCGAATTCTTCGGGAGAGCCACGAAAGCCCGTCAGCGCCATGCCCTGCCGCACGAACTCCTCATCCCCCATATCCCCCACCTCATAGGGCCCTTTGATGCCATCAAAAAGCGTTAGTACTGTCTCCGCCGGATGGTCACAGCGCTCAGCCAAACGCCGGGCGGCGATGCTGAAGTCAAAGTCGATGAGGACTTTGCCAATGTCGGAAAGGATGGCGGGCTGGGGCATGGCTCTCCTTTGCACGCAGGTCTCGCGTGCGCCAGATGAATCCGTGCTGCGAATAGCGCGGTGTATTACTTCATCAGCTCAGCGAGCTTCGGACCGATCGCGTCGGCCCAGATCTGGTAGCCAGCGGCAGAGAGGTGCAGGAAGTCGGGCATGATCTCCTTGGTGAGGCTGCCGTCGGGCTGCAAGAATTTATCGCCGATGTCGAGAAAGAAGATGTTCTTGCTGTCATCCAGCTTGGCGATGATGGCGTTGACCTGCTTCAGCTTGTCGCGGCCTGCATTCGGACTGGCTTTTTCACCGCGAGGAAAGACGGCAAGAAGGAGGATTTTTGCCTGTGGCTGCTTGGTGCGGATGGTTTCAACAATGACAGTGACGCCTTTGGCAATGCCTTCCGCTGAATCCGTACCGGAGTTGTTCGTGCCGATCATGAGCACAACGGCCTTTGGTTTGATGACCTCAAGTTCCCCGTTCAGGATGCGCCACAGCACATGCTGCGTGCGGTCACCGCCGATCCCAAAGTTGGCAGGGCTGTACGCACCGAAGGCCTTGTCCCAAATTTCCTTCTTGCCTCCCCAGCCAGCGGTGATCGAGTCACCGAGAAACACGAGTTGTGCTTTGCCTTCCTTGGCGATGCTCACAAACTTCTCATGCGAAGCGATGAAGCCGGGGTTGATCTTGCCGTCTTTGCCATACTTCTCCGCAGGCACATCCGGCGGCTGTGGCGGCATGACGACCACTGGAGCGGCTGGCTTGACGGCAGGTGCCGGTGTCTGAGCCCGGAGGGCGGTGGTGGCAAGCAGCAGAAGGGACAAAGCGAGTGATGTAATTTTCATGCATCAGTATTGTGGAGGACTGCTCGCTGGCTGGCAATCCGAAAGAGCATTCAGCACTGTTCGTTTAGACAACTTGGCGGTGTCAGCCTTTTCCCGGCCCCTGCACCGCTCACCACTTGGCTCTCAACGTTTTTCCTTCACCAAGATTGACGCGATCTGCCAGTTCTGACTAGCATGAACGGGAATTTGCTAAATTCAACCAACCACAACCACACAACAATATGCCAAGCAATCATGGTGTCGCCTACATGGGGACCGGTAAAGTCGAGGTTCAAAGCATTGATTATCCGAAACTTGAGCTGCGCGAACAAAAGCGTAAATGCCAGCACGGAGTCATCCTCAAAGTCGTCAGCACCAATATCTGCGGTTCTGACCAGCACATGGTGCGTGGTCGTACCACCGCAGAGAAGGGCTTGATCCTCGGCCATGAGATCACGGGTGAAGTGGTCGAGACGGGCCGCGATGTCGAGTTTATCAAGAAAGGCGACATCGTCAGCGTGCCCTTCAACATTGCCTGCGGCCGCTGTGCCAACTGCAAGGAAGGCAAGACCGGCATCTGCCTGAGCGTGAACCCTGCGCGCCCCGGTGCGGCGTATGGCTACGTTGACATGGGCGGCTGGGTCGGTGGTCAGGCTGAGTATGTCATGGTGCCCTACGCGGACTTCAATCTGCTCAAGTTCCCGGATCGCGATCAGGCGCTGGCCAAGATCAAAGACCTCACCCTCCTCTCGGACATTTTCCCCACCGGCTATCACGGTGCGGTCACCGCAGGCGTGGGACCTGGTGCTACCGTTTACATCGCCGGAGCCGGCCCCGTCGGCCTTGCCTGCGCGGCTTCCTGTCATCTGCTCGGTGCTGCAGTCGTCATCGTCGGCGATTTGAACAAGGAGCGCCTCGCTCAGGCCCGCCGTTTCGGCTGCGAAACCGTGGACGTTTCCCTGTCCGCCTCCATTCAAGACCAGATCGAGAACATCCTCGGTGTGCCGGAAGTGGATTGCGCCGTGGATTGCGTCGGCTTTGAGGCACGCGGCTGTGGCCACAACCACAGCAAGGAAGTGCCTGCACAGGTGCTCAACAGCGTCATGGAAATCACCAAGGCGGGCGGTGCCATCGGCATTCCCGGCCTCTACGTCACAGGTGATCCGGGCGCGGTCGATGATGCGGCCAAGATTGGCGCTCTCTCCATCCGCATCGGCCTCGGTTGGGCCAAGAGCCACACCTTCGTCACCGGCCAGTGCCCGGTCATGCGCTACCACCGCCGCCTCATGATGGCGATCTTGCACGACAAGATCAAAATCGCCAAGGCGACCAACGTGCAGGTGATCTCCCTGAAGGGGGCCCCCAAAGGCTACGTGGACTTCGACAAAGGCGCGGCCCGCAAGTACGTCATCGATCCGCACGGCATGATCAAAGCCTGATCAGTTTAGCAGCCAGTCTGCGAAGCCCTCCCGCTGCAAAGCTGGAGGGCTTTTTTTATGTTGTACGACAGACACTCCTGTCTGTCGATCAGCGTTCACGAAACCCCTTCGCTTTCTGCCACCCAAAGACAAAGGTGTCTATCGCGCAGAAACTTTTACTATCTGCCCCTCCATGCAATATCCCTTTGGATTTGTAATACCATGCTCAATTGAAAACAGGTCTGTTCGCTGAGAGGACATGCGTGCTTTCTGGAACGTAGGTCGGTCGTGTTTGGCGTCGAGGACCACCCATGCTCCAGCGCCCACTCCGCCAAACCGCCCGACTGCGAAGACGTTCGTACGCCCCAGCACCCACGGTGCGCTCAAGGCTGCCCGAACGCTTGCAGGCTCAAGACGTTTGCCTCACGCTCATGG
>JAIXYN010000041.1 GCA_027490195.1 Verrucomicrobiaceae bacterium | reverse complement strand
GCGGCGGTGGACGATGAAGCACTCTCGACGCCAAACACGACCGACCTACGGCCAGAGCGCCGTGCCTTGCCGTAGGACGGTCGTGGCGAAGCCCGCCCGTCTGTCAGCGTACGGCAAACACCATGGCGTACGAACGCCCTCGGAGTCGGGCGGTTTGGCGGAGGCGGCGGTGGACGATGAAGCACTGTCGACGCCAAACACGACCGACCTACGGCCAGAGCGATAGGCCCATGGCCTAAGCGCGAACGGCTCCAGCGATGATACCCGAATGTCTGAGCGCCCGCATGGTGGGTTGTTCATCAACCCCACTGGCATTCAGCCGCCATGAAATCGTCGCACTTCCACTCCCAAGTCTGGGCTTCTTGCAGCAACCACAGCCATTCGGGTTTGCCGGATGTTCACCAGCATCTGGATGATTGTTCGCATCTCTTCGATGAGATGATGCAAAACTCGCAGATGGCTGTGGGACAGAATTCCCCGCTGCACCAGAAACTCAAAGCGAAGGTTTTGTTCCAATTCTTTGATGGCTGGCCCATGTCGGACTCGTGAGCTTCAGGCGTTCAAGAACCCACCCCTGCCTGAAATGAGAAACCCGGATCGAATCGTCATTGTGGATAGCAACCCAGACCTCTCTGCGGGCTTTCACGCCGAGCTGGAGGCCCAGCCGGACCTCACAGTGGCGGCAGTCGTGACCTGCGCCTCCTGCTCCTTTGCGGCCGTCTCCAAGCACCGACCGGATCTGGTGCTGATCAGCCTGAGCCTGCCGGGGCACCGTGTCCTTGAGCTCGTGAAGGATCTGCTGGTGCTGCATGCGGGCCTGAAGTTTCTCATTGTCGCCAGCAACGACGCCGAGCTGGATGCCAGCTGCGTCCTGCGGGCCGGAGCCCAGGGCTGCGTCTTGCGCAGCAGCAGCAGCGCCACCAAGCTCGAAGCCATGCGCCAAGTGCTGGCCGGCCAGCACAGCTTCATGCCGCAGCCTGCGCCCCGCCAGCACGGCACCACCGGCCTGCCACCTTTGCACTGGGTAAATGCCACAATCCCGCTGTAGCGCCCCAGCAGCAGCGCAAAAGCTTCTCAAGTCGCCGCCACCCAGCGCTGCCAGAGACGCAGCAGGGGCGTGAGTGCCACAAAGCCCAGCGCCAGCGGGGCCGAGACATGGGCAACCGCGAGTGCATCCACAATAACGATGCCTGCGAGCAGCCAGCCAACTGCGCTGCCAATGGCGGCACCGCCTTTGCGCAGGGTATGCGTGGCATAGGCTACCAGCAGGGCGAACACACCCAAAACCACCACCAGCAAAGGACTGCCGCCTGCGGCGGAGAACCGCATGGCGCAGACTATGGCCGGGGTGTAAAGCAGTGCGAAGGCCAGCATCAACATCGGGACGGGTAACGAACCTTTTTGAAGCTCAAGCCGGGCCGCCAGCGAGATGCCCACGATGTAGCACCCCAGGGCCACGGCAAAGGGCAGCGCAAGCATGAGACCCGCCGCATCGAACGGTGCCACGGCAGAGGCCGCCATCAGATAAAGCAGGACCCGGCAGGCACCCATGATGATGACGGAGCCTGCCCACTGTTTGTGATAGAGATCGTAAAGCACGATCCCACCCACCAGAAACGCTGTGAACTTGGGATTGGCTCCCGTGACTGCGGCAATGGTGGCTCCGGTCAGCAGCATGACGATGCTGACCACCCAGGCTGAGCGCAGGCTTACCTGCCCGCTGGGAATGGGCCGCTCCTTGCGGTGTTCGCGGTCGAATTCCACATCGGCCGCATCATTCATAATCATGCCGCCGGTGTAGAGCAAAGAACCGGCTAGAAGGAGCCAGCCGAGGCGCGCATCCAAGAGCGCGCCACCAGCGATGAGCCATGCTGCCGTGACATTGGTCCAGGCAGTTGGCAGATTGGAAATACGGGCGAGATGAAACCAGGGGCGCATGCGCGCAGTGTCGAAACCCAAAGGACAAATGTCGAACGGTTATTTCAGGATGCTGTGCACAAACGGCAGCAAAGAGGAGTACAGCGTGCTGCCGTGAAAGCGGGACAGCATCTCACTGACAAGTTCGGCATCGCTGTCCTTGTCCGCCGGGAGAAGATCTTCCCGGGTGTTCTCTCCGCAGGTGGAGCTGACGCGCACAAAGCAGGAGTCGCATTCACGCCGCACTTCACCACGCACGCCGTCACCTTCCAGCACCAGCCCTTGCAGGGCGGGACCGCTGTCCTTTTCGATCAACTCCACGCTCAGGGAAGCTTTCAGACGCTGATTGATCCACACCGCGAGCAGCAGCGCGGTGGTGCGCTGGCCTTTGAGATGAGTGATCCGAATGTTCTTCAGTTTGTCGAGGTTGTGGCAGGCGGTGGGGTCCTGAAAGCACGTGGCCAGGGCCGTGCGCATGAAGTGCGACCGCGTCCACGCGAGATCACGCACATCGAAGCCGCCGGTTTCAGCATGCATGGCGACCAGCAGCGCATCGAACTGCCGCACAGGATCGGCCCAGCGTGAACTGTCAATGATCAGCGTGTCGATGCGGCTGTAGAGGCGCTCTTCAAAATTCTTGGACAGATCGGCCTGCCACCAGACGACCAGCGGCAGATCAGAGTCGAGATGCGCGAAGACGATGTTTTGCACCTGCGCGGCATTCCCGCCTTCCAGCACAAAGCTGATCTGCTCGCTGCAGACAATCTGTTTGCCCTGATAGGGGCGGCACAGCGCCTGAATCCATGCCCGCGCACGCAGTTGCTCAGCTTCTGGCAGTGCGAGAATGAGCAGCGCCCGGCAGGCATGCTGGGCGGCCACATGGTCGAGCAGTTCGTTGTCGGCCATCAACTGGCAGTTGTCCTCGGTGTAGATCGCCAGATTGATGAGCGAGGCACGGGTCTTCGCCTCGTCCCCCTCCCACAGCTGCTTCAGCGCACGATCAATGCGCCCGATGGGCGTTTCGAGACCGAGGCGGTCGAGGTCGGAGTCGTTGAGGTTGGTGGGAGGCATGATGGTGTTCCTCCAGATTACAGCATCCGCCACTCACGGCCGTCCGCACGCAGCAGATCATCAGCTTCCTTCGGCCCCCAGCTTCCGGCGGGGTACTCGTGCATGGTCGGTGGCGTGTCGGACTTGTGCCAGGCGTTCTCGATTTGATCGATGAACTTCCAGGCGTTCTCCACTTCATCACGACGCGCAAACAACGTGGCGTCACCGGCCATGGCATCGAGCAGCAGACGCTCGTAGGCCTCGGGGCTGGCTTTGCCAAAGCTGGATGAGTAGCGGAAGTCCATCTTCACCTGCTGAATGCTCATGGCCTGTCCTGGCTGCTTGCACAGAATGCGCAGCGCGATGCCTTCATCCGGCTGAATGCGAATGACGAGAGTGTTCTCGCTATTGTTCAGCATCGCTGAGGTGGCAAAGGGCACCTGCGGTGGCTTCTTGAAATGCACGCTGATTTCGGTGGCCTTCTTCGGCAGTTGCTTGCCCACGCGAATGTAAAACGGCACGCCCTGCCAGCGCCAGGTGTCGATCATGAGGCGCAGCGCCACGTAGGGCTCAGTCGTGGATTCAGGATTCACGCGGTCCTCCTGCCGGTAGCCCACGCGCGGCACGCCACCCACGCTGCCAGCCGTGTATTGGGCGCGCACCACGTTCTTGCCAACGGCTTCAGCACCCACCAGCGGACGCAGCGCGCGGATCACCTTCACTTTTTCATCACGCACACTGTCCGCGCTGAGATCGGTCGGCGGCTCCATGGCCACCAGGGAGACGAGCTGCAAAAGATGGTTCTGCACCATGTCACGCAGCGCTCCGGCGGTGTCGTAGTAGCCACCACGCCCGCCTTCCATGCCGAGGTTCTCCGCGCAGGTGATCTGCACGTGGTCAATGTAGCGGCTGTTCCAGTTGGGCTCGAAGATGGAGTTCGCAAAGCGCAGCACCATGATGTTCTGCGCGGTTTCTTTGCCGAGGTAATGATCGATGCGGTAGGTGTCTTTTTCCGCAAAGGTGGCCGCGACCACTGCGTTCAGGCCCTGCGCTGTGGCGAGGTCTTTGCCGAAGGGTTTCTCACAGACCACGCGGGCCCATTTGCCATTGACGCCCTCATTGAGCCCGGCAGCCCGGATCATTTCCAGGATGGGTTTGAAAGCCTCTGGAGCGGCCGCGAGATAGAAGAGCCGGTTGGCAGGAGAACCGCGCTCCGCATCAAACTGGTCCAGCAAACGGCCCAGCGACTTGTAGCCTTCGAGGTCTTCGAACTCGCTGCGGTGATAGTGAATGCACTGGGAGAAGCTCTTCCACAGTTCATCATTGTGGCCCTGACGGCTGTTTTTGCGGTTCCCCTCCTCCAGTTCCCCCCGGAAGCCCTCGTCCGTCTTGTCACGACGGGCGAAACCCACGACCTTGAACTGCGGCGGCAGATCACCAGCAGCGGCGATGTTGTAAATGGCGGGAATCAGCTTGCGATGGGTGAGATCGCCGGTGGCACCAAAGATGACCACGGAGCAGGGTTCCGCACGGTGGCGGGAGAGCAGAGTCTCTTGAAAGGGATTTTCCAATTCGGGCATGGCTTTAAAGCAAGGACTACGCCACAAACTTGGCGCAGGACTGCCAGACTAACCCGCCGCTCTCTGATGGCAACAAACGATGCCGCAACAATAGGCCGGGGTCGATTCTACTGCCACGCATCAAAAACTTTCATTTTGCAAGGGACTGCTTGGCAGATGGGCGATGCGCCGAAGTACGGAACGACGGCTGATGCGGAGGCGTTTGAAAAGGTGCGGAATGGGTGTGTCGGCAGCCCGCGCTGGGACGAAGGATTCTAGGGACGCGCACAGCGCATCCCTACCCGCCCAGAGCACCGCGTGCCGCAGCGCTGGTAGGGAACCGCTGTGCGGGTCCGTGATTCCGGGTCTGCGCTCCCCGCAGGCGCTCAAAAAGGTGCGCCGTCCTTGAGGCCTTCGACAGCCGAAGTCGGAGGCGTTTGAAAAGGTGCGGAATGGGTGTGTCAGCAGCCCGCGCTGGGACGAAGGATTCTAGGGACGCGCACAGCGCATCCCTACCAGCTCTTCGCGCATTCGGAGCTTCAGGGATGGTAGGGAACCGCTGTGCGGGTCCGTGATTTCGGGTCTGCAACGACGCAGGCGCTCAAAAAGGTGCGCCGTCCTTGGGGCCTTCGACAGCAGAAGTCGGAGGCGTTTGAAAAGGTGCGGAATGGGTGTGTCAGCAGCCCGCGCTGGGACGAAGGATTCTAGGGACGCGCACAGCGCATCCCTACCACCCGGAGTACCGCGTGCCGCAGCGCTGGTAGGGCGCTTGGTCCTCCAAGCGCCGTCGAGCGTCGTCACCCGTGCTTTGCGGAAATCAGTTTTGGAAAACGCTATCGAGAACCTCATGAATGCTCTGAATCCGCTGGGAGCCCGCCTCTGGCACCACCCCGCCGTTGGATGGCTGTCTCTTTCGCTCATTTTCTCTATACCTCCTGAGTTTCAAAGGTTTGACAGCGCGACTCAACCGCTGAGAGTCCAAGGCAATGAGCAGACAGGCACCTGAGCCAGACATTCCGATCCCGGAAGACGTAAAAAAAGACAAGGGCTTGTGGGAGAAAACCCGCAAAAGCCTGATCGAACGTCTGAACAATTGGGAGGATCAGAAGACTTGGAACGAGTTTTACCAGACCTACTGGCGCCTGATTTTCAGCGTTGGCACCAAGGCGGGCCTCACCCGTGAAGAAGCCTTTGATGTCGTGCAGGAGACGGTCATCGCCATCGCCCGTCAGGTGCAGAAAGGTCAGTACGACCCGCGTGCAGGCTCCTTCAAGGCCTGGCTGCTGCAGATGACACGCTGGCGGATTCTCGATGTCTTCCGCGCCCGCAAGCGCCAGCCCTCCCTGGCCGACCAGGGCAATGCGGAGACCGAAGACACCAGTGGTCAGGTCATTGACCGCCTCTCTCAGGACAAGGACAACCTGCTGGAAAACATCTGGGACCGCGAGTGGCGTGACAACATCACCGCTGCGGCGCTGGAGCGCGTCAAAGCCAAGGTTTCACCCCGGCAGTTTCAAATTTTCGACTGTTATGTGATGAAGGGCTGGGGGGTGAAGAAGACCTCAGAGGCCCTCGGAATCAATGCCGCACAGGTCTATCTGGCCAAGCACCGGGTCGGTGCTCTGGTGAAGAAAGAAGTGCAGGGGCTTGAGAATACGATGCTTTAGTGGGAGACTTCCGGGCGCAGGCTTACACAGGCCGTGCCGCCACCCTCCTCCCACGCCTGCTTCATGAGCGATTCAGCCGACTTGCCCGCCGATCATACGCCTCTCCACGAGAGCGCGGATGAAGCAGACGACATGTCTGTGATGGATCAAGAAGCACTCGATGCAGACTCCTTCGAAATGAATCTGCCTGCTCCCCCCATCGCGGCACCTACGGCCCGGGAAAAGGTCAAGAGCCGGGACAAGAACGGCCCGCCCTCCCACCGCGATGACATTGTCATCCCCGACTACACGCTGCTCAAGCGCATCGGCTCCGGTGCTTATGGCGAAGTCTGGCTGGCACAGAGCGTCACCGGAGCACTGCGTGCGGTGAAGATCGTCTGGCGTGAGGACTTTGAACTCACCCGCACCTTTCACCGCGAGTTTCAGGGCATCCAGCAGTTTGAGCCCATCTCACGCGGTCATCCCTGCCTAGTGCACATCCTGCACGTCGGCTGGAATGAAAAGCGTGGCTTTTACTACTGCGTGATGGAGCTGGCGGACGACGCCGAAGACGGTGCGCATATCAGCGACGTGAAGACCTACGTGCCGCGCACGCTGACCACGGACATGAAGCGCCACGGCCGGCTGGATCCCTTCTTCTGCCGTGATGCGGGCGTGTACATGGCCGATGCGCTGCACTACATGCACAACCACGGACTCACGCACCGTGACATCAAGCCCTCCAACATCATCTTCGTCGGTGGCGTCTGCAAACTGGCGGACATCGGCCTCGTCGCCGCGTTTGGAGAACGCACCTTTGTGGGCACCGAAGGCTTCGTGCCCCCGGAAGGCCCCGGCACGCCACAGGCGGACATCTACAGCCTGGGCAAGGTGCTGTATGAAATGAGCAGCGGCAAAGACCGCATGGAATTCCCCGAGGTGCCGGACAATCTCTCCGACGAGGAGTGGCCTTTCTGGATCGACCTCAACCGCGTGATCTGTCAGGCTTGCGAAGCCGACCTGGGCAGGCGCTTCGCCAATGCCTCAGACTTTGCCGAATCTCTGCAGCAAGTCGGCGGCATCAAACAAGAGAGCTTCGTCCGCCGCTTCACCCGCGCGGCCATCATCACGACCTTGGCATCCTTCCTCGTCGCGAGCGGACTGGTCATGGCCAAACACCAGCGGGAATGGAGCTACGAAATTCCTGTGCCAGTCAAGCCGCTGCCAGTGCTGCCTGCGCGTCCGCAAACACCCGCGCCGGGCAAGCCGTGGCAGAACCGGCTCAAACAATGGTTCACCTACAAGCAAGATCGGCACGTCGCGGATCTGCCGCTCGATGCGGACCTGTTCCGCGACTTTCTCCTCGAGATCAACCGTGCCGCTGAATATGAAGCGGCCAACATCACCCTGCCCGACAAGACCGTGCTTCCTGCCGCCGTGATTCCTGCGGCGGATGCAGACGCCTTCTGCGCCTGGATGACCGCCGGAGACCGCCGGAGCGGACGCCTGGATCCCAATCACGAATACACCTGGCGCGCTGCCAGCATTCCGCCAACACCGGGTGCCTCCAAACCTAAGCCCGGCCACAGCGCGATTCGCTGTGAAATCGTCGGCGTGAAGTTTGGCACTCTGAACATCGCCAGCACCCCCCCAGGAGCGGAAGTCCTCGATGGCGAGCGTCTGATGGGCCGCACCCCCCTCTCTCTGCCCAAGGTGCGCGCTGACAGCTTCAGCTACGAAATCATCCTGCCCGGTTACAAGCCTGAACTGGCCAGCGGCAAGCTCAAGGAGGGGCAAAGCATCAGCTTCAATCTGCGCCTGAAAGCCACCGGCTCGGTGGTGTTTGGCAAGCCCTGGCAAAACAGCCTGGGCATCAAGTTCGCTCCTCTTGGCAAGGCCATGCTGGCCACCACGGAAACGCGCCGCAAAGACTTCGATGAGTTTGCCAAAGCCACCAATCAACCGCCAGTGAATGGCCGCGTGCTGGATGCCGAACCCAACCTTCCCGTCAGCTTGGTCAACCGTTCTGAAGCCGAGCTTTTCTGCCGCTGGCTGACGGATCGCGAGCGTGCCCAGGGATTGCTCGAACCGGACCAGGAATACCGCCTGCCCAGCGATGATGAATGGAGCATGGCCGCCTATCTCTCGCGCGAGATCGGCAACAATCCCTCCGAACGCAGCCTGCGCATCGAAGGCATCTACCCCTGGGGTTTCATCTGGCCGCCACCGGCTAAATCGGGCAACTTCCTGGACAAAAGCGCCGACAAGACGGGCAAGATCGCCATCCCCAAATATGACGATGGCTTTGCCGGCCCTTCTCCCGTGGGATCATTCCGCGCTGATGGCCGTGGCTTGCACGATCTCTCCGGCAACCTCTGGGAATGGGTCTCGGATTCGTGGAACACCATGCCGGATCAAGGCGTGCTGCGGGGTGGAGCCTACACCACCTCCGAACGTCAGGAACTCCTCGCCTCCTTCCGCCGCCAAGCCACCGCTGCCGACCGTTATCCCGACACCGGCTTCCGCCTGCTGCTCTGGAACATCGGTCAGATGGCACGTGAAGACGACGATTGAAGCCGCAACTTTTGTGGGAATAAGCAATCTTCGCCCTACCTCTTACGTATCAGCCAACCAACGCCATGAAACTTCGACTCGCTCTCCTTTCCGCCCTTGCCGCCGCCTTCTGCATCGCCCAGGCCGAGGACCAACCCAAAACCGACTCCAAAACCATGCCCAAGCCCGAAATCGTGAAGTCTGAAGACGACTGGAAAAAATTGCTCACTCCAGAACAGTACCAGGTGACGCGCATGCGCGGCACCGAACGCCCGAATGGTGCGGTCTATGAGGAGTTCGAAAAACAGGGCGAAGGCACCTACTACTGCGTCTGCTGCGGCGCGGAACTCTTCACTTCCAATGAGAAATTCCACTCCGGCTGCGGCTGGCCTTCGTTTTACGACTCTTCCAAGGCCAAAGGCGTCCTCGAAAAGGTGGACAACAGCCACGGCATGCATCGCGTGGAAACCGTGTGCAAACGCTGTGACGCCCACCTCGGCCACGTCTTCGAAGGCGAAGGCTTCAAAACCCCCACCGACCGCCGCTTCTGCATCAACGGCGTCGCCTTGAAGTTTGTGCCTAAAGGCGGCGAAGCCCCCAAGCTCCTCGAAGTCAGTTCCGACGCCGTGCAGCAGAAGAAAGGTGAAGTGGCCAAAGAAGGTGGTGTGGAGGTGAAGAAGTAAGGTCTGTCGGCCAGCGCTCCACCAGAACCCATCGCCACCAAGCACCTTCCCAGTGCCGCAAGCCGAGTCTCTCCAGCGTGGACCGCACGTCTGAAGATAGGGGTAGGGACGGCGTGATGAACGCCGCCCCTCCCTCCGAACCGGACTGGCGGGTTTCCCGCATCCGGCTCTCCAGTCAGAAGTTGGCTGCTTGACGCAGACTCATGAGT
>JAIXYN010000055.1 GCA_027490195.1 Verrucomicrobiaceae bacterium | reverse complement strand
GAATCCAACGGCCCCTTGCCCAAGATGCGATGCCTCCCCCCCGACCACGACCGCGCGCCTGGATAGAGCCCCGTTTTCGCATTCACACCGACGAGTTGCTCTTCAAGCGGGAGCGTCTGGGGATCAGAGGTTTGGGCGGGCTTCATGGGGGAAAGATGAGCTAAAAACGGGTGCAGTCAATCAACTATATGCCTGGCATCTTTTTTGCGCGCTATTGGTTGGCTTGTGGGTTCATTTTTTTTTACAGGCTACAGGGATGGAAACTTTCAAGTCCGCACCGCTGGTCAGTTCTGCTTCAGTCAAAGTCAGTGGAAAGGCTACGTAAGGGCAGTCAAAATGAGCAAGTGGTGGCCACCCTTCGCTGGCACATGGATAGGGTATGGTTAAAATATAATCCCCAGGATCCAGTGCCACTATTGCAGTCAGTTGATTGTTTTCCACGGGTTTGAATCCAACCCATTGATAGGCAAATCTGTGGGCAAACGGTTTGTCCAGTGTTTGAATCCTACACGGCACCATTTCCAGCCTTGGAAAAAGCTCTGCCAGTTTCAGCTCCGAACTGATGCTCAAAGTGAACCGATGCTTCGGCCGACTGGCTGTTAATGTGATGTCTTTTTTGCTATCAAGTGAGAAAGAGTGATTCCACAAGGGACTGTCAGCCCACATGACAACCGGGTTCCAGATAACAGCTGTGTATTCACCATTCGGAACATTTTTGTAAGTGATAGAGTTTTTGCCAAGAGAAAAATCACCGTCATATTTTTTCGCTTGGCTGCTAAGCTGTATCAATGACGCACCTTTGAATTCATCCTCTGTGATGGAGTTGTCGCGTTGAATGGTCACATCCACAGCCAAAGCGAACCCCACTTTGAATAGGAAGCAAATTAGCAGCACAATATTCTGATCACTATTTCTTCTGAAATAAAACTTCGACATATTTAGTTGTTGGATGAGTTGGGGGTTGTGATAATGCATTTTTTAACGTTGGCATTTTTGGCATATCACGCATATCTGGAACGGCTACTTTTGTTCTTAATGCATTAACAGCTCCATTGAATGTATCTGCCCCAAAGGGGGGCATTGGTTTGGCGGGATCAACGGGTAACAAATCACTCCAATAATATAAACGCATAGTAACTGTAGGGCAGCATTTAAGCTTCTGTTCTGCAATGTTATCAGCCGATTTCAGGGCTGCATAATAATTCGTCAAAACAAGTTTGACGAAATAAAAAGATGCCAGGCATTATAAAAAACTACCCAAAGCAATCCATTAATTCACAATAGATTGGAACTGACTATTTTAGAGCCATCTGGCGCGTAATCCAACCCGGAACGTGCAGAAAAATCCAACCGTCCCCCTTGTCGCGCATCCCAGAATTGTCATAAGCCACGATCAAGGCTCTTATCCGAGCGCTGCTCGCCCCCTCACCAAAAACCCCACTGCTGCGTCTTCATCACATACAGACCCAGCGCCAGATTGCCCACCGCGTGCATGAACACGCAGGCCCCCAGACTCTTCGTCCGCACCGCCACGAAGTAGACCAACGCTCCCCACACGAAGGCCCCGCAATAATCCTCCGTGTTGTGGATCAACATCACCGCGAGCGTGACGATCCAAAACACCTTCCAAGTGTGTGTGCCAAAAGCCACGCGCTCAAACCGCCCATCTTCCGTCAGCAGATAGCGCATCAAAAACCCACGCCAGAACAGCTCCTCCACCAGCGGCACCACCAGCACCATGCGCGCAAAGCGCATGCCCACCACCAGGCTGAACCACAACGCCGAATCCTGTGCGATCATCGGATCAAACCCTTTCTGACGTTCGGCAAGCCCAAGCCAGTTCCACCACGACGCGGGCTCGTACCCTTGCTGGATCAGGCCCTCTCTCAGCAGCGACGGCGCCACCCACACCACAATGCCAACGACACCCAGCGAGAACGCCAACCCCAAACCTCGCCATGGCCTGAGCGTGTAATGCTGCCGAAAGAAAATCAGCACCACGGCACAGATCACCGTCTGTAGAGGATATGCCCAATGCTCCGGCGCACGCACATGCCACGGCAGTTCGGAATTCTCGATGCGGAACAGGCCGCCAAGCCCACCCAGCAGAGTGAACAGCAGCAGCGGCAGCCCAAAGGCTGCTGTATTGGAGGCGCGCAGGCGGGCAAGCATCAAGTCGGACAGGTTGGTCCGCATTTCTCACAATCAAAGGCAAAATGCAAACAGCGTGTCTCACCACCAGCGCTTGCTCTCGAAGTCAAAGAACGTCGATAAAATCTCTCAAGAGCCGGTCACTTTCAGACAGTCATCGACTCCTGTGTCCCGTGGGTCGTCTCGGTCTTCAACTCGCGTAGGAATGAAAACCAACCCTCTGGATTCCCCATTCCATTGCCCACCATTCCTTTGCCAAAAAGAAGACCATCCAAACTCCTCATCCACTTCACTTCAACACAACTCCCCGAGATCAAAGGTCTTCTCTGCGGCCTTCGAATCTCTTGCGGTGTTTCATCATCATAAAACAGCGCCTGGATGTTCTGAGGGCAAGCATCGCAGCGAGCTCACTTCCTGCGCCAAGCACGGCGATGCCTGGAAGCTGGTTCATGAGTCAGTAGCGCCGTAGTTTGCCACTCGCGGTCAGCGGCAGTTCGGAAACAAAGGTGTAGAACAAAGGCACCTTGTAGGCGGAGAGCCGTTCCTGGCAAAGTTTTCTCAATTCAATCGCTGCAGGCGGCGACTCGGCATTTTCAGGAATGATTTCCGCCGCAGGCATCGCCCCCAGCGCAGGATGCGCACGCCCAGACACACGCGCAGCCTTCACGCCGTCATGACTGCACAGCACCGCTTCCACCTCTTCCGGAAAACACTTCAATCCTCCCACATTGATCACACTGCGCACCCGACCCCTCAGATACAAACAACCGTCCTCATCCATCTCGGCGATGTCTCCCGTCGCAAACCACCCATCACGCAAAACAGTCTCGCGTGGCTGCCACGGCGTCAGGTACGCATCAAATACCCCCGGCCCGCGCAGCATCAGTTCGCCATCATCCAGTTTCACTTCAAACGCAGGCAGCGACTGGCCAATGGAAGTCGGCTTGTCCTTCGCATGCTGCAAATTCAAAATCGGCAGCCCCGCTTCGATGATGCCCATGCCCTGTGTGAGATGCAGTCCCGTTTTGCCAGCAAACAACTCCGCCACTTCAGTCGTCAGCGCAAATGCCGTCGAAACAGCGAGCCTCAGTGTACCAAGCAGGGCGGCATTGGGCAGCCCAGATAGCATCGTGTAATGGTAGGGCGATCCATACATCACCGTCGCCCCATGCGCTTGCATCATCTCCAGCATCAACTTGGGATCACTTGCGGGCGCAAGGATCGTCGTGGCCCCATGATACAGATAAAGCACGATCGAAACCGCGAAGTGATGCGCCATCGGCAGCACCCACAGCACGCGATCCTGCTCACCAATACGCAATCCCTCATTCGCCGCCGTGATGCGGGCCAGCAGTGTCTCATGCGAAATCACAATGCCCTTGGAAGTCCCCGTGGTCCCGCTGCTGAAACGAATGAAAGCCGGGTTCAGCGCCTCAAGCGCCGCTTCATCAAACGCCGGCGGCGCATCATGCACCACCGCCTCAAGACGCCACTCCTGCGCTGATTCCGCATGCACGATAACATCCAACGCGGTTGCCTTGGCCAGTTGCGCACGCTCGCTGACCGTCAGCTCATTCGGGATCGGCACAAAGCAGGCGTTCTGCTGCAAAATCGCCAGCGCCACCACGATGTAGTCCGCACCGCTCGGAGCATTGAGTCCAATGCGAGGCCGCTGCTTCTTTGGCCAGTTCGCAGCTTCATTCAGGCGCTGAGCGCACTCCTTCATGCGCACCTTCAGTTCACCAAACGTAAGCTGCAGTTCGGGACTGACCACCGCGGTATTCGTGGCTGTGCTGCGGTCAAAAATAAGATCGACGATGTTCACGTGGCAGTTTCCAGTTGGCTCAAAATGCTTCGCACCTGCAATGCTAGGCTGGCGGTGTCTTGTTCAGGAAAAGTGGCGGCAATGCCTGCTGCCTGTCCGGTGGCCAAAGCGGTGCCCATGACCCGCGTGCTCGCCTGCGCCCGATGCGTGGCGGAAATGCACCGTCCCGCGATGAACACGTTCTTCAACTCACGTGCCCGCAATGCCCCCAGCGGAATGCCACAGGCCTTCGGCTCTTTCGGGTACAGCAATCGCGGACCCCGAGCCGTTTCACGCAGCTCCATCGGCCAGGTCGCATTCGCCACCGTCTGATCATCGCTGCGGCTTTCAAGAATGTCTTCCTCTGTTAAAGTCGCTTCCCCGATCCAACGTCGGCTTTCACGAATGCCGGCACGCACAGGTAGCGTCGCAACTCGCGCTCGCGAAAAACCTTCCATGGCTGTTTTCAAATGCTCCACGATTGCAAAGGCCACTTCTCGCCCCTGCATCTCGATCTCCGTCAATTGACGCGCATCCGTTGCATCAAATGCATCAGCGGGCAGATCAAGCGTCAGGAACGCTTCATTCAAAGCCGCGCCAGCGCGGAAATGCGCACCCGCAGCCTCAACCGGAAGCTTTTTCTCCTGAATCGCCCGCACCAGACATCCGGCGATTTTCAACGGGCCATCCCCAGTGAGAGCAGCAGCATCCACATCACCAAGCCCAACAATATAGGCCGGACGTTGCAGCTCATGCGTCGGTGTTTGATCCCAGGGGTGGTTCGCAAACGCCGCCACCACCGCATCACCGCTCGCATCCACCACAGTTCGCGGTCTCACCTTCCAGGTCGTTCCTCGACATTGCAGCGTCACTTCCACAAGGCGGTTTTCATCGACCCCACATCCGGCGACCTCGGTATGCAGCAAAACCTGCATTTTTTGCTGAATCCGACACAACTTGTCCAAGAACCAAGCCAGTTTTTGCGGCTGGTGCATCAGCACATCGACCCTGCCCATCCGCACAGGTCCATGGGCAATTCCCTGCGCAAGCAGTTCACGCTCGAACTCAGCCACCAGTCCCGGATTGGCAACACGCGCCACTGCCTCTGGCGTCTCTGGGAGATCATAAAGTCCACAAAATGAATGAACTAGAGACACCGTACCCGCGCCGCCCAGAAAGCCATGCCGCTCCACCAGCAGCGTCTCCGCTCCCTGACGCGCCGCCGCCAAAGCCGCCGCTACTCCTGCGCTGCCGCCCCCGATGACGAGAACATCAGGATGCGTGGTGATGGCGTTCGTGTCAGACATGCAAATAGATGAACCTAAGCGCATTAAAGCGCAAATGACGGCTCAGTGATACTCATGGCCTAGATTATCATCCGTGATAATCTCCGCACCACCCCAGGCAGACTCCATGGCCGGGCGGCGGCACCAGTGCCACATGTCACCGGGAACGGGCAGGGCTTCACCCCTGAGGAAGTCGAGTACCCCTTCAATCTGATCCGCAGCCACAACGGGCTGACCGTCAATGCGGTAAGCCGCGAGCACTTCTTGCCAGCGTACGCGGTCTGGTTCCATCTGCCTGTTGCTGGCGAGGCAGTGGTTCATGACCATCATCGTGTGCGGAAACACCTCCATGCCAGTCCGTGCAGCACGAGGCGACTCAGTGCAATTCCAGAAGGCGATTCCCTCAGGTGTCAGGTGCGCTTTGACCTCAGTCAAAAACTCGCGCGACAGCAAGGCAGAGGCAAACTCACGCCAATGATGCGTCGTATTCATCACAATGGCATCAAAACGCGCATCCGGATGCTGCCTCAGCCAACGGCGCCCATCGTCGATGACCAGTTCGAGCTTGGGATTAGTGAGCAAACTGGCGACTTCGGGACGTGCACGAATGAGATCAAGGTAGCCGTGGCTGAGCTCGATTGCAGTAACATGCTTCACCTGTGGATGATTGACCAAAATTTGCGTCCACGATCCACTGGCGACACCGATTACGAGCACGTTTTCAATGCGATCCCGCACGGCGGAGAGGAAGTAAGGCCGCACCAGCCAAGATTTCGGCTCCAGCTTCGTGCCGATCATGCCGTCGTAAGCACCGTTGCCGTAAACCGCACTGCTGGTGTCCACCGTGATGACTCCGTGCCTGGATTCGATGATCTGGGCGAAATGCATGCCAAGCCCGAACTCGTGCTTGTACTGCAGACGTTCATAAAAGCTCTGAAATGGACTTAGGGTGATGAGCGCAAAGAAGAGAGGCTGCCAGTGCATTTGAGCAGGGAGTTGAAACCGCGCGATGCCCTCGGCCCACAACCACGAAGCCCCCAGTAGTAGCACGCTGAGAAGATGCAGGCTCAGCCATTCCATGAAAACGAAACCGGTAAGCAGGCTGCCCGCACCAGAGCCGATGATATTGGCAAGATAGAGCCGCGAGAGCTGGCTGCCGGTGTCGTTGCCAGGAGGTATCGCCGCATGGCAGAGCAGCGGGAATGTGAGGCCTAGAAGTGCTCCCGCAATGATGACAAAGTAGTAACCGCATTCCCAATGCATCTGCGTGGCGGCGATGGCGGTGAATGGCGCGACAAGAAATGCTGCCACGCTCGAAAGCATCACCCAACGCGCGAGTTTGCCACGTAGTTCGCTTTCTTGCTTCAGGATGCGTGGACTTAAAAGCGACCCGATCGCAAGCCCCAGCAGGTAGCTGCCAAGCATGTAGCCGAATACGGGCGCTTTGGAGGCGCTGGCAAAGTTGAAGACACGCGACCAGATGATCTCCCATGACAAGGCCAGGAAGCCTGAGAGCGCGGACCACAGCAAGGCAGTGCGGAATGAAATGGCACACAGCGGACTGGTCTTGAGCGCTGCTGCCTGATCTGCGGACTCAGCAGTTGGCCGTTTCAAGACAAGCAGCACAATCAGAGCTGCGGCAGCATTCAAGCAGGCGGCGATACGCGTGGTGCCGCTCATGCCAAAGTGGCCAAGCAGCCAGCGCGCGGCGATAAAGGCCCCGAGCGCTGCCCCGAGCGTGTTCACAAAATAGAGGCGGCTCACGCTGACGCCTACATGCGCGGTATTGCGCACCTGATGAGCCACCAGCAGAGGCAATGTGGCACCCATGAGCAAGGTTGGGAAAAACACGAGCAAAAAGACGAGAGCGCCGGTGGTGAGCCCGTGTGATTGAACCGAAGTCAGCGAACCGACGGCATCGAACAGCTTCAGTGAAATGAGCCCATAGGCACCGACACCGAGTTCCGCGAGACCGAACAGCAGCACCAGCGGCGCACGCGCAGATTTGGAAATCCACCCGCCTGCAATGCTGCCGATACCGAGCCCGGCGAGGAAGGCCGCCACGACCATCGCCACGGATTCGACGTTGCTGCCATAGATCGTCAGCAGCGCACGCTGCCAGACGAGCTGGTAGATCAGCGCTGAAATGCCTGAGAGGATGAAAACGCCATGCAGGATGATGGCGTGGAGGCGGCGTGACATGTGATCACTCGAAGCCGTTGGCGCGGAGGAAGGTCAGGCTGTTGGGAATCTGTTCCAGCGAAGAGGGGGATTCATCTTCAATAAAGTAGCGCTCAACCCCGTTCTTGCGTGCGGCGGCGAAGATGGCGGTCCAGTCCATCTGGCCGGTTCCGAGGGTGACATCGTTGGTCACGTCGGTCTTGCCAGTGAGGAAGCCAGTCGCGACACCTTTTTTCAGATCCTTGAGATGCATGAGCTTCCAGCGACCACTGTACTGGTTCAACAGTTTCACGGGATCCTGGCCGGGGAAAATGATCCACAGGACGTCCATTTGCATGGAGACAAATTCAGGCTTGGTCTCACGCAGGAAGAGATCGAGCAGCGTGCCGTCACCGTAGGGCTCGAACTCGAAGCCATGGGCGTGGTAGAACATCGTGATGCCTTCCTTTGCCAGCGCCTCACCAGCTTTGTTGAAGACGGCGATGGCATCCCGGCACTCGGCTTCGTCAAAACTGTCCTTGTGATCAATCCAGGCGCAGCCGGCATACTTGAGGCCGAGGGTCTTGGCCTCCTTCACCACGTTGTCGAGATCGTTCTTGTAGCGTGCGTAGGGGAAGTGGCTGCTGACGGCTTTGAGGCCGCGCTGTTCAAGTTCGGCTTTGAACTGCCCGGCAGTGAGATCGTAGGTGCCGGCAAGCTCAACCTCCTTCAGGCCAAACTCCTTAACCCGATCCAGCGTCCACGGCACGCCCCGCAGCTTGAACTGGCTGCGCAGGCTGTAGAGCTGCAAACCGGCGGCATTTGGGGCATCAGCGGCAAAGATTTGAGCCGAAATCGCAAGGGTGAGAAGGAGAGACGTGAATTTCATAGCAAGGATGACATTCTGCGTTGAAGCATCAAGCGATGCGAGGATTTTCTGCCATATGGCGGCGACTTGCGCGGGGCATGTTTCATTCACTCACGGGTGGTTGGCAGTGGTCGATGAGAGGACAGCGCCTGCCAATTAGAAGACGGGGTTCCGACCTTGAGGTAGCAGGAGATCACCGAGGCAACAGCGGAGTTCCCATCTCTGGTTTCTCCGTTGTCTCCTGTGACACTCTGCCTGACTGAAAATGATACTGGTGGTGCCTCGTCTGGAATCTGTGGGTGCGGGAAAATGCCTAGGTGTGTGAAAAAATCGATAGTCCAATGATTTCATTTTGAATGAATTAAGTTAATTGATGACTTATTGTTAAAGAATAAAATTGTAGTATTTAAATATGAAAGGTAAGACAGTTGATTCAATTATCCTTTCAGGGATCTATGGAATAATGAGAGATATTCTCGGTATACTCTAATCTTCTTCACTGCCAACAAACGACAACACAACAGATGTACACTCCATACACAATCACCCCAAGGCCAACGCACGGTGCTGCTGCCTCACAGTCAGTGAATCGGGTCGTCCCTTCATTGTTATCCAGAGTTGCGCCTTCTGTGGCATGGTTTTGCCTAGCTGCTAGCACAGTCCACGGCCAGGACGCGGTTAAAAACACTGAAGACGGCAATGCCGTTTCTTTGGAAGAGCGCAACCCAGCCGCAGATGGGGTAAGGGACCTAAATTCGCAATGGTCACGGTTTGGCAAGCCAGCGACTTCCGGTGCACGTCAGTTGTTGGGCGTAAGTGGTGCGAACGACAAAGCGGAGGAGGGGCCCACGGCCCCACGCAAATTGTCCCTCGCCCGTAAGGCAAAGACGGAGTTCACCAATCCGGAGGAGCTTTTTTCCAAGAACGGCGAGCTGAAGGTCGTGCTGGAGGCAGGCTACGCCAAAAACCGCATCGGAGAGGACCCCGTGTACCTGCGCTGCTTCAATGGCAAGCTGGTGGGGCCGACACTGCGAGTGAAGCCAGGCGACAAGATTCGTCTCACGCTGCGCAACACCATGGCGGGCGAGCGCTGGCAGCCCAACATGATGAACACGCTCAACAGCTTCAACACGCTGAACCTGCATTACCACGGCCTGCACGTCTCCCCCAATGGCATTAGCGACAACGTGCTGATCCAAGTCGGCCCGCATGAGACCCAGGAGTATGTGGTGGACATTCCCAAAGACCACACGCCCGGGACCTATTGGTATCACCCGCACCGTCACGGCTCCACCGCCGGGGATGTGGCCAGCAGCATGTCCGGCACCCTGATCATCGAGGGCGGACTGGATGACATCCCAGAGATCAAGGCCGCCAAGGACCGCGTGATGGTGCTCAACCAGATCCCTTACATCTACAAGAACACGCTGCCAGACCCCAACAGCACAACGACCCCTCCGGCTACCAAGACCTTCAATCTGACTGCGGGCGTGGTGGAGGCCAAGTATGCCGCCTATATTTTCGGTCCTGGCCAGTGGGCCACACTCGGCCGCTACACCACCATCAACGGCATCCAGCTTCCGGTGATCCGCATGCGTCCCGGACAGGTGGAACGCTGGCGTTTTGTGGACAGCGGACAGCGCGAAACCATCCTCTTGGCCTTTCAGCCTACCACGTCCAAGACCGGCGAGGTGTCCCCCCCGCCGATGAACTTCCAGGAAATCGCCGTTGACGGTCTGGCGCTGGGCAAGATGATCGAGAAGCCGGAAATCGAGCTGTGGCCTGGCTATCGCTCAGACGTGCTGGTGAAGGCGCCCATGGTGAAGGGTGAATACATTCTGGTGGACAAAGAAGTGTCGGCCTCCAACTCCATCAGCGGTACGAAGAAACCGCTCAATTACGTGGCTCGTGTGATCATTGATGGCGAGCCGGAAGACATGAAACTGCCCACCAGTGAGCAAATGAAGGGCCTGCGCCTTCCTTCGATCAAGGATGCCGAAATCACCGGCAAGCAGGAGGCAAAGTACGGCATTCTGGCAGTGGGCAACGGTGTGGTGTTCACCATCGACGGCAAGTCCTTTGACATGGAGACGGCCCGCCAGCTCCAGCTCAATGATGTGGACGAATGGACGATCAGCACCAACAACACGGTCGCCAATGGCTTCGTCACGCATCCCTTTCACATCCATGTGAACCCCTTCGAGGTGACCTCCATCATGGCACCGCTGCTCGATGCTAGCGGCAAACCCGTTAAGGAGAACGGCAAGTTCAAACTGGTGGAGGAATTGAAAAACGGACCGGAGTGGCGCGACACGGTGAAGATCCCCGGCAACGGCTACGTGAAGATGCGCACGCGCTACACGGACTTCATCGGCACCTTCGTTCAGCACTGCCATATTCTGGATCACGAGGACCAGGGGATGATGCAGTTGATCGACATCGTGCGGAAAAAAGGTGCCACAGCCTCGGCTGGCGTGCCTGCCACCCCGGCCATAGGCTCGCTGGCTCCTGACTTCGCGCTGCCTGATGCGCAGGGTAAAAATCATTCCTTGGTTGAGGTTGCGGGCAAGCCTGCCGTTGTGTTCTTTTTCAAGGGACACGGCTGCCTGCACTGCGCACAGCAGGTAGCGGCTTTTGTGGAGCACTATAAGGCTTTCAAGCAGAAGGGCATCGAAGTCATCGGCATTACCTCAGACGATGCGGCCACGCTGAAGACAGCGCTGGACGAGTATCCCTGCCCGTTCACGCTTTTGGCTGATCCCAAGGGCACCGCCTTTGCCAAGTTCGGCTGCGTCACCACCAGCGGCCTAAGCCACGGCACCTTCACGCTGGATGCTAACCGCCACGTTACTTGGAGCACGGTGGGGGCCTCTCCATTTGTGGCTGTCAAGGAGCTGCTCAGCGACACACCACCACTCACTTCGACTGAGACGGCAGAGATCGTTGGCAAGAAACAAGCAGGAGTCACCTCTCCGGTGGTGCCATCGCAAAAATGAGCTCAACCACGCTCTAATAGGCACACCCAACACACACATCATGAGTGCAGACAAACTCAAGGGCATCTGGACCTACCGCAGCTTCAATAACATCACTGCCGAGGTCGGAGACGACCCGAAGAAGGCTCTCGCGCTGATCTTTGGAGAAGGCGTACTCACCATCAAACCGATGAGTGAATCACTTTTCCATGCGGTGCTCGACTTCGGCGGTGGAGCGGCCATGGACCTCTACGGAGAGATCGTTCCCGGAGTGGGCGTCTGCCCTGAGACACTGATCATCACGGGAACGGGACGTGAGAATACCAGCACCGCGAAATGGGTTTACCAATACAAGGGGTATGTGGTGCCGCAGTGGGCGGAAGGCGTCAAGCAGGTGCCCGGCATTGTCGGCACAGTCATCCGCACGATTCCCCACGGCACCGGAAAAGCCGGTGTCGTGGCCTCGTTTGTCATGCTCAAACGCTAAAGAAGGCTTCGGTGAATCGCCGTTAGTGACCACGCCCCTGGCAATAGTCACTTCTATGCAATCCATCTCCTCCGATCCTCCATTTGTTATCGCCATCCCGATTTATGAGGGAGTGGACCTTATGGATGTCGCCGCGCCATCGGAGATGTTTTACTGCATGAACGGAGAGTGGCAGGATCACGCTGTGCAGGTGGTGCATGTTGCGGAGACGGCGGCGTGTGTGCGGACGCGTGATGGCACGCAGATCGTTCCGCACGCCACGTTTGAGAAGTTGCCCAAAGCTGATCTGCTCTGGACTCCTGGGGGTGATCCGAAGAGTCTGGAGCGGATGATGTATCATCCAGAGGGGGCGGCTTACCTGGCGTACCTCCAACATTTGGGTGCGTCAGCGCGCTGGGTGACCTCCGTGTGTGAAGGAGCGCTGCTCCTGGCCAAAGCTGGCCTTCTCTGCGGCTACAATGCCACCACGCATTGGGCCTTCATGGAGTGTCTGCGTGATCCTGCATTCGGCGTGAACGTTATTGAGCAAGGCCATCCACGCTATGTGGTCGATAGGAACCGCATCACCGGTGCGGGCATCTCCGCTGGCATGGATGAGGCGCTTGCCATCATCGAAATCATTGCGGGCACAGGCGTTGCATTGGCCGTGCAGCAAATCACCCAGTATTTCCCGCGTCCACCGGTGATGGGCGCACTGCCCGCCAGTTCAGGCACCTGTCCTGTACCAGCGCCAAAGCTCACCGGGAAGCGCTGAATCCTTCACCTTCATTCTCGACAACTTACAACTGATTACCCATGTCTAAGCCCATTGATAACCGGCACAATCACTTCAAGAACGTGCTCGCAAAAGCAGCCGCAGGCAGCTCGTCGGACTATGGCGGTCTCGGTCACTTCTGGGACCTGCCTTTGGAAAAACTGCTTGTGGCCAGCCTGCACGGAGTGCGTTTGATCGCGCCGGAAGCTGAGCGCAAGACCTGCTGCTCCACCACGCCTGCAACGAGTGCGCCTCGTTCGGCGCGCTCGGGTCTGATCCAGGGTTTGCAGGGGCTTGCGCCTTTTGATGGCACTCGCTTCCCGCGGCTACCGTGGAGCGGTACTGCTGTTTCCGATGAGGACATCCAGATCATTGCCGGGTGGATTGATGATGGATGCCCCTCGTCCGAACCCGATAAGGCGGAGATCAAAGTGGCGTTTCCCAAGTGCGAAGTCAGCATTGGCAGTGTTCAACTTGATCCCGCTCAGCACCCTGTAACTCCCGGAGACGCTAACGAGTATCTCTACCAGCGTGGCGAGTTGAAGCAGCGCATGAACCTCGACTGCATGACTCCTTTGCAGTTGGAGAAGTTCCGCTATGCGATGCGCGAGCTGTACAAGCTGAACAAGTGGCCCGAGGACGCGCGCAGTTACAACAACCTCGCCCTATACCACCAGAACCACTGCCAGCATGGCTGGGAGCGCTTCCTGCCATGGCACCGTGTGTATCTCTATGAGTTCGAGCAGGCACTGCAGGACCACTGCCCAGATGTCACCATGCCTTACTGGGACTGGACAATGGCCGCCTACACACCCGAGACACCGGAAAAGGGACAGATCATTCCCTCATCGTTCAAAGCCTTTCTGACGAAAGAGTCGATTATATTCCTCAAAAATCGCGAAGTGCCGAAGCAGGCATTGGAGGAGCTGGCAGGCCTTGTGAACCAGCTTTTCACATCGCTCACCACGTTTTATGCGGCGCTGTCTGACGATGTGCGCAAAATCCTCTCGATGCCCGCGCACCGGCAGGCGGTCATTGATGCGCTGCTCGCTGCGAACTCGCTCTGGTATCCGCTACGCTACCCTGCTGAATACACCGACTCCAAGACGCACAAACCCAGCACGATCAACAAGGTCATCCACTACCACTATCCCACCAGTGATGACATGGCGCAAATCCTCAGCCTGCGCACGTTCCGCGAATTCGGCGGCGGCAGTTCCTATGATGATGCGTTCGGTTTTATCGATCAGAATCCGCACAACACGATGCACATTTGGACGGGAGGCATGAACCCCAATCCCGACAACTCCAGCGCGCCTGAGGCGGATCGGAACAAAGCGGTGAAGTTGGCCGGCCGCAGGTTTCACAGCCGTTCCGATTTGTACAGCCAGCCACCTTTTGGTGACATGTTTAGCAATCTCACCGCCGCTTACGATCCGATTTTCTGGCCCATCCATGCCAATATCGATCGCGTGTGGTGGGAGTGGCAGCAATTGCACCCGAACTCAAATCCGGTCGAACTGGACGCCGTCTTGACGCCGTGGAGCTACACATCGGGTGACACGCTCGACATGCATCGCTTTGGTTATGAATACGTGAAGGCGACGACACTGGAACCCACGAACGTGACTGCGCCTGTAAGCCGTTTTGTATCCAAGGAAATCGACATCAGCAAGCTGCGGAATCTCCGTTTCGACCGTGCGGAGGTGCGGCTGCATCGCGTACCTCAATTGCCGCGCTCATGCTTCATCCGCGTCTTCCTCAATGTGCCGGATGCTGATGGGAACACGCCGCTGGACCATGCCGGCTATGCCGGATACCTGTCCGTTTTCGGCCACGGTGAATGCTATGGCGGACCTGGGCACTGCGATCCGCCGCCCGCCCGCGCGCGAAAATACGACCTGCGCCCGCGCAATCACAACACGCCACGCAACCACCGCGTGAATGTCACCAAGACCGTCCGCCGTCTCATCGAAACCGGGGCGAGTTCGCTGCAAATCACGCTCGTGGTCATCGGCGTGGACTATCAAGAAGACCACGAACTGCTCCGGTTAGAAGGCGTCTCGCTCAACTTCCTCGACTAACATGACCACATCCTCGCCCCAGTCTTATCGCATTCATCCAGCCCTCGGCGTCGCCCGTCTCGGGGACAGTCAGACGGAATTCTCCATCGCCGCCGAAACGCCCGCATCCAGGCCGCTCGCGTGTGACAGCAATGGCAATCCTGTTTTCGGCCCTGACAAAGTCACCGAACAGATTGATCCGAGATTCAAGGATGTTCAGGGTTGCATCAAGCGTCAGGCAGCGCGCTTCCAAGTGTATGTCTTCGATGACGAGAGTCCCGAGGGCAGGCCGCTGAAAATCGGCGATGTGATCAAAGGCGGCGGCAACAGCGGCACGCTAGTGGACATTCAATGGCGCGTGCATCTGGCCAACAAGAAGGCGGCTTGGTATCAATTTCAGGGACTCTCCGGCGAACATGGCTACAGTGACACGCACCCACTGCGCAATGCCGACATCAAGGACGCGAATGAACGCCAGCAGCTGATTATTGATCCTGGTCCACGCTATGTGAGCAACACCGCTGCACGGCGCGCGCGGTTTGACCGCGATGGCGACGGCGTTTACTCCGCTACATTCCCGCCGAAGGGCATGGTGCCGCATGACATCGACACACTCGGCGAGATCATGACGGACGACTCGAACCGGCTGCTTGTCCTCGGTGGCCATGGCAAATCGGGCACGACCAAGAAAGGCATGGGCCAGCCGCGCATTGATGACTATGCGAACACCGATGGCTGGTTCGATGACATCTCGGACGGTCCCGTCATGGCACGTCTGGTGATGCATTCCGATTTGGTGGGCCAAGACCGTTACATCGACGTGGAGTATCCCGCGTGGGTGATCGTGGGCTATCCGCGCTATGTGCCAGAGATCCTCGATCTCGTTACGCTTGATGACGTGGCGCAGGATCTGTCGGTGCGGCGGTTCGCCTATCGCCAGGACATCTATGGTGTGCCCGGAGGCTACGATGGTGGGAAACACATCGATCCGTCCAATGCGGACCAGCTCTCTCACTGGCGTGCCGGGGCGCTGGACTGGAATTCAGACTACAAGCCGTGGTTCTACCGCGACGTGTGGACGATTCTGTTTCGGCCAGATGAGATGAGTTATCTCAACTTCGTGCTATCCGCATCAAACATGCCGCACAATCAGAGCCAGCGCGGAACCTTTGATGTGACCAAGCTGTGCGTGCCGCCCGTGGTCAGCCGTCGCGTTTTGGATACCCTGCAGAAGCAGATCGTGGAGCAAAACAAGTCTGGCGAACTTTTTGAAAGTACCTTGCTCACCCGTCTAGAGTTGTTCGACGATGTGATCGAGCAGGCGGTCCATCGAGCATTGAAAGACGAGGCTGCCGAGCCCAAGCCATCGCCACGCCGTTCCCTCGCTCTCGCTGCTTCTTCGCCAAGTGGTGGCAGCCAATTCACGCAGTTGCGCCAGGTGAGGGCCGCATTGCGTGCTGGTGTTCCCCAAGCCTCCTCCGTGGAGCCGGTGGTGGCCCGTAGTGCGAAATTGGGAGCGGCGAAAGCGGGAGGCGAATCCGCCACGCTGAGCCTCAAAGGTGTCGCTGAGGCGTATGCTCACAAGTTGATCGCCGCAGATGACAGTCAAGCACCGGTAGCCTATCTGGCGGCATGGAAGACGGCCTCCGAACTGCAGGAGTCGCTGAAACACAGTCTGCAAACAGACGTGGAGAAAGTTCTTGCTGCCTTCATCGAAACCGCCATCAGCCGTTGGAGCGATGCTGCGAAGAAGGCCGGGGTGCCTTCGTCTTTCTTCAGCGGCAAGGACAGCCAGCTCAATGGCATCATTGCCGATGCGGTGAAAGCGATCGCCAATGATGTGCTGTCCAAATTCCGCACAGGCCAGATCATGGATGCAAAATTCCGTGAGGCGGTGAAGACCGCGACGAATGATCCGTATCGCGACATGCGCATGTTCCTTTACCGACTGTTGCGTCGGCCAGGCGAGGAGAATACCTTCACCACGGCTGGCAAGCCTGACAACCGTCTTTTCCGCCTGCCGCTGATGCCGCTGCTGGCGGGGGATAATCCGACGAGCAACGAACTGCCTTCCAAGTTCCTGCGCCTCACCGACTTGCAGTTGTTCTACCTGCGACAGTGGGCCGAAGGAAAATTCTACAACGAGGTCATTGAAGGCTGGGCGAGCGATACCGACATCGATCCCTTCCAGCCTTACAAGAGCTGGAAAAACCGCACGCCACGCGATCTCGATCAGGGAGTGCTGTCCAATATACTGGGGGGTGCCTTCTTCCCAGGTGCCGAGGTTTGCTGGATCATTCGCAATCCTTCGATCTACAAGGAGGCCTATCGCCTCAAAGCCGACCCCGAATTTGCCAACTTCGGTCAAACCGCCGCCAACAACAATCACAGCGGCGTCACGGAGCGGGACTATCTTGGCAATGCCGAAGATCCTCTCAGCCTGGGCAACAACTTCGAAGTGGGTCTGCAACCGGGGGATCTGACGAAGTACTCCGCGCTGCCGTGGCAGGCGGATTTCAATGAATGCACGATGCAGACCGTGGACATCACGGATGAACTTTGGAACGTGATCGACTTCGATGCCGATCACGATGTGTACCTCAAGGAGCGTCAGAAGCAGTGGGACACGCTCTGGTGGCCTGCCCATCGGCCTTTGCAAACCTATGAAGCCGTTTTCGATGACAAAGGAAAGGTCACTCGCTATGTCATGCGCGGTTGGTCACGCGGTGTGACACAGACACTGGCCGGCGATCTGAAGATGGTCACAGAGTGGGCGCGGCTGGGGTTCGTTGTGCGCAATCCTTACGTGAAGGAAGAGGACTTGGATCAGCCGTCCCCAGACAATAAGTATGTCAGCGTGGAGCGCAATCCTGATCCTATCGCCTGACCTCATGTGATGATACCCGCGCCTTCATCAGCGAATAGCTACGACGTGGTGATCCTGGGCGGCGGACCGGCGGGAACAGCGACCGCGTTGGCTCTGAAGCGACGCGATCCGTCGTGTCGCGTCGCCTTGGTGGAGCGCTCTGATTACAGCTCTCTGCGCGTGGGCGAGTCCCTGCCTCCGCCCGCGCAGGCGCTGCTTCGGAAGCTGGGGGTGTGGGAAACATTTCTGCAGCGCTCACCGCTCGAGTCCGCAGGCACGCGTGCTGCCTGGGGCAGTCCGGAGATGCATGAGAATGAGTTCATCTTCTCACCCTTCGGTCGTGGCTGGCACCTGGATCGTCGGGACTTTGACTCGATGCTGGCGCGGGAAGCTGAACGTGCCGGCGTGAGCGTGTTCCGCCGTACCCAAGCGCATCTGATCGACCAGTCAGCACCGTGGAACATTCACCTTGAAGGGGGTGACGATGCGTCCGCAAGCTGCACGATCACGGCGCGCTTCATCGTGGACGCCACGGGTCGCCGTAGTACGTTTGCACGTTCTCAGGGCGCACGCCCTTTGGTCTTTGACCATCTCGTTGGCGTTGTGGTGTTCTTGAAGTTCGCTCCTGAAGATCGGCAGCTTGACACTTACACCTCGGTCGAAGCCTGCGAGCATGGCTGGTGGTACACCGCCGTGCTGCCGTGTGGCGATATGGCAGCGATTTTCATGACGGACGCTGCTCTGCTTGGCTCTATGCCATGGCGTACGCTTGATGATTGGCGGACATTGACCGCGATGGGACCCCAAACGTCCAAGCGCATCGCCAAGGGACAACCACTGGCCAAACCTTCCCTGCATCTCGCTGAGTCACGGCGGCTTGAGTCGTGCGTAGGCAATGACTGGCTCGCTGTCGGCGATGCCGCTTGCACCTTGGACCCGCTATCGTCGCAAGGAGTGATGAAAGGATTGCAATCGGGCATCGACGCCTCGCTCGCGATTCTCAGCCATTTGAAAGGGGGTTCCGAAACGCTTGCGGCGTATGATCAACAGATTGCAGAGAACTACAGCCGCTACCTTGATGGCCGCGCAGCTTACTACGGCCTGGAGCAACGCTGGCCCAATTCTTCCTTTTGGAAGTCCCGCCATGAGGTGGTAACGCTTCATCCGAACGAGCACTTGTTTGCAGTCTCGGCTGATGCGGTGTCCACCCCCTTAAAGCTCTCGACTCGTCTCAGCGCCAGCGAACTCACAGTGCTTGCGCAAGCGTGTATTCAACCGCGCCCCGCGCATCAGGTCTTGGCCGATTTCAAGACACGAAGCACTAGGCCGTGCTCGGACCGCGAGGTGCTGCTCGCCATGCAGGCGCTGCTCGCTGGAGGCATCCTTTCCAGAAACTAAAGCCATGAACCCTCCCGATCAGCCTGCTTGCTCCTGCTGGGCCGCCGCCTACAAAGGCAAGAGCATGGCTTTGAAAGTTGCTCCCTCCGCCTCACTGAGTGTGCTCGTCGCCTTCTTCCCCAAATGCCCCATGTGCTGGGCGGCTTATTCAAGCTGGTTGGGCCTCGCGGGTATTTTCCAGATCCCGTACATGGGTTTCCTGTTTCCCGTGCTCGTGGTTCTGCTTGCCGTGCATTTACTGCTGCTGGGCAAGCATGTGGCGCAAGTGGGCTGGGGTCCGTTGGTCACCTGCGTGGCTGGAGCCATCACCCTCCTGCTCGTCCGCGAATTGGCACCGGAACTGCGCTGGGCTCTCAATATCGGCATTCTGCTGATGTTAGCAGGCTCCCTGTGGAACACCCATGCTGTCAAAAGAGGTCAAAGTCAGTCATTTTGACTCGCAGTGAATTCGTTGTGCTGAACTGCACGCAATACCACGACAGTGCATCGCTGCCTTGCTTCAAATCCTGCGGGCAGGGCGCTCGATGATGTCGAGGTGGGCGAAGGTCTTGTGGCTGATCTCACACCCGCCGGATTGCGGCAGCGAAGGCACCGTCCATTTGATCGTCCGGCGGGAAGCTGTGGCGGAGTTTGACGGGTTCGTATCCGGGGGTGGATTCGAGGATGCTGGCGACGAGCAGTTCGTTTTCGGCGGGCTCGATGCTGCAGGTGCTATAAACAAGGACGCCGCCCGGTTTGAGGACGCGGAGGCAGTTGCGCAGCAGTTGGGTCTGGGTTTCCACCTGAGCGGCGATGTCCTGAGGTGTTAAACGCCAGCGCACATCGACCCGGCGGCGCATGACGCCGGTGTTGGAGCAGGGGACGTCGAGAAGGATGCGGTCGAAGCCAGCCTTGGCAAAGTCGGGGATCTGCGGGTCCGCCCAGTCGTGCTGCTCGATTTGAGTGTTGGTGACGTGGAGCCGGTGCAGATTGCCCTCCAGACGGCGCAGGCGGCCCGGGGCGACGTCGCAGGCGATGATTTCGCCGGTATTCTCCATGAGTTGGGCCAGCAGGGCGGTCTTGCCGCCGGGTGCTGCGCAGGCATCCAGCACGCGCTGACCCTGCTGTGGGGCGAGCAGGCGCGGGGCCATGGCGGTGCTGGGATCCTGCATGTACACTTTTCCCACGCTCAAATCTTCTCGCGGCAGGTGGTCGCAGATGATGAAGTCTTCCGTTGTTTCGGTCATCTGCGGGTAGAGGCGGTTGATGCGGGCGCAAATTGGGGCAGGGACCTGGTTCCATTCGCAGAGGGCGGTGGTTTTGGCTTCGCCATAGAGACCCAGCCAGTGCTCAATGAGCCATTTCGGGTGCGAGGTGCGGGTTTCGAGCGGCAGACCGTCAACCATGGCCAGCAGTTCGGCGGATTCGCGGCAGGCACGGCGCAGGACGGCATTGATCAGGCTCCGAGCGCGACCGGTAGCGGCCACGGTTTCATTGACGGCGGCGTATTCTGAAACCTTGAGAATCAATACCTGACACAGGCCGATGCGCAGGCCCCAGCGGCTGCGGTGGTCGAGGTGCTTGTCCTCAGTGATCACGGCGATCCAGTGGTCGAGCAGGGAAAGATTGCGCAGGGTGGTGAGGACAATGTCACGTAGAAAGGCGGCGTCGGGCAGGCTGAGGCCGCAGTCGCGCTGGATGTGGTCCATCAGGTCGGCGGCGAAACGCTCCCCCCCGGACCATTCTCCCAAAACATCCAGCGCCATGCCTCGGATCGGGACGGCGGGTGGGCGGGAAGGGGATGGCTGGCGTGGTTGGTTCATGGGTGGCACGACTAAGGCGGTGTGGCGTTGGACACAAGCCGCCCTTTGTCCGCAGTGGGAGGAATGATTGACAAACTTCCCACCCCCGCCTTTATAGACAGCCCCCCGCCTTTTTCACCCGCCCAACCACACCTGACCATGGATTTTATCGCCAAGAACATCGCCGAAGTTGCCCCTTCAATGACCCTGTCCATCACCAGCCAGGCGAAGGCGTTGAAGAAGCAGGGAGTTGACGTGCTGAATTTCGGAGCTGGTGAGCCAGACTTCGATACTCCTGCACCGATCATCGCCGCTGCCGTGGAAGCCCTGAATTCCGGCAAAACCCGCTATACTGAAAGCGCCGGCATCCTCGAACTGCGTGAAGCCATCGCCGCAAAGCTGCTGGTGGACAACAAGGTGCAGTATGAAGCCTCCCAGATCAGCGTGAACTGCGGAGCCAAGCACTCCTGCTACAATGCCATCCTTGCCTGCGTGAATCCAGGTGATGAAGTGATCATTCCTGCTCCTTATTGGACCAGCTACCCTGAAATGGTGCGCATCGTCGGTGGCATTCCGGTGATCGTCGAAACGAAGCGTGAAAACGGCTGGAAGCTCACTCCGGATGAGTTCGAGGACGCGATGTCCCCGATGACGAAGATGATCATCCTGAACACCCCCGGCAACCCGACCGGCTCCATCTATACCCGCGAAGAACTCACCGCCCTGGCCGACATCGCCGTGGGCGAAGGCATCGTCATCCTGTCCGACGAAATCTATGAGAAGCTGGTCTATGGCGGCAATGAGCACATCAGCATCGCTTCCTTGAGCAAGGATATCTACGATCACACCATCACCATCAACGGCTTCTCCAAGGCCTATGCGATGACCGGCTGGCGTCTGGGCTACACTGCCGCGCCGAAGAAGATCGCCGAATCCATCGACACCATTCAGAGCCACACCACCAGCAATCCGACCAGCTTTGCCCAGTATGGTGCGCTGGCCGCCCTGCAGATGGATCAGCAGATCGTCAGCGACATGCGTGATGAGTTCGACGTGCGCCGCCAATACATGCTGGGCCGCCTGAACAACATCAAGAACGTCCGTGTGGTCGAGCCCATGGGTGCCTTCTACTTCTTGGTGGACATCGAACCGACGCAGATCAAGAGCGTGAATTTCTGTGAAAAGCTGCTTAGCAAACAGAAGGTCGCCATCGTTCCTGGCGTCGCCTTTGGTGCCGAGCACACCGTGCGTTTCAGCTACGCCACCGGCCTGGACGTGATCAACGCCGGCATGGATCGCTTCGAAGAGTTCTGCAATCAGCACTAATCCCGCACCGTTTCCAAAAACGGCCAGCTTCGTCTTCAACTGCTAACCTCCTAACATCATGGGCATCTACAACAACATCGTCGAAACCGTCGGCAAAACACCGCTGGTGAAGCTCAACAAAGTCACCGCCGGCCTTAATGCCACGATCGCTTTGAAGTGTGAATTCTTCAATCCGCTCGGCAGCGTGAAGGATCGTATCGGTGCCGCCATGATCGAGGACGCAGAGAAGCGTGGCATTCTGAAGCCTGACACCGTCATCATTGAACCCACCAGCGGCAACACCGGTATTGCGCTGGCATTTGTCGCCGCTGCCAAGGGCTACAGCCTGATCTTGACGATGCCAGAAACGATGTCTTTGGAGCGCCGCACGCTGCTGGCTCTTCTGGGTGCCGAACTCGTGCTCACGCCTGGTGCGCAGGGCATGAAGGGTGCCATCGCCAAGGCCACCGAACTCGTCGCCTCCACGCCGAACGCCTGGATGCCACAGCAGTTTGAAAATCCCGCCAACCCTGCCATTCACTCGAAAACCACCGCTGAAGAGCTGTGGGCCGATACCGATGGCAAGATCGACATTTTCGTTGCCGCCGTCGGCACAGGTGGAACGATCACTGGCGTGACCGAAGTCCTCAAACCTCGCAAGCCAAGCTTTCACGCTATCGCCGTCGAGCCCGAGGCCTCCCCGGTCATCAATCAAACTCTTGCCGGCGAGCCCGTGCAGCCCGGCCCTCATAAGATTCAGGGCACCGGCGCCGGATTCGTTCCGAACAACCTTCATCTCAAAGACAGCGCCGGAAATGCGCAGATCACCGAGTGTATCAAGGTCAGCAATGACGAAGCTTTCGCCATGGCACGCCGTATTGCCAAGGAAGAAGGCATTCTCGTTGGCATCAGCACCGGGGCCAACGTGGTCGCCGCCATCGAAGTCGCCAAGCGTCCTGAAAACGCCGGCAAGCTGATCGTCACCGTCGCTTGCTCCACCGGCGAGCGTTACCTTTCCACCGCGCTGGCCGACGAAGCCCGTGCCAAAGTGGGAGCGTAAGCCACGCAATGACGAAGGGATTCGGAATGCCAGCGCACCTTGACGGGTGACGGGCTTCTTCTCCCTTCGTTATACTTCTGCCCCAGCCGTTAACCGCCTCTAAAACCACCCTTTATGTCCCAACTCGATTCCACCTCCCAAGAACTCCCCGCCACAGGCATGGAAAAGTTTCTGGAGGACAACCTTCGCAAGCTCGTCTGGCTTTTCATCATCGTGGTGGCCGCGATCATCGCCTTCGGCGTGATCAAACATCAAAACAACCTCAAGGCCAATGAGGCTGCTGAAGCCTTCACAGGGGCCAAAACGGTGGAAGATTGCGATCTCGTCATCTCGCGTTATCCCGGCTCCAATGCCGCTGCCAATGCGCTGCTGCTCAAAGCGGATCTGCTCTGGGACCAGAACAAGAAATCCTCTGCAGTGGAAGCGCTCAAGGAATTCACCACCAAGGACACCAGCAACCCGCTGGCTGTTTTTGCGCTGCTCGGCCTCGGCTCCAAACTCGATGCCATGGGCGAAAGCAAAGAAGCCCAGGCTGTGTTTGAACGCATCACCAACGAATTCTCCACCAGCGAGGCTGCCCCCATGGCGCAGGTGCGTCTGGGAGACCTGCTCTGGGCTCAGGGCAAGGCCGATGAAGCCAAAAAGGTCTATGAAGACCTTGCTGTGAAGTTCCCAGACATGGCGGAATTTCAGACCATCAGTCAAGCCCGTCTCGACTGGATCGCCGCTACCTTGCCGACCAAGGAAGTTGATGCACCCCCAGCGCCGAAAGTGGAGCCCAAACCTGCCGCAGCTGTTCCCGGCATGCCCAGCCTCAAATTGAATGCGGCCAACAGCGGCATCGGTGCCACCATTGCTCCTACGGGAGCTCCTGTGATGGTTACGCCTGCAGCAGCACCCACTGCTCCAGCTCCAGCCGCGACTGCGCCAGTTGCTCCTGCGCCTGCAGTGACCATGCCAGCTGTACCAGCTCCTGCGCCTGCAGTGACCACGCCAGATGTACCAGCTCCTGCGCCTGCTGCGACCACGCCAGCTGTTCCAGCTCCTGCGCCCGCTGCGACCACGCCAGCTGCTCCTCCAGCACCTGCGCCCGCTGCGACCACGCCAGCTACTCCTCCAGCACCTGCGCCTGCTGCAGCCCCTACGGCTCCTGCTTCGCCGCCGCCAGTTGCACCTCCTGCTGCCGCAGTGCCTGCACCTGCGTCGCAGCCTGCTCCTGCTTCGAAGCCTTAAATTGAAACGGCGGACATTTTGTCCGCCGTCGATTGGCCATCTATTAGACCGACGGACTGAGGTGTCCGTCGTTCGTTTATGCCAGCCACTCCGCAATCGCTGCGATCACTTCATTGCGCTGCGATTCCGTGAGTTCGCCATAGATCGGAATGCTGAGCACTTCATTTGCCACGCGATGGGAAACTTCGCAGCCTGAGAGCGAGGAGGCAGGGAGATCGGCAAAGCATTTTTGCTGGTCGAGCGTGACGGGGTAATAGATATCACAACCAATCTGTTTGGTCACCAGATGATCGCGCAGCGCATCACGCTGGCTGCCTAAAACACGGATGGTGAACTGGTTCCAGATGTGCTCGTTGTGTTCGTAGCTCACGGGAAGCACGATCTTGGTGTTTTGCGCGGTCAGCCAGGTGTCCTGGGTGGTGAGACACTTGCAGTGCGCGGGATCTGCCTGAACCACGCCGGGGAGTTTCGACAATGCCTCAATGTAATGCGCGGCATTGCGTTGGCGGTCTGCGGTGTATTGCGCGTAGCGCTTCACTTTCACACTCAGCAGGGCGCATTGCAGGGTGTCCATGCGGAAATTGCCGCCGACGTAGTGATGGTAGTATTTGGGCTTGCCACCGTGCACACGCAGCACACGGGCATACTCGGCCAGTTCATCGTCATTCGTCACCAGCATACCGCCGTCGCCAAAGCCACCGAGGTTCTTGCTGGGGAAGAAACTGTAGGTGCCAAAGTCGCCCAGCGTGCCGCTGCTGATACCGCGGTACCTGGCTCCGATGGACTGCGCAGCATCCTCGATCACCTTGAGGCCATGCTCTTTGGCCAAAGCGAGGATGGGATCCATGTCTGCACACTGGCCGAAGAGGTGGACAGGGATAATCGCCCGGGTCTTTTCAGTGATCTTATTCCGCGCATCGTTCACGTCCATGTTGAAGCAAATCGGACAGACATCGGTGAACACTGGCACGGCACCGAGCCGCGACACAGCTCCGGCTGTAGCGAAGAAGGTGAACGCAGGGCACAGAACTTCATCACCCGCCTTGATGTCCAGCGCCATGAGAGCCAGCAGCAGGGCATCAGTGCCGGAGGAGACTGACAGCGCATGCTTCACACCCACCATCGTCGCGATTTCTTTTTCAAAGGTCTCCAACTCTGGCCCCATGATGAACCTGCCATGATGCAGCACCTGCGTGAAGGCGGCCTGGAGTTCGGATTCGAGGGGCAGGTTCTGGGCGTTGACGTCGAGAAGTGGGACGGGCATGGGAAGAAAAAAGGACGAAGGTCGAATGATGAATGACGAATGGGGGGCGTGCCAGCGATTCCTTAGTCCGTTAGTTTTGGCCAGCCGCCCACGACCTCTTGAGAGTGGACCATTGCCTGGATTTTTTCTCGTGCTTCGAGTCTGATTCGACCTAGTGGGACCTGTTTGTCTTGAAGCAAGTTGGATCCAAGGATTTTCACCTTCCTCCGCATTCAGACCCAACGGATGAGCATCCCTACGGCGAGACTGGTGGCATTGGCAGCGAGGGATGTGAGCCATGGTCGCGGCACACGCCAATAGCGCCCCCACAGGCTCTCCATTCCGAAGGCGAAACCTTCCGCCACGATCAACAGTGTGACATAGGGCATGGTTTCCCATGGCAGGCAGAACCAGATGATCGGGTGTGTGATCGTGCTCGCGCCGAAGGCATACGTCGCCCGTTTGAACAAGGGCAGCGAACGCGCGGAGCGCAGATAAATGGGCACCTCGATCAACTGGGTGAGCAGAAATGCACCCGACCAGTCATTCAGGCTCATGCGGCGGCCTCCAGTCGTGCTGGCCGCTCTACAAAGAGCCAGGTGGCGGCGATCAATTCCAGATAGCCATGAAACAGGGCCATGCGGAGGTAGTTTTCCCGAGCCGCCGTCAGATCAAACGCCGCCCACAGCGCAATGCCGAGCGACAAGAGTATGACGATTGCCATCAGCGGCGTGCCGACATCTGCCGCGAGGGCGCGTGCGCTGGCGCGGAATGTGCGCGGAGTTTCCTGCGGCCGATCATCCTCCGGGATTAGGCGCAGCCAGACGCCGTAGTGGACGGATTGCGCGAAGGCAAACAGCAGCACCAGCCTGAGCGCCCACGGCTCGGCGATGCCTGGCGCCAGAAACGAGAGGTGATAACTTGGCCCCAGGCCCGCAGGCTGCCAGGCGAAGCCACGAGCCCAAGGTTCCAGCCATCCCATCACCAGCAGGATGGAGGCGGTGAGAAACAGCAAAGGCACCACGGCTTGCTGCTTTTGGCCGGAGCGCGGCCGCCAGCACCACCAGAGCATGACGGCGATGAAATTATGCGCATGCGCAAAGACAAGGGCCGCCACGTCTCCCATGACCCAGACTGTCGCCATGAGGGCAGCGATGGAAATCAGAGCGATCATTTTACGAGACCATGCTCCGCGTGCGAGCAAGGCCATCGCCGCGCATGCGGTCAATCCCCCGGCCATGCTGAAACGGGACGTCCCGGCCAGCAGCAAAGGAATGCCCACTGGCAGCCAAAGAACGAGACGCCGGTGCAAGCCCGGACGCAGCACGAGGTAACGCACATCTGCCACCAGGTGCGGTACTCCCAGTATTACCGGCCCCAGCGCCAGCAGCCAGAAAGGAGAGAGCAAAGTGGCCGCCAAGGAGAAACACACCACGGCACAACCGGCGGCCATCACACGCAGCTCACGCCGGCGCACCAAGGGCTTTGCCAGCGGGCCGAGCAGCTTCAGCAGCAGCCAGCGCAGGCGGTCCAGCGGTGTCAGGATCGCTGCCGCGCCGGCACGGAACTGGGGAGCTAGATTCATGAGAATGAGAATTGACGCTTCTCTCGCGGGCCGTCATGATTCTGTCCGTTATGAACATCAAGCGCTATCTTTTTCCTATGGTGGGCTGCTTCCTTTTGATTGCGGACATTCCCCCTGGTGGCCCTGGCTGTGTGATGAACAAACCAGGACGCGTGGCCGATGCGATAGCGGCGGCCAAATTGCCGAAGGCCTGATCAGATCAAGACGTGGCAGGCGTCTTCCATGGAGGCCGTCTATGGGCAACCCACCACCGTGCAACTGGCGGATGCAGCCCGCTGGTTACTCGTCCCGCTTATTTGGGGGATGCTTTCGTGCGAATGAGCATTGACGCTTCACTCGCGGGTCGTCATGATTTTGCCCTCATGAGTATCAAGCGTCATCTTTTTCCTGTCGTCGGTTCCCTCATCTTGTTGGCGGACATTCCGCCTCCCGGTCCATCGAATCCCACGACACCGCCTGCTCCCCCCTCCAGCCCGGGGTGCACTATGAGCAAAACGGGACGCATGGCCGAGGCGATTGCGGCAGCGAAGCTGCCCAAGGCTTGATCACATTCGCTCGGTCGTCTGAATGCCCAGCAGGCCGAGGCCGGTCTTGAGCACGCGGCTGGTGGCTTCGCAAAGCGTCAGGCGTGTGTTGCGAGCGGTGCCTTCGGAGCGGAGGACGTGGCAGGCTTCGTAGAAGCTGTGGTAGGTGTCCGCGAGTTCGTAGAGGTAATTGGCCAGCAAGTTTGGACGATGGTCATCGAGGATGTCGTGGGCGTTTTCGGCGAACTGGGCCAGCTTCATCGCGAGAGCGCGCTCGGCGGGCTCGGTGATGGCGAGATCTTCGGTGAGTGTGACTTCGCCATCGAGCTTGCGGAAGATGCTGCGGGTGCGGACGTAAGCGTTGATGAGATAGGGCGCGGTGTTGCCTTGCAGCGATAGCATCTTGTCCCAGCTGAATTTGTAGTCGGTGAGGCGGTTCTGGCTCAGCTCAGCGTATTTGACGGACCCACCACCGATGATGCGGGCGATTTCGTCTTTCTCAGTGTCGCTAAGGCCCTGCTCTTTTTCGTCGGCAGCGGTGCGGGCGCGCTCGATGGCTTCGTCGATGACTTCGAGGAGGCCGACGGTTTCGCCGCTGCGGGTTTTGAACATCTTGCCGTCTGGGCCAAGGATGCTGCCGAAGGCGATGTGGATCATCTTGGTGGTGATGCCACGACGCTGTGCGGCGGCGAAGACCTGGCGGAAGTGCAGTTGCTGAGGTGCGCCGACGACGTACCAGATTTCATCAGCCTGCCATTCCTTCACGCGGTAGTCGATGGTGGCTAGGTCGGTGGTGGCGTAGAGGTAGCCGCCGTCGCCTTTGCGGATGATGCAGGGTGCAGGCTTCCACTCGTCCTTGTCGCGGATCAGGAAGGGATCGTTCTCGGGCTTCACGCTGCCGTCGCTGAAGACCACGGTGGCACCTTCACTGATCGTAGCGATGCCTTGGTTGAGCATTTCCGCCACCAACGGGGCTAGGGCGTCATTGTAATAGCTCTCGCCCAGGTAGTGGTCGAACTTGATGTCGAGAGCACCGTAAACTTTTTCGAGCTGTTCGAGCGTGAGGCGCACGCATTCCTTCCAGATGCCGAGGTTTTCGGCGTCGCCCTGCTGGAGTTTCACGAGCTCGCCTTTGCAGATTTCGAGCACCGCTTCGTCTGCTTTCGCGGCAGCGTTCACGGCTTTGTAAACGCTGACGAGTTCGTGGATGGGATCTGCCATCAGCTTCGATTGATCGAGCTGCGTCTTCCAGCCGTGGATGATCATGCCGAACTGCGTTCCCCAGTCGCCGACGTGGTTGTCGGTGATGACCTTGTGGCCGATGAAGCGCGCCACGCGGGCCAGAGAATCGCCGATGAAGGTGCTGCGGATGTGGCCCACATGCATCGGTTTGGCGATGTTGGGCGCGGAGAAATCGACCACGATGGTCTTGGCCTGCGCGACTGGCGGTACGCCGACATGGTCGTCTTTGACGATGACGGCGAGCCTTTGGGCCAGCGCGGCAGGGCTGAGCGTGAGATTGAGAAACCCCGGGCCGTCCACGGTGATTTTTTCACACAGGTCTTCAACTTGGAGCGCCGCCTTGATCTGTTCTGCAAGCGCGCGTGGATTGGTCTTGAGCTGCTTCGCCAGAATCATCGCCGCATTGCTCTGGTAGTCGCCAAAGCGCGTGTCGGATGCGATGACGACACCGGGGGTGAAACCTTCAGGCAGATCAATGCCAGCGGCGGTGAAGGCAGCTTGGAGACGGGAGGTGAGCAGGGCGCGAAACATGAGTAGCCTGCCTCATAGTCTGGTGTGGCGTGCAGTTCAATCACGAACAAGGCGCAGCGCCGTCCGACCTAAAAACGTTGGTCGGGGTCCGAGACGCTCGTGAGCTTCTTGTCGTAACACTCCCTCTCTTTCATCAGTTTGACCTTCTCCCCCAGTTTCTCAAAAGCCGACGAAGTGGATTTGGTAAGGACGATCACGCCATTCGGATCCGTGACCTGCACCACCCAGCCTTGATACTTGAAGCCAAACACGACACCCGTTGTGTCAAATCGGGTGGTGATGCTGGGCAGTTTGTTTTCGAACATTTGCGCGATAGGAAGGGACACCGGGAAATCCACCCGCTGCAGAACCTTCGCGACCTTCAGGTTCGCCGTGCTTTCGCCGAGAAGCATGAAACTCACCGAGTAACCTTCATAGGTTTGAGTGTTTGAGGTGTTGGTCAGTTTGACGCGGGGATTGATCACCTGCATCTGGTCGTCAAAATCACCGCCTTCGGTTTTGGATGGGCGGCCTATGATGACTTCGACTTTGACACCGTTGGCGAATGGAACCTTGGGGGCCGCCGAGTTGATCGGCATGGGAGCAGCGGGCGGGATGGCAGCCGGTGCTGGGGTAGGGGTTACAGGAGGTCTGACTGCCGCCATGGCTGGAGCCGGAGCACCTGAAGAAGCCAATTGGTTGAGAGGCTTTGTGGTCACCATGCTGGCGAGCAGTGCCTCACATCGGGCACTGCCAAGGCGGTCTCCGGCCTGCTCGCGCTTGGATGCGAGATTTTTGATTCCGTCTTCAAGGCTTTTGCTCATGGCCCCAGCGGATTCCAGGCGGCGTTTTTCGAGCTGCTCGGTCTGCTGGCGGTAGATGCCACGAAAGCGTTTGTGCTCACCCGAAGTCGCGGCGTCCGTGGAGGGATCGGGCACGGGCTGGCCTGCTGCGATGGCATCGGCTTCAGCACGCATGGCCAACTGGTCTTTGGGAGAAGCCGTGGCGGAAGCGCGAATCAAGGCTGCGCCGTATTTGCTGGTGAGGTCACGGAGCTGCGCGTCGTTGGCGACAGAGTCTGAGTGGGCTGACTGAGTGCGCAGCGCCGCGAGTTCGGGATCAAACTTTTCCAGTCTGTCAATCTGACGCGCGGCTAGGGTGAGGAAGCTTTTGTTTGTGCCGAGTCTGTTCAAATCAGGGAGGCGGACGACGAGTGCATCGAAGTCCTCCGGCTGCGGATTTTTTATGTCGATTGGGAATGCGGAGACAACCATCCAGCCTTCATCCTGAGAAATGCGGATATTGTTTGCGCGCATGCCGATGTCGAGGCTGGCCAGTTCGGTTCCGGTCTCGGCCTCGCGGATGATCAGGCTGCCATTGGCATAAGCGCAGACGAGGAGGCGGCCAGCACCAGCCCAGGCTGTGGCGGAGCAACTGAGGCCGGCAGGGTGATTGATGAGGAAACGCGTGGTGAGTGCTGGAACATCGAGCAGGTAGAGGGTGCCAAGACCTGCGACGATCGTGCTACCGTCTGGGGAAAGTGAGAGGCGGTTGCGAATATTGGTGTAGTCCGGCAGGTCGCGAATGAGGCGATGGTCCGGCGCGGAGAACAGCGAAGCAAAGGGCTTGTCCATGATGAGGCTTTGATTGGAACCGGGGCCAGGGTTCGGATTGGGCTTCATGGTGCTGCCAATCACCAGAAGCTGGGAGGCATCGTCAGGCTTGGATGTGGGCAGGTGGATGAGCTGATAAGCCGCACGCGGCCACTCGGAGAATTGCTGCAGCACAGCCCCTTGCGATGGATCCCAGTGATAGACGCCGCCGTTGGCGTTGTTGCTGAGCAGATAGACACCTTGTTGGTCGGTAGTCCAGGTTGCAAAACTCAGCCGGTTGGCGGGAGCTTTGATGCTGGCGACGGTTCTGCCCTGTTCGATGTCAAAGATGGCGACTTGATGTGAGCGAAATGAATAAAGCAGGATGCGCCTGCCATCAGCCGCCGCCTCGATGCCATGAATATCCCCGACAGGAGATGGGAAGCGCTTTAGTTCAGCGCCTGTGGTCAGGTCCCAGAGCATCAACGAATCATCATGGCCTCCGGAAACCGCACGCCGCTGATCGGGGAGGATGCCGCAGGAATAGACGATCTCTTTGTGACCTTTAAGCCGTCTGAGAACAGAGAAGTCCCCGGCCTCGGGCTTGAACGGCCCGGCTGGTGCATTGCTGATGATGGCGGGTGTGGGAGCTGCGGCACCATTCGCCATTTCAGGGGGAGCGGTTGCGCCACTCTTGGAGTCCGGCTCAGGTGATGTTCCTGCCTTCGCCTCTATTTTGGACTGGGCGGTCGTGTCAGGTTTACCCTGCTGCTGGATGAACCAGCCGCCGGCACCTAGCAGAGCCAGGCATGCCACAGCCCAGAGCCATCCGTACGAGGCTTGTTTCTGGGGTGCGTGAACAGACCCCTGTGGGCGTATCCTGGCCTGCAACTGCGGCGGCGGTGCGCGATGCACAGGCGCGGACGCTGCCGGAGTGGCGGCTGCAATAGTGGCAGCCTGGAGGAAGGTTTTAATTTCAGCGCATTGCTGGAAGCGGCGGGCGGGGTCCGCCATCATGCAGCGGTTCACGACACTGGCGTAAGCTGCCGGCACCCCCTGGCCAGCAATAACTCCAGCCGTCTGCGGCGTCAGCTTGGTGAACATTTCATGGATGACGACACCCAGCGCATAAATGTCAGCGCGGTGATCGACTGCAGCACCGGGCTGCAGGCGTTCGGGGGCGACGTAGTCAGGAGTGCCGTATTCGGCTTCGCCGACTGTTTCGGTGTCCTTGTCGCGTGCGAGACCGAAATCGACGATCTTTGCCTGCCAGTCATCTGTGATGAGAATGTTGGCGGGCTTGATGTCACGATGGATGACATTGTGACTGTGGGCATAGGCGAGCGCGTCACACAGTTGCGGGACGAGGCTGCGGATTCGCTCGTGAGTTACACCATCGCCATGGATGAGGCGGTGCAGGTCGAGTCCGTTCACATACTCCATCACCAGATAGAGGTGCCCCTGTGTGGTCTGGCCGAAATCATAAACCGCTGCGATATGTACGTGCGCGAGTCTGGCCATGGAGCGCGCCTCTGTGATGAAGCGGTTTGCATCCTCTTCATTCTGAGCGGCGGATTCAGGCAGGAGCTTGATGGCCACCCAGCGGTCCAGTGCCGCCTGTCTGGCGAGATACACCGCACCCATGCCCCCGACTCCGAGAATGTTGTGAAACTCAAACTGCGGCAGCAGCGCCGCCAATTCCTCCAATGTAGGGAAGGCTGGGCCGTCCGTTGGATTTTCTTCAGGAGAGATCGGGGGTTCGTTTTCGTCGCTCATGGAGAAGGAGTGTTGGGAATATGGACTGCACACCTAAAGCTCATGCAGTGAAAAACTCAAGGCAAGAGTATGCGGCGGATTGATCTGCTTAGGAAGCGATTCCTGCGCCAAATTGGCCGAAATCCGTTAAATTCTCACGTCGCGGATTTCTTCCGCACTGGTCAGTGTGAGTGCGCTGCCATCTGGCAGCGCAAGCATGAGGTGGCCCTCTTCATTCAAATCAAGGACACGGCCATGCACCTCCCGGCCTTCGGCTCGGCAGCGGATCTGTCTGCCAGAAAGCCAGCTGCGCTCACGCACTTCAGCAATGGCTGTGGGGAAATCATCGTCGATGCGCGCAAACTCCGTGTGCAAAGAGCTCAGCAGGCGGTGGGCCAGAGCGTTGCGGTCGAGTTCACTCACCACGGGGCTGGCGAGCTCCCGCAGCAATGATGTGGCATGGATCTCAGGCGGGAAGTCACGCGCGTTCACGTTCAGGCCGATGCCTAGAACGATGCGCATTTCATCACGGTTGGAGACAGTCTCCGCCAGCAGGCCGCTGACTTTGCGGTCGCTAAGATAAACGTCGTTGGGCCACTTGATGCGTGGTTGCAGCGGCAGTTCGGCCTCGATGGCTTTGCAGATGGCAAGAGCGGCCAGGGTGGTGATGCGTGGCCAAGACTCCATGGGGGCCGCAGGCTTCAGCAGCAGGGAGAACATCAGATCCCTGCCGCGTGGGGCGATCCAGCGGTTGTCGCGCCGCCCCCGGCCTGCGGTTTGGGATTCGGTGAAGACAACCGTGCTGATGGGCAGACCCGCAGCGTTTTGTTTGAGCCAGTCGCTGGTGGAGCCCACTTCATCCAGCACCGTGATGTGCCACGGCAGGGTGGGATCGTTCAAGGCGCTGGCATCAAGCGGTATCATGCGCGGATGCTGTGCGGATCGCTCGCCTCGCCATGCTGATGCAGTTCATCATGGTCGCCCTTGCATTCCAGATGTGTGGTGATGAGCACCGGATTTTCCACGCTGTTCTGCACGGCGGTCTCGATCTCGGTGGCGATGCGGTGGGCGTCGCGCAGCATGATGTCGTCGGCGAACAGGAGGTGAACTTCGACGTAGTGCATTTCGCCGGCATCTCGATGGCGCAAGGCATGAAAATGGAGGCCGTGCTTTTCAGTTTCTCGGCGGAGCGCGGTATCGAGAATGGCGTTCAGTTTCGGATCTGCGGTGTCCATGAGACCCCCAACGCTCTGGCGCATGAGGCCGTAGCCGGTCCAGATGATGTTGGCTGCCATGAGGAGACCGCAGATGGAATCCCAGCTATGCCAGCCGGTCAAAGCAACGAGGGCGAGTCCCACAATGGCGCCCAGGCTGGTCCATACATCGGTGAAGACATGTTTACCGTTGGATTCCAGAATCAGGGAGCCTTGTTTTTTCCCCGTGCGGATGAGATAGGCTCCGAGCACTGCATTGATGATGATCGTGAGCGCGGTCAGCGCCAGACCTTGGTCCAAATTGGCGGGCGGCAGGTGGAGCAGCAGACGGCGCACGGATTCATAAATGATGAACAAGGCAGCAAGGATGATCAGCCCGCCTTCGATCCCGGCGGAGAAGAACGCGATCTTGCTGTGGCCGTAAGGGTGGTCGGCATCGGCCGGTTTGTGCAGCAAACCGAGGCTGAAGGTCGCGAACATCACAGCAGCGACATGCACGACGGACTCCGCGGCATCGCCGAGGATCGCTGCTGAGCCGGTCAGAATGTAGGCCCCCATTTTGAGCACGAGCATCAGGAACCCCACAGCGAGCGAGAGTCGCATGGCGCGCGTGGCGTCAGAGGTGTTGCTCATGAGAAATCAGTCGTGCAGCAGCAGCTCAACGATGGCTGGCACATCAGCAAACGATTCGACGCAGCGCCAGGGATTCAGGGCGCTCAGTTCAGCGTGGGAATACTGACCCGTTGCGACGGCAAGACACTTGGCTCCGAAGGCCTCGGCACAGCGGATGTCCTTGGGGGTGTCCCCGATGACGATGACATCAGCGATGTCGTAAGTCGTGCCGGTGGCCTCCTGCATGCGTTGCAGCGCCACAGGGCCGAGCTGGTTGCGGTCATGATGATCACTGCCAAAGCCGCCTTCGATGAAATACTCGAAGATACCGTGGCGCGTCAGCTTGATCACGGCACCACGGCGGACGTTGCCGGTGAGCAGGCCGAGGTGCGCGGCACTTTCACCGCGCAGGGCTTGCAGCAGTTGAGTCACGCCGGGCAAGGTATAGCCAGTGAAGTCCTCCGCCTGCAGGCGGCGCTGAAGATGGGACAAATAGCGGTCAAGAAACGAGGTGACCTCCTCCGGCGTGTGGCTGCGGTTCAGGTGGCCGAACACATCCATCGCAATCGCGGGGTCGGTGGCCCCTGCGAGCTGGAGTGGCGGAAAATGTTCGCGCTGAATGCCGAAGTGCTCTTCAACGGCGTCGAGAATGGCAGCGCCACCGGCACCATCGCTGTCAATCAGCGTGCCGTCGATATCGAAAAGAAGCAGGCGAGCCATCTCAGTGTGGCTTGGCGGCTGCTGCTGGCTTGTGAGCACCGCCACCGGTGTTGGATGGGGCGTATTTGGCCACAAGGAATGCCCCGCTAGCCGCCATGAGGCAACCGATGATGAATGGAACAGGCAGCGATTTAAACCCGCCTTCAGGTGGATGCACGAGCATGGCGGTGATGGTGTTGATGACTGGGGCTCCAGCAAAGACGATGGGCATGACTGCCGCCGCCGCTGCCACGCCAAAGCCGCCGCCGCCTTTCAGGAGGGGGGTGGCTGCCGCGCCGAGAGCAAGAACCAAGGTAAGGGCACCCAGTGCTCCAGCGATGCCCGCGATGAGGCTGAGGGGGATGCCGCTGCCTGTTTCACCGGTAAAGCTCCAGTTGGTGCCGCGAGCTTTCAGCACGAGTGCCGTCACGATTCCAATGAGCGCATACGCGATGCAGACAAAGAGGAAGGCCTTGAGGCTGGCATTGGGGGTTTCAGCCCCCATGGGCATCTTCGAGCGCGCCGCGTGAAGAATGACACCATAGACGCCCCAGGAGAGCACGGTGAGGAGAGCGTAAAGGAGCCAGGTCTGCATGGTTTTGGTTTGGGGTTGGGAGTTCACAAGAGTTGGGGAGTGATGCAAAGAACTGCCTTTGGAGAACGCCTCTCACAACGGCTTTGTTCACTTTTTGTGCGTCATTCCCAGAACACTAGCAGCCATAGGCATGGAGCCTTCATTCAGCCTTTTCCCTGCGCATGATGTCCAGCAAGGAACTGTGATCGAGCTGCGTCAGTTGAAACCAGCCATGATGCAGGCACAGCATGCCGATGCCGACGCCGCCGAGAAGTCCGCCAATGTGCGCCCAGTAGGCGATGTGCTCACCGCCTGTCACAGCACCCCAGACATCGAAAGCGAACCAGAAAAGAATGATGGCCCAGGCGGGGCAGGTGAATGAGCCTCCACGCACCAGAAACAACCAGAATACGTTCACCCGGTTGAGCGGATACATGGCCAGCACCATCCCCACGATGCCATTGATGGCACCACTGGCTCCGATGGCAGGGGAGCCGTCCGCAACGAGATGCATCGACGCAGCGATGAGTGTGCAGACGGCGAAAGCAATGAGGTAAAGCCAGTTGCTGGTGTTGGAGCAGATGGCGTTGCCGAAAACCCAGAGGAAGATCATGTTGCCGATGAGATGGAACAAATCTGCGTGCAACAGTACATGGCCGACTAGGCCGGGGAAAGACCATCCATCGAGAACCAGGGCTTCGGCGGCTTCGCTGGAGATGCCTCCCCACAAGACGGCGAGTGACACAAGGCTGCATACGGCGATCATGAGCCAGTTGGCCCAGGGGCGTTCCTGACTGAGTGTCTCGATTTCGTAGGGAATGAACAGCATTCACCACTCTTACAGCAACAGCACGGGATGCATAGTAGCTTTCAGGACTCGTATGTGTATTGCCTCGATGACGTTTTATTTTGCTGGCCGCTCAAGCAGTTCCGGCGGTGCCGCTTCGATCTTGTCACGAAAGCGCTGGGGGATCACGACGGCTTTCATCTGGCCGGTCTCGCGGTCTTTGCGCACGCAGGCGGCGGTGATGCGGCCTTCGGCAGCCAGCGTGCCATCCAGCTTCCAAAAGCGGATGTAATGGCGGATGACTTTGCTGCGGACTTCTTCCACGAGGAGTTCGCATTCAAACTCCTCTTCGACACGCAGCGGGGCCATGTAGTCGCAGGAGGCATGCACGCGGGGCCAGCCGACGCGTTCCGCGTCTTCCACAGGTTGATCGACGATGGAGAAGCCGAGGCTGCGGAAGAAGGCATGCTCCACGCGCTCCATGTAACGGAAGAAATTGGAGAAATGGACGATGCCGGCCATGTCGGTGTCGGAGAACTGGACGCGCTCGATGCAGGTGAAACGGTGGGCCATGAGAAAGGCGGAGTTACAAGTCGAATGTTTCAGGTTTCAAGTTGGGAGATCAAATCTCCGGCGGCGGGAGTGCCGGGAGCATGAGTCGGCGGTTCATGCCGACAAACGGGGTGGTGAAGGAAGTACTCAACGCGTTGTTGTAGCGCCGGAGCTGCAGCGGGTAGAGCCGGGAGTAGGTGGAGCGCAGGCGCTGGCGCAGGGGTTCATTGGCCGCAGTGAGGGGCAGGCTGCGCACTTCCTGCCGCAGAAAATTCAGGCTTTGCAACACATTCACATAGCGAACGCCCTCAGGCCCCGAAGGGGTGAGGTCGTTGAATCCATAATGCGCGACGATGACCGTGTGGGAGCCGCGCGGTCCCAGAAACGGCGCGGCCATGCGCTCAGGGCCGAAGTCATCATAATTCAACGTGAGCGATTGTCCGGCAAAGGCCCTGCTGAGTCCTCCTGCAACGCAGCCGGAGAGCAGGAGAAGAGCAGGCATGAGCAGAAGCGGCAGGTATTTCATGAGGATGGCGGTTCAGTGGGAAATGACGGCGAGTTCACCACCCTGCGCCTCACGCATTTTGTGAGCAGATTCGATCACCGCATGCGCCGCCGCTTCGGCATCGGCCTTGGCGTTGAAACGGTTGAAGGAAAAACGCAGCGTGCAGGCAGCATCGCGGGCGCTGATACCCATCGCCTCAAGCACATGCGAGGCATGCAGCGCGCCGGTGTGGCAGGCGGAACCGGCGGAGCAGGCGATGCCTGCCTGATCCAGCAGGATGAGCATCCCGGCGGCATCCATTTCGGGCAGGCAGAATGAGCTGGTGGTGTGTAGGCGGTGCGTCGGGCAGCCATGGATCCGCATGTCTGGCAGCGCAGCGCGGATGAGGTGCTCGAAACGGTCGCGCATGCATTTGAGACGGGCCTTGTTGCCGTCTGTGAGATGCTGGCTGGCAAGTTCGGCGGCTTTGCCGAGGGCGACGATGCCGGGTACATTTTCGGTGCCGCCGCGTCGTTCACTTTCCTGACCACCGCCAACGAGCAGCGGCGCAAAGCGGACGCGCTGGCTGATGTAGAGCGCGCCTATGCCCTTGGGGGCATGCATTTTGTGACCGCTGAGGCTGAGGAAATCGACGGGCGTCGTTTGGACATCAAGGTGGATTTTCCCAGCCGACTGCACGGCATCCGTATGCGCCAGCGCACCAGCGGCGTGTGCCAGCGCGACGATTTCTTGCATGGGGGCGATAACGCCGGTCTCGTTGTTGGCCCACATGATGGAGACGAGCGCAGTGATTCCAGGCCGAACAAGTGCGCGCAAGGCATCGAGATCCACCCGGCCATCTGTGTGCACGGGAGCTGTGGTGACTGTGCCTCCCTGGGCCTGCCAGCGCCTGGAGGACTCCAAAACTGCGGCGTGCTCCGTGCCGGTGATGATGAGCTCCGGCTTCTCCGGCCACAGGGCGCGCACGGAGGTATGCACGGCATTGATGGATTCGGTGCCGCCACTGGTGAAGGTGATTTCCACCGGGCTGGCATTGAGCAGGGCTGCTACCTGGGCCCGTGCCTGCTCGATGGCGCGGCGCACCCTGCGCCCAGCGGCGTAGCTGGCGGCGGGATTGGCGTATTGCTCTCGCAGGAACGGCAGCATCGCCTCCAGCACTGCTGGATCGACCGGCGTTGTGGCGTTGGCGTCGAGGTAGATCACGGCGAGAAGGTCGGACTGCGATTCCTGCTGTCAATACGCCTTCCGGCACTCGACAAGACGCACACTCCCGCTAACCTCCCGGCTCTTATGCTCGACATCCGCCTCATTCGTGACAACCCAGAACAGGTCAAACAGCGCCTCGCCAACCGCAGTGGCGACTTCGCATCCTTGGTGGATGAGGTGCAGTCCATTGACACTCAGCGCCGCGCCGCTGAGACGGAACGGCAGAAACTTCAGAGCGATCGCAACCGCATCAGCAAAGAGATTGGCATTGCGAAAAAGAACGGCCAGGACACCAGCGCCATCGAGGCTGAGGTGAGGGGCATCGGCAGCCGCATCGAAGAAATTGGCCGCGAGGCCGATGTGGCAGATGCGCGCCAGCGCGATCTGCTTCTGAGCATTCCAAATCTGCCGCATGAAGCCTGCCCCGTGGGTAGCACCGCAGAGGAGAATCCCGAAGTGCGCGTCTGGGGCACCAAGCCTGCCTATGACTTTCAGCCGAAGGACCATACCGTGCTAGGTGCTGCGCTCGGCATGCTCGATTTCGAGGCCGGGGCCAAGATCTCTGGCAGCGCCTTTGTGGTGTATCGCGCCGCTGGTGCCAAACTGGAACGCGCTTTGATCAGCTTCCTGCTGGACCTGCACACCACGCAGCATGGCTATGAAGAAATCAGCCCGCCGCTGCTGGTGAAATCGGAGTGCCTCGTCGGCACTGGGCAGCTCCCCAAATTCGGTGATCAGGTTTATCACAGCGCCGCAGATGATTTGTACCTTATCCCGACCGCCGAGGTGCCGGTGACAAATCTGCATCGCGATGAAATCCTGCCCCTCGAAAAGCTGCCGGTCAATTATGCGGCCTACACACCCTGCTTCCGCCGTGAGGCAGGCAGCGCGGGGCTTGGCACGCGTGGATTGATCCGCATGCATCAGTTCGACAAGGTGGAGCTGGTGAAGATCACCACCCCGGAGACGAGCATGGCCGAACTGGAGAGCCTCACCGCGAATGCGGAAAAGGTGCTGCAATTGCTGGGCCTGCACTATCGCGTGATCGAGCTTTGCACGGGCGACATCGGATTCGGTTCGGCCAAGACCTACGACATCGAAGTTTGGGCACCAGGGCAGGGGACGTATCTCGAAGTGTCGAGCTGCTCGAATTTCGGCGACTACCAGGCCCGTCGCATGAACCTGCGCTATAAGGATGAAAACGGCAAAAACCGCATCCCGCATACGCTTAACGGTTCCGGCACGGCGCTGGCACGCTTGTTTGTGGCGCTCGTCGAAACGTATCAGCAGGCAGACGGAACCATCTTGATTCCTGAAGCTCTGCGCGGTCACTTCGGTGCTGAGAAAATCGGCTGATCCTCATGAAACAAGCCTGCGCTCTGTTGCTCCTGCTGGTGTCCGCTGGCATCGCCTGTGCGCAGGCTCCCGGTGTGCCGGTCTATGCCGAAGGGCGAGGAGCGCGCCCGAATGCGGTGCTGATGGAGCAGGCGAAAAAACTGCAGGGGGAATCGGCATTGCTGTCGATGACAAAAGCCCTCGAGCAGGCGCAGCGAACGCAGTGCGACCTTGTCCTGCCCGCTGCGGATTCAAAACCCCTTCCTGCGCGTGAACGCTGGCAGCGGGCACGCATGTCGCATCTTCGTGTGGGTCAGATTTATCTGTGCTCCAAATGTGACAAATGGCACCTGGACCTAGCCGGCGGTTATGCCATCACGGCAGATGGTGCCGTGGCCACCTGTGCGCATGTGATTGCACCACCGCCCAACATGAAAGAAGGATGGCTGGTGGTGGCTACGGAGGAAGATGTGATTCTGCCCGTCACGGAAGTACTGGCCTGCAATGTCGGTACCGACTGCGCCATCCTACGGGTGAAGTCCGGGCAACCGCTCACCCCGCTGCCGCTGAGTTTGGACGTGAGTCCAGGAGATTCCGTGTGGTGTTTCAGCGACCCAAGTGGCAAGCGCGGCTACTTCAGCGAGGGCATCGTGAGCCGTTTTGTGAAGCGTCCTTTCATGAACAAAAAGGAGGCGGACAAACTGCCCGATGGCACTGAGGTGGCGAAACCGGTATGGCTTGAGACGACGACGGACTGGGCGCCAGGATCAAGCGGCTCGGCATTGATCGACCAGTTCGGCAATGGGGTGGGCCATGTGTCCGCAATTCAGACTGTGCTCGAAGAGGCGCTGCCCGGGCGAAAAAAGAGGAGTGAGGCCACGGTCATTGAGCAACTGGGGACACAGATGGTGTTTCATCAGGCCATCGGTGCGGTGGAAGTGAAGGCATTGGTGAAGAAACCTTGAGTCTGAGGGGGGAGAAATTTCGCTTCCCAAGCGAATTTTGAACCTTTAACATCGCCTGAACTCAAACAGGCCATGTATAAGAACCGAATCACTTTCGCCTTGGCTGCTCTTCTGGGCACGATCATCTCATCCAAAGCTCACGCCGAGGGCGATTGGAGCGTGAAAAGCGCGGAACGCCCCAAGGTCGCGATCTATGCGGAGGATGTCACGGTTGATGGCACCCGGCGCCCCGATCTGGGCCGGGCACTGGCAGACAGCCTCAGCACCAACCTCCTGCGCCGTGGCCAAATGCGTGTGTTTAATCTGACCACCCAGGAAACCACGACCGGAACGCAGACCCTGGTGCTGCCCAAAGATGCGCCGACCAAGGTGCCAGCACTCGACAAGGACATCGACTACCTGCTGAGCTTCAATTTGTTTTCCAATGCCAATGAGCATCGCCTGACGGTCAAGAAGACGCGCGTTTCGACTTCGGAGCTGATGGATTCACACCAGTTCTTCACCTATGGCCGGGTGAGTGATGTATTCGCGCTCGTGGGCAAGATCGTGGACCGAGTCGATCCGCTGCCGGTGATTCACAACTTCCCGGTCACGCAGTCCCCTGCGGCGATCCGTGCCGCGCAGCCCGATAATACCCCGTATCAGGCATGGTGGAATGGCGATTACGCCAACCCGGGCAGCCCGGCCTACGACCCATGGCGTGCCAGCAACGTGGCGCAGTATGATCTTAGCAAGGTGCCGAAGGCGCTGACCTACCAGGAACTCGGCTCCATTCAGCACATTGACACCACTTGGAGGTTCACGGTCGTCAAGCCGGTCAAAGGCGTGCAGTTGCAAAGCCGTGATCCGCTGCATGTACTCTACGATGAAGGCGACGTTTATGCCAATCTGCGCGTCGGCACGGTGGAGCAGGCCGGAGTCATCGCCGATTACGGCGGCATGACCCCGGAGCATCATAAGCTTTTCAATGGCGACAAGGTCTTCGGCTGGTACTCACCGCCTCAGGAGAAGCCGGCGATTACGAAGTAGGGTTGATATGGCTTTGACGTGGGCTATTGGCACTGCCGCCAAATCCCGTCCCCCATGCTGCAACTCTCCCAGGTCCTCCTTCCCGTCGATCATCAAGATGATGATCTGCGTCGTGTGGTGATGAAACAGCTGGGTGCGAGCGATGGAGACATCATCAGCCTCAAAGTGAAGCAGCGGGCGATTGATGCGCGGCGCGGGCACGTGGAGTTCAGCTTCACGCTCCTCGTTGAAGTGAAGGACGAGGCCCGCGTGCTTAAACGCATCGGCAAAAATCCCCGCATCGGCCCTGCCACGGAGGAGATCTATCAGGAAGTGGCGCAAAACGTGGTGCGTTCCGCCTCTGCGCGCCCGGTGATCGTTGGCACCGGGCCTTGTGGCTTGTTTTGTGGCCTGCTGCTGGCCCGTGCGGGACTCAAACCGCTGTTGCTGGAGCGCGGCAAGGCTGCTGGGGATCGCGCACGTGATGTGACCGGCTTCTGGCGGCGCGGCTGGGATTTCAATCCGGAATCTAACGTGCAGTTTGGTGAAGGCGGAGCTGGCACCTTTTCGGACGGCAAGCTCTACACGCAGATTCGGGACCGTGAGCACCGCATTCCCTGGCTGCTGCGTGAAATGGTGGCCGCAGGGGCACCGGAGGACATTTTGACCAAAAGCAGGCCTCACATCGGCACAGACAGGCTCATCAAAGTCGTGCGGCATGTGCGCGAAGAAATCATCGCCTTAGGCGGCGAGGTGCGTTTTGGCGCGCGCGTGGCGGATGTGGTGATCGAAGATGGCGTGATGCGTGCACTGGCGCTGGCGGATGGTGAAACGATCGAAGGCTCGCGTTTCATTTTCGGCATTGGCCACAGTTCGCGGGACACCTTTTACATGCTGCATCGTCATGGCGTGCCGTTTGAGGCCAAGCCGTTTTCCATCGGTGTTCGCATCGAGCACCCGCAAAAACTGATCGATCGCAGCCTGTATGGCAAATGGGCAGGGGATAAGCGGCTGGGTTCGGCACCCTACAAGTTCGTCGCGCACTGCGGTACAGGCCGTGCGGCCTACAGTTTCTGCATGTGTCCCGGTGGACTCGTCGTGGCGGCCAGTTCGGAGCCGGGCATGGTGGTGACCAACGGCATGAGCAGCTACGCCCGCGAAGAATCGAATGCCAACAGCGGCTTCATGGTGGACGTGCGGCCCGAGGACATGCCGGCGGGAGATGTACTGAGCGGCATCGAGTTTCAGCGCAATCTTGAGCGCCGGGCCTTCGTCCTCGGTGGTGGCACTTATCACGCGCCTGCGCAGTTGCTGGGCGATTTCCTCGCAGGACGCGCCTCGACCGGCCCAGGCAAGGTGCTGCCCTCCTATGAGCCGGGCGTGGTGTGGTCGAATTTGTGCGAGGTGCTGCCTGAATACACGATTGAGACGATTCAGGAGGCGATTCCACGCATTGATAAAAACCTACCAGGCTTTGCCTTGGAAGACGCGGTGCTCACGGGCGTCGAAACACGCAGTTCCTCGCCCGCCCGTATTCCCCGTGATCCGCAGACGCTGGAATGCACCCGTGTGAAGCATTTTTACCCTGCGGGTGAAGGCGCGGGCTACGCTGGCGGCATCATCTCCGCTGCCGCTGATGGCATGCGTGTGGCTGAGGCGATTTTACGCGAGGGCTGAGCGAATGTGCGCCAGCACCCCCCGGCAGCCGTCTTCGAGCAGATCCAGCACGAGTTCGAAACCCTGCTCGCCGCCGTAGTAGGGGTCCGGCACTTCGCTCTCTTGATGGTCGGTGCAGAAGTCACAGAACAGGCGAATTTTCGAGTCGAACTGGGATGCTCGGTCAAAGGACCTTACGTCACGCAGGTTTTGCCGGTCCATGACGAGAATGAGGTCATAATCGCTCAAATCGTTTTCGGCGACCTGCCGGGCGCGGCTGCTGAGGTCATAGCCCCGATTTTGTGCCGCAGTGCGCATCCTTTGGTCTGGCAATTTGCCTGCATGCCAGCCGCCCGTGCCGGCGGAGCGGATCGAGACGCGATCAGCCAACCCTTCGGCCTCAACCAGTGCACGCATGACACCCTCTGCTGCAGGCGAGCGGCAGATATTGCCCAGGCAGACAAAAAGGAGGCGAAAGGGGGCGGCCATGGGGGGAGCTAGGCCAGCGAGGGGCCGTTCACAAATAAAAACGTACCCTCTCCGCACGGGTTGTCAGGCATCCCCCAGCGGAAGATTTCTTTTCCTGCGAACTAGTCTTTGGTTGAGGCGTAGTTTGAGCACGCTATCTGCTAGCAAAACCTAAACCCCACGCCCCCCGCCATGTCTGTTGTATCCAAAGGTCTTGAAGGAATCGTCGCTGCCGAAACCCGTCTTGGGGAGGTGAATGGAGCTGAAGGCATCTTGTTCTACTGCGGTTACGACATCAACGAGCTCGTTAAAGTCAGCTATGAAGAGGTCGTTTACCTCCTCTACTACAACAAACTCCCCAATCGTACCGAGCTCAACAAGCTGACCACGGCGCTTCGTGCCGAGCGTGAACTTCCCCAGGGGGTCATCGATTTCCTCAAGTCTGCCCCGAAGACCGCCAAGCCCATCGACATCATGCGCACCGCTGTTTCGATGCTCGGCTGCTATGATTTGAGCCGCCACGACCTTGAGGTCAGCGAAAACTTGGCCAATGCCATCCGCCTGACTTCGCAGATCGGCGTCATCGCGGCTTATTTCCACCGTGCACGTCAGGGCTTGGAACTTCCACCGGTGCGCAAGGACCTCAGCGAAGCCGCCCATTTCCTCTATTTGATGAACGGCGAAGTGCCGAGCAAGGAGGCCGAAAAGACCCTCGACATCGCTTACATCCTGCATGCCGAGCACGGATTCAATGCCTCCACCTTCACCGCACGTGTCGTGGCTTCGACGCTGAGTGACATGTTCTCCGCTATCAGCGCAGCCATCGGTGCGCTCAAAGGACCTCTGCATGGCGGTGCCAATGAAGGCGTGATCCATATGCTCGAAGAGATTGGCTCTCCTGACAAGGTGGATGCGTGGGTCGCTGACGCCTTGGCTCAAAAGAAGAAAATCATGGGCATCGGCCATCGCGTTTACAAGGTGCTCGACCCCCGTGCTCCGCATCTGCGTGAGATGGCAGTCCAGCTCACCAGCCAGCTCGGAGAGTCGAAGTGGATTCAGATGTCCGAGCGCATCGCCCAGATCATGCGCGAGCAGAAGGGCCTCAATGCGAACGTCGATTTCTACAGTGCCACGGTTTACTACAGCCTCGGCATTCCGACTGACCTTTTCACGCCGATCTTCGCCATCGCTCGTATGAGCGGCTGGACCGCCCATGTGCTGGAGCAGTGGAGCGAGAACCGTCTCTTCCGCCCCCTCAGCCAGTACGTCGGTAAGCCTTACGGCCAGAAGGTCGTGCCGATTGACGAGCGCTGATTGGACTGACCCGAAGGTTGGGAGGACTAAATTTGAATGCTGCAAAGGTGGCGAACCCTTGTGTTTGCCATTAACGTAGATGCTTCATGCGTCTCCTTTCAACCCTCGGAGCCGTCGCTGTGATGCTCGGCACGCAGGTGATGGCGCAGCCTGCCACACGTCTCGTGTGGCAGCCGGTGCAGGAGTATTTCATTCATCGCGATGAAAAACAGCAGGTCGTTGCGGGGACCAAGCGGTTGAATTCCTTCACCGCTTACACGCATATCGGCACGGACTTTGGCTTCCATGGGCCGGCGGAACACGAGATCGAATGGCTCACTGATGAAGTCGTGGTGCACCTCGGCCAGCAGCCGGAGGCTTGGGCAGGCATGTGGCACAGCTTGGTCGGACAGGCGCGGAATGCGAACCGCGTGATGGACTTCACTCATGCCTATCCCGAGCCGGTCACCGCCAAGTACCAACCGCGTGTCACGGCCGTCATGCTCAGGGCTTCTGGGCGTGGCAGGATCAAGCTCGAGATCAAATCTCCCACTGACGAACAGCGCTGGACGCAGGTGGTCGAGCTCAATGAGCCGCAATACCGCATGTTTGTGCATCCGGTGGCACCTGAATCGGTGCGCGATGGGAAAACCATCACCTGGACGGCTGAACCCGGTGCCGAAGTGAAGGTGTCCGGCTTGTTTCTCGGCATCGAGCAGCCCCAGATTCCATGGGATGCCTATGCCTTTCTCGCCTCCTACGCGAAGATCGCGCGCAGTTATTCCATTGGGACCGGTTTCGTGCGTGACCGCGCCCACATTGAGGAGGGGGCATTTGAGTCCGTCTCCGCCACGGGAATGTACGTGCTGGCCTCGGCGGCGGCGGCGCAGGAGTCGCTGGGCATTGTCACGTTAGATTACGCGCGTTGGGTGCTCACACGCACACATGAAGCCATGAAGAAGCTTCAAACTGGACGCGGACTGCTGCCGCATTTTGTGCATCAGAAGGGGCACGAGAATGCTTACTGCATCCATCCGGGCACTGAATACAGCACCGTGGACACGGCGATCTACGCTCAGTCCATGCTGCTGGCCGCGATCATGCTGGATGTGCCCGCAGTGGCCGAAGACCTGATCCAGCAGATCAAACAGATCGACTACGATCTGCTGCACCTGCCAGATGGCCATCTCTCGCACGGCCTTGCTGACGACGGCATGACTCTTCTGCCGCATGGCTGGCAGGACTGGGGTGGTGAAACCACCCTGGTGATGCTCATGGAAGGCATCGCCAATCCCGAACACCGCCCGCCACCCATGCGCACACCGGGCAAGGCCTGGCAGGGCACCGGATTCATCACCGAATTGCAGAGTTTGTTTTATCCCGATTTCGACAGTGACGTGCCCGATGCGCATGATGGTGTGCGCTGGCTCAGCGTGCGTCGTGCCATGCTAGGCGCGCAGCGTGCCTACACTCCGAAGCGCTGGCCCCAGTCCCATGCGGCACGCAATGGCATTTACGGTCTCTCTGCCGGCGAAAATCAGGCGGGGAACGGCTACTACGTAGGCGGCGTCGATCTGCCGGATCAAAAGCTCATCCATCCGCATTACATCTTGATGTCTTCCACATTGAATCCGCAGACAGCGGAGACGTATGACCTGCTGGAGCGTATGGAGAAGGCCAGCTACTTCCCGCCCTGGGGCATGGTCGAGAATCTCAATGTCGATGGTCGCAGCTACCTGCCGATGGAAGGCTCGCTGAATGCCGGTTTCGAGGCGCTCAGCGCCTACCATCTATTCGCCAAACACCGTCAAATACCGGACGCCATTTATGAGGCCAGCCTGAAAAGCCCTCAAATCCGCCGTGCCATGCAGCTGTTCTACCCCTTGGCAGCCAAGTCGGCTGGTGGGGACAAGGAAGCCGCCTCGCAGTAGCAGGGATATGAAGCTAAGCCTTGCTCCCATGCCCATCCCCGGTTAACTGGACCGTCACATGTTTGTCGATCAAATCAAAGTTCATGCGCGTGCCGGTAAAGGCGGCGATGGCAGCGCCCATTTCCATCGCGGAAAATTTCGTCCCAAAGGCGGCCCTGACGGCGGCGACGGCGGGAACGGGGGCAGCCTTATCCTGTTGGTTGATCCCAGCACGGACAGCCTCCGCAATTACGTCTTCAACAATCGCCTCATCGCTGAAGACGGTGCCAAAGGTGGTGCCACACAGTGCTCTGGCCGCAGCGGCAAGGATGTGGTTTATAAAGTGCCGCCGGGCACGCTCATCAGCCGCGTCATCAAGGAATACGACAACGAAACCAATGAACTCGTCATCCGCTACGAGCCCGTGGCTGATCTGACGGAGACCAATTCCACCTACGTGCTCTGCAAAGGCGGCAAGGGCGGGAAGGGGAACGTGCATTTCAAGACCTCCACGCACCAGGCCCCGCGTGAATTCACCCCCGGCACCGCTGGTGAAGAGGACGACTTCCACTTTGAGATGCGCAGCATCGCAGATGCCGGCTTTGTCGGCGCGCCGAACGCGGGCAAATCGACGCTGCTCTCCAAACTGAGCGCCGCCAAGCCGAAGATTGCGAATTATCCCTTCACCACGCTGCAACCCATGGTCGGCGTGATCGAGTTCGGCCCCAACCGACGCGGCAGCCTGGCGGATATTCCCGGGTTGATCGAAGGTGCGCATGAAAACATCGGCCTCGGCCATGATTTCCTGCGCCACATCATGCGCTGTCGGGTCCTGCTCTTCGTCGTCGATACCGCAGGCACCGAAGGCCGCGATCCCGTTTCTGATCTGGAAATCGTGCGCAAGGAGGTCTCCCTCTACTCCGCCGAACTCGCCAAACGTCCTTGGTGCATCATCGCCAACAAGATCGATCTGCCTGAGAGCGCCGAAAACCTCATTCACTTCAAAGAGCGCTTCAAACGCATCAAAATCCATCCCGTCTCCGCCGAAACCGGCGAAGGCCTCGACAAGCTCCGCAAGTGGCTCGACGACAAGATCGGACAGGATGTGGACTGGTGAGGCCAAAAATGGATGGCTAGTTGAATTCCGTCTGGCATGACTCACAGTGAGGCCATGAGCACGGAAGCCATCCTTCAGGCATTCACCCTCTTAGAACCAGCGCAGCAGATTCAGCTGGTCGAAGATATGTGGGATCGCATCGCGCAATCTGAGGAGCCGCCTCCTCTCACCGCAGAGCAGCGTGAAGAATTGACAGGGCGCAAGGCTGCCTATGTCAGCGGTGCGAGCCAGGGACGTTCATGGAGTGATGTGAAAAACACTCTGCTCGGAAACGATGGCCATTAAGTCGATCATTTTACCCGAGGCTGATCAAGAGATAGCGGATGCCTATCACTGGTTGGAGCGGCGAGGTTCTGGACTTGGAAAAGAATTTCTGCGTTGCTTGGATGCGGCATTGGCAACGATCTGCCAGATGCCAGAAGGATTTGCCAAAATAATGGATGAATTCAGGTACTTCAAAGTCCGCCGGTTTCCTTATACGATCTATTATGAATTCATGGGTGGTGTGGTAGTCGTTTATGCGGTTTTCCACGGAGCGCAGGATCCTGAGCGACTTCGACGTTCTCTCTGGCTCAGAAAGCCCGAATAACGCCAATGCCCCTGAACCGTTCCAATCTCTGCTGGCTGGCCTTGGCCCTGATTACTGCGGGGTATCTCCTTTTCTGGGCGTTGCTGCTCGGTGCTACGGCGACGTACAGCACGCCGGATTCGTGGCTGCAGGTGCTGCGGTCGCCGGAAATCCGGCATGCAACTTTGTTGAGCTTGGTGACCTGTTCGCTTGCGGCGGGTTTTGCTTTGCTGCTAGCGGTGCCAGTGGGGTATTTGATGACGCGCCTGGATTTTCGCGGCAAATCGTGGCTGGATGCAGCGCTCGATATTCCCATCATCCTTCCTCCGTTGGTGGTCGGTCTCTGCCTGCTGATCTTTTTCCAAACCAAGATCGGCATGGTGATCGAGATGGCGATTCCCTTCACCTATCAAGTCAGCGGCGTGGTGCTGGCGCAGTTCGTGGTGGCCGCTGCCTTTGCGATCCGCACGATGCGCGGCACCTTCCAGCACCTCTCGGCGCGTCCTGAAGACGTGGCGCTCACCCTGGGCTGCACACGGTTTCAGGCCCTGTGGCATGTGGCGCTGCCGGCGGCCCGGCGTGGCATGGTGGCGGCGTTTTGCATCGCTTGGGCGCGCAGCCTGGGGGAATTCGGGCCCATCCTTGTCTTTGCCGGTGCCACGCGCATGAAGACGGAGGTGCTGCCGACGACGGTCTGGCTGGAGCTCAGCGTAGGAAATCTCGAAGCCGCGGTGGCGGTCAGCTTGTTCATGGTACTGCTGGCCGTGCTGGTGCTGGTGGCGGTGCGTGCCACGGGGGAAAAAGTATGATCAAGCTCGAACAACTCACCTGGAAGGTCTCTGGCCGCACGATCTTGGAGGACGTGACTGTGGCAATCCCGGGCAATACCTACGCGGTGCTCATGGGATCGACCGGCTGCGGCAAAACCACCCTGCTGGAGATCCTCTGTGGCCTGCGCCAGCCGACCTCAGGCCGCGTGCTGCTGGATGGCGTGGACGTGACCGATCTGGAACCGCGTGAACGCGGCATCGGCTATGTGCCCCAGGATCTAGCGCTGTTCCCGGGCCTGCGCGTGCGCGAGCAGATCGGCTTCGCCCCGAAACTGCGCGGCATGGCCCCTGAGGAACTGAATCAACGCGTGAACCGTCTCGCCGAGCAGTTTGGCATTGCTCATTTGCTCAATCGCCTGCCCGACATGCTTTCCGGCGGCGAAAAGCAGCGCGTGGCCCTCGCTCGTGCGCTGGCGGCACAACCCAAGCTGCTGCTCCTCGACGAACCGCTTTCCGCGCTCGATGAAAGCATGCGTGCAGAGGCTGTGGCGCTGCTGCAACGCGTGCAGCAGGAGCATGCACTCACCGTTTTGCACGTTACCCACTCCAGCAGTGAAGCTGCCGCGCTCGGCACCCTGCATCTGCGCATGATGGCCGGGCGGCTGGAGGTGGAATCGAAGGGATGATTTTCACTGCGCGGTTGGAATCCGCCGGAACCTGCGTTTAGTGTGCTGAAAACACCCCCCTGAATGGATTGGAATGACTGGCAGCGCGTGCTGAAATGGCGCGCACTCGAAGAAGGCGATGCCGATGGCGTTCTCGTCAACGCGGAGCGTCGTCGCGAGGCCACGGCCCACACGCGGGCCGGACTGGCTTCCGAGGAGATTACCGGGGATGGGCTGGAGGAGCGTTCGGAGTCGTTTCTGGACAAACGGGCCGAATGGCTGGAGCGCGAGGCCGTGGGCTGGCGCGGCGAACTGATCCGTGTGCTGGAACTGCTGTGTGTGCCGCAGGGGTGCTGGTCCTGGGCTTTCGCGGGCTGGGCTCTGGCGCTGCTCACCGGCTACTGGTTTACGGATCTGGGGCAGGCGGGCGAGTTCAATCTACTGGCATTGCCGTTGGTGGGCTTGCTGGCCTGGAATGCGGTGGTGATTATTCTCGGATTGCTCTGTGAACTGATGCCGACCTCAGCAGTTGCCGGGCGCGGTGGCTGGGTGGCGGAGTTTCTTGCTCATGGCATCTCGCGCATGGGCAAAGCGACCAAAGAAGTCGAAAGCGGTGTGGCCGAAACCGTGCGGTCGCGGTACGAAGAGCTGGCTTGGCCGCTGGCTTGGCGGCGTTTGCAGATGCGGCTGCGGATGTGGCTGCATGTGGCGGCGGCCTTGCTGGCCATTGGCGGTGCGGTGGCCCTCTATGCCCGGGGGTGGTCGCACGAATATCGCGCGGTATGGGAAAGCACGCTGCTGGGCGAGAAAGATGCCTCGGCCTTTTTTGAAACGCTGTTCAAACCCGCCTCGAAGGTGTTGCGGGTTCCCGTGCCGCTGGACCAGATCACTGGCATGCATCGGACTTCGGGCAAGGTGGAAAAACCGGCCCCTGCGCTGCCATGGATTAATCTCTACGCTGGCACCCTGCTGGTGCTGATTGTGCTGCCGCGTCTCCTGCTGGCGGGGCTGGGTGCCGCGCGCTGCGGTCGGGTTGTTTCACAAACGGCCCGTGCATTGAGTTGGGGCAGTTACCTGCGTACCTTGCTGCGTGCAGTGGAAGGCGGAAGCGAGCGCATCCAGGTGCTCGTGCATGCCATCGAGCCCACGGCCACGCACCGAGAATTGTGGGATCGAGGTGTACGGGAACGTTTTGGCGGCATGGCACGTGCGGAATATGTGCGCATCCCAGCAGGTGAGGAGGATGAGTTTGCCGCCGTCTGGCAGCCCGTGTGCGCTAATCTGGTCATGCTTTTCAACATGGCCACCACCCCCGAGGCCGAGGTCCAGCGTCGCCTGGTCTCCGATGTGCGCCAGCGTCTGCTCACCAAGCATGCCGAGCCGGAGCTCATCGTACTGCTGGACGGCACGAGTCTTGCGGGACGCTGGTCGCCAGAAAAAATCGCCGGACGTGAGCAGTTGTGGTCGCAGATGGTCGAAGGACTGGCGTCTGAAGTGATTGTGGCCGTGCTCAAAGAATCCGGACGCGCAAAGCCTCTAGTGTCGTAATGTTCATGAATTTTGTGTCTCTCGTGCCCGCTCTTTTCTCCAGAAATAAAACCGCAAGACCTCCTGACCGACAGGCGGCGGAGCTGAATGTGCGTGATGCCTCAGACATCGTCACACTGAGCCTCATTTCACACACGAATGCGGGCAAGACGACACTGGCCCGCACGCTGCTGCGCCAGGATGTGGGTGAGGTACGGGATGCGCCGCATGTCACGCTTTTCAATGAATCGCACACCCTGCTGGAAACGGGCGGCTTCATGCTGCGGTTGTGGGACACTCCGGGCTTCGGCGACAGTGCACGGCTGATGAAGCGCCTGCAGCGTGAGCGCAGTCCGCTTCTGTGGTTTCTTTCTCAGACCTGGGACCGCATCACGGACCGGCCCTTGTGGTGCAGCCAGCAGGCTCTGAAAAATGTGCGCGATGAGGCGGACGTGGTGCTTTACCTCGTCAATGCCGCCGAACCGCCTGAGGCCGCCGCCTACATCGGCCCTGAGATGGAAATCCTCGGCTGGGTGGAAAAACCGGTGGTCGTGTTGCTGAATCAAACAGGCCTGCCGGGCAGTTCATCTCTGGAAGCTGCAGAGCTCGAAACCTGGCGTACGCATTTGAAGCAGTTTGAGATTGTGCGTGAAGTGCTGACGCTGGATGCCTTTGCCCGCTGCTGGGTACAGGAGGACATCCTCATGGAATCTCTGGCACCGCTGATGCAGGGCTCCAAGATCCCGACCTTCCTGCAAATCAAGCGTGCCTGGGCGCAGCGCAATGTGGAAGTGTTTCAATCCTCGGTTCGCCTGATCTCAGAGCAGCTTACGGCAGCTCTGTTTGACGGCGTGGATGTGCGCTCTGAAACGCTGCTGGAACGCGTAGGATGGCAGCGCGATGATCTTAACCGCGATTACAATGAAGCACGCCAAAAACTGGCCACGCAGCTCGCGGACCGCACCGAGCAGACGACCAACAACCTTATCGAAGTTCATGGGCTGAAAGGTCAGGCCGGATACGAGCTGAACCAGATCGCACGTGAGCATTTTCACCTGCCACAGGCCGTTTCAGAGAACATCTGGGGCGTGCTGGGCAGTTTCGCCGGTGGTGCGATGGGCGGCCTGATCGCTGATCTCAAACTGGGCGGCATGACCTTCGGCGGTGGTGCGCTGCTGGGGGGGCTTGCCTCGGGCATTGGTGCCTATGCTTTGATCCGCAGCTACAACCTCGTGCGCGGCAGCGACCAGCGTTTGCGCTGGTCACGCGAGCATTTTCGCGAGCAGGTCAAACTGGCATTCCTCACCTACCTAGCCATCTGCCATTTCGGCCGTGGTCGCGGCGAGTGGAAGGAAAGTGCGCAGCCGCAGCACTGGCAGGAAGTCGTGGATGAAGTAACCGAACTTCACTCAGATGCGCTGGATCATCTGTGGAAATCTGGTGTGCAAAAAGACACTCAGCCAGCCACCCTTTCCCGCCAGTCTCGTCAGCTCACCGGCGACTGCATGGTGGCTCTGCTGGAGCGGCTGTATCCTGGGGTCGATCCTTCTTCGTGGCGTTTGTGAGATTCGTCTTCGTGCAACCTGCGTTCCAGCCGTGATTGAAAGCTCTGCCAGCAGCGCACGGCGCGTGCGCGGAAGTCGGCGGGGGTGATGTTCAGACTGCGCAGACATTCACGATGGTCCCAAGCGACGACGCAGGCGGTTGCGAGGTGGATGGCTTGGAACTGACAGCGCCAGAGACGCTGCATGGCAGGAGTGAGTGTTCTGAGGCGTTCAAACAAAAAGTCGCGCTGGAAGGAGAGATGTCCCATTTCATCGCGCAGGAGTTTTTTTGCGACGGTCTGGACGACGGGATCGCTGCAACGCAGTGAAAGCAGACCAAAATAGACTTCGGCGATGAGTTCCGCCGTGAGGAGCACCTGGATGTTGAATTCGAGGTTCACCAGATCGCGCATCCAGCGGAAGATGGAGTTGGTCCATTGCTTCTGGAGTAAGGTGCCGCGCAGATGGGTGACTGTGCGCGCAAGCAGCGCGGCATGGCTCTGCTCCTCGGCGACAAAGAGGTCCACGGCACGCTGATAGCCCTTCAGGTTTTCCAGCGAAGCGATGCTGCGGGTGTAGCGGCGCAAACGCGTGCCCCCGCCGCTTTCGCCCAGCTGGAAGATGGCGATGGAGCGGACAAGGGCGCTGCGAACATGCTCGGGCAAATCGCATTTAGCGTCCGGCAGTTGCAGCTCATGATTGAGACGGGTGTTGGCTTCGAAGTGGCTGATCCAATGTTGAGTATTCATGATGTGGGTTGGGTTTGAATTAGGCGGCGCGGAGCATGGAACGTAGAAATTCGTGGGCCGGGTTGGAGCGCATTTCGGCAGCGATCTGGCGGAGGCGCTGCATGACGGCATCCACCGTTTCATCCAGCGTGGAGGTGCCGGCAGTGACGCCGACGTTGCGCGCCTTGCCAAACCAAGCGGGATCCAATTCTCCAGCTTGTTCGATTTGGATCGTGGGAAGGCCTTGAGCAGTGGCTTTCTGTGTGAGCTGGCGCGTGTTGTTGCTGTTGCGACCACCGATGACGACGATGTGGTCGCAATCTCGCAGCAAATCATCCATGGCCGTCTGCCGTTGCTTGGTGGGATGGCAGATGGTGTCGATGAAACGCACTTCCGAACTGCGGTGGCGGCGTTTGATGGCATCCACCATTCGCAGCGCGATTTCGACCGGCTGCGTGGTTTGTGAAACGATGCCGAGTCGAGGATGCTCGGGCACGCGATGAAGGTCGGCTTCTTCAAGCACGACAACGGCGGAAGGAAAGTCACCGATGAGTCCACGCACCTCGACATGCTGACTCTGGCCAATGACGACGGGCTGGTAGCCTTCGTTCACCAGCATGGCGAGCGCGTGATGCGCCTTTTTGACGAGAGGACAGGTGGTGTCGATGACCGTATGGCCGGCACCCTGCCAAGCCTGACGGTGGTGGTCGGAGGCACCATGCGCGGTAATGGCGACCTGTTGCGTGCTGGCGCTGCTCAAATCATCAAGGTCACCGTGCTGCGCACCGAGCGTGGCGAGGTGCTGCTCCACGAGTGGATTGTGAACGAGCTGACCAAGGATGGTGAGCGGAGCACGTTGAGCGGCCGTGTGGGTGGTACGCAGGGCGTCGCGGACGCCGAAGCACATGCCGTGATGTTGAGCGAGGATGATGTTCATGGTGTTTTTAGCTTTGTGTGACAAAGTGAATGGGTAAAAAGAGCTGAGTCAGGTCTGTTGGGCGGCTTTGACGATTTCACCCAGCACTTCGACGTAGTCTTTGAAGGCCGTGCGACCGGCGGGGGTGAGTTCGTAGCTGGTGCGCGGGCGGGTGCCGGATTCGTCGCGGTTCTCCTTGATATAACCAGCGGTGCCTAGGGTACGGAGATGGGAGATGAGATTACCGTCGCTCATGCTGAGTTCTGCCTTGAGGTCCTGAAAGGCCCACTCACCGCGTGTGGAGAGCAGCGTCATGATGGAGAGGCGGCCCTTTTCGTGAATGAGCTTGTCGATTTGATCGAAGTCGATCATTACGGCTGCACCTCCGCAGGTTGGGCGCTGAGGAATACGGCGAGGGCATAAACGACATGCAGCAGGCCGAAGGTGAGCCCCATGACGAGAGAAGCTGGGCCAAGATCGCTTGAGAGCAGTCGCACATCACTGCAAGCGGCCCAGGCGAAGAAGGTCAGCAGACCCGTGATCACAAAAGCCCAGCCAAGGCGCACCAAAGAGCGCGGCGAAAAGCTGGCAGTGCTCAGAAGGGCGAGACCGTAGCAAAGCGCCCAAATGAGAGCAGCGAGAGTCAGATTGTGCAGAAAGACGATCAAACCGATGCCGACGCTGCCGCCGACTAGCAACGGTGGAACGAAAGCGCGCAGCGCCATGCGCATGCCGGCGGAGACAAACGGCTGGTTGCGAAGTCTGGCCTCTTTGGCGAGCAAGAAGACATTCAAGCCTGAAGCGATGGCCAGAATGATTAGCCAAGTTTCCAAGAAGCACATATCACACATCACTGCATCGCCTTGGTTCTTCAGGGCATGCCACACCGGCCACCCGGAAGCGACGAGTGCAAGCACACCGCCGGTGAGCGCCGCAGGAGCAGAGACGGCACGGTAAATATGCGCCTTTTCCATCAGGGAACGGATGATGCGGAGATTCTCCAAGGCGGCGTCGGTCGTGCTCATGCGAGTCACTTTGCGCGCCAAAGTGATTGGCGCAAGTAAAACTTTGTGGTGCAAAGTGACGATTCGCACGGCTCTGAATGAATCAGGCTTGGCAGATTAATATAATTACCATAAGTTAAGAGGAGTGAATCATTCTGCCCCAGTATTGATCAAGACCTGCCGCTGCCTCTGGCAAAGGTGTGGCGCGGGCATCCTTGCCGCCGGGCTGTTGCTGTCCAGCAAGGCATCGGCAAATGATCCCACGGCAGAGCAACAGTACATGTTGGAATTGACCAATCGATTCCGCAGTGATCCCCAAGGGGAGCTAAGTAAATTGGTCAACTTTTCGTCCCCAGGAGTATGGGCCGGAGTCAAGTCGAACGATCCCAGCATCGCCTATGCGTTGAATTTTTTTGGCACCAGTGCTACGGATCTAGCCTCGCAATTTTCCACTCTCACTGGAGCGCCACCGCTGGCTTGGAACGGTGCTTTGAATGTCTCAGCCACCACGTATTCCAACCTGATGGTGACTGCCGATCAGCAGGCGCACTCTTTGGACGGCTTGGCTCTTGACCAGCGCATTACCAATGGCGGCTACAGTGCCAACTGGCTGGAGGCGGGCGAAAATCTTTTTGCTGCGGCGCAGTCGCCCTTTCATTCCCATGCCGCATTTGTGGTTGACTGGGGAGATGGCAATGGAGTCACCGCCGGCTACGGTAACGGCATTCAGAGCCCAGCCGGTCACCGCGATTTGCTGCTGAATTCGAGCATGAAGGAAATTGGCATCGGTTTCCAAAACATCTCGATTCCTGGGAGCAATGCCACAGCCATCGGACCTTACGTCATCACCGAGCATCTGGCCTCGCAGTTTCGCTTTGATGGCACCACATACTTTTCAGATGCCATTTTGACGGGATCAGTTTATCAGGACACCCTTCTAGCAGATGCCTTTTACACGCCAGGAGAAGGACTGGCAGGAGAGGCGATCCATGTTTACAACGACCTCACTGGCATCCTCGTGGCCAGCGGATTCAGCAATAGCGCCGGCGGATTCAATATTGCGCTCACCGGTCTGACCGATGGTGTGGTCTATCGCGTGGAAGCTCCCGACACCGGCCTTGCTGCCAGGACCTTCACGCTCACCGAGCATACAGAAAACTACGGCGTCCCAGTGCTTGTGTATGACAATGTCTACCAGTCGTTCGCCGTTGTTCCTGAGCCGGGAAGTCTTCTGCTATGCCTCTTCGCAGGCCTGTCGCTGCTCGGGTTCCGCTCACGTCATGATCTTTGCTGATTCACCATGAAAGCCATCGTCCTCCTGCTCTTGTCCACCGTCACCATCCTGGCTCAGGCTCCCGCCTCACCACTGGCCACGGAGATTCGCGCGATCATTGATGAATACGAAAACTCGGTGCGCGCCAACACACAGAAGCTCATCGCTGCGGCCACCGAAGAGGAAAAGAACAAGTTTCGCGCCAGCATTCCCAGCGCCGGCCCCTATGCCACGAAGATGATGAAACTGGTGCAGACAAACCTGGACCAGCCAGATGTGGTGAAAGGTGTGAATTGGCTCGTGACGGGTGCCGCAGGTTTTCCCGAAGGCCAGGAAGCGCTAAAGATGCTCGGCACCACCTTTTCGGATCGTGCGGGCATCGCCGAAGCGGTGAAGCAACTGGAATACCACGGCCTGCCTGCGGAGCCGGTGCTCAAGGCAGTGATCGAAAAGAACACGCACCGTGAAGAAAAAGCTGCGGCGCTCTACGCCCTCGGTGCCATCCACTTCAAAAACTTCGACGCTTCTGCCGACCGCGTCTCCGCCGCTGCCTCGAAGAGCAAGGCACTTGAGTGCTTTCAGCAGCTTTACGCTGATTATGAAGACGTGACCATTCAGGGCTTCAAGCTTTCGGATACAGTCGCTAAAATGTTCTTTGAGATGACCAGCCTGCAGGTCGGGTGCGAAGCGCCGGAGATCGAGGGCAAGGATGCCGACGGCGTAGCCTTCAAGCTCAGCGACTACCGCGGCAAATACGTCATCGTCATTTTCTGGGGCGGCTGGTGCCACGCCTGCCACGGAACCCTGCCGCTGATGAACCAGGCCGCTGAACAGCTCAAGGACAAAAACGCCGTCGTGATCGGCGTGAACACGGACATCGAGACCGAAGCCAAAAAAGCGCTCGCCGATTACCGCGTCGGCTTCCGCAACGTACTCGACAACACCAGTAGCGGCCCCAACACCACCCTCTACAACCTGCGCAACTTTCCCACCCTCTATCTCATCGACCCCAAGGGGGTGATCGCGATCAAGAACGGGTCTTTGGATGCAATGGTGGCTCAAATATCCGCTGCTAAATAAGCAGCGGGCGGGACAGGGTTGGTATCCCTAGTGGTGCAGACAAGGGGGGTGGGTTACCACATCTTTTCGGCTCTCCGAATGGTTTGGATGTATTAAAAGCTTGCCAATTTTATGAAAAACCATAATTATATGTTATTATAAGGCGATTCTGAGCCGTCCAGTTCTCATGCTTCCACTCATCGATAAGATCCTCCAAGACTCGGGTTGTTCCGATCTTCCTGCTGTGCGGCAGGCGGTGGAAGAAGCGTGCTTCAATCAAACATCCTTTGTGGATGCCGTGCTGGATTGCGAGGGCGTACGCGAGCGCGATTTCCTGACGGCCTTGGCCAAAACGCTCAACTTGCCATGGTGGGAGCCGAAGGATGAAGACCAGCCGACAGAGCAGGGGATGCGCCGCATGCTGCCAGCGGAGATCGCTCTGCGTCATCGCTTGCTGCCTGTGTTCACCGAAGAAACGAAAAGTGACGAAGGCATGGAGCCGGAGCGCACCTTGCACATTGCTACGTTTGATCCGCTCAGCCTTGTGGCTCATCAGCGCGTGGCCGCGAGTTTATCGATGCCGGTGGTCTGGCACGTAGGGCAGCGCACCCGCATTGTCGAAGGCCTGCAAAAGCTCTACGGCCTCGGTGCAGACACCTTTGAAAAGATTTTGCGTGGTCGTGCAGACTGGGGTGCGGAAGATTTGAAGGATGAAGTCACTGTGCTCGATGAGCCTGAAGACGAAGAAGCCTCGGTGGTTCGCTTCGTGAATCAAATCCTCCGTCGTGGTCTCGAACAACGCGCCACGGATATCCACGTCGAGCCGCAGCAGGATCGCCTGCGCATTCGCTACCGCATTGACGGCCGCCTCGAAGAACTGGCAGTGCCTGAGAACATCAAGTCACTTCAAGCTTCCGTCATTGCCCGACTCAAGATCATGGCACGGCTCGACATCGCCGAGAAGCGTCTGCCACAAGACGGCCGCATTGGCCTCGAGCTCGATGGCCTCTCCATCGACGTGCGTGTAGCCACCATTCCATCGGTAGAAGGCGAAAGCGTCAGCCTGCGTCTCCTCGCGCAGCAGCAGGTCACCGTGAATCGCCTTGGCCTGACCGACAACATTCGTCCCGTCGTCGATGAATTGCTGAAACTTCCCAACGGCATCATCCTCATCACCGGCCCCACTGGCAGCGGTAAATCGACCACGCTCTACGCCTTCCTCACCGATCTTAACCAGACGCACCGCCGCATCGTCACCATTGAAGATCCTGTGGAGTACAAGATGCCCGGCATCGTGCAGATCGCCGTGAAGCCCGAGATCGGCCTCACCTTCGGTGCCGGTCTGCGCAGCATTCTGCGTGGCGACCCGAACGTGGTGATGATCGGGGAAATGCGCGACCTTGAAACCACCGAGATCGCCGTGCGCGCTGCACTCACCGGCCATCTGGTCTTCAGCACGCTGCATACAAATGACGCCATCGGCGGCATCACGCGTCTCATCGACATGGGCGTGGAGCCCTTCCTCGTTTCCAGCGCCGTGCGTGCCTTCTTTGCCCAGCGTCTCGTGCGCAAACTTTGCCCCTTGTGCAAAACCCCCACCGAGGTGGAGGAGAGCTATCTCAAGTCCATCGGCTTTCCGTCTCATCTGCCCGGCAAAATCATGCGTGGGGTGGGCTGTGAGTCCTGCCGTGGCAGCGGCTTCCAGGGCCGTCTTTCCATCTATGAGGTTTGCCTCGTCACTCACGCACTGCAGCATCTCATCAACAGCCGTGCGCATCCTGCTGAGTTTCACAAGCAGGCGCTCAAGGACGGTTACATCCCCATGCGCGGCTACGGCTTCCAGAAAGTGCTCAGTGGTGAAACCACCATCGAAGAAGTCCTCAGCGTCACTGCCGCCAGCGATCGCAATCACGCCCCGCAAACGACCACCATGCCTTCCTCTCGTTTAGCCGCCTAACTCATGCCCACCTTCGTTTACAGCGCTCACGGTCCTTCCGGTGTCATCACCGGGGAACTCTCTGCGTCGGATCGCAGCGAGGCGTTTGCACTGCTGGGCAAAAAGAAAATTCAGCCCATCAAGCTGGAACTTGCGGGCGAAGACAAAGTGCTGGCCAGCAACACCACCAAGGCCAAGCAGAGCGCGAAGGCTGCCGAAACGATCCCAGGTGGCCCCATCAAGCTCAAGCTCCCGCAGGTCGTGCTCTTTATTGAGGAACTCTCAGATCTCGTCGGCGCTGGCATTCAGCTTGAGCCTGCGCTCGCCACCATGGAGCGCCGTCGCGAACTCTCCGGCATCAAAACACTCGCCACCGTCTTGCGTGGCAAAGTGCGTGACGGCATGGCCTTCTCAAAAGCCATCGCTGCCACCAGCCCCAGCTTTGGCAAGCTCTTCTGTGCGCTCGTCTCGGCAGGTGAAGCCAGCGGTTCGCTGAGCACCATCTTGAAGCGTCAGGCGCAGTACATGCGCTCCTTGCAGGCGCTGAAGTCCAAGGTGCTCTCCGCGTTGCTCTATCCGGCTTTCCTCATCGTCGCTGCTGTCGCCGTCACCTTGCTGTTCGTCGTCTATCTCATTCCGAAACTCACGGAAATGCTCGATTCGACCGGTGGCTCTTTGCCATTCGCCGCGCAGATCATTCTGAAGGTCAGCGACACCTTCAAGGCCTCCTGGTGGATGCTTATCCTCGGCGGTATCGCCACCTACATTGTCGGCAAGGCGTGGGTTGCGCGCCCCGAGTCGGCCATTCCATGGGCGCATTTTAAACTGCGCCTGCCGCTCTTTGGTGGCATCTTCCGCGCGCGCTTCTACGTCCAGTTCCTTGAGACCATGGCCAATCTCCTCGGCAACGGGCTCACCATGGTACAGGCCATGCAGCTCACCCACCAGGCCATCGACAATCCTTACCTGCAGCAGGGCTTCGAAAGCGTCATGCACAACGTGGGCGAAGGCGTCGCACTTTCCCGCGCGCTTGACCGCAGCGCTCAGTTCCCGCCGCTGCTCATCGATATGGTAAACGTGGGAGAGCAAACCGGCGACATGCCCGCGGCACTCACTCGTGCCGCAGAGCGTTTTGACCGTGAGCTCAGCAAGAAGATCGACACGCTCGCCGCGCTTATCCAGCCCCTCATCGTCTGCCTCATGGCAGGCATGGTCGGCCTCATGGCCTACCTCATGATGACCACCATTTTCCAGACCATTTCCAGCATCAACAAATAGCCGCCCGGTTCTCATCCTCACATCCTCATGAAACACACTCAAACCCAACCACGCCTCCCGACGTCCGGCTTCACCCTCGTCGAGATGATCCTCGTTCTCGCCATCGTCGCGCTCCTTGTGGGCGCTGCCATCGTCAATTTCGGCGGTGTACTTGAAGGTGGCAAAAAAACCACCACGAAAGGCAACATCAGCAGCATCTCCTCGGCGCTTCGTGCCTATGAAGTGGACAACATGTTCCTGCCCACGACGGAACAAGGACTCTCCTCTCTTGTTGAAAAGCCCACGAGCCGCCCGACTCCGCAAAGCTGGAGTCCAAAGCTCAAAAAACTGCCCATCGATCCGTGGGGCAACGCTTATCACTACCGCCGGCCCGGCGTGAAGGATAAGACCGGCTTCGATGTCTATTCGGCCGGTCCGGATGGCATCGCCGACAATGCTGACGACATCGGCAGTTGGGAACAATAAGGACTCAATCGGAATGACGAACTGCCAGTCCATTACCAAGACCGTGCAAACCACGCTGAACTCTCAGCGTGGCTCTCGTCATTCTCGCGCAGCAGGCTTTACCTTGCTGGAGATCATTGTCGCAATGTCGATCACCCTGTTGATCATTGGCATTGCCACCGTCAGCATCTCCGGTGTGCGCGCTGAAGACAAACTTCGGCGCGCGGCAGCCATGATTGAAACCACCGCCCGGCAAAACATGCTGCAGGCGCTCAACACCCAGCAGGCGGTGCGTATGGAGCTTACGGCTGGTGCGTTTGGCACGAGTGATGAATTCAGCGGCATGCTGCAGGTGCGCCGCGTGGGGGAGAAAGTTTTCCGCAAGCCCGGTCGCGGTGAGGCCTGGGAGTTTAGCCCTAGTGGTATCTGCGAGCCCATCGAGGTTCGCATCATTGGCCCAGCGGGACTGATCGAGATCGGTTTCGATCCGCTCACCGCCTGTGCGAAACGCAAATCCATTCAGGTCAAAGGATGAAACACACACGCACATCCTCATCTGCTCATGGTTTCGCCTTGTTCGAAATCATTCTCGCCCTTGCGTTATTCTCTCTTGTGGCCGTCAGCATGACGCGTGCAATTGAGGAGATCGCCAAGGCATCCACCTCCGCACGCCAGGAGGCTCAGGTGCTGCGTGTGCTGGAGTCCGTACTGGCCGAAGTGGCACACCAGCCTGAGTTCAAAGCGGCCAGCATTTCCTTCAATCCCACCGCTGACCACATCGACGCCATCGCCACGATTGAGAGGGTCAAACTCTTCAACAAAGAGAAGGTCGAGCTCGACCACATGTTTCGCATCCGCGCCGAAGCATGGATCAATGACGGGCGCACGCGGCGCATGAAACGCAGCATGGAAACCTATGTGTATTCGCCCAACAGTCCGATCTAAGGCCGCGTTCACGCTGCTCGAAGTCATCATGGCCATGGCGCTCATCGGCTTCATTCTGAGCGCTGTCTATGGCGTGGCCAATGGCGCCATGCAGTTGGGCAAATCCATGAGCACCGCTCGTGTGGCGGAGACGCGCATCAGCAACTTCGTCACCCAGTGGCGTGACTATCTCGAAAGCATGGACCCCGGCATCCAGCTCTCCGCCGGGCTGGAGAAGGTGGCACGCGGTGCCTCGGGCAATCTGTTCATTGCAGGAGGCCATATGCCGTTCGCCTGGGAGCGTCATTTGAAGCTGGCCGACGCCGTCGAGTTCGGCGTTGTGCGCAATCGCGAGACCAAGGATCTCAGCCTCATGGTGCGTCACTTCAAGCTCAACCCCAAGGCACGCACGCCGGATGAATTCAACCTCATTGCCGAATTGCCGATCCTCGAAGGGCTCAAGCAGATGCAGTGGCAGTTCTATGAGCCGGAGGGAAAGAAATGGTACACCAGTTGGGACCCAAAAAAACAGTCGCAGCCGCCACTCTTCATGAAGCTCAAGTTTGCCTTCACCGCCGACCCGCGTGAGCACGAGTACATCTTTTGGATCGCGAACGATCTCGCTCAGACCAGCGTTCCCACCAGCGCGCCCCAGGCTACTCCTCCACAATGACGCATGATCTTGCAATGACCGAAGACCGAAAGATGAGCAGCGCTGCTCCTCAGGAAGTCCACGCTCGTCATTCGGGCTTTGTCATTCCTTCGTCATCCACCCTTCGTCATGCGTCTTTGCAGCGCGGTTCAGCTCTCATCGTGGTGTTTTGGATGATCGCGATTCTGGGCATGGTCATGTTTGCCGGAGCGAAGTCTCTGCAGGCAGACTCCCAGTACACCCGCACGATGCGTGGGCGCATTTTTGCCAAACGTTATGCACAAATGGGCATCGAGGTGGCGCGGCATCCCGTCATGCGGGAGGATGATCCCCTCCTGCACTTCAATGCAGACGACGGCGGTGGCTACAACGTTAAGCTCGTGGCCGAGGAGGCGCGGCTAAATGCCAATCACCTCCTCAAGAGTGGTGACAAGGTGCTGCTGCGCAGGCTGTTCACCAGTTGGGGCTTCAAGGAGCAGTTTGTCTCCGCCTTGTGCGATGCCCTGAAGGATTGGGTCGATGATGACCAGAATGTCAGTCTCAATGGCGCCGAGAAACGCGAATACGAAAAGCTGGGTTTTGAGGGCATGCCTTTCAATCGTGCGTTTAAAGAAGTCGAGGAGATGCTTCTGGTGCGCGGCATGGACATAGTCAACATTGAGCGGCCTGACTGGCGCGAGTGGTTCACTGTTTTTGGCGATGGTCGCGTGGATGTGAATGACGCGCGACCAGAGCTCATCGCGCTGCTTGCCGATCTTCCTTTGGAGCGCGTTCAGCCTCTGCTCACTTTGCGTGCAGGTCGCGATGGAGCGCTGCACACGCAGGATGACGTGCGCCTCGGCAGCGTGCCGCAGGTGGCGCAGCTTCTGGGCGTTTTTCAGCCGCAGGTCGTCGCTCAGCTTACTCAATGGATTCAATTCGCTGGCCCCATCCGCCGCATCGAAAGCGTCGGTTCACTCGGCCCCCTGCATCGTAAACTCATCCTCATCACCCAAGACGGCAAGGCCGTCTGGCGTGGCGAAATCCCCGCCCATGGCAAAGACACGTAAAACCCCCTGCGAGCTGCTGCTCCCCGGCGCACACGTCTGGCAAAGCTGGATGGGTGCCGAAGGCGCTGCATGCATGCTGAATACCGAACTAAGTGCTGAAGGTGCCAGATTTGGCAAAGATGCACAATATCGTGTCCTCGCTCTTCCCGCAGTACATTTTTGGGCGCTGCCCGCCTGGCTGAAGGGGCAGCCCGAGCATCTGCGCAGCATGGGGCTGCTGCATCTCGAACGCATGGGCATCAAGGCCGAGGACAACGAGACCGGTGTACAGGTGCGCAACATGCAGGGGAAGGAAGGCGCGTATCTCACGCGCATCCTCTCACTCAAAGATTTGCCGACACCTCTCACCGACAACGCACGACTGCCGGATGAAGTCACGCTCCATGCGCTGTGCTACCCGATGGTGCAAAACAGCCTCACGATTTTTCGTGAGCTGGGTCGTCTCGTCGTCGCCATCACCAGTGGGTCGCAGCTGATCTATTGCACACCGCTGTCAGCAAACAAACTGGATGGCAATTCACTGGCGGAACTCAACAACATCTGCCTGCAGCTAGGCTTCCAAGGTGTGCTCGGACGTCTCGAAAGCATCGTGCTTTGGATTGATGAAGGGGATGTTGAGCAGATCCAGCGCGTCACCGGTTTGGCCGCTTACCGCTGTGACATGCCGGCACCGACGATGCCTGAGCGTGGCACCAGCCTGCTGATGCCGCAGGACCTGATCTCGGAGCGTCAAAGCCAGACAAGCCGCGCAAAGACACGCTTCATGGTTCTGGCGGCCGGAACGGTGATCGCTGCGGCGATTGCCCTCGTCGCCACGTTGACGTCACTGGCCATGCAGGAACGCAACCTGCTGCGTGAAAAAGTCGCTGATCTCACGCCGCGAGCTGCACGAGTCATGGACCACAAAAAAGCATGGAAAGAGGTCGCGCCTGCCGTGGATCCCACCACCTGGCCGCAGCAGGTCCTGCTTCATTTGATGGAGCCCGAATCTTCCAAGGAGGTCTCCATCACGCATTGGGAATGGACGCCGGAGCGTATGAGTCTGCGTGGGCGCATGCCTGACGCTACCCTAGCATTCAAGTACACCCAGGAACTCAAGTCGATCGAAGCCCTGGCTCCTTTCGCATTGAACGGGCCACCGCCAGCCTTTGCCAGCGACGGCAGCGCCAGCTTTGAGCTTAAGGGAGGACTGGGCGAATGAAGAAGAGTGAGAAAGTGCTCCTCGGCGTTTTTGCCTTCCTGTTCCTCGTCATCATTGGCGGCGGCGGACTCATGTACGCCTTCAACAATTACTCGGCTATTCGCGAGGAGAACGACACGCTGCGTGATCGTCTCGGCGATATGAACCTCGCCATCTCGCAGGGCGCGGATTGGGCGGACAAGTACGGCTGGATTGAAGAGCACTGCCCAAATTTCACCAGCCGCCAGGAGGCTTCAGCCAAGTTGCTGGAGGTCATCACTAGCCAGGCGGATAAAACCGGCCTCAGCATCGGCGGCAAGGAATTCATCGAAGCCGCACGCGTCCTTGGGCCCGATGGCCTGCCGCTGGAGGAAACCATAGGCTACTTTGACAAAGCCACCGTGAAGATCACGCTCACCGGTGTGTCGGAGCAGGCATTCTTCGGCTGGCTGCGCGCACTGCAGCAGCCGCAGAGTTTCCTTGGTATCACCCGCATGCAGATCAATCCCAGCGGCACCAACAAGACCATCAATGCCGAGGTCGAGTTCTCGCAGTTCTACCGTGAGAAATCAGTGCCCAAGGTCAGCAAAACAAAATAGCCATGAAACTTTCCACGTTCACATTCTCTCTTCTGGGGTTGGCTGTGTTGGCCCCTCAGGCATCTGCTCAGGAGCCAAAGGAACAGGAAGCAACCCCCGTGCCGTTTCCAAAGCTTCAGCAGTTCGCTCCTTTGTGGGAGCGCTCCATCTTCACCACAAAAGATCTGCCCTCACCCGATGCACCGACGGGGCCAAACTTCACCGATAGCCTCAGCCTCTCCGGCATCTATGAGATCGACGGCGGTGTTGTCGCCGTGCTGGTGGACCGCACCACCTCGCAGGTCATGGAGGCACGCATTGGCTCGGAAAATGAAATGGGCATCAAGATCCGTGCCGTCAAACCCGGCGAGAGCGTGGACAAGACTCGCATTCAATTGCAAAAGGGAGATCAGGCCGGATGGATCAGTTTTGCCGATGTCGCCGCCTCTCCGCCAGTCGAGGTCAGGAGTGCCATTCCCACCCAGCAGTCTACAGCACCGAATCAAGGCCGGGGTATGCAGCAACGTCAAAATATGAATGCCCCGCCTGTCCAGACGGGCCTGCCGCCCAATCCGATTCTCCCCCCGCCTGCCACACCGATCCCAAGTGGGTACCCCAAGCCCGCTGCGCCTAGGGTGAATGATGTGCCTCTGCCTCCTCCGTGAGGAGGTCATGGAGTCATGCACCAATAAGACGCGGCTCTTCGCGGCCACATCCCCTTTGCCTGCAACTCATGCTTGCTGTAGTTTGAAAGGATGATCGAGCGCTTCATCCCAACTCTCCGCGATCTGGATCCCGATCTGCGGGAGGTTTTCATGCAGAAGCTGCGCGTGCGCTGGACGCATACCTCCACGGCACTGGAAGGAAACACCCTCAATGAAGGCGAGACGCTTGGTCTCCTCCAATACGGCCTGACCATTGCAGGGAAGCCGCTCGCGCATCACAATGAGGTGCTGGGCCACAGCCGCGCCATCGAGCTGCTGTATCGCCTGATTACTGAATCCCGCCCGCTCACGGAGGCAGACTTGCATGCGCTGCATACGGTCATTCAGACCAGTGTGGAGGTGGATTATTTGAAACCCGTAGGCGCATGGAAACGCGAGCCCAATTCCACCCTCGCCAAACAAGGCGGTAGGACCGTGATCAATGACACCTACGCTACGCCCGAGCAGGTGCCAGCACTCATGCGCGAATGGCTCAATGGTTTCGCCACGCGCCGAAGCGATCCCACAGTTTCTGCGTTGGACGCATATACCTGGAGTCACGCCACTTTGGTTCGCATCCATCCCTATGCCGACGGAAATGGCCGTCTCGCCCGATTGGTCGCCAACGTGCCAGTTATTGAAAAAGGAAGTCTGCCCATTCTGGTGCCTACGGAGCATAGGCTCGACTACATTGAATCTCTCGCCACATGGCAACTTGCCAGCGGTAGTCTTCGCAGTGGTTCCGTGCTGGAGGGCGATCAAGATATACTTGCCCGCTTCCATGCGCACTGCGCCGGATGGATGACGGCTTCTTCTGCGCTGATGGACGAAGTGCAGGAACTCCAACGGCAGAGGTGGGCTTGAATGCCTGCCGCACTACTCCCGCGTGATCGTCTCGTCCAGATTGAGCAGTACGCGAGCGACAGCCTGCCAGGCTTGAGCCTCAGTGGCATTCTCTTTTCGTTCGGCAGCAAGCAGGCGAATAAGCGCCCGGCGTTCGCTTTCGTGCGGCTGGCGGGAGAGGCAAAGCTGAGAGGCCTGGGCGATGCGAGCCTCGTCGGTTTTGGCTTCCTTGATCAGGCGTGCGGCCAAAGCCTGCGCGAACTCGACATAGGCGCTGTCGTTGAGCAGGGTGAGGGCCTGCAGTGGCGTATTGCTGCGAATGCGGCGCGTGCAGGTGCTGAAACCATCGGGAGCATCGAAAACGCTGAGCGCGGGCGGAGGAGTGGCGCGGAAGATGAAGGTGTAAATGCCGCGCCGGTAGCGATCACTGCCCTTGCTGAGAGGCCAGGCGCGTTTGACCTGCCCCAGCGACATGACGCCTTCGGGAATCGGGGGATACACGGGCGCACCACCCATTTTGGGGACAAGCAGACCGCTGGCTGCGAGGCACACATCCCGTATCACTTCGGCATCCAGGCGCAGTCGGTTTTGCCTCCAGAGCAGCTCATTGTTGGCATCAATAAGGGATTGCGCATGCCCAACGACTGAAGACTGCTGATACGTCGCGCTGGTGACGATGAGCTTGTGCAGATACTTGAGACTCCAGCCGTGCTCCATGAAATCGACAGCGAGCCAGTCGAGCAGTTCGGGGTGGCTGGGCAGGCGACCCATTGTGCCGAAATCATTTTCCGTCGAGACAAGTCCCTGGCCGAAGTATTGCTGCCAGACGCGGTTCACGATGACGCGAGCGGTCAGCGGGTTCTTTGGGTCGATGATCCAGTGCGCGAGGGCCAGGCGATCGGCCTTGGCACCTGCGGGCAGAGGCGGCAGGACCGCGAGTACCCCGGGCTGCACCTCTTCGGCAGGACGCGTGAAATCGCCCTTGATGAACAGTGTGGTTTTTCGCGGCTGTGGCAGTTCCTTCATCACGAGGGTGGTGGTGCCGTTCTTGAAGATGTTGTCGAGTTCAAGGTGGCGGTCATAGAGCGGATTGAAGACGCTGTCAGACGTGCCGGTCATGGCTTTGAATAGAATGCGCTGATCAGCGGCACCGCGTTTGGCGGTGGGCTTGGCCAGTGACTTGAGCGCTTCGGCATCAACCAGTTTTTTGGATTGGTCGCCGAGGGTCTTTTCCCACTCTTGCAGCACGGCGATTCTCGCCTTGATGTGCGCATCGATCTGCTTGAGCACCTGCGCATGCTCGCCCTTCAGCTTGTCGAGATCCTGGCCGGGATCGGGGACGGGAAGCGTTGGCTCGTCCTGGTTGTTGAGAAAGGCGAAGAACTGATAGTACTCGCGGTGGCTGATGGGGTCGAACTTGTGGTCGTGGCACTGCGCACAGCCGATGGTGAGGCCGAGCCAGACCGTGCCGGTGGTGGCCACGCGATCAAAAATGCTCTCGATGCGGAACTGCTCTTTGTCGATGCCGCCCTCCTGATTGATCTGCGTGTTGCGATTGAAGCCAGTGGCGATGAGCTGATCTCGCGAAGGCTTGGGCAGCATGTCCCCCGCGAGTTGTTCCAGCGTGAACTGATCAAAGGGCTTGTCCTGGTTCAAGGCATTGACCACGTAATCGCGATACGGCCACATGCTGCGCGGTGCGTCGATGCTGTAGCCATTGCTGTCACCATAGCGGGCTTGATCGAGCCACCAGCGCCCCCAGCGTTCGCCGTAGTGTTTGGAGGCGAGCAGCCTCGTGACCAAATCCTGGGTGCTGGATGCCGGTTGCTTGAGAAAAGCCGCGACTTCAGCAGGCGTCGGCGGCAGCCCGGTGATGTCGAGATGCAGGCGGCGAATGAGCGTGGCAGGAGCGGCGGGCGGCGAGGGTTCAAGGCCCTCTTTGGCAAGGCGGGCGCGGATAAAAGCATCAATGGGATGTTTGGCTTCACCAGTTGGTAGCGGTGCTTTGACCGGCGCGATGAAAGCCCAGTGCCGGTCATCGCTCGGAGTTTCCTCTGCGGGAGCATGCGCACCTTCAGCCACCCACTGCCTAATCAGCGCTATCTGTGCAGAATCCAGCGGCCCGCGCTTGTAGGGCATCTGCGGGATTTCAGCGTGAGTCCCTGCGACGACCTGCACAAGGAGATCGGGCAGGCTGGCGCCATGCTTGCCGCCAGTGCGTGCAGCGGCGGCGGTGTCGAGCCTGAATTGGGATTTCTGCGTCGTGGCACCGTGGCATTTCACGCAGTGCTGTTGCAGCAGCGGTTTGATCTGCGTGGTGTAGTCCACCGCCGCATGGCTGGCGGCAGTGCAGAGCAGGAGAGTGATGAGTGTACGGCTTAGCATTCGGAGAAAAGAGTACGTCTTGCGGACGGGGGCTTCTTCCGAGTTCTGGTGGCGGCCCCACAAAAAAGCCGCACTCGCGCGGAGCGGGTGCGGCTTGAAATGACTTGTGAAAGTCAAAGAGTCAGACGGCTCAGGCACCCTTCTTTTTCTTGGGGGTCAGTTCTTCCAGCGTGAGGGAACCGTCGCTGTTCTTGTCCATCTTGCCGAAGCGCTCGGTGGCCTTGGCCTCGTCCTTCTTGGCATTCGGAGAAGCCATGAATTCTGCCTTGGACACTTTGCCGTCCTTGTCGGTGTCCAGTCTCTTGAACATTTCCTCAGGGTTCATCTTGGGCTTGCCCTTGTCGCCTTCTGGCTTCTTGGGGGCATCACCTTCGGCTGCGAAGGAAGTGACTGCGGAGAGGGCCAGGATGGCGAGGAACGAGGTAATAACTTTCATTTGGGTCGATGTTGGGTTGTTGATGCATAGCGTGGAATTCTGGAGGTCCCAGTCCGACGCGTGACGGGTTAAACGAGAAGATGCTCATTTCGTTGCGATAAAAGTTCACAGTTTTTTCTCAACGGCATCAGCTGGCTGTCAGATGCAGACATCAAAACGCCGCACTCGCGCGGGGCGGGTGCGGCGTGGCTGACTCTTGGAAATCAAAAAGTCACACGACTTAGGCGTCTTACTTTTTCTTTGGAGCAGCGATGAACTCTTCCTTGGAAAGGGATCCGTCCTTGTCCTTGTCCTTTTTAGCAAATGAGGCTTCGGACTTGGCTGCATCCTTGGAGCCCTTGAGGAACTCTTCCTTGCTGATTTTGCCGTCCTTGTCGGCGTCCTTCTTGGTGAACATTTCTTCCGGGGTCATCTTAGGCTTGCCCTTGCCGCCTTCTGGCTTCTTGGGGGCATCGCCTTCAGCGGCGAAGGTGGTGACGGCGGAAAGAGCCAGGATGGCGAGGAATGAGGTGATAACTTTCATAGGGATCAATGCTGGTTTGTTAATGTGGGAGCGCAGAATTCTGGGAAGCCCAGTCCGACGCGTGGCGTGTTAAACGACGCGACGCTCATTCCATTTCAAAAAATCTCAGTGGAATTTTCGAAGCGCAATTTTCTGTAACGAATACAGGTTACAGCAACCTCGCCGCCGCCTCAGCCAAGGGACTGCGTTCACCTTTGACCAGCGGGACGTGCGCCGCGAAGGTCTGTCCGCGCATGCGCTGGCGGGTGTAAACAAGCCCGTTGCTGCGGCTGTCCACATAGGGATTGTCGATCTGTGCGGGGTCGCCAACGAGGACGAGCTTGGAGCCGCGAGACATGCGGGTGACGATGGTCTTGGCCTCCAGCGGCGTGAGTTGCTGCGCTTCATCCAGGATGAAAAAGCGGTCCGGAATGCTGCGACCACGGATGTAGCAGAGGGCTTCGATTTCGATGACTCCCTGCTGAATGAGCGGATCATACGGTGCTGCAGGCGCAGCGATCTGCTGCTGCGGCTCAGGCATGAAACGGTTTTTTTTGCGTGCCGGCCCCTGCTGCGTGCCTTCCATGGGCCGCATCAGGAGATCCAGCGCGTCATAAACTGGCTGCAGCCAAGGGCGCATTTTTTCCTGCAAGGATCCAGGCAGGAAGCCCACCGTCTGACCCATGGCAACGATGGGGCGGCTCACGGTGAGACCGTGATATGTCCGGCTAAACACCTGCTGCAAAGCGGCCGCGACGGCCAGCAGGGTCTTGCCGGTACCCGCCTGCCCGTAGCAGGTGACAAGGCTGATTTCGGGATCGAGCAGCGCATCCAGGAAGCAGGCCTGACCGAGGTTCATCGGCTTGATGGCGCGGCCCTGACCGACCTTGATCGACTCCGGTGTGTGGTGCAGGCGGACGAATTCACCATTGGTGCTCAGCTTCGCAGGCATGGTGGCCTTGTCTCCAGCAGTAAGCAGGGCGTAGTCGTTTACGACCATGCCCGCGGTGCGGGTCTCTGGCACGGAAAGACAGCCGCTGCTCGCGAAGCGCTGCAGCTCATGCTGGCTGACTTCCACACGAGCGATGTCAAAATTGGCGACTTCACGCGGCTCCACTTTGTCATGCAGATAATCTTCGCACTCAATGCCCACAGCGCGTGCCTTGAGCTGCATATTCAGGTCTTTGCTGACGAGAATGACCGGCGGTGAGACTTGCTCGCTCAGCCAGAGCGTGCACGCCAGAATGCGGTGGTCGGCTTTGTCCAGATCGTGAAAAATACGCTCAAATCCCTGCACACTCGCGTGCTTGCGCGCCTCACCTGGATCATAGACAGCGACGCGGATGCTGCCGCCGCCGTCGGTGGGAACACCGCTGGTTACCGATGCTCCCTTGGTGGCAAAAATTTTCATCAGCGCCCGATGCACCTCGCGTGCGTTCGAGCCACGTTCGGTCATTTCGTTTTTGAATCGGTCCAGTTCGCTGAGAACGTCGACAGGAATGCAGATGTGATGCTCGGCAAAGCGGTGGATGCAGGCGGGGTCGTGCAGCAGCACGTTGGTGTCGAGAACGAAGGTCTTGGTGGCAGTTACGGGCCCGGTGCGGCGGCGGCGGGAGGAGGAGGGGGAGGGGGAGGCGGAATTCACAGAAATAGGACCAGGGTCGGAAGCGCGGGGTGAGGTGGCAGATGAGATTACCGATGCTGAGTGGTCGTCACGGTCCATGGTAGTTGAGTGGGTGTGTTGGTTGCCTGAGCTGAAAGAGGCGGGGACAGCTTTTCGTTGGCGCGGGGGAGAGCCAAACGTACCGATCCCGAAATGTGATTATTGGAAAGAATCACGGTAAGTGCCGGAGAGTGTCAGAGCGTGGAGTTGCTGGCAAGAACTTATTCACAATGATGAGGCTTATTCACAATTGGCAATACACTTGAACACTCATTCCGCATCCCCACACGCCTCCGGCAGGGCAGCCTCATGAATGCGCCGCAAGCGGCACTTCAAAGTACTCCAAGGCCCACTCTCGCATATATCGTGCCCGGTTTGGAACGAAGCGGTAAATGATCAGCTCAGGATTATCGATGCTGCCGAGGTAGGCGCGCAGCAAGGGATTCGAGTTCCAGATTTCCTCCAGCAGCGAACGCTCGGTGACGATCTCGGCGGTGGCCGTGATGCGCACCTGATTATCTTGATCATCCTTGTAACACAATTCAGCCTTCGGATTGCATGCCAGCTCCTGCGTCTTGCCATAGCGGCGCAGATTGGCGACATAGACCGTGAAGCCGTCCGTGCGCACCGGGGAGACGGGTCGCACCCGCGGCTGGTCGCCATCCACCGTGGCAAGCATGGGAAACTTCGCGGCACGCATGGTGGCTTGCGCCAGTTGCGGGAGTTCGGCGGGATCAACGGGCTTGGGCTGCGGGCGGGACATGATGAACGACGATACGCTTTGAGGCTGCGCTGTCCAATTTGCGGGCATATTTGGAGTACCCAAACCGCAGCGACTGGCTAGTCTCCACCCCATTCTCCCGATGAAGAATCTTCCCACCGTTTTTCAGCGCAATGTGATATGGACTGCCATCACCGCCTTTTCGATAGCCTTCATTGGTTGGCTGGCCATCAAGCTGATCAGTCTGGCCACGGAGGTCATGTCCTTTCTGCAGCCCATTCTGGTGCCGTTCGCCGTGGCGGGTGTACTGGCCTACCTGCTGGAGCCCGGCGTGGAATGGCTGGAGCGTCGCGGACTTAACCGTCAGCGATCCGTGCTGCTGGCATTTGGGATCTTTACGCTGGCCATCGGTGGGCTGGGTTGGTGGATCGTGGTGAAGCTGGATGATCCCGCCCACCATCTGGCGGAACGCGTGCCGGTCTACTATGCGAAGGCGCAGAAGGCCGTGATCGATTTCTCGGCGAAGATCGAAAAGGAGTACAACATCAAACTGCTGCCGCACGCAGATGCCAAGGTGACTCCTGCGGCTGCACCACCGTCTGAAACGGTGCCCCCAGTTCAAGTGGCTGCTCCGGAGGTCAAAGATCTGATGCGGTCAGCGGAAACATTGGGATACACGGTGATCGTTTTGTCGCCCCAAGGCATGGCGAAAGAAGCAAGCGACGGACCAGACTCCGACTTCCAGGCCCTGCTGCGTGGTGACTGGGTAAAGACGAATCTGCCCAAAGTACCTGGTATCATCTGGACCTCCCTCAAAACCAGCGTAGGCGGCTTCCTCGGCGTCTTCGGCTTCCTGCTCTCCTTCATCATCGTACCGTTGTACCTCTACTATTTCCTGATCGAGAGTGCCAAGATTCAGCAGCAATGGTCTGACTACCTGCCATTGCGCGCATCGGCTTTCAAAGACGAAGTGGTGAGCTGTGTAAATGAGATCAACAGCTACCTCGTGGCCTTCTTTCGTGGCCAGCTTTTTGTCAGTGTGGTCAATGGCATAGCCACGGGCATCGGGCTGATGATTGTGGGGCTGGATTTTGGCCTGCTCATCGGTCTAGCTCTTTGTGTGGCGGGCATCATCCCTTATCTTGGCATCGCCCTATGCTGGATTCCGGCCGTGATCATCGCCTCGGTGCAGGGGGGCAGTGGGTGGATTCCTGCGGATCCGTGGTGGGTCATGCCGCTGGTCGTCACCGGTGTCTTTGCCCTCGTACAATGGATTGACGCCCTGTTTATCACACCGCAAATCGTGGGTGAGGCCGTGGGTCTGCACCCCTTGACGGTGATCGCCTCCGTTCTCGTGTGGGGGCTGCTTCTGGGTGGCCTGCTGGGTGCCATCCTCGCAGTGCCGCTGACGGCCTCGGTCAAGGTGTTGTTCCAGCGCTACGTATGGCGCGCGCGAATCGCTCCGCAGACGATCGGTGGCTCCAGACGTGAGGGGGCGGTGGCGATATGATCACATTCATCAAGCGCATATGAAAAACATCCTGCTGGTCTTTATCGGTGGCGGCTTCGGTTCGGTGCTACGCTATGGCACGGTTATCGGCATGGCGCGTCTCCTGCCGAAAGCCGTCTTTCCTTGGGGAGTACTCGCGGCCAACATCCTCGGCAGCTTTATTCTCGGCTTCCTCTTTGCCCTGCCAGCTATGAAGGATAAAGGCAGCGGCCCATGGCTGTTCGCCGCCACGGGGGTGCTTGGCGGCTACACGACTTTTTCCACGCTCGCAAATGACTCGTGGCTGCTCCTACTGAACCAGCATTCCTGGCTCGCATTGCTCAATGCCATAGGCAGCATCCTGCTGGGCATCATCGCTGCCGCTCTGGGCTGGTGGGCGGGCAGCAGAGTGGCTTGATCAACTCACTCTTCAGATTGAGGTGCCGCAGTGGCGGCTTCCGCATCTTCTAATTGCGCGGACCCCACCTTGAGGGAAATCTTGATTCCGTGCTTGGCGGCCGCTGTATTGAGAAGGGAGCGGATCGCACTGATGGTCATGCCATTTTTGCCAATGACATGACGCACATCTTCCGGTGCTAGCTGTACACGATAAGCGACGGCACCGTTGATATTGGTGCCGATCGCAATGGTCGCCTGCTGGGGGTGGTCGATCAGATTCGCCACCACATAGGATAGGAACTCGCGGAGGGCTTCCGGCGCGTCCATGGCAGCTTAGGCCGCTACTACGGCTGCGGCGTGCTTGATGAGGCTCTTCACAGTGTCAGAGGGCTTGGCTCCTTGGGAGATCCAGGCATTGACACGATCAAGCTTCACGGATGCACCTTTGACGCCCTTTTGAGGATCGTAGGTACCGAGGATTTCGAGGAAACGGCCTTCTTTTGGAAAGCGTTGGTCAGCCGCAACGATACGGAAGACTGGACGGCCTTTTTGGCCTTCTTGACGGAGACGGATGACAACTGCCATGATACGGGTACGGGAATGGGGTCAGGTTTTGGGGAGGTGCATGGTGGAGACTTTGAGGAGGAAATCAAACGTTTTTTCCCCCTCATTCTTGGACAGGGTCACGCCAGCACGTCCTTGAGCACATGCCCATGGACGTCCGTCAGCCTCCGTTCGATGCCGTTATTATAGTAGCTCAGACGCTCATGGTCGATGCCCAGGAGGTGCAAAATCGTGGCATGCAGGTCGTAAATGGTGCTCACACGTTCGGCGGCTTTGTAGCCAAATTCGTCCGTCGCGCCGTAGCTGAAGGCCTTTTTCACCCCGGCACCCGCCAGCCAGACCGTGAAGCCCTTCGGATTGTGATCCCGGCCGTTCGCTCCCTTCTGAAAGGTCGGCATGCGCCCAAACTCCGTCACAAAGGCCACCAGCGTGTCCTGCAGCAGCCCGCGGGCCTTCAGGTCCTTCAGCAGTCCAGCCACCGGTTGGTCGAGGATCGGCCCATGCACCGAATATTGTTTCTCGATCGTCTTGTGCCCGTCCCAGTTGCCCACGCCCTCGCCCATGGCGTAGGAGCCGTTGAAAAGCTGCACAAACCGCACTCCGCGCTCGATCAAGCGCCGCGCCAGCAGGCAGTTCTTGGCAAAGCCAGCCTTCATCTCGTTGCTGTCGTTCACGCCATAGAGGTCCAGCGTCGCCTTGCTCTCATTCGCCATGTTGCCGACCTCCGAAGCCGCGATCTGCATCCGCGCCGCCAGCTCATAGGACGAAATTCGCGCCGCCAGGTCGCTGTCCGCCGGGTGCTCCTGCGCCTGCCGCTGATTGAGCAGATTCACAAAGGCACGCGTGTCGCGGTCTGCCGCCTCGCTCACACTGGCAGGGCGGATCAGATTGGGGATCGGCTTGCTCGCGTTGAATGCCGTGCCCTGAAATGCCGCCGGGAGGAAGGCCGAATTCCAATGCCGTGGGCCGATCTGCGGTACGCCACGCGGGTCGGGGATCGCCACAAAGGCGGGCATGTCAGCACACTCTGAGCCCAGCGCATACGTCACCCAGGAACCAATGCCCGGGAAGCCATCGAGGATGAACCCGGTGCTCATCTGATTCTCCGCCGGCCCGTGCGTGTTCGACTTCGCTGTCATCGAATGGATGAAGCACATGTCATCCGCGAATTCGGCGATGTTCGGCAGCAGGTCGCTGATCATCTTGCCGCTCTGTCCGCGTGGCTTGAACTCCCACAGTGGCTTCACCAGATTCCCTTGCGCTCCCTGGAAGGTGATCAAATCCGCCGCGCCCGGCAGCGGCATGCCGTGCCGCTTCACCAGCTCCGGCTTGTAATCAAACGTGTCCACATGACTCATCGCCCCAGAGCAGAAAACGACGATCACGTTCTTCGCACGCGGCTCAAAATGCGGTGGCCGCGGCGCATACGGATGCGCCGGATCAATGCGCGGACGAATCGGGTCATTCGCCAGCAGGCCCTTCTGCGCCAGCAGCGATGTCAGAGCGATGCTGCCCAGTCCACTGACGCCTTGGTTGAGGAAATTCCGACGGGATAGAAGATGGTTTTTCATATCAGGATCAGTACAGGGTCATGAACTCGCTTGTGTTGAACAGCGCGCGGCAGAACATCGCTAGCCCGTGCTGTGCAATGAGCTTCGTGGATGCAGCCAGTTCGTCCGCATTCGGATCGCGCTGGTAGGCCAGTTGAAAGGCGCGCTTCACTTGGGCAGCCGCCGTCTTGCCCATGTCCTTTTCAAGCCGTGCCGCCAGCTGCTCGCTCTGCTGCATCGCAAACGTGCTGTTCAAGAAATTCAGCGCCTGCAACGGTGTCGTGCTCGATGTGCGGCGCGGGGCAATCTGTCCCGCATCCGGCACATCGAACGCACCGAACGTGTCATCAAGCTGCACGCGCGGCTTGCTCTGGTACACCATGCGCCGGAACGTGTCGGGACCAAATTCCTGCTTCGACTGATACACCTTCACGTAGTTGTCATTCGGCACAAACAGATCGAATCCCGGTCCTCCCATTGTCAGATCCAGCACGCCGCTCACGGCCAGGATCGTGTCGCGCAGCGGCTCCGCTTCGAGTCTCCGCGTTGGGAAGCGCCACAGAAGCCGCGCGCCCGAATCCGCCAGCATCCCGGCGTCATTCGCAGTGCTCGACTGTCGGTAAGCTGCTGAGTTCATGATCAGCCGGTGCATCTCCTTCATGCTCCATTTGCGCTGCATAAACTGCGCTGCCAGCCAGTCCAGCAGTTCGGGATGTGACGGCTTGCCGCCGTTGTAGCCGAGATCGCTCGGCGTATCGACGATGCCCGTACCAAAATGATAATGCCAGAGGCGGTTCACCATCACCCGTGCCGTGAGCGGATTCTGTGGATCGGTCAGCCACTTTGCCAAAGCCATGCGCCGCTCAGTTTCCGGCGTGTCTTTGGGCAGATCCAGTTTCGCGCCGATCTGAGTCAGCGCTCCCGGTGCGATTTCCTCCTGCGGTGTCATCGGGTCACCGCGTTGCAGGCGGAAAGTGGGCCCCGGCTGGTCAAATTTGCCCAGGTAGGCCATGGGGAAATTCGTCATTTCCTTCAGCTTGCGCTGCAGCACCGCACGCTGCTCGCTGTGTTTCTTGACCTCGGCGGCATTGTCAGCCGAAACTCCACTCAGGGTCGGAATGTCGCGGATGCGATCCCGATACTCCACGCTCAGCCTGTCGGCGGACGACGCCACTGCCTGCCACGCTTTCCCATCCAGCGAAATCTCAATCACATAATCCGTGGCCAGACGATCTTCATAGCTCTTGCCCTTCTTCTCTCCGCGATCCCGGCTCCACACCACGCTGCTGATGCTTTCTTCACGCGGTAGTTCGATCTGCAGCCAGCCCTTGCCTGCATTCTTCGAAATCCAGCTCTTCGCATTGCCATACAGCCCGTCGTTCGCATGCGCGATCTGGTGGCTCGGATTCGTGCCATCACTGAACACATCCGAAGCCGTCACCTTGGCTCCGTTTTTCGCCAGCGCCACATTGCGCGGCTGCTTCCCGCTCGAAAACACCTCCAGCTCATCAATGCATGGCTGCCCGCCTGTCGTCGCATGAATGGTGAAGCGCACAAACTTCGCCTTCACCACGTCAAAGCTCTCTCGGTTCGCCAGATGCGTCACTGGCGCGCGCAGATGCGGCTGTGATGAAGGCAGGCTTCCATTCGAGGCTTCAAACAGCACGGCATCCGCCACGGTCGGTCCGCCGAGTTTACCGCTGCGCAGAATAAGGATGGAATCCGGCGTTACTGCATACGTTCCGGCATACTTGAACCCACTCCAGCGCTTCTGTCCGGGAATCGCACCACTGCCGTCGGCAAACTTGCTCTGATTCACGCTGGCGATCTCCTGCTGGTCGCCCTTGGTGTTCGCATCGCCATCCAGATCGAGGATGTAGCGCGCATCCTTCGCATGCGTAGTCCACGCAGCCCACGAAAGCCAGATGCGTTGTTTGCCCGAGACATGTGGATTCCATGAGAAGAAATCCTTCGCCTCGGCATCCTTCACCGCATTCCAGTAGCGATAGCTTTCTCCGAGATTGGGCAGGCGTGTCGGATCACCTGGATCTGCCGCTTGGCCCAGCTCGGTGCCCGGTGAGTATTCGATGGGTTTGCCACTCGTGGGCTGCTCGATCTGCACGCAGCCGACCGCATCGGGCTTCGTTGGCGGCGGCAGATCATCATCCACCAGCACACGCCGCGTCAGTTGGACTCGTGGTTGGAAGCGCGCGAGTGCTGCATCCGCCTTCGCGATCTCTGCCCGCACACCATCGGCCTGCTTCAGTCGTTGGTCAGCATCCGCCGGGCGCATCTCACGCTCCGCATGCTGCACACCTTCGAAGATGGCCCGCACGCGATAATAATCGGTCTGCAAAATGGGATCAAACTTGTGATCATGGCAGCGTGCGCAGCCAATCGTGAGTCCGAGAAAAGTGCTGCCCGTCGTGCTCACGAGGTCGTGCATCTCATCCGCCCGTTGATTCGCCCGCAGCGCCGGGTCCTGGCCCTTCACCTGATCCCAGGAACCCGCCACGAGAAATCCCGTGCCTTCATCCCTTCCAAGCTGATCGCCCGCGATCTGCTCACGCACAAACTGATCATACGGCTTGTCCTCATTGAACGCGCGAATGACAAAATCTCGGTAAGGCCACGCATTGGGACGCACACGGTTCATTTCAAAGCCATGGCTTTCAGCAAAGCGCACCACATCCAGCCAATGCCGCGCCCAGCGCTCACCATAGCGCGGTGAACTCAGCAGGCGGTCGATCAGATTCTTAACAGCCGCTGTTTGATCTCGGCCAAACTCCTTTTCAAAAGCCGCCGCTTCTTCCGGAGTCGGCGGCAGCCCGGTCAGATCAAAGCTGGCACGGCGGATAAAAGTGCGGGCATCTGCCGGCGCATTCATCGTGAGGTTTTTCTCCTTCAGCTTGTCAGCAATGAACTCGTCGATGGACGCAAGCTTCGATGACTTCAGCGGCAGCAGCGACCAGTGCGTGATGTCGCCCTTGGGCTTCTCCTTGAGCACGATCTCTTGCGGCCACGCCGCGCCCATGTCGATCCAGCGTTTGATGAGATCGGTTTCGGCGCTGGAAAGTGCTGGCTTCTTCTTTGGCATCTCCGCCTTCTCGCCTGCACTCTCCGGCACGATCATCGTGTAGAGCGCTGACTCCGCAGCTTTGCCCGGAACCAAAGCCGCTCCGTCGTCACCACCTTTGAGCACATCCGCCAGCGTACTCATGTTCAGGCCGCCCTTGGTCGTCACATCGTTGTGGCATTCCACGCAGTTCTTCACCAAGATCGGTGCCACCTGCTCATGAAACAGCTTCGCTGCATCAGGCTCGACGGCGAGGACGCTGGTGCTCGCGATGAAAAAAGAAAAATAGGGTAATGATTTCATGCTGCTTTCTTGTCTTTAGGCAGGGCCAGATCGGCCTCGGCGGTGATCAAATGTTCGCGCATCGCCTTCGCAGCGGCGGCGGGGTCACGTCTCTCAATGGCATTCAGCACCGCAGCATGTTGCCGCGCCGCATTGTCTGTCGAGGTCCGGCTGTAACCATGCTTGAGGCTCGTTTGAATCAATTCGGAGAGCGAATGCAGCAGCAGGTTGGCTATCTGATTCCCTGATGCCGCGGCCAGTTCCCGATGGAACGCCATATCAGCCTCTACCGCGGTCTCAAACTCCGTCGTTTCCTCCAGCTCCTTCAATGCCGCACGCAGTCTGCGAATCTGCGCCGCTGTGGCATTCTCGGCAGCGAGCCGTGCATTCTCCGGCTCCAGCATGAAACGCACCTGGATGAGCTGTCGCAGCCGTTCCTTGTCATCGGGAACCAGCAGTGCCAGCGAGCCGTTCAAAGGCTTGTGCAGCTTGTCCACCACCTTCGTGCCGACGCCATGCTTCACCTCCAGCAGCCCTTGCAACTCCAGCCGTTTCGTCGCCTCTCGAATGACGGGCCGACTCACGCCAAGCTTCAGCGCCAAATCCCTCTCCGGCGGCAGCCACCCATTCCCCCCGCCGCCTTCGTCCCGAATCTCAGATGCAATGCGCGCGCACACCTCTTCAACAAGGCTGCGCTGCGGTTTGATGGATGAAAAAGCCATGTGGTTAGAGGTCTTACCACTGGCTTATACGGATGAGTTTTGGGACTTTTATCGAGAGGTAACGCTGAAAGTGAAAACTGCCTCAGAAAGTGGTGTGTGGCCAGAATGACGAAACCAGAATGAGGAATGACAAATGAATGCCAAAGCTCGAATGTTAAATCAGCGCCACTTCGGGCTTCTGACTTCGGGTTTCATTCGACATTCCTCATTCTGATTTCGTCATTTTAAGCGCCGCAGCAGTCCTGAACTCCGCAAATCACCCCTCAGATCGTCTGCGACGAATACCCACCATCCACGACCATCTCATGGCCGGTGATGAAGGAGCTGCCTGCGCCCGCGAGCAGCAGGGCCGCAGCGACGAGTTCCTTGGCTTCGCCAAAGCGGTTCATCGGCGTGTGGCCCATGATCTTCGCCACGCGGTCAGGCGTGAGCACTTTCTTGTTCTGCTCGGCAGGGAAGAAGCCGGGCACCAAGGTATTCACGCGGATGCCAAGGGGGGCCCATTCACGGGCGAGGTTCTTGCTGAGATTGTGCACCGCGCCCTTGGACATGGAATAAGTGAACACACGGCTCAGCGGCAGCAGGCCGGACATGGAGCCGAGATTGATGATGGAGGCCGGGATTTTGTTATCCACGAAGTATTTGCCGAACACCTGGCAGGCCAGGAACACGCCCTTGGTGTTGATGTTCATGATCCGGTCGTATTCCTCTTCTGGAATGTCGAGGAACGGCGTTGCAGAATTCACGCCCGCACCATTGATGAGAATGTGGCAGCCTCCCGAACGCTCCAGCACCTGATCGAGCAGAATTTGCAGGTCGGCTTTGCGGCTGGCGTCTGCGGAAACGAAGTAGGCCTGCCCGCCTGCGGCTTGAATGGTCTCCAGGCGCTTGTCGGCCTTGGACTGGTCGCGTCCGACGAGCACGACCTCCGCACCCGCAGATGCATAGCCTTCTGCGATGGCGCCGCAGAGTTCGCCGGTGCCGCCGATCACGACAGCGGTTTTGCCTTGAAGAGAGAAGAGTTCGAAAATGGAGGACATGGTGTGGGGCGCATCTATGGCGTGTCATCCCGCCGCCGCAAGCAGGCTGTCTCGCCACTTTCGTCATCTTGACACCCGGCCTGGGGTGCTCTCCCGTACGAGCATGCCTTGGGGCCACATCCTGACCTTTCTTGCTGGCGTCCTCGTCGGGGCCGCGTCGATTGTGATCTGGAAGCTGCTGCGTTTCGCTGCAGATTTGCGCGCGGCGAGGCATGCTTTGGAAAGTTATGTGTATCCCGAATGCGGCCTGGCGGACGAAAAGGCCCATGCAGCGGTCGAAGCCTGCAAAAACCGCGTGCGCTGGCAGAAAAACCTCAACCCCGAGTGGCTGCCGCCTCTGGTGGACGAGGTGCCGAAGCTGGTGCGCGAAATTGCGGCCATTTACCATCCTGGCAAACAGGACGCACTCCTGGCACCAGGGCTGAGCCAGTTTTCCCGTGCCGTGCATCTTGCTGCCATGGATGTCGCGGATTTTCTACAAACACGCTCCATCGGTCGCCTTGTGGATGTCAGTGCTAGCACGGCACTTAAAACTTGGGAAATGACCCACAAGATTGCGAATCATGAGAAATTGCAGGCGGCGAACAAATGGTACAAGCGCCTGCTGCCCTACTGGCAGGTGCTGCGCTTCAAGTCTCCCATCATGTGGGCTGGGATGGCGGTTTCCAATGTGGCTGCGCGGACGCTGCAGCCGGCGGTGATCGATATTATCGCCAAGCGCGCCATCGACCTCTACAGCGGACGTCTCGGCAAAGGCTCTGGTGCGCCTTCGGCACCGCCTGTGCCCATGCTGGAAGAAGAACGGCCGCCGGGGCCGATGTGATTTACTTCTTCTTGCTCTTTAATGCAGCGAGATACGCTACCACGTCGCGGATCTGCGGCTTGGTGAGGATGCCGAGCATGGAGGGCATGACGGTCATGGGCGGGGTGATGGTGGCGATTTGATCACGGGGTATGGTCTTGGTTTTGCCATCAGGGAGGCGCAAGGTGACTTGTTTTGCGTCTTCTTTCCCCAAAATGGCCGAGAGGGATTTGCCGTCTTTGGTGGTGAGGGAGACGAGGCCGTAGCCGGGGGCGATCTGGGCGAGGGGATTGAGGAGGGATTCGAGGATGTATTTGCGGTCTTTTTGGCTGCCGATGGTTTTGAGGTTGGGGCCGACCTGGCTGCCTTCCTTGGCTTCGACGGTGTGGCAGGCGATGCAGTTGGCGCCGAGGTTGTTGGTGACGATGTCTTTGCCACGGGTGGCGTCTCCTCCTTCGAGGAGTTCAGTTGCACCCAGTTGCAGGGAGGCGAGTTTGGGTTTCAAAGATTCGCGGGTGGCGGCGGCTTCGAGGATGTCGAGTTGGATGGCGGCGGGGGCTTTGTTCTCGATGAGGCGGTCTAGCCACTGGGTGATGAGGGTATCGTCCTTGGACGTTGAGAGGAGGGAGAGCGCAAGTTGTTGCGTAAGGGTGTCTCCGGTGTCGAGGACTGCGGCGGCTTCGGTGATGGCGCGGTCGGGCTGGTGGGTGAAGAGCTGGCGCAGGGCTTCGCGGCGGAGTTCGGCGGGGGTGGTTTTGGCGAGGGAGAGATCGAGGGTGGCGGCGAACTCGGGTGTGGCAGCGTGCTGCGAGGCCATGAGTTTGAGTGCTTCAGAGCGCAGGGTGCTGCGTGCGGTTGTATCTGAGATGATCTGCTGCAGTACGCTTGCAGGGACTTGCAACTGGAGCTGGGTGAGGAGTTCGACGGCTTTGGCTTTGAGTGAGCCGTCTTGGATGGCGAGGAGGGCATCGAGGTGGGGTTGTAGCAGGGAGGCGAAAGCAGAGGCATCACGTGGAACGGTGTTGTGGGCCATGCCGTCGATGCGGTCGAGGCGTGGGGGTTTGGTGAAGGTGAGGAGGACATCCAATGCTTCTGCTTGCAGCGCGGTGCGCTGCAGTGCGGCTTTGATGATGGGCTCGGCGATGCCGAGGCGGAGGCAGGCGTTGAGGCCGCGAGGGGTGGGGCGGGTGGTGAGCTTGGGGAGCGCAGCGGGGATGCCGGTGTCGTCGTGGATGGCGCGTTCGGCTTCGGTGGCGAGGGTCGGATTTGTGAGGAATTCGGCAACGCTTGGCGAGTTTTGGCGGGCTAGTGCAAGGAGGCAGCAGAGGGACTGCTTGTCGTTGGTGTGTTTGGCGAGGGTGGCTTCATCGGCACAGCCGGCGAGGCCGGTGACGATGGCGTGGCGCATGTAGGGATCGGTGCTTTCCTTGGTGGCAAGGTTTAGCAAGGCTGTGACAGCGGTGGGTTCCTGGAGTTTGCCGAGGGCGATGGCGGCGTGGAAGCGGACGCGGGGGGAGGGGTGGGTGAGGAGGGGGACGAGGGGGGCTCCGGAGGTCTTGATATCGCCGAGCATGCGGAGGACATTTGTGGTGATCTCTGTGTCGGATTCGGCAAGAAGCGGGGTCAAAACGGTGGCTTCGACTTTTTTGGCGCGCATGCCTTGGCCGAGGCCCCAGATGGCGTGGATGCGGGCGAGTTGGGGGGCTTTTTTGTCGGTGGCTATAGTTTGCAGTGCTGTGTAATCACCTTGTTTGACGAGGGTGAATTGGGCGTGGAGGCGGACGCGTTGGTCGGGGTGGGAGAGGTGGGTGGCGTTGAGGTTGTCGGAGTTGAGGAGTTTGTTTGTTTCCTGGCGCTCGGTGCTGTTTTTGGCGGTGGGGTCGTCGGCGAACCAGATGGCGCCTTTTTGATCGAGGGGGTAGCCGCCGTCCCAGTCGGCGATGATGAGTTCGCCGGTGGGGGCGAGGGCGAGGCCGATGCCCATGAGGCCGCTGTGGATGGGGCGCTCGTTCTGCATTTTGAAGGTGCTGCCATTAGGGACGATCTGGAAGGCGGTCATCTGACCGGAGGGGAATTGATCGAGGATGAAGTGGTTGCGCAATGAAGCGCCGAGGGCGGTGCCGGGTTCGTGGATGAATCCGGCGGGGCCGTTGGAGTAGTTGGCGAGGGGCGGGGTGATGAAGAGGGGCTGGCGGGTATGGGCGGGCTGCCAGATGCCGTCGCGGATCCAGCGGCTGTGTTCTTTTTGATACTGATGACTGCAGCGCCAGCCGGAGTCGCTGAGTTCGGTGATGTAAACGAAGCGTTCGCGTTCGCCGGGGAGGTCGGCGTCGTTGTCCACGCCGAACATGTTGCCGTAGTTGTCGAAGGCGATTTCCTGGATGTTGCGGAGGCCGTGGGCGAAGACTTCGAAGTGGGTGCCGTCGGGTTCGCAGCGGAGGACGCAGCCTTCGTGAGGGTAGTGGAAGTGTTTGCCTTCCTTGCTGGTGACGTTGACGCCTTTGTCGCCGATGCTCCAGTAGATGCGGCCATCGGGGCCGATGCGGGGGCCGTGCATGTCGTGTCCGGCGTAGGCGATGTGCATGCCGAAGCCGTGGGCGACGATTTCGCGTTCGTCGGCGATGCCGTCGTCGTTGGTGTCGCGGAGGCGGATGAGGTCGGGGGCGACGGTGACGTAGACCCAGCCGTCGTGATAGAGGATGCCGGCGGCGATGCCGGTGACGACGCTGTTGAAGCCTTCGGCGAAGACGGTGAGCTTGTCGGCGGTGCCGTCGTGGTCGGTGTCGCGGAGCTGGTAGATGCGCTCGCTGTGAACGGTGAGGTCTTTCCAGTCGATGGAGCCGTCTTTGTTGTGGTCGGCGAGGCCGCCGCGAGGGAGGCGGGTTTTGCCGGGGGCGAGCTCGCGTTTGAGGAATGCTTCTTTTTCTTCGACGCTGGTGAGGGCGACGTCATCGGGGATCCAGAGGGGGTGCTCGCGGATGTCGAGGTCGGCGACTTTGCGGCGGGTGGTGGCGGAGACGTAGATGCGGCCCTGGGGATCGACGGTGACAGCGACGGGGTCGGGGACGTTGAGGGTGCCGGACCAGCGGTGGAGTTCGAGGGGGGATTTGATGGGGGCCGGTGCGGATTTGGGCGCTTTGGTTTTGCTCTTGGCGGGTGTTTCGTCAGCGGCGAGGCAGGGGAGGGAGAGGAGGGCGGCCAGGGCGAGGTGACTGAGGTTTTTCATGAAAGGGGAGCCGGAGGAAGTTGACGGTGGTTTACGATTGTTGACAGTTGTTGACGGTGGTTGCCCGGAGTTCCAGAGGGGAATGGCCAAATTCGTTTTTCGCCGCAAGGGATACGAAGGGTAAGGCGGGGAAAGAGGGCAAAAAGGATTCAATGATTTTGCACTGCGGAGACTTGGTGAACGCGGAGATTCCAGATTGAGAGGCGTACGGAAGGCACGGAATACACGGAAGTAAAACCAGACAAAGCGGCGTGCGTGGTCGTGCATCGTGGAGGCTGGAGCTCCGCAGAGATTGATTCTGAAAAAGCTTTGTGCCGCAATGAGCTATGAGTCAGCTGTGGGGCGGTGGGAATCCCGCTCGTAGGCGACTTCGGGGAGTGTTTGCACAAAGTCATTGATCGCTGCGGAAACTTTATGGAGTGACAATGCGACGATCAGTTCGTCTGTTGGGTGTGGGCTGCCAAAGATGGCGCGTCGGGGTGCCGTTACTGAAACCTGATGGTTGGAAAGGTATTGATGAAGCGCCGAGGAGACTTGCGATGGGCAAAAAACGCAGACGCTGCCGTCATCCATGCTTTGAATGTGGATTTGAGCCCTTAACCGACCTCGGCTGATTTGTTCCTGGGAAGACATGGCGGTGTCGTGATAGAAATGGATGAGTGCGTTTGTTCTTGCTGGTGCACTGCGCAGCCTTCAAGGTCGAGTGTGCGTTCGCAGGTGCGAATGCTTCTCTTGAAAATCCAACCTACATTCCAATCATGAGTCAGATCGTTCCTCTTATCAGTTCCGCTATCGCCGGGCCTCTCGGTGTTCTTCATCTTCCACGCCTTTGGCAGAAGGCTTCGCTGGCTGCTGCGGGCAAGCTGCATGCTGACTATCCGGGCATTGGCTGCGGGTATGACCAGATGACGCTGGATGCGCTGGGCATCAACATCGAGACTTTCCGGACGTTCATCGCGAGGAAGCCGAGCTATCCGCAGCTTGAGAGCTGGGTGAAGGCGCAGCCGGGTGTGAACCTGACGAAGGGGAACCTCTACAAGCACAATCAGTCGATCATGGGCTACATCCACGATGATGGCACGCGGAAGACGATTCTGGATGCGGATGGCATCGCGGATGACGGCAGCGTGAATCCGGGTGCGGTGGATCTGAACAATCTGGACGACTGGCACATTTTCTGGGCGCAGGAGATCAAGTAACCGTGATGCGGTGAAGTGAGTTTTGAGAACCCCGTTTGTCGTGAGGCAGGCGGGGTTTTTTGTGGAAGTTTGCTGTTGTTGGCGATGGTTTGCGGTTGTTGGCAGTGGTTTATCTGGAGAGCCGGAGGGTTGGCCGTAATCCGTTCTTCGCTAAAGCTTCGAAGGACAGGAGGGGCGCAAAAAGGGGGCGAAAATGACTGATTTTGGAGGGGGTGAGTGCGTGAGTGCTCGGTGTATGGAAGGGATTTTTTAACCGCTGATTAGACGCTGATGAAGAGTCAGAATGACGGATTTCTGGAATGAGTAAGGCAGGAATTCAGGAGCTGGATTTGAACCACTGACTGACACTGACTGGCACTGATGATGAAGGGCTGAGTTGGTTTTTTGGCGTTTAGAATTGATTGATTTGCTGCGCTCACCCGTTGGGCTCGCTTTGGTCGTGGGGCGTGATGGAGTGTGAAGAGGGGACGGGGTGACGGAAGCTGGTAAAAGATTGGCGGTAAAAGATTCAGAGTTGGATTTGAACTGCTGATCCATCCTTCGCTGAAGCTTTGAAGGACTGACGAGCTTCGGAGGATGAACGGGACAGTGACTGGCACTGATGATAAAGGGCTGAGTTGGTTTTTTGGCGTTTAGAATTGATTGATTCGCTGCGCTCACCCGTTGGGCTCCCTTGGGTCGTGGGGCGTGATGAAGTGTGAAGAGGGGACGGGGTGACGGAAGCTGGTAAAAGATTGGCGGTAAAAGATTCAGAGTTGGATTTGAAGTGCTGACTGGCGATGATGAAGGGCTGAGGTGTGTTTGTTGGCGGTTACGAGACTCTGGTTGAGGTGTGGTGTTCTCGGGGGGGGGGTAAACCGCTGAGATGAGGCTGATGAAGGCCTTCGGGAAAGCTGGAGTGGGGAATGTGATTGAGGCAGATGGAGGGCGGATGTGGGGTTTTGGTTTTAGCAAAGGAATCGTGAGCAAGGGAATGGGCTGAATGCAGAGTTCTGAAAGGTCGAATTTTTGTCAAAAATTTGCACACTGACCCCATTTTTTCTGGGGGCGTTCGTTTTTGCGGCAGAGATTGAATGGGATGGTGAGGCCTTCTTTGCGCGGAAATGAGTTTGCCGATGAGCAGGGTTTTTAACCGCTGATGTGACGCTGATCAGACGCTAATCAAGGCATTCAGAAAATGCCGGATTCAGTGAGTGGAAGCGGTAGGTATCAGGCAGCCTTACGAAGCAAACGCTTCTTTGAGGACGGTTTGAAGGAGCTGGGTGGCGTGGGTGCGGGCGTGCTCGATCTCCGCTTCCAGCGCACGGCAGGTTGTCATCAGCGCCTCCACCCGCTCCACGATGGCGGCCTGCTCGGCGAGGGGTGGTAGGGGGAAAAGATGCGTGTGAACTTTGCTCTGATTCACAAACGGAATATTCACACCTTTGATTTGATCATAGAGCCATCCCGAGAAGCAGTCACTGGTTAGATAAGCGAAAAGCCACGGAATAAGAGATCGTTCAAACATATCGAAACGCCCAACTCGCTGGTATAGCACTGCGGGAACGTCCAGTTCACTCAGGATCGCCACTTTCAGCTTTCGTCCCAACAATGGACGATTGAGCGCCATGACAAGATCGCCGGACTGAAGCTGCAAGTCTGGATGTGCGGCTAAGTAGGATGACGGAACTCGAACTGTAGTGTCCCAAGATGTTTCTCCAATACTCACATTGGCAATTTGAAAAAGGCGCACACCCGACTCAGAGTATTCGTTTTTCTCGAATCCTTTGCCTGAAGAGATTTTGCAAACATCTCCAATTCGACACCACGCCCAATCCTTCGGAATCTCGAAAGGGATTTCGGCTTGGGTGATTTCTGGCAGAGGTTTTTCGGGACGGAGTTTTTTGGTAGCGATTAGACGAGCTTTTCCTGCTTTGATTCGGCGGAGAAGATGGTCTGCGGGTTCAACTTTCGGATGGGTGGCACGCCAATCGGCGGTCAGCTTGCCCTGAATCGCCTCCTGCAGGATGGCTTGCTTGAGCTTGGTCAGGAGTGCTTGCTGATGGTCGATTTCTGTATCGAGTGATTCTTGCGACTCAAAGGCCGCCTTTAATCGCAAAGCCATTCGATCTTGCTCGACCGGCTCGAAATAGGGAATGCGATAGCTAGCAAAGTTTTGTTGGTTGATCGCCTGTTTGGCTGTGCCCGTGGCACATCGCTTTACGATGTCCTCCTTCAGGCCGTTGAACACAAAATGATAGAAAGCCAGTGAGATGGTTTTCTCATATTCGCTCTTTGGCGTCAGGATGAAACAAAGGTCACTCGCGATGAACTTTCCATTAACGTAGTGCGTACGGCCAAGAGAGCCTGACGCCGCAACAGCGATTACCAGCGCCTCCTTTTCGTGGGTGAAGGTCGAGTGAGACTTCCACTCTTTGCTCGCGGTAATGAAATCGAACTGCCCGGCCTCACACTTCGTGCTTTGAAGCGTGCCTTTCTCGAAATTAAAAATTGCATCAATTCTTTCGAGTCTCATTGCAGCTTAGCTTGCAGTTTCGTAACCATGTGGCGCGAACGTTCGAAGCTCTTGTCCATTTCATGCAACAAAGCGTTAATCCCCAAAGTGGCTTCTGCTTCTGTGCGATGAGGATTTCTGATGTCGAGATCAAAGCCCTTTTTTAAATCTTCAACCTTTACCTTCCACGCGAATTCGCTTTCCTCGCGTTTGTCCCACCACACTATCAGCGACTCGAACTCGTCGAAGCTAATAGCCTTTGTTTTGGAGTAACTCTTCTGCCCCTCAGGCAGGCGATGCTCATAATACCAGATTTCTTTTGTTGACGTGCCTTTTTCGAAAAAGAGGAGATTCGTGGAGACCGTGGCTGGGTGAAAGGTGGACTGCGGAAGGCGAACGATGGTATGAAGATTGCAATCGGTAAGGAGTTTTTCGCGAATGCGTTCCTTGTAGCCGTCACCCGAAATGCAACCGTCTGGCAGGACGATAGCGCAACGACCACCAGCCTTGAGGAGCTGAATAAATAGGATAACAAAAAGATCTGCGGATTCCCGGCAGCGGAAGGATTGCGGGAAATTCGTTTCAACGCCATCGGCGATGCTTGCCCCGAATGGGGGGTTGGCGAGGATTACGTCCACCTGCTGCTTTGGACCAATGGAATTGTACTCCGTCTTGAGGCTGTCCAGGTAATGCCAGTCCGGTACGTCGAGGCCGTGGAGGATGAGGTTGGTGAGACCGAGCACATAAGAGACGGGCTTCAACTCCCAGCCAATGATGGATTTCTGGAGGACGGCTTCGTCATCAAGGGTGTGGACTTCTTTCTCGCGGATGAAATCAATGGCGGCACTCAGGAAGCCGCCGGTGCCAGCGGCGGGATCGAGGACCTTTTCACCAAGCCTAGGCGCGGTCATCTGCGTCATGAGCTGGGTGATGGCGCGGGGCGTGTAATATTCGCCTTTATTCCCGGCGTCTCGCAATTCGACAAGTATGGACTCGTAAACTGTGCCGAAGACGTGGCGGTCGTCACTGTTGTTAAAGTCGAAGCCGTTGAGCTGGTTGATGACCTTGCGCAGCTCGTACCCGGACTTCATGTAGTTGTTCGAGCCGTCAAAGACTTCGCGCACAAGGGCGGCACGTTGTGGGGCGTGCGGAGACTGGAGCTTCTTCAACGCAGCAAAAAGCCCGCCGACGGGATCATCTTTGGTGGGGGGATCGTCTATGAAGCGGATAAGCTCGTCCCCAGTAATGCCTTCAGGATTGGAGGCCCAGTTCCGCCACTGAAACTTTTCGGGTATGACGGATTTGTAGTTTTTGCGGATGAGTTCGAGTTCCTGATCTTTGTCGTCGAGGATCTTCAGGAAAAGCAGCCAGCCAAGCTGTTCCAGCCGCTGCGCGTCGCCGGAGACACCGCGGTCCTGCCGCATGATGTTGCGGACGTTTTTGATGATGGAGGAGATATTTGGCATGGAGGGGCAGAAGGGAGCGAGGACACTCTTGTACGCATCTTAAAAACCAAGAGACTGCATCGCTTGAGAAGAATAACGGACAGGAGGGTCCGTGTGCCTTTCGATCTGGGTTGGCTGAAAGCCGAAGCGGTCACGCGGCCTGGTAGAGTTGTTCGGTCAGCTCATGGATGGCCTGATCGTAGGCGGACCTGCCGCCAAAGGCGCGGATGATCTCCGGGGCGGTGCCAAGCTGCTTGATGGGGCTCATGGTCACGACGGCGGGGTCTTCCAAATCATGGAAGCCTGAGTCCTCATATTTTTCCAACAGGCGCTCAATGACCTTGCGGGCCAGCTCACCGTATTTGGCGAAGTAGTTCCGCTTCCGCACACCGGCGGCACGCTCGCTGCGGGTGAGCGGCTTCTGCTCAAAGGCCAGATGGCAGATGAGATCAAAGGGATCAAAGGCGGACCCGATTTCCTCACGCAGTGCGGCAAAGATGACACCCTGCTGCTCCAACTCTTCCACCACGGCGTTCTTTTTGTCTGCCTGCTGCCATGTGGTCAGGAAGGAGTCCAAAGAGCCATAGGCGCGGAGAATGCTCTTGCGCGTGTAGTCGCGGAGGCTCTCGGTGATAAGGTCGCCATGGGCGTCCATGTATTGCACGCGTTCTTGAATGATGGTGACCTCAATGCCATTTACAGTGACTTTTCGCCGTGACTGACTCTTCCCCTCGTCTTCCTTTGCAATGGTGACGTCGGGTTTCTCAGGCTCCGGAAAGATGATCTCTTCGCCGGTGTCATCGTCGGTGTCATCGTCGATGACTTCTTCCTCATCGTCCTCGTCTTCGGTGCCGGAGAGATCATCGTCCTGCTTCGCCTCCTTGATGCGGACGGGATCGCCATCGAACTTCTTGTCCGCAAAGAGGGCGGTCACATTGCGGAAGTCCATGATGGTGAACCAGTGCTTGTCGAAGTCTTCGTTGATGCGGGTGCCGCGTCCGATGATCTGCTTGAACTCGGTCGGGGAGCCGATGTTGGAGTCCAGCACGATGAGACGGCAGGTCTGCGCATCGATGCCAGTGGTCATGAGCTTCGAAGTCGTCGCGATGACGGGATAAAGCTCGCTGGGGCTGATGAAGGCGTCGAGGTGCTGCTTGCCCACCGTGTTGTCACCGGTGATCTGCATGACGTATTTCCAGTTGGCGGCAACGAGGTCGGCGTTGGCGTTTGCAAGCTCAGCACGCATGCCCTCGGCATGCTCGATGTCCACGCAGAAGACAATGGTCTTGGAAAAGCGCCCGCTGCCTTTGAGAAACTCGGTGATTTTCTGCGCCACGAGCTTGCGTCGCTCTTCGACGATGATGTTGCGGTCAAAGTCCGTGCGATTGTAAATGCGGTCTTCGACCAGATTGCCTTCTTTGTCCTTGAAGCCCTTTGGCGGCCGCCAGCCTTCGGTATCAATGTCGAGCGTGACTTTGACCACTTTGTAAGGAGCGAGGAATCCATCGTCGATGCCCTGCTTCAGCGAGTAGGTGTAGAGCGGATCACCAAAGTATTCGGTACTGGAGACATTCTCTGTCTCTGCGGGTGTGGCCGTGAGGCCAATGTGGGTGGCTCCTTTGAAATACTCCAGGATCTCCCGCCACTTGCTCTCTTCCCGCGCACTGCCCCGGTGGCACTCATCCACAATGACCAGATCAAAAAACTCAGGGCTGAACTCCTTGTAGGCGTCTGTGTCGTTGTTGTCAGAGATGCCCTGATATAAAGCGAGATAAATGCTGTAGGCGGTGTCGATCTGCCGGTGCTTGATGACCGTCATGGCATCCTTGAAGTGGCGAAAGTCACCGCGAACAGTCTGGTCGATCAGGGCGGTGCGGTCTGCGAGAAACAGGATGCGTTTCTTTTGTCCCGACTTCCACAGCCGCCAGATGATCTGGAAAGCGGTGTAGGTCTTGCCGGTGCCGGTGGCCATGACGAGCAGGATGCGATTCGTGCCCTGGACGATGGCTTCCACGGTGCGATTGATGGCGATCTGCTGGTAATAACGCGGTGAACGCGGGGAGCCATCCGTGTAGTAATCCTGCGCCACGGCGGGGGCGATCTCGTCGGGGATGCCTTTGTGAGCGCAGTACTTCTGCCAGAGCTGCTCAGGAGAAGGAAAGGCATGAAGCGGCAGCTCTTTTTGGATGGGGCCTGACTTCACTGTCTTGTCATGGAACAAGAAGGCGTCGCCATTGCTGCTGAACACGAAGGGGATGTCGAGCGTTGCGGCATAGCCTAATGCCTGTTGGATGCCTGCGCCCACGGAGTAGTTGTTGTCCTTTGCCTCGATGACCGCGATGGGGATGTTTGGCTTGTAGTAGAGGATGTAATCGGCCCGCTTTTGAGTTCCCCGTGTGTGCATCTTGCCACGGACGTAAATCCGCCCGTCGGTGAAACTGACTTCCTCACGAACCTGCGTGTCCACATCCCATCCCGCCGCCGCGATGTGCGGCGTGATGAATTTGGTGCGGATGTCGGTTTCGGTGAGTGCTTTTTTATTCATCCAGGAGGACTTTCGGGAAATTCCTATGAAGTATGAGCATCAAAGCCGGGAATGAATCTGATGGCAAGTGAAACGGAGGATGTGGGGATGGTGGTGGAGTGGTGGCTGGGATTTTTGGATGAGTGCTGCGTGAGGGTGACGGTGGGTGGCTGGGCGGTGAGATGATTCCAACGCGAATGGACACGAATGACCGCGAATTTTTGCGAATGGGGAGGGGAGAGGATGACCGCGAATTGACATGGATGGTGCGGGGGCTTTCCGGACCGGCTAAAGCCGGGACTGCAATGCGGGGAAGCCGTAAGGGGCTTCCATCTTCGCCAAGGCTTCGAAGGACAGGTAAGCCGGGACTACGAGCGAAGAAGGCGGGTGCGGGTAGGGTTGCTGCAAAAGCTGCGATGCGAACCCGGGACTGTGAACGAAGTGGGCGGTGGCTGTCGATTTCGAGGGGGCTAGGATGGGTGGGGGCTGTCCGGCCTGCGGAAAGCGGTAGCTGCGTTCGTTCCTCACTGCGCAACCGCACTCCAAATGGGGGGCTTTGGCTTTGCTAGAGCTACGAAGGACGAAAGATAGGGGGCTCCGATGAGAAGAGGTGGAGTGGGCACTGGCGGAATCCGCCCATGGAGTGTGCGGACGACTTTGCTGGCGTCTTCGCGACTGCCTGGGAGGATTTTTTTCCGCTGGGTGGGTGAGGACGCACAACCGGGACGGTTGTGCTACGGGGACGCCAGTTGCGGCGCAACTGGGCAACTTTGAGATGCCGGCGGATGACGCGGGAGGAATGATTGATTCCAACGTGAATGACCGCGAATTGACTCGAATGGTGAGGGGTATTTGCGGGCCGGGGAGGATGGGGGCGCGCTGATCGACAGACAGGAGTGTCTGTCGTAGTGCGCTGTGAAGCGTCACTATCCTCCGGGGTGAAAGACCCTGGCCATCTGGAACCGTGTTCCGGGTGAGAACTTGAAGTAACTGCG
>JAIXYN010000100.1 GCA_027490195.1 Verrucomicrobiaceae bacterium | reverse complement strand
TGACTCCTGAGCCCAGGGGCGGTCTGCTGGTGTCTGCTCCCATTCCGAGTCCTTGGCCATCGCTAGCGCGACGGCTCTATCTCTTCAAGGATGGGGAAATATAGAGACAAGCCCAGGGTTAGCCGAGCCTCAGCGAGGCAACCCTGGGACAGAACACCAACGACAGGGAAGCAAACCCAGCACTCCATCACATCCCACGCCCACCAGCAGCGTCTGCACTAGGCTCCGCCGCGCATTGGCACCGTGATCAGACAGGGCTCCCTTTGAACAACTCGGCGTCATGGCGGCGTACTCCTGCCGCCATGATCCGCTCACTCCTCACTCTCGCCATCTGCCTCGCCGCCTTCACCCTCCATGCGGAGGATCCAAGCGACGGCAAGCTCCGCATCATCGTCTTCGGTGCCCATCCCGACGATGCCGAATACAAGACCGCAGGCGTAGCCGTCAAATGGGCGCGCCTCGGCCATCACGTAAAACTGGTGTCCGTCACCAATGGCGACATCGGCCATTGGAAAGAAGCCGGCGGCCCGCTCGCACAGCGCCGCTCCGCAGAAGCGGCTGCTTGCGCCAAGAAACTCGGCGTCACTTCCCAGGTCCTCGACATCCACGACGGCGAACTCCTCCCTTCCCTCGAAAACCGCAAGCTCATCACCCGCGTCATTCGCGAGTGGAAGGCGGACATCGTCATCGCCCACCGTCCTTGGGATTATCATCCCGACCACCGCTATGTCGGCGTGCTGATCCAGGACGCCGCCTTCATGGTCACCGTCCCCTTCATCATTCCTGACGTGCCGTTCTTGAAAAAAAACCCCGTCTTCCTCTACTCCAGCGATGGCTTTCAAAAGCCCTACCCCTTCACGCCGGACATCGCCGTCAGCGTGGACGATTCATTCGAGCAAAAACTCGACGGTCTCCACGAGCTCACCTCCCAGGTCTACGAAGGCGGTGCCAGCGGCTCCGCCGAATATGTCGCAAACGTACCACCTGCCACGGATGAAGTAGCCCGCCGCGCATGGCTCAAACGCCGCTGGGGCGCCCGCCAAAGCAACGAGGCTGAGAAGTATCGCGACCTGCTCGTCAAACTCTACGGTGAAGAAAAAGGCAAGGCCGTGAAATACGCCGAGACCTTCGAAGTCTGCGAATACGGCCGCCGCCCCAGCCCCGCCGAGATCAAACAGCTATTCCCGTTTTATCCCGCTCAGTGAGCCCTAATAGACGTGTCCCAAAACCTCATGCCAAAGGGTTGAAAAAGTCGGGGTGGACAGAAACAAAAATTCCAGAGTCCGAGGTCCTGGAATTTTTTACCCCCAATCTTTTACCTTTTCATTCTGTCTCCGGACAATCCACTCAACCCACCAGCCATGCTCCGCCATCCAACGACATGGTTGCATGCCCGCTTCTCACGCGTCGGCCCTCGGCTGGCATTTGCAGTGGCAATGCGCCCGGAAACGGCTATGAACACGGCCCACTCATCCGTACGACCATGCAACCGACGCCCGCAGCCCCAGAACATTCCGAGTCCGAACTCCTCCAATTCCGCCGCGAAAAGCTCGACGGACTGGTGAAGGCCGGACTGGATCCCTTCGGCGGCCGCTTTGACACCACGCATCAGCCCGGCGCTCTGAAAGAGCAGATGAAGTCCAATTTCGAAGAGCTTCAGGTTCAAGTCGCTGGCCGCGTACTCTCTCGCCGCGAGATGGGCAAAGCCACCTTCTTTGACATCGGCGACATCACCGGCCGCATGCAGTGCTACCTCAGCAAAGGCGACGTCGGCGACGAAGCATACGTGCAGTTCAATCAGCTCATCGACATCGGCGACTTCGTCGGCGTGGAAGGCTTCACCTTCGTCACCAAGCGCGGCGAAAACTCCATCCACGTCAAAAAGCTCACCCCCCTCTCAAAGGCCCTGCGCCCCCTGCCCGACAAGTGGCACGGCGTGACCGACAAGGAGATCAAGTACCGCCAGCGCTACCTCGACCTCATTTCCAATGACCGCAGCCGCGAGATCTTCGTGACCCGCAGTAAGATGGTCGCGGCCATCCGCAGCTACATGCAGGAGCGCGGCTTCCTCGAAGTCGAAACCCCCATGATGCAGGACGTCCCCGGCGGTGCTGCAGCCAAGCCCTTCGAGACCTTCTTCCACGCGCTCAATCAGCAGATGTTCCTGCGCATCGCGCCAGAGCTCTATTTGAAACGCCTGCTCGTCGCCGGCTTCACCCAGATCTTTGAACTCAACCGCAACTTCCGCAACGAAGGCCTCAGCCGCCGTCACAATCCCGAGTTCACCATGCTCGAAGCCTACTGGGCCTACGCCGACTTCGAGAAGATGGCCGACCTCGTCGAAGGCATGATCTGCCACCTCGCCGAAAACTTCTGCGGCGGCCTCAAGATCGAGCATAAGGATGAAGAAGGCACCGTCACCAAGTCCATCGACCTCTCCCGCCCATGGCGTCGTGCCCGCTACACCGATCTGCTCAAAGGCGTCGATCCAAAGTGGTATGAATACACCCCCGAAGAGCGCAAAGCCCGCGCCAAGGAACTCGGTGTCGAGATCGGAGCCAACTTCGAAGACTACGAAGTCACCCAACACGTCTTCGAGCGCCTCATCGAAGCCAAGCAGTTCGATCCCCTCTACGTCACCCACTGCCCCAAGGAACTCGTCCCCCTGGCCAAGCAGAACGCCACAGACGACTCCATCGTGGACGTGTACGAACTCATCATCAACGGCCAGGAAATCAGCCCCGGTTACTCCGAACTGAACGACCCCATCGTCCAGCGCGAGCGCCTAGAGCATCAAGCCGGTGAAGAAACCCAGAAGATCGACGAAGAGTTCATCCTCGCCCTCGAACACGGCATGCCCCCCGCCGGCGGCATCGGCATCGGCATCGACCGCCTCATCATGATGCTCACCGGCGCCGAAAGCATCCGTGACGTCATCCTCTTCCCCCAGTTGAAGCGGAAGGATTAAAAAGTTGCCCAGTTGCGCCGCAACTGGTCTTCCCCTCAAGGGCCGCGCTCCTCGCCTCTTCACACGGCAGGCTCTCTCAGCGCCAGCAAAATAGCCTTGCTCCTATGGAACAAGCGCTGTTCCGCAGGTGCTATGCGAACGCGTCAGCGTTCTGGAGGAAAGGGATCGTCCCGATCCCTCACGCCCCCGCAACGTCCAGCGCGCCCTACCACTTTCAAACATGCGCCCCAAAACCAGCGGGATCAGGATGCCCCTTCCGTTCACAGACCTTTTTTCAACCGATCATGGTATGAATCAAAGCCGCTTATAGCAGAACCATTGCCCCGTAGCACCATTTCCGAAAGCGCGTAGCGCTGACACTACGGTAGCCGTGGGTGCCAACCCACGGAACCGCACCACCCATGCCGTTCAAAGGTCGTGGAACCGCGTAGCGGTGACACAAAACGTCTCCACACCCAAACCTGACTGGGTCGCGTGAACGACCCGCGCTGATCACTTCTTCACCGTCTTGCCCGCATCCAGAAACTCGATCGCCTTCTTGAGCCATTCAGCTTTCGGCGGCTGATGCCCCTGCCCCGGCACATTGATGAGCTCCACCGCCTTGAACCCCTCTTTCTTAAACCCGTTTTCAAAGACCGCACTCGTGTTCTTGAGATTGAAATCCTTCTCTCCCGTCACCAGCACATACCGGCACTGGTCCTTCGCCAGCGCGGCGATCTCCTCATGCGGAATATACCGCGCCTCAAAGACCTCGGTTTTGTCCAGGGTGACGATGTCGGTGTAAAAATTCACCCCCATGAAGGCAATCGCTCCCGTAAACATGTCCGCATACGTCACGCCAAGCATGCTGGCCACACGTCCGCCGCCCGAGAAGCCGGAGACATAAACACGCTTGTCGTCGATGTCGTAGAGCTCGCGGATGTTGTCGTTCGCATCCACGGCCATGCGCATGCGGGCGAAGACTTCGCGGTTGTTGCCGGAATTATGCGCGCCCACAAAGATGAGCTTCTTTTCCGCCAGCACAGCCTCCCATTCAGGCGAGATCGAAGGCGCATTGCTCGGACTCACCCAGATAAAGAGTCCATGCGGATCGCCCTTCTTGTACTTCTTCGGCACGATGATGTCGAACTTCTCCAGGCTCACGTCGTAGGGCGGCGGTGTCTCCATCGCATGCATCCTCATCTTGATCTGCGCATTGTCGGAGACCTGCGGCGAGACCTTGAAGGAAATGGGCGAACGCACCCCGGGCTTGATCGCCACATCGGCGGCGAAGCTAAGCGCGGTCAGGAAGGGAAAGATCAGGAGGAGCCGGGACATGCGCCGATCAAAGCGGCTCCCTTTGCGGCTGTCGATGCTGAAATCATGCAATCTCGCGCCTGCACCAGTCGTTCACGGGCCCATGAAGCACCTGCTTTGCCTCTTCCTCCTCACTCTCTCCCTGCGTGCCGCAGATCGCGCGCCCAACATTGTCTTCATTCTCGCAGATGACCTCGGCTACACGGACGTCGCCTGCTTCGGCTCCAAATACTACGAGACGCCGAACATCGACAAACTGGCCGCCCAAGGCATGAAGCTCACGCGGCATCACCACTGCCAGAACTGCCAGCCCACCCGCGCCGCACTGATGAGCGGCCAGTATGCCCCACGCACCGGCGTTTACACCGTGGGCGGCATCGACCGCTTTGGTTGGGAGTCTCGCCCTTTGCGCCCGGTGGACAACGCCCAGCAGCTGCCCCTGGAGAAAATCACTATCGCTCAAACCATGAAGCAGGCCGGATATGCCACCGGCATGTTCGGTAAATGGCACCTCGGCGAAAAAGACGCCTACCATCCCGGGCAGCGCGGCTTTGACGAAGCCCTCGTGACCATGGGCAAGCACTTCAATTTCAACACCCAGCCACCAGTCGAATACCCAAAAGGCGAATACCTCGCCGACTTCCTCACCGACAAGGCCGTCGATTTCATCCAGCGCCACAAGGATACACCCTTCTTCCTCTACCTCCCCCATTTCGGTGTCCATTCACCCCACGAAGCGAAAGAAGAACTCATCTCCCGATTCAAAGGCAAGCCCCCCGGCGGCGGACATCACAGCCCGGTTTACGCAGCCATGATCGCCAGCGTGGACGAAAGCGTCGGCCGCGTCATGGCCACCCTCGACGAACTCAAACTCGCCGACAACACCGTCCTCATTTTCGCCAGCGACAACGGCGGCGTGGGCGGTTACGCCCGCGAAGGCATCAAAAAAGGCGGCGACATCACCGACAACGCCCCGCTCCGCAGCGGCAAGGGCAGCCTCTACGAAGGCGGCACCCGCGTCCCCTTCATCGTCCGCTGGCCCGGCGTCACCAAGCCCGGCTCCAGCAGCGATGTGCCCACCATCCACGTGGATCTTTACCCCACCTTTGCAGACATCGGCAAAGCCACCCCGCCCGCCAATCAGCCCCTCGATGGAGAGAGCCTCGTCCCCGTCTTCCGCTCCGCCTCCGCCAGCCTCAAGCGCGACGCCATCTACCAGCATTTCCCCGGCTACCTCGGCGCAGGCGAAAACACCTGGCGCACCACCCCCGTCGGCCTGATCGAACAAGGTGACTGGAAGCTCATGGAGTTCTTCGAAGACGGCCGCCTCGAATTGTACAACCTCAAAGACGACATCGGCGAACAAAAGAACCTCGCTACCGAACAGCCTGAAAAGACCAAAGAACTCCACGCCAAAATGATCGCGTGGCGCGAAGCCATCAAAGCACCGATGCCCACAAAAAACGACCAGCAGACCACCGCAGCACCCAAGAAAAAGGGCAAAGGCAAAAAGAAGAAAGCGGAGTAAACCCGCTCACTTTTTCCGCGCCAGATACACAAACGCCGGCGGCACATTGCCCCACACGATGCGGCTGGTTTCCACGCCATGCGTCAGTTCATGCAGCAGCGCACGAAACTGCCTGCCGCCCGGCAGCTTGTGAAAACCCCAGTATGCAAAAGTGGCAAAGCATCCGCCCGGCGCGAGGTGCGGCAGCACGTTGTTCAAAATCGCCTCCTGCAGACCACGCGGAAACGCCGTCCATGGCAGGCCGCTCACGATCGTGTCAAACTTCTCCCCGGCAGGCAGCACCTGGCTGAAATCAAACTCCTGCGCACCGGCACACTCAAAGCGCATCTCGGGAAACCGTGGCCGCAGTTGCTGCACAAAGGTGTCGATGAGTTCAATGCCCAAATAGTCCGCACCATGCGGCATAGCGTCAGCAATGGCTCCGGTAAAAGCACCCGTTCCCGGGCCAAGCTCAAGAATGCGTTTAGACTTCCACACACCCGCAGACTCCATCATACGTTCCGCCAACGCCGTACTGGACGGCGCCACCGCTCCGATGGTCTTCCAGTTATGACGCAGTTCTTTGACAAAGGTGACGGCAGACATTGGGTGCAAATGTTAACGAGTACCAAGCATGGCGCGAGAGCTTTTGCAGGGCAAGGCACGGCCTGACAGCGATTTATTTGGGAATCTCCTCCGCGATCCGCAGCCGTCCTTCCTCCGCCGACCGGGTGTAGGGATGGCGCGCACCCAGACTTTTTTTAAAGCCCGCCTGCGCGCGCTGCATGAAAACCATCGCCTCAGCATACTTGGCCTGCGCCTCCAGGCACAATGCCAGATTGAAACAGCTCAAGAAAACATCGGCATGCTTCGCTCCCAGCACCTTCTCACGCAGCGCCAGCACCGCTCGATGCTCCTGCTCCGCCTCCGCATGACGCTCCTGCTCTTGAAGCACCGCCGCCAGATTGTTCCGGCTAGCCAGCGTCTTGGGGTGTTGCGCCCCCAGTTGCCGCTCTCGCAGCTCCAGCACCACCCGGTGCTCTTTTTCCGCCTCCGCATGCCGGCCTTGGTCATTCAGCACCGTCGCCAGGTTGTTGCGACTGTCCAAGGTGTCCGAATGCTCCGCGCCGAGCACCCGCTGACGCACCGCCAGCACCGCCCGATACTCCCGCACGGCCTCCGCATACCTCCCCTGTTCCTGCAGCGTCGCCGCCAAATTGTTCCGGCTCAGCAGCGTGTCCGGATGTTCTTTGCCAAGCACCTGCTGACGAATGACCAGCACCGCACGGTTTTCTTTTTCCGCCTCGGCATACTTGCCTTCCTCAGCCAGCGTCGCAGCCAGATCACTCCGACTAACCAAGGTGTCGGGATGCTCTTTGCCAAACACCTCACGACAGGTCGCCACGATCACACGCAGCTCTGCCTCCGCCTCCGCCAGTCTGCCCTGGGCGGACATTTCAGCAACCTTCTGGTAATGCTGATGCAGAACCAGCAACCGGCCCGTCTCATGTGCCACAGCTCCCTTTTGAGCTTGGGCGTTCAAGCCAGACCAAGGCAGCAGGCTGGTAATGATCACCATCAGGTATAGGCGCATTTTATGCATGAACGTAGCGGGATAATGCGGACGCGACCGCAGTGAGACAAGACTAAAATCAGGTCATGCGGTGCTCTCACGCATGAAAGTGACAAACGCGGATCTTCTAAAATTTGAACGTCTTTCACGTGTTCGCATCCAACACCCGCAGTCAGCTTGATGACCTCAAGCCGCTTACTAACCTATGAAAACCAAGCTTAAATCCTCCCTCTCCATCGCCGTCTGCCTTACCTCGGCCTTGCTTCTGACCCAGTGTGCCAGCCCCAGAGCAGGTTCAGTTGAAACAGTACGCACTGCCAAGCGCACTCCGACTGGAAACGTCACCGTCAAAGCTTATGGCGATATGACCGTCGCCACGCGCAAACTGATTCACCATCCGCTCACCAACAAGGACATCGGCAAAGTTTATGAGGAAATCACCATCGTGTCTCCTCGCGGCACCTCGGTCCAAGAACGCGTCATCGTTCGCGCCTATCCAAAATTGGAGACCAACGTCGTCTCCAAGTGAGCACCGCAGGGCCTTCCCCTGCTGATTGCCACTTTTGACTGCCCCAGGCTGCGTGCTTGACGTGTGTGGTGCTTTGCAGCGAGACTTCGCACCACACACGCCATGCCTTACCTCCTCGACGCGCTCGTCATCCTCGGTTACTTCGCCCTGATCATTGGCATCGGTCTGTCGCAGCGCAGCAAAAGCGGCAGCATGGAAGGCTTCACGCTGGGAGATCGCCAAATCGCCTGGTGGGCAGTCCTCGCCTCCATTCTCGCCGCAGAAATCAGCGCCGGCACCTTCTTTGGTGCTCCTGGTGAAGGCTACGCCCTGCGCAACTACACCTACATCCAGCTCATGGCGGGCTACCTGCTCGCCCGCGTGGTGGTCAGCGCGGTTTTCATCCCGGCTTACTACCGGCATGGCGTGGTCAGCGTGTATGAGTTTCTTGAGGCCCGCTTCGGCCCCAAAACCCGCCGCCGCGCCTCCGCCGTCTTCCTCGTCACTCGCCTCCTGGCCAGTGGCTCGCGTCTCTGGGTGCCCACCGTTCTGCTGGTCCTCGGCTGGAAGGTGTTCATCAATCCCGCCATCTCGCCCATGCACGAGTTCTGGCTCTATGCCGCCGCCTTGGTCGTCATCACCGTGCTCACTTCCATTTACACCGCCCTCGGCGGCATTCGCGCTGTCATCTGGACGGATGTCATCCAGGTGGTCATCCTTTTTTCCGCTCTCGGCTTTGCTCTCTGGCATCTGCTCGCGCACACCGGTGGCTGGTCAGCATTGAACGCCGCCATTTTGAAACCCGCAGTCATTGACTGGGGCAAACCCGACGCCGCCTACTCCGGTGCTTGGGGCTGGATCAAAGGCATCCTCGAAACCGAGTACACCATGTGGACGGCCTTCCTCGGCTCCACCTTCGTCACGCTCGCCACCCATGGCACGGACCAGGACATGGTGCAGCGCATGCTCACCGCCAAGAACAAACGCCAAAGCGGATTCGCCACCATCCTGTCCGGCATCGCCGACATCCCCGTCAATTTCATGGTGCTCAGCATCGGCATCCTCCTCTTCGTCTTTTACCAGCAGCATCCCGAGATCCTGTTGCCAAAAAATGCCAAAGGAGCACCCGACAGCAGCCAGGTGTTTCCGTTCTTCATCCTCACCTCCATGCCCGCTGGCCTGCGCGGCCTCGTCGTCGCCGGCGTCCTCGCCACCGCCATGGGCTCGCTCAGCACCGCATTAAATTCCCTCGCCACCAGCTACGTGCGCGACTTCCACTTCCGCTGGTTTGGCGAGCCCGACACCGAAAAGGGCAAGGTCCGCATTTTGCGCTTTGGCACGGTGCTCTTTGCCATCCTGCTCATCTCCGTCGCTCTCGGCACCGCCTGGGTGAAGGCGCACAATCCCTCCCTGCGCATCATCCCCATCATTCTCGGCGTCTTCGGCTACACCTACGGCTCCCTGCTCGGCGTCTTCATGGTCGGACTCTTCACCAACACCCGTGGCAACGACTTCGGCAATGGCATCGCCATGCTCGCCGGCTTCATCGTCGTCGGCTACCTCAGCGGCCTCGACAAAGGCCTCATGGCCTCCCTCGGCATGCAGGGCGGCATTCCACGTCCCGACTGGATGGTCGAAATCGAGTTCCCCTGGCGCATCCTCTTCGGCACCATCGTGACCTTCACCATCGCCATGGCCTTCAAGACACCCGAAAACAAACTCGGCCACTCCAAAGTCGTCCAAGCCGGCACCTGATACCACGCGTAATCGAAAACGGGTCCGGTTAAATGGCCCTCAGTGGATGAAGCTTTCGCTGGTTCCATGCGAACTGCACCTCGCCCTTTTCTTGCAGGAATCGCGCTCTCTTTCACCACTCCCCTCCCGCCACACACCAGCCCCAACGGGGCTGCGGAATTGAGCCCAGGGATGCCGAGCGATAGCGAGTGCTTCCATGGGTTCTGCCAGCCAATCCGGAAAGCAAACCGGGCACTCCGCTACACCCCACGTTAACCAGCAGCGTCTGTATAGAACTTCGCCTCGCATTCGCGCCGCGTTCAGACCACGCTTCAATCCCTGACAGACTTCCGCCACGGCCTGCGGCCACAAAAAAGCGCGGACCGTTTCCAGTCCGCGCCCTTCTTGATTCTTTAACGGTCCCGAAACCGGCACCGTCTTCCACCACTCTTACGAGTAGCTGGCCTGCTGGCCCTTGATGTCGCGCTTCTTGATCCACGGCATCAGGCTGCGGAGGCGTGCACCGGTCTTCTCGATCGGGTGCTTCTCGCCGTCCTTGAGCAGCTTGTCGAATTTCTTGTAGCCCGTCTTCGTCTCGCGGATCCACTCCTTGGCAAACTTGCCGGACTGGATGTCCTTGAGGGCTTCCTTCATGCGCTTCTTCACCGACTTGTCGATGATTTTCGGACCGACCTTCACGTCGCCCCACTTGGCGGTTTCGGAGATCGAGAAACGCATGCCAGCAATGCCGGACTCGTTCATCAGATCGACGATCAGCTTCAATTCGTGCAAGCACTCGAAGTAGGCCATCTCAGGAGCGTAGCCAGCTTCCACCAGCACTTCAAAGCCGGCCTGCACCAGCGCGCTAGCGCCACCGCAAAGCACGGTCTGCTCGCCGAAGAGATCGGTTTCGGTTTCTTCCTTGAAGGTCGTTTCGAGGACACCACCACGGGTGCCGCCGATGCCGTGTGCCCAGGCGAGGGCGATCTTCTTGGCCTGCTTGTCAGCGTTCTGATAGATGGCGATCAGGGCGGGGACGCCTTTGCCTTCGGTGTATTGACGGCGCACGATGTGGCCTGGGCCTTTCGGGGCCACCATGATCACGTTCACGTCCGTTGGAACAATGATCGTCTTGAAATGGATGGCGAAGCCGTGGCTGAACAGCAGGGTCTTGCCCTTGGTCAGGAATGGCTTGATGTCCTTGTCGAACACAGCGGCGATTTTAGTGTCCGGCACGGCCACGAAGATCACGTCAGCTTTCTTCACGGCTTCAGCAGTGTCATAGACCTTGAGGCCCTTTTCTTCTGCCACTGCGCGGCTCTTGCTGCCGGGGTAGAGGCCGATGATCACATTGACGCCGCTCTCTTTGAGGTTCAGGGCGTGGGCGTGGCCTTGGGAGCCGAAGCCGATCACAGCGCAGGTCTTGCCTTTGAGCGGTGCAAGGCTGGCGTCTTTTTCAGTATAGATTTTCGCGGGCATATAGGTTCTGGTTTGAAGGGCGGCGACAGTGCTTCAAGGGGGGGGCGGGGTCAAACGGCTTTTTCCCGGTCGCCCAAGGCTGTCATTGACCACTACGGGGCACTGGGTAGTCTCCGCGCCTCCAATATGAAACCCACCACCGCTCTGCTTTGCGCCGCGCTTACGGCTGCAACCCTCACTCAAGCCCAGGAAGTCAAACCCGCACAGCCGGCCACAGCTCCCGCCGCCACCGCCCTACCTATGGACAAAGTCAGCTACTTCATCGGCAAAAATGTCGGCTCTTCGATCATGCGTCAGCAGGAAAAGGTTGACCTCAAAGAATTCGCCGAAGGCGTCAAAGACGCTCTCACCTCCAAGAAAAGCTCCAGCTATTCCATGGGCACCGGTCTCGGCCAGCAGTTCGCCAGCGAAGGCATCCCGATTGATATCGACAAGCTGATCGCAGGCATCACCCAGACTGTGCAGCCCGGCACTGACAAACCCGCCTACACGGAAGAAGAGCTCACCGCCGCCATGGCCTCCTTCGAGATCTTCATGAAGGCCAAGGCTGAAGCCAACATGACGCCAGAGCAGCGCGCTGAACAAGCCGCCGCGAAGCAGAAAATGGCCGCCGCCAAAGAAGAGGGCGTGAAATTCCTCGAAGCAAACGGCAAGCGCAAGGAAGTCACCACCACCAAGAGCGGCCTCCAGTATGAAATCCTCAAGGCTGGCACCGGACCCAAGCCCGCCATCACTGACTCCGTCAGCGTTCACTACCACGGCACACTCGTGAACGGCACCGTCTTCGACAGCTCCGTCGAACGTGGCATGCCAGCCTCCTTCGGTCTCCAGGAAGTCATCAAAGGCTGGACCGAAGGTCTCCAACTCATGCCCGTCGGCTCCAAGTGGAAATTTGCCATCCCCTCCGACCTCGCCTACGGCGAAAGCGGCAGCCCAAGCGGCGGCATTGGCCCAGGCGTCCCTCTCATCTTCGAAGTCGAGCTCCTCGGCATCGTGAAGTAATCACTTCCACCCACCTTGAATCCCAAAGGGCAGGTCTTCGGACCTGCCCTTTTTCATTTCAAAAAAGTACTCCCGAGCTTTTGCTCGCTCTGGAAAAGCGCCGAAACGCCGCCCCATGGTGCAATGACCATAGGCGAAATTCATTGCCACACCGGGCGAGTGAAAGCGGTCATTGGAAGCGATGGCCTAACCATCTCACCCTGTAGCGAGGGATTGCGCGAAGCGACACCCCTCGTTCACAGATCCTCCATTTCTTCCACCACACGCATCGCGTAGCGATGCCAGCACAAGTGACTCATACGCACTCTTGATTCACCCCAGGCGTCCTCGCAGGACCATCTCCCACCACACCGCACCGCCACACACCAGCCCCAACGGGGCTGCGTCATGAAGCCCCGGGCCGCGGAGCCTTAGCCTGCATTTCTCACACTCACTGGGAACAGGTAAACAGTGTGTGGCACGCGTAGTGTAGCTCGGCATTCCGATGCCGAGTCGCGCCCTTCGCGGACTCGGTGCCCCGAGCAAAATCGCCGGATGTCAAAGTTTGGAGTGTGAGAAGTGCGGGTTAGCGAGGCGCCCCTGGTATGCCTCGCATCAATGTCGGAAAGCAAACCCAGCACTTCCGCTCCACCCCACGCCCTCCAGCATACCTGCCCTCCCGAATAACTCACGGCTATTCTTAGTAGGTAGTTCGGGGTTCGCTTCGCGGCTTCGCAGCAGCCCGTTCCGGAAGCCCCGCAACACGCCAGATTTGAAGCAAGCCAACGCACGTATTGTAGTCCCGGCTTTAGCCGGAATCTGGGAGCTTGCTTCACGCGCGCAGCCCCCAAATCCATGGTTACCCTCCGTTCCACCATCCAGCCGCCTTCAGTTCAGGTGCTTCGTAGCTTTAGCAAAGAATGGGCGTCTTCAACAAGCCCCACCACACATCTCCAGCGCTCCAACATTTTCCACACCTCGAAACCCACGATCCCCCTCCTTGGCAGAGCATCCTTCAGGTCTCTGATCGTTTGCGATGTTCCCTCCGTATGACTCCTGATATTCGCCTCACCCATGTCCCCTGCCACGCTTTCACCCCCCGCCTCCTCGACACGCCTCCTCTCGCTCGACGCACTCCGCGGTTTCGACATGTGCTGGATTCTCGGTCTCTCCACCGTCGTCTCCCAGATGCTCAAACGCGCCTTCCCGCAGTCCGATGTCGTCACCAGCATCGCCACGCAGTTCAAGCACGTGGACTGGGCCGGCTTTCGTTTCTATGACCTGATCTTCCCCCTCTTCCTCTTTCTCGCCGGCGTCTCGCTCGCCATCGCACTGCCACGCCGCGCTACGCGGGAAAGCCGTGGCGCAACCATCCGCCACCTGCTCGCACGTGCGGCCATCCTGGTGGTCCTCGGCGTCATTTTCTCCGGCGGCGTCAAGAACGGCTGGGATCAAATCCGCTGGCTCGGCGTGTTGCAGCGCATCGGCATCGCCTCAGCAGCCGCCGGCCTGCTGTCGCTGTGTCTAAAGACACGCGGCTTGATCATTACCGCCGCATCCTTCCTCATCGGTTACTTCCTCCTCCTGCGCTTCATCCCCGTCCCCGGCGTCGGCGCAGGAAACTTCGCCGAAGGCATGAACCTCACCAACTACCTCGACAGCATCTGGCTCCCCGGCCGCAAACACGACGGCAATCACGATCCCGAAGGCATCCTCAGCACCCTCCCCGCCATCGCCACCGCCCTGCTAGGCCTCCTCGCAGGAAAATGGATCACCGGTGCATCATCACCCATGCGCAAGTTCGGCGGCCTCATCACCGCCGGCCTCCTCCTGCTCGCCCTCGGCTGGGCTTGGCATCCATTCTTCCCCATCATCAAAAAGATCTGGTCCTCCAGCTTCGTCCTCGTCGCCGCCGGTTGGAGCACCCTCCTCCTCGGCCTCTTTTACGGCATTGTCGATATCCTCGGCTGGCGTCGCGGCCTCGCCCCCTTCCTCTGGGTCGGCTCCAACCCCATCGCACTCTATCTCTGCTCCGGCTTCGGCTTCTTCCGTACCATCAGCGAACGCCTCGCCACCGCACCCCCTCCCCCCTACGACTGGCTGCCCTCCGCCCTGACCTTCGCCCTCATGCTCGCCACCGCCCAGTGGCTCCACAAACGCCAGCTCTTCCTCAAGGTTTGATTGGAGTACGATAGACACTCTTGTCTGTCGATCAGCGCCCTCTCATCCCCCAGACCACCAAAAAAATATCCATCGAACTTCAACAGAGTCCGTTTGATTGAAGCTCGCATAACAAGGTCAGCGCTGTGACGAGCTAGATGCCCCTCATACCACGCACAACTTAAAACAGGTCTGTATTCCGGACGCAGCGGAAACTTGTTCCCAAACAGATGTAAGGCCCGGCGCTCGGGGCTGTAGGTTGGTCGTGTTTGGCGTCCAAAGCATTTCATCGCCCAGCGCCATCTCCGCCAAACCGCCCGACTGCGAGGACCTTCGCACTCCCCAGCATTTGCCGTGCGCGCAC
>JAIXYN010000023.1 GCA_027490195.1 Verrucomicrobiaceae bacterium | reverse complement strand
GGCGCTGCTGGTGAGCTTGGTGTGTTACGAGGGCGCTGGGTTTGCTTCCCGATCTTGTTGCCGGAAACCCAGGGCGGCGCTCGCTGAGGCTCGCTTGCCCTGGGCTGAATCCACAGCCCCTTCAGGGCTCAAGAAAGCTGAGACAGAATGGCTGCAAAGGTTCGAAACTGCCTCTTATTTAAGTGCCATTCATGTCTGGCATTTTATCTGCATCCGGTTGGTTCGCCCGTTGGTTGATGGAGGTTCATCGTCACTGAGGTTTTTTGGTGCTGAGAACAAGTTTCCCCGTCGCCGTATCGAAAGAATCTGCCGCAAAGGAGAACTCCTTTCGTGTGCTCTTGGGTCGCTCGTCCATGACGGTGAATGATAGAGCGGCGATCAATCCAGTGGCGGGCGAGTATATCATGATGAGAATGCCCTCATCCACAGTCCAAAAGTCCATAGCCAAGTCGGACGGCGTTACGGACATGTCCAATCCGTTCTTCGTGTGCTTGGCTGCTGCAAGTGCCTTCTGTGCCTGAGTAATCGTGGTGCCTGGGGTAATAAGCTCTGCGCCAGCCGGAGCAATCATTGCAGCAAGTGCCGCAAGGGTGGTGAGAAAGTGCTTCATTGCGATGGACTCTGGGGGTTGGGCGAATGCCTCGGATCAGGCGACGGCGAGCGGGAGGCACCGATGACACAACGGATGCCAATCGAGCCCTTGCCTGCATTCGTTTTGTTCGCCCTGTGTGTTTGCGTTCATCATGGATCTCATTTGGTAGTTGATGGCTTTGCAATCCTGGTCATCTCATCGATCAGCCAATAGCATTGGTAATAACTCTGTGGCATGAAGCGGTGGACAACTTTCGGTCGCTCGAATGGAGTGGTCTTTCCGGAATAAATAAAAAATACGATGCGGCGATAATCGTCATTTGGACTCGCGCCATTGATCCATCCGAGTTTCGCTTCGACGACAACCTTGGCAGCAGAACCCGCCGAGTGGTCTTCAATCTTCCAGTTCCCCGTGAAGATTCGCCCACTCATACCAAGTGGACCTGCACTAAATGTACCGTCCTTGGCGAAGGTGTATGAAGACGATCCATCGGTAAGGATGATTCCCGAGTCTTTCATTTCGATTGCTGGATCGGGCGGTGGCTCTGAATGACAAGGCACTGCACCAAGAACGAGTAGCGTAGTGAGGATGAGGATAGCCGGTCGGTTGGTTCTCATGGCTTTGGACTCCGTTTCTTGGGCGAACGACCCGGATCAGGCGACGGCGAGCGGGAAGCGTCGATGACACGACAGATGCCGTACGAGCCGTTGCCTGCATCCGTTTTGTTCGGCCTTGGGTGTTGTCCCGCTGTTCTTCATGTAGGTTGGGAAGTGTCCTTGCCGGGTAATCGATCACGCATCGTCAAAGGAATGTCGAGCCCAAACTCCTCCACGATGGAGTCAACGATGGCGTCCGGGTGGCGTAGCTGTGACTTCACAACTCCCACCGTCTCGCTCTGTTCGACGCGTCGAGTCTGCCCACGGTCGATGATGTGAAATCGCTCTGTCCCAAACCAAGTGGGAGGCCCCCATGCGGAGTCCGGTGACTCAAAGGGCTTCTTCCCCAGGTATATCCAAGGAGAAACTGAATAGGGTTCATAATACTGAATGTAGAATCGTCGGTCATGTGAACACACCACTGTGAAGGTGCTCAATCCTTCCGAAACAAAGTCCAAGACCTCTAAAAAAACGCCATTCAGTGCCCTGGCGTATCCGAACCATCCGCAACCAAGCGGTATCGCTAGCACATCCGATGCGCGAATCTTGTTGGGCGCTGGGAATGGAAGACCAATCTTCTTGTGGGACATGGCGCGCTACTTCTTGGCCGAACGACTCGGATCAGGCGACGGCGAGCGTGAGGCGTTGCTGACACGACAGATAGCCTTCGAGCCGTTGCCTGCATCCGATTTGTTCGGCGCCGTTGGAGTCATTGGGAGCTTGCGATGAAGAATGTGCCGACCTCAAAGGTGTCGCCCTCAGGTGAAATCGTAATATGGCAGCGTGCTCCAGCCCCCCCGACAAATGCGACGGCAACAAGAACGGGGCCGCCCTCCTCGGTTATCTCGTCGTTGACGGTGAGAGATTCGCAATCGAATCGCCATGTTGCGAACGGCTCGTCGGTGGTCGATGCCGACAAACTCAGAGCTATCTGGCTGCCATGCGGAAATACGCGAAGGCAGCCGGATGCGCTGCCAACTGGGAACGCAAAGACGAACTCCGTGTCTTCCGGGTGTGGCAGGACCGGTTCCGTGCGGAGAAACGTTGCGATGCTTTTAGGATTCCAGCTCAGTTTCACGGGAGATGTGCGAAGTCGCCGAACGGCTCGGATCAGGCGACGGCGAGCGCAAGACGTTGCTGCCACAACAGATAGCCTTCAAGCCCCCTGCCTGCATCCGTTTTGTTCGGCCTTGGTTGTGGATATGTGCTCGTCATACTGAGACTGTGGGGGGCGATCTGCGAACAGCAAGCTCCTCTCTTAGCTTCTTGATCTGACGACTCCGATCCTGATTCTCGGGCATCGCTGAGAGCCTACCTATCTCATGCTCAAGCCAATGAATCCTACGAACTCTGGACAGAGCCGTCCTCTCGTTGGATTCTCGTTGTCGTCTCATGCTCTCGCTGTAGATGGCCTGCCATTTCTTCTGTTCAGTATACTTAGGTATCTCCACCTTGTATCCGAGACAAAAGCACTCGGCACCACATGATAGGCACTTGGGAGCTTGCTTGGCTGTCTTCGGGTGTCGAATAGCAGTCCGGCAGTCAAAACAGACGTAGTTGTAGTTGCTGGCAGACACGGGTGAGGTGTTGTTTGGGAGAACGCCTCGGATCAGGCGACGGCGAGCGGGAGGCGTTGCTGACACGACAAATAGCCTTCGAGCCCCCTGCCTGCATCCGTTTTGTTCGCCCCCGTGCTACTTTTTGGCGTCTGTCGTTTGTTGTGTTGCATCAGTCAGGCGAGAAAGATAATAGTCACGGCAAGCTTGATCGAAGGATGGAACCCCCTCACGCTTCGGGTCTTTGATGTCGATCAAGTATGCGTTCTGCTGGCAGTAGAATAGCCCAACGCCATACTGCAAGGACAAGGAATCGGCGAGTTTCGGGCCGTCCGTCGAGGGCTCGTTCCACCCGTATGGAAAGTAGATGATATTGGGCAGAGGTATCTGGCCACCAAGACGAGGATCAGCAACCTTGGCGTCCGGTGGGAAGTCCCGATAAAAACCGGTCAGAAGCTTCTTCAGTGAGTCGATATCAAAGACTCTATCCAGCCCATGAATCCGATAGGCTGGCTTATCTGGCTTGGTTCGGCGCAATACGTCATCACCATAAATGACAATGCTGTATGTCGATTCCGAGCCTAGATGATGCTTCGGGGAGAGCTTAGAGTCAGGAGGGCGGATAACTGTGAACCCAAATGCTCTCGGATCTGGCTGTTGAGCCGGACAAGCGAGCGCACTTCCAAAGATCAAAGCGAGTAGCAAATATCGCATAGCAATTGACTCCGTTTGTTGGGCGAACGACTCGAATCAGGCGACGGCGATCGCAAGACGTTGCTGACACGACAGATGCCATTCGAGCCGGGGCCTGCATCCGTTTTGTTAGGCTCTGTTGTTTTCATTTGCGGACTTCATGAGAACCTCATGTTGTGAAGAACTCAACAGCCTCCCGAATAGAGTCTATCAACTTCGTATTGCCGCTACTTACTGCTTGGTGCAAAAGCCCAGACAAAATTGCATTTCGTGTGGCTTCCGGAATCACGCATGGGCTCAAGACATTCCGTGAAAGCGGATAATTATCCCAGTGAACTCCGAGAGCCTTATCACCGCCGTTATTCTGGTTTTTGTGGTCATACCATCCGATAATAAGGACCAATCCTTCATCGTCATATATTTGCTTCGGGTTCTTCCAGTAGGATATCATGTTGGTTTGTGGTTTTTTATTTTTGCCTAACGCTTCGGATCAGGCGACGGCGAGCGCAAGACGTTGCTGACACGACAGATGCCATTCGAGCCCCCTGCCTGCATCCGTTTTGTTCGGGCTTGTTTCGCCACGAAGCCATCTCCAGCAGATGAAAGTTGTGCTGAAGATGGCAACGCATGCGAGGTGTGGAGATCAATCGCTGTTCATGTTGTAATAGTCAGATGCCTTGCGGCTCTGAGCTAATGAAAGGCGACTGCGATACTCGGAAACTGATCGCTCGAAGCTTCTGATGCCTTCGGGGGAAACTCCGCTCCGAATAGCGTCCTGAAGGCGCTGCTCTTGGTTGGCAAGCTCCTTCTCTGCGTTCGCGATCTCACTATCATATTGGCGTCTATCGTCTTCTAACATGGTGTGTTGTGGTGTGGTGGTGTTGGGATATCCGAAAGCAAAAGTAATCTTGCGTTACTTCTTCTTCGGGGTGGAAAGAATCTGCACAGCCTTTTCGGCAATCTTGTTTTGCAAGTTGCGGACTGCGGATGTCTGAGACTGTGAAGATGAATCAGACTTAGATGTGTTCGATGAACTGGGCTTGTTGAGACTCATTAGTGTGGATGTTTGGGTTCTGGGTTGGGTGGCCTTGCAGGGGAGCGTTGGGCGAACATTGAAGGTCATTCACACATCATAAGATTTGTCATCAGTATTATAGCTTAAACTTGCATGTCAACACCACTTATTCTTATATTAAATTAGTCGTTATATCCGCCTAAGCTTTAATCGCAAAACCAAAAGTTGAATATCACGCAAATACCGACTTCCCATGAAGTCCTTAGATCTAATAACCCCTCAAGATTTGCAAGGAATCATAGACACAGAGCCTACTCAGCCTCAATCCAGCGAGCGCTTGGGCGGGGCGATGGTCACAGCGCCGGGGGCTCCCGCACCGGCACGCGGCGGCGTGGGGGCTAGGCGCTGGACTTCGTAGCCGGCTACGTTCACCGCGAGGTCGAGCTTGGCGAGGAATTCCCAGGTGGCTGGCACACCCACTTCATCGGCGACTTTTCGTGCTTCCAGATAGGCTTCGAAGGCATCCGGCATGACCTGAAAGATGGTCACCCCGTTGGGGTCCGCCTTGATGTCGCGCAGGAGGCGAATGTAGGCGGAGTTGGGTTGCTTCATGGCCTCAATGGTCTCGCCACCCCCGCTTTTGGGCGTCAGCGCCAGTTGCACATAAGGAAGAGTGGGCAGGATCTTGGCCTCAAAGCCATAGGAGCCTGATAGCAGGGGGCTGGAAGCCGCACGCTGCAGCAGGGCCTGGATGCGTGTGGCATCGTAAACGGTGCGGGCCTTGCTCACGTTGGCGATGCCTGGCAACTTGGCGAGATCTTGGAAGTACCCGAGCACATCCTTCGGCGTCGCTTTGACTTCCTTGGTGGCGGCGCCCCAGGCGAAGGTGATTTTGCCTCCGGCGGCACTGGCCGTGATCACCGGCGGTGCCGGAGAGCGGGCGGGATCAAGTTTGACCCAGGCCGAGACGTCCCCCTTGGTGGCAGCGACGATGGCTTCAGCCACGGCCTGCATGGTCTGGCGAGTGGGAATGGCGATGTCAGCGATGTCGCTGAGCAAAGCTTTGCTGGGCGGGATGCCGCCAGCCACCAGCGCCTTGTAGGCCAGGGCCACGTATTCCAGTTGCACCCGATCCACCAGAGTGGCGATATCTGGCCACGCTTTCTGGGCGTTGGCGGGAGAGCCCAGAATGCCTTCCAGCAGCTTGGCAAAGGGTGCATACTCCACCTTTTGGTATTCGAGCTGTGACTTCACCTTGTCCATGCCTTCGAGGATCGGCTGCAAAAATTTGACCTGGTTGAAGAACAGCACCCCTTGTTTGGCCACTAGGACGCGCGTCTCATTCGGCTTCTCAGGGTAGGCGCGCGGATTCGGCAGACGCACGTAGGTCGGCGGCGGCGGCTGATAGACAGGCGTCTTGTCCAGCAGCGCCTTGAGGCGCTCGACCTCAGCCAAGATTTTGTCCGTCTCGACCTTGCTCGCCTCGCGGTCTTTCCTCCGCTGGTCCAGTTGCTTCTGGAAGGCATCCAGATCCATGAACTTCATCTTCGACTGCAAATCTGCCGTATCGACGGTCTTGAGGTCCTCAACGACGCGCTTCATTTGGGCCTCAGCCTGCTTCTGCTGCTCCTCCACTTTCACCGGATCGATTTTTTCAGGCAGTTGCTTCACCTGGTCCTGGATCTCCTTGAGCTCTTCCTTGGTGACGGGCGGCAGATCAGACAGCACTTTTTTCACCGCACTGGCCACGCTCAGCCCGACCATGACGAGCACAATGATGAGCACCCCGACGACATTCGTCATCGTGTCCATCAAAGCGACGAACGGCAGTTCCTGCTCTTCATGTGGTTTGCGTTTTGCCATGGTGCGTCAGGCAGCTTTCTTGGGTGGAGTGACAGGCGGCGGCGCAGGCGGCACGGGGGCACCAGGAGGCGCAGGCGGCACGGGTGTGGCAGCGGGTGGTGGCGGAATGGTGCCACGAAATTTGGCAAACATGGCGAGATCCAGCACGCCGCGCCCAGGGATGGGCAGCTTGCCCACGCGCACCTTGTAGTCGTTCTCCGCCCGGCCGGCACCGTTGTTGAAGGCCCCCTGCCCATCGTCACGGATGAGGAACAGCAGCAGCGACTTGGGATTCTTGGCGATTTCAGTGAGGAAGTGATTGTAGGCGACATCCGCGACCACCACCGAGGCCGTGGCGCTCAGGCGGTAGTCCTCACCCCAGGCACCGAGGATCTTCAAGGCCCCGCTGCCAGCCTCGACGAAATAGACTTTCGTATCTGCTGGCATGCCGGAGCCCGAAGGCTGCACGATCACAGGCGGGATCTTCTTGTCCGGCGATACTTCGCGCTTCTTGAGCTCGGCCATGAGCGTGGCGATTTCCTTTTTGCTCTCTGCCTGCTGCTGCTTCATGCCCTCGATTTCGAGCATCAAATCATCCAGCTCCTTCTGCATCCGCTGGCTGATTTTCAGGTTCGCTTCCTGGAGATCCTTGGAGGTGTTGATCAGCTTGCGCAGCTTGATGAAGCGCTGCTCCTTTTCTTCGATCTTCTTTTGCAGTTCCTCCAGGGACGCCAGCTTTTCCTTGAGGATGACATCCTGCGCCTTGCGCTCCACAATCTCCTGCCGCATGCGCTTGGCGTCCTGCGCCATCTGCACGTCCTCCGGGGTGCGCCCCTCCGTCTGCTGGGTCTGCGACACGCAGAGCACCACGATGATCAAAATCAGCACCCCGATCAGCGAGCACAGAATGTCCAAAAACGGGACCAGAAGGATCTCGTCTTTGGCGGCATGTCGGCGCTTTGCCATGATCTAGGTGCGGAGGTTGAGACGGCTATTTGTTGCTGAACCAGCCCTTTTTCTTGACCTGATGAATCAAGATCTGCTTGCCGCCGAGCTCGGACAGCAGGGTGTTCAATGACTGGATGCCGCTGGCCAGGGCACGCGTGTAGTCGGTGGTGGTCTTCACGCTGTCCTTCACCGCGTTGGTCATGTCTTCACGCATGCGGTTCAGCGTCATGGCAAACTCGGCGTCCACCCGCTGCTGATGCGCGGCGGCGCGTTTGTCGAGGTTGTCTGCCTGCTCTTTGATCTGCTTGGACAGCGCATTGAGATCCACGAGGAAATCCTTCTGCGCATTCGCCACCGCTTTCACCAGCGTGTCCATGATGCCTGCCGTGTCTCCACCGGCGATGCTGCCACCATCATTCAGGCGTGGCAGCAGCACTTCGTTGCAGAAGGCGTCGATGTCATTGAGGCAGTCATCTTCGGCCTTCATCATGCCGTTGAGCGGGAAGTTCAATGTCATGGCCAGCACCAGGCCCAGCAGGGTGGCGTCAAACGCGGTGCCGAGGCCGCCGGTCACCGTGCCCAGCGTCGAAGTCACCTGCTTGAGGTCCGTCATGTTGCTGAAGTTCATGCCGCCGATGGCGTGCGACAGACCGATGACGGTACCGATGAACCCCAGAATCGGGATGGCCCAGAGAAACGCCTTGAGCAGCGAGTAACTGCCGCCAATGCGCATGCTGTCGATGTCGGACTGACTGGAAAGCATGTTCGTCACGTCACCGGTGTTCTGCTTCACTTCAAACAGCTCCAGCGCCTTGCGCATGCGGTTGACCATCATGCTGTCACGCAGCCGATGCGGCAGCTTGTAAACGTGATCGATGAACTGGCCCACGTTGTCGCGGTTGATCTCTGCGCCCAGTTCCCAGGGCAGCACGTCCAGCAGCAGCGCCTTGCGCTGGTGGTTGAGCTTCTGCATCTTCAAATACAGGATCGACATGGCCCACGTGAAGAACAGCGTGTTCATGAAGCTCACCAGCATGTGCTTGAAGAACAGCGACGCGATGAACTGCATGGTCGTGTACGTCGCCGGCGAGACGCTGTCAGCCGCCTTGAACGGATACAGAATGCCCACCCAGGCAAGGAACAGCACGAAGCCCATCCCGAAGCTTAGAAACCCATTGGGATTGGTCGGATCAATTTCCTCCCAGCCGCCGCGCTCGCCACGCTCTGGCGCGCTGGTGGCGGGTGCCTGCTCAGGGGCGGAGGCCCCATGCTCGTATTCAGCGCCGAAAGCATCGTTTTCAGCAGGTGCCAAGTCGGAGGCTGGCGCCGTGACACTGCTAGGGGCTGGTAGTCCCGATGGGGCTGGCAGTCCCGATGGCGCTGGCAGCGAAGAGGCAGCCACGGCAGGAATGCTGAGCTTGGTATTGCAGCCAGGACAGCGGACCATTTTGCCTGCCATCTCCGGCTCGGCCTTGAGTTGCATGTCGCATGAGGGGCATTTGAACGTCACAGGTGATTTCCTCCAAGGTGTGATTTGAAACGGTTTCGCATCTATTTAGCGAAAGCCATACCCAAACGACAACATAATTCTTGGGGTGAAAATTCACTCCAGCCACAAAGATACCAAAGAACCGGCCAAAGGTATCATTTTTGCCCACTCGACGCCGCTCAGAGCAGCTCTTCCACGAACCGCTTCGAATCAAAGGCCTGGAAATCTTCCACGCTTTCACCCAGCCCGATGAAACGTGTCGGCACGCCAAGCTCCTGCTGGATCGCCACCAGCACACCGCCTTTGCCGCTGCCATCCAGCTTGGTGACAATGACACCCGTCAGAGGAATCACCTTGTTGAACTCACGGGCCTGCTGCAGTGCATTGGAGCCAGTCGTGGCATCACAAACCAGCAGCACCTCATGCGGTGACTCGGCATCTTTGCGCCCGAGGATGCGGTGAATCTTCTTCAGCTCCTCCATCAGGTTGTGCTTCGTGTGCAGCCGCCCGGCAGTGTCGCAGATGAGGAAATCAGCCTCCGTCTTCACCGCCTTTTCATAGCCGTCAAAACAGACGGATGCCGGATCGCCATTCGGCGGACCTTTGACGAGAGGAATCTTTAAACGCTCAGCCCAGACCGTGAGCTGCTCCACAGCAGCAGCACGAAAAGTATCGGCGGCAGCCAGCACCACCTTGTGGCCGCGCTGGTGGAGAATGTGCGCCAGCTTCGCCGTGCTCGTGGTCTTGCCGGTGCCGTTGACACCCACAATGAGCAGCACCTTGGGCTTGCCGGGAATCGGTTCGAGGGCAGGCACCGACTCGGGCAAAATTTGGCGCACATGCTCACGCGCCACCTGCACAATGTCCGCCCCGTGCAGTGTGCGCTGTTGTGATTTGAGATCTGCCACGATCTGCAGCGCCAGCTTGGGGCCCAGATCCCCGCCGATGAGCAACGCCTCCAGCTCATCCCAGTCAATGTCGGGCTTGGTGAAGCGCTGCAGGAGTGATTTGAAAAAACCGGCCATCGGGAAAAAAGCTAGGAGGCTTGGGGTGCAGGAGCAGGCGCTCCAGGTTTGCGCAGAGACTTCGCCAGCTTGTCGAGCACGCCATTGACGAAGGAGCCGGACTCCCCGGCGCTGAGGGCTTTGGCGATGTCGATGGCCTCGTTCAAAATCACGGGCGTGGGCACCTCCGGGCAGTAGAGCAGCTCGTAGGAGGCCACGCGCAGCACGTTGCGGTCCACGGCGGCGAGTCGTTCGAAGCTGAAGTTTTCAAGCAGCTTGGTGATCGCTGTGTCGATCTGCTCCTGATGGGTGATGACTCCTTGGATCAAGTTTTCAGCAAACGCACGGGTGGAGGCCCTCGCGCTGTGCAGCGTCCAGAAATCCTCCGGCTCCCCGGGCTTTTCCTTCCCTTGAAGATCACGGGCAAATAGAAATTGAATGGCGGCCTCTCGGCCTTCGCGGCGTCTTCCCATGATGTTAGGCGTGGTCAAGGGGTTCGCCGGCAAAACTGGCTTTCATCTTCCCGAACAGATTGATCATTTTAACGCAGGTTTGCGCGGCTTCTGTGCCACGGTTGATGGTAGCGCCGAGGCAGCGTTCCTCCGCCTGCTCCTCCGTGCTGACCAGCAGCACCTCATGAATGATGGGAATGCAGTGCTTCACGGCCATCTGCTGCAGGGCATCCGTCACCGAAGCACCGACGAGATCGGCATGCTCGGTGGAGCCACGGATGATGACCCCCAGGGTGATGACGGCATCCGGCGCACTGCCACGCAGCACGTGCTCCACGCAGACCGGGATCTCAAAGGCGCCAGGCACGCGATAGATGTCAACGGAAGCATTGGGGGCAATGACTTCAATCTCTTCCTTGGCGGCATTGAGCAGGCCTTGGACAAACTGGTTATTGTACAATGAGGCGACGATCGCGATGTTGATCGGATCCTGGGTGGGGCGTGGACGGCTGGAGGCGTAATTGGACATGACTTAAAATGACAAATGACGAATCGAATGACGAATGATCTGAAACTTGGTGTGGGAAGGGATAATGATGGAGTGTTGGGGCAAAACAGTTGGGGTTTGATTCATTTCTTCGTCATTCCTCATTCTGGTTTCGTCATTCACAGCTTGTGCCCCATTTTCTTCTTCTTGGTCTCCAGGTACTTCGCGTTCTCGGGTTTGGGCGTGGATTTGACGGGAACTTGTTCGACGATTTCGAGCTTGTGGCCTTCGAGGCCCACGACTTTGCGCGGGTTGTTGGTCATGAGCAGGAGCTTGCGCACGCCGAGGTCGGAAATGATCTGCGCGCCGATGCCGTAGTCGCGCAGATCCATGGGGAAGCCGAGTTTCAGATTGGCCTCCACGGTGTCAAAGCCCTGCTCCTGCAGCTTGTAGGCCATGATCTTGCCATGCAGGCCGATGCCGCGCCCTTCGTGGCCGCGCATGTAAACGATGATCCCCTTCCCTGCGGTGGCGATTTGCTTCATCGCGGCATGCAGTTGGCTGCCGCAGTCGCAGCGGCGTGAGGAAAACACATCTCCGGTGAGGCATTCGCTGTGCACCCGCACGAGCACGGGCTCGTCAGGCGTGACCTCCCCCATGACAAGGGCCACGTGGTGCACGCCATCGAGGGTGCTCTTGTAAAGGTGCAGCTTGAAGACGCCGAAGTCGGTGGGCATGTCCACGACCTCCATCTTTTCCACCAGCTTCTCACTCAGGCGGCGGTGGGCGATCAGATCGGCGATGCTGCACATCTTGAGCGCGTGCTTCTTCGCAAATTTCTTCAGGTGCGGCAGACGCGCCATCGTGCCGTCTGGATTCATGATCTCGATGAGCACCCCGGCTTCACGCAGACCCGCGAGGCGTGCCAGATCCACTGCGGCCTCGGTATGCCCGGCGCGGCGCAGCACGCCACCCGGCTTGGCCACGAGTGGATTGATGTGGCCGGGCTGCACCAGGTCCTCCGGCGAGCTTTTCGGATCGGCCAGCAGGCGGATCGTGCGGCAGCGGTCAGCCGCGCTGATGCCGGTGCTGATGCCCTTCGCGGCATCCACGGTCACGGTGAAGTCGGTGCGGAAGGCTTCGCGATTTTCCGGCACCATGCTGGGCAGGTTCAGCTTCTCGGCGATCTCCAGGGAAACCGGCACGCACAGCATGCCCCCGCCCTGGCGCACCATGAAGTTCACCATGTCTGCGGTGATTTTTTCGGCGGCACAGATCAAGTCCCCCTCGTTTTCACGGTCTTCGTCATCGGTGACTATGACCATGCGGCCAGCGCGAATGTCTGCGAGCACAGACTCCACGGAGTCAAAAGCGGATTCCTTTTTGCGGGGCATGAGAGAGGTGTAAAAGAGCCAGTGCCGCGGGTTGCGGCGTTTGGGTCGGATGATTTAGCTGGTTGGAGACTGTTTTCCAGTGCGAGTTGGTTTTTCGTTGCTGTCTCTGAGGAGCTTCGCGTAATGTCAAGTCATGCCTCCTCCAACCAAAGTCAAACGCCCGTCCTCGGTGACGGTGGGGGAGTTCTTCAGTCTGAATGAAAAGACGCTCAAACTGAAGCTCGTGGGCAGCGATGCAGGCTACACGCGCAAGATCAGCGAGCCCTCCGTGAACCGCCCCGGTCTGGCGCTCTCCGGTTTCTTCACCTACTTCGCCTACAAGCGCGTGCAGGTCATCGGCAATTCGGAATGCTCCTTTCTCGAAGGCCTAGACCCCATGCTGCGCGCGGCGCGCTTCAGCCAGCTCTGCTCCTGGGACATCCCCTGCATCGTCATCGCTCGCGGTCACCGCATCGACGATGAATTGATCCAGATCGCCAATGAGGCCGGCATCGCCGTGTTTCAGACCAGCATGATGACCATGAAGTTCCTCAATGCGGCCACCATCAAGCTGGAGTGGGCCTTTGCCCCCACCCTGCTGGTGCATGGCTGCCTGGTGGACGTGCAGGGCCTCGGCGTTCTGATTCAGGGAGACAGCGGCTGCGGCAAAAGCGAAAGCGTGATCGGCCTGCTCCAGCGCGGTGCCAGCCTCGTGGCGGATGACGCCGTGCGGCTGCGCCTGCTCGAAGACCGCGAGATCATCGGCTCTGCCCCGGACATCACCCGTGGGATGATCGAGATTCGCGGACTGGGCATTCTGAACGTGGCCGCGCTCTTTGGCGTCAGCGCCGTGCGCCTGAGCAAACGGCTGGACTTGATCGTGGAACTCGTGCGTGGCTCCAAAACCGAAGACCTGGAGCGCGTGGGGGTGAACAACGACACCCGCGAGATCATGGGGCTGAAGATCGGGCGTGTGGCACTGCCGGTGGAACCGGGCCGCGACGTGGCCGGTTTGATCGAATTGGCCGCCATCAATTTTAAATTACGCACCTTTGGCTACAACAGCGCCGTAGAGTTTGACCAAAGGTTGTTGAAAAAGATGACGGATGATCAATTAGGTTAGCAGAAGATTAGTCCCCCCTCACCATGAGCATTCAAAAAGAACTGACGATCCGCAATAAAATGGGCATGCATGCACGCCCGGCGGCGCAGTTCGTCAAGCGTGCCAGCAAGTATCAGTGTGACGTCTGGGTGGAAAAGGACGACGAACCCGTGAACGGCAAAAGCATCATGGGCCTCATGATGCTGGCCGCCGGACGTGGCGAGACCATCAAAATCATCGCCGAAGGCAACGACGCCGAAGCCGCCGTGGCCGACCTCGAAGAACTGGTGACGTCGGGTTTTGGGGATGTGGAGTAAGGATGGCTGCTTCAAATCCTCGCCGCATGCGGAGGAATGAACGTGGGGTCAGTCGCACGCGTTGATTGAGGCAAAGGAATGGATTGGCAAGGGAATGTCTGAATCCCGGTTCCGTCATTCCCCTGCCAAAACATTCCTTTGTCAAAAATGAAGGAGCTGGAGGTCCTGCCACGCTGCCACCTGCACCAGTCGGTCGCGTTGCTATGACCGAGGCCCCCACTTCCCCTGCCTTTCCGCATTCCAAGGACGGCGCACCTTTTTCAGCGCCCGCGAAGCCACAGACCCGAAACTTCGGACCCGACGCAGCGGTTCCCTACCAGCCCTGCGGCACGCGCTGCTCTGGATGGTAGGGATGCGCTGTGCGCGTCCCTGGAATCCTTCGTCCCATGACGGGCTGCTGACTCGGCGTTCGCCCCCTTTTATAAAGGCCTCTGACTTCGGCTGTCGAAGGTGCCAAGGACGGCGGACCTTTTTGAATGCCTGCATCGTCGCAGACCCGAAACCTCGGACCCGACGCAGCGGTTCCCTACCAGCCCTGCGGCACGCGCTACGCTGGATGGTAGGGATGCGCTGTGCGCGTCCCTGGAATCCTTCGTCCCACCGTGGGCTGCTACCTCATGGCATCCCCCCTTTCTAAAAGCCCCTGCCCCGCAGCACGCACGGGCTTCACCCGGCTCAGAGACAGCCCTGCGGCATCAGTTCGTCATTCGGATTTACTCATTCGTCATTTCGCCCCTCACTTCTTCCCATCATCCGCAGCAGGTCTGCCGGGAGACACCCGGATCTCCGTCTCCTCATCCGCCACGGGCGGTGGCGTCTCCTTGAGCATCTGCAGCATCATCACCCCGATGAGGTAAATCAGGCCGCCACCAATCCCGGCACCGATGGCAATGAAGCGCCGCTGCCAGGGATGCTCCTGATCAATGGCGTACCAGAAGCGCATGCAGAACAAGATCCAGATGATGCTGGCTCCGAGAACAAGGAAATAACCTGAGGACATAAGCGTGACTTTGGCGCGAATTCCTGCCGCCAGCGACAGAAAAAACAAAGCCCCGCACAGGGCGGGGCTTTGCACACATCGAGCTTGAAAAGGTGTCGATTAACGCTTGGAGAACTGGAAGCGTTTGCGGGCGCCTGGGCGACCTGGCTTCTTACGTTCCTTGGCGCGGGAGTCACGGGTCAGCAGACCGTTCTGCTTGAGGACGCCGCGAAGCTCAGGATTCACGCCGATCAAAGCGCGAGCAATGCCGAGACGAACGGCACCCACCTGGCCGGTGCAACCACCGCCGCTGGCGTTCACCTTGAAGTCATACGTCTGGCGGGAATTCGTGAGAGCCAGCGGGAACAGAATCTGATTCTGCAGCGCGACTGTCGGGAAATATTCTTCGAAGTCACGACCGTTGACGGTGATGCTTCCGGCACCTTCGGTGATGAAGACGCGGGCGATGGCGGTCTTGCGGCGGCCAGTGGTGATTTTGAGAGGCTTGCTCATGCGATAGGTAACGATGGAAAAGAATTAGGCGACAGAGAAAGGCTTTGGGTTCTGCGCCACATGCGGATGCTCGGCACCCTCATAGACCTTGAGCTTGCCCAAGACGGAGCGGCCAAGACGATTGTGGGGGACCATGCCCTTCACAGCGCGCTCGACGAGAAGCTCTGGACGGCGGGCACGCACGCGCTCGACGTTTTCGATCTTCTGATTGCCAACGTAGCCGGCCTTCGAGGTGTAAATCTTCTGGATTTCCTTCTTACCGCTGAGGCGGACTTCGGCGGCGTTCAGAACGACCACGAAATCACCGGTGTCAACGTGTGGGGTGAAGGTAGGCTTGGTCTTACCGCGCAGGAGGTTGGCGGCTGCGACTGCGACGTCTCCAAGAATTTGGTTCTTGGCGTCGATGACCCACCATGTGGGGTTCTGCTCCTGGGCTTTGGCTGAAAACGTCTTCATTAGTGCTGTGTACGAAATATCTTCCGACTGGGAAAGAAGGGGCCGCGATGGTAAGAGGATTGGGGAATGTGTCAAGGTGGAAACCTAGTTATTCACAATGAAAATTGACCTTGGCAGGCATTTTGGGCCGATTGCCCGGTCCAATCAGGCTGCCAGCACCCGTTTTTCACTTCCGCCACAGCCATTTCATCGCCTCAGGAAAGATACTCGCGCCCTGTTTGCTGTTATGAGCACCGTCGCCAAACGTGAAGGTGTAGTCGTATTTCTGGTAGGCCAGCGCCTTGGCCATCTGTTGGTTCGCCAGCGGCCAGTTGCCATAGGGATTGTCCAGATCGCTGCTGCCGTCCTGAAGATACACACGCAGCGGTTTGCGCTCCGTGAGGCGGATGATGGAAGGATAGACATGCCCGCCAGCCAGATCCACGTAGCTGCCGATGGTGGAGAAGACCTTGCGAAACTTGTCTGGCCGCTCCCACGCCACCGTGAAAGCGCAGATCGCCCCGCTGCTGGCTCCGGCGATGGCCCAGCCCTCAGGATTCTCCGTCAGCTTGTAGTCCTTCTGCACCTGCGGAATGATTTCCTCCAGCAGGAAGCGCGCATACACATCCCCCAGCGTGTTGTACTCCTTGCCCCGGTTGTTGTTCTTCCACGCGCTCTGCGGCTTCGTATCGCCACTGTGGCCCGGATTGATAAAGATCGCGATGGTGGGCTGCATGTCCCCGCTGGCGATCAGATTATCAAACACCACCGGCACCCGCCACGCGCCCTTCAGGCCCACGTAGTCATGCCCATCCTGAAACACCATCAGGTTCGCGGGTTGCTCAGGCTTGTACTGCGCCGGCACATAGATCCACCAGTCCCGCTTCGTCCCCGCATAGATCTTCGACTCATGCACCGGCATCGGGATCACCTTCCCCTTCGGCACCTCCGCCTTCTCCTGCGAAAGGGGCCCGAGTTTGTAGTCATCCACCGCCAAAGCAGGGAGTGAGAGCGAAAAGAGAAGCGGGAGGAGAAGGCGCGGGGTCATGGCTGGATGTCCATGATGGGGACAGCCCTTACGAACGTCAAGAATGATGATTCGCCATGGAAGGGCCATATTATTGGCGGAGCCTATCAGGATTGCATTTGCCGGTCATATATGAAGAATGCACCTAAAATGAGCACCACAAATTCCCTGTATTATGTGATCCTAGGTGATCCCGCATCTGTCAAAAGCCCGGTGCGAGACAGCGTGCACGTCACTCGGGAACAGGCCGAAGCACGTTGCCGTGAGATCATGTTTCAGTGGCTCGATGACCGCCACGCCAAAGATGCCTCTTTGATCCGGTGCATCCGCAGCTATCAGAAAGAGGGAACCTTCCCCTGGGTCAGGTCTTCCAACGGCGCAGGCACCGAGATCAATGAGCACGAATTTTATGGAGATCTGGCACGGGAGTGGACGCAAGAAACGGCCACCAAGGAATGGCCGCGATTGCTAGCGCGCGTGGGAAGAGCAGAACGTGAAATTCCCCGCGGCTGGTTCCGCTGGCTGCACCACACGCCTTTGTCTCGCCTGGACGAGAGCAACAGAGGTCCCACGGTGACGGATCAACTGAAGTTCTCGACGGAGTGGCGGGCACTGGCCTATGCAGCCAGCCTGGATCCCGCACGACTCGATGCCTTGCTACCGAACTTGGAGACCCATGCATGGGAGGTGGGCTTCTATGGTCTTCATCGCCTTGCAGAAGCATGCTGGGCGCGCCTGACCCCGCAGGCACGCGGCAGGCTGCTGGCGGGCATCGCAAATCTGGAAAACGTCTATGATGATGAATTCGTTGGGCAGAACAGATACGCCTCGCCTGAAACATCCCCCCACACTCAGTCGCAGAGGGTCAGCAACTGGCTGCTGGCGCATCTCCCCGATGCAGATCTCGATCCTGAGAGCGTGCTGGAAATCGCCTGCTGTGCGGTAAGGAATGAAGAACCGAACCTGCTGGCCGAGATCCTTCGCTGCGGAGTCGCACGGCTGGGTGAAAGCATCGAGCGTATGGAGCCTTTTACACCGCAGTTCTGGACCAGGAATATTCGTGATTTTGATGTCGTCGGCAACTTGAGTCACCGCGTCATCGACATGGTGCTGGAGGCTGCCATCCTGCGCGGTTACCACCCTGGGCAGCGTCTGGCGCTCGCCGCCGGGGCAAGCCCGAACATTAGAATTTGGGAGATCGAATCCTCCAGCAATGAGCAATTCACTGCTTTGAGCTATGCGATTGATAAGAATGATCGGGAACTCATCGAACTGCTGCTCGCTTCATCATTCAGCGGTGCCCATGAAGGCAATGGCAAAGCTCTTTTTATGGCGATCAGGCGACGCCTTTACCCGCTGGCTGACCGCATGCTGGACCTGGGTGTCCCTTTTGAGCCGGGAGACGTCGTTGAAAGGCTGAGTACGTCGACGCCTGGCAGCAAGATCGAATGGAAGAAATTTCCGGACCTCGAGTGTGAAAACGAAGATTTTGATAGAGCCGAACGACTGAGCCAGGGGCTGCCTTTGGCCCACCCTTCCGATGTGGCGTGGTTCATTCATTTGGCCAGCATGATGGGCGGTAGTTGTAGCACTCATCTGTCAACTTTTCTACGCAGAGACAATCTGAAGCGTCTGCGTCACTTTCACTCCAGAGGCCTGCCATTGCGCATGACGTTGCCTGATTTTGCCATCGTCCTTGCCTCTGGCGCGTATGACTGCCTGTGCTGGATGATGCAGCAATGGGGCACCCAAAAAACGCACCTGCTGAAGATCCGGCGCGAGATTCCCTCGTTCGGCACTCAAGGCAGGCTGTGGACTGTGCGCGCTGACGCGTACCGGACAGGTCTTCTGGATTCCTTTGATACCGCAGACATGGAACCGCTGCCACTGCCTGATGGTGGGCGTCTTTGGATGGATCTCACCGGTCTTGCAATCCAAGACATGGAGTCAGGCCCTGCGTGGACGCGCAAGGTTAGCGTCGATCCACGCCGTCGGCCCGGCTTCGTGGTCCTGCGCTCGGTTTCGACCTCATGGGAATCCTGCCCGGCCCCGAAAAACGATTACGCACTCCGCCTTATGATTCCAGTGATCAAAGAAATAAACGGTCTGTTTCTGCATACCGGCCTGACTGTTGGCACCTTGTGGGGGCAGTCATATCCCAAACGCTTTCAAGCTCAAGTGACCGCATGGATCGAAGGCCGGTCATGGGTCGCCATGCGTCCCAGAATCCTCGAACGCGCTGTGCAAAACAGCGCTCAAAGGCAACTAAAAAGCACAGCGGCTGTCTCTTGTGCCTCCTTCACAGCGGCTGTCTCTTGTGCCTCCTTACCACAAATCGGCACCCACCGATTCTCTTTCAAGACCTTCCTCAACCAATGTTACGCGAGACTGACCTTTTGGTTGCGCAAGTAACTGCCTCAAGACACCGAGTGTCGGTGGTTGACATCCGCTGGATCAAATCATTGCCGTTGCGGCGCAACTGGGCTACTTTAGGCCAAGCGGCCGCAGCACTGCTTGTACTTCTTCCCGCTGCCGCAGGGGCATGGGTCGTTGCGGCCGACGGCGCTGGTGGCGGGCTTGGGGCGGGCGGCGCTGCTGGGAAGGATCAGACGGGGGCCGTCGCGGCCCGGATTGGGGGCGGCTTCGGGCTTGTCCTCTTCCTCTTCTTCCTCACGGCGCTGCGGCGCGGATTCGCCACCCTGCAAGGCCATCTGGGCCAGGAAATGCTCAAACGCGGCGAGCTGCTGCGTGCTGCGGAAGAGGTTGCCGAGGACTTCGCCGTTGATGTTGTTCATCAGTTCCGCGAAGATCGTGAAGGCTTCCTGCTTGAACTCGATGAGCGGATCTTTCTGGCCGTAAGTGCGCAGACCCACGCCTTCCTTCAGCGCATCCAGCGCATACAGATGCTCCTGCCACAGGCGGTCGATGGCATTGAGCAGGATCATCTTCTCGATCTCCTGCAAGGCGGTCGGATTGGCCATGCCCACCTTCACCTCATAGGCACCCAGGATCTTCTCCTTCAGGTAGGCAGACTTGGCTTCAAAACTGAGCTTCTTGAAGTCATCGTCCAGCGACTTCAGGCCCACGGGGAACGTCATGTTCACCCAGGCAAGCAGACCTTCATAGTCGGCCTCGTCATCGCCTTTGACGTCCTTCGGCACGAAAGCGCCAAGGCGTTCGGTGATGCCCTTTTCGACGGCATCGTTGATGAGAATGCGTGTGTCGTTGCTGTTGAGCACGTCGTTGCGCCATTCATAGACGACTTCGCGCTGCTGGTTCATCACGTCATCGTATTCGAGGACGCGCTTGCGCCAGACGTAGTTGCGCTGTTCCACACGCTTCTGCGCGGTTTCCACGCTGCGGTTGAGCCATGGGTGCTGGAGTTCTTCGCCCTCCTTCATGCCAAAGCGCTCCATCATCTTCGTCATGCGCTCGGCGGCACCGAAGTTGCGCATGAGGTCATCTTCAAAGCTGAGGAAGAATTTGCTCTCGCCGGGGTCACCCTGACGTGCGGAACGTCCGCGCAACTGGCGGTCCACGCGGCGGCTTTCATGGCGCTCGGTGGCCAGCACGAAGAGGCCGCCAAGTTCGGAGACGCCTTCGCCAAGTTTGATGTCCGTACCACGACCGGCCATGTTGGTGGAGATGGTCACGGCGGAGCGATGTCCGGCACGAGCGACGATTTCGGCCTCCTGGCGGTGATACTTCGCATTGAGCACGTTGTGCGTGATCTTCTGCAGCTTGAGCATGCGGGAAACCATTTCAGAGGCTTCCACGCTGGCGGTGCCGACGAGGATCGGCTGGCCCTTGGCGTTCAGCTCGCGGATCAGCTCGATCACGGCGGCGAATTTTTCGCGGCGTGTCTTGTAGATGCTGTCGTTGTGATCCTCGCGCTTCACCGGACGGTTCGTCGGGATCGTGAGCACATCGAGATTGTAGATGTCGTGGAACTCAGCGGCGTCTGTTTCAGCCGTACCGGTCATGCCGCCCAGCTTTTGATAGAGGCGGAAGTAATTCTGAATGGTGATGGTGGCCAGCGTCTGCGTCTCGGCATCAATCTGCACGCCTTCCTTCGCTTCCACGGCCTGGTGCAGGCCATCGCTCCAGCGGCGTCCGGCCATTTTACGGCCCGTCTGCGCATCGACGATGATGACCTTGTTCTCCTCGACCACGTACTCCACGTCCTTCTCATAGAGACAGAAGGCACGCAGAAGCTGGCTGATCTGGTGAATGCGCTGCCCCTGGTGGGAAAGGCGGTCCTGCATCTCCGTCTTCTTGCGGGTGCGGGCCTCTTCGGAGAGCGTCATGTCGCCGTCGATCTCAGAGTAAACGGTGGCGATGTCCGGCAGCACGAAGGCGTCCGGCTCATCAGGACTGAGGAAATTGCGTCCCATCTCAGTGAGGTCGGCGTCGTGGGATTTTTCCTCGATGAAGTAGTACAGCTCTTCCTTGAGCCTGAAAAACTCCACCTTCTGAGTGTCGGCGTAGAGCGTGAGCTCGGCCTTTTCCATGGCACGGCGGAGATCAGGGTCCTCCATGCAGCGGGTCAGTGCGCGGTTCTTCGGCTGGCCCATCTGCACCTGGAAGAGTTTGAGTCCGGCCTGCTCCAGCTCACCTGCGGCGGCGGCTTCCTTGGCCTCCGTGATCAGGCGGTTGCACAGCGTGTTCTGGCGGCGCACGAGCTGGTCCACCAGGGGCTTGTAACGCTCATACTGGTGATTGCTCTCCGCAGCCATCACCGGGCCGCTGATGATCAAAGGCGTGCGTGCTTCATCGATGAGCACGGAGTCCACTTCATCCACAATGGCGAAGTAATGCCCGCGCTGCACCTGCTGCTCCTTGCTGGAGGCCATGCCGTTGTCACGCAAGTAGTCAAAGCCGAACTCGCTGTTCGTTCCATACGTGATGTCCGCCTGATACTGCTCACGGCGCAGGTGGCTTGGCTGGTCGTTTTGAATGCAACCAACCGTGAGGCCGAGATACTTATAAAGGCTGCCCATCCACTCGCTGTCACGACGTGCGAGGTAGTCATTCACCGTGATCACGTGCACACCACGACCGGTGAGCGCGTTCAAGAACACCGGCAGCGTACCGACCAGCGTCTTCCCTTCCCCGGTCGCCATTTCAGCGATCATCCCGCGATGCAGTGCCACACCACCAACGAGCTGCACATCGAAGTGCACCATGTTCCAGCCCAGCGGCTGGTCGCAGACGATGATCTCGCGTCCGCACATGCGGCGGGCGGCGTTCTTCACCACGGCGTAGGCTTCTGGGAGAATGTCATTGAGCAACTTGGCCTCGATCGCGGCAAATTCCGGCTGGATGGCGTTCCACGCTTCGCGTGAGCGGTCGATGCGTGCCTTCTTGTCGTCCAAAGAGGCTCCGTTCCAGGCAGCGCTGACGAGGTAATCATTCTCCAGGGCCGGGAAATGCGGCTTCAGCTCGGTGAAATACTTCTCCACGGATTCCAGGCAGGCATCCACTTCCGCTTCGTTCGCGATGCGCAGGCTCACCCCGCCGAGGAAGGGCGGTGTGTGAAAGGCACGGAACTGCGCCTGCCATTTCTGGGTGCGCTGAGTCAGCGCCTCCTCCGGCTCATTTTGAAGCAGGGCTTCGATGCGGTTGATCTCGGCCACCGTAGGTTGAAGCTTGCGCACAGTGCGCTGGTTCTTGGTGCCGATGATTTTTTTGATGATCCAGTTGAACATGGGAAAGGAAGATACGCCGCCCGGTACACAATGGCCGGGTCGGTGAGGGGAGGCCGAATGTGGCGGATGTCAGCCAACGCGCAAGGACTCAAACAGGCCGTCTTAACGGAGCACCGCATCCTTCACCCGGCGCGGAATCATGGCATTTCGCACCACTTCGGGCCGCACACTGCGCAGGAAATCGAGCAAAATCACCGGCGATTCCACGATCATCCGCTCGATCTGGTCACGCCGATGCGTCCAGCGCGAGTTGCGGTGCAGGTAGTCGAGGTCGGCGAGGATCTCATCGACATCGCCCTCGCTGAAGCCAGCGAGCTGAAACGCATAGGGATCGTATAAAGGCATGGCGGCTGCGGTCTTGGAACGGGCGAAGATCAAATCGAGAATGCGTGATTCGACAAGTGCTTCCATGTTCAATTTTTTGGCAACGACTGCAATTGACAGCAGTTTGTCCTGTAGCTTTTCGCTGCACGCCACGTTTAACTCGCACCTCATGCCCCGCATCCTTTGGCAAAACACGGACATCACCTGGCTCGCCGCTGTGGTGGTTCTTCTTGTCATCGGCTTGCTCTGGCGGGGCTACCGCCGCTCTCCGCTGCGCGGCTGGCGCAAGCTCGCGGCCATGTCCTGCAAGCTCGCCGCACTCGCGCTGCTGGCACTCTGCCTGCTCGATCCCCTGTGGACCCAGCAGCAGCCGAAGAAGGGCGAGAACGAAGTCATCGTACTCGTTGACACCAGCGCCTCGCTCGACACCGCAGAAAAACCGGGCGAACCCACCCGCGCTGCCCAAGTCACCGCCGCGCTCAATTCCGGCGCTGCAGACGCGGCATGGCTCAAGGCGCTCAGCGAGGACTTCCGCCTGCGCCTCATGACTGCAGGCTCACAGACGCAAAGCGTGCCGCATTTCCGCACCTTGAAGTTTGACGGCGCCCGCTCTGATCTCTGCCGCGCGCTCATGACCCTGCGCAGCGGCGGCTCCAATCTCGCCGCCGTAGTCTTGATCAGCGATGGCAACGCTACCGATGCCTCCACGTGGAAGGCCGAGGCCAAGGGCGCTCCCATTTTCACCGTGCTGGCTGGCAAGAATGCCCCTACCCCGGATCTGGCGATCCTGGATGCCACGGTGGCGACGAGTCCGTTTGAAGACGCGCCCATCACCATCACCTCGCGCGTGTCTGCCCAGGGCCTCAATGGCAAGCAGGCCACGCTTTCCGCGCTCGATGAACAGGGCAAAGCCATCGTGACCGAAAAAGTCACCTTCAGCGGCAGCTCACCGCAGACCGTGCGTCTGCGCATCCCTGTGGCCAAGCCGGGCGTGTCATTCCACAAGCTCGAACTCAAGGCCGAAGGCGTCAGCGAAGCCACCCTAGCCAACAACACACGCTTGTTAGAGGCAGATCGCGGCTCAGGCCCCTACCGCGTGCTCTACATCGCCGGCAGGCCCAACTGGGAGTACAAATTCCTGCGCCGCGCCATTGCCAGCGATGACGACATCCAGATGCCCAGCCTCGTTCGCATCGCCAAACGCGAGCCGAAGTTTGAATGGCGCGGCCATGCCGGTGAGAGTGCCAATCCCTTGTTCCGTGGCTTTGGTGCCAAGGAGGGCGAAGAAGCCCAGCGCTATGACCAGCCGGTGCTCATCCGCCTCGGCACCCGCGATGCCAAGGAACTCAGCGACGGCTTCCCCAAGGCTGCCGAAGATTTGTTCAGCGAGTATCGCGCCATCATCATCGACGACCTCGAAGCCGGCTTCTTCACGCAAGAGCAGATGAACCTCATCCAGCGCTTCGTCAGCGAGCGCGGCGGCGCGCTCCTCATGCTCGGCGGTCAGGAGTGCTACCAGGCGGGCGGTTATGACCACACGCCCATCGGCAGCATGCTGCCCGTGTACCTTGACCGCACCACCACCACCGGCCCGATGCTGGATGCGCGCTTGAATTTCACCCGCGAAGGCTGGCTGGAGTCATGGATGCGGCTGCGCACAGATCGTGAGGAAGAGGAAAAGCGGCTCTCGGCGATGCCCTCCTTTTATTCCATCAATCAAACCTTCGCCATCAAGCCCGGTGCCAGCATCCTCGCCACGATCTCAGATGCCGCGCAGACCACCCTGCCCGCCATCGTCTCGCAGCGTTTCGGCGAAGGCCGCGTGGGCAGCGTGCTGGTGGCCGACCTGTGGCGCTGGGGCATGAACGACGCGGATTCACGCAAGGACATGGAGCGTGCCTGGCGTCAGCTCATGCGCTGGCTCGTCGTCGATGTGGCCGACAGCATCACCTTCTCCACCGAAAACGATGCCTCCGACCGCGAGCGCGTGAAGCTCTCCGTGCGCGTGCGTGACCGCGCCTTCAAACCCCATGGCGATGCGCTGGTGAAGATCGAAGTCACCCAGCCCGACGGCAAAAAATCCCAGCTCTTCGCCGAGCCTAGCCTTAAGGAAGCCGGGCTGTTTGAAACCGAGTTCTTCTCCTCCGCCTCCGGCAACTACCGCGCCAGCGCGACTGTGGAGGACATGGAAAAACACACGCAACTCGGCATCAAGACCACCGGCTGGACCTACGGCCCGCAGGCCGAAGAGTTCAGCCGACTCGCACCCGACCGCGCCTTTCTGCAACGCATAGCCACCGAGACCAACGGCCAGATGCTCGCGCTCGATGACATCGCCAAACTGCCAGACATGCTGAAGAACATCCGCGTGCCCATCGAGGTCACCCTTTCGACGCCCTTGTGGCATACGCCCTGGATCTTCCTGGCCCTGCTGTTCTTCATCGGCACGGAGTGGTTTTTGCGCAGAAAAGGAGGCATGGCATGATCAAGAAAGTACTCCCGAGCCTCAGCTCGCTCCGGCGTGTTTTGACAAAAACATCCCCTACCCGCCTGCCACGCCCTTACGAGCTAAAGCTCATCACTACTTTGTGCTTCGCCCTCTTTGCCTCGCTGCTGCATGCCGCCCCGCGCCAGCTCGATGTCCTCATCGTCCTCGGCGCTCCCGGCACGGAGGAGTACGGCAAAAAATTCCAAACCCAGCTCGAAGCCTGGACCAACGCCTGCACTAAGGCGGGCATCGCCCCCGCAGTCGTTCGTGGCGAGACCACCACCGAAGAACTCGAAAAACGCCTCACCGCCTCCGATCCCTCACAATCCCTGTGGCTCGTGCTCATCGGCCACGGCACCTTTGACGGACGCGAAGCCCTGTTCAGCGCGGAAGGCCCGGACTTCGATGCCAAGCAGCTCGCAGGCTGGATCAAGCCCCTCAAGCAGGAGGTCGCCGTGATTCACACCGCCTCCTCCAGCGGCGGCTTTTTGAAACTGCTCTCCGGCGAGAATCGCGTCATCATCACTTCCACCAAAGGCCCGGACGAAGTCTTCTACGCACGCTTCGGCGAGTACTTTGCCGAAGCCATCGGCGGATTGCCCGAAGCCGATCTCGATCAGGACAAGCAAGTCTCCCTGTTGGAGGCATTCCGCTACTCCAGCAAAGCCGCAGACACCTTCTATATCCAAGAAGGCCGTCTGGCCACCGAGCACGCCCTGCTCGAAGACAACGGCGACGGCATCGGCACCCGCAGTGAAGTCTTCAGCTCCGACGCCCCCACCCCCGCCGGCATGGCCCTCGATGGCGCACGTGCCGCGCAGATGGTCCTCGTGCTAAGCGCCGAAGAAAAGCAGCTCACCGATGCCCAGCGCAGCACGCGGGACGCACTGGAACGCGAATTGAAGACCTTGAAGGAGCAGCGCGCGAAGCTCAAGGAAGACGAGTATTACACGAAGCTCGAATCACTCCTGCGCAAGCTGGGTGAGGTGTATTCGAAGTCATGACTGTCAAAGTTCATCTTTCCCCATCGAGCATGGGCGAAGAAACTCGGTGCATGCCTGTTGATTTCGGTGCCGCTTCCTCACAACCCCAAAATCTGCAAGCAACCCACCCTGCTCGCCGCCGCAGTCAGACGCATTCAGGATTCACTTTAAAACCGCGTAGCACCTCATGAGCAAAACCATCCAGGGCTTTCGCGAGAAGGACTACGGCATGTTCATCGACCTGACGGATGCCATGAGCAGCGTGAGTATTGACCGGAAAACTGGCAATCTGGTCTTGCAGGAAGGAGCAGGTTCGGACCGCTTCAACGGCGCATTGATCACGCCTGATTTTTGTCATGGTTTCACGTTGAGCGCGACTCCTGACGGCAGGTGGGTAGTGGCCGTGCGATTTGGCGACCAAAAATCTCATATTCTTGGCACCACCGATGATGCAGCCGGCGCGCTGCAGTGGCTAAAAAAGGCATGGGATGTGATCCGGTCGAAACAATCCACCGAACAATCTACTGAGATCATTTTTGCCTCCGCCTCGACCAAGGAGGCCGCACGAGTGGCCGCATGAGCGACCGAACTACAGTCCTAACTCGGCGAACGCCTCGCCTCCGAGCACGCCCTGCTCGAACACAACGGCGGCGGAACCGGAACCGACACCCACTTTCCAAGCGCCATCTTCGCTCACCCCTTCACTTCAATTCCGCAATGGCCTCGCGCATGGCCTTGAGGACCTTCACGACTTCGGCAGCGGGGTCGTAGGCTTTGCGGCCCATGGCTAGGGTTTCGATGGGCACAAAGCCGCGATAGCCGCCCTCGTGGATGATTCGGGCGAGCTTTTTGAAATCTGCGGGCGGTGATTTGAGGCTGCTGCCCAGCGTCTCCTTGATCTGCCAGTTCACCGCATGCGGCACCATCATGGCGATGTCGGCGTACGGGTCGGCGGTAAAGTACTTGCCGGTGTCCACCAGCGCACCGCACCAGGCGTGGTCCACGCGTTTCAGCAGGCTCACATGCTCCGGGCCGGTGCTGAGAAAGTCGCCGTGGTTTTGCACGGCGACGATGACGCCGTACTTCTCGCCATGCTCCGCGCACTCGCGCAGCGACTCGGCCATCCACTTCTCCACGTCCTCGCGTGGCGCACCCCCGGCAGCGGTCTGCCAGTCCTTGGGGTTCTTCTGCTGGGGTCCGGCAAAGACGCGCACCACAGGCGCGCCGAGCCGTGCCGCCACCTCGATCCACACCTTGGTCAGAGCGACGCCTTCCATCCGCAGCGCCTTGTCTGCCGTGGCAAAGTCATTCTTCACGCCTGTGCCGCTGATGGTGATGCCACGGTCATGCGTGTAGCGTTTGATGCGCGCGATGCAGTCGTCTGCGGGTGCCTTGGGGTAGCCGGGAAAAAAGTAGCCGGTCAGGTCCACGGCCTCGATGTCGTGCTTCACGCAGAAGTCGCACACGCCAAAGAGGTCGATGCCCTGGGAGGGATCCGCCATGTTGGCGTTGAGTTGCTCCAGAAAAGAGTAGGCGTTCAGCGTGGGCGTGAAGCGCGCCTTTCCTGAGGCAGGCAGCGGCGAGTAAGCCCCCGAAGCCCAGTCCACGGCCAGTGGAGACAGTGCTGCGAGCTGAAGAAAACGACGGCGGGAGGTCGGCAGAGGGGCATTCATGGGGGGAATCAATAGCGTGTGGGTTATACTGCAGCGCATCACAAACTTTCAAAAGAGACCCGTCTCGGGATAAGTGAGTGCTGTGCGCCCGTTGATCGGTGACGATAAGGACGGCGCACCTTTTTGAGCGCCTGCGATGCGATAGACCCGAAATCACGGACCCGCACAGCGGTTCCCTACCAGCCTCTCAGCACGCGATGCTCTGGGTGGTAGGGATGCGCTGTGCGCGTCCCTGGAATCCTTCGTTCTAGAGCGGGCTGCTGACTCGGCGTTCTCCCCCTTTTCAGCCGCTCCGCCCGATCCACCGCAGCAGACCGCGAATAGGATCATCACGATCCCTCTCCTTCGCTCACGGATCCTCCCGACCTGCCACAAAGTCCCGAAACGCCTGCGCCACGCGCTGCGTGACGGGTCCCTCAACATCGGGCATCGCACGCTGATCCATGCGCGCCAGCGGATGCACATCCCGCGTGCTGGAAGTGAGGAACGCTTCATCACACGTTTGCAGCACCGCGATGGGCAGCGCGACTTCTTCCACGGCAATGCCCGCAGCGGCACAGGCCTCCAGCACCAGCGCACGCGTCACCCCCGCCAGACATCCAGAACTCAGCGGCGGTGTTTGCACCACACCTGCAGTGACGATGAAAATGTTCGTGCCCGTGCCTTCGCACAATTCATCCCGCGTGTTCGCCAAGATCGCCTCCCCTGCCCCACTCTCATGGGCCAGCGCCAGGGCGCGCACATTGTCGGCATACGAAGTGGATTTGATGCCAGCGAGAGCGCTGCGCTCATTGCGCGTCCATGGCACCACCATCGCCGTCTCAGTGGGCGGCCAGGGCTTGAGCGCTGTCGTTGCCACCGTCATCGTGGCCGGTGACTCACCGCGATCTGACCCCAGCGGGCCATCACCACTCGTCAGCGTGACGCGGACTCGGGCATCCGCGAGATCATTGGCCTGCATCGTGGCCAGGATGGCGTTCAGATAAACCTCGTACTCAGGCGGCAGGATGTTCATGGCCTGACATGAAGCCACCAGCCGCCGCCAGTGCCGCGTGGGGGTGAAGGGTTTGCCATGGCGTGCTACGAGTGTCTCGAAGACACCATCACCTACCAGAAAGCCATGATCGAAGGGAGAGATGCGCGCTTCAGCCGTGCTGACAATGCGGCCATTGATCCAAATGTGTGCAGGAAGATTCACGCCATCAGCATGGCTTTGAAAAAAACATTCTCAACACATGCACTTTGCACTTGCAGGATTTCTGTCATGCGCCAGAATCTCGATCCCAAAGCAAAAGCGGGTGTAGCTCAGTGGTAGAGCACTTCCTTGCCAAGGAAGATGTCGCGCGTTCGAATCGCGTCACCCGCTCCACCTCTCACAAGAGAGGTTTCTAACAAAAGATTGTTCATGTTTGTCTGGTCCAAACTCACTGCTTCTCGTTCGGCTGATACTTGGGAGGAACGTTTCGCGCAGAGCACGGACGCCACTCTCGTCATCACCAGTTTTCCCGGTCGTAAAATGATCCGCCTGGAGGTTTATTGCGAGGCTCAGTCTCGCGCCAAAGCCATCCAGAAAGAATTCGGCGGCGAGGTCTCCAAATTAAAAACCCAGAACTGGGCGGCTCATTCCTCACAGACTCCGCCGCCGGTGAAGGTGCGGGATAAATTTGTGATCTGCACCGCCAAGACTCAGGCCGATCTCCAAAAGGCCCGCGCCAAATTTCCCAATCGCGAGATCATTGCCGTCCCGGCCGACATGGCCTTTGGCACTGGCCATCATGCCACCACCGCCACCGTCCTGCGGCTGCTTGTCGATGCCGCTGAAGAACGCCAGGCCGCCGGCCAGAAGTGGACCATGGCAGACCTCGGCTGCGGCAGCGGCATCCTCGCCATCGCCGCCGATAAACTCGGTGCCACTCGCGTCTGGGGTTGCGACTACGATCCCGCCGCTGTGAAAATCTCGCAGGAAAATGCGGAGCGCAACAACACCCCCAAGGTGCGCTTCACCAAAGTCGATGTCCTCAAGTGGGAACCCAAGCAAACCTGGGACATCGTGGCCGCCAACATCTTCTTTGACGTGCTGGAGGCCGCTTTCCCGCAGTTGGTGCGGTCCGTTGCTCCTGGTGGCATCCTGATGCTCTCCGGCATTCTGAAATCTCAGGCCAAGCCCTGCCTCGCCGCTGGCAAGCGTGCCGGTTTTGTGGTCGAGAAAGTCGTCACCAAAGGCAAGTGGGTGACCGCTCTGGGCACCGTCAAAAGCCGCTGACTTGGCGCAGGTCTTGCGTGAGGAGGTTCGTATGGCGGTTGTCACCCCTGCCGCCACAACATCCTGCACTTAATTCTTGTATTTGAGGGACTGACCTATTTATTATCAATAGATTCAAGCAGCCGCTCATGCTTTTCGATCCCGCTTCCTCACCCGGCGGGGCTGGTTCACCTTCCAGCCCTCCCAAAAAGCGCGGCCTGCTCAATAAAGCACAGACTGAGGGAAACCGCATCGGACTGCTCCCCACGCAGGGCTGGCGCAAGCGCAACATTCAGTTCCTCAATGAGGTGCTCATTCCCACCCTGCTGGCCCCGCGCCAGCCGGGCCAGGATTTCGGCCTTCTGCCAGTCGCCTCACCCGAGGAGATCGCCGTGACGTGGCTCGGGCATGCCGGTTTCTTTTGTCAGATCGGCGGCGTGAACATCGCCATCGACCCCAACTGGGCGCTGTGGCACGGCCCGGTGAAGCGCGTCCGCCACCCCAGCGTCTGGGCGCATGACCTCCCTCACATTGATCTCGTGCTGGTGACGCACGCGCATTACGACCACCTGCACGTGCCCAGCCTGCGCAAGCTCGCCGCCGCGCAGCCCATCATCGTCCCCGAAGGCGTCGGCAAAGTGGTCAAAAATCTCGGTTTTGGACACATCGTGGAATTGAAGACCTGGCAGAGCGCCACCTTTCAGGATCTGCGCATCACCCTCACCCCAGCACGCCACTGGGGTGCGCGAAACATTCATGACACGCACCGCCAGTTTGGCGGCTACCTGGTCAAATCCCCCGAGCGCTGCCTCTTCCACTGCGGCGACAGCGCCATGTTTGACGGCTTTCTGGAGATCGGCAAACGCGCCAGCATCGACCTCGCGCTCATGCCCATCGGTGCCTACGATGCGCCCAGCGGGCGTCAGGTACACATGAATCCTGAAGAAGCTCTGGACGCCTTTCAAATGATGGGCGCGCAGAACATGATCCCCATGCATCATGACACCTTCCCGCTCGGCGGCGAGCCCCTGCATGAACCCGCTGAGCGCCTTGTCAAAGCCGCCATCGAACGGCAGTTGGAAAATCGCGTGCGCCTGCTGCGCGAAGGTGAATCCGCCATTTACTGAGTGAGTTCACGCCCGGTACTGACCCTCATCGCCGTCGTTTCTGCGGATGGCTTCATCTCCTCTGGCCAAGGCGTGCCGTGGAATCTGCCGCGCGATAAAGAGCACTTCCGCCGCACCACACGCGGCCAGTGGCTGCTGCTGGGCCGCCGCACCTATGAGGAAATGATCGGCTGGTTTATAGACCACCACCCCCTGGTGCTGACGCGAGATCCGGCCTTCATTCCCACGGTGGGTGAAGCCGTGTCCAGCGTGGCCGCAGCCCTCCAAGCCGCCGCCGCAGGGGGTGCCGGGGAGCTGTTTGTCTGCGGGGGCGGTGGGGCCTACGCCGCTGCCATGCCCTACGCTGACCGGCTGATTTTGACCCATGTGGACTCCACACTCGGCAGCGGCGTCCCCTTCCCCACGGTCGATCCCGCCGAATGGCAGCAGACCTCCCGGCAGGACTTTCCAGCCGACACCACCCACGCCCAGGCGCTGAGTTTTGCCACCTACGAGCGCCTGAAACCGCCCGCCCAGCCCTCCGGCGGCGCATTCTAGTAAATTCAAGATGAGCAAAATCACCTTTGGGTGTATCTAAGCCTTGCAGATGAACACCCTCTCTCAGTTCAACCCGCGCTCCGCCATCGCCCTGCTCGCGACAGCTTTGCTGTGGACCGGCTGCTCAAGCCTCAACACCGCAGCCACGGCCACCAAAGCCCCAGCCGCAGCGAAAGACATCACCCAGGTGAAGTCTCCCACGGATTTGAGCTTCCTGCTCAGCATGAGCTTCATGGAGGCCAAGAGCATTTCCACGCAGCAGCTTGAGTTCCCGCCGTACATCAAGATCGCCGCAGACTCGATCCAGGTCTTCAAGTACTCCGCCGATGGCAAGCCGCTGAAAGCACGCGCCCGCGGCAAGGTGTTCATCGAAATGAATTTCAACGAGTCTGCCAAGGCCCTGTGCCAGGAAGCCTTCATCACCAACGGTGAAATCATCCTGCGCGGCAGCCCCATCCTGCAGCGCGGCGGCAGCATGGTCGAAGGTCTGGACGAGAGCACCATTTTCTACCTCTTCGGCACCTCTCTGCGCGTCATCGGCCTGCATAAGGTGAACAACCAGACCGAAATCGCCTCGATGATGCCCACGCTCGGGAGCTGGGCCGCCGGACCGAACCCCCTGCTTCCGCCTCTGACCGAGAGCGCCGTCCCTTCCAGCATCCGCGACTCCATGCAGCGTGCCGCCGAGGCCGAAATGATGCACCAGAAAACGCGCGAGCTCTACGGCCCTGCGGATGCACCGCCTGCCACGCCGGCCCCTGCGCCGACTGAAAAGCCTGAGAAGCCAGCCGACAAACCCAAGTCAGCGCCACCTCCGACGACCGTTAAGAAACCGACCGTGGAAATCCGCCGCGCCATCCCCGCCAAGCCGTCTTTCTGGAAGCGCTACAAGACGGATAAGAGCAAGGCGTGATGTGAGCAGGCGAAAGCTCCCATTTGGACTGCGGTCGCGCAGTGAGGAACGAACGCAGCTACCGCTTTCGACGGACTCGGTGGCTCTCGAGTAACACGAAACGCTCGAATGCGGGAGGCCGCTGGTTTCTCTAAGGCTGCATAATACCATGCTCAATTGAAAAATGGTCTGTTCGCTGAGAGGACATGCGTGCTTTCTGGAACGTAGGTCGGTCGTGTTTGGCGTCGAGCACCGCCCATGCTCCAGCGCCCACTCCGCCAAACCGCCCGACTGCGAGGACCTTCGCACGCCCCAGTACCCACGGTGCGCTCAAGGCTGCCCGAACGCTCGCAGGCTCAAGGCGTTTGCCTCACGCTCATGGACGGACGGGCTGTCGCCACGTCCATCCTACATCCCAGCATGAAGCGCCGGGCCTGATGCTCTGCTTGGAAAACAGGCCTCTTCCTTCAGACACATTTTCAACTGTCCTGGGTGTAACTCACGCCCACCACGAGACGCGCGAAAGCGGCAGCTTCACCCTTTCAGGGTTGCTCAGCCGCAGTCCAAATCCAATCACCCCACGATCGCCTGCGGCACGCGCCCGTGGACATCTGTGAGGCGGTAATCACGGCCGGCATAGCGATAGGTCAGCCGCTCGTGGTCCATGCCGAGTAGGTGGAGGATCGTCGCATGCACGTCATGCACGTGCATCTTGTCCACTGCCGCTTTGAAGCCAAACTCATCGCTCTCGCCGTAGGAGGTGCCGCCGCGCACTCCGCCACCAGCGAAGAACATGGAGAAGCCATGCGGATTGTGATCGCGCCCGCTGCCGTTCTCACTCACCGGGGTGCGGCCAAACTCGCCGCCCCAGATGATGAGCGTGTCTTCCAGCATGCCGCGCTGTTTGAGGTCACCGATCAGCGCCGCGATGGGGCGGTCGATGTCTGCGCCAAGCTTGCGCGTCTGTTCATCGTGCTTCGAGTGCGTGTCCCAGGGCTGGCCGTTGCCGTAGTAGAGCTGCACGTAGCGCACACCACGTTCTACCAGTCGCCGCGCCATGAGGCAGCCGTTGGAGAAATGGCTTTTGCCGTAGAGCTCGCGCACCTTCGGTGGCTCCAGATTCACATCAAAGGCATCGGTCGCGGCGGACTGCATGCGGAAGGCCGTTTCCATCGACTGGATGCGACCATTGAGCGCCACATCCGCACCGCCGCGCGCCGCCAGATGCTCCGCATTCAGCGCCTGCATCAGATCGATCTGCTTGCGCTGGTCTGCCTTGGCCAGCTTCTCATTCGTCAGCCATGGGATCATCTTTTGCGGCTCCAGGTTGGAGTGATTGATGTACACGCCCTGATGCTGCGCTGGCAGAAACGCGCTGGTCCACAGGACTGAAAATCGCACTGGCTTGCCGGGGCACAGCACCACGAAGGAAGGCAGGTTCGCGTTCTCATTGCCCAGGCCGTAGCTCAGCCACGAGCCCATGCTGGGCACGCGCTCGGTCATCGTGCCGTTGTTCATGAGCAGCAGCGCGGGGCCGTGATTCGGATTGTCCGTGTGGCATGAGCGCAGCACGCACAGTTCATCCGCATGCTGCGCCAGATTGGGCAGCAGTTCGCTGATTTCGAGACCGCTCTGCCCGTGCTTGGAATACGCATAGGGCGAAGCCAACAGCCCGCCCGTGGGCCGCTCGGTGCGCAGGTCTGCGCCTTCCGGCTTTTGTCCTGCATACTTCGTCAGCCCCGGCTTCGGGTCAAAGAAGTCCGGCCCAAACGGCCCGCCGTTCATGAAGAGCTGGATCACCCGCTTCGCCTTCGGCACGAAGTTCGTGCGCGGCGCGCCATGCAGTGTGGAAGCCAGCCCCAGCGCCCCCAGTCCACCGCCCATGCGGGAGAGCAGTTCGCGGCGAGAGAGTGCGGAGAGATCAGGCATGGGGAGAGTACGCAGGCAGCAGGCAGGTGCTTGCGTGAATGAGCGGATTCAGTTCGGCCGAAAAATGATCAAATCCGGCAAGATTCAGCAGGAGCTGCGGCATGGAGAACCTTCCCAGCAGTCATGGCAAAAAGATTCAGGACAGAAAAATGTCAGAGTCAGAGGTTCGGGAAAATATTTCTGCCCCTCATTTTTCTGCCTTTCAAATTCTGCGGCCATGATGACGGCAGCACCATCCCTCATTCCATCTCAAAGGAGCTGCGGCATGGAGAACCTTCCCAGCAGTCATGGCAAAAAGATTCAGGGCAGAAAAATTTCAGAGTCAGAGGTTCGGGAAAATATTTCTGCCCCTCATTTTTTTGCCTTTCAAATTCTGCGGCCATGATAACGGCAGGACCATCCCTCATTCCATCTCCATCGTGATCTGAAACGGCGAGAGCCTCTTCAGGGCTCCACTGACACTAGGTAAAAGATTCCAGAAACAGAAGCCAAGGATCCATTTTCACCCTCCATTTTTCACCAGCCAATCTGTCCAACTTCAGGCCCACGGCATCGCCGGCTCACGGCCTCTCAATGATCTCACTCTGCCTTGATCTGAAACGGCGTCTTCATCAACCAAGGCGCGTCTCCATCGCACTCAAACGGATACACCATCACATTCGGCACCACGCAGTTCAGGTGGAAGTCGAAGAAGCCGCGCATGTAGTCCGCATTGAAGTCCGCCTCTGGGTGCATCTGCCGCCAGAGGATGGCCTTGATGACGTAGGCGTGGCAAAACACCGCGATGCGCTGTTCCGCGCGCTCTTGCAGCGCTTTTAAGGAAGCATCCACGCGCTCGCAGAAATGGCGGAAGGTTTCTGCGCCTTCGCCATCGCAGAAGTCGGGATCGCAGCGTTCCCAGTACTGGCGTGCGGGCTCGCGGCGGGTGGTCTCTGTGGTGCCGATGTAGCGGCCCGGTGCCAGGAAGGTCAGCTCATGGACTGGAAGCTCGACCACCGGCACCTGCGGATGCTTTTGGCACAGCGGTGCCGCCGTGTAGGCCGTGCGGGAGTAGCGTGACACGACGATGAGATCCGGGTCCGTCCGCCACTGCGCGGCCACCGCCTCGGCTTGCGCGAGGCCCTTCTCGCTCAGCCCGATGGCGTGCGGCGTGTCCGTGGGAAAGCCTGCGTTGCTGAGGCTTTCGGCATGACGGATGAACCAGATCGTTTTCATAGGGCAGCGCCGCCATAGGCGCGCTGAGGCGCGGAGGCAAATGCAGGAGCGTTTGGATTGGAAATGGCAGAGGTCATCGGCCTAACATGAGCTCCCGGATGCGTTTGTTGGCTTTTCATCAGCGGCGGTTGAGCGTGTCTTTGAAGCGATATTCGAGGCGCTGGTGGCTGCGATCAGACCGGCATTTGGAACCTGTTTGCATAGCTGACCATGTGCGAGCAAAACGGCTCAAGGAGAATCTAACAATGAAGGAGTTGGGTCAAAAACTGGGGATCGCTCACGGTTCTATCAAGTTTTGGGAGATGCACAAAGGGCCGCCCTCTCGGGAGAATAGGGCGTTGCTCGTGGGTTACCTCGGCTTTGATCCTGATCAGGGGACTTCGTCAGTCAACACATAGAATTTCAAAAGTCTTTTGTTGGGGTGTTTTTATTCGTGGAGCAGGGCCGAAGAAGCAATCCCAGGCGGGGACCGAGTTCCTAGCGCGGCTAGTTTGTGCATTTTTCCGCTCAGGATTGAACCTCAAGTTTGCGGCGGGCAACCAGGCTGACTCTGAGCCGTTTCGGCGCATCGCGCTCTCAGGTTGACTGTGATCCTTGTCTTTCACAATACGCACCGCTTAGTCCTTGATCTCGATAGAGGTTCACGAAGGAGGGTGGAGATGTCTCTTTGTAGGATGCTCCACGAGCACCTTGAGATTTTGCGCAGGATGCTCTAAACAATTCGTCATGGCAGTGAACTCGGGACTGAAATTGACCGATACCGCGAAGATGCGGGCGGACGCTATTGGTGTGGCGGTCGGCCTGCTTTTACTTGTTTTGCTGGGGGGCATCCCTGGGCAGTTCCAGAATCAACAGGCTCAACGAGCCGCTCAGATTGTTCTCCTGTCAATGGTCGCTGCCATCGCGGGACTGACGACGGCTAGTAGCCGTCCGAGCGATCTTCAATCTCGGCCTCTGGCTATTGGCATCGGGGCCAGACTTGGACTTCGCGCAGGGTTCCGTGCGGCTTGGTTCGGCGGCTCGGTGATTGTCTTAAAGGCGGTCTTCGATGTTTGGAATGCCGAGACTACCGCTGGGGACATCGCGATGCGTTGGCGTTCGTGGATGACGTTGCTCGTGGCGCTTGCCGGTCTTCTGCCCGGAGGACTATTTGGATTTTTTGGAGGCGCGTTGGGCGCACTGATTTCGGCACGACGGATACCGAAAGGGCCGATAACCGAAACTATCATGCTGACATGGCAGCGTTGGGCTTCGATAGCGATCACTGTGGCTGGCCTGATCACCTTGGGTTCACCCGTTTTTCATCTTGGGCGTCCATTAAAGGTCGATCCGCCCCCACCCGTGATTGTTCCACCGCCGCCGCCGCCACCACCGGCTCCTTTTCACTTTGTAGCATCGCCGGAGTTCGCATCCGCCAAGTTTGGACAGGTGACGGTGGACACCGTGAAGACGATTTCGAGTGTGCAATCCCACATGCCGATGGCGGTCAAGCCAGACTTCTCTGTGTTCGCGTTCTGTGACAGCAGCAAGCGATCACCGATGATCACTTTCTTTGACTTGGATTGGTTCAAACACATTGCCTCCATTCCGGTGTCCTTTTTCCCGGAACGCAAGCTGGCGTGGTCGCCTGACTTCAAGCGTCTGGCCTGCGTGTCTGGAGATGGCAAAGAGGGCCGCATTTGGATACTCGATCCCGAGAGTAACACTATGATCGTGTTGCCGCGTCCGAAAAACGGAGACATTCCATCAGGGGACTATGCGTGGTGGTCGGCCAAAGAGATTGCCTTCTTCCCCTCTGACGAAGAGCCTCTGTTTCTTGATCTCGACAAGTTGTTGCTCAAACCGATCAAGGATTCGGCATTTCTCGCGCAAGCCGATGACGCCACCAAGAAGCGATGGGCGGCAGACGGGTCAAAGGATGGACTGCCAATGTTCAGTCGATGGACTTTCGGAGTTGCTGATTTGATTGTGCAGAATCAGCCGCCACCACGTCGTCAGCCGGACGGAAGTTGGCGATATGGATATACTCAGCGCTGGGCGTTTTCCGATGATAAGAGCAAAATTACCCATGCCTTGACCAGTCTAACAGTCGATCAAGGGATGAAGTGCTTCTGTGCTCCTGATGCTTCCAAACTGATTCTCATCAGCAACGATCAAGCTCAGGTGGCCTACATGCGATTGCAGTCGCCACCTCAATGGAGTCTCGAAGCAGAGATGCCCTTGGTTAAAGAGGGCATCACCGAAGACACTACCAAAGAACAGATCACCAAGAATCTCGTCTGCGCATTCGTCTATTCCCCTCTGATCAACCCGCTCACAGGGAAGACCGTTGGGCCTGACTATGATCATGTGAAGGCCACGCTTCGTCTCCAAGAATGGACGGCTGGTAGGGCAAACTTTGCGATCACACAACGAGTGCAGCCAATCGATGCGGAAGATGTGATCGCGACGCTGCACACTTGGGAAGCGGGTCGCATTGTGAAATGGAGACCCGCTGAATCCGATGGCTGGTGGAAACTCGTCGGCAAACTGTCCGACCAGCCCACAAAAGAGATCGAGACGGTTCTTGAAACACCGCAAACCCTTGCAGCAGATTGGATAGGCGACTCCTTCGTTGTTGTTCCTCGTGCCCGGACTTTTGCTCCCAAGCAGCAGCCACCACCGAAAGTGGCGGAGCCATCGCCGTTGCCGCCTCCTCCATCCAAGCCAGTGATCAATGAGGTTGAGGAGGCTGTGAAGAGGTTTGTTCAGCGTCATCACGTCAATGCCTCAGCAGGCAATATCGACGGAATGATGGCCGATTATGCTGACATCGTGGACTTCCTCGACAAAGGCAGAGTGCTCAAAGACGTGATTGCCAAAGACGAGATCACGCATCGCCAAAATTGGCCGCGTGGGAATGAATCTATTCAGGGAGCGATCACGCTTCGACAGAACGGTGACGCATGGAATGCCAGCTATACCGTTGAGTTTCGCAACGAGAACGACAAGGGCGACTGGCAATCCGGTTTGGTTGACATCACGATTGAGATTCGTCCGTTCAAGGCGGGCTATCTGATCACTTCGCACAAAGCCAAAGTTCACGACCTCAAACACGGCAGTGCAACGCCCAAGGCTGCGCCGAAACAATCCGGCCCGCCAGCAGTAAAGATCAGACTGCCGGGACCAGTGTGGGCGGCTGTGAACACGCAGAACGTCAACGGCAAGACATACGAGATTCATGAAGCTGTCGGCTGGACTCCTGGACACACGATGATCCACAGAACCTACCGTGAGTTGGTGAATACACAGACTCCTGAAGTAGTGAAAGCTCGACACCCTGATGGCGTAATTTCAATGCAAACGGCGGAGATGGAAGGGTCGCTTCAGTTCACTGGTGCCGAACAGTTCACCGCCTATTTTGGAAGGCAAGGCTGGGTTCAGGACAAGGACGCAAGTTCAGGCACATGGAATACAGAGTTTGAGAAAGATGCTGCACGGATTGTTGGCTCGACATTTACCTATCACCTTGTTGGGAATGATTTGGAGATCGAGGGTGGCAGATTGAAGCTGGTCAAAGGTAAGCCCAAGAAGTGACTTCATCCGTTAAGTGGGAAAGCTTCTTGAGCGATAGACGCTTTGCCACCACCTAGCCATCCAGCGCATCGCTTCGCCGCTGACGATGGAACGCTGATCAGTCCGTCATCCAGTCGCCCCAGGCACGCACGCCCGGCTTCTTCCATGCAACGCATGGAGCCAGGCTCTCTCGTGCCTCCGTCGAGTCCTTGAAAACTTCGGGCGACCGAAGTTCGATTGTCACAGCCCACCCCGAATCGCCCCGCTCTCACGCCGCTGCGCTCTCGATGAAAGCCATGCGATTCCACCGCCTGAGATACAGCGCAGCATCGAAACGAACTCGTTCGTCACTCCACCGCTGGCCCACAGTGACCACTCGTTCATTCCAACGCAGCGCTGCACAGAGTCACTGGTGCGGAAAAGAACTCACGGAGTTGTCCACAGGGCGACGTGACACGCTTGGTCACGTTCATGGTAAGATGAGGGCATGGAAAGAATCATTCGCAAATCAGCAGGCGTGAAGTTCGAGAGCGATGTGCTTGCCTTTGTCGATCAGATCGCGCGCGAGCAGCAGCGCACACGCAGCTACATCATCAACGCAATCTTGCGTTGGTATGCGCATCACTTGGCAGAGCAGCATCGGGTCGAAGCTGCAAAGAATACGCCGCCGGTGATCCAGCTCTAAGCCATGCTCGTCACGGGCACGGAAAAGCAACCCAAACTCACAACCGCTCTCGTCGAGCGGACATCATCTTCGACGTTCCCAGGTTTCAAAGCCCCGACCTCTAACACCACCTTTACTCCGAATCAGTTCTTCGATGTTGTCATCCCGAACTTTTCACGCGGAGTCGTGCGCATCGTCGGCTACTTACTGCGACGAACGCTTGGCTGGTGCGATGCCAACGGCAATCCGCAGGAGGAGCAAATTTCATCTACTTACTCCGATCTTGAGCGTCGTGCGGGCGTCAGCCGCGACATGATCCGCCATGCGCTCGACGATGCGGTCGCAGGCAAGATCATCGAGTGTGTCACCGAAGGCCGTCCCAAGCTCGCACACGATGCAGGACAAACCGCGACCTATCAGCTTCGATGGTCTGCCGCCGACTACACCACTCGCCGCGAAGCCTTCACTGGCTTCTTTGAAGGCGAAGGCAATCGAACCGACATCCCGAACGAGTTCTTCGATGTTGTCATCCCCAACGAGCCGCTGTCCGTGATCAAGGTTGTGGGCTCCATCATTCGTCATTCGATTGGCTTTCAGGCACGTCACGGACGCCGCCGTCAACAGATTGCCATCTCCTACCAGCAGATCGAAAACTATGCGCGCTTCGGCAGTCGCTCTGATCTCGCCAAAGCACTGCGCATCGCGTTGGAGAAGAACTACATCGTGCGCATTGAGGACGGCGTCTTCAGTCCAGACGCTGCTGAACGTCGCCGGGCTACCTACGCCATTCGTTGGTGCGATTATCCCATCGGTCAGAAATTCGCACCAGCCGATCAGTCGGAAAATCGAACCATCATCGGTCAGATTTCCGCACCAGCGGATCGGTCGGAAAACCGGACCAGTATTAAAACGAAACAAGAAAACGAAACTGTTAAACAGCCGCAGCCGTCCTCATTCACTGAAGCCTTCACGAAGCTCGTCGAAGTCGGCTTCGACAACAGCATCGCGAATCAACTGGCGACGCAGCACAGCCTCCAGGAGATCGAAAGCCAGATTGCGTGGCTCTCGCAGCGAGCCCCAGCGCGCAGCAAGCTCGGCATGTTGCGCCGGGCCATCGAAGGGAAGTGGCCTGAGCCAGCAAAACTTCGGGCGACCGAAGTTGCCGACGAGCGAGGTCGAGAGTTTGCGCGTCACTTCTTCGCCGCCTTCGGAGGAAACAAAGGCGAGCCCGTAGCAGAGCCATCCACTCGGGATGCCGAGCTTGCGACTTCCTTCGTTGCGCGTCTGACTCAAATCACTCCCGCAAACGACATCGCGGCATGGGGAAGAGAACTCGCATCGCGTGCTCTCGATCAACGCTCGCCAATTCCATCCTTGGCCTTGGCGATTCGCCAGTGTGGCGATGCTATGCTCGCGAGCTTGCAGACAAGAGTCCGCGCCGAGTCCGAGCGCAAGCTTGAGCACGCGAAATCATCCCACTATGCGCAATACCTGCCAGTGTATCAGCAATGGCTGAAGCATCGCGAGACCGAACTGCGCCAGACGAACGCGAGCGAGTTCTTTGAGTTCGAGGCGAAGCGGGAGGCATCACGAAAGCGACTCACCGATGCCAACGCCTCATGGAGCAAGTCCATGCTCGCCGTCTTCGACCAAGAGAACACGCGACTCGCTGACCTTCGCAGCCACTTCTCATTGCCTGACTTCTGGCAGTGGGACGCGACCATTAACAACGAACCCTTTAAACCACGCACATGAACATCATCACCGTCATCAATGCCAAAGGCGGCTGTGGCAAGAGCACCATTGCCATGAACGTCGCTAGCGGACTCGCTCGTCACGGGCATCGCGTCTTGCTCATGGACCTAGACCCGCAGGCACAGGTCACCCAGTGGCTTGCCGCAGGGGATGGACTCACAGCCGACGGCACCCTCGTCTCAGCACTCACCCGACAGCAAAGTTTGAGCGAGGTGATCCAGCCCACAGGCTTCAAGAACCTTTCATTCGTCGCCAGCGCCGATGGACTCGAAGACCTTGGCAGAGAGATCAGCCAGACCGAAGGCTATCCCTCCATGCTCACGCAATTGCTTGCCGAGGAACACATCGCGGATCGCTTTGACTTCATCGTCATTGATTCACCGAACCAAATCTCGCCGATCATGGAGAACGCCATCTTTCCCGCAGACGCCTTCATCGTCCCATTCGAGAGCACCAAGGCCGTCCGCAGCTATGCCAGCATTTACAAGCTCCTCGTCAAACTCCGCCCCAGTGCCGACTTCCGCATGTTGCACGTCTTGAGCAATCTCACGCGACTGCCGGGCCTACGGAAGCGTGTGCTCACGTTGCTTGCGGACGACGGCATCGCCCCCGCACGCAGTGAGATTCGCTCCTGCGGATGGATGGCGCAGGTGGATGAGAATGGAGGCAGCATCTTCCACTACCGCCCTCTCTCAAAAGGAGCGCAGGACATGGCCGCACTTGTCGAAGAAGTGCGCGACTTATTCACTAACGGGCCACAGGCCCACACGGAGACAGCATCGCAAGAGCCGCAAATCATCGCGGCTCACCCCGATGAAGTCACCGCCCAAGCAGCATGACCAAACTACCCGATGGCAAAAGCCGACTCGATCTCGTTAAGGCCGGACTCACCGGCGGACTACCGAAGCGAGGCCGCTTCATCGTCAGCATTGACCGCCTCCAAGAAGACCCCAACAACGAACGCAAGACCTTCCGCAACATGGACGACATGATCGAATCCGTGCGCAAGCATGGCATCATCGAACCCATCACTGTCACCCAGGAAGGCGAGCACTACCGCATCCTCACCGGCCACCGCCGTTACCGAGCCGCAAAGGCAGTCGGCCTCACCGACCTCGAAGTCCTTGTGCGTGAACCCGACGACGACATCACCCGCCGCTTCAAGAGTCTCATCTCGAACATCCAAAGGGAGAACATCGGCGCAGTCGAACTCGCGGAGACCTTGCGACACCTCCTCGACACCGGAGCCGTCACTACTCAGCGAGAACTCGCCCGCCAAGTAGGGAAGAGCGAGCAATGGATGAGTTCCATGCTCCGCGTCCTCGAACTGCCAGCCCGTCTCCAGGAAGAGCTGCGCAACACCCCAGGCGTCGGCTATGAAATGACACAACGCATCGCTATGGTCGATGACACGAAGCTCCAGGAGGAACTCGTAGCCGCCGCCGTAGCAGGGGAAAGCACCCGCAGCATCCGCGCCCGAGTCGAGGCGCACCGGGCCAAAGAAGGGAACTCCAGTTCACCCAAGTCCGCCCGCCCAGCCACGATGATCCAGCTCCAGCAGAGGGAAGGGAATTGCTCGGCCACCATCCGAGCCAAACGAGAGACCGGTGCTAGGGAAGCCATGCTCGCCGCACTCCGCCGCCTCACCCAGCAGGTGAGGGAAGACGACTCATTGCGGTGATTCAAGGCCCTCGACAATCCCACTCCATTTGATACAATCATACCATCATGACCCAAGTAGCCATCCAACTGCCAGATGAACTCAGCCAGTTCGTGAACAAGTCAGTTCAAGCTGGTGAGTATCACAACACTGATGAGTTCTTCATCAATGTGCTTTCGATCTACAAGGATCAGGTCGAAGAGCGACTCAGCGAAGCGGATGAAGCCAAGCTTGCTGCGCTCCGTGCGGACATCCAGATCGCTGTCGACCAGGCCGAACGCGGCGAGGTCATCCGCAACTTCGATGTTAAGGATTTCCTGGCAGAGCGTCACGCAGCGTTCGCCTCACGCCAAAGCGCATAGTCCATGGCCCAGGTTGATCTAACATTCGCCGCTCGTCTCGATCTCCAGGACATATGGGACTATGTCGCGCAGGACAGTCAATTTCAGGCGGATCGCTTGATCGAGCGGTTCACGCTCAAGTTTGACCACCTCGCACATCACACTGGCTTGGGCCGACCAAGATCCGAGCTTGCCGACGGGTGTAAGAGCTACCCATTCGGCAAATACTGCTTCTACTTTCGAGTTACTGACGAAGGCATTCTTGTGCTCAGAGTCTTGCACTCAGCGCGCGACATTGCACGCATCCAGTTCCCCGAGTAACACCACACATCACAAACTCCGTCAAGACGACGACCGTCAAAGAGCTGCTGCGAAGCAGCTCTTTTGCTTTGCCTGAACTGTTGTGATGATTGGCAAATCTTCGGACCACATCATCAAGGACACACGCACCAACTACGGGCGACCGAACTTCGCTCAAGGACAAGCGAACCAGCGTTTGAGTTGTAGTTCTGTCCTTGAGTCGCGAAACAGATATTTCGCGACACGGTTGCACCCCTCCCTTTACCCCTATTTACATGGTATGTAGGGGCACGCGAAAAATCGCGGCGGAGCGCTAGCGCGCAAATAACGGTTTCAAGGCTTCACTGAGCGACGATTCGCCGCCAGGCCTTGCCACGGGTGCCCCCACGTGTTCGGGCTGAGCGCCCGACTTCACGCGTTTTCCTCAGGCGACAAGGACTTGATCGACCTGCGGATAAAGGTCATGGCCAGAACCGGGCTACCCGCCCTCGGCCAATGACCCAAACGCGTGAAGTCGGCCGCTGCGCGCTGCCGCTATCGCGGACAGCCCTCGCCCTCACACGTGGGGGGACGACTGGGTCACGATGCCACGACGGCTGCGGACGACGCGCCCGCCACGAGTTGTTACGACTCGTGTTATACTCTCACTACGGTTCAGCCGCCGAAGCCAGTCGCTGATTACCCACAGGGCTCGCCCAAGAAGCGTTTGCTCAGTGTCTTGCCAGACTCGCATCAACTACACGACGGGTGCGTTCGTCTGGCTCATCAATCATGGAGCGGCGGCTGGCTTGAGCAGCATGAACGATCAACACCTTTACATCGGCAAACGCGAAGTCTGGGGCGGCGAGGTGCCGTTTGGGTTTGATGTGGCCGATGCTCGATTTCACACCTACGTCATCGGCAAGACCGGTTCGGGCAAGACAACCCTCTTGCGCAACCTGATCCTCCAGCTCATCCTGCAAGGGCATGGCGTTGGTTTGATCGATCCGCACGGCGATCTCGCGGAGGAATTGCTCGATCACATCCCGCCATCGCGTGCCGAGCAGACGGTGTATTTTCATCCCGGTGATGCCGACTTCCCCATTGGCCTGAACTTGTTCGCGCAGACGCACGACGACGACCGGCATCTCATCGCGTCCGGCATCGTCGGTGCGCTCAAGAACATCTGGCACGACTCTTGGGGGCCGCGATTGGAGTTCATCCTGCACAACGCCGTGGCCGCGCTCGCGCATTGCCCGAACACTTCCCTGCTCGGCGTGAATCGGATGCTCACCGACGACGCCTATCGCCATTGGGTTGTGCGCCAAGTGCGCGATCCGTTCTTGAAGGACTACTGGGTTAATGAGTTCGAGAGCTACGACGAGCGGTTCAAACGCGAGGCCATCGCGCCGATTCAGAACAAGGTGGGCCAGCTCCTCCTCTCCCCCATCATCCGCAACATCGTGGGCCAGGTGCGCAGCAAGGTGAGCATCCCCTTCGTGATGGATCACGGTCGCATCTTCATCGCCAACCTCGCCAAAGGACAGATCGGTCACGACAAAGCGAACCTGCTCGGCTCCCTGCTCGTCACGCAGTTCCAGTTCGCCGCCATGGCGCGCAGCCGACAGCCCGAGTCCGAGCGACGAGACTTCTACCTCTTCGTTGATGAGTTCCAAAACTTCGCCACCGAGTCCTTCACCAGCATCCTCGCCGAAGCCCGCAAGTATCGGCTCAATCTCACGCTGAGTCATCAATACATCACCCAGCTCACGCCCACCGTGCGCGATGCCGTCTTCGGCAACGTCGGCACCCTGATCGCCTTCCGAGTCGGCTTCACCGATGCCGAGCACCTGCACGGCGAGTTCGGCCAGGAGTTCCACGCAAGACAGTTCGTCGATCTCCCGCGCTATGAGACCCTGATCCGAAGCCAGTCAAAAGATGGCGCGATGCACTTCCAACGCGCCCGTTTGATGGCTCCCATTGAGACGAACCATGGCCGTCGCGAGAGGCTCATCGCGCGGAGCCGGGAGAGGTTTGCGACGAAGCGGGCGGTCGTGGAGGAGAAGTTGGAGCGGTGGCTCATGGAGGCGCACTGAGTGCGCTATGTTGCCAAATCATGCCTCGGTTTGGTATGCTGACGATGGAGCATCTGGTTTCCGAGGGCGCGCGGTGGTCAGGCTGAATCCTGCCTCAAAACGAGGTGGGCTTCATCTGACCATCAGTAACACCGCCCCAATGAGCACCTCTGCAAAGTTCAAAGATCCTTATCAGACCGTCACCGACATCATCATCGAACACCTCGAACGCGGCACCGTGCCGTGGCGTTGCCCTTGGCAACGAGAGGTTGGCATCCCGCGCAACTTCAACACCGGCAAACCCTACAATGGCATCAACGTGCTGTTGCTCGGACTCCGCCAGCAAGCCTCACCGTATTGGTTGACCTTCCGGCAAGCGCTGGAGCGCGGTGGACACGTTCGCAAAGGCGAGCATGGCTCCGTCGTGGTCAAGGTGGGCCAATACAAACCGAAGGCCACTGATCGTGGGCCGACCGAGGATGGCGAGACGGCGAAGCGGAGCTATCTCCGCGAATACACCGTCTTCAATGCCAGCCAGATCGAAGGCATTGAGTTCCCCGCCGTTTCGAGCACTCACGCTCGCAACATGGATGAACGCATTGAGGCCGCCGAGCAGTTGGTGGCAGCGATGCCGAATCGTCCCTCGATCCACGAAGGCGCACGCTCGGTTGCCAGCTACAAGCTGAGCACCGACACCGTGCAGATGCCCGCGTATGGCAGCTTCGAGAGTGCTGTGGCGTATTACCAAACCCTGCTGCACGAGCTGGTTCATTCGACGGGTCATCCCGACCGATTGAATCGCGAAAGCCTCATCAAGCACGACGGATTCGGAGGGAAAGTCTATTCCCAAGAAGAACTCGTCGCCGAGATGGGTGCCGCCTTCCTTTGCATGGAAGTGGACATTGTTCGTGACACTCACGAGCAATCCGCCGCCTACCTGCAAAGCTGGCTCGAAGTCTTGCGCGCCAAAGAGCACAAGCGTTGGATCATCAATGCTGCCTCCCAAGCAAGCAAAGCCGCTGACTTCATCTTGAACCGACAACGTTCAAGCGGAGCCATCGCCGAAACCGCAGTGACCGTCTGAACCCCAGAAGCCTCTCCCCAACCGGAGAGGCTTCGTTCGTGATACAATGGAGCGCATGAACTCAAGCAGAGCAACGCAGCAGCGGCTCCCGCGCTTCACTCGCGATCCCGATGCCGCTGGTTCATTTCAATTCACCAAGCGCGATCTGGAGATAATGCAGCTCGTCGCAGAGCATCGCTTTATTCGTTCCGAATGGATCGTAAAACTGGTCGGTGGGAGTGCTCAACAAGTGTTGCGACGGCTGCATCTGTTGTTCCATCACGGCTACCTTGACCGACCAAGAGCGCAGCTTGACCACTACCATGAAGGCGGATCACGCAGCATGGTCTATGGCCTCGCTTCTCGTGGTGCGGGACGCCTCCGCCGTGATCTCAACATGCCATTCGAACGCATGGAATGGACGACTCGCACCAAGCGCGTGGGCCGACTGTTCATCGAGCACACGTTGATGGTGAGTGACTTCATGGCAGGGCTCGAACTCGACTGCCGCGAGCGAGCCGACATTCGGCTTCTCTACCCTCACGAACTCCCCAAGCCCAGCGGCAGAGAGAACAGCCGCGAACCCTTTCGCTGGACAGTTGATCTGCCCGGCAAACGTCGTGTTGGCGTCGTGCCTGATAAAGTCTTCGTGCTCGAAGTCACGCATTCTGACGGGCGCATCGAACGCACGCACCACTTCTTGGAAGCAGACCGAGGCACCATGCCCATCGAGAGACGTGATCTGCGACAAAGCTGTGTATTGCGAAAACTGAAGGCCTACGAGGCAACACAGACGATGCAGGTCTATCGCACTCGGCTCGGCGCAGAACGATTCCGTGTGTTGATCACCTGCCATCAGAAGGAACGCGTTGATCATATCCGCGAAGCCGTTGGAAAAATGGATACAGGGCGAAGACTGTTTCGCGTGATCTGCGATGCGGATCTTCATTCATGCACCAGTCGTGTTGACCTCATCAACTCTTCACGGCGCGGGGATGAACATCATCGCACCATACCGTTGGGAGTTGGTCAACTCCCGCCAACTCAGGCCGCCTGATACCATGAGCTGTGGAGGTGTTTGCACAACGCAGACATCCCGCAAACACCAAGCTCATTATCATCACATGGCAAAACCATTCATCGACTTCGCGGCCATTAAAGCCGCTGTGTCGTTTCAACAGGTGCTCGAGCACTACGGCTTCACGGCCAACATGCGTAGCACTCGCAACGGGGATGGCCTCGAAGGCCCATGCCCGATTCATGAAGGCACCAGTCAGGACGTATTCAAAGTGACCCTTTCGAAGAACTGCTGGTTCTGTCACAACAGCCAATGCAAGTGCGGAGGCAATCACCTCGACTTCGTCGCGAAGATGGAGAACTGCGATGCTCACGAGGCAGCGCTCAAGATCGACCAATGGTTCAACCTTGGTCTCGCTGGCAAAGCGGAGCCTGCTCCGCAGCGTCGCGAAGGTGCGCCGACTCGTTCGGCTCCACCACCGCAGCAGCAACCACTGCAACGTCGTCAGCACCCATCGCAACAAGTGAACGGCACGCCTTCACCGGCTGCCGAAGCCAAGGCTTTGGATGAACCGCTGGAGGAATCGGGTGACAACGCCCCACTCGCCTTCAAACTGGAGAACCTCAAGACTGACCATCCTTACCTTGCCGAACGTGGACTTACGCAGGCGACGGTGGAATTGTTCGGGCTCGGCTTCTGTGCTAAAGGCACCATGTCGGGACACATCGTCATTCCGATCAACAACAAAGATGGCGAACTCGTTGGCTATGTTGGACGCTGGCCGGGCACACCGCCTGACGAACGTCCGAAATACAAGTTACCCACGGGCTTCAAGAAGAGCGCTGAGGTGTTTAACCTCGACCGCGCAATTTGCGAAGAACAAGGGCTGCCGTTGATCGTCGTGGAGGGGTTCTTTGATGCGATCAAACTTTGGCAGCAAGGTTTCAATCGCGTCGTTTCCATCATGGGCAGTTCCCTTTCCGCACGACAGGAAGCGCTGCTCATTGAGGCATCGGCCTCGCGCTCGGGCATCATCCTGATGTTCGACGAAGATGACGCGGGACGTGCTGGGCGTGAGAAGACGCTTGTTCGTCTAGCGCGGCATTTGTTTGTTCGAGTTGTGCCACTTCCGCACGAAGGCGCACAACCAGATCACCTCACCGAGAACGAGCTTCATGCTCTGCTGGATTAAAACCCTTCACCCCACAGGCCCATGATCGAACTCAAACCTGGAGGTCCCAAGTTTGCACTTGGCGGCACCTACTCAACACCTGGCGCTATTGAGGCGCTTACACCGGCGGAGATGCAGACCTTCTTGTCGCGACACCATCGCGGCGATTGGGGCGATCTTGATGAGGAAGACAAAGAGGCCAACGATCAATCATTGATCGACGGCTCGCGTCTTCTCTCGGCGTATCACAGCGCCAAAGGCATCAAGGTCTGGATCATCACGGAAGCTGATCGCTCAGCGACCACGGTGCTTCTGCCCTCCGAATACTGAACTGGCCATCAGGCCAACCTCTCGCGACGCGCACCACGCAAAGTGCCGTCCCGCTTCAAGAGCGAGAGTGTCACCCAAGAAGCAGCCTGCGCTAACAGGTGGACGGCAAAGGAGAGTGAAGTGGAACAACTCGAACTGTTCAAGCCAAATGATCCGCCCAAGGCGCGACGACGAAAGTCTGAGCCCAAGGAGTGGAAGGTGGTCAGTCTGCGGGAATGCCCCGCCCCTGAGTCAATGATCAAGATGGATGGCCCAACCAAGGCACTGAAGTATTGGCAACAGCACGTCGCCACCACGCCGCCACCACGCCGGAATTTAACCCCGATGTGGAGTATGTCGCCGTGCTTATCCTCAATACCAAGCTGCGCATCAAAGGACACTATTTGGTGTCTCAAGGTGCGCTAAATGAAGCCATGGCCCAGCCGCGCGAAGTCTTTCGCATTGCTATCATGGCCGCCGCCTATGCCATCGTGCTCATGCACAACCACCCGAGCGGAGAATCCGATCCGAGCCCCGCCGACCATGCCGTCACAAGACGCATGAGCGACGCCGGTGAACTTCTCCGCATCGAGCTATGTGACCACATCATCGTGGGGCACCAGCGCTACTTTTCCTTCAAGGAAACTGGATTGCTGAAGTGACCCACATGATGAATCAACCCCGATCAGAGTTCAGTCTGGTCGGGGTTTTTCGTCGTTCATCAGCGAAAGTCTCTTTGTGTGGCCAGGTCAATGCGTGAGACGACGCTTGAGTTTCAGTCTCAACCTGAACTATCCTCCTATGCTCAATGGATACGGGAACTGTATGCAAAAGATGGATAGAGATTCAGGAGCGCTTGCGTAACTGGTATGACCTCCTACCTCTCCCTTGATTCGACTCTTTTCACCACATGATACCCATCCGTATTGCCAGCCCTGATCGCGAAAAGGCCTGCCGCATTCTCCGAGAGGATCGCCGCATTGATGTGGTGGACCAGGGTATCGAAGGCCTCGGTGAATCACGTCAGGTGGCACGGGCGTTCGCGGGGGGGCTGAAGATTCAATGACATCACCTGTGAAAGATTCCCTCGAACAAAAACTCAAAGCGTTGCTGCCTCGCGGGCGTGTGCTGAATTCTCCGGCCCAGCTGGCGGGCTATGGCGCGGATGGTTTGGGTTATAAAAGCTATCTGCCGGATGCGGTGGTGATTCCGGCGGATGCGGAGGAGCTTGCTGGCTTTATGCGTGGGGCGAAGTCGCTGGGGGTGCCGGTGGTCATGCGTGGGGCGGGCACTTCGCTTTCGGGTGGACCGGTGGCGGTTCAGGGTGGTGTGGTTGTTCATACCTCGGCGTTGAAGAAGATTCGGGAGATCAACACGGATGGGTTCTGGTGTGAGGTCGAATGCGGTGTGGGACTCAACGATCTCGATGCTGCGCTGAAGCCCTATGGCGTATTTTACCCGCCTGATCCATCGAGTGGTCCGGTGTGCACTCTGGGTGGCAATGTGGCTTCGAACGCGGGTGGTGCGCACTGCTTTCGCTACGGCGTGACGAGCAATTACGTGCTCGGTGTTGTGGCGGTGATGCTGGATGGAAGCGTGCATCGATTTGGTGGACCTGCGGGTGGTCGCGGACCTTGGCGGGAGGATTGGAAACGATTCATGATCGGCTCCGAAGGCACGCTGGCGGCCTTCACTCGCTTTTGGCTGAGACTCCTGCCGCTGCCGGAGAAAGTGTGGACCTTTCGCGCGACCTATCCCGATATGAAAACCACGGAAGCGGCGATTCATGCGCTGGTGGCGCACTCGTCGTATCCAGCGGCTATCGAGATGCTTGATCCGCGTGGCGTGGCGATGGTGGAGAGCAGTCAGATGGCTTGTGGATTGCCCGAGGGCTCGTTCATGCTTCTCGTGGAGATCGATGGCCCTGAGGCGCTTGTGAATGCGCGGGTGGAGGCCGTGGCTGAGATTTTGCGTCATGCAGGATCGCAGGACGTGATGTTTAGCGATGAAGAAGAGATCCGAAAGAAACTCTGGAAAGCCCGCAAAGCCTCCGGTGGTCTGCTCGGCCAGTTGAGCCCCAGTTACGTCGTGCAGGATGCGGTGATACCGAAGCGTGCCCTGGCCGAGGTGCTTCAGCTTGTCTATGATGAGGCCGATGCAGCGGGTATCCGCGCGGTGAATGTCTTCCACGCGGGCGACGGCAATCTGCATCCGAACTTTCTCTTTGACTCGCGTGTGCCGGGTGAACTGGAGAAGGTGGAACTCATCAGCAAGCGACTCATGCAGCGCGTCATCGACGTCGGCGGCACGCTCAGCGGTGAGCACGGCATCGGCAATGACAAGTCCGCTTACATGCCGCTGGTCTTT
>JAIXYN010000086.1 GCA_027490195.1 Verrucomicrobiaceae bacterium | reverse complement strand
GGTTCATCCGAGAAGTTGGTGCGGTAATCAGGTGCCAGTGAGTATGTGTTTTGACTCGTGGAGTGCGTAGATGCGCAGGTGGAGGAACTCGACGTCACGGTAGCCATAAGCCATGCGGGTGAGCCGTCCGATCTTGTTGTTGATGCCCTCCATGATCCCTGAGTTGATGGAGTGATCAAAGTAGCTGAGGATCTGCCGCGCGTGGGTCAGCAAAGTGGTGGCGAGTTTCTTGAGCGGTTGGATGCCGGTGGCACATGCTTTGAGTATCCAGTCTTGCAGATGCTTCTGCGCGGCGTCCTTTCCCGGCTGGCTCCATAGCTGGCGCAGTTCCTCCTTGAGGTAGTAGGCCTTGGAGAGCGGTTCATTGTAGGCCAGCGCCTGCTCCAGCTTCGGGCGCTTCTCCGGCGGCAGGTTCTCCTTGCCGTAGAGCAGCAGGTAGCGCGTGCCTTTGATGAACTTCTGGCCGTCGAGCTCCAGGGTGCGTTGCAACCCACGCCTGATCTCGTCGATCTTGTCGTTGGCGAGCTTGATGATGTGAAAGTGGTCGAACACCAGCGCGGCCTCAGGCAGGTGCTCGTTGATGGCGCTCCAGTAGGCTCCACTCATGTCACAGGCCACTGCTTCAATGCGGGTGCCACTGCGCCGCAGCCGCTGCCAGAAGCCTGCGAGCGCCTCTTTGCCACGCCCTTTGCCTACCCACAGCACCTGGCCACTCTCCAGATCGACCACCAGGGTCACATACTTGGCTTTCTTGCCGAGGTAGTTTTCGTCCACGCCGATGCGTCTGACGCCGGAGAGCGGCACGTTGTCATAGCGTCGCGACAAGTCGGATTTCACGATGTTTTTGACCGTGTCCCAACCCAAGTGCGTCCAGCGTGCAACGTCCTGCAGGCTCATGAAGCGGCTCAACTCGCAGACGAATCGAGCCAGGGCGCCGCTGTAGTGGCTGTAGGCAGGGGCAAAGGGGGGGAGTGCTCGAAGCTTTTGCCACAGACACGGCATTCACATTTGGGCACCTCCACCACCAGCACCACCTCCTTCGGGCCGATGGGCAGGGTGTTGATCCGCCGCTGTCTTTTGCCGCGTCGCCAATAATCGTGGCCCTGGCAATGCGGGCACTGGATGGACTCGCCTTTGACGGCCAGATGGAACTCCACCCGGCCCTCAACATATTTCGTGCTGCGATACTCGTAGCCCTCGCGCACGCCAAACGCGTGATACAGCAAACTCTGGCTCATCCCGAACTGTTGCCATCATCTTTTTCCTTCTGCACCAACTTCTCGGATGAACCGGAAACCTGCCGGGTGTTTCTCGGGGTAAGGGAACGGCGGGAGCGGGCGCAGGAACTTGCGGGCCGTTTTCCTGAGCGTGCGGCTCTGATCACACTCGAAATCACCTCTCCGGAGGCCTGGAAGACTGCACTGGCCGAAATCGAGGCCCAGGCAGGGCCTCTCGGTGTACTGATCAACAACGCGGGCTTTCATGAAGACGCGCTGCTGGCCAACATGGCGCAGGATCAGTGGTCGCGCGTTCTGGATGCCAACCTGAACGCCGTTTTCCACGGCTGCCAGGCGGTTCTGCCTGGAATGATGCGGGAGCGGAAGGGCCGCATCGTGAATATCTCCTCACTGAGTGCCATTTCCTCGCCGGCGGGGCAAACCAACTACTCCGCAGCCAAGGCCGGAGTGATCGGCCTGACACAGAGCCTGGCCAAGGAATCAGCCCGGATGGGCATCACCGTGAATGCAGTTTTGCCTGGATATATTGAGGGGGGGCTGCCGACCGACTGGACGCCTGAGCACCTCAAAGCGCTCAAAATGCAGCTCCCGATGCGGCGTTTCGCCAAACCGGCGGAGATTGCGGCGGCGGTTTTCTTCCTTGCGAGCCCTGATGCGAGCTATATCACTGGTTCGAGCCTAAAAATCGACGGAGGCATCCTTTAGCCTTCCCTCAGCACCCTACGAAACGTATTCCCTGCATGCCGACCCGCCAGCGCCTCAAAGAACTTATGATCAGCGAACTCATGCTCGACATGGCCGCAGATGAAATCGGCGATGACACACCTCTCTTTGGGCCTGCAGGAATCGGCCTCGATTCCGTGGACGCCCTTCAGCTTGTGGTGATGATCGAAAAGCACTTTGGCTTCAAAATGGCCGACCAGGATCAGGCAAAGCGCATTCTGCAAAGTGTGAATACGATCGCCGAGGCTGTGGACCAAAAGGCGGCAGCGTGACTTCCCTGCCCTAGCCCAGCGTTTTGAAACGCCTCATCTCCATTGCCCTGCGTCTGCTGATCAGCGGTGTGCTGCTCGCGCTGCTGTTTCGGGAGCATGATCTCCTCTCCGACATCGCACCACGTCTGCGCGCACTGCTGACGAACTGGCCATGGACCCTCGTGGGGATCGCTTTTGCGTTTCTTTCCCTGTTTCTAACCGCCGTCCGCTGGCACATCATTCTGCGCGGCCAAGTGCCCGACCTGCCGTTCCACATCGTGCTGCGCACGGAAATCATCAGCGCTTTCTTCAACATCAGTTCCGTCGGCGTGGTGGGTGGCGACACATACAAAATCATGTCGCTTTCCCGTCGCCTGCCAGGGCAGACAATGCCGGTGAGTGTGTCGCTGGTGCTGGATCATCTCACCGGCCTCCTCTCCGTGGCCGTCTTGTTCGCGGCCTGCATGCTATTGCGGGCCTCTCACTGGAATGAAATCGGCCACGATCTGCGCATGCTGATTACCGGTTATGCGATGTATGTCGGTGGGGCGCTTGTGGGCCTCTTGATTAGCTGGTTTTCCTTCAAGCCCAGCCTGCTGGCATGGGGGCGGCGCACCTTTCCGGGCACCATGGGCAATCCCAAGCTTTCCGGCCTCATCGCACGCCTCTCGCAAATTCATGAAGTCGCTGCCCGGCTTTGGCAGCGCACGCTTTCGGCGTCGGTCGTTTCCATCGGCATGCACGCGGCTTTTTTCATGAGCTTTTACTGCGGTCTGCGTGCGGTGGGCGGCGCGGCACCTGTGCTCGACGTGCTCACAGCCATGCCGATCGTCGATGCCGCGGCGTCACTGCCGGTTTCCATCTCTGGGCTTGGTGTGCGTGAGCGCACCTTTGAGGCTCTGCTGGCAGGTCTGGCCAATGTGCCCGAGGCCGTGGGCATTTCCGCCTCTCTGACCGGCTGGATCTTCAATCTTTTCTGGGGCATTGTCGGCGGCGTGATGTTCTTGAGCGCAAGACATACCGCCATCATTCCGCCGGAGGCGCAATGCGCATGAACTCACCCCCACGCATCGCCATCGCACTCGGGGCTTCATTCATGGGCTATGCGACGCATGCGGGCTTCCTGGCGCGGTTGCATGCACTCGGGGTGCGACCAGTCGCCATCTCGGGATCTTCAGCAGGCGCCATCACCGCTGGTTTGTACGCCTCAGGCCTGGAGCAGGAAGCCATCAGGAAGGCGGTGCTCAGTCCACGACTGCATCTGTCCTTTGCCATGCGCACCAAGTGGCTGTGGCACCAGCTCATTGGCAGCTTCTTTTGCCCTCATCCCGGCTTTTTCGACCCCCGGGGAGCCATCACCCATTTTGAATCGGTTGTCGGCAAGAGGACCATCGAAACTCTGTCGAATCCCCGATTGCTGATCGCCTTGAGCGATTTGTCGAAACATGAAACTCTCTTCGTTCGCAGCGGGCCACTGGCCACAGCGATGGCCGCCAGTTGCTGCGTACCGATGCTCTTCACGCCGCTTGAGTTTGAAAATCGAATGTGCACGGACGGTGGTGTCGCGCATGAGTCGCCGATTGATCCTTGGTTTGCGGATGACGACATCGATCACATCATCATTCACCGCATCGATCAGCCCCGCAGAAAGCCGCCGCTGATGCCGCTGTCCCGTCTGATGGCCACCATCGCCGCGACGCATGCCTCCATGAACCGTCAGATCCTGAACGACCGTATTGAACTGGCGCGCCTGCACGGCAAAAAACTCACCATCATCACCACGAATCATTCACGCCCTTCGCCGTTTTTTCCGGGATGTCTCAAGCAGTGTTATGAGCTTGGGGATGAGACTGGACGAAAGCTATTCGACACGGCGCTGTCGAACCACATCTGATCACAGCGTCCGCAGCATCGCCAGGGTTTCGGCGAGCTGCTTGTGGCCTTCGCGGGAGCTGAGGCGCGGGAATTTGCCCTGGATCATGACGAACTTGCCATTGCGTGTGAGCATGAGCTTGCGGTCTTTGATTTCGACATCGCTGATGCCGACGTGTGCCGCAGCGAGGCGAATGGAGGCGCAGGTGAGCAGGTTCTGCACGGCATGGGGAAGTTTTTCGCCAAATTGATCGCGCCACTGCGTCTCCAGCTCTTCGAGTTCTTTGCGCGTCATGATTTCGCCGACTTGGCGGTAGGCGGTGATGCGCAGCTTGAGGTCTTCGATGAAGGTGGAAGGCAGGAAGGCCGGTGTGGCGGTTTTTTCCGCCTGCACCATCATGGCCTCGTTCATGACCAGAAAATCTGAACGCAGCCCGACTTCAACCGGACGCGCGACGCGGCGGCCCTGCATGCGGGCGACGCTTTGCTTGAGCATCTGGCAATACAAATCGAAACCCACGGCGGCGATGTGGCCGCTTTGCTCGGTGCCCAGGAGATTGCCCGCGCCACGGATCTCCAGATCGCGCAGGGCGATTTTGAAACCGCTGCCGAGGCCGGCGTACTGCTTGATCGCGTTCACGCGCTTGCGTGCATCGCCTGCGGTCACTGCATCCTGCGGCAACAGCAGATACGCGTGTGCTTGAACACCACCACGACCCACGCGACCACGCAGCTGATAAAGATCTGCCAAACCGAAGCGGTCCGCGCGGTCAATGATGATGGTGTTTGCATTGGGAATATCGACCCCGCTTTCGATGATGGTGGTGCAGACGAGTACATCGGCCCCGCCATCGACAAAAGTATGCATCACGTCCTCCAGCAGTTCGCTGTCCATCTGGCCGTGGCCGATGATGACGCGGGCTTTCGGGCAGAGATCACGGATGCGCTGGGCGATCTTTTCGATGCTCATCACGCGATTGTGCAGAAAGAAGACCTGCCCGCCACGCTCTATTTCTGCCTCGACGGCCTGCTTGATCGTACGCTCGTCATAGGGGCAGATCATCGTCTGCACGGCCTGCTTATTCGGTGGCGGTGTCTCGATGGTGCTCATGTCGCGCATGCCCATGAGCGCGAGGTAGAGTGTGCGCGGAATCGGCGTGGCACTGAGTGTGAGCACATCAACGAGGCGAAAGAGGTCCTTGAATTTTTCTTTGTGCTTCACACCGAAGCGCTGCTCCTCATCGATCACGGCGAGGCCGAGATTTTTGAAACGCACGTCTTTGGAGATAACCCGGTGAGTACCAATGACGATGTCCACCGTGCCCTCGGCGATCCCCTTGAGGATCTCACGTTCACGGTGCGGTGGTGTGAGGCGGCAGAGCATTTCGACCGACACGGGAAACTCGCTCATGCGCTGGCGAATGTTTTCCCAGTGCTGGCGTGCCAGCACCGTAGTGGGCACGAGGATAGCCACCTGACGGCCGCCCATGACGGCCTTGAAAGCAGCACGAATGGCGACCTCCGTTTTGCCGAAGCCGACATCCGCACAGAGCAACCGATCCATGGGCTTTTCAGCCTCCATGTCGCGTTTGATCTCCTCCACGCTGCGCAGCTGGTCCGGAGTCTCGCGGTATAAAAACGATTCCTCGAACTCGACCTGCCACTTTGTGTCCGGCTGGTGGGAATAGGCCTTCAGCGTCTGCCGTTCTGCAGCAACGCTGAGCATGCGCACGGCGAAGTCTTCGACGCTCTTCTCCGCGCTCTTGCGCGTCTTCTGCCAGCGCGCTTCGCTGAGCTTGCTCAAGGCAGGTGCTTTGCCGCCGACACCGACATAGCGGGTGACCATGTGCGTGTGGGCCACCGGCACAAAGAGCTTGGCACCTTCGGCGTAATGGAGCACGAGCACCTCCTCGCGCTTGCCCGAATCACGCACCTCGACGCCGCCAAAGCGGGCGACGCCATGCTCGGCATGCACGACGATGTCGCCCTCACGCAGATCGCGCATCACATCGCGCGCTTTGCGAAGCACTTCGGCCTCATCGAGCTTCGATCCGCGCACGCGGCGGATCTGCTGATGCCTGCCAAAAATCTCCGCCCCGGTCAGAACGGCCAGTTTGGCCGCTGGCACGGTGAAGCCGCGATACAGCAGGCCCAGTTTCGTTTCGAGCGAGGCAGGCAGTCCGCTCTGAAGTTCAGCGAAACGTTCACGTTCCGCCTCATTGTGGAAGAAAATGACGGTGCGCCATCCATCGTCATGCCATTCACAGATCTGCCGGGCGAAGTGCTCGCGCCGTGCTTCATGCAGCACAAAGTCGGACGCATCGAAGACGCCGAGCGGATTCTCATGGATCGCCGCTGAGTAATCCTCCATGCCCTCAACGGGCGCGGCTCCGCTGAGGATGCGCGCATGCGCCTCTCCCTCGCAGTCGATGGTGACGATGAAATCATCTTGGTGCAGATGCTCACGCACCTGCGAGGCTTCATCCGCATTGTCATTCATCTGCAAGATGACGCCCACGCTCTCCAGGCGCTTGATTGAAGATTGATTGTGCAGATCAAAGGCACGGATCGATTCGATCTCGTCATCGAAAAACTCCAGCCTCAGCGGCTCCTCCGCCTGCCAGGAGAAAAAGTCCACAATGCCACCCCGGCGGGCGAACTGACCGCGCTCGGTGACGACGGGCACACGTTCGTAACTGGCCTCGCTCAGATCACGCAGCAGGTCCTCCACATCCAGCTTGGCTCCTACAGTGAGCGTGCGGCGCTGGCTGGAGATTTCGGCCAGCGCAGGCGCGGGTTCATCCAGACTGTCAGCACACAGCACCATGACCGGCGCGTCTCCTTCCATCATGCGGCCGAGCACGCCCGCACGCTCAGCCAGCAGTTCAGGGTCGATCAAGGCATCGTTCACCACCTGGCCGAGACGTGGGAAATACAACGCGGGGCACTGCCACACACCGAGTTCGGCATGCACGTGATCCTGAGTCTTCACATCCGCGCACAAGATCCACACGCGACGCCCGGGCAGGGTCTTCTCCGCATGCCGAACCAAAAGCGCTGCTGCAAAACCGAAGGCCTGCGTGGTGACGTGATCGAGCACCAGGCCTGGCTGCTTCAGTTTTCGCACAAACTCAGTTGCGGAAAGAGTCAGATCCACCAGGCCGAGAGCGTCCCCCCGCGCACGCCCGGAAGGGGGTGGTGGTTGACGATTCGCAGTCTTCTTCACGCCGCGAGGTTTGGTGGCGCGCTTAACGGGGTCCAAAACAAAGCGCCGGGTGAAAACACCCGGCGCTACATATCAGCGCGCGAAACGCTTAAATTCAAGGATGGGCAGTGAACTATTTCGGGCTGGAGCTGGATTGAGATCTTGAACCATTGGATTGCGGCTTGCCCACCGCAGCCACCAAAAGGTCATCCTTGGTCGCCCACTTATAAACCTCACGGTCGTTTTTATCAAAGATGCGGATGGCTAGCCCCCCCATGCCGTCAGACTGGATGGGGCTGTCACCATTGGTAAAATAATAGCCTCCCGCGAGTTCCTGCTTGTGCAGGATAATTTCCGCAGTGTCCACTGTCGCAGTCCCTGAGCCTGCAACCATGGCTATTTTGCTGCTGCCTGAGGTTTCGACACGGGACGTGCCTTTGCCTTTGCCGGAATCTTCCCGGCGAAAGCACCAATAATCAACCCGCAGGTCACCGACTGCGGTGGGAAGGCGGTTTCTAATGTTGATTTTGTAGTTCCAAGTCTCTTCCTCATGAGTTACAGCGCCCACTTTGGTGCTGGTCTCTTTCAGCTTTTTCTTGGTGTAGGTCACTTCAAAACTGTATTTTGTATTGGCATCTGCCCAGTCGGAGATGAATTTCTGATCTGCGGGTGTGAAGCTGGTAGCAGCCACATTGAAGGTACGACCATCGCTGGCACGTTTGAGCATGACCTGACCACCGGAGGCTGCAAGTATCTGTGCTTCGAGCTTGCGACCTTGGAGATCGGTAAACTCATGGGCAGACAGCGCCGGAACTACGGCAAGGATGCATAGACTGGCGAGGATGTGTGTTTTCATGGCAAAGGATCTCAGGATTAACGTATGGATGCTAGTCACTTTATCTGTTTATCTTCAACTCTATTTAGCAAACTTTCATCAATCCGCGCTAACATCTTACAGACTAATTACTATACAAATTCAAGCGATTACGAGTGCCTTGAATCCTTGGCTCTTGCTTGAAGAACGGTCTTAGCCAACACGTTGACATTCAAAGCCATGAATGTCGCAGCCCCCTGCTCCACCCGCCGCGATGCTGACACGTCCGATGCGTGGCCCCTGGCGCGAATTGCATGTAACGACCGACTGCGTTTCCTGAAGAAACTCCGCCATCATGCCCGCCAGCCCCTCTCCTTCACCCCTGTTTGTGACCACGCGCTGGTCCGTTGTACTGGCGGCGAAGAATCAGGATTCCAGGCAAGCACTGGAGACTCTGTGCCGGGCCTATTGGTATCCGCTTTATGCGTATGTTCGGCGCGATGGTCACACCCCGCACGATGCGCAGGATCTGACGCAGGAGTTTTTCGCGCGACTGGTGGAAAAGGACTGGCTGCGCTTTGCCGGGCCGGAGCATGGCCGATTTCGCACTTTTCTGCTCGTGGCGATGAAGCGCTTTCTCATCAACGAATGGCATAAAAATTCCTCACAGAAGCGTGGAGGGCACATCACGCATGTGCCGCTGGATTCAGAAGATGCCGAGCGACGGTTCGCCAGCGAACCGGACCTGGCACCCGATGCGATGTTTGAACGGCGCTGGGCGATGACACTGCTGGAGCAGGCCCTGACCGGCCTGGAGGCTGAATTTGCCACAGCAACCAAGGCCGGCGATTTTCAGGCCCTGAAGCACTGCCTGACACTGGACCGTGGCAGCATCCCCTACCCGGAACTGGCCTCCCAAATGGGCTGCACCGAAGGTGCGGCACGCGTGGCAGTGCATCGGCTGCGCAAACGTTTCCGCGAACTGTTTCGTGCCAACATCGCCGCCACGCTGGCGGAAGGCGAGGATGTGGACATGGAGTTGAAGCACGTGGTCGCGGTGCTTGGCAGTGTTTGATGGGAATTCGCTTGTAACAGAGCTGCGAAATCCCTGAACTACTCCTGCAAGTGATGAGTTCCGAATCCACCCCATGCCCCAAATGCGGCTGTGAGCTGCCGACCGATGCGCCCCAGGGGCTGTGCCCACGTTGTCTCGCCGCATTGAATTTCGCGACCGAAACGATGCCACCGGATGCGCTTCCCCTGGCTCCCAAGGCACCACTGACACCGGAAGAACTGTCACCGCATTTTCCCCAACTCGAAATCATCAAGTGCCTCGGTCGTGGAGGCATGGGGGTGGTTTACGAGGCACGGCAAAAAACGCTCAACCGTCTCGTCGCCCTCAAGCTGCTCGCGCCAGAGCGCTCAGATGACGTGAAGTTCGCCGCACGCTTTGAACGGGAGGCGCAGGCGCTGGCAGCGCTGAATCATCCGCACATCGTCACGATTCACGACTTCGGTCAGGCCGGCGGCTATTTCTATCTGCTCATGGAGTTCGTCGATGGGGTCAATCTGCGCCAGGCGATGCAGGCAGGCCGGTTTACGCCAGAACAGGCGCTGGCCATCGTGCCACCGGTTTGCGAAGCGCTGCAATTCGCGCATGAGCACGGCATTGTGCATCGCGACATCAAACCGGAAAACCTGCTGCTCGACAAAGCAGGACGGGTGAAGATCGCCGACTTTGGGATCGCCAAGATGATCGGAACCACGGGTCAGAATGTCGGCGAATCATTGTCGCAACCCTTCGGCACGCCGGCCTATGCAGCACCGGAGCAGCGTGATGACACGAGCCAGGTGGATCATCGAGCGGACATCTATTCTCTCGGCGTCATTCTGTACGAACTGCTGACGGGAGAGCTGCCGCAGGATAAACTCGAACCGCCATCGAAGCGTGTGCAGATCGACGTGCGGCTGGATGAGATCGTGCTGCGGGCCTTGGAGGTAAAACCGGAGCTGCGCTTTGCCACGGCGGCGGAGTTTCGCACGCAGCTCGCCGGAGCAGTAACACCCAAGCCCGAAACAACGGAGCTGGGAAAAACGCATGCGACTTCGCTGCGGCCTCAAAAAAGGCGGGGCGCTCTCGGCCTGGTGCTAGGCTCGTTGATTGCAGGATTAGTGATGGTGCTGTTCATCCTGCGTCAGGATGCTTCACAAATCACAACGGCCAACGCTTCAAGCCGGGTGTTCATCATGAGTGAGCACAGCGGGACTGCATCTTCCTTTTACGTCCAATGGACAGTGAGCTCCTTGGAAGCGAGCGAAGTGCGCATCGAATATGCCAATGTCACTCAGGCCAGCCGCATGCAATGGAACCAGGGCTCTCAAGACTATGAAGTGAAGGCACGGATCGAAATCACCCGCCTCAAAGACGAGCTTGTTCGAATTCGTACACAGGTTGGTGACTCTGAAAAGACCAAGGAACTCAACTGCCATTACGCACAACTCCAGAACGAACTTCTCACGACCAGCCTCATCTCTGCAAAAACAAATACAAACTGTGCTGTTGTCATTTGTCGTCTGCTGGACCAGCCGCTGACGCTTGAGCTGCCTGCCAATGCCAGCAAACTTTCTTCCAATGTCACTCCTCAGGAACCATTCGGAGTCAGCGCCAATATCTTTGGCCTGCAAATCCTGGTGCTGGCATTGGTCGTGGTCGGTCTCATCTGGTTGATTCGTTCACTGTTCGAACGCCAGCGCATAGGTTGCGCGGTGGTGCTCATCATCCTGATGACTCTGCTTTTGCTGAGCTTGGCAGGCAGTGTGGTGTGGTATTTCAGCGGCCAGTCACCCGGCAAAAGTACGGCTTCTGTTCAGCCGCCTGCGAAATCCAAGGCCCTGATGTCGGCCTGGGAAAACCGGTTGCAGGAGGAACTGCTCTTTTGTCAGCGGCAAATGTCCGAACTCAGCCAGACACTCGGACGAAACCATCCGCAGATAAAGTCCTTGAGCGAGCAAATCACCAGGCTGGAGAAACAAATCGAGCAGGAGCGCCTGAAACCTTCAAACCGCATTCCACAGTTTGTGGAGGAAGATCCTCGATTCCTCACCACCGCCGGACGCACGCTTCAGCTGAACTCGCGCTACACCGTCAGTGTCGATTCCAAGCCCATGCGGGGAAAGGACGTTCGCTCGAGCATGCGCAGCTACACCCTCAAAGACAGGCTGAGCGATGGCGTCGCAGGTGTCACTACTCTTGCACCACTGTCGATCCAAAACGAGCGTTTCATCATTTTCTGGGACCGGGAGAAGGAGGAGCTATGGCTGGCGTCTCCCACCATCTTCCGTAGGCACCACCTGCCGCAAAGCGGCAAACCGGTGGAGGAAATGTTCATGAAGCCGGTCATCCCGCAGTACTTCAAGCAGCGCATGCCGGAGCCATTTCGCGAAGCCATCAACCACTGGCTCCATGGCTATGCTCGTAGCAATGACCTCTCAGATATTCTGATAACTCCTCAGACTGGCAATCACACTCTCCTCGCCATGATCTCCCGCATGCATTACTTTGGAAGTGATGCGCCACGATATGCGGAATACGAATGCTTCAAGATAGAGACCGATAGTGCGCAGGGGCATGCTTTCATTCCTCGGCATGAAGCCTTGTGCAAACGCCTTGAAACATTGGTACCCTGGGGCAAATCAAGTCAGTTCGTGATAACACTCACTTGGCGGGAACAAGGTGCTATCAGCTGGCTCGAATTGAATGGTGCCAAGCCGTTTTGAATGAGCGGTAATTCACTCCATCCGTGGCACTCGCATGCAGTTTGCGGAGATTAGGCAGCAGCCTTTTCATCCAAATTGCTTCCAGAACATGAGCACAGAAATGATCAACCCGATGGCGGTAATCAAATGCCTCACCTTTTGGGGTGAAATGCGCTGGGAGTAATGAGCCCCGAGGTAATAACCAATAAGCGCACCCGTCGTCAGAGCCAATGCCTGCGGCCAGTTCACCATGCCGACGGCAATGAACCAGACGGCGGCAATAACATTGATGAGTGAGCCAAGGACATTCTTAAGCGCGTTCATCTCATGGATGTCCGTCATGCCCATGAAGCCGAACGATGCGAGCATCAGGATGCCAATGCCTGCACCGAAAAACGCGCCGTAGATCGCCACGGGCAATTGCAGCGCGATGGAAAACCACAACGCCTTTGATTTCGATTCAGTCGCTGACTTGCGCAGAAATCCTTGGAGAAAAAACAGCACGGTGGCGAACAAAACGAGGAAGGGAATGAGCTTCGAGAACTGATCATCACTGGTTTGTGTCAGCAACCAGCTCCCGATGGCCGCACCGGCGAGGCAGATGGGGATGAACTGCAATAGCTTGGAACGGATCGCCTTAAAATGGCCGCGAAACCCCACGATGCTGCCTGCTGTGCCGATCACGAGCCCCACGGTGCTCGTCGCATTGGCAAGCACTGGCGGCGTGCCGCACATCAGCAGCACCGGAAACGTCAGCAAGGTTCCTCCACCCGCAATCGCGTTGATTGCACCAGCGATGCAACCTGCGGCGCTGAGAGTGAGGAATTCGAGGAAAGTCATGCCTCTCACTACTCAGCGCAGCACACGAGGAAAGTGCGGTGTGCTGATGCATCTGCACTATTTTGCCTTCGGATTGCGCAGGTAATACAGATGTCCGTCCTCCGCACCCCCGATAAAATCCGGCAGGCCGTCTGCGTTGAAATCCACCGTGGTGGGGCTCACGTCGTGGCCTTCGATGTTGGCGCCGGAGAGAAGCCCCATATCGGCGAAGAACCATTTGCCGTCGCTGCTGGAAGTCTGACGGATGAAGTTGGCGTTGGCGGAGTTGAGCAGGATGTCGAGCTTGCTGTCCTGGTCCCAGTCCATGATGCAGATCTTGCGACGACCGCTTTTGCCGGCAATGCCTGCATTGAGGCGCAACGGTTCGCCAGGCTTCATGGCGACTGGTGTTTTCACTTTGAGCGACTTGTCGGTCGGGACGGTAGTTTGTGAATCCTGCGCGGCGCACAGCGCGCGCTGTGGATGCTTGAGGATCATTTTGCCATTTTGCTTCACCCGCTCAAAAAAGGCGAGATAGCCTTCTTGATCGAGCATGACGAGGTCGGTGAGGCCGTCCTTGTTCCAATCTGTGGCGACCGGTGTGGTGCGCCACTGGGTGATCAACGCCTTGCCTTCAGGACGAAGCCAGCCGTAGGCGAGGACGGGCTGCGGGCCGTTCCACTCGACCTCCACAGGCTGTGCTGCGGCAAGCTGTGGTTTTTGCCGTGTGCCGATGTTTTTGTACCACACGACTTTGCCGAGGATGGAGTTGAGCAAAAGATCCGGCAGGCCATCGCCATCCCAATCGGCCACGGTCTGCGTGGTGTAGCCCCACTTCGCCTCGCAAGGACCTTGGATGGAACCATTGGGGCCAGCCATCGGGCGGATGACTTTGCCTGCGGCTTCGAGTCGCACAGGAGCGGCCCACTTTGGCTGCTCCACACCTTTGCCGCTGAGATTTTCAATGAAGCCGACGTAGCCTGCGGTGTTGCCGCAGATGAGATCGATGTCGCCATCACCGTCCCAGTCGAAGCCGACGGGAGTGACGAGCGCGCCGAACTTCACCTGATCTGCCTCCTGCTGGAAGTAGCGTGGCTCGGCATAGACGGGCGCTTTGTTGTCCAGCTTGCCGGTGTTTTCGATGAAGGCCACGCGGCCATCTTCGTCGCCACAGATGAGATCGACATCGCCGTCCTTGTCCCAGTCAATCGCGGTGGGTGTGATCATCTCGAGATCCATCGTGAGATAACGGCCGGTGTCGGCCTTTAAGCGAACGCCGAGCGCGTATTTCGGCTGCGTGCGCGTGCCGGTGTTTTGAAAATAGGTGAAGCCATCGAGAAACTCCCCGCAGAGCAGGTCGAGATCGCTATCGCCATCGTAGTCTGCAAAGTTTGGCGCAGGCCAGCCGAAGGTTTCCACCGGCCGGTCAGTGGCCATGATTTTCTTGGGCTTGTCGTAGGCCGGTTTGTCGTTCGTGCCGGTGTTGCGCAGCAGATACACATAGCCGCGCAGGGGGCCGTTCATCCAGCGGCCGTTTTCGGTGTAGGCATTGTCCCAGCCGTACTCGGTCCAATCATCGACGCCAACGATGAGGTCATTGTTGCCATCACCATCGAAATCAACCACACGCCACATGTCGCCGCGTACTTTATTGGGATGCACCTTCGCATCCACCGGCAGCTTCTGCTCATGCTCCAGACCGGTTTTGAGAAAGTCGGGATACTCCTTGCCGGGTGAAAGCACCCGCGGCTTGCCGTCCACGTAGCTGACCTGCACATTATGCTTTCCTGCACTGATGCGCTTGGCGGGCTTGAACACCGGCATCTTGTTCTTGGTGGTATCGCCGCTGGCGTTCTCGAAGAAGTAAACTCCGTTGTAGGGCTTGTCGGGACAGTTCACCACGAGGTCGAGATCGCCATCTCCATCAAAGTCCATCGGCAGCGGCCAGGCCCACAAACCCACACCAAGGTCGACCACGAGGCCGGGGTTGTTGTATTTGAGTGGCGTGAGACCGTCAGCGGCAAGGGCCTGACTACAGAGGCAGGCGAGCAGGAGTGGTTGGAGGAGCTTCATGGTTGGAAAAAACAATCAACGCGACAGAGTGCCGCACACATTCACCTGCATGCCCAGAGCGCGGGCCATCGCCGCCTTGGCAAACATGCAATCGTCCGCCGCCTTGGAGTCATTGGCATAGGCGACCTGAACGTGATTGGCCTGATGCTTGGCCATGAGCTGGTCGCGGCTCACGCCATAGGTCACCGCGCTCATGATCGGCCACTGCGGCGTGGTGAGCTGCCAGCGGCGCTCGGTTTCCTCACGCGGGAGATCGACGACACAACCGCGGCCAATGTCCATGTGCAGCGCTTCATCCTGCACGTAGATGCGCGACCAGACGATTTCGCCAGGCTTGGAAATGCCGCGCAGTGAGGAGCCGCCACTCGGGAAGTACATTGGCGGCTGGCGGAAGCCCTCGGCACTCTTCCAGCCTTCAACGAAATGCGCAGGAGGGGCCGCGCCGCTGATGAGGAAGACCCAGACGTAGTCCTTGCCGTATTTTTCACCCCAGCGCACGTCGTGGAGGGTCGTTTCAACCGGCTGCTGCAGGGCGCGGTGCACCCGTTGCGTGAGCATGCCGTCGAGGCCAGCGCATTCATCGACCTCATTGAAATGCAACAGCGGCTGGCCTTCCAACAAGGTGCGCTTGCGGTCACGTGACTTCACTGGTGGGCGGTCCGAATTGTTTAGCATGCCTTCCACGAGATCACTCGCGGGCAGCAGATCCTTCAGGCCCTGCTGATACTGGATGCCGATGGCGTCGCAGCCGAAATCATCCGCGATACGCAACGCCGCAGCGTACATCTTGCACTGCAGCCGCACCTGATCGCGCGTGAGCTGCGCGGCGTGATTGTCGCCGAGCTGGAACGTCATCCCGTGTTTCACCACCCAGGTGTGGATCGCCAGCGCATCCGAATCGCTGACCTGCATCGTTTCATGGTAGAGCGCCGACTGGCTCAGCCGTTCCTTGAAGACGCCGCAAGCATGCAGCGCATGATCGGGAATGATGGCATTGAACATGCCCATGCAGCCTTCATCAAAGATGCCCATGATCGCTTTGTCCGTCCGCAAAGTGGCGGCCAGCTCCTTGCCCAGGGCCGCAGTCTTTGCGGGCACCTTCACCTTCTCCAGCTTCTGCACGTGACTGAGGTCGTGGGTGATGCTGCCAGACTTGAGCCACTGCTTGAGCTTGGTCTTGAAAAAGGTGTCCGTGAAATCCTCGCTCCACAGGGTCGAGTACTTCACGCCGGCCTTGGTGAGCGAGCCGTTCAGATTGAGCATGCCCACCAGACCCGGCCACTGGCCGCTCCAGTTTGCCACAGTCAAAATTGGGCCGCGATGCGTTGTCAAACCGGCCAGCACATGATGCGAATACTGCCACACCGCCTCCGCCACGATCAGCGGTGCCTCGGGGTCTATGCCGCGAAACACCTCGATGCCCATCCGCTGCGAATCGATAAAACCGTGTTTCTTGGAGGTGTCGAGCGCATGCGCACGCTTGACCTCCCAGCCCTCCGCTTTCAGTGCGGCACCCAGCGCCTCTTCCATGGCGGCCTGGGCTGCCCAACAGGTTTGGTTGGCAGAAAGGCGCAGGTCACCGCTGGCCACGAGCTGAACGATTTTGGATTTGGATGGCATAAACCACATCTTAACCAAGAGACTTGCAGATCACCAGCACAACTGACAACTGGAGCCAGATGAGCATCCTTGGCACCTGAATGACCATCCTTGATCTACTCGCGCCTTACTTGGCCTCCACCCGGAAGCGCGGGTCATCCCAGACAAAGGGGGGACGCTTGCCATGAAGGAGGTCGTAGATCGAGTGATTGGTCTTCATCATCTCGGCCAGCATGTCCTTCCAGGGACGGTCAGCGACGCTGACGAGGCCTGTATTGTAGCTCTCGCCGTTGTATTTGCTAAACCACCGGCCCGTCGTGGCCTGATCAATGAGGGTGAACCATTCAATGCCAATGACAAAACCTAGGGCGGCGCTCTGCTCGACGTAGTTGCGATAAGCCAGCCCCCGTTCCTGCTGGCTGCTGACTTCACGCCCGCCCACCAGCCCGCTGTCCTTGGGAGAGGCCCAGAAGAACTCGCTGAGAATCATCGGCTTGTTGCCGGTCCATTCATGAAAGAGCTTCAGCGCTGCTGTATCGACAGCGAAGGTGTAGTAGTTGTAGGACACCACATCGACATGCCTACCCATGATGCGGCAGAGCTGTTCGTCATTGATCGTCACGGGCTGCAGACGGCTGCCGATGAGCATGTGGTTTGTGTCGTGCTGCCGGAACAGTTTTTCGATCTGAGCAAAGTAGGTTTCCATGAATTCGCCCACAAAGGCTTTCACATCGGCCTTGGCGGCGTCCGTGGTCACCGCGAGGCCGACATCGATCAGGTCTTCAAAGGCAGCCGCCTTGGCCTGCCACGCGGCGTTGAAGGCGTCGATGGTTTTGTATTTGTCCTTCAGCACCGCCACCAGGCGCTGCTTGCAGGCTTGTTTGCCGGTGAGGGATGGAATGACACGCGGCAGTTCGTCATAGCGTGGCTCGTTCACAATGAAGTAGCCAATGAGCAGTGGATCATTCGTGTGCGCAGGCAGCTCACGTGCGAGGTTTTCGGCAATCTTTTGCCCAGTGGCAGCATCATACGGATCCCACACCTCATGCGCACCGGGGATGCGCGGCACGCCTTCCCATGCGTTGATCGGCAGGCTGGTCACATACGGAAAATCAGCCTTCACATGCGCCTTCTGCGGCGTGGGGCTGAAGGCACCGATGGAGTTGAAGCCCCATTTGCGCACCCGCTCGATCATGCGCGTGGCATGTGCTTCATAGTCATAGGGAGCGCCAAACTTGCGGATCACGTTCGCGAGATAGAAGGAGAAATGTGCATCGCCGTCGCCAGGCCGGAAGGCACTGGCGAATTCGCCCTCCGCCTTCGGCAGCCACTCGTAGATGCCTTCACGACCTGTGACGTAGGTGTAGTCGTCGCTCGGGGCGAAGCCGCAGATGCCGAGGTGGAAGAACGCGTTTCCATCGGGATCAACGAGCCAGGACTTGTCCTGCCTCTGCTCCACATGAAAGAAGCCGGTCTTCTTCAATCCCAGCGCTTCACCACTGCCAGGCTGGCCGCCGAAACGGTCCAACTTCGGAGTTTCGATGCTGGCGTAATAAGCCTTGTCCACCGCCACATCAGCCTTCAGATCTTCCAGGCTTTTGAGCTTGTTCGGGAACGAGTCTTTGAGGCTCTGCCCGAACGGATCGATCAACTTCGCAACTGCGGTGAGATCCGACGTGATGCGAATTTTCGCCGTCGGCTGGTCCGGATTGTACGGCACCATGAAGGCCCAGTTGTAGATCGCCCAGTTCCACTCACGGTTATCCGTGAGCTGCTGGAACGCATAATCCGGCGTGGTGAAGCTCAGTCTCTGGCCCTGCGCGTTCTTCAGCAGGAAACTTGTGCTGCTCAGGCTCGCGAACTGAGGTGGTGTGGACTTTTCCGCCGGGAACACGCCCTCCTTCTCTGCAATCTTCCAGGTGCCGCCTTTCGCGAAGCCGATGTCGATGAGCACGGACATTTTCCATGACTTCACCCCTACTGGCACGCCTTTGAACGTGAGATCGATCTCGTCTTTGCTGATGGCAACCACGCACTCCGCCCCGCCCTCATAGCGGACTGTCGCGTTTGCGCCCGCCGCCTTCACCTCGATCTGCTTGTGAGCTGGCTCAAGCTCTGGATACGTCAGCGTGAAACTGCCGAGACTCCCGGCGGAGATTTCGATACCTGAGCCGGCACTTTGGAGTTCAGCAGCATATGCGTTCGTACCAACAATCCAGATCAGGCTGAGCAAACAATATTTCATAAGATGATGAAGAGCGGGCCAATTTTAAACCTTCTGCGTTTTCCACTTCCCTCTTTTGAATAACAACCAGCTAAAGATGGCCAGCAGGGAATAGGCCACCGGTACGGCGATAAAAGCCCCCACCGGGCCGAAGCCGAGAGATTTCGACAAGCACCACGCGATGGGAATCTGGCCAATCCAAAGGCAGAGGAAATTCAGCCGCGCGGGCGTCCAGGTGTCGCCTGAACCGTTGAAGGCGGCCTCGAAGCACATGCCAGCTGCGTAAAGCGGGAAAGCAAGGCTCACGATCCACAACGCCTGTGTGCCGTACGCCACCACCTCGGGATCCTGCGTGAACAGACGGATCAGAGGATGAGCGAACAATACGAAGGCGATGCCTGCTATGCTCAGGACGATGACGTCGAACTTCACGGCGATCTTGACTGCCGCCTCCGCACGCTCCGGTTTCTCTGCACCGAGATTTTGCCCGACCAATGTGGCTCCAGCATTCGCCAGCCCCCATGCTGGCATCAAGGCAAAAACCACGATGCGAATCGCAATGGTATAACCTGCCAGCGCCGAACTGCCAAAGAGCGCGAGAATTTTGAACAGCCCCACCCAGCTCGTGGTGCTAATGAGGAGCTGGATGATGCCGCTGCCGGATTTGAGCAGCACCGCGCCAATCAGCTCCCTCTCTGGTCTGAAATGCTGCCAGCGCACCTTCACACGGCTGTGATGACCCGCGAGATGCCAGAGCTGATACAGCACACCCACGCCTCGACCAATGTTCGTCGCCACGGCCGCGCCCGTGACGCCCAGTTCGGGGAAAATCCACCAGCCAAAGATGAAGCACGGCCCGAGCACGATGTTCAATGCGTTCGCCAGCCACAACGTACGCATGGCGATCACAGCATCGCCAGCACCTCGAAAGATGGCGTTGATGAGGAAGATCAAAAACACAGTGGCATTGCCGCCGAGCATCATGCGGGCAAAGCCGGAGCCGAGCGTCACGATGTCTTCACCCGCACCCATCAGCCGCAGAATGTCCGGGGCAAAGTACCCCAACACAATGCCTATGCCCGTCGCCATCAGCACACCCAGCAGCACGATCTGCCCTGCCGCCTGCGCCGCGAGTTCCGGCTCCTTTTCGCCGATGCGGCGGGACACAATCGCTGTGGCCGCAATCGAAATGCCTATCGCCACTGCGTAAACCAGCGTCATGATTGATTCCGTGAGGCCCACGACGGCTACAGCCTCCTTTCCAAGATGTGATACCCAAAACACATCAGCCACTGCAAACAGCGACTCCATGATCATCTCCAGCACCATGGGTACCGCGAGCAGGATGACAGCACGGTTCAGCGGCAGCGCCGTGTAATCATGCTCCTCACCACGCAGCGACTGCCGCACGCTGTTCCAAAATGATACCGGCGGTGAGCCCTCTTCACTCATTCAAGGAAGCCTTCCTTCATCCACATCAATGTAGTGAGTGATGGTCTGGATATCGTCACGATCACCGAGGCCGCCGTCGGCCTTTCGTTTTGCCAGGATGGCCGTGATGTGATCATTGATACCGAGCTTCATCGTGTAGTAGTTCCAGACGAGCTTGTCGGTGTCATTCAGCGGGCGGGTCTGCTCCTGGCACCACTGCAAAATCTCCTCGTCAGTGCCACCTTGCAGCACGCGGGCCTTCAGGTCGTCATAGTTCACGTGCAGAAAGGCTGCACAGGCGGCATCACTTCCCTTGCCCAGATTGGCATGCAAATCCTCCCATAGCTTTCCTGCGGCATGCAGGCGAATCTTGCCCAGCATGCGCGGGAAGTATTTCAGACCGGCGATTTCATCAACAGGGCTGCAAGGCAGCGTGGCGGGATCAGGTTTGGAGGACATGCCGGATGCGTCGCCGGTGCCATGAATTTGTCAATCAGGCGCTGCTTTTCTGCTGCGACAGAAATGCTTCAAAATTTCCGCCAGCCCCAAACAAACGCGAAACTGGCTGCGCTCCATGTGACTATGCAGATGCCCCACCAAACGCCCCACAGCCCCCAGCCAAGGGTGAAGGCCAGGGTATGAAACACCACCACGGGCGCGGCGAGCTGCCTGTAAATGCCCATCCACAGGCCATAAGCCGGGCGCTTGATGCCCTGCATGGCAAAGACAGTCACAAACAGAATCGGGTAGGCCGCAAGAGTCAGCGATGAGCTGAGCAAGTAGTCTCGACCATGCCCGATCACGGTCAGGTCCTGAGTAAACAACCGCATCGCGGGATCACGCAGCAGCCACACCAAAAACCCGCCGAGCAGCATCAGTCCCGCGCCGATCTTTACATTCGTCACCCATGCCTCGCGCACGCGATGTGGCAGCCCGGCTCCGTGATTCTGCCCCACAATGCTCAGCACCGCGGAGTTCAGGCCAATGGCAGGCATGAGCACGATCTGCTCAATGCGTGTGGCAATGCCAGTGGCCGCCACGGCTTCCTTGCCAAAGTGTTTCACGAACCAGGTGATGACAAACACGCCAAGCGAGATGGTGAGCATGTTCAGCGCCGCCGGAATCGCCTGCCCTGCAATCCGCCGCAGCACCTGCGGATCGGGCATGAAATCCTCCCGCCGCAAATTGCGGCAAAACTCCGCCTTGCTAACATGTGCCCATAGAAAGACCCCACCTCCCATCTGCACGATCACCGTGGCCAGCGCGATGCCGCCCACGCCCAGCGGAGGCAGTCCTGCCCAGCCCCACATCAGCACCGGATTGAGCACAATGTTCGCCACAAAGCCTGCGATGAGAAAATTTCGAAACACCCAAGTAGCTCCCTGCGCAGACAGCGCCGAGTTCAGGATCATCGGCAGCAAAAAGAACACACCGCCAGCGAGAATCACGTTCATGTAGTCCAGCACCGTGCTCAGATAGCTGCCCTCAGCACCGAGCAGCCGAAACAACCACGGCGCCACCAGCCAGCCCACGATGGAAAGCAGCACGCCCGCCGTGGTGGCAAACAGCAGCGACTGCGCAAACACTCTGCGTGCCTCCGCCGCATGAGCCGCGCCCAGCGCATTCGCCAGCAAGGCCGTAGTGCCCTGGCTGATGCCGCTGCCGATGGCAAACACGACAAAATACAGCGGAAACGACAGCGAGAGCGCCGCCAGCGATTCTGTGCCCAGCCAACCCGCGCACAATGTATCCACCACGTTGAACATCGTGTTGAAAAACATGCCAACGCTCATGGGCAGCGCGATGCGCCAGATGAGCTGCGGAATGGGGTCGGTAGTGAGCGAAAGCGGCTGCTTCATCGGCGCAATCCTGCCACAATGCTTTGAATCTGCTCACGATGAATGCCCATGTGCATGCCCGCCATCGCCGCCCAGCCGAAGGCATCCAGCGGGCCAAACCACGGATGTGCATAGCGTACCTGAGTCTTCAATTCGGTAGCCGCTTTGATCGAGGCGAGCAAAACATCGCAGGAGCACTCAAATTCAGCTTCGACGGTCCCTGTCACAGTCGCCGAAGGCTTGACGGCTGCCGTGCTCACCTTGCCAGGTGGCACCTTACCAGCAGCCAGTGCCGAGATGGCTCCGGCTAAGGCGGTATTCGTAATGCGCAGATGATCCAGGGTCATCCACAGGGACCAGTTACGGCTGCTGTCCTCCAGTCCTCGCAAGCGGGCGATGAGCACCTGCTCACCGCGCTGCACTTCAGGGCAGGAAGCCACCAGCGTACGGATCGCCGCACGCTCCTGCTCAAATTTGGCGACAAAAGTTTCGCGGTTGCCACGAAGCCGTTTGAGCGCAAACAGCAACCGCGCGACCCAAAGCTCGATGGAGGGAAGTCCGGCCCCTGGTGGGGCGAGTTGAGGATCAGAGTTGGAGCTCATGTGGCCTACACATGATACATCGCTTGCATTATGCAAGTATTTTACTTTTGAAATGCAAGTGATCCAAATCATAGTTCTTCATGCCCAAGGCCCAAGCATCCAAACGCCCGCTCAAGGCACCACCACCATCCTCACGCCGCTCCCCCTGCCCCGTGTCCTGTGCTCTGGATGTCTTTGGTGACCGGTGGACGCTGCTCGTCATCCGCGATCTCATGCTGGGCCGCAGCCGCTTCAAAGATTTTGTCAGCTCGCCCGAAGGCATTCCCACCAACATCCTCAGCGATCGCCTCGAACGTCTGCTCGCATCTGGAATCGTTCGCCAGATACCTGCCTCGGACAGCGGCAAACGAATGGCCTACGAACTCACCGAAAAAGGCGAAGCCCTCCGCCCCACCCTGAAGTCGCTCCGTGACTGGGGCCTGACCTGGGAAGCGGGCACCAAGGCCGTCTTGCAAGAAAGCTAAGGTAAACTTGGATCATTGCACACGCGAGACAATCACCTCGTGGGTCATCCGATCGATGGAATACAACACGCCTAGTTCTTTGCGATCCCAAGCAAAGGCTTGGCCGTGTGCACTTATCGGAATCGCCTTCTTCCAGACTAGCACATCCCCCTTGGCCGGAAGATCGAGCATGTAGAGCTCCTGCGCATCATGGCCGGTGATGAAGAGATGTCCGTCTGGACCAAAGCTCCCGCCGGAACTGCTGTTCTTGCCAAATTTCGCCACCATTTCTCCCGGGAATCTCAGTTCTCCAAGCTTCTTCCACTGCCCATCAAACGTCACGATCCGCGTTTTCGCAGGATCACCGGTCTTCGCATACTGCGCATAGCAGGCGTACCACCTGCCTTCACGCCGGTCCACCCAGGTGAGAGAGCCTTCAGCATCGGTCAGGTCCATGGACTCTAAATGCTGCATGGTCTGTGCATCCCAAATCTCCACGGAACTTTTCATCGGCATCTCAGGGTAGTTTGAATGCGCACAGTAGAGTTTCCCATCGAGCACGAGTCCTGCGTTTAGATGCTTGATGTGGCCATCCTTCGCTTCTTTCCATACGCCAACGCGTTCGCCGGTGTCTTTGCGATATTTGCCGATGGCCGCGTTCGTGATCGCATAAAAGTATGCGTCATCCACCGTTACTCCTTGATGCGCCTCCTCGGCCTTGAAGCGCTTCAGTTCCTGGTGTTGCAATGCAGATTCCTTCACAGGCTTGGTTTTGGGCTTCAGCAGTTGCTGGATGCGCTCCTGCTCTTTTTTCAGAGCGGCCTCGGACACGGGCATGGGTGAGAGGTTTTCACTCACCAGCGGCTCATCGGAGGGAATCTCCCGCCAGCGCAGATTCTTGAACCACACATCGGCGCCATGATCCTGCAGCCAGAGATTGCCGCCACGCTTGGTCAGATCTGTACCTCGGTAACTCACCAGCCTGATCGCATCTTTCGAGCGCGGATCGGCATAGTCGAAATCGACCACTTTTTCGCCGTTCAACCAGTGCTGAATGACGCTGCCTTTGCAGATCACACGCGCCTCATTCCAGTGCTCAAACGGCCGCACCACATCCTTGGTCGGGGCCATGCAGAAAAACAACGCCGCCGCGCTCTGCCGGGGATTCTCTCCATAAGGGCTGTTGGCGTTGTCGAGCAGCTGATACTCATACTGACCAGGCCGGTAATACACTCCGCTGTTGCAACCCTTGGCGACTTTCCAATCAAAGCGCAGTTCGAAATCGTCCGGCACCTTCGCCTTTTCATAGGTTAACGGGCCGCCCTTCTTCACGCGTGCGATCTCGCCGTTCACGACCGACCAGTTGCCGCTGTGTTTCCAGCCATCGAGAGTTTTCCCGTCGAAAATAGCCTCAAAGCCGGGTTCCAGGGCCAGGGCATGTGCAGCAAACACGGACAGTAGGACTGTGGTCAATGATCTCATGCGACTAGAACGCTCTTCACCTGCTTCATCGAACCACTAAAGCACTCGTGCACATAAGCCATGGCCTTTTTCACTTTGGCCTGAGCCGCAGGGTAGTCGGCATCGATGGCGAATAGAGTCTCCGCCATTTTGTCCGCTGGTGTCTCGTCCATTTCCAGCAGCCATTCCCCAAGACCAATGTCCTTGAACATCCAGCACTTGGGCGAGTGAAATTCAGAATAGGTGTGGATGATCGGCGTACCGTGGGCCAGCGCGATGATGGGTGAATGCGGTTCGTGACAGACGATGGTGTGCGCCCGGGCAAAAATGGAGGCGGCCTCATCAGCGTTCCAGAAGTAGTCGAGGTTCACCACGTGCTTCTGAATCTCTGGCGGCAGTGGATCGTGAATGAGGCGCTTGTTGTGCTCCATCTCCTTTTTCACTTCGGGGGCGATGAGCACCTTGTGGCCGGTCTTTTTGACCCAGAGAGTCACAAGCTCGCGATACTTTGCTGCACGACGCTCATCGTCGGCGATTTGCTCAGGGGTGGGATGCAGCGGGTTAAGCTTCGGGGTGCGGCTGTCGTCCACACCGGGCAGTTTGGCTGTGTTGGTGCGCAGTTGCAGGGTGATGAACTTGCGCTGCTCCAGCCCGAGTTTTTGCATCGTCGCGAGTCCCCGTTCGTCATCGCGCACGTCAATGCCGAGACAACCATCGGGGCCGAATTCGAGCACGGGGGTTTTGATTCCACCGTTTTTGAGAATACTCAACGTCTTCGTCTCACGCGTGTAGATGAATGATGCAGCATTCAGCAGCGCGATGCGTTCTTCCGCTCCCTTGCCTTCGATCATGCTGGGAAAATACGACTGCCCAAACAGGCCGTAAGGTTTGCCGACCTTCTGACAGAACTGCATGAAGCTGATGTCCTGGCCCATGCCGGAATTCCGTATGAACAGGTCGCAGCCCGTGATTGCTTGCCGCAGCGCCTCGTCCTTCTCGCCTTTGCCCGTCAGGCTGCCCTGAAGGATCTCCACCTTGGGAAAGCGTGTTTTGAGCATCGCGGTGACGCGCTCATCCAGCTTCATGGCCCATAGCACCACTTTCACCTGCGGCAGATGCTCTTCGATGACACGCAGGGTTCCAGGTGTGTGGCCGATGTCACCGATGTTCACGGTATCCCAGGCAGACTGGAGAAGGATGGTCTTGGGTTTGCCATGGGCAGCGAAAAGGGAACCGCCAAGCGCGGCGGTGACGGAGGCGATGAAATGACGGCGAGTATGCATGATGTGTTGAGTCTTAAAATTCCGGCGGGCCATTGAGGTGTTCACACTTTTCCGGAAGACCGGGGATGAAATCGACCACTTGCTTCTGGGCGCGCAGCTTGTCCTGTAAAGGGGCCAGCGGCACTTTTTGCACTGTGACATTGTCCTTCACCGCAAGCGCAGCGGCGATGCCAGCGGCGTGACCGGTGATCATCCACACGCTCTCCAGCCGCAGCGTGCAAAAGGCCACGTGGGTGTAGCTGGCTGCGCCTGGAACAAGCAGATTGGTGCATTCGGCGGCATTGGGAGTCAGCGCCCGATACGGAATCTGATAAGCATAGCCCATCCGCCAGATGCGGCCTTCATTGACAAACTCATCATCATTCAACGCAACGCGCTGCACGTGGTGGCAGTCAATGAAGTGGCTGCTCATGCCGATGCTGTCCGACTTGCGGCGTTCTTCCTGCACATCCTGCTGCCTTACCACGAATTCGCCACGCATCCGCCGTGCTTCGCGCACATAGAGCTGGTAGGGCAGGTTGCCGTTGTCAGTGAATTCGTTCTTGTGCAGTCCTAGGGACTTCATCTCCTCCTGCACTTTCACCGGAACAGCTGCATCTGTGGCAAGGAAATGCAGCAGACCGAGTGTGTAGTCCATGTGGTCCTGGTAAATGCCAGCGCGCTCCTCGTAGCTGGCATCAGGCCAATCAAACTGCCCGCCAAAGTGTCCGAGTGAGTAGATGGCGGACTGCTTATTGTTCAGCTCGAACTTGCCGTTACGGCGTCCGTAGAGGTCGATGATGTCAGCAAGCTTCACTGGCTTGCCTTGCTGCGCCTGATCGCGAAACCAGCTTGCCAGCAGCGCGTAACGCTTTGCATCGTAATGCTGTGGCGCGGGAATAGGCACCTGCAGCTTGGGATCTTTTGCCACCGTGAGGCGGAAATTGTAATTCATTGGCGCACGATGAGCGTCACCTTCATGCAGTTCTTTGGCCCATGCGCTGATGCCGGGCAGAAGCTTACCGCTATCATCGACGGTCCCGGCTTTGCGTGGTGTTTTGTCGAAACGAATGCCGGCAGCCTCTTCGCCAAATTCAGACTTCGATTCACGCCCAACGGTGTATTTCACACCCGCACGCGCCATGAGATCGCCTTCATAACTCGCATCGATGAAGACTTTTGCCTGTAACTGCGAGCCGTCTGTGAGAGTGATCGCGGTGATGCGTGCGCCCTCTTTCGCTACTTTGACCACGGATGCGCCAAAACGCACTTCCACGCCAGCCTCGCGCAGCATGTCGAGGTAGATTTTTTCGGCGATGCTGGACTCAAAAAAGTATTCTGGACCGCCGGTCTGGTAATGGGCACCGAGGCGGCGGTAAAATTCGCCTGCGAAGCCGCCGATGGTCCATTTCAGCATGTGCTCGCTCTCGGCGGTGTTGATGCCGCTGGTGCTCAGGCCACCGACATGCTTTGTCGGCTCAATCAGAACCACCTTCGCGCCTTCTCGCGCTGCCACAATGGATGCCGCGATGCCACAAGGCACTCCTCCATACACCACAATGTCAGCGGCTTTGAGGTGGGTGCTGCAGATCAAACAAGCGAGGAACAGGAACTTCATAGTAGATCAGTTTTTAGATTCAATGAGTTGCAGCGCATCCAGAATTACAAAGCCATCGGTGTCGGTATTGCTGAGGGTAATGACGGTTTCAGAATCTCCATCAAGCTCCACGCTGCCGATGGTGCGAAACGCCTCTCCGGCGGCCAGGGGCTGTGTTTGATCGACCGTGAGGTCCGTCTTGCACCCGCCGCTTTCAATCTTCAGTGGCACTTTCGTTGAACGAGTGGCATGGGGAGAATAGGCCATGCGCAGATCGTAGCGTCCTGATTTTGGCACCTTGCAGCGAAAGATGGCAATGGACTGACCGTCGGCGCGTTTGTCGTCATGAAGATAGCCGGTGCTGATGTGAGGCTTGAAGCCGGAAGAGCGGCTCCACTGGCCTTTCAATTCTGCCTGTATGTCATCGAGCACGATGCCGGGCAAGGTCTTGGGGTCGACGTCCATCGCGCCCTTGGGTTCGGGTGGGACATCCGGCAGGACGGGCAGATCCAGCACCTGCTTCTGAGCCAGCAGGCGGTCACGCAGCGCGGGATAGGACAGTTTTTGCACAGAGATGTTTTGTTTTGCACTCAGCGCGGCGGCGATGCCGGCGCTCTGACCGAGGATCATCCAGGTGGGTTCCACACGTATGGTGGAGATGCCCACGTGCGTGCAGGACAATGCAACGGGCACCAGCAGGTTGTCACATTCGGCAGCTTTTGGAGTGATGGCGCGGTAGGGAATGTGATAGGGATAGCCATGCTTCCGACCGGCCATGCGCACTGGCATGATCGTTCCTTCATCCATTACCATGTCCTGCGTCCCGATGCGCTGGCAGTCATGCGAGTCGATGGGGAACGATGATACGATGATGGGGTCGTCCTTCTGAGGCTTGTCCATGATGTCTTTCTGCGAGATGATGTATTCGCCGATCATGCGCCGTGCTTCACGCACGTAGAGCTGCGGCGACCAGTGGCCGTAGGCGGCGAATTCATCGCGGCAGAGGCCGATCTCGGCCATTTGCTGGCGCAGTTCTTCTGGGACTGATGGATCGGTGCTGAGGAAATGATGCATCTCCAGTGTGTACTGCTTGTGCGACTCCCAGATCTTCGCGCGCCCGGCCTCATCTGCTTCGCTCCAGCCATTGCAGGCACCCACAAGGCCCATGGAGAACTGCTTCCCGATGCCGTTGTTTGCGTCGAACTTGTTGCCCGGCAGCGGATAGAGATCCCACAGCAGGTGAGGTCGTTTTTCTTGCGCGAAGTAGCGCCGCAATACCTCAAAACGCGCCGGGTTGTAATTGGCAGGCTGTGGAAAGGGCACCCGGTTGGCCGGGTCTTTAGTGACGCAGAGACGGAAGCTGTACACCATCACGTTCTTGTCGCCAGCTTCTTCGGGGCCGGCGTCCGTTGTTGTGATGAGGGGTAGAGGTTTGCCTGCGGCATCCAGGCCGGAGATTGGGAGCTTGGCCTTCGAATACTGTTTGCCGGCCAGGGGTTCGCCGAACTCCTTGCGGCCTTCGCGGCCTATGGTCCAGCTTACTCCGGCGGCAGCCATCAAGTCCCCCTCATAAGATCCGTCCACGAAGACCTTGGCGGCGAAATCACCGTCACTCGTGGCCAGATTTGTGATGTGTTTGCCTTCTTTTGCCACTGATTGCAAAACTCGTTTCGTCAGCACTTTCACTCCTGCTTCATCCAGCATCTGCTGGGTGATTTTTGCCGCCACGTGCGGCTCGTAGGTCCAGTGCTTGTGATCTTTCTCGCTAACTTTGTAAGGCAGTGCAATGCCGCGCAGGTGGTAGTCTTTTTCGATGCGGGAGTGCCATTCTTCAAACAAACCCAGCACGGTGCTGCGGACGGTTTGATTGGAGTCGCTGAAGCAGAGGCCGCCGGTGTTTACGCCGCCGACATGATCTGTGGGTTCCAGCAGGATGACTGAGGCACCCTCACGCGCTGCGGCGATGGCGGCGCAGAAGCCGCCGGGGGTGGCACCGTAGATAATGACATCTGCCTCCGTGGCTGCATGTGCAGAGAAACTGAGTGCAAAGAGAAGCAGGACGAGGCGTGTCATGGCAATCACAAGGATAAAGATGCCATGTTTTGGACATTATTTTGTCCGAGCGATCACTGCGCGATGCGCGGTCTCCTGCAAGAAGAGGGCGTCTTTGGGATCGAGGCCCTTGGGTATGAAGGTGTTGCCCACCGGGCTTTAGCTAAACAAGACCTCATACCAGACGCAGGCACCGAGGTATTCACCGGCCATATTGGCGTGGTGGCCGTCCATGCCGAGAGCCAATGGACCGCCGGTTTTGGGCTTGGCCCAGCGCCAGCCGACGTGCAGTGAGTGTGTCTGATTCGGCAATTCTGGAGCTTTGGAGACTTTAGGGTTGAAATTTGAGTCGGGTTGGTAGGCCCATTTTGGATAGGTGTCGGCGAAATGGAAGGCATCGCCGGTTGGAATGATGCGAGCACCGAATTCTGCGGCGATTTTGTCATAGGCGGAGCGCAGGCCGGTGTACATTTCGTCCTGCGTTTTGGGTTCGCCAGCTTTGCCGGAAGGTTTGGTGAAGCGGGGATCGTCTTTGCGGTATTCCCAGGTTTCATGCACGAGTAGCTTTGCCTGCGGTGCGTGTTTGGAGACGTAGTCGTGCAGCCAGCCGGCATAGGGCTGATAGGTGGTAAAGTCGTGGCTCTTGATGCTGGCCTGCTGGATGGTGACGTAATCCCACTTTTGCAGTTCGAGGCTTTCCTTCAAGCCAAGGCCGCTGGTGTAGAGTCCTGCCTTGTCCTTGGGGTCTGCTTCGTGCTTCTGCGCTTTCTCGGCATGCACCTGAAATGAAGCACCACCGATGACGAGGGGTTGATGAATCAGCGTGTGCCCGCCTGCCATCGCGAGATCGCCGAGGTAATGCGTAGCGTTGGCGGAGAAGCTGTTGCCGATGGTGAGGAGCTTGACCGTTTTGGCCTCGCCCGCGAAGGACGAGACACAAAACAGCAGCGCGGCGATCAGGGCGAACGCTTTCAAACAGCTTTGGGATTAGTGGCAGCCGCAGCCTTCGCCACAACCTTTGGAGAACACTTCTGCTTCGGCAGGCACTTCACCGCGTTCGAGGCTTTTGCCGACGAAGCTTGTCACCACTTCGGCAATGCCGCGCAGCACGTCCTGAGCTTCGATGAAGCTCAGGATGGCGGTGTTGGCATCGCACTGGTCCTGCAACTCGGTGAAGCGGGAGATTTCTTCTCCGCTGGGCTCCTCGCCGCTGTGCTGCTTCTGGTGCAAGGCACGACCGAGAGTGGCCATCTCACGATAGAGTGAGACTGCGCTTTCATTGGCGAGGAAGGCTTCCGCTTTTTCGCGGGCATTTTTCACGTCGCTGTCGGCCACAAGGGTTTCGCACAGTTCGACGATTTTGGATTTGATTTGGGGGGATGCGGTCATGGGGAGGCGAGATTAGGCCGGAATGGCCGATTCAAAGGGAAAAGTCGGACTATTTACCACGCCCGCGCCGCCGCGAGATTCCGTTTGAAGCCCTCGCGCACCAGCGAGAGGTCGGAATCCATGGCAATCCAGGTGAAGCCTAGGGCTTTGAGCTTTTCCTTGTCATCTGCATGGCGCACGAGGATGCCGCAGCCTTTGCCGTGGTCGTTGGCCGCTTTGACGATGCTGCTCACGCAGTCGTCGTAGGGGCGGGGTGAGTTCTGTGCTTTGAGATCGAAGGACAAATCGGCCGGGCCGATGAAGAGGGCATCAATGCCCTCCACGGCGGCGATTTGTGCGGCGTTCGCCACCGCCTCGGCGGTTTCGATCTGGGCGAGAATGATCGGTTTGGGCATGGCCTCCGTTGGGAGACGCATGCCGTAGCCATAAGCACGAACGGTGCGTGAGACGCCGCGATGGCCCTGCGGAGGATAGTAGGCGGCATCCACGCAGTGGCGGGCCTCGGCCACTGTATTCACGTGCGGCACCATGATGCCCTGAGCGCCCCAGTCGAGAACGCGGCCGATGAGATCTGGATGCGGTGCGCTGACGCGGACGATGGCGAGGGTATTACTGCCACGGAGGGCGCGGAGTTGATTGGGCAGGGCGGCTTCGGATTCGCAGCCGTGCTCGAGATCGATCAAGACCCAATCGAAGCCGCACTCGGCGGCGAGTTCGGTGACGGCGGGTGAGCCGATGGAGATGAAGGTGCCGATGTGGGTTTTCATGGTCGGAGAATGTTGATGTTGCTGGAATTGCGCAAGCCTTGCAGCGCGAGATTCAGACGTGAATGGGTGAAATCGCGCAGCGACTGACCGGAGGTGCCGGGGGAGATGAGGAAGAAGCCGTCGTCGCGATCGAAGTAACCGGCGCCGACGCGAATAACGGCTTTGACGATCATGTTGCGCAGAAGGTGGAGCCAGAAGCGGCGCAGGTGATTTGCGGGCAGAGAACGGATGCTTTGATAGCCTTCAAAGGCGCGGCGGAGAAAGGCGTCGTCATGAAAGCAGGCGAGGAGCGAGAGGTCGTCCATGGGATCGCCGCTGATGGCGTCGTCGAAGTCGATGAAGGCTTCGATTTGAGTTTCGCTGCCAAGGATGTTCCAGAGGGCGAGGTCTTTGTGGACAAAGCAGCCGGTGTCGAACTGGAGGAGTGACTGATGATTTTCGATCTCGGCGAGGATTTCATCGGCCTGAGATTGCGTGAGGAAGGCGCGGGTGACGAGAAAGGCCAAGTGGTGATCGAGGCGAAGATGGAAGTAGTCAGTGTAAGTGGCGTGATAGCCGCACATCGATTCGTTCATGATGCCGAAGCCTGGCAGCGTGATCTGCTGCCAATGCGCCACAGCCGCGCCGATGCCGAAGGCGATGCGTGGCACATCAAGACGGCCTTGCTTGAACCAGTGATTGAGATCAGGCTCGGAAATGCGCTCGAGCGCCTGCCAGGCAAAGGGGACATGGGAGCGCGTGGCATCGCAGGCAAAAACTCGCGGTGTGATCACTCCCGCCTCACGAACGCGGTCGAGCAAAGCCGACTCGATTGCAAGATGGCCGTCCTTTTCAGGGCCGTTTTCGACACGCAGGAACATCGACTGTCCGGCCACGCTGGCATTCCAGGTGAGGTGATTGCCCTGACCAATTCCGGCGCTCAGTTCAACGACCTGAGTGACGAAGTGCCGCTGCAAAACCTCGCGAAGTTGCTGCTCGATCTTTGCATCGGCCACTCCGCGCGTTTGTGTTCCATGAAACGCCGCAGGGCGGTCGCATTTCCAGTAATAGATGTCGCGGCGGCTCATGATCAGGCGTCCGGAGTGCGGCGCTTCCACCAGGCAGCCATGAGGCCGCCGACGATGTTTTGCATCACACCGCTGAAGACTGCGGCAGCAGCAGCGAGTGGCATCAGGGGAAAGTGCTCACGGGCGAGGGCGGCTGCCATGCCGCCGTTTTGCATGCCTACCTCGATGCTCACCGTGCGAGCGACTGATTCAGGATAACGCAGCACTTTGGGAATGATATAGCCGACCACAAAGCCAATGACATGCAGCAGGAATGCAGCGAGAGCCAAACGGCCAAAGTGAGAGGCAACGGCGTCGGCACTGGCGGCCACGATGCCACCGCTGACCAATGTGAAAGCCAGAACAGCGACGGTGGGACCGCAAGCTCCAATCCGATCGGCAGTGCGCGGCAACTTCCAGCGGATGAGCACGCCCAGCACGACTGGAGCGATCGTGAGCTGAAGTGCGGACAAACAGAGGCCCCAGGCATCCACAGGCACATATTTTCCTGCCAGCGTGCTGGTCCACATGGGGGTGAAAAAGAAGGCCAGCAGGGTGGATGCAAGCGTGAGCACCACAGAGAGCGCCACATTCGCCCGGGCAAGATAGCTGATCATATTGGATGCCATGCCGCCGGGACAGCTGGCCACAAGGATGATGCCCACCGCGAGTCCGGGCTCAAGTTTCAGCAGCGTGGCAACCAGCCAGCCGGTGAGCGGCATGATGGTGTACTGCGCGACGAAGCCCAAGGCCACGCTGCCGGGCATGCGTGCGATGGCCTTGAAATCATCAATGCTCAATGTGAGCCCCATGCCGAGCATGGAGGCCGCGAGCGACCAGAAGATCCACGGTTTGTCGAACCACAGCATGGTCTGCGGGCAGAAGAACGCGAGTGTCGCGAGGCTTACAAGCCACACGGGATAGAGATTGTTAAACCAGTTGAGAAAGCGTGTCATGTTTGGTGATACCAGGAGGACGTGGAGTTGATCAAGGATGAATTTCGCGCAGTGACGCCCCGGTGCCGCTTATGAGCAGCACTAGCTTTTTGAAGTGCAGTTGTTCACCCGCCTTGACCTCTTTACGATAAAGGTTCACGCGATTGATCTCGCCGGGGAAAAGCTGGACTTCGGGTGCATCCACCTTGGCAAAACCGGCCTTCGTCAGTGCTGCTTCCTGGCAAGCAGCTTGTGGCCGAGGCGAGGGTGTGAGTGCGTAAAGCGTGCCCGGCTTGGTGACCTCCGCGTGAATCTTCTCGATGCCTGTGCGCAAAAACGGCAGACCGCTGATCTGCTCAAACAAGGCTTCAATCACGTAGTCACGGTCAGTGAAGAGCTTCACCCCCGGCTTCATCACCGCGGCTTCCTCCGGCGGCGGCGCAGGCCAGACGATGCGTTTTTGGCCCGTCTGTGGCTCGAACTGGCCCACGTCTTCGAGTTTGCCGAACATGATGCGCTCTTTGCGGCTGGCGTCTTTGTCACCTTGCGTCACGACGAGCCAGATCACACCGTCGTACTCGTGGAAGGTTGGGTATTGAAAGGACTTCGGCGACTCGAAGCGGTATTTCCGTTCCCACGTCTTGCCATCGCGTGAGACGTCCACGTTAAACACGCTGCGGCTCACGCCCTGAATGCGCGTGGACTCCTGCCAGCCGAGGTAATAGACACCACCGAACTTATCGAAGGTGGGTTTTGAGTTTGCGCCACTCGGCACCAAGGGAAGCGTCCTGCCCACGCTCCACGTTTTGCCATCGGCGCTGGTGGTGAAGTGGTAGGTGCCTTTATCATTGCGGCAGATCGCCATCCAGGTGCCGTCGGGCAGACGGTTCACGGCTGATTCGCTCAAGGCCTCTGATTGCGGCTCATTGAAGTGGCCGAGCACTTCAAATGTTTCCAGATCATCATGCACCAGCGCCAGAGCGTTCTGCTTGCCGCTGAAGTTGTTCAGGGCGACGTAGGTCTTGCCGCCGAACTGCTTGAACGAATCAAAGATGAAGAACGAGGAGTCCAAGGCCTTCTTAGCAAACCCATGTGCTGCTGCGTCGGCATGAAAATACTGAGGTTGGAAGTCAAAGGTGCCTGCCGCAGTCTGCAACTTCGCCTTGTGGATGGTGGTCATGAAGTCGCCGGACTTCAGATCAAAGTCGCGATACCACATCTGGGACTGGCGCTTGCCGGGGTCTTCGCTGGTGAAGTAGCAGCGGAGGATGTTTGCATCCTTCTGCAGGATGCGCGGCACAAAGCAAGCGCCCACCGGCAGGGTCTCGTTTTCAAAGCGCTGCTCGCCCTTGGCAAAGTCGATCACTTTTTCCAGTGCGAGCGTCTTGAGGTTCACAATGGAAAGCGTCGCGTAAATTTCAGGCCATCCCGCACTCTCCCCTGCCCTCACGTCATTGGCTTCGGTGACGATGTAGGCGCGTTCGCCAACACACACGAACTCGGCATCATGCGCGCCTTTCACGCGCGGCGCGGAGGTGTTCACAAGACGCTGCATGACGATGTCACCCGCCAATGCCGGATCCCACTTGGCGGGCACCACTTGGGGCTTCTCCAGCTTGCTGATCGTTTGCTTAAGGCTCACCGCGCCGGAGGTATTTTTGCCGGCGAGTACATCTTCCTCGCGGAACTTAGCGAGGAGAATCTCGCCTTCGCCCTGGCGGTCGCGATCATAGGTGATCCAGATAAGTCCATCGCGATCCTGCACACCATCAGGGTACGAGACGCCTTTGCGTTCATCCAGCAGCAGGCCTTCGTTCCAGGTGTGTCCGTCATCGGTGGAAATTTGAGCGGCAAGGTGGCTGCGTGTCTTGCCAGTGAAGCCGTGATGATTCACAAGCAGGAGATTGCCGGAGGAGAGGCGGCGGATGAAGAAGCGAGAGCCGGGATTGGGGATGGCGCTGGCTGTGGCCTCGGTCCAAGTACGGCCTTTGTCGGATGAATGGCTTTCCCAGAGGAAACCGCCGCCGGTGCGGGTGAGGAGCCAGAGGCGACCGTCCTTGAGTTCGGTGATCATGCACTCCAGCGCCCACTCGGGAGCTTTGAGAGCGCCGTGGAGCTTCCAAGTCCTGCCTTCATCGATCGAGATGCCGACGCCTTGAAGCTGCTTCGGCCCGGCGAACCACTCATGAACTGGTTCGATGGCGTGCGTGACGGGCATGATCCATTCACCGGTGGAAAGCACGGTGGGTTTGTTCATGCGGAAGGCATAGGGGCCTTCGTAGCCTACACGAAACTCAGGGCCAAAGACCGGAGGCGTGGCATCGGGATCATCGCAAACGCGCGCATGAACGTCATGCACGGCGGTGTCTTTGTTGCCGCGATTGAAGATGTACCAGAGTCGGCCCTTGGGATCTATCCACAGCGTGGGATCAAAGCACCGAGTGCCGTTTCTGGGCTCCGCCATGATTTGCGGAGGTGTGAAGGTTTTTGTCTGATCATCACTGTAGCAGAGAAGCACGATGTTCTCAGGAGATGGCTCCTTTGGACCACCGGTGAACCAGGATGAAAAGACGCGGCCTTTGGCGGTGCGTTCGAGTCCGGGGATGCCCTGCCAGGTGTGGTGAGGCACGCCGAAGGGTTCGACGGCACACGCACAAGCGGTGACGAGGGAAAGAAGAAGGAAGAGCTGGCGGAGAATCATTGGCTTATCAAACGTGAAGCGCAGTCTCATTTCGCCATGGAATCGGTCGCTGAAGTGTTATGATACCACTCACGCTTGTTTCGCAGCTGAACCTGCTTGAAGTGTGACCTCATCCACCGCAGCCTGATTCCATCTCCCATTGCCCCCTTTATGACCGCATCAGATATCCGCGCCCTCGAACCCAAAGCCCTCTGGAACTGTTTTGCCGAACTCAATGCCGTGCCGCGCCCTTCCAAGCGTGAGGAACGAGTCGTGGGGTTCGTTCTGGGATTCGCCGCACGCCATGGCCTGGATGCACAGCTCGACACGGCGGGCAATGTCATCATCAAAAAGCCAGCCTCAGCGGACCGGATTGGCCACCCAACGGTCATCATGCAGGCGCATCTGGACATGGTGCACAAAGCTGGAGACGGAGTGAAATTTGATTTCGACAAGCAGGGAATCGACATGTGGGTCGATGGCGACTGGGTACGGGCACGCGGAACCACGCTCGGAGCGGACAATGGACTCGGTGTCGCTGCTATTCTGGCGGTGCTGGCTGCGCAGGATTTACCGCATCCACCGATTGAGGCGCTCTTCACCCTGGATGAGGAGCAGGGCATGGGCGGGGCGCTGGGGTTGCAGCCCGGACTGCTGACGGGAAAGACGATGCTGAATCTCGACTCTGAAGAGGATGACACTTTTACCATTGGCTGCGCGGGCGGCATTGATACGCTGGGCAGTTTTGAATACACCGAGGTGGCGCATGACTCCGCTGCGCCTGTTGTCGCCATTCAGATCACCGGCCTGCGCGGCGGGCATTCCGGACTGCAGATTCATGAGGGGCGTGCGAACGCGAACAAACTCATGACGCGTCTGCTCAGCGCGTGTGGAGAGGATGTGGTGGCGCTTTCGACGATGCGTGGTGGCAGTGCACGCAATGCCATCCCGGCGCAGTGCGTGGCGCAGGTGGTGATTTTGGATGAGGCCCGTTTTATGGAATGCTTCGAGCGTGAAGCTGCGGGTATCCGTGAAGAGTTTCGCCTGATCGAACCGGGGCTGAGCATCGTCGCGGCCCCTGTGAATGTCGAAAGTGCCAGCGTGCAAACGATGAGTGCTGAGCATCAGAGGGCGCTCGTTTTTGCCATGCAGGCCGTCGTTAATGGAGTCTATCGCATGAGTCCGGTGGTGCCCGGACTGGTGGAGGCGTCTTCGAATTTTTCCACCATCGCTCTCGGGGGCGGCAAGGCCGAGTGGAGCAGCCTGCAGCGGAGCTCGGTGGAGTCGAGCAAGGCTGATGTTGCCCGTGCATTCCGCGCGCCGTTTGAACTCATCGGTGCCAAGGTCAAATCCGGCGATCCGTATCCGGGCTGGAGTCCGAGTGCTGAGTCGGCCATCCTGGATAAAATGAAAAAGATCTACCGCGAACTCTTTGGGCATGAGGTCAAGGTGGGTGCCTGCCATGCCGGACTGGAGTGCGGCGTCATCAGCATCGCTTATCCGGGTCTCGATATGATCTCCTTTGGCCCGAACATTCACGAAGCGCACTCTGAAAAAGAATGCGCCAGCATTTCATCGACGCAGAAGTTTTGGAAACTGCTGACGGCGACGCTGGCGGATCTGTAGTTTCGAGGGCCGTTCAACACCATGCCAGTCGCCACCGCGCCCACGCTCAAAGACATCGCCCGCGCCACCGGCTTTTCGTTGATGACGGTGTCGCGGGTGCTGCGTGGAGCGCCCAAGGTTTCAGCAGAGAAGCGTGAGGTGGTGCTGAAGGAAGCGAAGCGGCTGAACTACCAGCCGGACCCGCATCTGGCGCGCATGATGCAGGTGGTGCGTGGCAAAAAGCAGCAGCGCGTGCGGGCTGTGATCGCGGTGATACGCGAGCATGTGCCGCAGGATGGATTGCTGGGGCCTTCCTACCAGTATGTGCCAATCGATGACATCCGGAGCCGTGCGCATGGGCATGGCTACGCGGTGGAAGAATTTTGGCTGGGGAAGGACGGGCTCACGCCCAAGAGGCTGCAGAGGATCCTGCATGCGCGGGGAATTGAAGGTGTGATTGTGTCGCCGCAGAGCATGCAACTGCCGTGCAGCAGGATGGACTTTTCGCCGTTTGCGGCGGTGACTTTTGGCAATGCGATGAGCAGCCCGGCGCTGCACATGTGCGCGGGAAACATGACGCTGGGGATTCACATGGCGGCGGATCAGCTCAGCGCGCGTGGTTACAAGCGCATCGGTGTGGCGGTGACGAAATGGATCGTGAACCGCTCACAGTTTGGCTACAGCGGTGGATTGTTTCACTGGCAGCAAAGTCTGCCACCGGCGGACCGTGTTCCGCTGCTGCTCTTTCCGAGCAATGACATCAGCAAGGGTTTTGACGCGTTTGCCAAATGGATGCGCGAACATGAGCCGGATGCGCTGATCACGTTTGACATGCATGTGCCCAACTGGCTGCGTCGGCTCGGACTGCGTGTGCCGCAGGACATCGGCTTTGTGGCGCATGACTGGACACCGAAGATGCAGGAGTTTGCGGGCATCTACCAGCAGCGTGAGCACCTCGCTGCGGCGGCGGTTGACTTGATTGTCACGCAGCTCTCACAGCATGAGCATGGGGTGCCGGTGGTGCCGCGGCAGATCATGATTCCGCCGAAGTGGGTGGACGGGCCGAGTGTGCGAGCGGCTCAATGAGCAGCCCGCGACCTCGACATGTTTTGCTTTCACTTCAGTGCTTCATAGGCCGACAGCGTCGGTTCGATGGCTTTCAGCGCCGTGGCCCAAAACTCAGGCTGGGTGATGTCTTCGCCGAGGGTTTGCTTCACCACATCCTCGCAGGTTGCGCTGCCGGTCATGGAGAGGAAGGCCTCGTAACGTGGCAAGAAGGACGGGCCTTCGGCTTTGAAACGCGCAAACAAGGCCTGGCTCAGGAGGTAACCGAAGACGTAGGGGAAATTGTAGAAGGAGACGCCGGTGATGAAGAAATGCATCTTGTAGGCCCAGAACATGGGGTCGGTGCCGTCGTCGAGCAGGGTGTCGCCGTAGAGCTTGCGCTGCGCTTCGGTCATGAGTGCGCTGAGGCGGCTCACGCTGACCTCGCCGCTGGCGCGCTCCGTGTAGAAGGCCTTTTCGAACTCGTAGCGCATCGGGATGTTGATGAGGTAGGCGTGTGCGCGCAGCATTTCCTGATCAAGCAGGTAGGCCTTCGTGGCCTCGGTGATGCCGGGATTGTTCATGAGGCCGTTGAGCAGGATCATCTCGCCAAAGTTTGACGCCGTTTCAGCGAGCGTCATCGGGTAGTTCGCCGCAAAGGAACGCGCGGGGCGGAGCACGCATGAATGCCATGCGTGGCCGACTTCATGCGCGAGGGTGACCATGTCATGCACTGTGCGGTGGAAGGTCATGTAGACGCGCTCCTCGCGCTTGAGCTGCGAACCGGTGCAGAAGGCCCCCGGACGTTTACCGGTACGCGGCTGTGCTTCGATCCAGCGCTTCGCGAGCATCTCACGGAAATACTCGCCGAGTTTGGGATACGCGGAGCTGAAGGCGTGATCAACCGTGGCGCAGGCTTCGTCCCAGGTGAGTTCCTTTTCATCCGGTGCTGCGATCTGGGGTGCTTCGAGGTCGAAGTAGTGCAATGCGGAAGTACCCTGCAGTTTCGCGGCTTTTCTCAATGCACGACGCGGCAGCTCGATATGAGTGTGAATTGCCTCCATCATCGCATCGAGCGATTTGCGGCTCATCGCGCCATCAAACAATGGGGTGTCAAGAAAGTGCGGCAGACCACGGCGCCCATAGAGGCTGAGGCGTGTGCCTGCGATGCCGTTTAAACCTGCGGCGAGTGTCACGGCATGATCATTCCATGGCTTCTGCCCGTCGTTGAAGGATGCTTCGCGCAGTTTGCGGTCGGGCTCGGACATCAGCGCGCGGCGGCGGGACATTGGGACGATTTCCTTGTGACCATCGGGGAAGGTCATCTCGAATTCCATTTTGCCGGTGAGGGTGTCGTAGAGGCGGCCCCAGGCGTGCAGGCCGTTGACATTGAGATCGGCAGCCAGCGCCTCCATTTCGGACTTCATCTGGTGCTGGCCTTCGTGGCGCATGCGCTTCACCGCGTGCTCGGCATTTTTCAAGGAGGAATCGGCGAGGAGCGTGGCGAATGCATCGTCGCTCAAAGCAGCCAGCGCCGCACGCAGGGAGGCCATGAGCTTGGTGCTTTCAGCTTCGAGCGTGGAGATCCATGCTTCATCGGCCTTCACCGCTTCGTCGTTCGCGTCATCTGCGGACAAACAGCCGAGATAGGCCGAGAGATGGCCGAGGCGATCGCTCAGGGATTCCAGCGCATTGATCACGCGGGCGATTTCAGTGGTGTCAGCACCGAGAGCAGCGGCCTGGATCTTGAGCGCCTCGACATCCTGTACGAGCACGGCTTTGAAGTCGGTGTAGTCGGATTTGCCGAAGGCGGAAAACCAGGATTCGAGGGACCAGCGGTCGGGGGCAGTAGTGGTGGAAGAGTTGGACATAAAAAGTTAGCGGCTGACGCGGCCTCCGCCGTCGCCTTGCATGAGAGTTTCGATTTCGGTGCGCGTGCTGTAGTTGTAGTCGCCCTCAATAGAGTGGGCGAGGCAGCCGGCGGCGGTGGCGAAGGAGATGGCGGTGGGAAGAGTGGAGTTTTGGAGGAAGGAGAAGATAAGGCCGGCAGTGAAGGCGTCTCCGGCACCGAGGCGGTCGATGATCTGCGTGATCGTGTAGCGCGGAGCGGTGTGCAGAGTGTCGGAGGTGGCTTCGTAAAGAGCGCCACTGAAGCATTGAGCGGTGGAGGTGCTGCCATCACGAAGGGTGAAGGCGGCGTGGGTGAGATTGGGGAACTGTGCGACGATTTGCTTCGCCAAAGCATGCAAATCGTCGCTGTGATCGATGCCGAGCATGGCGGTGGCATCGCTGATACCGCCGACGAAAACGTGCACGAAAGGCAGGAGCGTTTTCATGGTGCGAGTGGCGAGATCGCGGGCGCTGAGCGGCGGGGCCCAGTGCCAGAGCTTGGTGCGGTAGTTCATGTCGCACACGACTTTGATTTTGCGCCGTGCGGCTTCCTGCACGGCGATGAGCGCCACCTCGGCGGCATTGCGTGAGATCGCGGGCGTGATGCCGGAGATCACGAACCACTCGCAGCCAGCGAAGATGGCATCCCAATCGTAGGCGGAGGGAGGCGTGATGGCCACTGAGGAACCGTCGCGATCATAGATGACGTTGCCGCCGCGTTGATTGGCACCGTGTTCGAGGAAGAAGCAGCCCACACGGCCTTCGTGCGTGCGCAGGATGTGTTTCGTCTCCACGCCGAGGCTGCGCAGATCGGCGATGCAGGCGTCGGCAATGGCATTGATGGGCAGGGCGGTGACAAAGGCCGCATTGATGCCAAGATAGGCCAGCGAGACGGCGATGCTGGCCTCGGCTCCGGCAAAGCTGGTATTCAGGCTGCCTGGCATGGCCTGCTGAAAACGTGCGAAGCCCGGCGTAGCGAGACGGAGCATGACTTCGCCGAGGGTGACGACGCGGCTCATGGACGGACCTGCTTGACGATGTCCATGGCCTCACGTGCCAGAGAAGTGATGACGTCCCATTCGCCCCGGGCCACGATCTCCTTCGGAGCCAGCCATGAACCACCGAGGGCGAGCACTGCAGGCTCACGCAGATAACTCGCGGCATTTGCCGCGCCCACGCCGCCGAGCGGGACGAACTGCACCCCGAGGTGCATGAACGGTGCCATGATGCTGCGCAGGTAAGGGAGGCCACCGCTCGGCTCCGAGGGGAAAAATTTCAGCACGCGGCATCCGGCTTCGATGGCTATCTCAATATCTGTGGGGGTGCAAACACCTGGCGCGAAAGGCAGACCGATGCGGATGGCCTCGGCCACGACGCGCGGATTCATGCCGGGAGCCACGCCGAAACTCGCACCGGCTTCTTTGGCAGCGTTCACCTGCTGCGGGGTGAGGATGGTGCCCACGCCGACGGTCATCTCCGGCACTTCGGCCCGGATGAGCCGCAGTGACTCAAGCGCTGCATCGGTGCGCAGGGTGAGTTCGATGCCATTCACTCCGCCCGCAAGCAGGGCGCGCGCCAGCGGCACGGCATCTTCGGCTCGGTCGATCATCAAAACAGCAATCACGCCGGACTGGCGGAGTTGGAGGCGCAGGTTTTCAGGGAATGCGGTGGTCATGGTTGAATGCAGGAGGGGATGCGTACTTTTGCAACTGACATGTGAGTCATGTCGATGCAAGACTGCCATCATTGAAATTGATTCAGCAGCGGCCCCTTTATTCCCCACACGTCACGGCTTAGTGATCTTCAAATCGTCGATGTAGATCCAGTTTTCGGTCTGAATGTCAGGATGGCGATACATGCCGAGCTTGAGGAAGTGCTGAAAGTCGTTGTGCATGTTTGGGCCGGTGGCGATGGCGACGGGCTTGGTCATGTCGTCGAGGAAAAAGGTGGCTTTGCCGTCGGCTTTTTGGGACCAGTGGATCTCGACGGCAAGGCTGTGCCATTTGCCGGGCTCAATGAAGATGGGACCCTGTTTCTGCGATTGGTCAGGGCCATAGGCGATGCCGATGCCAAGTTTGCCGTCCAGCTCACCGAGGCCAAGGAGCACCGGCGGACTCTTGGAGGCAAAGCCGTCCCAGCTTTCACCCCGGCTGCGATCCGGCTGATCGTGCCACTGGCCGATGATCCACCAGCGATTTTTGGGAGCATCGGAGACGAAACCCTTCGGCACCATGAAGCGCCAGGCGTAGCGCACGGTGTCGCCCTGTTTGTGCGGGTAGTCGACGCTGATCTCGGCACGGATGCCGCCATTAAGCTTCTTCTGGCCAGGAAACACATGAAGGCCGAGGTGCTGTTCCGCGCCCTCGCCCATGATGGCCACGTTTTCGATGGCAGGGACTTCGACGTGAGCGAATTCGAGCAGGTCGTCTGGCAGGACGCTGCGCAGATACGTGAGTTCTTTCTCACGGGCGGCGGGATCGGCACTTCGGCCGCAGGAAGTGAGCAGCAGCAGGATGGCGAGGATGCGGAGATGCATGACAGGGATGGATGAGAGCATGGCGCCGGAAGGATGTCGAGCCTAACTGCTCCCTTCTCCGGGCTCCCCAGCAGCACATGGGTTGTTTAGGCAACCCTTGCGTCGGAGACAGCTCGAATTTTCCACCACCATCGGCTCGAAAACGAGTGCTACTCAGGGCGTCGTGATTTGCAGCGCATTGATATTCCCCTGAAACTCCGCCTTCGCCGTGTATGGGGTCACAGGCTTTGCGTCGTCGTGACCGATACAGAAATTTTCCTGCGGCTGGCGCCCGATGAGGCTTTTGGCACCGGCTGTGGCGACGACTTCATCATTGATGGTGAGAGTCATGGTACGGTCTTTGGCGAGGCGGGCAGTGATTTGGGCATTGCCGCTGATGGATTTAGGCGATGTGATCTCAGTGAAGGATTCGCCCCCGCCGTAGCGAACGGTGAAGACGACATGTCCCGCACGAAGATGCAACGCGTAGCCGGCGGACAGTCCTCCGTGCGCAACAAGGATGACGTCTGGTTGCGCTGTCTCCACCGTGCAGGACAAAGTGAATCCTCTCCCTCCAATCTGTGGGGAAGCATCACTTGCGAGTGTGTCTCCTGGCTTCAGAGCGGAGAGTTCTTTGGGTGGCTGGCGCTCTGTCTTGGGTGCGTTTTTCTTCTTCCCGCCTGCCGTCTCACTGGAGGGATAGAGCAGCTGCGGGTTTTCCACTTCACCGGCAGGTCGTCGAGACTTGGGCTGGTTTCCGCCGATATCCTCGCTCATGCGCGTGGCGAGCGACTGAAGTTTCGCAACGATTTCGGGATGCTTGTCTGCGAGATTAGTCTGTTCGCCGATTTCGTCGTCGAGGTTGTACAGACGCGGATTTATCTTTGCGTCTGTGGCGATGCCCTTGCTGAGTGATTCAGACTGTTGTGTGAGGGCGAGTTTCCATGGGCCCTGGCGCACGGCCTGGAGGTTGTAGCTGCTGAAATAGTAGTGCGCCTCGCGCTGGGATTCCTTAGTCTGGCCAAAGAGCAGCGGAGAGATGTCGCGCCCGTCGATGATGGGTTCGGCGGGTACGGTGCCACCGGCCAGTTTCACGCAGGTGGGCAGCAGGTCGATGGTGCCGGCCACGGCATCGCACACGCTGCCGGGGGCAATCTTGCTAGGCCACCAGGCGAGTGAGGGCTCGCGCACGCCGCCCTCCCAGGTGCTGCCTTTGCCGCCGCGCAGAGGGAGTGCGCTTCCGCCATCCTCGCCTTTGACGAGCCAGGGGCCGTTGTCGCTGGTGAAGACGACAAGGGTGTTTTGATCGAGCTTCAACTCGCGCAGGGTATCGAGCACGCGGCCCACGCTCCAATCGACCTCCTCGACCCAGTCGCCGAAGCGGCCGTTTTGTGATCTGCCCTGGAAGGCTTTGCCGGGATGGATGGGCGTATGGACGGCAGTATGCGGAAAGTAGAGGAAGAAAGGCCTGTCCTTGCTGGCGCGGATGAAGCTGACGGCTTCCTCGGTGTAGCGCTCCTCGATGAGGGTTTGATCCTCTTCGGTGAGCAGTTCCACGACTTTGTCATCGCGCAAAAGGGGCACCACTCTCTGCCCGCTATCGCGCGCGGTTTTCTGCATGTCGTTTGAATAGGGGATGCCGAGGTAGTGGTCGAAACCCTGCCGCGTGGGCAGAAATGAGGGCTGATCGCCGAGGTGCCACTTGCCGACGATTTGCGTGGCATAGCCGTTTTCTTTCAGGTGTTCGGCAATGGTGCGCTCCTGGGGATGCAGGCCGTTTTTGCTGCCGGGCGGGTATACCCCTGGCACAGAGATGCGCGCACCATAGCAACCCGTCATCAACTGCGCACGCGATACGCTGCACACCGGAGCGGCGTAAAAGCTCGTCAGCTTCATGCCCTCGCGGGCCATGCGGTCAAGGTTTGGCGTCTTCTGCTTGGTGGCACCAAAGGGGCCTATGTCCGCATAGCCAAGGTCATCGACGAAGAGAATGACGATGTTGGGCGGGGCGGCATGCAGCGGAATCAGTGCGGCAGTGAGGATAAAAAGAAAGGGCAGCAACGACAATTTCATGATTGGGAGGGATTTGGAACGTGGCGCAGAACCTTTTGTGTCAGGCAAGTGCTGTGTGGACCGGGAGAATGGCACTTGTCCTGCTCTACCTTCAACCACCCAGCCATGACCCCAGCCCCTCACGACACGAGCATTCCCACGCTCGGCCCTTGTTTGATTCATTCGCCACTGCACCGTATTGGCGGCGTGGAGGCACCCTTCAAAGCGGACGCGGTGGACCGCATTCTGTACCACAGCCACGTGCTGGAAGACGGACGTGATGTGGGGACGCCGAGCTACGAAGAGGCGGGACCGCGTGAGATGATTTATTTTGATCCGCCGAAGACGACGGTGGGAATCGTGACCTGCGGCGGGCTGTGCCCAGGGCTGAACGACATTATCAGGGGGATCGTACACCGCTGCCATCACCAGTATGGGGTGGCGAGGGTGTATGGCTTTCGCTATGGGTATGAGGGGCTGGTGCAGCGCTTTGGCCACACACCGCTGCTGCTAAAGCCTTCCTCGGTGGATCAGGGGCACCACTTTGGCGGCACGATGCTGGGCAGCTCGCGCGGCAAGCAGGACATCGGCGAGATGGTGGACACGCTGGAGGACATGAAGGTGGACATTCTATTTGTCATCGGCGGCGATGGGACGCTGCGTGGCGCGGCGGAGATCACCAAGGAGATCGAACGACGTGGGCTGAAAAAGGCGGTCGTTGGCATTCCCAAGACCATCGACAACGACATCCGCTACCTTGACAAGAGCTTTGGGTTTGAGACTGCATTTGACGCTGCGGTGCAGGCAGTGAAATGCGCGTATGTGGAGGCCACGGGCGCGGTGAATGGCGTGGGCCTGGTGAAGCTCATGGGACGGGATTCAGGATTCATCGCGTGCTATGCGGCACTGGCGGGCAGCAATGTGGACTTTGTGCTGATTCCCGAAGTGCATTTTGAGCTGGATGGCGAAGGAGGCTTTTTGGAATTTTTGCGGCAACGGCTTATGAAACGTGGCAGCGCCGTGATCGTAGTGGCGGAAGGTGCGGGGCAGCACCTGATGCAGACCGGCAATGACACCGATGCGAGCGGGAACAAGCGTTATGGAGACATCGGACCCTTCCTGAAGGACCGCATCAATGCGTTCTTCAAAGATCGGAAGACTGAGGTGAACCTCAAATACATCGACCCGAGCTACATCGTGCGCAGCGTGCCGGCCAATGCGCAGGACAATGTGTACTGCTCACGTCTGGCCCAAAACGCCGTGCACGCCGCCATGGCGGGCAAGACCAACATGCTGGTGGGACGGTGGCATGGCTCCTTTGTGCATCTGCCGCTGGAGCTTGTCATTCATGGCCGCCGCAAAGTGGATCCGACGCAGGAGCTGTGGCATAGCGTGCTGGAATGCACCGGGCAGCCGATGGTGATGAGGTGATTATTTCACCGGCGGCAACTTGGCGCTGTAGTGCACGGCGCGGTGGCGGTTGTCGTCGAAGGCGCAATGAAGCCACGGGCCGTCCTTGATCTTTCAGTCCTTGGCATTCACTATCCGCCCCATGTCCGACGATCTTCTTAAGACGGCATTGGAAGCCAAAGCCCCCGATATTCAGGAACCCACGGCGGAAGACACGGCACTGCGCACCGGTCTCAAGCTGGGTGGCCGCACCCTTCTCGACCTTCGCAATCTCCTCCTCGCCATTGCCGTTCTCGTTCTTGCGGTCGTCGGCCTGGAGTGGGTCGGGAAGGAATACCCCAGGGCCTTTTGGGCGGCCATCATCCTGGCTGCGCTCTGTCTCGCCAACGTTCTTTGGAGTATCATCACCCTGGTGCGCCGCCGACGGCGGGAGGCGGCTCTGCGTGAATGGGCAGTCTTGCCACTGCCCAGTTCCGAGGCGGATTACTTTCGAGTCGGCCCCTACTCCGGCAGCGAGGCCGACCGCAAACGCTACCGCCGCCCTGATGGAGCCGATGCGGACATCCTCGCCTGGGTGCGGGCGGCGGGAGATCCCATCCTCTACCTCTCCGGTTTATCTGGCGCGGGCAAGTCCTCACTCCTCAATGCTTCGCTCCTCCCAGCGCTAGCAGCCGGTGATGCCCAGGCGAACAGTGCCCCCTGTCATATCATCCCTATCCCTGAGCTGGGCGATCCCATCGCCCACCTGCGGGAGGCTCTGCTCACGCCGGGAGCGGTCTGGAAAAGTCCCACCGAGGACCGCCAACATGCCCCCATCACCGAAGTCCTGGCCGATGCCTGCCGCCTGCTTCAGCGGCATGACCGCCGCCTCTTCATCTTGTGCGATCAGTTTGAGGTCATCCTTATCCGCCATGACCGCGGAGCAGCGGAGACCCTGCCTTTCGCCGCGCTCCTGCAGGCCATCGCCACCGGTCGCCGGAAGGCATTCCCCGGTCTCACCGTCCTGCTCACTTTCCGCTCCGACTATGACGACCTTCTCAAGACCCTCGGCCTGCCCCGCTGGGTCGAAGGAAAAAACGCGCGCCGTGTCGCCCCCTTCTCCCGCCTCATCGCCCGCGCCTTCCTGGCCGATCCAGGCTCCGGTCTCCATGTTGGCGAAGGGCGCTTCTATGACGTTCTCGACGAGGCCGAGGCCGTCACCGGCAGCCCCGGCCTCATCCGCCCCATTGTGCTGAACATGCTGGGCAGGCTGCTGCAGCGCAACGTCGGCTTGAAATCCATAAAGATCCCGCGTGGTGCCTTCCTTTCCCACGACATCCGCCGCACCATCGAAGCCACAGAGATCCGCGCTCATGCCCGTCCCGTCCTGCGCACGCTCCTGAGCGAGGGGTTGCGCATCCGCTGCACCGTTGCCGAAAGCGCTGCCGCCACCGGCCTCGCGCCAGGAATCGTGGCCGGCTGCTTTAAAAAACTTCTCGACTGGCCCCTTGTCCGCTGCGTGGAGGAGAGCGACGACCCCTCGCACTCCCGCTGGGAAATCGCCCACGACTTCATCGCGCGCCTGCTCGCCCCGATCCTGGAGACACCGCTCCGCACCCTGACCGAGCGCGTGCGACCCTTTGCCACGCCCTCCCTGCTGCTGCTCACCCTCGGCACCGCCACCGCCCTCTGGATGGGGCGGGAGAATGCCATCGTGGCGGAGCTTTCCAATCAGTTTGGCATTCATGTCGACGTGCAGCGGGACAAGGTTGTTGCCACCGCCGTGCAAACAAGCAAGGTGGATCAAGCTGGCCTACCACACATCGCGGAATTGCTGAACCGCCTGCACCGACCGATTGCATTAAACCTCAGAGAATGCAACTCGCTGCAAAACGTCGATGGCCTCAAGGGGATGACCTCGCTCCAGAGCCTCTACCTCAGCGAATGCCAAGCGCTGCAAAACGTCGATGGCCTCAAGGGGATGACCTCACTCCAGGGCCTCGGCCTCAGCTCTTGCCATGCGCTGCAAAACGTCGATGGCCTCAAGGGGATGACCTCGCTCCAGAGCCTCTACCTCGACTCTTGTCATGCGCTGCAAAACGTCGATGGCCTCAAGAGGATGACCTCGCTCCAGAGCCTATACCTCAGCTATTGCCTAGCGCTGCAAAACGTCGATGTCCTCAAGGGGATGACCTCGCTGCAGAGCCTCGACCTCAGCTCTTGCCACGCGCTGCAAAACGTCGATGGCCTTGCCGATCTGCCCCTGCTGAAAAAAGTAGGTCTTTACCGAACTCTGATCCAGGATACGAAGCTCCTCGATACCCTCCGTGTCAGGGGCATCGAAGTGAATCTGACAAGTCCTCTCCTTCCCTGATGTCGAAAGACCCAACGTCTGCGTGAAGCCAGAGGGCTATTTCACCGGCGGCAGCTTCGCGCTGTAATGCACGGCGCGGTGGCGGTTGTCGTCGAAGGCGAAGTGGAGCCACTGGCCGTCTTGGCTGACGAAGCCGTCGGGGTAGTTCATGCGGCCTTTGGGGCCGTCGACGGATTCCTGCTGGAGGATGCGCTGGTAGGGCCAGGTTTTCATGCCGTCAAAGCTGATCCACAGCGCCATGGGGCTGCGGTGTTTGCTGTTGGGATTGTGCAGGATGGCGACGCGATCCCCGCCTAGATTGTAGAGGGTGGTTTTGCTGCCGGGATTGGGGATCTGGGTGAAGGAAGCAAACTCGGGCCAGGTCTTGCCGCCGTCTTTGCTTTCGGCTTTGTAGAGCATGCCGCCGAGGCCATCGCCGCGGATGACCATGGTGATGCGGCCATCGGGATGCTCGAAGAGATCGTTCTCGGCCCAGCCGAAGTAGCGGCTGTTGGGTGTGAGGCGGATGTTGCCGTGCTCGCTCCAGGTCTTGCCGCCGTCGCTGCTGATGAGAACGCCGTTGCGCGGATTGGTGAAGGCACGATCCAGCGGGGCTTTGTCCTGCTCATCATCGGGGCCGATGTAGTGCTGGAAGGGGGCCATGATGCGGCCGTCTTTGCAGACGATGTGCTTGCGGATGAAGGTGCGCTCTTTGAGACGACCGGGAACTTCAATGGGCTTGCTCCAGGTCTTGAAGGAGTCGTCGCTGGTGAGATACCAAGAGCGCCAGTCATTGGCCCAGTGCTTGGAGTGCGTGGAGAAGAAGAGCGTGCTGCGCTGACCGAGAATCATGAGCTCCGTGGGGCCCTGGCCGATGGTTTTGCCCTCGCGGGGGAAGCCGACATCAAACGTCTGCAGTGGGGTCCAGGTCTTGCCGAGATCGGTGCTGCGGGTGACGCCGGTGTAGTTCAGCGGGCTGGGCTCGGTGTCGCCGCCGGCGAGGATGAAGAGAATCCAGGAGCCGTCTGGCAGCTCGCGCAGGGTGGTATCACATACCATCTTGTTGGGCGTGATGCCGTCATAGGGGATGCTTTTGAAGTCCTGCTTGGCGTCTTCCAGGGCCTGCGCGGCCCAGGTGGGATCTGGGATGATGGATTTTGGCAGCTTGGGTGCGAGCGCTTTGTTGACGAGGTTTTTGCCGACGGTGGCGCGGCGTTTGATTTCCTCGGGGTCCATCGTGAGTTTGCCGATCTCCGCCTGCTTCTCGATGTCCGCCTCGGTGAACTTCACATGCAGGATCTCGGCGTCGGTGTGGCGGTTCCAGTCATAAAGGATGTGGATGTCGCCATTCGGTGCCTGGAAACCATCGGGGTAGGAGACTTCGGCGCGATCATCGATGAGGAAGCCTTTGCCCCAAGTCTTGCCATCATCGTCGGAGAGGAAGGCTTTTAAGTTGGACCGGCGTGGCAGGCGCGCATTGATGGGGCCGTTCTTCACGAGAATGAGTTTTCCTGAGGCGAGGCGACGGATGAAGAAACGTGCGCTGGGATTCTCAATCGCGGAGGGCTGTGGCTCGCTCCATGTCGCGCCTTTGTCGGCAGAGGTGCTCTCGCTGATGCCGTCTTTGGTTCGGGCGAGCATCCAAAGGCTGCCGTCCTTGCGCTCGACAATCATGTGCTCATCGAAATCCGTGCGTGGAAAAGCCACGCCGCCGCGCCGTGTCCAGGTCTTGCCCTGATCGGTGGAGGCGAAGACATTGGCCATGCGGATGACATCGAGATCTTTGTGCGCTTCCTTGTCAACGCCGGGGCCGTGCATGCGGTCACGAGTCCACAGGGCGACCGGCAACAACCAATCGCCATTGCTAAGCACGGTAGGTTTGTTGAGCGTGCAGCCGTCGGCGAAGCGCACGGGGGCGGTCCATTGCGGCTCTGCGGCATCGGGGTCATCGCAGCGGATGTACCAATCGCCGCAGCGGCCGTCGAAGTAGCCAAGGCTTTGATCAAAGAAGCACCAGAGGCGCCCGAGGGGATCTGTCCAGAGATTGCCGACGAGGGCGCGGCGCTCGTACTTCACGCCGTTGAGTTCGCCATCCTGGGGATCGATGACGACACGCGGCTTAGACCAGCTTTTGCCGTCGTCTTCGCTGGTGGCGAGCATGAAGAAGCCATTGGGTGAATCGCCGTTGCCGACCCATGCGGCCCACAGGCGGCCTTTCGGCGTGCGGTCGATGCCGATGATCATGTTTCCGGGGCGCTTCTCGGCGTCATACTCGGGCCCGGGCTGGGTGTTGATGACCGGCGGTTCGAGCGCGAGATCGAGCAGGGCTTTGTCCTGCGCGACAGCTTGCACAGCGAAGAGAGAAAGAAGCAGGAGCGTGTGTTTCATGGTTGGTTGTGGAAGGAGAACGTTGCGAGGTACCGCGTTTACAGACCGGCGGGACAAATCCGGGTGTTATGATAACACAGAGCACCTGAATTCAAGGCGGCTGGATTGCGGAACGGAGAGCAACTCTCGGGAGATTGATTGAGCGTCGTATGTGCGAACTCAGTTTCCAGATTCCGGCTAAAGCCGGGGCCACAATACATTCGCTGGGTGGTTTCAGGTTTGGGAAGATGCGGGGCTTCCAGAACGGGCTGCTGCGAAGCCTCGATGCGAACCCCGAGCCGAGCGAAGCGAGACAGACGAACGAAGTGAGCCCGAAGGGAAGCGAAGCACCTCAAATACGTACTCTGAATAGCTACTGAGATGTTATTCAGTAGAGCTTAACCATTCACTGATTCGTGGGCATGCCATGCATGAATTTCTTCGAAGAAGACAAGTGACACTGTCCTTGATCATGGGCTCATCTCAGGATACCCTTTGGCATTCTGGTCCGGCGTTTGTGCTGCGGCCTGCTCTTTGAAAAATTTCCTGCGGTGTTCGTTTTCGAGCTTTGTGGCCCGGCCCGATTCATCAACTGCGGGGGCTACGCGCTGAAGTGACATGTCATGCCTTCACTGGAAGACAGAGCTTCATCACGCGGGCTCCCACCTGGTCTCATGGGATACGTGAGCCCTTTGTATTCGGACGGCACAGGTGGGTTTGAAAGCGTCCCGGCTCCGCCCGGGGCGCTTTCTTTTTTCAGTGCGTGCTGCAGGTCATGCCTGCTCCAAGTCATCAAGCCTTTGGCTTCTTCTCGGATAGCGGCTTGGGATCTTTGTCGCCAATGGGCTCGGCAGGACGGATGATCACGCCGACGGGCATCGAAGCCTTCTCCATGTTCAAGAGCTGACTCACGGTGACGAATTGGTACCCCTTGGCCAGCAGCTGGTCGAACATCGCCGGCATGGCGGTGATGGTGGGCGGATGGATGTCATGCGAGAGCATGATGGCGCCTGGATGCGCACCATTGACGAGGCGGCTGGTCACGGCAGCTACACCCGGACGGCGCCAGTCCTGAGGATCGACCGACCACATGATGGTGGCGTAGCCAAACTCGGTGAACATCAGGTTTTTGATGCGGGTGTTGATGGCGCCATAAGGCGGACGCACCAGATGCGGACGCACACCCGCCACTTCGAAAACGGCATCCTCGGACTTTTTCAATTCACTGCGGATCTGCTCGTCTGAGCGGCTGGTGAGGCTGCAATGAGTCCAGGTGTGATTGCCAATTTCATGACCTTCTTCGATGATGCGGCGCACAATGGCGGGATACATCTTAACCTGCGCACCGATGAGGAAGAACGTGCATTTGATGTTCCGCTCCTTGAGGATGTCGAGCAGTTTCGGGGTAAGGCTCGGATGAGGGCCGTCATCAAAGGTCATCGCGAGCGTCTTCTGCTCAATCTTGACGGAGGAGTACGAGAGGCGCACACCTGCAGGCGGCACCACAGGCATGGAAGAAGGATTGTTCAGCCGCTTCACCAGCGGGTTTTCTTTTTCCTTTTCCTTCTCTTCGACGAGCGGTAGCGCTTTGCGCGCCTCTTCAATGGCGAGTTTCTCCGGCTTTGCGGCCTTTTGAGTTGTACAGCCCGACTGGCCTGCCAACATGATGCCAAACCAAATGCTAAGATACATGCGTGGGGGGATCACAAGAAGTGGAGATTAAGGGGTGAAATTCATCTGCGAAAGCTGGATTTTCTGAAAAACAAACAACTGCCAGAAAAGAGCCTGTAGCGAAGTTTAGCCATTTCCGGCAGCGGCCAGAACCTCCTGAGGGGTCAGCGCCCGCCATGCTCCTGGTGGCAAATCGGCTGGCAGTGTCAAGGCACCGATGCTCTCCCGATGCAGGTTGACGACACGGTTGCTGACACGGTGAAACATGCGCTTCACCTGATGATAGCGCCCTTCATGCAACGTCAGCCTGGCGCGGCGCTCGTCTAAAATGACCAGTTCCGCCGGAAGCGTCGTGATGTCCTCGGTATGAAAGTAAAAACCGCAGGCAAAGGCCTCCACCGCATCTGGGGAAATGGGGTCGAGGGTTTCGACGAGATACACTTTGGGCACCTTTCCCTCTGCCGCCATCAGCCGTTTGGACCAGCGGCCGTCGTTTGTCAGCAGGACCAGGCCCGAGGTGCTGCGATCAAGCCGTCCGGCGATGTGCAGCGTGTGTTTATCGGGATCGTCGATCAAATCGAGCACGGTGGGGTGCTGATCGTCCTTCGTGGCGCTGAGAATGCCCACCGGCTTGTGCAGCATGAGGTAGAGCGCCCTTTCCGAAGCCTGCACGACTGAATCATCCACTTCCACCCAGGTGAAACGATCCACCGGGTAGTGGCCGTCTGTCACAGGCACTCCATCTACGAGCACCCGTCGTGCGGCGATGGCACGATGCGCGGCCTGACGCCCCATGGCCTGGTGACTGGCGATGAGTCGGTCCAGCTTCATGCCATCACTCCATCCCGGCCTGATGCGACAAGATCAAATCTCGCCAAAGTGCTTTTCACGCATCTGCACAATGGCATCCAGCATCTGGTCCGCCTCTCCGCGCAGTTTGGCATCCAAACTGGAAGCGCTGCGGTTGTAGCGGCGAAACAACATCTTTAGCTGGGCCTTGATCTCTTCCTTGGGCATCTTGGGCGTGATGCCGCAGAGGTCTTCCGGACTTTTCGGCGGCTCCACATTGGCAGTTGCAGGGGCACTTTTGTTGACCTTGTCGAGCAGGCTGCCCTCTTTGGCGGTGGATTTGGCTTCAGCGGCTGGCTTGGAGCCACCGAGAGATTTGGAAAGAGACTTGAGGATCTTGAACATAGCTGGGTTCCTTCAGTTGCTGACGTTTTACTCAATACGCATGGCGCGGAGATGCTGGCTGCGGCGCTTCAATTCTTCCTCTGAGAGCACCCCTGCGCCCTTGTAGGTCACGGCGACTTCTTTGCTACGGCCGGACTGCTTGTCCACCACCAGGGCGCGCACGCGTTGGTTTTCATCGTAGCTAAATGTCACGGCCACTTCACAGCCTTTCGGGCGGTTTGGCGGCACGTCCAAGGTCAGTCGGCCGATGACATCGACGAACTTGGCGTCTTCATCTTCGCCTTGGGTGATGTCCACTTCGATGACACGCTCGTTGTCCTCGGAGGTCTGATAAACCTGCGTGCGTGAGCATGGAATTGGCGTGTTCTTGGGAATCACGATGGAGTTCATCAGCTTCTCCTCCTTCGTCTTCGCATTGTAAACCATGGCCAAAGTGCCGTAGCTGGCATTGCAGACTTCCTGGATGCGCGATGATTTTTTCGCGAACAGGGCCGCACCAAGGGCCACGCACTCGTCCACGTTTCCGCAGGACTTGGGCACCTTGCCGAACATCTTTTCCAGCATGGATTTCACCTTCGGAATGCGCGTCGATCCGCCCACGAGCACGACGTGATCAATGTCAGAGGTCTTCAGCTTCGCAGAATCCAGCGCCTGCTCGACGAGGAAAATCGTACGGGTGAGCATGTGGCGGATCAGCTTCTCAAAATGGTCGCGGCTCAGGTCGATGCGTGCGATGCCACTGTTCTGGTCGTTGGCCACGGTGTCGTTCACGCGCTGGAGCTTTGAGAGCATCTTTTTCGCGTCTTCCGTGGCCTGGAGCACGCGGCGGCGGTGGCGTTCGTCACTGTAGAGCGCTGCGCCAGTCTGCTTCTTGTACTGCTCCTCATAGGCATTGAGGAGGATGTCATCAAAGTTGCTGCCACCGAGGTGCCGCGCACCTTCGGAGGTGAGGATCTTGATGTTGTCGCCTTCGACATCGAGGATCGTCGTATCCAAGGTGCCACCGCCCAGGTCGAACACCAGGATGCGACCCTTCACGCCCTGAGAGTGGGCGTAGTAAACCGCTGCCGCCGTCGGCTCGTTCACCAGACGCTTCACCTTCATGCCGGCCATCTCAGCGGCGGCGATGGTGCTCTTTCGGGCCAGTTCGTTGAAATTTGCCGGTACGGTGATGACGACTTCGGTGATGTCACCGCAGATCTTGGAGCAGTCGCGCTTGAGCTTGGACAGGATCAGTGCGGAGATTTCCGCCGGCGTCCATTTCTTGCCATCGATCTCCACCAGATGCTCTGGGTCGTCCATGAAACGCTTGATCTGGAAGATGGTGCGGTCGGGTTCGCCACCATCACGGGCAGCGCTACCGACGAGCTTCACGTCCTCATGCGAATCGAAGAAGACCACGGAATGCGTCAGTCGCTCGCCGTCGGCGTTCGGAACGATTTCGGGGTTACCATCAGGTTTCAGGTAGGCCAGCCCTGAGAGGGTGGTGCCAAGGTCGATTCCAACGTATTCAGCCATAACAATGTGTGTGTGAAAATTTTCCGGAGGCAGGTCTATTGGCTGGAGGTCCGGACCTCCACTTTGCGCAGGATAATCTCGTGTCCCTCCCCACGCGAGAAGATAAAGCCAGAGCGGCAGCTTTCGGTGACGCGCGGTTTCGACTTGCCGGGCAGCGAATCCACGACCGCAATGCGTTTGCGCAGCTCAATATCGACTTCGGTGCCGGGGGGCACGTCAAATTCGGTCACCCCGTGCTGGTGCAAAATATCTTCAAAGGAAGCGCGCAGCGTGACGAGCTGCTGCGGTACGTCACTACCGTTTGACCCGGCATAGCGGGCCACTAAGGCGTCAATGAGGTCGATGCGCTTGATGATGTCGTTGGCAAACATGACCACCGTGCTCTCCTCGGTGGGCAGACCACGGCGCATGATTTCGTGCTTCTCCTCCAACTCGACGAGCTGGCCGCGCAGGCGTTTTTCGATGTCCTGCCAGTGCTTGAGCTGGGCCTCAGCCTGGGCAAACTCCTGCTTTTTGCCTTCCAGCCGAACCAGTTCCGCCTTGGTTTCGTCAATCTGGCCCACGGCTCGCTGCTGCGTAGCCCCTAAGTCGGTGATGCGTTTTTCGAGCTCAGCGATGCGCTTCTTTTGCTCCAATTCGTAGTTTTGCAGAGCTGCAGCCTGCTTCTGAATATCGGCACTGAACTTCTTGAATTCCGCATCGGCTGCCTCACGATCTTTGCGCAACTGCTCGGCGCGGGCGGCTTCGCGGTTCAGCGCCTCTTGGGCGGCGTTCAGCTTCACTTGGATCGCCAGATCTTCCTCCGAGGCCTTGCGCAGAGATTTATTGATCTCCGTCTGGCGTGATTCCAGCCCCGCCAGCGCCTGGCCAAGGCCGAGGATTTTGCCGCCGACGTTGATGAATTCGCCCAGTTCGTTCTTCCGCGCCTCAATTTTGGTGTGCAGTTCCTTGTGGGTCATGTCCACCTCTGCCAGATCCGACTTCTGCGTCTCGATGACCTTGAGAAGACGTTCTTCATCGGCTTTGAGGTTCTGCACGCGGTCAAGCCGCTGCCGCAGTTCGCCCTCGATAGCGGCAGCATCTTTCTTTGCGGCATCCGCCTTCAGCTTGGCATCCTTGACCTCTTTTTCCAGTTCGCCAAGCTGGGCCTCGGCTGCACGGGACTGATCCTGCGCGGCCTTCAGACGCGCGGACTCCTTGTCCACCTCCGCCTGCACTTTCATCACGCGTTCTTCCCGCACTTTGTGCGCCTCTTCCAGCTGGGAGATCTGCTGCTGCAACTCAGCCAGCTTCTTGTTTTGGCCGTCGGTGCTGACATTCAGGCGCGTAACGAACTGCGAAGCCTCTTCGCGTTCCTTTGTCACACTGACCAGCAGCGCCTGGATACCCGCCAGCTCAGTGGTCAGCGTAGGAATCTGTTTCCGCAGGTTCTTCTCCTCCGCACGCGCTTTCTCGGCAGCGGCATCAGCTTCGATGCGCTTTTGTTCGGCAGCCTGCTGCGCGGCAACGGCTTTTTCCGTGCGTTTTTCAGCCTCCGACGCTTTGACTTCATTGGTTTTGACGGTCTTGGTCAGCTCCACAAGCTTCGCATTCTCGATCTTCAATGAGGCCTCAAGCGTGACGCAATCCTTCTTCAACCGGTCTTGGTTGCGTGTCAGTTCCGCCAGTGCCTTGTCTTCCGTCTGTCGTTGCGTTTCGGTGTCTTTGAGAGTCTTGGTGGCCGTGGCGATGCGTGCATCCACCTCCGCCAGTTCAGCCAGCCGCTTTTCAGCAACAGCAATGCGCTCCTGCACGCCCTTCAGCCGCGTTTCGGCGGCGTTTGCCTCCGCGAGTTTTGCTTTCGTCTCGGCTTCGAGGTTGCTACGCCTGTCGCCCAGGATTTTCTCGAGATTGACCGTTTCGACGCGCAAAGATTCGACGGCAGCATCCGTGGTCTTGCGCTGCGCCAGCGAATCCTTAAGTGCCGCCGCTGTCGCGTCGCGGTCCTTGATCAGCCCAGCTAGCTCGGCCTTCACATTGTCTGCCTCGGCGCGGGTTTGCGTCACATTTCCACGCAGATCAGGCAGCACCGATTCAAGCTCTGCGCGCTCTTTGGCCAGACGTTGTGTTTCGGCCTGCAGCTTGTCGCGCACCTGGGTGGCAGTCGTGATGGCACCGTTCAATTCAGCGTTTTGCTTGGTTGCGGCGGCGAGTTCCTTCAAACGGTCGTCGAGACCAGCGGTCTGCTGCGTGAGTTCGGCCACACGGGCTTCGGCTTCGGCAATTTCCTTTTGCCGGACCGCCAGTCGATCTTGCAGATTCTGGTGATCTGACTCCGCTGCGGACAGTTTTTGCTGCGTGCTGGCGTGTGTCGTTGTGAGCGTGGCGATGACAGCCTCCAAGCCGCTGATTTTTTCCACCAGCAGGAGCTGCTGCTGCGAACTTTTCTCGGCGGTGGCGGCAGCGATGGCGGCGTCTTTTTTCTTTTCAACGGCAGATGCAACCGACTGCTCCAAGTCCGTCCTGGCCAGAGCCAGCTGCTCGGTGACCTTTTTGTGCTCAGCCTGCAGGTTTTTGAACTGCAGATCAGCGGTGGCGGCAAGTTCTTCGAGATTTTTGGTGCGCTGCTCGGCGGCGGCGAGTTTGGACTCGCGCTCCTTGAGCTCGGATTCAGCCACCCGCACCTGTTCGCGCAGCTTGCCCATGGCCTGGGAAAGCTCGGTCTGCTGCTCCTCAATGGAGCGCACCTCTTTTTCCAAGGTCTCGCGGCGCTGGGTGAGCGTCTGTGTCAGCAGTGTTTGCGCACGGCCATGCTCCGTGGCGGCCAGCAGCTCGCGTGTGCGTTCGTCACGGTCTTTCACCAACGCGGCCACGGCAGCCAGCACCTCGGCCTTGTGGGATTCGACGGCCTTCAGCGCGTCCGTGGTGTCCTTGAGCTTCGAATCGGTCGAGGCTAGGTCATCGAGCTTGTTGGTGAGATCTGCGGCCTTGACATCAAGTTCCTTCACCTGCGCCTGCACCTCGGCCAGACGGGTGCCGCTTGCAGCAATCTGCGCTTCGAGGTCTGCATGACGCTTCTCGGCCTCCAGGCGCTCTGCTTCGTCCAGTTTCCGCGTGTCCTTGGCCTGCCGGTCAATGTCCGCCAGTCTGGCCAGAGCTTCCTTTTCCTGAATGACGAAAGCGGCTTCAGCGTCTGACTTCTGAGTGTTAAGCGTCGCAAGCTGCTGCTCGGCGGCGAGATGCTGCTGCTCGAGTTCGGTCAGCTGAGAACGAAGGGCCTTCATCCGCTGCTCAGCGGCGCTAGCATCGGCTTCATGCGTTTGCTGCCTGCCAAGCAGGACGCCAATGGCGGCATCCAGCAAGCCTCGCTGATTTTCCATCTGACCCATCGTCTGGGTCAGGGCACTGAGGCGGTCTTCATTGCCGCGCAATTCGTCCACGCGTGCGGTAATGGCTTTTTCTTCGCCACCCAGTTGCGCGATCTGGGTCTGTGCGTGCTGCACCTGCTCCTGGGCTTTCGCCAGCGACGCATTGACGGCCTCGATTTCGTTCAGTTTAGCTTCCCGTTGTGTGTCGAGCTTCGCCAGATCGGCACGGCGTCCGTCGAGCAGCTTGTCGAGATCCTGCAGCTCTGCGCTGCGTTTCGTGCGCTGTTCGGCTTCGGACTTCTGCGCATCGGCCTGCAACGCAGTGAGGCGCTTCACTTCCGCATCGGCATCGCTGATCTGCTTTTGCAGTCCGGCCAGCTTCTGGGCAGTGGCGGTTTCATCTGCAGTGAGCTTGGCGACAGCGGCTTCACGGGTTGATACTTCTGCCGTGGTCTTTTGCAGCGCATCGCTCCGGGTGGCCAGATCGCCCTGGGTCTTCGCAAGTTCGCTCTGCGTCTTTGTCAGGTCGGCGCGTCGGCTCTCGAGCTGCTTGTCGAGGTCTTGCAGCTCCGCGCTGCGTTTTGTGCGCTGTTCGGCCTCAGATTTCTGCGCATCGGCCTGCAGCGCAGTGAGACGCTTCACTTCGGCATCCGCAGCGGCTGCCTGCTGTTGCAAAGCGGCCAGTTTTTGCGCAGTGCTTGCTTCGTCGGCAGCCAGTTTGGCCAGCGCAGTTTCGCGAGATTTGGCTTCTTCCGTGGTTTTGCCAAGAGCGGCCTGCTGTGCAGTGAGACTGCTCAGTACCTGAGTGAGATCCTCCTGGGCTTTTGCTAGATCGGTTGTTCTGGCGGCAACCTGGGTGTCGAGCGCCTGAAGTTCCTCACTGCGCTTGGCCTTGAGTTCGGCTTCGGATTTCTGCGCCTCACTTTGCAGCTGCGTGGTTTCCTTGAGCTTTGCCTCGACGCTGGCGAGCTGGTTTTGCAGCGAGCCAAGTTTTTCATTCGTGGCAGCAAATTCAGCCGCAGCTTTGGCTGCGGCAGCTTCTTGCGCACGAACCTGATCGGAGGACTGGGTGAGTGAGCCAAGGAGCAGGTTCAACGCGCTTTGCTTGGAGGCGACTTCGGCCTCCAGACTTTGCAACTCAGCGCTGCGCTGCGATTTGAGCTCCGCCTCAGACTTTTGCGCCGTGGCAAGGAGCTGGTTGATGGAGGCCACCTTCTCCTTGGCGGTCGCCTCTTCAGCCAAGAGTTTGGCGATCGTAGCTTCACGGTCCTTGCGCTGCTTGTCTGCCTCGGCGTGCAGGGCCTGCAGGCTCTTCTGCGCGGTGCTCAGGTCCTCCTCGGCCTTGGCGAAGAGGGTGCGGGTGGATTCGAGCTTGCTCTCGATGTTGCCCAGATCGCGGCGTTTGATGTCGAGCTTGCCGACGTCTGCCTTCGCGTTCTCCACATCGGCCCGGGCGTTCTGCACTTGGCCGCGCAGTTTTTCGAGCTCGCTCTTGAAGCCGGTGATTTCGGCCTGCGTCTGGCTGAGTTCTTTGCGGCGGACATCGAGCGTGGCATCCAGCGAGCGGATCTCATCACGCCGCTTCTGCTCCACGTCGTTCTCAGCCCGCAGAGAATCGCGCTGCTGGCGGAGCTTTTCGGTCTCTTCACGCAGCTCGGCGGCCTGTTTGGTTGCCGCTGGATCGGGTGCTGAAGCAGGCTGAGAGACCGATGAAGGCTTGGGAATGAGCGAAACAGGCGGCGTGCTGCCTCCAGGCGGCCTCGGCATGTCGGCCTGCGCGCGCTGCACGACCGGCTTAGTGACCTCGATTTTGCCGGTTTCAGGCGTGGTATTTGGCGGGTCGTCCTTGTCCCGTGCCGGGATGCTTTCGGTGTCGCCTTTTTTACCATCTTCACGACTCGGCTGCCCCTTGGCGACAGAAACGGATTTGGAACCGCCATCCGAGGCCAGCCCCTTCGGTGCCCGCTCTCTAAACCGGCTCTCGAGTTGGCCGAACATGATGCGATCCCCCCCTTTGACGCGAAAACGCTCGACCCGTCTGCCGTTGACGAAGGTGCCGTTGGAGGACTTCAGATCGACGATTTCATAACTGCCGTCCGCCTGGCGGAGAAACTCCGCGTGGAAGCTGGAAATGAAGGTGTTGTCGATGACGATGTCATTGCTGGCTTCACGCCCTATGGAGAGCCGTTCTTCGAGGATGTCGAAGACGAACTCATTTCCATCATTAAGGTTGAAGGCCAGATATGGCATGCCGTACGCGCAGAAAAAACTGAAGGGTCTAAAGAATAAGGGTGAAAAATCAGTGAATCAAACTTAATGAAATCAGTCGATAGGGAAGATAGTGGAAGTAACCCATTATTACAAAAACCACTTCGATTGCACAGCATCATTTAAGATTTCTAAAATATGAAAGTCTTGCGATTGTTAAAATTTTCCGTCCTTTTGAACTTGGTTTTGAGCAATTTGGAGGGCTGTGCCGAGGTTCCAGCCCCCAAAAGTGGTGCCGGAACGCATTTATCGGCGGCTCAAATGGACCGCGTCGGCAAGCGAATCTGGCAAAACGAATGCGGCGGCACGGTGGCGGGGCTGACCAGTTGGAACGGGGGGGAGGATTTCGCGTCTTTAGGCATCGGGCACTTCATTTGGTATCCGCGGGGGCGCAGCGGTCCGTTTGTAGAAAGCTTCCCTCCGCTGCTGGCTTTTCTGGCGGCTCATGGCACTGCAACGCCTGCCTGGGCAGGGGGTGCTTGCCCCTGGCCAAACAAAGCTGCCTTTGAGGCCGACCGGAACGGCGAACGGCAGCAGGAACTGCGGGCGCTGCTTGGCCGCACGGTCAGGCAGCAGACGGAATTCATCATGGCCCGGATGGAGGCTGCGCTGCCCAAGATGCTGGCGGAAGTGCCCGCCAGGGAGCGTGCATGGGTCAAATCGGCCTTTGAATCCCTGAAGATGACACCTGAGGGCACCTTTTGCCTGATCGACTACGTGAATTTCAAAGGCGAGGGCACGAATGCCAAAGAAAGATACAAGGGCCAGGGCTGGGGACTGCTCCAGGTACTTCAGGCCATGGGAGAGTCGCCGAGCAGCCACACTGCATGGAACGTGCAGTTCTCCGAAGCCGCCAAACGCGTGCTCAGCCGCCGTGTGGCGAACGCCCCACCCGAACGCAACGAGAGGCAATGGCTCAAAGGCTGGCACGGCAGGTGCGAAAGCTACAAGAGGTCGCTTTGAAGCCTCCTACTCCTCTTTGCGCTCGATTTTGATTTTGGGCATTGAGCCGGTTATCTTGTCCTTCAGATCTTCGAACAGGTTGCCATCCATCTCTTTAGAGTGGCGCATGGCCAGGCCAACAATGAAGGCGATGACGAACATGCCCGTAACGATGATCCCGGTCATGCAGCCGCTTTCGCTGGTGTCTGGATAACTGCCTGAGGCAGGCTTGCCGTAAGCACGCCGCACCGGGCTGAGGGGACGCCCGGCAGGCGCAGGCTTGGCAGCCGGGGCCGAAGGGCCAGCATTGACAGGTGCGGGTGGCGGCAGCGACTTGGAAAAGCGTGGCGTGGCCAGAGGCTTCTCCTCCAGCACGGAGGGAGCATCGCCCGCATAAAACACGGACTGCACATCGCCAAAGCCCACGCGGTCACCATCCTTGAGCAGTGCTTCCTCGATCTCCGCGCCATTGACGCGGGTGCCATTGCTGGAGCCAAGGTCCTGCACAAAAACACCTTTCTCTGCCACCTTGATGATGGCATGCCGCCCTGATGAAGAGGGACAGGTGAGCACGACATTGTTGTCCGGGTGTCTGCCTATGGTGGCAACATCACTTTCCAACTTGTGAACGAGCGTAGTGCCGTCCTCCATGTAAAAGACTACTGAGGCCATGTATGAGGGGGATTAAGGGGGTGAATGTTCGTAAAACCAGAAAAGGCACGAACAGTGGAACAGAAACTTGGGATTTTCCTGATGCAACGGCTATGTTCGCGTGAGAGAGTGAAATTTCTCCGCCTTTTGTGTCATGCGCACCCCAGCCGCCCCATCCCCCTTCGTTTTCCTTGCTCTTTGCATCTTGATGCTGCTGTCCCCTGCGGCTTGGCTGCGTGCGGATGACAATGAAGACGCCGAAAAAGCCGCCGGTGCCTTGGCCTACGATCAGGAGGCGGAAGGCTACAACATCCGCGCCGAAGTCAGGACCTACACGCTGGAGCCGAAGCTCGGCAAGGCTACCCGCATGCAGCTTTTCAAGGGCAATGAGTACTGTTTTTGCATCGCGACGCCGAAAAAGGCCGGGGTATTCATCACCGGTGCGGTGCTCGACCTCGAAGGCAAACCTTCCGGTGAAATCCTGCCCGTGCTCGATGGCTGGGGTTTTGTGCTCTTCTACAAGCCCAAGAAAACCGGCATGTACATGATTGCCATCCACCAGACGGAGAAAGGCAAGAGCAAGACTGTGCCCTGTGCGATGGTGACCGGCTACAAGTGATCAGCCGATTTTGAAGCTCCCGTCGGGAAGCTTCGTCACGGCATGCAACACACCACCATCCGCCGAGTGATGCGTGAAGGTCAGCGCCTCCGCTGTGATCTGCAAATGCGTGAAGCCATGCACGTCCTTGCCAAAGGGCACTTGGTGCTTGGCTTCGAGTTTGCGCGTCTTTGCGCCGCCACCGCCTGAGAGCAGATGCGTGGTGAAGAGCCCCTTCATTTCCAGATGCTGCAGGTCGTGATCATGGCCACAGAGGTACGCGTGAACCTGGTGCTTCTGAAACAACGGCTCCCACTGCGCGATCAACTGCTTCGTGTCGCCATGATCACCATTTGAGTAAAGCGGATGATGGCCGACCACGATGGTGAACGGCGCACGTCGCTTTGCCAGTTCCGCCTCAAGCCAGGCGAGCTGCTCCTTCTCCTCCGCTACTGTCAGTGAGCCTCGAGGCTTTTTCGTCTTCTTGTCCTGACCACCCGAAACGGCAGGCAAATTGGTGTCCAAGCAGATGAAAGTCACCAGCGGCTTGGCAGCGGGTCCCAGATCAAAACGATACCACTTCGCCGGCATCTTCCAACGCACCCCGGGCTGCGCAGCGTACGCCAACTGCACCTTCTCGCCGCCCGCGTTGTCATGGTAGTCGTGGTTTCCCAGCACACCCCACATTGGCCCGGGAAAGACACTGGCTGGATACATCGCCTCGATGTCCTTATTCCAGCGCGGAGAGTCCACGCTGAACCCCTCCTTCACGGGACCGTAAAAATTGTCCCCCAGCATCAGCATGCCCTCAGGCCGAATACGGCTTTCAGCCACGAACTTTTGCATGGCTCCTGACACCTTGATCTGATCTGCCGCGCCCGTGCCATAATCGCCGATCATGAGCACATGCAGTGCCTCTTTGGCCACCTCAGCAGCAGCACGGTCCGGCCGCACATTCAAAGCCAGAGCAGCAGAGGAGCAAAAGAGTGTTTGTATGGCGCGGCGGCGGGAAAGGGGGGCTGGATTCATCGTGCTGGCTCAAACGGCAGTGCTCGCCACTTTCTCGCACCCATGCGTTTTGCCCTTTTGCTTCTGCTCCTCAGCGGCTGCTCCCGCGATGACCCGCCCGTCACTTTCGGCGGGCGAACCATGGGCACCACTTGGAGCCTGCGACTGGATGGCGGAGCTGGCAGAATCTCTCAAAAAGAGATTCAGCAGCAGCTCGATAGCTGGGAGTCCATCATCAGCCACTGGCAGACAGAATCCGCCCTCTCTCGCTTCAATGCTTCTACCAGCAATGACTGGATCGCCGTCCCGGCGGAGCTCGTCGAGGTCGTTGAACTCGCGCAAAAAATTGGCAATGACACCGATCATGCCCTCGACATTACCCTCGCTCCGCTCATTGACCTGTGGGGCTTCGGGGCTGCAGGCAGGCGCGACACGCCTCCCATGGATGCCGAGATCGCTGCTGCCAAAGCGCAATGCGGCTGGCAGCACCTGCACACACGCCACGATCCCCCTGCCCTACGCAAAAACATTCCCGGGCTGCGCATCAATGTCAGCGCTGTCGCGGAAGGATGGGCTTTGGATCGCCTGGCAAAGCATCTGGAGTCCAACGGTACTACCCGTTTCCTCCTCGAAATCGGCGGCGAGGTCCTCGCACGTGGCGAATGGCGCGTGGGCGTGCAAACGCCTGCGGCTCCGCCCGGTGAATCGGCGCAGACGCTGCTGCTCAAAGATCAATCCATCGCCACCAGCGGCGTTTATCGCCAGCATTTCTCAGCCGCTGGGAAAGAATACGCGCATGTCTTGGATCCTCGTACCGGTCGTCCCATAGAACACAAGCTCGCCTCCGTCAGCGTGGTTCAGTCCAACGCCTCTCTGGCCGACGGCTTCGCCACGGCCTTGCTCATCCTAGGTCCGGAAGCAGGTCATCTGCTAGCTGAAAAACACGGCCTGAGCGTCGTTTGGTTCGAGCGCGAAAAATGACCCCTTGCTCAAAAACCGCATTGCCCTGAAGGCTGCGCTCTCTGCTATCACCACCCCCGCATGTTTCACGTCGCCGAAGATCACGAAGAAGGAATGACAGGCCGCATCTCGCGGCCGCCACTGGCGCCGCGCATGCACTACGCCTTCTCGGATCAGGGCAAGATGTCCGAGTCGCCACAGTTTGAGTACCGCCCGCAGCAGCAGCGCATGGCGGAGCTGGTCGGCGCGGCCTTGGATGGCAACCACGCCTTCGTGTGCGAAGCCGCGACGGGCGTCGGCAAGTCCCTCGCCTATCTGGTTCCCGCCGTCACGTTTGCCCTGGAGCAGAAGCGCAAGGCCATCATCTGCACCCACACGATCAATCTGCAGGAACAGCTCATCACCAAGGACATCCCCATCGTGAAACAGCTCATCGGTGATTTCCATGCGGAGATTCTCAAAGGCCGTGGCAACTACATCTGCCCCACGCGCCTTAAGCGCGCGCTTAATGAGTCAGCCGATCTCTTCTCCACCTCTGAAGCCAGCGAATTGAAGCTCCTCCTCGACTGGGTGGCTGAGACCGAGGACGGCACGCTGAGTGATCTCGACTTCACACCCAGCGCACGCGTGTGGTCGCTGGTGTGCAGCGAGCCGCACGCCTGCACACCGCGCCGGTGCCCGCCCGGCAGCCGCTGCTGGTATCAGGACGTGCGCCGCCGCATGGAGCAGGCGGACGTCGTCGTGCTGAATCACACGCTGTTCTTCACGCTGCTGGCCTCCGCCGATGAAACCAGCACCGAGGACTGTAATTTCCTCTTCCCGCGTGACTTCGTCATCCTCGACGAGGCCCACACCATCGAGAACGTGGCCGCACGCGCCTTCGGCCTCCACATCAGCGAATCGAATATCAAATTCGAACTCGGCCGCCTGCACAATCCGAAGAGCCGCAAAGGATTCTTCCAGCTCGTCGGCGACAAAGACGGCGTGCGCGAGGTGCTGCAGACGCTGGACAACGTGGATACTTTTTTCCGTGCCGCCGAGGCCGCGTGTAAATTCAACGCCATGGGCCGCGAATTCCGCTTGCGTGAAGCGGGCCTGATTGAAGACACGCTGAGCCTGCCGCTGCAACGGCTCTCTCTTCGCGCCCAAAAAGCAGGTGACGCGGTGGACCGCGAAGGCACCAAGCTCGAACTCCTGGATCTATCCAAACGTCTCACCGCCATTCGTGTCGGCATCAAGGCCTTCCTTGATCAGGAAAACGAAGATCACGTCCATTGGGTGGAGCGCACCAGCCACGAAAACCGCATCGTCTCCTTCCACACCGCGCCCGTGGACGTCGCACCGCGTCTGCGGCAGATCTTTTTCGCCAGCCACAAGGCCTGCGTCTTCACCAGCGCCACGCTGGGCATTGGCGACGACACGGAGCTGAACTACTTCCGCAACCGTGTCGGTGCCGAAGACGCCCGTGCGGCCTGCATCGAAAGCCCCTTCAATTTCAAAAAGCAGATGAAGCTCTATCTGCTCAAAAAGATGCCGCAGCCCTCGGAGCCTGGCTACCTCGACCGGCTGGAGCACTGGATCACCCATTTCCTCGACCTCAGCAGCGGCCGGGCCTTCATCCTGTTCACCAGCTACAGCCAGATGTCCTCGCTGGCCGACAACCTGGAAGCGCACTGCGAAAGGCGCGGCTGGCGCTTGCTCGTGCAAGGTCGCGGCATGCCACGCCATCAAATGCTCGCTGAATTCAAGAACGACACCCACAGCGTGCTCTGCGGCACCGACAGCTTCTGGACCGGTGTGGATGTGCCCGGCGAAGCCCTGAGCAACGTCATCATCACACGCCTGCCCTTTGCAGTACCCGACCACCCGCTCACTGCCTCGCGCATCGAGCACCTCGAAGAGCAGGGCCTCAATCCCTTCACCGAATACAGCGTGCCCGAGGCCATCCTCAAACTCCGCCAGGGTGTCGGCCGCCTCATCCGCACCGCCACGGACAAAGGCATCTGCGCCATCTTGGACAACCGCATCCTTACGAAGCCGTATGGGCGCGCGTTCCTGTCCTCTCTGCCGGAGTGTCCGACAGAGATTATGAGTTAAATAATTCGGATAATTGGCTCTGCGGTCCAGAAGTCGAGGAACCGTTTAGCCAAGGTCACATCGTGTTTCGGAAATTCCGAAATCATCTGTCGGCCCTTAGATTGCCACGAGAGCTCCGCTTGAACTAAGGGGTGATTTTCAATCTGCTCCTCGATATCAGCAGTCAGATCGCCACCTTTTGGCTGAATCAGCATATATGCGGCGCTATCAACCAGCTCATAACAGTATCTCGCAATGTAATATGCATGTTCAGCATTAAACTCTTCAATCAGTGACAGGGAATAAATATGAACTAAGCCAGCGTCACATGCATGATCGCTGCCCGGAAATTCCTCGGTGCCTGGAGTAAATTTTTCAACGCGCGCTTTACACTCTGCCAAATCAACCGCGCCCGGAACAATGCCGGCAAGATAATCCTCCAACATCTGATGGCTGGTCTTGAATGCCTCCATGTCCCCCCATTTTTCTTTTGCGACGAATTCAAAGTATAACGGAGCTGATCTTTGGCACACACCCAAAGCATACAATGCAGCATGCCATGGACTCAAATTCGCAGTCCATTCTTTGATAGTTGAATCGTAAAGGCGGTAGTGGTTCATGCCTTATTATCATCACGGGAACAACCCGCGCATCTGCTTGGCTTCATGCACGCGCTGGATGCCCAGGCTCAGAGCGGCGAAGCGCATGCTGACGTTGCGTTTGCGAGTCAAGTTGAGGGTCTGCACAAAGGCTTGCTCTAGGATGCGGTAGAGTTTGCTCATCACTTCACCCTCGTCCCAGAAGAAGCTTTGCAAATCCTGCACCCATTCGAAGTAGGAGACGATCACGCCGCCGGCGTTGCAGAGGATGTCGGGGATCACGAAGATTTCGGGACGCTGGGAGATGATCGCATCCGCCTCGGGCGTGGTAGGGCCATTCGCACCTTCGGCGAGAATGCGGCATTGGATTTTCGCGGCGTTGTCACCGGTGATCTGACGCTCCATCGCGGCAGGAACCAGCACATCGCAGGGCGTGATCAGCAGTTCTTCGTTCGTGATCGCATCTGCTCCTTCAAAGCCAACGATGCTCCGTGTTTTGGCCACATGCTCGTCTAGCTTGGCCAGATCAATGCCGTTCGCGTTGTGCAACCCGCCGAAGGCATCGCTCACCGCGATCACTTTGAGACCCATGCGGTTCAAGGACGCTGCCGCCACGGCACCGACATTGCCGTAGCCTTGTACCACTGCCGTCGCGCCTTGTGCAGCGATGCCCAGAGTGTCCATCGCCCGGGAAATCAGGTAGGCTACGCCGCGCCCCGTTGATTCACGTCGTCCAAGCGAGCCGCCTAGGCTCACCGGCTTGCCCGTCACTACGGCCGGCACGCAGTGGCCACTTTGCAGAGAATAGGTGTCCATCATCCAGGCCATGGTCTGCTCGTTGGTGCCCATGTCCGGCGCAGGGATGTCAATCTGCGGGCCGATAAATGGAATCAGCTCCTGCGTGTAGCGCCGCGTCACACGCTCCAATTCATTGAGTGAAAGCGCCCGCGGATCGCAGGTCACGCCACCTTTGGCACCGCCATACGGCAGGCCGGTGAGTGCGCATTTCCAGCTCATCCACATGGCGAGAGCGCCCACCTCTCCAAGCGTCACATCGGGATGGAAGCGCACACCGCCCTTGGTGGGCCCAAGCGTGAGATGATGCTGCACGCGGTAGCCCATGAACACCGTGGTACTGCCGTCGTCCCGGCGCACGGGCATGGCCACGGTCACAGCGCGCTTGGGCATTTTCAGGCGGTCACGGGCATTTTCAGGTATGTCCAGAAAATCGGCCACCAAATCGAACTGCTGGCAGGCCATGCGGAAAATCGGCGTATCATAGACTTGGGGAATCATATTGCTCATATTGCACGAAAATACGCAGGCTGGACAGTCTGCGATTACAGATTCTGTCATTGTCAGTAATGCGGTCTCCCATGTAAATGACCACCATGCCCGCCGCCACAGCGCCCACCAGCCTCCGCCGCCTCTTCGATGAGATCGGCACCGTCGATCAAGTCGGCATTGAGGAACGTGTCGCGAAATTCACCACACGCAGCCTCAAGAAAAAATCGAAGGTCTTCGGCCTGCGCCTCGCTGTGTCGATGGTCGATCTGACCACGCTCGAAGGCAAAGACACCCCTGGCAAAGTGGCCTCCCTGTGCCAGAAGGCGCTACGCCCACATGATATAGGCGATATTCCACCCACCGCCGCCGTCTGCGTTTACCCCGCCATGGTGAAGCATGCAAAGAAGCATGTCGTCGGCACCCAGGTCAAAATCGCCTCCGTCGCCACCGCTTTCCCGAGCGGGCAGGCTCCGCTCAAAACCCGCCTCGCTGAAGTCCACGCCGCCGTGAATGACGGTGCCGATGAAATCGACATGGTGATCAATCGCGGTGCCTTTCTCAGCGGCGAATTCGGCCGCATGCAGGACGAGATCGCCGCTGTGGTCGAGGCCTGCGGCCAGTCCACGCTCAAGGTCATTCTCGAAGTCAGTGAACTCGAAACCTACGACAACATCCGCGCCGCCAGTTTCCTCGCCATGCGAGTGATCCGTCCCGGCGACTTCATCAAGACCAGCACCGGCAAAACTTCTTCCAATGCCACCCTCGGCAACAACCAAGTCATGCTGGAAGCCATCCGCGACCACTTCCTCGCCACCGGCATCCCGATCGCTATGAAACCCGCTGGCGGCATCCGCACTGCCAAACAGGCCCTTCACTTCCTCATCGCCGTCAAAGAAACCCTCGGTGACGACTGGCTCAACAACCGCCGCTACCGCTTCGGTGCCTCCGCGCTGCTGAATGACCTCGTGCGCCAGCTGGAAAAAGAACGCACCGGCGCTTATCAGGCCCCGTGGAATTTCAGCGACGCCACCGAAGGCTATTAATCCAACATGCCCAAGACATTTTCCAAGACCAATCCCGCCCGTGAACTCGTCTTTGGCGATCTGTGGGAGTTTGATCCCGCTCCTGAGACGGCGGACCCGAAATTGAAGAAGCGCTACGACTTGTTCATCAATGGGTCATTCGTGCCGCCGCGTGCAGAACAATACTTCGCCACGATCAATCCGGCGCATGAAACGAAGATCGCTGACATCGCGCTGGCAGATGCCTCAGATGTCGATGTCGCCTGCAAAGCGGCACAAAAGGCGTTCACAGGCGTCTGGGGAAAGATGCCGGGGAAGGAGCGCGGCAAGTATCTGTACCGCATCGCACGGCTGCTGCAGGATCATGCACGTGAGTTTGCCATCGCCGAGACGCTGGATGGCGGAAAGCCGATCAAGGAATCACGCGATTTCGACATCCCGATGGCAGCGGCGCATTTCTTTTATCACGCAGGCTGGGCAGACAAACTGGAGCATCTTGCACCCGGAAGGCAGGTCGCCCCGCATGGTGTGGTGGGGCAGGTCATTCCGTGGAATTTCCCGCTGCTCATGCTCGCGTGGAAGATCGCGCCGGCGCTCGCAGCGGGAAATTGCGTGGTGCTAAAACCAGCCGAGACCACCAGCATCACCGCACTGAAGTTTGGCGAGATCTGCCAGGAGGCAGGACTGCCAAACGGCGTGGTGAACATTGTCAGCGGTGCGACCGAGACAGGCGCGGCGGTGATCCAGCATCCTCTGACAATGAAGGTGGCCTTCACCGGCAGCACCGAGGTCGGAAAAAGCATCATGCGCAGCCTCGCGGGCACGGACAAGAAGCTGACAATGGAACTCGGCGGCAAGGCCGCGAATATTGTCTTCGATGATGCGCCGCTGGATCAGGCGGTGGAGGGCATCGTAAACGGCATCTTTTTCAATCAAGGCCACGTCTGCTGCGCAGGCTCGCGTCTGCTCGTGCAGGAAAGCATTGCCGACGAAGTGCTGGCCAAACTGAAGCGCCGCATCGCCGTGCTGCGTGTCGGCGATCCCATGGACAAGAACACCGACCTCGGCGCGATCAACAGCCGCGAGCAGCTCACGAAGATTACCGAGCTTGTGAAAAGCGGTGTCATGGAAGGCGCTGAGAAGTACGACACAGGCTGCAAACTGCCAGCCAAAGGCTTCTTCTTCCGCCCGACGATTTTCACTAACGTCAGCATGAGCCACCGCATCGCCCGCGAAGAAATCTTCGGCCCCGTGCTGGGCATCCTCACCTTCCGCACACCCGAAGAAGCCGTCGAGAAAGCCAACAACACTCCCTACGGCCTCAGCGCCGGCGTCTGGACTGACAAAGGCAGCCGCATACTCAAGATGAGCACCCTCCTCAAAGCCGGCGTCGTCTGGGCCAACACCTACAACAAGTTCGATCCCACCAGCCCATTCGGCGGCTACAAGGAGAGCGGCTTTGGTCGTGAAGGCGGGAAGCAGGGACTGCTTGAATACCTCAAGGTGGCGTGAGTACTGCGCGGAATGAAGAAACCAGAATGAGGAATGACGAATCAAATCCCAATGCCCGAACACCCAACCCATCTTCGCATACCATTTCGGTCATCCGTTCGTCATTCGAGCTTCGTCATTGATTCGTCATTCGCCATTCTGGTTTCGTCATTTGCCAGCTCCGCCACCTCCAACGCTTTCCGTTCATGACCCGCCTCCTCATCACCAAGACCCCCAAATGCTACGTCGGCGGCGCCTTCATCCGCAGCGAAAGCGGACGCGTAGCTCCACTGCATGACGCCTCCGGCGCATTCTTTGCCAACATCCCACAATGCACGCGTAAGGACCTGCGAAATGCAGTCGAAGCAGCGGCGAAAGCGGGCCCCGGCTGGGCGAAGCGCTCGGCCTTTAATCGCGGGCAGATTCTGTACCGTCTGGCGGAGATGATGGAGGCACGCAGCGGCGAACTGACCGAAGCGGTGGCACTGGGTGGCACTTCGAAAGCAGAGGCCTCGCGTGAAGTTGCGGCCAGCATCGAACGCGTGGTGCATTACGCCGGCTGGACCGACAAATACGAGCAGATCCTCGGCAGTGTGAATCCCGTCGCCTCCACTCACTTCAATTTCACCGTGACCGAGCCGATGGGCATCATAGGCGTTATCGCTCCCGATGACTCACCCTTGCTGGCATTGGTCTCATTGATCCTGCCCGCCATCACCAGCGGCAACTGCGTCGTGGCACTGGCAAGCAGCACTCAGCCCTATCCAAGCATTCTGCTTGGTGAAATGCTGGCCACCAGCGATCTCCCTGGCGGCGTGGTGAACCTCCTCACCGGTCTGCGCAGCGAGATGCTGCCCACCTTTGCCACCCATGAACATCTCCGCGCTCTGAGCGTCGCTGTGAACGCCGCAGATCGCAAGACTTTGAAACTCGGTGCCGCTGAAAGCGTGAAACGCGTCAACCTTCTGAAAGCCGAAGAGCCCATCGATTGGTTCTCGGACAAGAGGCAGGGCGTGGAGGAAATCCGTGCGCTCATCGAGTTCAAGACCACCTGGCATCCGGTGGGTGCTTGAAGTTGCTCTCCTGTTCTTGCGCGTCAGATTAGGTGCTCCATGACCGCCTACCAATCTCTCCGCGAAGTTGTTTCGGAAATCGCCCTCCTTACTTCCACCGAAGCGGTGCTAGGCTGGGATCAGGAAACCTACATGCCAGCGCATGCATTGGAGCATCGGGCGCGGCAGTTGTCCTATCTGACGGGCAAGGCGCATGGGCTGCTGACCTCGAAAAAGACGCTGAAGCTGCTGGAGCGGGCCGAGAAGGAAATGCCTGAAAATCCAACTCACGCGGCCAATGTGCGCGGTTTACGCCGCGACATCGACCGCGCGACGAAGCTGCCGCAAAAACTCGTGGAGGAAGAAAGCGAAGTCTGCGCACATGCCAAGGCGGCGTGGGTTGAGGCACGAGGGAAATCTGATTTTGCGATGTTTGCACCCCATCTTGAGAAGGTGCTGGGCATCGCACGCAAGAAGGCAGACCTGTTTGGTTTTGAGGATGAGCCGTATGATGCACTGCTGGATCTCTACGAGCGCGGCGCAAAAACACACGAAGTTGCCACGCTGTTTGCTAAACTACGCCCACAGTTGGCTGAAATCGCCCGCGAGGCGGTGGCGAAATCCGCCAAGGTGAGGCCAGGCGCGCTTAAAGGCCGCTATCCGATCGAGAAGCAGCAGATTTTGAACCGCGAAATCGCTCAGAGCCTGGGCTTTGATTTCGAAGCAGGACGCATCGACACTACGGCGCACCCGTTCTGCACCACCCTGGGCCCCGGTGATGTGCGCCTGACAACGCGCTATGATGAGAAAGATTTCCTGTCGTCGCTCTTCGGTGTCATGCACGAAGCAGGGCACGGCTTGTACGAACAGGGGTTGCCTGGGCTGGACTTCGGTCTGCCGAGCGGCAGCGCGGCCTCGCTAGGCATCCACGAGTCACAGAGCCGCCTGTGGGAGAATCACGTGGGCCGCAGCTTCACCTTCTGGGCCAAGTGGCTGCCCCGCGCCCAAGAGCTCTTCCCACACCTGCGCAAAGTGAAGCTAGACGCGTTCATGAAGGAGATGCTGCGCAGCGAATTCAGCTTCATCCGCGTGGAAGCAGACGAGGCCACGTACGATTTGCACATCCTCCTGCGCTTTGGCATCGAGCGCCTTCTCGTGAAGGGCGAACTCGCTGTAAAGGACGTGCCCAAAGTATGGAACGAGGAGTATCGCGAGCTCTTTGGCATGACACCTCCAGACGACCGACGCGGTTGCCTGCAGGACATTCACTGGAGCATGGGCGGACTGGGCTATTTCGCCACCTACACACTGGGCAACCTCAATGCCGCCCAGCTTTTCGCGACAGCCAAAAAGCAGCGCAAGATCGCGACCGCTCTGGAGAAATGCGACTACGCGCCGCTGCTGCAATGGTTGCGTGAAAACGTGCACAGCAAGGGTGCCGCCCTGCTGCCCCAGGAGATCATCACGCAAGCGACGGGCAAGCCGACGGATGCCAAGTGGCACATCAAACACCTGCGCGAACGTTACGTCGGCTGATTAGGTTCAGCCCTGCCGCACATGCCGGATGAGTCCGATCATCACCCCTTGGATGAGAAGTTCGCGTGCAGGCAGAAGATCAGGGAAATCGGGGTTCTCAGCCTGAAGGTAGGGCTGAGAATCTTTGACGACATAACGTTTCAAGGTGCTCTCGCCATCAATGAGCGCGGCGACGATGTCTTTTGGCCGAGGTTCGCGGATTTCGAGAATGACGAGGTCACCATCACCAATGAGGGCGCCAATCATGGATTCGCCACGCACTTTGAGCGCGAAGCTTTTCGCAGAGCGCGGAATGCCGAGAGTGTTCACGTCCACGGAGATGCACCTGTCAGCATGCTGCACCATGTCGGCAGCGGCCATGCCGGCGGGAATCTGGCCGAAGACCGGAATGTCGATGATTTCGGCACGATCCAGATCTTCAGGAAAAACGACGGCACGGGCTTTGTTCGCATGGCGCTGAATGACGCCTTTTTTTTCCAGCGCACGCAGATGGCTCATAGCGGCGGTCTGGCTGGAGAAACCGAAATGGCGCTGAATATCACGCGTGGAGGGCATGACACCGTTCGTACGCTGGTAGCTGCGCAGGTACTCGAGGAGTTCCTGCTGGCGGGCCGTGAGACGGGAGTCAGTGTCGGTGAACATGATGGAGAGGGGCTGTTCGGGCGAACATTCCTCTTCATCCAGCGTACGCAAGATGTTTTCCTGCGGCAATTTCAGCGCATAGTCGCAGACATGCTGTGTTCGACTCCCCTGAAAATCTTCACTCTCCTGCTGCTGGCCACCCTCAGCAGTGCGCAGGAGGCTGCGCAGATCAACCCGGCCAAGATGGACAAAACCGGCATGCTGCCGCCCCATACCAAGCTGCTGGGCGAACGTGCGGCGGCGGCCTTCGGCAAGCAGGACTGGCCCGCAGCCCGCAAGGCCTACCTGGAAATGCTGGAGCTCGACGATGGCAATGCACTCATTTGGGCCAATCTGGGCGCTGTCGAGCAGCAGGCGGGGGAAACAAAACAGGCCATCGAGTGCTTTGAGAAATCCGTGCAGATCAACCCAAAGCTCGCGCAAACGTGGACGGCCCTTGGGCTGCTGCTGCAAAAAGAGGGAGACACCTACCGAGCGATTTCCTGCTTCACACGCGCCATTCACGAAGAGCCGGAAGATGCGCGCTCTCACAATTACCTAGCCATCGCCGCCAAAGGACTCGGCTGGACGGATGCGGCCGAAGCGGAACTGCAGCGCGCGATTGAACTGAAGCCGGATTACGGCATCGCTCATTTCAACATGGCTCTAATGCTCCTGGAGCGCCGCCCGCCTGCGATCGAACTGGCACGCAGACACTACGAGAAGGCGCTGGCTCTCGGCGTGGCGAAGGATGACGTCGTGGAACGCCGCCTGAAGGAGTGACGCATGCAGGAACGCACAGAACCATGGGACATCACCGCTCAGCTGGATGAACTGCGTACGCAGGGGCTTTGGCGCGAGCTGCGACCGCTTGATGAGCTGGACGGAATCACCGTGCGCGCAGAAGGCCGCGAGTGGATCAATTTTTCCTCCAACGACTACCTAGGCCTAGCTCATTCCGCCGAGATGCGACAGGCCCTCACCGAAGGCATCGCCAAATACGGCGGCGGTTCCGGGGCCTCGCGTCTGGTCTGCGGCACCCATCGCGCCCATGCCGAGCTGGAAGAAGCCCTGGCTGACTTCAAAGGGACGGCGGCCGCTCTGACTTTTAGCAGCGGATTTGCCGTAGCACTGGGGACGATCCCGGCCCTGATGGGTGCCGGGGACACGATCATCCTCGACAAACTCTGCCATGCCAGCCTCGTTGACGCAGCGCGCTTGAGCGGGGCGACAATCCGTGTGTTTCCCCACAACCACCTCGAAAAGCTCGAACGCCTGCTGCAGACGGCCAAGGGGCGCATGCTGGTCGTCACGGAGTCGATTTTTAGCATGGATGGTGATGCCGCACCGCTGCGTGAGATTGCAGCACTCAAAGCCAAATACGGTGCCTGGCTGCTGGTGGACGAAGCCCATGCTGTGGGCGTTTTAGGCCCGCAGGGGCGTGGACTCACCGCAGAACTCGGCGTGAATCAGCAGGTGGATCTGCATCTGGGCACTTTGAGCAAAGCCTTCGGCCTGAGTGGTGGCTATCTGGCCGCTTCGCGGCAGGTCATTGACCTCCTGATCAACAGGGCACGCAGCTTCATCTATTCCACGGCACCACCCATTCATTTGGCCCATGCGCTGGGCATCATTTTAGACCTGATTCGCAGTGATCGCGGCGATACCTTGAGGGCACAAGTTCGCAACCATGCCCTGCAAACCCAAAACCTGCTTTCAGGAATCGGCATCGCCTCACATGCCAACGAAGCTGCCATCCTGCCCGTGATTTTAGGTGAGGAGTCTCGCGCCATGGAGATCAGCAGTCGTCTGCGTGAAACTGGATTCCTCATCCCCTGCATCCGCTACCCGACCGTCGCCCGTGGCAGCGCGCGACTGCGAATTACCGTCAGCGCGTTGCATTCAGCAGCCCAGATCCATGCTCTGGGCACAACACTGCAAGAGGCACTTAGGCCTTAAGGCTGAGGCATCTGGCCCACAATCTCCAGCGCCCGTTTTCGCGCGTCCTTGATCTCCTGAGAGTTCAAAGAAACGCCGTTCTTTCCAGAGGCCATCAAGTTGGTGTGATCCTGACGATGCTGCAGGAACAAAACATGACCCAGTTCATGTGCCGTTACCCGAGCGACGGGGTTTCTGGCACCGCCGGAGACCTTATGAAACTCAGGATTTTGGCAAACCACCACCGGCTCACCGTAAAAAAAGCCGTTGGGCCCCATGTCCTTTACAAAACAAACGTCGATAGCGGTGAGGCTCAATTGATTCGTTGGAATCGCAGCTTTAACCCAGTTTCGATCTTTGATGTACCACCTCTTGGGGGCGGAATCGAGTGCTTGCAGGTCTTCAATCGCCTCCAATTCGAATCGAACGCCCGCCTGGGCCCAGATGGAGTTCACTTCATCAAAAATGGCCCGCACTTCTTTTTCCTTAAGTGTTGTTTGCAATCTTGGATTCGCAACGGACTGCACTAGGTGCACCCGGACCCTCAAACTGATGAGGGGAACCGTCTCACTGGAATGCAATGGCAACAGCCACACCAGCAGTAGAATGAATATAGTTAAACGAGCCATAAAATGGATGAATCACGCCCTTTAAATCATTCAACCAGCAAGATTTAAACAACAATGCTGTGCTGGCCGGGTAAGAAGTCGAAGTACACGCAACCTAGCCATACTATGAATGCAAAAAAATGCTCAGGAAAAAAAGAAAAGGCTTTCCAGTGTTTACGGTCCCTGCTAATTTCGGCACTGAACGGCTCACGTACTTTGAATCAAAACATCTGTTTTGATCCATTTCATGCGAGTGTCCGACCTCAAACCAACCAACCTAATACCAACCATCAGACTATGAAATTGAACGCATTGCTGAAAACGCTGGGGTTCTTGGCACTGGCCGCCACTCCCGTTGTGGCCGGACCATCCGCCAAAGCTCCTAAAAACCCTATCGCTCCCGCTCCGGTGAACGATGACCTTGGAATCACCGCCTCCATCGGCTATGACTCCAACTACGT
>JAIXYN010000096.1 GCA_027490195.1 Verrucomicrobiaceae bacterium | reverse complement strand
CGCCGCGCGGGCCTACGCCAACCTCAAGAACGAGATCCACGGCATGAAGGAATGGGTGGAGGTCTGCCCCGGCATCGCGGTTAAAGAGTGGCGGCACCAGCCCGCTGATCCCAAGGCCAGGGCGCGCCGTCACATCGTGGTGCGCAAGCAGATCAGCCGCCGGCCGCTGGCGGGAGGCAAGCTGCTCTTCGAAGACCTGCCCGACTACCGCTTCAGCCTGTATGTGACCAATCTGGACCTGCCGCTCGATCAGATTTGGAACATCTACAACAGCCGTGCCGATTGCGAGAACCGCATCCGGGAGTTGAAGCAGGACTTTGGACTCGAGGCGTTCTGCCTGCAGGACTTCTGGGCCACCGAGGCGTCGTTCCGGTTCATCATGGTGGCCTACAACCTGATGAGCCTGTTCAGGCATTTTGGGCTCAACAGCAACAACCAGGCAACTCTCTCGACACTGCGATCTAATTGCTTTGCAATAGGCGGCTGGGTCAGCCAGCACGCCCGCAAACGAGTGCTCAAGCTCTCACTGCCACGCCAAAAACGCCCCTGGATGGACGCCATCTTCCACAAAATCGACTCCCTCGTCGCTCCTCTGACTTACTCTACTGCATAATCCGGGTTGAAACATCCACTCTAGCTCCCTCGTAAGTTCGCTAGATGATTTCTCCGCAAGACACCGCCCTCCGCGACCAGACCCGCCGCCACTTCTTCAGCCAGTGCGGCATGGGGATCGGTTCCGTCGCGCTCGCATCGTTGATGGCAGAACGCGGACTGCATGCGGCCAGCGCTGCTGCGGCGGCAGGGCCAGGCGTGATGAAGCAGTCCAATGTCACGCCACGCGCGAAGAACGTCATCTACCTGTTCATGGCCGGCGGGCCGTCGCAGTTGGAGCTGTTTGATTACAAGCCGAAGCTAGTCGAGTTGAACGGCCAGCCCATTCCGCAGAGCTACATTGAGGGCAAGCGCTTTGCCTTCATGGGCACCAGCAACGGCTTCAAGCTCCTTGGCACCCGTCGCGAGTTCCAGCAGCGCGGCCAAAGCGGTGCCTGGGTTAGCGACATGCTGCCCCACATGCAAGGTGTGGTGGATGACATCAGCATCGTCACTACCTGCAAAACGGAGCTGTTTAACCACGCCCCGGCCAAGCTCTTCATGAACACCGGCAGCGGCCAGTTTGGGCGTCCGTCCATGGGCTCCTGGGTCACCTACGGCATCGGCAGTGAATCGAGCGATCTACCCGGCTTCGTCGTTCTGCAGAGCGGTCCGCGCGGTCCCCGTGGCGGTGCCGTGCTCTGGGGTAGCGGCTTCCTGCCCACCACCTACCAGGGCGTTCCATTGCGTGGTTCTGGCGAGCCGATTTTGAATCTCTCCACACCCGCCAGCTACAGTGCAGCCAGTCAGCGGCGCGTCATCGACACGGCGCGTGAGTTGAATCTTTCCCGCCTCGTGGAAACTGGCGATGACGAAATCCAAACCCGCATCAACGCCTACGAGATGGCCTGGCGCATGCAGAGCAGCGCGCCGGAGCTGATCGACCTGCGTGGCGAATCCAAAGCCACCCTTGATCTCTACGGCGTCGATCCTTCGCAGCCCTCCTTCGCTCGCAACTGCCTGCTGGCACGCCGTCTCGTCGAGCGTGGCACCCGCTTCGTGCAGCTCTACCACACCAGTTGGGATAGCCACGGTGGCAAAGGCGAAACACTGGAGGATGATTTCCCCAAAGTCGTCAAAGACGTCGATCAAGCCTGCGCGGCGCTGATTCGCGATCTGAAATCACGCGGCCTGCTGGAAGAGACACTTCTCGTCTGGGGTGGCGAGTTTGGCCGCACACCCATGGGCGAGAACCGCGACAAGACCGGCCGCAATCACCACATCGACGCCTTCACCATGTGGTTCGCGGGTGGCGGCGTGAAGGCCGGACAGACCCTAGGCAAGACCGACGAACTCGGCTTCGGCGTGGCCGAAGATCCCGCCCACGTACATGACCTGCACGCCACCATTCTGCATCTCCTCGGCATTGAGCATGAAAAGCTCACGTTCAAATTCCAAGGCCGCGACTTCCGCCTCACCGATGTGCACGGCAAAGTCCTGCACAAGCTGCTAGCGTAGCAAAACTACTCCACCAGATACAAGATACGTCCGCAGGATTCGCATTGGGTGAGGCCGACGGACTGCTTCAGGGACTGGATCACACCCACGACCACCTTCATGTGGCAGCCGCCGCACATGGCGTTTTCCATCGGCACGATGGCGGCATCGCCCTTCTTGGTGAAGATACGGGTGTAGAGATCAAGAGAATCGGGATCGATCGGCTCGGCCAATTTGCTGCGTTCGGCCGTGAGATCTTCGAGGCGCTTTTTCACGCCCACGCCCCGGTCTTCCAGATTTTTGAGCTCCTCGTTCACGCGAACCTGGGTGGCAGCCAGTTTGCCCTGCGCGTCCTTTAGCTTAGCCTTGGCGGTTTCGAGGGCTTCCATCTGCTCCAGTTCGCCATCTTCCAGCTTGGTCACATCGGCCTCGTAGCGTTTGATCTCATGACCGAGGGCGGCGAATTCGTCATTCTTGCGCGTCTCGAACTGCTGGTCCTGCAGTCGCTTGATGGAGGTCTGGCGCGTTTGGACATCGAGCTGAATGTTTTTGATCTTCACCTCGACTTCCTTCATGGCCAGATTCGCGGCATCCACGGCGGCCTGATCTCCCGCGAGCTGCATTTTGGCCCGGGTTTGCATCGTGGGGATGTCCTTGAGGTCTTTCTGCAGGGCACGAATGCGCTGGTCACGTTCCTGAAGCTGAATGAGTTTCGTGATGTCTTGAAGCATGTGCATGGATGTAAGCCGAAACGGCGAAGGAGCACAAGCTCTCTGTTTTTTGGTTCACGGCCTGTCTTGAGCTCAGCACTTCGTCTTGACCTGACCGCCGCCCGGCGAAAAGGTACGCGCCCTCACCCAAATCCCACATTCATTTGATGAAACCCACTCTCCTCATCCTCGCTGCCGGCATGGGCAGCCGTTACGGCGGCCTCAAACAACTTGATGCGATGGGACCTGCGGGCGAGGTGGTGCTAGATTACTCTGTCTTTGACGCGATCCGTGCCGGTTTTGGCAAGGTGGTGTTCGTCATCCGCCGCGACTTTGAAGAACTCTTCCGTACGCAGATTGGCTCCAAATATGCAGGCCGCATCGAAGTGGACTACGCCTTTCAGGATCTGCATGATCTTCCTGCCGGATTCACCGTGCCGGAAGGCCGCACCAAGCCCTGGGGCACCGCCCATGCGCTGCTTGCTGCGGAGAGCGTCGTGCATGAGCCCTTCCTCATGATCAATGCGGACGACTTCTACGGGCAGGACGCTTTCACCAAAATCGCCGCAGATCTCGTCCAGCCTCGTCCTCATGATGGCAAAAGCCACTGGTCCATGGTGGGTTTCTACCTCAAGAACACTCTTTCCGATCATGGCAGTGTCTCCCGCGGTGTCTGCACCTGCGATGCCCAGGGCATGCTGAGCACGGTGCTGGAGATGACCAAGATTTTCAAATGCGACACCGGTGCGGAAAACCGCGAGGTGGAGGGTGCTTACGTCCCGCTCACCGGAGACGAAGTCGTGTCGATGAACTTCTTCGGCTTCACGCCCGACATCTTCGCGCACCTGCGCACCGCCTTTGCGGCCTTCCTCGCCGAGCGCGGCGCCGAGCTCAAATCCGAATGCTACGTGCCCGCCCAAGTCGATGCCCTCATCGCCGCTGGTAAAGCCGATGTGCGTGTGCTGGAGACGACCGGCAAGTGGTTCGGTGTCACCTATCCTGAAGACAAAGCGGAAGTTGTCGCGAGCATTCGCGCGCTGATTGATGCCGGCGACTACCCGCAGTCGTTGTGGGGGTAAATCAAGGCACCGGGGATTCGCTTCGCAGTTTCGCAGCCCGACTCCGTGGATTCTGAGTGGGGGTCAGGAGACCCCCACACCTTGGAGCCTCTCCACGCTGCGCATCGTCGCGCCTTCGTGAATCGTCAGCGCATCGTGGCCAGCCTGTGCCATGCTCTTTGCTGCGGCCTGATCCTGCAGCAGCGTGCGGCAGGCTGATTCCAGCTCGGCAAAATCAGCGACTTGCTGCGCGCCTTTGTGCTTCAGCAGCAGATCGACAAGGGGCGTGAAGTTCTCCATGTGCGGGCCGAATAGCACTGGCTTCTGCGCCAGCGCCGCCTCGGCGGGATTTTGGCCGCCTTCAGCGAGGAAGCTTTTCCCGACCACCACCAGCGTGGCAAGATGCTGCCACGCGGCGAGCTCGCCCGTGGTGTCGATCAGAAAGACCGGCGCCGTGGCATTGACGCGTGAGCCTATCATGCTGCGCAGGGCAGGGGAGATGCCGATGCTTTGCAACTCGGCGCTGATCTCCGCCCGGCGCTCCACATGACGCGGCACGATGAGCAGCGCGAGATCGCGCACTTGTTCGCGCAGACGCAGGAACACGCGGGCGAGTTCGATCTCTTCGCCCGCATGCGTGCTGGCAGCGAGCAGCCTGGGCTGTCCGGGCGTGATACCGATCTGCGTGAGCGCACTGCGCAGTTCGTCGATCTTCAATGCGGGGACAACCGAACCTTCGGGGTCGTATTTGATGCTGCCCGTGAGGTGGATGCGCTCCGCATCGACCCCAAAGCCCTGCCAGCGCGCGACGTCGTCCGCCTCCTGCACGAGGACCTGCTTGAGCATGCGAAAGATCGGCCCAATGAACCAGCTGAACTTGCGGTAGCGGCGTTCACTGCGCGGCGAGAGCCGTGCATTGACCAGCGAAACTGGAATGCCAAGGCGCGAAGCAGATGCCGTCAAGTTGGGCCAGACTTCCGCCTCCACGAGCACCATCTGCGTGGGCTGAATGCGCTCCAGCATGAGTCGGCCAACACCGGGTAGATCGATGGGGCTGTAGATGGCCACCACGCGCCCCGCATGCTGAGCCGCCAGCTCTTCAGCGAGCGCGTAACCTGTGGGCGTCGTCGTGCTGAGCACGATGCCAAGTTCTGCATTCGTTTTGAGCAGGCGTGTGATGAGTTTCTTCGCCACGCCCACTTCTCCCACGCTCACCGCATGCACCCAGAAGCGTTCGCGTTGTGGCAGGGCATGGATGGCGGCCTGGGTCTCACGGGGAAAAAAGCCGAAGCGCTGGGCCAGATCCTGCCAGCGGCCATTGCGGCGGCGCATCTTGCGGAAGGCTCCCGGCAGCATCAGCACAAGCCCCAGAGGCAGTGCCAGATTGTAGAGAGTGAGGCTAAGCGCTTTCGATGCCATGCGGAAGTTTGCGCAGCCAGACGATGCGGGTGGAGCCGTAATTGCGATCCGTCAGCACCTCCCAGCCGGGCCAGCTTTTCGTTTCGCGGTTGAAGTGGTGACTTTCGAGAATGAGGTGGCTTTCTGGATGCAGGAGCGCAGGCAGCGCTTCTTCGGCTAGGAGTTGCGCCACGAAATCCGTGTCTGCATCGCAATGCGTGTATGGTGGATCGGCAAAGATGAGGTCGAACTTTTTGCCGTCGCGTTGCAGCAGCGGCAGCATGCCGAAGACATCACCATGGCGCACCGTGGCCCCCGTGAGGCGGGTCTTGGCAATATTCTTGCGGATCACCTCGCACGCGCCTTTGTTTTGATCCACAAACATCGCTGAAGCCGCACCCCGGCTCAGGCACTCGAGGCCGATGGCTCCCGTGCCAGCAAACAAATCCAGCACATGCGCCCCCGGCACGAGTTCCCCGAGCATCGAGAACACAGCCTGCCGTACCCGATCCTGCGTGGGGCGTGTGACGGTTTTGGGGACTTCAAGTGCAAGCCCCCCTGCGGTTCCAGAAATGATGCGCACGCTTTCCTTTAGCGGTGGCTTGAAGGGATGCAAGAAGGGGCTGCAGATCGTGAAACAGCCGACTGCTCATGACCGTTTACATTCATCCTCTTTCCCGTCCTAGTTCCTTGATAGTGAGTAGGTAGGGCATGGAGGAATGAAGATTTTCAGCATTTCGGGCAGGAGTCAGTTGTGCCATGACGGCAACGGATGGGGGGCTTGTGTGACCCTGAGTATGGAAGAGGCGCTGACTTGGAAGAGGTTTTGAATCAGTTTTCCGGCAGATGGGCTTTCTGGACTTTTCTCGACAATAGAAGATTTGGATATTATATTTATACATGGAAAATATGGAAAAATCCCTTCATTCACCATTTGGATTCAACGACAGCACCACTGCTCACCCCGCTCAACTAAGGCCCAGCGCCTTCCCTGTGATTCAGACGGGCTCTATCCTTCAGGAAGATCTCCAGCCTGCACCCATCAATCCCGACTGGATTCTGGAAGGCAACCCGATTGCACGAGCCACCACCCTGGCAGTTGCCACTGACAACACACTTTCCTGCGCCGTCTGGGAGTGCAGTGCGGGCAAATTTAAGTGGGTGTTTGGCCTGGATGAGATTGTGCAGATTCTGGAGGGCGAGGTGGTGATCGAAGAACAGAATCCGGGTCGCAAAATTCATACGCTGCGAGTCGGTGACATCGCCCTTTTTCCAGATGGACTGACCGCTCACTGGACCGTGTCCAAGTACGTGAAGAAGTTCGCCATTCATCGCGCTATTCCCCGTTCCTTCGTCTGGCGCCTCAAGCGCAAAATGCGCCACCTTTTAGGGCGGGTGACCAAGACAGGTGCGGGCTCCTAAGGGCCATGGTCCACTTTGAGACTGCCGTGGATACGCTGAGCATGGCGTGATTCGGGGGGATCCTGGGGTAACTTCGGCGAGGCGTTTTGGGGAGCGACGGCGGGCGTTCAAGCCAGCGTCAATCCCTGCGATACCATTGGAACGAAATCGTCACGATTGCTGGTCGCCAGTGATGCGTGGACGCGTATGGCCACAGCGGCAATGCCGCAGTCGGCGTAACTCTTGGAACGCCGGCCAGTCCGATTGAAAAGTTCAGCCGCTTTTTCAGCATCAGAACGTTCGAGCGGTTCGGCGATGGGAAGCAACTGGCGGGCAAAGGTTTCTGCCATTGGCGAGAGCGGCCCGCAAAGAAACTCTCCCCAGGCGAGAGAGCTGATTCCCAGCGCTTCACCGGCATCAAGCCAGCCTATGAGCAGTGCTTCTTGTGCACTTCCAGGAACAAGCGCATCAATGAGGAAATTGGTATCGAGATGAATCACTGCTCGAATTCGAGGGAAAATTACCGTCGAGCATCTGTGATTGCTTCTTTCCATGCAGCGGCACTGTCGGTCGTCAATGCCACTTCAGCCTGCAGTTTGCGGAACACCTTCAGCGCTTCGGGGGCGGGAGATTCACTCGCAGGCTTGGGTGCGTCCTTCAAACGGCCTTGCAACCATTTCAGCAACGACCACTGATCCTGCATCGGCAGGCCGGTGACGGCGGATTCGATTTGGACGAGCGTGCTCACGGCGGGGAATATCCCTGATCAACGATTGGTGTCAATAGCATGACCGGGCTGCTGTGCAGAAGATGAGAGGCGCTGGGTTCTCTTGCGGAGTACCGTTTTGCAGCTCCAGCGCGTACTTTTATACTACTGACTTATGCATTGTTTGGAAACATTAAGGAAGACGAAAGAGCTTGTGTTGTGCGCTCATCGTTCTTTTTTCAGTCTGCACTTTCACTGCCATGAGACGGAAACGTTATGCGGCGTCGTTGGAGGCGGTCCTTCAGGATTGCCCGCCGGGGTATCGTCTGCGTTATGAGTGGGTGCCACCTCGGTATTCGGATCGTTTTGAAGATGCTCGGCTGCTGGAGCGGATTCGACGGGACCGGTTTCGTGATTGGCTCATTTCTCGCTGCGTTTCAACCGGGGTCATACTGGGGGGGATGTCGGGTGCCTGGGCTGGTTTTCGTCTCTACGGCCCGCAAGGAGCAGTGGGCGGTTCCATCATCGGGATGGTGCTCGGTGGAGTGCTTGGGCTGTTGCTGCTCGTGCTGTCACTGATCGCCTTGCTGGGTGGAGCTGTTTATGGGGTGCTGTGGCTGGTGTTTTGAGGCCACAGCGAAGGGATGTAGATGAAGACCTGATGTGTCTAAACCTGTGCGCGCCCGTACACTTTGAGGTTGATGGCAAGTGGCAAGATTAGTCAGTGCCTTTCCAACCAGAAACCTTTCCTCGATGACATGAGCAGGTTAGTCACTGAACTAAACTAGACGGACCGTGACGACTTTGCCCCCTCACTTCCCATTCTTAAACACATACAGCACCCCGTCATCCGCTCCGAACAGCACGTAATCCCCCGCAATGGCTCCTGACGTCTTCACCGGCGCGCCGATTTCATTGTGCCAGACTTCTTTGCCCGTCTTGAGGTCGAGGGCGTAGATGTAGCCGTCGTCGCAGCCGAAGATAGCGACTTTGCCCGCGCAGATCACGGCGCTGCTGTCGATGCGATCACGAGCGCGAAATTCCCAGAGCTGCGCGCCGGTGACGCGGTCGATGGCATGGAAGCGTTTGTCTCGGCCGCCGACAAAGACGCCCTTCTCCCAGATGGCGGGCGCGGCGTAGTACTCGAATTCACGCTCGCCGTATTCCCAGACCTTCGTGCCATCGGCGATGCGGTAGGCGCCTACGCGGTTGCCGTAATGACTGACGTAGATGACGCCGTCGGCGATGGCGACGTTGTTGCCGATGTAGGCTCCCACTTCAATCTGCCGCTCTTCCTTGCCGGTCTTCACATCGTGCACGTGCAGCACGCTGTCGCAGCCGCCGAAGACGACCTTGCCGTCGCCAACGGCAGAGCCGCCGTTGATGTAGTAGCCGGTTTCTGCCGCCCACTCCTTCACGCCCGTTTTGGCATCGAGGCAATAGATGGAGTAATCGTAGCTGCCGATGATGATTTTCTGCGCCTTGGTTTCGGGATTCGTCCACACATTCGCGGCGGCGTGGATTTCGGCCTGCGTTTCAAATTTCCAAACTTCCTTGCCGGTGTCGGCGTTCCAGGCATAGACGAAGCCGTCCTGGCAGCCCGCGACGACGAGATCCCCCGCGAACGCGCCGGCACCGTCGAATGCTCCCTTGGCCTCGGTCTTCCAAAGCTCTTTGCCGGTCAAGAGATCGAGGCAGTAGAATTTGCCGGCATTGCAACCCAGATAGACCTTGCCGCTGCGCACGACGGCGCTGGAGACGAGCAACTCGGCCTGCCCCTTCGGCTTGTCCATGAGCTTGAACTGCCAGGCGAGTTCCAGCGGGAACTTCAGCTCGACGGGGGAGGTGCCCGTCATGGCCGCGTTGCCACGGGAGTCCGGCCAGTCTGCCGTTTGGGCATGCAGAAGGGCGGGGAGGAGGAGGCTGAGGAAAAGCGAGGCACGCATGAGTTTGGACTGTGAAACTGCCATGGTGTGCGCTTTGTTGCAAATAAGCCGATGTCTGATCACGATCTCCAACAGCCGCCGCCCATACCGCCTGACCTGCGGTGTGAGTATGAGGAGCGCCCGTTTCAGAACTGCACGCGCTGCGGCGAATCCCTACCGGACTTCGCCGGGGGCTTTCAAATTTCCAAGGCCTACAAGCGCGGTGAGTGCGTCATGGAGTATGCGCTGTGCGATCACTGCCGCTCGCAGATGATGGAGGAGTTCTCCCAAGAGTCGAAACAGCGGCTGGGGCAGTTTCAAGACGAGCAGGTCACACTGGAGCGCGGTCTGGAATCGTGTGCGGTGTGCAATGCGCGGCGTGATGAGCCAGGCATGGAGGATTTCGTCATCACCGGCGTGTGCGAAGGCCTCTCCCTGCTGCACAGTGTGATGATCTGCGGCAAGTGCGGTGACACCGTGCAGGGCTTCATCTCTGTCAAAACGCGCGATACCTGGCGGCGCTTTGTGGATGATAATTTCCCCGGACCTCCGCCCATGGATTCGCTGCCGGAACCTGTGGAAGTATTCCGCACTTCCGTCCCGGCCATCTCAAAAGTCTGAACGTGGCGGAGCCGAGCCTCTTCTCGCGCTTTAATGTCCGCAGTTCGCTCCTTCAGGATCGGTGTCCTCGACCTTGGCGGTGGCTTTGAGTTCTTCGAGGAACGCGTTGAATTTTTTGTCGCGATACTCTTCGAGGAAACGATTTTTCACGTCGTCCTTCACTTCATCATACGGACGCGCCACGGACGGGCGGCGGCCGGTGACGGTGCAGACATGAAAGCCGAGTTGGGTGTTGAAGACGGGGCTGATCTCGCCCTCACCCATGGAGAAGGCGATGGTTTCGAACTCCTCCATGAACTCCCCGCGCTTGAACCAGCCGAGGTCAATCTGCTGCTGATCACCGGAGCGGTGCTCTTCCGCGAGTTTCGCAAATTCAGCCCCGGCGAGGAGCTGGGAGCGGACATCGCGCATCGCCTGATAGACTTCTTGACGGCTGGTGGCGCCCTGCAGGCTTTTGGTGATGTGGGAGGCCTGGATCTCTTCTTCGGTCATGTAGTGCTTGAGATTGGCCTCGTAGCAGGCCCTCAGCTCGGCTTCGGTCGGCTCCGGTTCTGGGGCGTAGATTTCCTGCAGCGTTTTGTCCAGCCGGACACCGCCTGCCACGTTTTCACGCACAAGGGCCTCGTCTTTGACCTGCATGCCGATGTTCATGTAGAACTGCGTTTCACCACCGGCCTCGTGGATGAGCTTCGTCAGGCGAGCAGTGACATCAGCCTCAGAGACTTCAGGGTGACGGCGGCGGCTTTCCTGCCCCAGGAGGGCGCGGGAGGTGAGGTTGTCCTTCGCGATGCCACGAAATTCAGGGTCACGCTCGCAGCAGGCCACCTGGAGGGTGCGTTCATAGTGTCCTTTGATGTGGCGGAATTCTGCCTCAATGATTTCGTCTTCGATCTGTTCGCCGTTGATGATTAGTGCCATATGTGCCGAACATGGAGCGCCGCGCGGCGGGCGCAAGTTTGACAACAAAGACGGGGTGGCCTAGATGAACGATGCCATGGCTGCTTGGTCCGGCATGATAACTGCGGGCAAGTCTGGCGTTCCTTCACGATGATGAGATTGATCCACCTTTTGATGACAGGCGCGGCCGCAGGGCTGCTGGCAAGCTGTGCAGCGCAGGGCGTGGTGCGTGCCATCCCGGTCGCGCCGAATTCCCAGCACATGTATGCTCAGGGGGACAGCGCGCAGATCATGCCGGTGCTGCTGCCCGAGCGGCCCATGCTCGTGGCCACCTCCGGCCCAGCGATTCGTGCTGCCTCCTACCTTCTGCTGGATGCGCGCACCGGGCAGCATCTTGCTGGGCGCAGCTTTGAAACGGCACGCGGTGTGGCCAGTACGCAGAAACTGGTGACCGCCCTGGTGGTGCTGGACGCGGGAAATCTAGACAAGATGGTGCGGGTGCAGGCCTCTGATGTGGCCGTGGAGCCCACACGGCTTGGCATCAGGCCGGGGGAGGTGTACTCGCGCCGTGAGCTCCTTTATGCCTTTCTGGTAAAGAGCGCGAACGATGTGGCCAATGTACTGGCGCGTGACAACGCCGGCAGCATCAGTGCTTTCACGGCCAAAATGAACGCCAAGGCGCGCGCGCTGGGCTGCTCGAATTCCAATTTCAAGAACCCCCACGGCCTGACGGTGGGCGGACAGTACTCCACCGCACGTGACATGGCCCGGGTGGCCATGGCGGCGTATCGCAACAACGTGATTCGCGACGTGGTGCGGCGGAAGTATTTCAGTTTCCGGCGTGCAGATGGGCGTGTGGTTACGCTCTCAAACACCAATGAACTGCTGGGCGTCATGCCCGAGTGCAATGGCATGAAAACCGGCTACACCGTGGCCAGCGGGCGCTGTTTGATCTCCAGTGCCGCCAGCGGCAGCCGTGAGGTCATCCTAGTGCAGCTCGGCACCAAGACAAAGTACATCTGGGATGACGCACGCATCATGATGAGCTGGGGCTTGCAGCGCATGCGCTCTGGGGGCGGCTTCACTGCGGACGCTTGGACGGGAAATTGACCAACCACAAGTTGCGGCGGTTCATTCCAGCAGCCAAAGTGTTCCCCTCCTCAACGTCTAGCCACGAATGCCGGCCACCACCCTTGTCTGCCCTCACTGCGAAAAAACTGTCGAAATTCAGGTTTCTTCAGTGACGCGCTCACGCCCCTGTCCTGAGTGCGGGCAGATGGTGATGCTGCAGATGGCGGAGAAGACTACCAAGACGAAGCGCCGTGCACTGCTGATGACGCAGAATGAGCCGGTCAGCACGCCCTCTCCGAATCCGGCTGCTTTCCAGGAGCCCCAGCCCCTGCCTGGAGATGTATTTGATCGCATGCGCATGGATCCCGAGATCCAGCAGTTTCGCCGGAAGTTGGTGATTGGAGCGGGGGCTGTGTGCCTCATCGTGCTCTTGATTGTGGTCTGGAGCTTGCTGCCGACACCTGCAAAGAAAGCTGAAACGCTTGCATCCAAATTGGCCAAAGCAGGTGATTCGACATCGGAGAATGGTGGGAAGATCGTGCTTCCACCTGGAATGTCCCTGATGCAGCCTGATGAGCCAGTGCCCCAGGTGAACTCAGGTAATCTGGTGTTTCGTCCCCCCGGAAGCGAGGCCCTCACAACCGCCAAGGCCATGCCAACGGTCACAGGGGGAGATCTGGCGAAGCTGGCCGCTGCTGAGGAAGTGATTGGCAAGTTTCTGGAAACCCCGACTTGGAAACAGCGTGTCCTGCTGGTGCGCGACCGTCTGCGCGTGGCCCCGCTGATGAGTACCTTTTATTCGAAAAATGCGGATGGCCCGTTGGCATTTGATTCCATCGTCGAAGCGACGGAGCTTTCACCCAAGTTCAGCCAGCACGTTGTGGTTTTCGAAGGCGGTGGCCGGCGCGTTGCCACGGTGGAGCACTCCACAGCAGGAACTCTTGTGGATTGGGAGGCATTTGTGGGATCGGGTGAAATGGGCTGGTCAGACTTTCTCGAATTGAGGCAAGCCGCCCCCACGCTCTTTAGGGTGCTCGTTTCCCCTGCGGGACATTTTGAAAACCAGTTTGGAGATCCATCCAAGCTCCAGTGTTACAGCCTGCGCAACATCTCCGAACCGGGTGCCAAAGTGGTCTATGGCTATGCCGAGAAGAGCGGCCCGATCGCCAAGGCGCTGGATTACCAGCTACAGTTGAGCGAAGATGCCACCGTCCCAATGATTCTGCGGCTCAAATTCCCCCCGGACGCCCCCGTGGATTTTCAGGTCTGGATCCAGCAGTTCGTCCAGTCCGGCTGGGTGACCCCCTGAAGACCTAAAATCAAGATTCGCATCATTTTTCGCAAAATTTGCAAGAACCTCCGGGCTGCCTCGTAATCCCTCTCGATTCCAGCAACAACACCCCCTCTCTCCTTATGAAAATGCACTCACTCTGCCAAGGTAATCACCTTGATCTGCGCTCCGGAGCCAGTCGCCGTGATTTCCTCTACGTTGGTATGCTCGGCGGTCTCGGCCTGACGTTGCCTGAGATGCTGCGCTTGCAAGCCGCTCAGGTCATTCCTGAAGTGGAAACATTCAAGCCAGTCGCTGACTCGATCATCCACATCTACCTTCCGGGTGGCATGGCACAGCATGAGTCCTGGGATCCGAAGCCTTTTGCCTCGCCTGACTATCGCGGTCCTTTCACCCCGATCAAAACGTCCATCCCCGGCGAATACGTCGGTGAGAAGTTCGCCAACATCGCGAAGATCATGAACAAGCTCACCGTCATCCGTTCGATGACCCACGGTGAAGCCGCCCATGAGCGTGGTACTCACAACATGTTCACCGGCTACCGTCCAAGCCCGGCGATCAAGTTCCCAAGCTTTGGCTCTGTCATTTCCCACGAACAGGGCAGCCGCAACAATCTTCCTCCCTACGTGGTGGTGCCAAATATGGTCGCTCCTGATCAAGGCACCGGCTACATGAGCAGTGCTTTCGGTCCCTTCGCCCTCGGCAGCGACCCTGCTGACAAAGGCTTCACCGTTCGCGATCTCCTCACTCCGAAAGACGTGGACGAGAAGCGCTTTGACCGCCGCCGCAACCTGCTGGGCACCGTGGATGAGCACTTCAAAGCCGTGGAAAAAGCCGACTCCATCAGCGCCATGGACAGCTTCTACCAGGCCGCTTACGGCCTCATCAGCAGCCAGAAGGCCCGCGAAGCTTTCGACCTCACCAAGGAAACCGACAAGCTGCGTGATGAATACGGCCGCAACACCGCCGGTCAGCGCTTCCTGCTGGCTCGCCGTCTCGTTGAGTCCGGTGTGCGCATGGTGTCCGTCAACTACGGTGGCTGGGATCACCACTCCAACATCAAGGACGCCTTCAACAGTCAGGCCCCGAACTTCGATCAGGCCTTCGCCCGCCTCATCACCGATCTTTCGGATCGCGGCATGCTCAAGCGCACGCTCGTCATGGTCAGCTCCGAATTCGGACGCACGCCGAAGATCAACGGCACCAACGGCCGTGACCACTGGCCACGCGTGTTCTCCGTCGCCATGGCTGGTGGCGGCATGAAGGAAGGCTACATCCACGGTGCCTCCGACGCCCTCGGTGGCGAGCCCGACCGCGACGCGGTGGGTCCAGAAGATCTTGCCAAGACCATGTATCGCCTCCTCGGCATCAACAGCGAGAAGCGCATCATGGCCGACGGCGGTCGCCCCATCGACATCGTCAATGGCGGTCGTGTCCTCACGGAAGCGCTCGCGTAATTCGACGCCACGACAATCATTCAGAGAACCCGGACAGCAATGTCCGGGTTTTTTGTGCCCTCTTCTCAGAGTGAGAGATGCCCCAGTGCCAGCATCCCATAGTAGGTATACTCGCAGTCCAGCATGTCATCCGTCCAGTTACCATGAAATCCGCCTGTGGCATTCCAAAGTGAATCAACAAAGTCGAGGCAGGGTTCCTTGAGCCGTGAAAAATCCGCCTGCACGGCATCCAGCGCATGCAGAGCCACGGCGGTGGAGAGCAGGTCGGGCAGGGGGGCGGCGGGGAGGGCCAGGAAGCCGCCTGCGGGCAGGCACTGGCGCATCAGCCAGTCCACCGCCTCAGCGGGCGGGGGCATGTCCATGTGGCGGTGCAGGGCCACCATGGCCGCCGTAGCCGTCGTGGAGCCCACGGGGATGTTAGGCTCGTTTGACCATGCACCATCCGGGGTGCGCAGGCCGCCCATGCATTCCACCAGCCGCCAGGGCTCAGGCGGTATGCCGCCGAGGTCCTGGTAGGCACCCCAGGCCAGCAGGCAGCCGTAGGCGCTGCCCTTGGCACGCTTGGGTGCCTGATGGTAGCCGCCGTCCGGGCAGCGAAAGCCTTCGATGCGTGCCGCCAGCGCCTCACGCGAAGCCATCGGAAAATCCTGCAGACCAGCATTCGCCCAGCAGCGTGCTAGGCAGCACAGATGTACAAAGTCCTGCCGTTCCCCATCACCAAACGTCTTCAGCCACGGGCGCACATCTGGAATCGTGCTAGCATCCACGGACAGCGCCTGCAGGCCTTCCAGGCCAAACACGGTGTAGTAGAGGTCCGGCTTGTCGTTACGATCCAGGAATCCGCCCTCAGGGGACAGGCGTGAACGCAGGAAGGACTCCACCAGCTCCGCCGACTCACCGAGGAGTTTGGGGGCTAGGCGCGCGACTTGCAGCATCTCAAGACGAAAGGACATGCACACGCGCCTAACCCGAAGCCCGCCATGTCGCCAGAAGAAAGTCATTTTCTCGCTTGAGTATTCTCTGGCGTGGTCAAAACTCTCGACCCGGTTGACCCGACTCCTTTGCTCACGTGGCGGAATTGGTAGACGCGCTAGATTCAGGTTCTAGTAAGTAACATTGTGCTGGTTCGAGTCCAGTCGTGAGCACCATCCGGCGGCAACAGTGCCGCCCCAGGTTGACCGGTTAAACAGAAAGTCACATGCAAGACGCAGGATTCGTGAGGCAGGCATTTGCGGGAATCGCTTCCCGGTACGTACTCGCGAACCACGTCCTCAGTCTCGGCATCGATTGCCTCTGGCGTCGCACCACGGCCAAACGCATTGCGGAGCTGAATCCCCAGCGTGTTCTCGACCTCGCCACCGGCAGCGGCGATCTCGCTCAAGCCGTTCAGTCGGCCTGTCCACAAGCCAAAGTGCTTGGTGCCGATTTTTCCGTGCCCATGATGCGCGAGGCCCAGAAACGCCAATTCAGCAGTCTTGTCGCCGCAGATGGACTCGCGCTGCCCTTTCAGGACGGCGTCTTCGATGTGCTTACCGTGGCCTTCGGTCTGCGCAACATGGCCTCCTGGCCCGCCGCCCTGAAGGAAATGAACCGTGTGCTCCGCCCAGGTGGCCGTTTGTTCGTCCTCGATTTTTCCATCCCGCGCATTCCCGGCATCCGCCAGTTGTACCTCTTCTATCTCAAGCAGATCATGACCCGTGTTGCCGGCTGGATCACCGGCAAACGCGAAGCTTATGTGTACCTCTGCGGTTCCATCGAACGCTTTCCCTCCGGCCGCGACATGGAGTCTCTGATCTGTGCCAATGGTTTCGCCAGTGCCTCTTCGCGTCAGCTCACGCTTGGCATCGCTTCGCTGTATGAGGCGGTGAAGTAGGCGAAAGCTTCTTCGTATTGTAGTACCTGCTTTAGCAGGTTCTGAACAGCGCGACCAGACCGGTTAAAACCGGCACTGCAACACGAAGAGGCCTCCGGCCAACTTGAAACCGGCAACTCCTCAAAACCTGCCTTCCTTCAAATCCAGCAGCGCACCGCCCAGATGCGCGGTGATATCGCTCGCGCCGACGGATTCCGTGGCCGTGCATTCCTGAACAACAAACCGCTCCGCCGCACGACCGCACAGCCACGCCCCCAGAGTCGCTGCCTGATGAAGCGTGAGATGCTGACCGGCGAAGGCGGCACACACGCCGGATAAAACATCGCCCATGCCACCGCTGGCCATGCCGGCGTGGCCCGTGGTGTTGAATAAGGTCGGCTGGCCGTGCGTGGCGATCACGGTTCGCGTTCCCTTGAGCAGCAGCGTGCGCCCAGGGGCGGTTTCTGTGAGTGATTCAACAAGCATGCGGCGGCTCATGCCATGCCAGCCGGGGAAATTCCGCAGCAGGCGGTCCATTTCGCCCGGGTGCGGTGTCATGAGGCGCGGTAGGCTGCCCGTGGCATCGAGTACGTCTGGGTGCTGCGCCAGCATCGTCAGTGCATCTGCATCCACGATGGTGGGTGCCTTGGCCCGCTTGAGCACTTCGATGATTTCCTTCTCATGCGCAAAACCCAGCCCCGGGCCGATAGCGAGCGAATCGAAGCGCAGCTCCAACACATCGCGATAATCGTCGACTGCCTTCACCATCACCTCTGCAGGCATGCGCGGCGCGATCAGCGGATAGACATCCTCCTTCACCAGCAGTGTGACAAGTCCCGCACCCGCGCGAATGGCACCACGGCAGGCCAGTTCTGCAGCACCAAGAAATCCTGGCGAGCCAGCCAGGATGCCGATGCGGCCAGCATCTCCCTTGTGCATGTCATTGGCACGTCGTGGCAGCCAGGAGCGCAGAAGCCGGGATGTCAGCACTTCAGCCTGCGCATCGCCATCGATCTGCGACAAAGCAGCCAGTGGCACCAGCGCGATGCGTCCCACATAATGATCGGCACCATCTTCCAGCAGCCCTGCCTTGATCTGCGCCACAACGGCGGTCACATCGGCTTCCACTGCATCCTCGCACGCATCGCCATGATCACCGTCGAGACCGGAAGGAATATCCATCGCAATCGTCAGCGCGTGCCGTTGCCTACGCAGCGTGTTCATTTCGCGCGCCAGCACCTGCAGATCCGGTTTCATCGGTCCCTTTGCTCCGATGCCCAGCAGCCCATCCAGACTCACAATCGGCCCTGCTGGAAAATCAAACGCCGAGGCATCCTCCAAAACGCGGACCAGACTGCCCAGCGCGTTCAGATGCTGGCGTGGCAACTCCTTCATCGCAGCGGGTTCGCCACTCAGACGTGCATACAACTTCCAGCCATCAGCGATCAGTTCACGCGCCGCGACGAGGGCATCACCCGCGTTGTTGCCTTTGCCGAGAAACAGCACCAGCGAGCCCGCACTTGGCGCAAACTGACGCACCACATGCGCGATGCCGCGTCCCGCCTCCTCCATCAAGGCCGCCGCAGTCACACCGCGTGAGAAGGCAGCCTCCTCGCACTGCTGCATCTGGCGGCACGTGACGATCATGGGATTTCCGCTGCTTCCAGCAGCATGCCTTTGAGTTGGTGGGCAGACTGTACTGTTTCCTGCGTCGTTTTTGTGGCTGGCAGAGACAGGACACGCGTGCCTTTGGCCGTCGTTTCCAAGGCTTTGGAGATGCCTTCAATGCTCGCCACTTCGGGTCCGCCGAGCACCAGCAGATGCATCAGGCGCTCACCATCGCGCTGCAGCCCATCTTTCAACTGCTTCAGTGCTTCCGGTGTGTCGGGAATGAAGGCAAAGCGCAAGGAACGCACCACTTTTTCACCCGTCAGTTCATGCGCGACAGACAAGGATTCGGCGAGGGCTTGCACCGTGCTTTCCTGCTGATCCGCCGGGCCACCGTAGAGTGCCAAGACCATCACGATTTCCAGCGGACGTTTGATTCCCGTCAGTTCGGCGTCGATGACCGACTTCTCGTTGCCAAAGCGCCCGCGCCGCACCGTGTAGCCCATGTTCTCCGCACCCATGGTGGATTCAAGATAACCGGGGATGCTTAGGTCTCGGTCCGCTTTGCCCAAAGCCGTGCGGACGATGTCTGCATACCGTTCGATGCCTTCCGGGCTGATCTGCCGCCGCAGCGCCAGCGCATACTTGAAAGAACGATCCGCCGCCTGGTCCTTCTTCCACTGCCAGATGCCAAAGGAAGCAATCCCCAGTAGAATCGTGCCCACAGGCAGCATGACGAGGGCAAAACGAATCCAGCGTCCAGGATCAGCAGAGGTGGGTTGGGCTTCAGTCATGGTCCCTCATTCCATAGCAAGATTCCGCTTCATGCCACGCAGAATCCGCGAAGTAAGGCAAAGCCGGTATCACTCCAAACCCGCCAGAAGTTCGGCCACCGACACCTTCTGCCCCGGCAGGATCAACTCAGGTCGAATGTCCGCCAGCGGCTCCAGCACAAAGCGCCGCAGGTGCATGCGCGGGTGCGGCAAAGTCAGCACGGGATCATCGCTCACCAGATCATCCGCATACAGCAGATCCAAATCGAGCGTGCGCGGCGAATTGCGCTCCCGCTGCTCCGGCCGCCCCAGCGCCTGCTCGATGGCCTTGAGGTGCGCATGCAGTTCATGCGGCAGGCAGTCAGCCGCGACTTCAATGACGGTATTTAAAAACGCCTGCGTCCCCGGCGCACAATCCACCGGCTCCGTCTCATACACCTGCGCACTGGCATTGAGCCTGATTCCCGGCACACGAGCCATCAGCAACTCAACACCACGCCGCATGTTCTCAGCGCGATCACCAAGATTGGATCCAAGAGCGATGCCAAAGAGCATGAGGGGAAGTTGACGGTGTTTTACAGTTTTTGACGGCGGATCCTTAGGCTGGTTACATCAGATCGTCAATTGCGGCAGGCTTTCACCACATAGTCCAGCAGCGCGCCGCTGAGCGGCTGCACGCGCAGATCGATGGGTGCCAGCAGGCCGTCATCCATCAGAATGATGTTCCCTCGGTGCGTGTCTGAGATCACCACCTTTTGATCGGGGGCAAAATAAGCCACTTCATCATGGGTGAAGAAGCGCTTCCAGCCACTGTGGGTGAAGAAATCATTGATTTGATGCAAGGTGGCGGGTACCCCCTCGATGGCTTTCTGCTGGATGATCATTCGCAGCCTGCCGTGTTCCTCCAACACGCCCAGAAACTCCACGCTGTCTCCGAACAGTTCATTGTGCAGCTGCCAGCGCTCCAGATAGGCGATGGGTGAGGCACGATCTTCCTCATCCACCCGATACATGACGAGCATGCCAAAGAAATCCGGCCAGGTGATTTTCAGGTAGGTGTTGGTTTCCTCCTGAAACCAAACTTGATGTTCGTTGCCCTCGTCGTCGGGCGAACGGTTCAGGGCTTCGAGTGCTCCTTGCAGGAAGAGTCCGCGCTCAAGCGCGTACTCTCGGAAGATTCGGATTTCTTCGAGGTAATGGGTAGAGCCGCCTTGAACACGCGCAATTGCTTCACAGCGGCGTCGTAGCTCTTCAACATGTGCTTGGAGCGGGATTCCCGCAGTTGGTCGGCTAAGCTCATCAGGGGACATTGGTTGGAAATGAATCAAAAATCAAGTTTGAGCTCGGGTTGACCGTCGTTAGCGAAGGCTTGGAAACAACCGTCAACCACCGCAAACTCTTACTTCAGACCCAATACATCCTGCATGTCATACAGCCCTGCAGGCTTGCCCGCCAGCCATTGGGCGGCACGGACGGAGCCGGTGGCAAAGGTGTCGCGGCTGCTGGCTTTGTGCGTGAGTTCGACGCGCTCTCCCACATTGGCAAAGATCACCGTGTGATCGCCCACGACATCGCCGCCACGGATGGCGTGCACCCCGATTTCCTTCGGCGTGCGTGCGCCGACATCGCCAAAGCGGCCATGTTTGCAGTCCCTGTCATATTCAAGACCACGCACATCCGCGAGGATCTCGACCAGCGTACGTGCAGTGCCGCTCGGGGAATCCTTCTTCATGCGGTGATGCATCTCGACAACTTCGAGATCAAAGTCCGGGCCGAGAAGTTCCGTGGCTTTGCGTGTGAGCCAGAACAAGGTGTTCACACCGATGCTGTAATTGGAGGCGAACACGATGGGCAGAGTCTTGGCGGCTTCGCGAATGCGCGCCAGCTCCTCATTGGTATGCCCGGTGGTGCCGATCACCAGGCTCTTCTTCTGCTTCAGGCACTCGTCCAGCAGTTCGTTGGTGAACAGGTGGGAGGAGAAGTCGATCACGATGTCCGCCTTGGCGAGAGCCGGGGACAAGGCATCGCCCATATCAACGGTGGAGGCGACGGTGACGTTTTGAGCCTCGGCGGCACGGATGATGGCCTGGCCCATGCGGCCTTTGCTGCCGGTGATGAGGAGTTTGGTGTCGGACATAGTGAGCCGGGTTGATAAACGGGACGCCGTAATTATGCAAGAGGCGGCTGAACACTGTGCAGCGGATCATTCAGCAGGATTTCGTCAAAACTGGCGTTGGGGGAGCGCTCCGCCGGTGGCCAGAACTGACCGCTGCGGATGCGCTGCACAGCCTCGGTGGCACACAGATGCGCGGCGTCGATCAAGGCTGAGTCAAAACCCTCCCACTCGAGGATAGCGGTGTCCTGAATGCTTTTCGGCAGTGCAAAATAGGCCACGCTGCTGATGGATTGACCTCGCTTCTGCAGAGCGGCGGCGTAAAGCGGCAACTGTAGATCCAGCCACAGTCCGCGCTTCCCGTCGGGCAGGTCAAAGCATTTCCATTCATCCGCTTCGGTGAGCTTCGTGCGGGACGTGATCACCTTGACATGCGCCTCCTGCGGCGTGCGCGGTTTGTCGGAGCTTTTGAAATCGACGATGCGCAGGGTGCCGTCCACATGGCGTTCCACCCGGTCAATGCGGCCTCTCAAGCGAGCCTCAGCAATGAGGAAGGGCGTGGCCTCCTCCTTGTCGCCGATGAGCAACTCCGCATCAATGCACTGCCAGCCTTCCTGCCGGTTCTTGGCTTCAATCTCCGCTGCTTTCTTCAATCGTTGTAAAATGCTTTCCAGCTGCAAGGTGATGAGTGGCGCGGGGCGCTGGCCATGGATTTTCCGCACTTGGTCACGTGCTGCGGCCTCAAGGCATTCAGCGATTTGCGTCGGATGCGTGCAGTCACGCATGCCAGCATCCAAACTGAGACGATGAAACGCATGGTGAATGAGATTGCCAAACTCTGCAGCATCCAACTCACGTTTGCCGGTCTCGATGGAGCTCATGCTTTTAGTGCAGCTCAGGTAGTAGCGAAACGGGCAGCTCAAATACTCGCGCAAGCGAGATGGCGAGATGGTGTCCAGCGTCTTCGCACTCCAGTCCGGTTGCAGCTTCCACGCCAGCGTGCGCGGCGGTTCGGCTACGGACGGTTGATCCTCCTCCTTTGGAAACAGATGCGCCACGCGCTGCGGCAGCGCCGCGTCATCGCATAGAAACAGCAGTCTGGATGGGCGCAGGGCATCCCCATTCTCACTCCACTGCCCGCAGAGCAGACTCAGGCATCCGCGTTCGCCGAGGCGTTGATTCGCCAGTGCAGCGAGGATGAAAGCGTCACGCGCAAAGCGGGTGTTTTGACAGGGCAGCCCCAAGGCCTTGCGCAGGCTGTCCGGTAGGAACGGATGGCTGATGAAAATGCCAGGCACATGCTCTTCGTTGAGACCCGCGACGATGAGGTTGGGCGCTTTTTCCCACAGCAGTTCAAGCCAGCCCTGCAGCACGAGATCGATGTCGCCTCGCGGCTCGGCCAAGCGGCTTTGCGCGAGGCATTCGAGAGATAGCGCGAGGGTTTCTTCAGCTTTTGGCTGCAAACCAAATCGCTTCGCCTCCTGCTCAAGCTCTTCCGTGATGCGCAACCACTCGGTGGCCAGTTCCGTGCGCTCACGGTCACCGGGTGCTTCGGGATTAAAGTCATCATTCCCCAGCAGTTTAAGAATGAGAGTGCGTGCTGCTTTGGCCGGAGCGAGACGGCGCAGCGAGTCTAGAAATGCGAGCGTGTTCTCAACGGCGGGCAGCAGGGCAGGGTGGTCCGTCAGAGGCAGTTCCAGCGCATGTACCAAAGTCACAGGCAGATGCTCGCTGGCAAAGTCATCGGCTTCGCGCAGCAACGCAGCGGTGCTCTCATTGTCGGGAATGACAGCGGCGCGAAATTCCTCAATGCGCAGCAATGCGGCAAAGGCACGCCAGGCTCCTGAGCTGAGCAGCAGACGAAAGCAATCCAGCACATGCCACATGCCCTCGCGTTGTACGGGAATGCCGCCGGGTTCAAAGCTGCGCGCGTCTTCGAGCGTGAGCTTCTCCAGCAGCAGGCTGCCGACTTCCGCGTCACATACCCCAAGCGCCGTGCGACCCGTTGGGACGAGTCCGCGCATGAGATCAAGCGTCAGCGCAGCTTGCGTGGCTGGATCACGCGCTACGTGGATCTGCTCATTTTGAAACGGCAGGTTGTTCACCGCGTCTTCTCCCCAGCACTCTGGCAGAGGACGTCCGCAGGCGTCAAAGGCATGCGCCATCGAATTCGGTGCCTGAATTGCGATGACCACCTGCAGGCCGCGTTTGGCGCAGCCAGCGATCCAGTCATCCAGCAGGGGCGGCAAATCTGGCGAGGCGAGTACGACAATACGCCGCACCCCTTCCGGCAAAGCCGGTTCGTGTGCATATCCACGCTTGAGCACCTGAGCGTCAGCCACTTGGACCTGTGCGAGTTCCGCGAAGTATGCGCTCTCGATCTTTGCGAGATCCCGCCAGCGCGCGGTATCGCGCTGCGCAGCGGGATGGGAGGCCGTGTCAGCAAAAGTAAGTCCTCCCGTGCCGAGCAGCATTTTGAGTTCCGCCAGCATGCGTGCAGTCTCCGCCTGCCAGCCCCAGCCGGAATGAGTGGGCGGCTTGGGAAACAGAGCGGTGAGTGAATCCAGCGGCACACGTTCAAGCGCCCGCTGCCAAGCCATCTGAGATTGCACCGGAGTCGCGGCTTCAAAGCGGCGTGACTGCGGCAGCAGCGCCTGCTCTGGCAGCCAGAGATGCGGCACGATGGCCGCTGTGCCCGTCTGGTTTGTCGCCACAGCAAGCGCCTCACGCAGACGCCTCCCTGCTTCACCATTCGGCACCAGCAGCAGCGTGCTGCTGAGATCAAGCGCGCGCGAAGAATCCCAGTCGCGGCAGAGCAAGGCCACAGCTTGATCTAGGACGGGTGCCTCCCAGCCCCAGAACAGCCGCTGGATGGAGTCATTCATGACTCCTCCAACTTCTGAATGATGTCATTCACGATCTGCTCAGGCGTTTGATCAATAGAAACACGAATGATGTCGGGTGTCGCGACCAGCGTGGCGAGCTGGCTTTCCAGCAGGGTGGGCGGCATGAAGTGCCCTTTGCGCCCCGCAAGCCGTGCGGCAATGAGCTCCTTCGTGCCGTCCAGCAGCACAAAGCGCAGCGTCTCAGGGTGGTCATGCCCGCGCAGCTTGTCACGATAGATTGGCTTCAATGCGGAGCAGGCGAGAACGTAGTTCGGCGTGAGGTGGCGCATGTCTTCGATACGCTGGCGCAGCGTCGCATACCAAGGCCAGCGGTCGTCGTCATTGAGTGGCGTGCCGGCGGACATCTTGGCCTTGTTGGAGGGCGGGTGGAAATCGTCGCCGTCCTCAAAGACGCCTTCGAGTCTGGCGGCCAGCAGACTGCCGACGACGGACTTGCCGCTACCGGAGACGCCCATGATGATGATGGTTTTTAGATCGGGGTGGAGCATGTGTGGAGGTGTTTTTTGTGACGCTTGACCGTGGGGCATGCCACGCTGAGGGTGCGCTCTGTAGCCATGAAAATCCCAACCCTGACCGCTCTTCTGGTGCTAGGCACCGCCTTTGCCATCGCTGAAGACAAACCTGCCCCAGCCAAACCGGAGGCTGCCAAGGAGATCATCCTCTTCAATGGCAAATCACTCGACGACTGGGAGTCCGTGGACGTCGGCGGCAGCGGGGAGGTGGAACTGGAGGGGGGTCTCATGATCATCAATCAAGGGGAAAATGTGAGCGGTGCCATCTACAAGAAAGCAGCGACACTGCCAACGACCAACTACGAGATCACGCTGGAAGCCAAGCGAATTCAGGGCGTCGATTTCTTCGTAGGTCTGACCTTTCCTGTTGGCGATCTCAAACACTGCGCCACGCTGGTCTGCGGCGGCTGGGGTGGCAGCGTCACAGGCATCTCCTGCATCGACAGCATGGATGCCTCCGACAACAACACCTCCAGCTACCAGCGCTACAAAGACGACGAGTGGTATGCCATCAAGCTGCGCGTCACTCCGAAAAATCTCAGCGTGTGGCTGGGCGACAAGCAGATCATCGACGAAGACATCGAAGGCAAAAAAATCAGCGTGCGTCCCGGTCCCGTCGAAAGCTACCTGCCTCTCTCGCTGACGACCTTCAACACCATGGCGGCGATTCGCAATGTCAAGCTGACTCCGATCACAGTGACGAAGTGATACCTCCCACGCCTGCGTTGCGCCTGTTTGCTCTCGCCTTCTGCGGAGTTTTGACTTCCTGCCACTCGGTGATGCGCGTGCAAATGCCGCGCGCTGAGACCGAGTTGAGCTCGCGTGAGAAGCGGCACATGGCCGGGCTGCTGGATGAAGTGGCGGCAGGCTGGGATGGCATGCAGCAAGGCAAGTCCTCCGCACGGCGCGCAGCAGAGAATCGCTATGAAAATGCGCTCGCCAAGTTTTTGCGTACATGGGACTCCCATCAATGTCCGCGCTATTGGCGGAGCGGCACCGAGTTTGCCTCCAGGCGTGATACGTTTCAGATCGAACTGACCAATGTGGCCAGATCTCAAACTGAGATGCCACCCACGCAAATGGATCAGCTCCTGCTCGCTTCACGCAAGAGGTCGCGCGGAGAAGATACGCTCTCGGAGCGGCCTGGAATTGGGGTGCCCGTCGTTGGCCACATTTACCGCACGGATACCGCGCGCAAGGAGCAGCCCTTCCTGCCACCTAACGGTGGCAATCTCACACTGACCGCCGTGATGGAAATGGAGGACGATGACGCCGATCCTGCCACGCCACGGCGCTGCCGCCTGCAATTGCACAATGCCCTCAACGTGCAGACCGTGAAAATGAAGCGGGATGAGCGCCTGCTGGCCGCAAACTTCACTGCTGCCAAAGATCGGGCTCTGTCCAAAAAATCACTCGGCCTCTTCTCATGGCTAGGGTTGTTTTATCCCGAGCGCACTCTCGGAGACAGCCATCTCTACTGCATGGACAGCTATGATCCGCAGCGCATTCCCGTCGTGTTTGTACATGGCCTCATGTCTGACCCTCACATCTGGCTGAACGCGGTCAATGCCATCACCTCAGACCCCGAGCTGCGCGCAAAATACCAGCCCTGGTACTTCCTGTATCCCACCGGCCTGGGCGTGCCGCAGACTTCTGCACGCCTGCGCAATTCGCTGCAGCAGGCCCGCGATTACTTTGATCCTGATCACAACGACCCCGGCATGAAGCGCATGGTGATCGTGGGACACAGCATGGGCGGCCTTCTCAGCCGCATGCAGGCCATCGATCCCAGGGACAAACTCTGGAACGCCATGTTTCGCAAGCCGCCGGAGCAGTTGAACGTCTCCGAGCCCGTTCGTGAGAGGCTCGTCAGCGCACTTAAATTCAAGCCGCAGCCGGAAGTGAAGCGTCTCGTCTTCATCACCACGCCGCAACGCGGGAGCGACCTCGCCGGCACAAACATTGTGCGTCGTCTTGCCTCCCTCATCCGCCTGCCAGTGGACACATTGCTGATGTCCAAGCAACTGCTCACAGGTAACACTGACGCACTCTCACCCCAGATTCGCGACTGGGGCTTCTTTGCCTTCCTCAGCATCGGCACCCTTTCCAATAAGCATCCCTTTTACCAGGGGCTTAACGACGTGCCGATCCCTGTGCCATATCACTCCATCATCGGGCAGATCGGTCATAAGCCCCTTCAGGATAGCTCCGATGGCGCAGTCCCCTACTGGAGTGCCCATCTCGAAGGCGCGAAGTCCGAAAAAATCGTCCCCTGCTGGCACGGCTGCGTCGAGCGCCCCGAAGTCGTGCAGGAAGTCGTCCGCGTACTGCGCGAGCATCTAAGGGAAAGCGGGCGCACTGCGCGCTGATTACGTCAGAGTTTGTCGTTCAGGTTTTTGAACTCAGATTTTTTGTCCCCTCTTTGCGTCTTTTTGCGGCCATTCATTTCCGGCCCCACTTACTTGAACGCATGGAATCCCCGCGAACTCACGTTCTTGGAATACCAATCCCATGAAACCTTTCCTTCTTTCCGGCCTTCTTGCCGCTGCTGCGCTGGCTCATGCCGGTGATCTTCCCTTCACCCAAGTTCCCGCTGAATTTGCAGGTCAGTTCTCGCCGGGAAAATCACCATTAGTCTTCAAAGATGGCAGCAAGGTGAAGCACGCAGAGGACTGGCCCAAACGCCGTACGGAAATACTCGCGGACTGGCATGCCACCATGGGTGCATGGCCTGCGGTCCTTGAGCAGCCGAAGATCGAAGTGCTGGAAACAACACAGCGGGAAGGGGGCATTACCCAGCGCAAGGTCCGCGTCGAAATCGCCCCCGGACAAACAGGCGATGGCTACCTGCTGCTGCCTGCGAATGGGGGAAAACGCCCTGCCGTCTTCGTGCCCTATTACGACCCAGAGACAAGCACTGGCCTCAGCGAGAAACCACTGCGCGACTTCGCCTGGCAGCTCGCACGGCGTGGCTTCGTCACGCTCTCCATCGGTTCACCCGGCGGTGATGCGCGCAAGCCCGTGCTGAGTGCTGCGGCCAAGTGCCAGCCGCTTTCCTACCTCGGTTACATCAGTTCCAATATGTGGCAGGCCCTCGCCTCTCTGCCGGAGGTTGATGCCACGCGCATCGGCATCGTCGGGCATTCGTATGGAGGCAAGTGGTCGCTGTTTGGCTCCTGCCTGTGGGACAAGTATGCCTGCGCCGTTTGGAGCGACCCAGGCATCGTCTTTGATGAAACGCGCGGCAGCATCAATTACCAGGAGCCGTGGTATCTTGGCCTGGATCCGGCCCTCACCCGCAAACCGGGGCTGGTCAGCGCTGAAAGCCCTCGCACTGGCGCCTACAAGTCACTCATCGAGCATGGCCACGATCTGCAGGAACTGCATGCGCTTATGGCTCCGCGTCCCTTCCTCGTCTCCGGCGGTGCCGAAGACCCGCCAAAACGCTGGGCCGCGCTCAATCATGCCATCGCCGTGAATCAACTGCTGGGTGTTACCAGCCGCGTGGCCATGACGAACCGTGAAAAACACGACCCCAACGAAGAATCCAACGAGCAGATCTACCGCTTCTTTGAATACTGGCTCAAACCGTGAGCCGGGGCCGCTGGTAGCATGTTCCGGCCTCCTGAGTTTTGTGCATTGGGACAAACGCGGTACTTGACGGGGGGCGGCTCTGTCCACGAAGGTACGGTCCCACCACCCCGACCAGTTTTCTGTCGAGATCATGCCCGAAATCACTTCCTCAGCTGCCACTGCCGATTCTGTCATCCAATCCGCTCGCAAAGCGGTGGAGGCTCAGCGCGAAGCCGTGAAGGAATTTCCGGGCAAGGCTCCTGGTTTGGTGCGTGCGCTGCAGTCGCTGGGTGATGCCCAGCGCGATGCGGGCGACGTCACCGGAGCGGAGGCTACTTATATCGAGGCACTGGAAGCCGGGAAGAACTTGGAACTGCCGGCGGATGTCATGGCCAATGTGCGGACGAGTCTCGCGACCCTGCTGGACTTCAATGGGCGTGAGGCGGAATCCCTGCCGTATTACGAGGAGGCAATTAACAACCACGAAGCTCTGGGCGGTGACAACGTCGAGGTGGCGGCACAGCTGCGCAACAACCTGGCCATGACCTACAAGTGCATGGACAAGTTTGCCCTGGCGGAGCAGCACTACCTCCGTGCACTGGAGACCCTCGAAAACAAGCGCGGGCGCAAGTCTGAGTCCGTGGCCTGTGTGTTCAACAACCTAGGCAGCCTGTATTACGCGGCCGGATTCCCGGATCAGGCCAAGGAAATGTTTGAGGATGGACTGCAGATCCGCATCGAAGTACTGGGTGAAAACCACCGAGACGTGGCCCAGTCATTATGCAATCTGGCCACGGCATGCCATGAACTTAAGGACAATGAGGCGGCTCAGCAGCATTTTGAGAAAAGTCTGAGGATCTTGGAGGCTCAGCTACCTCAGGAAGAACGCAGCTATGAAGCGATCGGGACTGACTATGTCGCCTTGCTGGAGATCATTGGCGAGGAAGGCAAAGCGGCAGCTCTGAAAAAGCGCATGGAAAAGGTGCTGGCGTCAGTTTGATGAACGGTGGCGTTTGCCAAACGCTTCGTCCGCATGAAAGATAGACGCGGAAATGAGTTCTCTCCCCCCTTTGCAAGAAAAAACCTGGACCGGCACCGCGGTGTCCGATGGGGTCGCGCATGCGGTGGTGCACGTGCTTAAGGATCAGTTTGACGAGCCGGATGAGGATAGCATTGAGCCCGGCACGGAAGCTCACCAAATGGAGCGCCTGCATGCCGCGCTGGCGGTCACCGCCAAAGAGATCGAGGAACTGCAGCGCGTCATGGCCGGAGAACATGGCAGCTCCGAGAGCGAGATCTTTGAGACCCACCTGCTGATCCTGCAGGATTCCACGATTTTGAAGCAGACGGAAAAAACCGTGCGCGAGCAGCAAGTCTGCGTGGACTGGGCCTACTACAAGCTCATGTGCAAGCACATGGATGCCCTGCGCGGGCTTTCGGACACCTATTTGCGGGAACGCTTTCTAGACGTGAAGGATGTGACGCAGCGTGTCATGCGCCATCTGCGCGGAGAGCTTCTGGACCACCCGATGTTTGACGAGCCGGTGATCGTGGTGGCGCATGATCTGACTCCTTCGGACACCGTGCAGTTAGACCGCAGCAAGGTGCTGGGCTTTGCCCTGGAGACAGGCAGCGCGGTATCTCATGCGGCCATCATCGCCCGATCCCTCGCTCTACCGGCCGTGGTACGGCTGCATGGTATCTGCGATGATTTGCACAGCGGTGACACGGTGCTGCTGGATGGCGAAGGCGGCTTGTTGATTCAGAATCCGAGCGCCGAGACCCTGGCACGCTACCGCCTGCGGGAAGAGCAGGCAGAACGGCGGGAGGATGTGTTTCAACTGGAGCGGCACAAACCGTCGCTGACACGCTGCGGCACCGCCATCTGCGTCGGGGCAAATGCGGAGTTCATCGAAGAAATGCGGATCGTGGAGGACAGTGGCGCCGAGGAGGTGGGCCTGTTCCGCACGGAGTTCCTCCATCTGGAAAATCCTGATGCCACGGAAGACGAGCTCACCACGGCTTACAGCAAGGTGGTGCAGTCTCAGGCTCCCAAGCGGGTGGTCTTCCGCACCCTAGATCTCGGCGGTGATAAGGTGGATGAGCGACTCGCTCTCGACCCTGAGCCCAATCCATTCCTCGGCTGGCGCGGCATCCGCCTTTCACTGGGCCGTCTGGATCTTTTCAAGCGGCAGCTGCGTGCCCTGTTGCGGGCGGCCGTCCATGGACGCGTGGGCATCATGTTTCCCATGGTGTCCGGAGTGCAGGAAGTTCTGGAAGCGAAAGCCGTTCTCAATGACTGCGCGGATGAACTCACTGCGGAAGGCGTGAATGTGCCGGACGAAATCGAGATCGGTGCCATGATTGAGATTCCCAGCGCGGCGCTTTCAGCGGATTTGATCGCGGCAGAAGTCGATTTTCTCAGCCTTGGGACGAATGATCTGATTCAGTACACCATTGCAGTGGACCGGCTCAATGAACGGGTGGCGAAGCTTTACCAGCCCACCCATCCTGCAGTGCTGCGGCTGATCGGCATGTCTGTCAAAGCGGCACGTGCGGCAGGCATACGCGTCGGCATGTGCGGTGAGATGGCGTCGGACTTGACTCTGACCCCATTGATGATCGGCCTGGGATTGAATGAACTGAGCGTGGCCACCACGCAGATCGCGCGCGTGAAGCATGCCGTGCGGCGTCTGGACGTGCAGGAGTGTGAAGCGCTGGCGCAAGCCGTCCTGACATGCGCCAGCCCGGCCGAGATACGAACTCTCAGCCGGGCTGTGGCGGACCGGAACTATCCCGAATTGTTCGAGTAGCCCGTGGTTATGGGGTTAAGCGGCGAGCTTGGCTTTGCTCTTGCGCACCGGTTTGGCCGGCTTCGGAGCCATCGTGGGGCGGAAGGCATCACCAAAGAGATACTGGCGGGCGCTGTCGACCTGACCCATTACCCGGCGTTGCCATTTGGTGTATTCCTTGCCCAGGCGCTCTTCGGCATCATCCTGCTGCAGGGCGCTGTCGAGGCTCATGCGCTCGGTGCTCAGTTCAGCCTGGAACGTGATTTCCGGGATGTGCAGTTCCACGGCTTCAAACATGTCCATCACGCGTGCAGCATAGCTGGTGTCCCAGACCTTGTCGTCTTCGTCGTAGCAACTCGTCACCAGGTGGGCGATCAGGTATTCGGCGTTGTCGGAGTAAACCTCTGCCGCGTCGATGACCGAATCAAAGCTCTCACGATCAACCGTGACTGGCAGGACCACCGAGAGGGCCACTCCCGCTGACTGGAGGATCTGGTCCATTTCGCATTCTTGGTAAAACTTGTTGAAGAACTCGCCAAGGCCGGTGCTTACATCCAAAATCGTCAGTGGGGAGGCATCCACATGAGCGAGGAAGGATCGGGGAGTCAGTGAACTCGCATCAAGGGCGGTCACCCCCGCGGTCGTATGGGAATCCTCTTCGGTGAGGGAGAGGAGTTGATGGGAGACACCATACTGCTGGAGGTAGCGTTGGAAGCAGAGCGCCAGGGTGCTCTTGCCGGTGCCAGGATAATCGTTTTGGATGAGGATCAGCTTCTTCATAATGATTTTCTTAAATTACAAAGCCATTATGATAAATATAATAAGCATTGCAAGAATAAATAATTCACATTTCCATAATTTCAATAGGTTGAGGGTATCGTTAGGGACTGGAGCCAAGCAAATTCAAGGCTTGGAGCGGCATCCCGCTCGTTTTGTCCAATGACGAAAAAGTTAAAAACCCCCAGTCGAGCAGCCTTTCTCCCCAAGGGATACACTTCCACTCCCCGTTAAAACGCTTAATTCAGAACGAAGCCGCCCTTGCGCAGCGAAAAGGAGGCTCTAATATCGCTCTCGGCACACCTGCTACCCCGTGGTGTAATGGTAACACAGGAGATTTTGATTCTCTCGTTCAAGGTTCGAGTCCTTGCGGGGTAACCACGCTGGCAGCAGTTTTTAGGTGCAGTGAACGCCGCTTCTCGCCTTCAATTAAAGACGCCACACAGAACGTGTGCTATGGGGGCGGGGGCTTTTGAAAAGGGGGAGTGCGATGAGGCAGCAGCCCGCGTTGGGACGAAGGATTCCACGGAAGCTCACAGCGCATCCTTACCACTCAGAGCAGCGCGTGCCGCAAGGCTGGCAAGGAACCGCTGTCGCTGTGCGGGTCCGAAGCTGCGGGTCTGAGGCGTCGCTGGTGCTCAAAAAGGTGCGCCGTCTATGGAATGTGGAGAGGCAGCAATCTCCTCATCACCGCCGCTTCATCGGGCGGCGGTGGTGGCAGTACCCGTGAAGCTCTCATCCGTCAGCGTCTTGAGAAAGGCCACGAGATCAGCCTTCTCCTGTGGCGTGAGTTGAATGCCACCTTCCGGATGCTTGGCGAGGTTCGGGTCCAGCGTGGCGTTTCGGCGTACTCCGCTGCTGTAATGCTCCACCACCTCCTCCAGCGTGGCGAAGCGGCCATCATGCATGTAGGGCGCGGTGCGGGCGACATTGCGCAGGCTGGGCGTTTTGAATTTACCACGGTCAGCGGCATTCTGCGTCACCGCCATGCGGCCGAGGTCATCATCGGCAAGTTCAAGGCCGTTGTTGGCAAACGGCTGGCTCGTGAAAAGCGTGCCGCCATGGCAGTGAAAGCAGTCAGCACCGCGCAGCCCGCGTTTGGGATCAAACTCCGTCACGAAGAGCTGCAGGCCGCGCTTCTCGCTTTCGCTCAGCTCTGCTACCTTGCGCACCGCTTGATCAAAGCGCGAATCCTGCGAGACGAGCGTGAGAAGAAACTGCTCCAGAGCTTTGGCAATGCGCTCGGGCGTGATTTCTGCGGAACCAAAGGCTTTGGCAAACGCCTGCGTACACTCAGCGTCCGCACTCAGCTTGGTGATGACCTTGGGCAGCGTTTCATTCATTTCATGCGCGTCCTGGATCGGCATCAGCACCTGCTCACGCAGCGTTGCCGCACGGCCATCCCAGAAGAAGGAGGGCTGCCAGGCCAGATTGAACAACGGCATCGCATTGCGCTTGCCTTTCTGCTGCTGCGCTCCGGGGCTGAATCGCCGCGCATCGGCAAAGGCATGCGTTTGATCATGACAGGACGCGCAGGACTGCGTGTGGTTGATGGACAGCCGCGTGTCATGAAACAACTGTCGGCCCAGCGCCACGCCTTCCTGTGTCAGCGGATTGTCCGCAGGTAGTTTCACCTGGGGAAAACGCTGCGTCATCGCCGGCGTCAGTGCATGGGTGCCAGCGGGCAGGGGAGCCGGGGCCGTCGCGAACGTCGGTGTCTGATACAGATCGTAGTTCATGCTGCGCACCCGGAAAGCGTGCTCGATGTTCGCCTTTAATTTTGCTGCCAGTGCATCGCCCTCACGCGAATGCGTCGAGGTGCCATCTTTGGCGAAGTCGATGCCGGCCAGCGCTCGCTGCACATCAAACTCCAGTGCCAGAGTCAGTGGTCGGCCTCCGCGATATGCCACTGGCAGTTCAACCGTCATCAACTGCGGCGCATTGGCGATGTGATACGAGAAGCCGCTCTCCTTGCCGTCTTTCAAAAAGCGGCCTTCCAATGCCATGAAAATATACCCGCCCTGCCAGCCCCAGTGCAGGCCATTGACTTGAGGATTGAGTGCATGATCCGCTGCGTAACGGTTCGGGTCCGATTTGTTCGTGATCTCATCCACCCCGATGCGGAAGCGGATGCCCTTGTACTCACCCGCAGGCATGCCCGAGACCCTCGCTGTCAGTCGGCCCGCAGCCATGCTCAAATACGCAAACCAGTCCTTCGATTCCAGCCAGGTGCCGTCCTCTTTCTGCAAAGCCAGACCTGAGAGCAAGCAATCAAGTCGCGTTACCTGAGTCGCCACCGCCAGTGCTTGCGGTTCATTCAGCCGCAGTGCCTGACCATTCACCATCGGCACGATCTCCAACTGCAGATCCTGCCCAGAAGCAGGCAGCGTGAGCAGCAAGCCACAGCAGCACACCATCGCCCATGACCAAGGCCAGAAAGACTCCTTGGAAAGCAGGGGTTTCGCGAAAAGGGTGCGCATAAACAACGAGCTTTATCGTTAGATAAATACTTTCTATGACGAGCATGGGCTCACAAGTCAGCTATTTGTAAGATGAGGCCGCGCAGCTGGGAGCTTTGAAGGTTCTGAAAAGCGTGAACTGGGTAGCTCAGTTGCGCCAACGGTCTAGGAGTCCACGGCTAAAACTCACATTGATCTGCCAAGGGGTGAGGTCGTTGGAAGGCTGATAGGCCAGTCCGCGCAATGCGGAGATTCTATCGCGTTTCACCTAATCCGACGACGGCGGCGCAATGTCCATGCGATGCCAAAGCATGCGATGAGGAGGGCTCCACCGGGCTCAGGAACTGGGGCAAAGCCTCCGATGACGAGGCCATCCTGCCTGTTGCTCGGGTCGGCTTCATTGAAGAAGGTGTTTACGGTGAAGTAGTTGTGCTGCGCGGTGTAGGTGGCGAAGAAGCCAGCGGAATCTTTGGTGGCGACATCGCTCAGGATGCTTTGAAAAAGGGCTGAGCGTGCGTTACCCGTAGGGGTGCCAAGGACGGAAAAGTAATCCAAATAGTCGCTCAAATTTGTGAAGTCCGACTTCGGCGGCTTACCCGCAGTCTGCGAGAGGAAGTCCTGCACGGCGTACATCGCATTGAAGAATGTATCGTTGTTGCCGAAGTTGTTGTAGTCGCCGCTCTGCTCGATGAATCGGCCCGAGGCGCCTGCGAGTGTGTCCCATGGCAAGAAGGTATCCAGGACGTACTCCATCACGGCGACCTGTTTCGGGATGATGCTGGCGTAGAACAAGGGGTCGGACAGGTAGACGTTGTTCCGCTCAATGTTTTGCAGCGTCCAGCCATCCAGCACAGAATAGGTTTCAGCGGTGATGGTTTGATTGCTCAAAGCTGACACACCGGGCTCGATGCACAGCCACCAGTAGGTCTGACTATTGATGGAGTACTGGCCGATCGAAGCGCCGCCGTTGTCCAGTCCGGTCACGCTGATGGTTGCAGCCATTGCCGGTGCGGTCCAAACCGCAAATATCAGAAAAAGTAGCCTTCGGAATGTCATGATTGTATGAAATTTATGGTCAAGTCTCAATAAATCTAGGTTTATTTTATTATAATTACGAAAATACATGCCTGGTCAGGCTGGGCGTTGCCATTTTGTCAACCAAAGCGCTGCCTTGCCATCGGCTGGGCTTGTCCTAGTCTGAAATGACTGATGTCGCGTTCGTTCCAAGGCTTTTCGTGGCGGCTTGCCATCATAATCATCGCTGTCTGCTACCTTTTGGCAGAGAGCTACGCCTTCCAGGGACCTCTACATAAGCTGCTGAAGCGGCGGCGGGAACAGGGCGGGGGAGTGGCTGCGGAGGTGTATGGCCTGTCGATCTCCCGGCAAGAACTGGAGGAGGCGATGCGGGAGTATCTGTGGAAGCGCAACGATACATGGGCCAGCCTGCCTCCAGAGGCGCGTAAACAAACACGCTGGCTGGTTCTGGAAAACTTGGTGGATGCCCGCCTCCTGCGTGCCTGCCGTGACAAGAGCGGCCTCGACACCGAAATATCCAAGGCTGCTGCGAAGCGCGAGGAGGAGTGGATGCATCGGCAGTTCGCCGATGCTGCGGAGTTTCCCAGTCGCCTAGCCGCGCAGCAACTGACGTCCCAGTCACTGCATGCCCGGATCAACGACGCCCAGCTCGATGAAGCGTGGATCGCTGAGCAAATTCGGCCTCGCCTGAAGAAGATGCCCCAACAGGACGTGCGCGCTTGGTATGACCAGTTCAAGGAGACATTGCGCATCCCGGAGGCGCACCATGCGGCGCACATTTTCCTCACCCGGCACGACAAAACAAAACCGGATCGCGAGGCGGAGATCCGTGAGATCCATCGCCAGCTTTTAGCGAAAGAGAAGACCTTTGCTCAACTGGCGAAGGAACATTCCGATGACGCTCGGAGCAAGGCGTTGGGTGGCGACCTCGGCTGGTTCACTCAGGAGCGCATGCCGGCGGATTTCATCGCCGCAGTGCAAAATCTCAAGGTCGGCCAGTTCAGCGAACCGGTGCAGACGCAGCTTGGCTGGCACCTCATCATCGTGCTGGAGCGCCATGCTTCACGACTCCCAACGTTTGATGAAGTGAAAGGCGAGATCACTGCATTGCTCACCAGCAAACGGCGCGTGGAAGCAGTCATGAGTCTCCTCTCTGAACTGCGAAACCGTTCGCCGCAGTCGGTGTCATATCACGCCCAGGTCATCGATCACGCTGAACCGGCCCCGTGACGCGTGCGCGCCACTTCCTGAGTTCTTCGCTCCACAGCACGCTGCTGCCTATGAGGCCTATCAGAAGTACATCCGCCAGTGGGATCGCTACCGTGTGGAAAATGCGGTTCATGGTTGCGTTGTAAACGACGAGGATTTGCAGGGCGTTGCCGAGAATCAATCCGCCGACGAGCCACCGGTTGCGCAGCACATCGAGGCTGATGGACGATTGGGTGGCGCTGCGACAGTTGAGAACATTGAACCACTGCGTTATGGCGATCAGTGTGAACGTCTCCGTCTGCACGAGTACGAACGGTGCGCCACTGGCCTGCCGCCACAGGAAGAAGCCAAAGACCGCTGTTACCGAGGTGCAGACCATGAGCAGCAGACGTCGCAGCATCGGCCTGGTGATGAGCGGCTCATTCATTGGCGTGGGGCACCGGCGCATTTCATCGCCCTCCGGGCCTTCTAGGATCAGGTTCACCGTCACCGCACCTTCGGTCACGATGTTGATCCACAGGATCTGGACCGCTGCCAGCGGCAGCGGGTAGCCGCATAGCAACGCGAGCAGCAGCACGAGTACTTCATCAATGGAGGTGGCAAACAGGAACAGCACGACCTTCTTGAGATTTTGATACACGAGTCGGCCTTCCTCGATGGCCTTCACGATGCTGGCGAAGTTGTCATCCGTGATGATGATCTTCGCCGCACCCTTGGCCACCTCCGTGCCTGTGATGCCCATGGCCACGCCGACGTCCGCAGCAGCGAGAGCCGGTGCGTCATTGACGCCGTCTCCCGTCATGGCGACGACCTGCTTCTGCGACTGGAACGCCTTAACGATGCGCAGCTTCTGCGCCGGTTGCACTCGCGCAAAAACGGAGATGCTTTCCAAACTGGTGCGCAGCTCAGTTTCGGACATCGCCTCAAGCTCCGCATTGTCCAGGGCCATGTCTCCGGGCTTCGCAATGCCCAGTTCGGTCGCGATCGCAAGCCCGGTGGCCTTATGATCGCCGGTGACCATCACCGGACGTATGCCCGCCGCAAGACACTCGACCACCGCAGCCTGCACCTCTTCACGCGGTGGATCCATTTGGCCCAGCAGACCGAGAAAGCGCAGCCTGCCGCGCCATATTTCAAACCCTGCCGCTTCATCAAGCGGCACGTTATACACCTCGGCCACCGCGAGCACCCGTAGGGCCTGCGCGGCGAGTTTATCGGACGTCTGATGGACGTGCGTGAGATCCAGCGTCGCAGGATCACAGAGATCTAATAGCATCTCGGGAGCCCCTTTGAAGAGCACCCGGCACTTCCCATCATGGTCATGCTGCGTGGCCATCATCCTCACGGCTGAGTCGAAGGGGATTTCCGCCTGGCGCGGCCAATCGTGGCGCAGCTTTTCGGGTTCCACACCGCCTTTGAGTGCGACTGTAAGCAAGGCCACCTCAGTGGGATCACCCAGCGGCCGCCAGCGCGTCTCTTCCGCCTTAGGCGGCACCAGATTCGCATCGTTGCAAAGCGTGATCGCCTCCAGCAAAGCCCGGAGCGCGGCATCGTCATTGCGGGTGCCGAGCACTTTGCCTTCTGGCGAATAGCCTGCCCCCGTGACTTTGATCTGACGACCATCCGGCAGCAGCAGTGTGGTGACTGTCATCTCGTTCTTCGTGAGCGTCCCCGTCTTGTCGCTGCAGATGATGCTGGTGGACCCAAGTGTCTCTACCGCAGCGAGTCGTCGCACAATGGCTCCGCGCCGCGCCATGCGCTGCATGCCCACCGCCAGCGCGATGGTCATGGCCACGGGCAGGCCCTCGGGCACCATCGAAACCATCTGACTGATGGACACCATGAAAATGGTCACAAAGGGAATGCCTCGCACCATGCCAAAGGCGAGGATCAAAACAAACAGCACGATGGAAGCTCCCACCAGCCAGTTCCCAAACTGCTTGAGTCGATTTTCCAGCGGCGTTTTGGGTTCCTCAGCCTTTGACGTGAGGCTGGCAATCTTTCCCACCTCAGTTTGCAGGCCCGTGGCTACCACCATTGCCCGCCCACGGCCTGCGGTGAGATGCGTGCCGGAGTAAATCATGTTCTTGCGGTCGCCCAGCCCGGAGTCCTCAGACACCACCTCGGTGTATTTCGAAACCGGTAGCGACTCTCCTGTGAGTTCGGCTTCGGTGGCTTCCAGCGCAGCGGCTTCCAGCAGTCGCGCATCCGCACCCACCTGATCTCCAGCACCGAGCAGCAGAATGTCTCCCAGCACCAGTTCACGCGCTTCGATGCTCGATTCTTTACCTTCCCGAACGACACGCACCTTCAGCGCCGAGAGCTTGCGCAGCGTCGCCATGGAATGCTCCGCGCGCCCCTCCTGCACAGCGCCGATGAGCGCATTGATCAACACGACGATCAGGATCACCACCGCGTCACTGCCTTGTCCCATCGCAAAGGAGATCGCCGCAGCGACGAACAATAGGTAGATCAAAGGACTCGCGAACTGCGAAACAAACACCCGCCACAGCGGCTTGTGCTTGTTCTCCGGAAGTTCGTTCAGGCCATGCTGTTTCAGCCGCTCAGCAGCCTCGTTGCCGCTCAGTCCGGCCTGCCCATCGGATTCTAGCGCCTCCACAATCTTTCCAGATTCTGTCGCGTGCCAGATGAGCGATGGAGGTGCCAACATCACGCACCTTAAATTTAGATCACGACGACCACCATGGGTAATGCACCCCATGGGTTGCGCAGTGGCAAATGCGCGCTAAGGGCGAGGCATGAAACAAAACGTTGGCATTCTCGGGCTCGGCATCATCGGCAGTCGTGTGGCGGACAATCTGCGCAAAGTAGGGCATGAAGTCTTTGTCTGGAGCCGCAGCGCGCGCCCCGTCCCAAACTTCCTCGCTTCACCCCGTGAGGTGGCCGAGGCGGCAGGCATCATCCAGATCTTCGTGCGTGACAGCGCCGCGCTGATCGAAGCGATTGAGGACATGAAGCCCGCACTCAAAGCTGGTCATCTCGTCATGAACCACGCCACCGTCAGCAAAAAAGCCACGCTGGAGGCCGCGCAGCTCGTCGAAGAAACCGGCGCGGCATTTCTCGATGCCCCCTTCACCGGTAGTAAGATGGCGGCGCAAAACGGCAAACTTTGTTACTACATCGGCGGCAGTGATCTTCTGCTGGAACGCGCCCGGCCCATCCTCGAAGCCAGTGCCGCCAAAATTCTTCCCCTCGGTGCCGTTGGCGAAGCCATGGTCCTCAAGATCGTCACCAATCTCGTCTCCGCTGTCATCGTCGAAGCCGTGTCCGAAGCGGCCGACATCACCAAGGCCAACGGCATTCCCCTCGAACGCCTGCTCGAAGCCCTGGAGTCAAACGCCAACTTCTCCACCCTCATCGGCATGAAGCTGCCTGCCATCATCAAGAGCGACTTCGAGCCGCACTTCGCCCTGTGCAACATGCTCAAGGATGCCGACTTCGCCCGCGAGCTCGCGGCAGAGGCCAAGCTCAAGACACCCGCCCTCGACTGCACTGCCGCGGCGATGCGCGCCGGAGTGGACTCCGGGAAAGGAGATCTCGACTTCAGCGTGATCGGTCAGCGCTGAAGTCGTCCATTGCAAAGCATGCCTCCTGTTTGCCCCGCCATTTCGCCGCCTTATTTTGACAATCGGTCCAGCACATTCTGCGTGATGCGCATCACTGCGGCATCACCACCCTGCAGGCCATGCGCCCAGTCGGTTGTGCCGGCGGTGAAGACGGTGCCACCACGCGTGTAGAGGCCCATGCAGGCTGCGCCCGTGCGGCCGATGTCCCACTTCTCATACCACTCTGCATCATCAGGGTGCCAGCGTGCCGGGCAGGTGGCCAGCACTTCAAAAGTCTTCGGCGTGCCATCCTTGCAGGTGGGAAAGGGCAGGCCGTTTTTCCATTCGAGTTCACAGCCATCGCACTCGTAACCGACGATTGTGTCCTTGCCGCCAAACTTCTCGCCACGCTTCAGGCTGGTCCCCGCCAGCACCCAGTGGTCCGGGCGGTGTACCTCATACTCGGCCGGATCAGTCATGAACTGCCCATGACTTTTTCGATACCCACCCCAGAGAAAGCCCACCCCGGTCAGTTCGTTCTCAGGCCGTTTGAGCAGATGATGACTCCATAGCGTGCTCAGCGTTTTGAAGTCGCGCGACGCGAAGACGGGGTCCAGATGGTAGTTCTGCTTGCAGCACGTGAAGGCGCGGCCGTTGTCCTCGGCCCGTATTTGCCAGCAGCAGGTGTTGCCGCTGAAAAAGGCCACATTGCCACCCTGGCCGATCCACGCTTCCAAGTGGTCGCGCATCGGCGTGCTCCAGTACTCATCATGGCCCACACTCAGCACTAGCTTGTAGCTCGTCAGCATCTCTGGGCGAAATTCCAGATCGTCATTTGCGGCGAATTCCAGCGCGTAGCCATTCTTCTCCGCCCATTGCACAAAAGGCAGTTCCCACCGCGCAAACTGCGAAGGTCCGGGCCGCTCAAAGCTCACCCGATGGCCCTGGTTATTCGAAAGGCTGTTGTAGGCATACACCGAGAAACCACCCCAGTTGTTGTACGCGTTGTAGGTGTTCGTGCAAAGCTGCAGCAAAATCTTCGAGGTCGTTCCCGGCTTCGCCTCACGCACGATGAACCACGCGCTGCTCTCCGCCGTGCGCTTCCCCCGCTGCGTCCATTTGCCACCTGCATCCGCAGCACGGAAGATCACCTCATAGTAGCCCGACTTCCACGCCGCTGTGCTCGGCACTCGAACACTCTCCGGCCAGCGGCAGCCATTCGCCGAAGCATCCTCCGGCACGGGATACGCTGCACCAGGCACATCACTCTTCTTCCACACCACCTCCCTCACTGCGCCCAGACGCGCCACCTCGATCTCATACTTCGCCGCAGTCGTGCTCACATGGATGGGTATCTCCTCCCCCTGGGCAATGCTGCGCTGCCCGGCATAACCCTCGATGAAAAGCGAAACGGGTTCCGCTGCATGCAAGGATGTGACAGCGAGAAGGAGGGCGATGGTAAAACGCATGAGACCGCTACGGCGACCATCAGGTGCGGCTTTCAGCGGCTCACTCCTCTGTCTCCGCCAGCTTAGCCGCCTCGCGTTTCAAAATGCGTCCGACACGGTGCTTCGCTAGGTACACCTGCGCGGCATTGACTCCCAGTTCCCTCTTTACGCGTTCAGGGCTCCAGCCTTTGATCACGTAGCAGGAAAAAATCTGGAACTGGCGTGGCGAAACCAGCGCGCGCACCCGGCGCAGCGCGATGTCCATCACCTTGTCCTGCCACTCTTTCTCCCACAGCTTTTCCAGCGCCACGCCATTTGGGTCCGCGCAGCGATCAATCGGTGCCGTACGGCGCTCGTCGGTTTCGTCGGCGTAGAGATTGGCCTCACGGCTCTGCTGCTTCTTGCGCCGACGGAACTGGTCCAAAATGCGCCAGCGCGCCTGATTAAGAAGGAAGGATTTGAAGGAGCCCAGGCTGGTGTCGAACTTCTTCTTCTGCAGGTTTTTCGCCACGCCGATGAAGGTCTCCTGCACCACATCATTGGCCTCGTCATCACTCAGGCCGGTCTTGCGGGCCACGTGGAAGACGAAGCCCGAATAGGTACGGTAAAATTCATCCCAACTCGCCCAGTCATCCCAGTTGTCCAGTTTCTCAATCAGCGTCTTCCGGGTCGGGGGCGATCCAGAGGTCTCCTTGAGGAGTTCTTCAGTTTCAGCGACTTTCGGGAGGTCGGACATGCGGGGGCGAATAGTAACGGCGGCTGGAGTGGTGGCAATGACGTTTTGTCATCCATTCGATAGATATCCCCGTAAAAAGGCGTATTGCAAAGCCCCCCCCAAAAACCAATCCCGGCCCAACCACTCCAATGCCGGTCAGACTTCCCATGCCAAAACATCGTCCCTTCCAGCCTGCCATCGCGTTTCTCACGCTGCTGGCCCTGGGACTGAGCGCTTGCAGCACGGGTTTTTACAAGAAATGGGCGGACAATGAGACCTTTGGCATCTTGCGCAAGAAAGCCAGCAAGGTGCCGAACTCCGGGCAGGCTTTTCTCAGCATCACGCCACCGCCACCGGTGAAGCTGGAGGAACTCCGCAAAAATATGAAGAAGGAGGAGTTTCTGGGGGACCGCGCCTTTTTGGAGGAGAATGCACGCGTGGTCAGTCTGGCTGAGGCATTGGAATTTGCAGTGCACCGCAACCGTTCCTATCTGTTGCAGAAGGAAACAGTTTATCTGGCTGCTCTGAACCTCACGCTCATCCGCCAGCAGTATGGCCCGATCATGTCTGGCGGAGGCTCCAGCACCCAGGCCAGCACGGACGCCGTCACGGGCATTAACAACCTGGTGCGGGCCTCCACGCTGACCACCACCGGCAATCTGGGCTTCTCCGCGCTGACCCGCACCGGCGCGCTGCTGGCTACGAACCTGACCACGAATTTTGTGCGTTTTTTCACGGGCGGGAAAGACAGCGGCATCTCCCAGCTTGGCTTCTCCCTGACTCAGCCGCTCCTCAGCGGTGCTGGCTATCTTTCCGCTTCCGAAGTACTGACTCAGAGCGAGCGTAATGTCCTCTACGCCATCCGCAATTTTGCCCAGTATCGCAAATCCTTTGCCGTGGACATCGCCGCTCAGTACTACAGCGTCATCCAGTCACGCGAGACCGCACGCAATGCCTACCTCGCCTTCAAAGCCTTTGACTTCGTGGTGGCGCGTGAGACGGCCATGCAGAAGGAGAATGCCAACAGCACCAAGTCCTCCGTCTTCCGTCTCGTCCAGTCCCGCATCGTGTTCGAGCGCTCATGGCTCAACGCCATCCGCGACTACGAACAGGCCATCGATGACCTGAAGGTCAATCTCGGTCTGCCCGTCACCGAGCGCTTCGTGGTGGACTACAAGGACAAAGATGCCCTCCAGATCATCGAATGCCCCGGCACGCTGGAGGAGGCCGTCTCCCTCGCCATGACCAACCGTCTCGACATCTGGAATCTGCGGGATCAGGTGGAGGACACCAGCCGAAAGGTCCTGATCGCCAAGCAGCAGACTTTGCCCGGCGTGAACGCGCTGGTGAACTACAACATGCTCGACAATCCTGACCACAACGACTTGAGGCTCGTCCCCGGCAACAAGAGCCGCAGCATGGGGCTGAATGCCGATCTGAACCTCAACCAGAAGCCCGAACGTAATTTGCTGCGTTCATCCATCGTCGCCGAGCAGCAGGCCAGACGTGCTTTGGATCTGTTCGAAGAAAACACCCGCAGCGACGTCCGCACCGGCTGGCGTGATTTGCAGCTCGCCCGCAAGCAGTACGAACTCGCCAAACTAGGCATGGAGATCAGCACGCAGCGTCTGGAGGTGGAAGAAGCCTTCAGCGCCGAAGGCCTCGGCACCGCCATCAACCTCGTCGATGCCCAGCGCGACATGAACACCACGCGAAACCTCATGGTCTCCACCACCATCAATCACACGCTCGTCCGTCTGCGCCTCTGGCGGGACATGGGCGTGCTTTTCATTGAGAAAGACGGCGGCTGGGTGGACGTATTAAGCAAGGAGAAGCCTAAAGGAGAATGAAGAAGGGAAAATCCAAAAAAGGAATCATCATCGCAGTCGTCAGCGTTCTCGCTGTCGTCGGCTGGTGGAGCCTGTCCGGCGGTGGCGCTTCAGCTGAAAAAGTCCCCACGCGCCTTGTGCAGCGTGGTCCGCTCGAGATCACCGTGCTCCAAGGCGGAGAAATTCGCGCCCTGCAAAACAATGAGGTGAAGAGCGAAATCGAAATCCCCACCAAAATTCTCAGCCTCATTCCTGAGGGCTACCTGATCAGCGAGGAGGACGTCAAAGATGGAAAGGTCTTGATCGAACTCGACAGCACCGACCTCAAAACTAAGATCGAGACCCACGAGATCGAATTCCAGACCACGGTTTCAAACTACATCGACGCGGATGAGAACCGCGAGATCCAGAAAAGTGAAAATCAAACGATGGTGCGCGATGTGAAGCAGGTCGCCATCTTCGCCCTCATGGACTTTGAGAAGTATCTTGGGCGTGAAGTCACCAGTGCCATTCTCACCACGGCAGGTCTGCCATCTGACGTGGACGCCTTTGAAAAATACGCGGACGTCCTCGAGACCCAGGCCAACGCCCAGGTTTCTTCGGAGGCGGCTATCGTCAAACGCGGGGACAATGCCAAGCCCGGCGTGGCCAAAAAATCCATCGCCGCACCTCCGGTCAGCGAGATGATCAACTTCACTCCTTTCCTTGAACAAAACAAGGCTGAGAGCGACGGTGAAGCCCAGCAGAAACTGCGACAGCTCGAGGACGACATGCTCCTGCGCCGCTCGGAGCTGGCCCTCGCCAAGCAGAAAGTGGAATCCTCCAAGCGGCTCGCGGAAAAAAAATTCGTCACCGCCGCCCAGATGGAAAACGACTCGGTGAGCTTCGACAAGGTGAAGCTCTCCGTGAAAACCTCAGAAACGGCGCTCGCCTTGTACAAAAAGTACGAATTCAGCAAGCAGTGCGCCACTTACCTCGCCGCCTATCGTGAGGCGCTCAACAAGCTTCAGCGTACTATCCGCGCCAATCGCTCCCGCATGGCCCAGGCGGAGACCCGGTTCACCACGGCTAAGCGGCGCTATGAAATGGAGCTCGCCCAGCGCGAAAACCTGGAACTCCAGCTCAAAGCCTGCGTCATCAAGGCCCCGCAGCCCGGCTTGGTCGCCTACGGCGATTTGAACGCCAGCCCATCCTACAATTACAGCAATAGCATCGAAGAAGGGGCCACCGTACGCCTGCGCCAGACCATGCTCACCATCCCGGACATGAGCCAGATGGGCGTCCGCGTGAACGTCCATGAATCTCAGATCAAAAAGGTGCGCATTGGCCAGCCGGTCAAAGTTCGTGTCGATGCCGAACCCGGCAAGGAACTGGATGGCCGCGTCGCCGAACTTGCCGTTCTTCCGGATTCCAGCAGCAGCCGTTACACGCCCAATTTGAAAGTCTATCCCTGCACCATCCACATCAACGGCTACCACCCCTGGATGAAGCCTGGCATGAACGCTAAGGTCGAGATCATCGTCGATCAACTGGCCGATGTGCTTTACGTCCCCGTCCAGTCCATCGAAGTCGAACAGGATCACCATTTCTGCTACATCAGCAACAACGGTGCTTTGGAACGCCGGGAGATCAGCACCGGGCTCTTCAATGATGAATTCATCGAGGTGCGTGGTGGTCTGCAGGGCGGCGAAGCCGTCGCCCTCGCCCTTCCGAAGAAAGCCGAAGCCGATATGGATGGTTCCGGAAAACCCGAACCTGAAGGCGGCCCGCCTAAATCCAAATCGTCCAAACCCAAGGAAAAAGCCGTGGCGGTGGCCACACCGTGATGCCCGATCCTGATCCCATCATCAAGCTGGTGGACATCTGCAAAAGCTACCAGATGGGGGACATCACCCAGCATGTGCTGCAGGGCGTCTCGCTCTCCATCTACCCCGGGGAATACGTCTGCATCATGGGCCCCTCCGGCTGCGGCAAGTCCACCCTGCTCAATGTGCTCGGCTGCCTCGACCAGCCCACGTCGGGGGATTACTACCTCGGCGGTCTCAATGTGGCGCATCTTGAGGACGATGATCTCTCCGCCGCACGGAACAAAAATCTCGGCTTCATCTTCCAGAGCTACAACCTCATCCAGCAGCTCAGCGTCATCGAAAACATCGCTGTGCCCATGTACTATGGCGGAGCGAAAGATTCGGAAATGATCGAAACCGGCACCCGCCTTGCCACCCAGGTTGGCCTTGAGCACCGCCTCCACCACAAGCCCAACGAACTCTCCGGTGGCCAGCAGCAGCGTGTCGCCATCGCCCGTGCCCTGTCGAACAGCCCGCTCGTCATTCTGGCCGATGAAGCCACCGGCAATCTCGACTCCAAGTCCGGCAAGGAGATCCTCGATCTCTTCGACGACCTCAATCAGCAGGGCAAGACCCTCGTCTTCGTCACCCATGACGAGCGCATGGTCCAGCGCTGCACCCGCATCATCCGCCTGCGCGATGGCGAGATCGAACACGACCAAGCCGGCGCCAAAGCCGACCGCCTCCGCGGCAAAGTGATCGGTCAGCACTACGGTCGCGCCGCCTGAGGCGTCTCGTCTCCTCACTTCAGAAGCCAAAACACAGGTATGATTGGCATTCGGCAAACCAGACTCTCGTCTTTTTGCGGGCCAAGGGTCCGGAGGACTTAGCCCAGGGCGCCGCGAGGAACGAGCAAGTCCTGGGTTTTGGATAATTGGGCTTATCTCTCAAGGCCGCGCTCTGAAGGAGCGCAGGAGAGGAGGCGAGCTCTCCTGCAACGTGAATGAGCAACTTTCGCTGACCACTCGCCAAGGCTCGGCACGTTCCGGGCTGAATCCTTGCCTTGTTCGTCTCCTTTTTTTGCTATTTGATCTATCCGCTGCCCTAAGGCAATGGTCAGATCATGGCTCAATACTCTGTTCAACCCGGTGATAACCCCTCGAAAATCGCCAAGTCCTTTGGCATGACCCTCGCACAGTTTCAGAAGCTAAACCCCGGGCTGGTCGAATGGGGTTCAGGCAACTGGAAGGTGCTCTTCCCCGGACAGATCGTCAATATCAACGGCGAGGTCACGGGCCTGCCGCCTGACACGACCGCAAGTGCTCCCACAAGTTTCGCCGCGCCGCCTCCGTGGATGCAGATGGCCATCATGGAAGTCGGCGTGCAGGAATGGGCGGGAGCAGCGGACAACCCACGCATCCTTGAGTATTTGAAAAGCTGCGGCATCGGCGGTGGCCTTCTGCGCGATGAAACCGCTTGGTGCGCCGCCTTTGTGAACTGGTGTGTGCTGCGTTCCGGCTACCGCCCACAGGGCAGCGCCAAAGTTTCCGACTGGTGGGGCTGGGGCCGCCCCGTGGCCGCCACCTATGGGGCCATCTGCATTCTGCAGCCGCTCACCGTGGATCAGGCCAGCAGCGGACACATCGGCTTCCTCCACGCGCAAGACGCCACCAACGTCTGGCTCCTCAGCGGCAACTCCCAGAATCAGGTCCGCATCTCCGCCTATCCAAAGTCCAAGCTCATCCACAACGCCCCCTATCGCTGGGCTTTTTGAGCAGCTCTCTGAAAAGCATAAAAGATACCCGTCTCGAACTTAGGTGGGTGCGGAGTTTCCGTCTATCGGCTACGACAAGGACGGCGGACCTTTTTGAATGCCTGCGGGCAGCATAGACCCGAAATCACGGACTCGCACAGCAGTTCCCTACCAGCCCTGCGGCACGCACTGCTCTGGATGGTAGGGATGCGCTGTGCGCGTCCCTGGAATCCTTCGTCCCAACACACTCTGCTGACTCATACCATGCTCAATTGAAAACAGGTCTGTTCGCTGAGAGGACATGCGTGCTTTCCGGAACGTAGGTCGGTCGTGTTTGGCGTCGAGGACCGCCCATGCCCCAGCGCCCACTCCGCCAAACCGCCCGACTGCGAAGACGTTCGTACGCCCCAGCACCCACGGTGCGCTCAAGGCTGCCCGAACGCTTGCAGGCTCAAGACGTTTGCCTCACGCTCATGG
>JAIXYN010000080.1 GCA_027490195.1 Verrucomicrobiaceae bacterium | reverse complement strand
CTGTTGCTGCCACCGTTGGCAAGAGTCGTTACATTGAGCACGCCGCCGTTGATCGTCGTCACTCCCGTGTAGCTGTTGGATCCACTCAGCGTCCACGCACCTGCACCTGCCTTCGTCAGTGCCGTGGCACCGCCATTGTCACCAATCACAGCAGCAAGGGTGTTGCTGCCCGTGTTCGTACCCGTGAGGGTCAGGGTCCGTGCACCACTCTGGCCATTGAACCCCATGCTGCCCGTATTGGTCAGATTCAGCACACCGGAGCCGGATGACTCCAAAGCGCCGCCGCTGGTGCCAACGCTGAAGAGCCGGTTGGTATTGATCGCTGCCCCGGTATATCTCAGCGTGCCGCCGTTGAGCACAATGTTTGCAGCTGCATTGCTGGCAGCTCCGATGTTGCTGCTGGTACCGCCGCCATTGAAGATGCTGATGCTGAGAGTTCCGGCACTGACCGTGGTCACCCCCATGTAGCTGTTCACCGCAGTCAGGGTCGTAGTTCCCGTGCCAATCTGGGATACCCCGCCGCTGCCGTTGATGCTATTGGAAACTGTAATGGCATCCGAGCGGTTGAAGCTGAGATTGGCATTGTTGTTCACAGTGTTTGTCCCCAGAGTTCCCGTGGTTCCGCCATTGCCGATCTGCAGCACCCCCGCGCTGATAAAGGTGGCACCAGTGTAGCTGTTTGCACCAGTGAGGATGGTAGTGCCGGTGCCAGCCTGCGTGAAGGTTCCCGTGCCTGAAATGGCATTGCTTAGCGAGAGGGTATCAGAGCGGTTGATCACAAAACTCGAGTTGTTGATCACTCCGCCGGTTCCCAGGGTTCCCGAAGTGCCACCGTTGCCTACCTGCAAAACGCCCCCACTGATCGTGGTCGCACCACTATATGTGTTCGTTCCGGTCAGTATCCATTTGCTCGCACCTGACTTGGTGAGAGAAGTAGCGCCACCATTGTCGCCAATGGCGGCTGCCAAGGAGTTGTTCCCCGTATTGGTGCCGGTAAGGGTGAGCGTGCGGGCACCCGAGAAGCTATTGAAACCCATGCTGCCAGTGTTGGTAAAATTAATGGCCCCCGTGCCCTGAGACGCAAGAACACCGCCAGTGACTCCCACACTAAACAAGCGATCCGTGTTGGTCACCGATCCAGTGCCCACATAATTAAGTCCGCTGTTGGAAACGAGGACAATATTGGAGGCGGCATTGCTCGCTGCTCCGAGATTGCCGGCGACGCCTCCATCTCCGATGTTTGAAACTAGGAGGTTTACACCTCCAGCCACGGTGGTGACCCCGGTGTAAGTGTTGGTGCCACTGAGGGTGACAGTGCCGGCCGTAATGTTGATTTTCCCGGTGCCACTGATGGTCTGTGACAGGGTAGGTCCAGAAAAGGCGCCAAGAAACAGTGAGCCATTGTTAACGATGTCTCCGGTCCCCAAGGTGCCAGTCGGACCGGTCATCAAAGTACCCGCGCTGATCGTCGTCGTTCCGGTGTAGGTATTCGTGCCGATGAGCAATAGTGTACCTGTGCCGTCCTTGGTCAGACCGGTGCTGCCGCCGAGCGCTGCACCGATCGTCGCCGAAGTGTTGACGGTGATCGTGGAATTCGAAAGCGTGAGTGTATTTCCACCGCCCGCCAGAGTATAACCTGAATTAAACACCATGTTCCCAACAGTCACCGCCCCCCCCAGCGTCACCGTGTTTGCTGTTCCGCCAAAAATGGCCGAGTCTGGCGTCGCACTGTTCCAGGTAGTGTCACCACTGCCGCTGTTCCAGTTGCCGAGGCCATTCGTCCAGATCCCACTTCCCCCCGTGATGGTGCCACCGTCACCAGTCACAGTATCCCACGTCAACGTCGCTGCCTGCAACATGGGCCCCACATGCCCGTAACCCACCACAGCCACAATCAAAGCCAGCACACGCAATTTGCACCTTCGGATCGTCGCGGAAGCCCTCCAAAAATCTTGGTCCCCGCTGAAAAAGTTTGGGAAACAAGCAGAGCCAGGAACGGTTTTCATATATCGTGTCGTAAAAGATACCTTATTAAACTTTTTTCTTAGATTTATTCATCCAGATGGCGGCAGTAATCACGAAGTCACCGCTTCGCTGTATGTCTTCCACCTCTTGGGTTGGTTGAATCAGCGCGTCACTGCTCGACACCAACACCCGCATTTCGCCCCACTGTCACCACCGCACGATAATAATATTTTTATCTTGATGAAGGCGCATAGTAACAAGAAGTGGGACGTTGATTTGCATGGTTCTAAATGCGCATATTGAATTATAATTTATAAGAAAATAAGATATGCCCGCGCCTTTCGGCAAGAATAAAACCATTATGCACAACTGGTATTACCTGACTCCCCCAACGCGATCAACATCAATGTTAAGAATTTTGCTGAGATTTGGAACGCCACTCAATCCCCGAAGATAGCAGGCGAAAGAGCTTTATCGTCGGTCTGTAACTGCTTAGGATCTAAATTTAGCAGTCTTAATAATCAAAATCACTTACCCGAAGGCCCTCCAAACAGCGATTTGAGTTGAATCGGGTCACTGATCCAGCACCTTCATCGGAAAATCCGCACTCGGCGCATGCTGACCCGCCATGATCGTTTTCATCTTAGCGACAAGATCGGGATGCTCCGCCGTAATGTCCTGAGTCTCAGCAGGATCCGTGGCGATGTTGAAGAGCTCCTCGGTCATGGCAGTGGCTTTTGCCTTGCCCTTCCCCTTGCCTTTGGGCGTGAGATTGCGCCGCACGAGTTTCCAGTCGCCCATGCGCAGCATCTGCTGGCCGCCGTAGCCATGAAATTCGCGGTAAAGGAATTCTCGTGCGCTCTGTTTTTCACCGAGCAGCGTCGGCGCAAAACTGACTCCATCGCTTGGCGGAGTCTGGTCTTTGGCTCCCACGAGTTCGAGCAGCGTGGGCATCCAATCCTCGAACCCTGTGACGCGATCACTGGTCCTTCCAGCCTTAATCCTGCCCTGCCAGCGCACAATGCCTGGAGAACGAATGCCACCCTCATACAGCGTGCCCTTGCCGTCGCGCCGGCCTTCGTTGGAATTGAAGAAAGCGCAGTCAGTGCCGGCCAGCCCCTGATGCGTGCCGTTCACGGGACCATTATCGCTGACGAAGACAAAAATCGTGTCGTCATCTAGGCCCAATTCGGTGATGAGCGCCTGCATGCGGCCGATCTCACGGTCCATGCGCGTGATCATCGCGGCATACGCGGCCTTAGGCCGGAAATGCGGGAGGTATCCCTTCCCTCCGGTATAGGGCGGATCATCAAATTGGCCGATGTACTCCTTGAGCGAATCATCCGGCACCTGCAGCGCCACATGCGGCACGGTGGTGGGCCAGTACAGAAAAAAGGGCTTGTCCTTGTTATCGCGGGCAAATTTCAGCGCCTGCTCTGCAATGAGGTCGGCGGAGTACTCGCTGCCTTGAAAGCGCTTATAGCTCTCCGGCTTCGTCGGGTCTTCGCCGGGTTTGAAGCTGTCATGGGCGGAGAACGGCGGATTCTTCAGGTCCATGGTTTTGTCATCATCCCAAAGATAGGTGGGATAAAAATTGTGAGCCACGCCCTGGCAGTTGTAGCCAAACCAGCGGTCAAACCCCTGCCGCAACTGCGCACCACTCGATGTCGGCCCACCGAGCCCCCATTTGCCAAACCCGCCAGTGGGATAGCCGAGGGTGTGGAAGACCTCGGCCATCGTCACGCTCTCTGCCGGAATCGGAAACTGCCCCTCGTGCTCCTGCCTGCCCACGTCTGGCAGGCTCTTGGCGTCATCCGCCTGCCGGTTGTCTCGAATAAAAGCATGGCCTGGATGCAGTCCCGTCATCAGCACGCAGCGCGAAGGCGCACAGACAGCATTCCCACAATACATCTGCGTGAATCGCATGCCCTCCGCCGCCATGCGGTCAAGGTTGGGCGTCTTGATAATCTTCTGCCCATAGCAGCCAAGATCCCCGGGACCAAGATCGTCAGCCATGATGAAAATAACATTGGGCTGGCGGGCATGCGCCGTCAGGGTCAGGGCGAGCAGTAGAACGAGAGACTTCATGGTGGATGGGAAACGGCAGCAGGAGCCGTTTCTTGTTTCGCTTTGTGCTTCGGCAGCGAATCGAGCTTCCATTGCAGGTACATCGTCAGCAGCAGCATCGCGGCGATGAGTAGAAGGATGACATAAAAGCCGGGACGTAAGAGGAACTTCATGGGAAGAACGAAAGAAGACACAAAATTGCTCACGAATGCAAAGATGAGTTTTTCACCCGTTGCAATCAATTCGACGCTCCCGGCACGGCCCTGATGAAGTCCTCGATCACCCGCACGAACGGCTGCACGCTGTTCTGCGCGTAGCCGAGCACGAAATCATAGCTGCCGTCGTTGTGGACGAGATCAGGCATAAAGCAGCGCACGATGCCTTTGAAATCCTGGCAGCCTTCCTTCGCATCAAACGTGATGCCAAGATGCGGCTCGATGCTCAAACGTCCGTCGTCGCCGATGATCACGCGCTGGAAATTCAGCGACGCAGCTTCTTCACTGACAAAGAAGATCTGACCGTCAGGCGAAGTGAAGATGATCTCACTCGGACGCTTGAATTCGATCAGCTTGATTGGTGCGCCGGACGATCCGCGCAGCGCAGCCGCATCGACGAACTGATTTTGTGCGATATGGTAACTGTAGAGCACGCCGTCCTGTGTCATGAGAACAATGAACCGGTTGCACGGCGACATCACGATGTGGCCCTCAGTGGCCTGACTACCCGGTGCGGAAGGAAGCGCAAAGCCGTAAAGATCGCGCAGTCCGGCGTCGCTGACATTGTAGAAGAAAATTTTCGCGTCGAGATTCGTCGGTCCAACGGACGGGTCTTTGAGTTCGTTGATCATCTGTTGTCGAATCGAACCGCTCGCCGCAAACACCTCCTGATGCCGGCTGCCGTCGTGCGCATCCCAGACCATGCGGCTTTGCAGCGTCTTGAGAGCAAAGCAGCGGCTCATGTGCGCGGACGTCTGGCTCGTGCTGAGCTGCTGCGGATCGAACAGCTCGACTCCGGTCGAATACGCATCCCCGCCACGACCACCGAGGCCGTAACCCGAATCGAGCAAGCGCCCGCCGAAGACATGCATCAGTCCGTCCACTTTCTTCATCGACGTGCGGCCATGGCCATCGACAGCTTTCGGCGCGATGCGGCTGTTGAACACATCGGCGCTGAATGACGGCAGCACCTTGCCATTCTTCGAATACAAGATGCGCGACATGCCGGTGTAGCCGGTGACATAAAGCCACTGCTCGTCGTCATTTCGCACCCATGTTGAGTTGTAGGGGCCAAGTCCGACCCGCGCAGGCGCAGTTTTCGGCAGCGCACTCTTCGTCACCGTCCGACGATCCTGCAGATGCGCAAAGTCGAGCACCGCGAGAGGGTAGCCTGCATACTCGCACACAGCGATGGCGCGATTCGGTTCGCGAGGGATCGGTGAGATCAGGAAGGCCGGCCCCATGCTCGATCCGCTGGTCAATGAATCCGCGAGCGGCCCTTTCGCCTCAGGATGCGCGCGCAATTTGCCGATCAAATCATACCGCAACGTGAGCTTACCCTGCGGCGCGCCTGCATACGTCGAAACGTGCTTGCTGAGCTTGATCAGCGTGATGCCTTCGAGCCCCTGCGTAAGCAAACGCACCGACGCACGCGGCATCGTGATCTCACCCGCGCTGAAATCCACCAAGCTGCGCCCTGCGCCGGGTCCGACATTCAATTCGCGGCCCTGCGGCATGCCTTGGACCATCTTGAGCTTCGTCGGCGCAAGCCTCGTGCCATCAGCAGCTTCCGTGCTCTCGATGGAATCGACCACGCCGAAGAACTTGGTGTTGCCCTTCTCATCCAAATCGAGCCGCCACGGCCCACCTTCGTACTTCGCCTCGGCTTTGGTGATGAACAAACCCGCCTCGGTCACGCTTACAGTGCCGATTTTGCGCGCCACCACATCGGCCTTCGGTGGCGTCTTGTAGAAGGTGGGTTGCGCCGTCTCCCAACTGCCAACGTGGAGCCGGATGTCCGCCTCGAAGCTCGCTGCATTGCTCCAGTCCTGCGAGATCGAGAACACACCACCGAGCCGCCGTCGATGCGCGCTGCCCGGATCACCGCTGATGAGCGTGTCACTGCACATCGTGAAATAAACGCGCCCGCGCATGCAGGTCACCTTGCACAGTCCGTCGTTCAACAAGCCAAGGTTCTCTGGCACGAAATTCTGAAAGTCTGGTCGAATCGGCGGTTGCTCAAACTTCTTCGTGTGCGGATTAAAGCGCACGACATACGCGCCGCCGCCGCCATCGATGCGCCAGTAGATGCGCCCCTGGTCATCCGTATCGAGCTCGCCCAACTGCCCAAGGTCCCCCTCCTTGTCGTTGAGCATGTTTCGGCCCGAGGGAGATTTTTCATTGGTGAGATGAACCTCAAAATCTTCCGGCCTCAGTGCGAGCGTCGCATCACCTTGGCTGTCTCCCCATGACTCCTGCACCGGCACTTCGATGAGGAACTTCTGCCAGCGCGCGAGCTGCGCGCCGTCATAGATCGCCTTCTTCGCGCAAAAGTACAGACTCGCCCGTTGAGTATCCGTCGGTGCCGCCGTCTGTCGCCCAATGACGACACCGCCGATCAGTGGGTAGTCCACATCGGTGATCACCGGAAAACTGATCTCCTTTCTCGACATAACGCGACTCGGAGCCGCGAGCTTGATCGCCCGCAGTTGCTTCAAATCCGGCAGCGCGATCTTCGGCGGCTGCAAGCCATCGCGCACCGCCGTACCCGGTTCGATGAAACCCGGCGTCACCGACAAACCCGTCGTCATTGGCCGCACAATGCGCTCAGGGATCGGCGTAATCGTCTGCACGGCGAGATTCGTCCCTTCACCACCTTTGACCGTCACGGTGACCCCATCACACACACCGAACTTCGCCACATCAATCACCAGCGCGCCATGCACGGCGGGATCAGACAGATCCACCACCAGCGGCGTCTCTTTTCCGCTCTGCCTGAGCAGAAGATGCCCTGTCAGTTCTGAATGAGATTGCTGCAGCATCTCCAGCCGCTCGATCCGCACAATGATCTCCTCGCCTGTGCGGAAAGCGCTGATGTCTGCCGCTGCGAGGGCGTGCAGCTGAAACAGTATCACGAGCGCGCAGAATTTGGGGAGTGCACAGGTACTCATCGTAGCATCACTACGCCGGCGGCTTGGCTCTTTTTGCGTGAACCGTCTCACGCATCGAGGCAAGACATACTGAATTGTGTCAGCAGCGTACACCGTATGCGCCATCACGAAGAATTCACAAAATCACATGACGCTGAGTATATCTGGCCAGGAACGCCTTATGTATGCATGCTGGAATCATCTTTTTTTCGCCATGCATTTTTCATCGTTACTCATCCTCCTGCTGCTCGCCACCGTTTCGCCTGCCCGTGCGCTCACGGAGGCGGAGATTCAGCGTTTCATTGATGATGCCATCAAAGCCGGCGGTGGTGAAGTGGTCATTCCACCCGGCGTGCATCTCATCGAGCGCGGCCTCAGGGTGAAAGACGCCAAGAAACTCCGCATCGTCGGTCTCGATGCCGAGGACACCGTGCTGAAACTTCCACCCGTGGCCTGCGCCCTGGCTGCAGGCACCACCGCTGCGGGCGCAACAACCATCCCTGTGAAATCCCAGCGCGGCTTCAAGCAGGGCATGCGTTTGAAGATCGAGGCCGATGGCGAGCTGGACAGCTTCACCAAGAAGCCGAAGCCCTACCATCTCGCCATCGTGAAAGCGGTCGAGAAGGACACCATCCAGCTCGAATCAGCACTCAAATTCCCCATTCCCGACGGCACCATGATCCGCCACGAGGACGCACCCAACCTCATCGAGATTCGCGGGGCCAGCGAAGAAATCCTCATCGAAAAACTCACCCTGGACGGCGGCCGCGTCGAAAGTGATCCACACATTCGCGGTCATGCCCAGCTCTGCGCCATATTCGCGTCAGGAGCCTACAGCTACGAAAAGGGACCCACAGGACCGCAGGTCAAAAAGCTCCGCATCTCACGTTGCTTCATCCAGAACTGCCACGGACGCGGCATCGCCTTGTACTCAGTGGAAGGTGCCGAGATCGACGACTGCACCATTCGTGACACCGCCGACGAAGCAATCGACTTCGATCACTTCACCACGAAATCCATCGCCACGCACAACCACATCGCCCGCTGCCACATCGGAGTCGAATTGAATGACGCCAACGACTGCCTCGTCGCCGGCAATGAATTCCGCGAATGCTCCACCGGCATCAATCTCTGGCGCTGGTGCAAACAGCCAGGTCTGAACGAGGGAAATCTAATCGTGCAAAACGTCTTTGTCCGCACGCAGGGCAACGCCGTACAGATCGCCACCGGCACCAAGGGCAACACCGTCGCTCAAAATGAAATCAACTCTTCCGGCAAAAACGGCATCATCCTGTCCGGGGAAGCCCAGATCGTGAAGGCCAACAAAATCACCGGCAGCGGCATGAAGGACATCGTGATCCAGGAAGGAAAACACGATGTCTCGGAATGATCAGCCGCCGTAAAGCGCCCGCACCTGTGTAAGGCTCTTCTGCGCAGGTTCAACATTGCCCTGCAAGGCCCCTCATTCATCGCCATCTGTACCGGCTGCATCAGCCAAGAGGAGGGTTTCTGACGTTCTCACTGGCGGTTTTATCTGGCTCCGCCGCAACGCGGTGGGTGGCTTGAATACCCACTTTGCCCAGACACGGTGCGCCTCAACGCGAGATCACTCTGTCAATTTTTTGCACACTGATTCCGGTCCTCATTGAAGATCCGGTTATCCCCCTGTTGTGCGAATGGTGGCCCAAAAAGTAGCTTTCCATGGCTGAGCGAATAAGGGAATAGCACCTCCACTGAGTAATCATTCCGATGGTCTAGATTAACCTGGATAGCATCAACCTTTTCTGTGCCTCCAGGAGGTTTGATTGAAACATCAAATACAACCGCTGAAGCTTTTATACACTGAGCGGCGGCGGCTTCCCGAAAACTTGTGTTCAAGATGTCAATCAGTGCGCTAGACTTGGGATGATCCGTTTCCTCTTCCTTGGCCGACACATGCGTGATGCTGCCGTTTTCATTAATCACGCCCCCATAAGGGTAAAACTCTCCGTCCTCGGTCAACATTCGTTTCGCAAGCGGCAAGACCTCTCGCATTAAGGCTTCACACTGCTCTTTTGGTGAGGACTCATTCATAATTTCCGGGGGACCAACATCCGTTTTACGTTGGGTCTTTGAGACACGACGTCTCCGAATGATCACCCGCCATACAGCGCCCGCACCAGCCCGACAACTCGCTCCCCTGGCAGAGCCCCGATTTCCATCTGGTTCATCGTATAGGCAAAGCTGATGCCGTTTTCAGGATCGGCAAACGCCAGACTGCCCCCCGCTCCGGGGTGGCCAAACGCGAGACGGCTGGGACCATAAAGCTGTCGCAATTTGCCGCCGTCAGACTCAGGGTCCTCGTTCATGGCATCCTGCATCATGCCGGTGGAGAACGCGATGGGGGTGAGCAGTACAGCATCATTCTCCTGCGTCAGCGTCTGCTCAAACCGGCGCACCACTGTTTCGGGCACCATCTGCACACCGTTCCAAACCCCGCCCTGAGCCAGCATCGAGTAAAATTTGGCCAACCCCTGCGCACTGCCCACGCCGCCCATGCTCGCGTAGCCGCGTGACCACATTTCGCTCTGGTTGAAATCGCTGACAGCATTCAGGCCAAAAGGCGAGGTGAAGGTGCGCTGAGTGAGCGTGCCGCTGGTGTTAAAGGCTTTGATGAAGGGCTGGTCACTGTTGGCAATGCTGATCTTCCCTGGATAAACCGGCGAGACGCGGTCCCACTGCGCGCTGGGCAGCCCGATCCAGAAATCAAGCCCCATCGGGCTGCCAAAAACCTCCCGATAGTACTCACCCAGCGATTCCGCCTCCGTGAGCCGCCGCACGATCTCATCCAACAGGAAACCAAAGGTGCGTGCATGGTAGCCTTGGCGCGTGCCAGGCTCCCACAAGGGCCGCTGATGTTCCAGCGCCCCGATGACCGCATCATAATTGTAGATCGGCGTACGTTCGTCCAGCGCGCACAAGCCAGCGGTATGCGAGAGCAGATGAATGAAGGCGATGTTCGACTTTCCACCACCGACAAACTCGGGCCAAACTTCCGCCACAGGGCATTCCAGCGGGATTCCCGCCTCTTCCAGCGCCAGCAGGCAGCACACGGCGGCAGGCCCTTTGGTGGCGGACCACACAGGGACAAGCGTGTCGCGATCCCACTCACGGGTGTGCGCCCGGTCACGATGACCATGCGCGAGGTTCAGCACCTCCTGCCCATGCTGCCAGATGGAAACCGAAGCACCCATCTCCCAGCGGGTGCGGAAGCTCTCCTCGAACCAGGCACGCACTGCCTGAAGATTTGCGGGACTGCCGGGGGAGTTCATGCGTGGTGGGACTCCAGTTGTGCCCTCAAACAGTCGAGATCGCGGTCTTTTCTGGCATGCAGGCGCAGTTCGCCATCCATCTCAAAAGCCCGCTTCAGATAGGTGAGTGATTTTTCAATGTGACCGAGGCAGGCGTGGTAGCAGCCCATGTTGTAATAATAGACCGGCTTGGCGCGCAGGGTGGCGGGGCCTCGCGAAAGAACATCCACCGCCTCAGCGGTACGCCCCAGCTCGTGCAGGCAGAAGGCGGCATGAATGAACCCACCGGGTTCCATCGGCTCCTGGGAGCAGAGCCTGAGGGCCAGTGCCAGCGCCTCGGCCCACCGGTGTCCGCCCATGAGGCAGAGCAGCGTGATCTCGATGACATCCCCCCGGCTGTGCATTTCCGTCGGCAGTGGGGACAATTCCACCCGGGCCTCATCAAAGAGACCCAGCTCCACGTAGCCCTGGGCGGCGATGATCCTGCGTTCAGCTTCGGTCATTTTTTAAATGTGTATGGCCGGATCAGAACGCAAAGCATGCGCAGGAACAAGGTTTTTCGTGCCTGACGACACTCAAAACAGATTCATTCGCCCACGGAAGCATCAAACAGCGGCCGCTTTCACCCCACGCAATTTCTTTGCCATCTCCATGCGAGAACCAATTTCCCAGCAGCCCCAGGTGGCGATGTAACTGATGAGAGACACCACCGCCCCTAGAAGGATGCCTCCAACCAGCATCACCGGCGCATGCTCCTTGAGCACGATCCAAGCCTCCACAATGGACTCAGGCAGATGCTTGGGAAAAGGCGAGGTGGGCACCGTGGTGTAGAGGGCCAGCACCCATTTGCCGATGGCGTACTCCAGCCAGGCCATGAAGGGGACCGTGACCGGATTGCTCACCCAGCACAGAGCGATGGCAATAGGAATGTTCACCCGAAAAATGGCGGCCAGGATAATGGCCGTCGGCGTCTGGATGGGCAGCAGCTGCAGGGTGATGAACATCCCCACCGCCATGCCGCCGGAGAGCGTGTGCTGCGTGGGCTTCCACACTCGCTTGTCCAGGAAATGCCGTGCAAACCACCGCCGGGCGGGGCTTTGCCGCAGTTTGCGCGGATGTTTGAGGAAGCGGATGGTTTTGAACACCGAACGGCGAAACCAGCCCCGGGCGAGCGCGAACATGATCAGTTTCCTCCCCCATTATACACCCAGATCAGCAGCGCACTGCCCAGAGCGATGCGATACCACGCAAAACCGTTGAATGTGTGCCCCTGCACAAAACGAATGAGCCACTTCACTACGATGAACGCGAAGATGGCGGAAACCACAGTACCGAGGGCAACCATGCCCCAGTCTTCATTCCCAGCCTCACCGTCCTTGATCGCAGAGAGGATTTTGAACGCTCCGGCCGCCATCAGCGTGGGAATGCCGAGTAGAAAGGAAAACTCCGTGGCGGCAGGACGTGACACGCCAAAAGCCAGCGCCATCAGAATGCTGGCCCCCGAGCGCGAGGTCCCGGGAAACACCGCCGCCAGCAACTGCGCCAGCGCAACGGCCACCACGACCACCCAGGTGATGTCTGCCGTGCCCTTCTTGTCCTTGTGCAAAAACTCCAAAACCAGGATGATGAACCCGCCGATCAACGTGGCCCACGCCACAGGAGGAATGGTTTCCGGCAGCTTGATGCCGAACTTCTTGATGATCAAACCACCCACGGCGGTAATAAAGAACGCCACAAACAGCTTCGCCAGATAATCCCGTGTGCTGGCATCCCCCAGCGTGGTGGCCAGGTGTTTCAGCCGGTCGGTGAACACCGCCAGCACCGCGAGCACCGCACCGCTCTGGATCACCACATTGAACAAGTCGCTTTTCTGCGGCAGCCAGTGCAGGTTTTGCGGAATGAGCAGATGCCCGGTGGAGGAGATGGGCAGGAATTCGGTGACACCTTCAATGATGCCGAGGAAAATGATCGCGAGCCAGTCGGGCATGGAGATGAGGTTGGTAGAGGACTTGGAACAATCAGGCGGGCGGCGCAGTTTGCAACTTCACTGAATGCATTGAGCCTGATAATTCGCAGCAAGCCGCCATTCTCTTCCATCGCAATGGTTTTCAGGTTGGCCTTTGCAACGATTTCGACTACCATCCCCTCCCTTCGGCATGCCAGCCAGTGCCTCCCATTCACCCATCGCGTTGTCTAGCCGCCATTTTTCGTGGTGGCAGGTGGCGCTGTGTGCCTGCGCAGCCTTCTTCCTGGCCATTCCTGCCGCCGCCCAGTCCGGCTCGTCGATTCGCGTGCGCCTGGCGGATGGCTTTGATTTCCCCGTGGGCAAGCCGGACGCCGACGGCTTTTACAAAGCACGTGGCTACTGGCCCAACGGCCATCTGGGCGAAGACTGGAATGGCCGAGGCGGCGGGGACTCCGATCTTGGGGTGCCTATTTACTCCATGGGCCGTGGCGTGGTGATTTTCTCCCAAAACATCGGTGTCGGCTGGGGCAACTGCATCTTGGTTCGCCATATTTTTCGCGAAGCCGATGGCAAAGTAGCCATGGTGGACTCTCTCTACGGCCACCTGCATGAGCGCAAAGTGAAGCTGCACGAGCTTGTGGAAAAAGGCCAGCTCGTCGGCACCATGGGTGGCAACAACGGCATGTATCCCGTCCATCTGCATTTTGAAGTACGCAAAAATCTGCACATCGGCATGAACCGCTCCTCGTTCGCTCGGGATTCCTCCAACTACTACAGCCCGACTGCCTTCATCAATGCCCGTCGCGTCCTGACTTCGAGCATGCAGAAATACGCCGTACCGGTGAACAATTTCGCACCCTATGGCCGGGCACTGGCAGACACCAGCAGTGATGGAGTTCGCTCAGCCACGGTGGATGTCCCATCCTTTAAAGGCGGCTCGGTCACGGGCCAGGGAGACCCGAAACAGGATGATGATTTCTGGGCGCGCCTGAAAGCCAAGATGCGTTCCGGTCAGACCACGGACGGCACTGACGATAGACGCTGAGCAAGAAGCGGAGCATAATAGCCCTTGATTCATCGCCTCCCGTGGTGGCATCTTTACTGCTATCCGTGGTGGCATCTTTGCTGCTATTATAGGACATCTTACTCCCGGCCATGCAAATCCCGCCCCGCTCCACACCTCCCCGATCCGTTTACGGCGGCAGTCTCGTGCCTGTTCTCATCGTCGTTGCAGCACTCGTGCTTAGCACCGCCATTTTCTTCCTCTTCACCAAAAAGAAAATTCAGGCTCAAAAGGACGCCGTCGCCGAAGAGGCCAGCACCCCTGCTGCGACAGCTAAGGCGGCCGCTGAAATCGCCAAGCCTGCACCTCCTGCCACGCCGCCTCCCATGGCAAAGCCACCGGAGCCCCCAAAACCTGCCCCCCCCGCTTTTGCCTTTGCCCGCCCGCTTGATTTGGGCAGGCAGTTGGTGCGCAGCCTCACCACGGGAGATTTTGCCACCGCAGGCAAGCTCGCAGCCGCCTCAGATGCAGATCAGTCAGACAGTGCCGCCAAGCTCTTTGAAAAGCTCGCCGCCATGGGCTACAAGCCTGCGGCGGAGGATCAGGTGGAACTGCTCGGCCTTGTCGAGAACCGCACCCGCATCACCCTTCCCTTTGTCATGCCCGGCTCGCAGGAAACCGTGCGTATTCAGTTGGATCTTGAGCGTGACGAGAAAATGGGCTGGAAAGTCGCCAAAGCCACCCTGCCAAAGGCTATGAGCAGCGCCATCGCCTCCATGCCGGCCACTCCTCCTCCAGTTCCATCAACCGTTAAACCTGGCACAACACCACCGCCCCCGGTCGCTGCTGCAGCCGCCGCCATGAAACCGCTTTTCACAGTTGAAGACGGCACCGACGCGCTTGCCTTTGCCAGTGATTTTGTCCGCCATCTCCTGAAGCACGACTTCAACGCCGCACGCTCTTTCGTCGATGACAAAAAAGTGCCGGTCGAGCGCCTCCTCGGCCTCTGCATCGTCTTTGAAGAAGGTCAGTATTCCTTGAATCCAGCCAAGCCGCTCATCGTAACGATCGCCAACCCTGAAGTCTCCTGGGTCATTGCCCAGGTGCAGTCGGAGTCGCTCCAGCAGAACACCGAATTCGGTGTCGAACTCAAGCGCGCAGACATCGCCCAGCCCTGGAAAATCGTCGGGCTCAATCTCTCCGACATCCTCGGCTCCTTTGCCAAAAGCGCCTCCAAGCTCGGCGTACCCTACACGCCCATCGTGAAGAACCCCAAAGGCGGCGAATCGCTCGCCCTCTACTTTGAATACGACCGCGCTGAACTCCATCCCCGTGCCCTCAAGCAGCTCGAAGTCATCTCCGCCCTGATGAAGGCCGACTCTTCCAAGAAGCTGCGCATCGCCGGCCACACCGATGAAAAAGGCGAGGATGGCTACAACATCCGCCTTTCTCATGGGCGTGCAGAGGCGGTGAAAAAGCAGCTCGCCATCCTCGGCGTTCCAGCCGCACAGGTCGAAACCACCGGCCTCGGCAAAGCCCAGCCCCTCAGCCCCAACAAAAAATCCGACGGCACCGACGACCCCGAAGGCCGCAGCCACAACCGCCGCGCTGAGATCTACCTCGATTTCTGATTCTTTACCGCGTCTTGCGCCCTTGTCGCGTCCGCCTAGTCTGGCGCACGCATGAAGAAAAAGACCCCGCCTGCCCCGCCACCTCCCGAATCATCGTGGAAGGCCGGGATGTTCCTCGGTGGCATTGCCGCAGCCGTGGCGCTTCTGGTCGCTTGGGCATTGTGGCCGCAGAAAAAGTACACGCCATTGTCCACCCCCGTGGTCGTCTCCCTCGCGAAGGCCGCTCCCTACGTCATGCCGGACGAAAAAACGGCCTTCGCCCAATACGCCGGCTCCCAGAGCTGCCGCGAATGCCACGCCGATCAGTTCGCCAAATGGCAGCACTCCCATCACGGCCTCGCGGAACGCAAACCGGACCCCAAGCTCGACGACCCGGCCTTCGTCCCACCCCGCACCTTTACCCATGGGACACAGACAACCGAAACACGCAAAAACGGCAGCGACTACGAACTGACCGCCCTCGGCTTCGACAACAAAATCACCCCCTATCGAGTCGAGCGCGTCATCGGCCATGACCCGCTGCGCCAGTTCCTCATCGATGGCGGCAAGGGGCGCCTGCAGGCCATGGAAGCCTGTCTCGATCCGAAAAAAAACGAGTGGTTCAATGTCTATGGCAATGAAGACCGCAAGCCCGGCGAATGGGGTCACTGGACCGGTCGTGGCATGGTGTGGAATCAGATGTGCGCCACCTGCCACAACACCCGCCTGCGCAAAAACTACGACGCCAAGACCGATGCCTACCGCACCACCATGGCCGAAATGTCCGTGAGCTGCGAATCCTGCCACGGCCCCATGAAGCCGCACAACACCTGGCAGCACGCCCACCCCGGTGCCAAAGGCGATCCCACCCTCACCAAATTCACCCGCGACCAGCACATCGAAAACTGCGCCGGATGCCACGCCCTGCGCGGCGAAGTCACCGGCGATTTCGTCCCCGGCGAATCCTTCTGGGACCACTACCGCCTCACCATCACCGATCAATCCGACACCTTCTACCCCGACGGCCAGATCCACGGCGAGGACTACGAGTTCAGCAGCTTCCTCAGCAGCCGCATGCACAACGCCGGCGTCCGCTGCATGGACTGCCATGACATGCACAGCATGAAGACCGTCCTGCCCGGCAACCAGCTCTGCATGCGCTGCCACACACCCGGCGGCTTTCCCAATGCACCGCCCATCATGCCGGAGGCTCACAGCTTTCATCAGACCGCCAGCACCGGAAATCAATGCGTGAACTGCCACATGCCCCAGACCGTTTACATGCAGCGCCACCCGCGCCACGACCACGGTTTCACCATTCCCGATCCACTGCTGACCAAACAGTTCAACGTGCCCAACGCCTGCAACAAATGCCACACTGACAAAACCACCGACTGGGCGCTCGAAGCCACCCAGAAATGGTGGGGCCCCAAAATGGACCGCAAAACGCGCACCCGCGCCACACTCATCGCTCAAGCCCGCCAGGGAGATGAGACCGCCCGCTTCGGCCTCGTCGATCTCCTCAGCAGCGATGAAATCCCCCACTGGAAAGCCAGCGCCACCCTGCTGCTCGACCGCTGGATTGACCAGCCTGCCGTGCAAACCGCCGTCACCGCCCAATTGCAGCACGCCCATCCGCTCGTGCGTGAAAGCGCCATCCGCACGCTGGAACCCGTGTTGCAAAGCGGCTCTGTCCGCTCCGCCATCGAGCCCCTGCTCAATGACCCGGCACGCAGCGTGCGCGTCTCCGCCGCCTGGACTCTACGCGAAAGCCTGCATCTCGACTCCGCCGCCGGCAAGGACCTACAGCACATGCTCAACTGGAATGCCGACCAGCCCAGCGGCCAGATGCAGCTCGCCCAGTTCGAGTTTGCCCGGCGCAACCTTTCCGCCGCCACCCAGCACATGGAAACCGCCATCCGGTGGGATCCCAACTCACCACCTTTCCATCACGATCTGGCCATGATGTATAGCACCACCGGTCAAACCCAGCTCGCCATCGCCAAGCTCCGCGACACCATCAAACTCGCGCCCAATCACGCCGACTATCATTACGAACTCGGCCTCGCTCTCAGCGAAACCGGCGACATGCCCGCCGTGATTCAAGCCCTCCAAGAAGCCACTCGCCTTGATCCCGGCTTGTCCCGCGCCTGGTACAATCTCGGCCTCGCCAAAAACGGCCAAGGCGACATCCCTGGAGCACTCGATGCCCTGCAGCGCGGCGAACTCGCCAATCCCCGCGACCCCGGCATCCCCTATGCCCGCGCCACCATTCTCGCCCAGCAAAACCGCATCCCAGAAGCCATCGCCGCACTGGATCGCTCCCTCAGCATCTCCCCCGGCTACGGCGAAGCCCTGCAACTCCGCGCCGCTTTAACGAGACGCTGAAAAAGCATCAAGCTACTTTAGGACCATAAGCCCCGCCGCCAAGGCCATGAGTGACTGGCGGTGATCGAACGTACAAAATTCTGTGGCTCCAAGCTGCTGGGCCAATGCCACATGCAGCATATCCAATGACCTGCAGAGAGTGCTTACACCATGCTCAGATGAAAGAGACTCCACCGCAGCAAAGATATCCGGCCAGACGACTGCCGCCCTTTCGTACACCCCATCGCTAAGATCTGCCTCCATCTGCACAATCAGTGCTTCACACTCCATGAGGGTGATCTCACCGCGTCCCGCTTTTTGACGAAAAGCAGAGCGCATCTCCAGTTCATGCAAGGGCGTGATGGGCGGGCGATTGCCACTGGCATTCACGTATGCCACCGCCTCGGCTGCACGAGGTTCTGGCAGGTAAAGCTTGAGCAAAACGCCAGTGTCAAAATACCGCATCAGAAACGCTCCGCTCGCAGTTCATCCATGATCCCCTGCGAGTCTGCCAGCACCCGATCACCAAACACCGCCCGCTGGCGGGCCAAAAAATCAGGTCTGTCTTGCGATGTGATTTGCGCCCCAGCAGCATTTTGTTCCTGGCTTCTCCGGCTCTTGAGAAACAAAATGAAATCATAAGCCTCTTGCACCAAGGATTCCGGCGCGAGCTTGATCTCGGTGATGATGGCATCTCTGGCGCTCATGGCAGGAAGATATGACATCATGGCTTGCATGGCAAGACCTCTGACAAGCACATCGCCCCCCTTCAGCCGTCCGCCTTCTTCCACTCCTCGCCTTCCTCGTCATCGTCATCACCGCCGAAGCCGTCGTCATATTCATCCTCCCCCTTGCCCGGTTCGAGGCCGGCAATGGAGTTGATGTCTTCATCGCTGAACTCCTCGATGTCGTCATCCTCCTCGTCATCCTCCCCAGCCGCTTCGGCAGCCTGCTGCGCCTCCAGCCCTTTCTTTTCGATCTGGGCCAGCGTGCCGCTCACATCCTCCACCGTATCCCACACAGACTTGGCCACAAAAATCGGCGCGCTCTGCTGCACTGCCATCGCAATGCTGTCGCTCGGGCGCGCATCCAGCTCGATCACCTTGCGCGTCGTCTGCAGTTCGTTCTCCGCAGAAATGATGAGCCTCGCGTGAAACACGCTGCCATTGATGTTGTTGATCACCACGCGCTCCACCCTAGCGCCAAACGCCAGCAGCAGATGCCCCACCAAGTCATGCGTCAGCGGCCGTTCCTTGGAAACACCCCGCATGAACATGGAGATCGCCGTGCCGACGGACTCGTCAATGTAGATCACGAAGACCTTGGTTTCATTGCCCAGGAAGACAGCAAAGCTGCCCTCCAGCGGCAGCACCGCTCGCACCTGCACTTCGATGACATCCTTATTCATGAATTCTGATTAAAAGCCGCACGCAGCCCGATGGCAACACACACCGTGGGTTTTTGCGTGCCTAAAAAGGAGCACCACCGGCGATCTCCACCACCCCTCCACCAAGTCCCATGGCAAGATAGCGCCGCGAAATCTCGACATACTTCAGCGCCAGCTTCGCATTCCCCTGCTGCTCCTCCAGAGACAGCGCGCGCACCACTCGTGCCGGTGAACCCATCACCAGCGAGCCCTCTGGGATGACCATGTTTTTGGTCACCAAAGCTCCAGCGGCAATGATGCTGCGCGCACCGATTTGGGCACCGTCCAAAATGATGGCCCCCATGCCCACCAGCACCTCATCGCCCACCGTGCATGCATGCACCACGGCGCGGTGCCCCACCGTCACGCGCTCTCCCAACACACAGGCGCAGTCATCGCTCACATGCAGCACGCTGCCGTCCTGCACATTGCTCTGAGCGCCTACCACAATACGGTTGATGTCCCCTCGCAGCACCGAACCGTACCAAACACTCGATTGCTCCCTCAGTTCCACCGCACCCAACACAATGGCTCCACGTGCTATAAATACACCGGCAGCTAGACTGGGAAGCGATTCAGGAATAAAGAATTTCTTTAGTGGCTCCATGTTATGAAGAAAGATTTTATATTTGTGAAACGAAGAGGAAAGCGCCATAAAAAAGCTCCGCGCCGCACTCATTCTGGAACGGTATCGCTTTCCATCCAACAACGAATCACACACACGCCCATGAACAAAGCTCAACTCATCGACGCCGTGCAGGAAATCCTTGGTGGAGACACTTCCAAACGCGCCGCTTCGGATGCCCTTGACGCTGTACTCAAGGCCATCACCAAAGGCGTGAAACACGGCCCTGTGCAGCTCATCGGCTTCGGCACCTTCAAGCCAGTAGATCGCGCCGCCCGCATGGGCCGCAATCCGCGCAAACCTGAAGTGGAAGTCGAGATCAAAGCCTCCAAGACCGTACGCTTCGTCCCTTCCGCCGCCCTCAAGAGCTCGCTCTAACAGCCTGTTGAAAAACTCGGCTGAGAGGATTTGATACCAAACGCCATTAAAAACAGGTCTGTAATCCTTTCGTAGCAGAGGCTGCAATCAAACAGGTGAACAGCGCGGTGCCCAGGCCCGTAGGTTGGTCGTGTTTGGCGTCGGGCGCTTATCGTGCTCCACAGCGCTCTCCGCCAAACCGCCCGACCCCCAGGACGTTCGTACGCCATGGTGCGTTGCAGCACGCTGATGGACGGGCGGGCTGTCGCCACACCCATCTACGGACCGCCTTTGCCTGTCTT